>NZ_BMVV01000013.1:1096-218604 GCF_014650895.1 Streptomyces omiyaensis
CGCGGGGCCGGAGGGGGTGGAGGTGCTGGACGTGCTGGGTGCGCTGGTGGACAAGTCGCTGGTGGTGTCGGTGCCGGTGGAGTCGGGGATGCGGTTCCGGTTGCTGGAGACGGTGGCGGAGTACGCGGGGGAGCGGTTGGAGGAGGCGGGGGAGCGGGCGGTGGTGGAGCGGGCCCACCTCGCCCACTACCGCGAACTCGCCCGCACCCGGGACGCCGGCCTCCGGGGGCCGCTCCAGACCGCCACCCTCGCCCTCTTCGAGCGCGAGCACGACAACCTCCGCACCGCCCTGCGGACCGCCGTCGCGGCCGGGGAGGAGCAGGAGGTCCTGTGCCTCGTCCACTCCCTCGCCTGGTTCTGGCAGCTCCGCAACCACCACCACGACTCCCGCGCCTGGTCCGCCGCCGCCGGGCGCTTCGGTCCGGACCCGTTCGGCCCGGGGGCGCCGCCGGCCGCGCCCCTGCCCGGTCGCGTCCACGACGTCCCGCCGCCGTGGACGGGCGAGCGGCTGCGGGAGGCCCGGCGCGGCGTCCGGCTGTACGCGCTCGCCGCCCAGGGCGGGTCGGGCGCCACCGCCGTGGAGCAGGAGGCCGACGTCGTCGGCCGGCTCGCCCCGATCGTCGCCGCCTACCGGCCCGGGCTGCCGCAGCTCTGCCGGCAGCCCGGCACCGTCTGGTTCTTCGCCCGCCTGATGACCGGCGGGCTCACAGGGCTGGGCGAGGTCCTCGCCCTCCTGGTGGAGGCCTGCCGCGCCGACGGCGACCCCTGGGACCTGGCCTTCGCGCTGCTCATGCGGGCCCGGCTCGCCGGCGACGGACCGGAGGAGGCCGCCGAGGCCCTCGCCCTCTTCGAGGACGCCCGGGACGCCTGGGGCATCGCCGAGTCCCTCGCGGCGCGCGGCGAGGCGTACGAGCGCGCCGGGCGGCTCGCCGAGGCCGCCGGGGACTTCGCGCGGGCCGCCGCGGCCGCCGGGGAGGTCGGGGCCCGCTCCCAGGTGCACGTCTTCACCGCCCACCTGGCCGCCGTACGGCTCCGGCTCCGGCCCGCCGACGCGGAGGCGGAGCGGCTGCTCGCCCACGCCGCCGAGGAGGCCGTCCGCTGGGGCGCCGAGGCCACCGGGAACGTGCGGCTGCTGCTTGCCCAGCACTACGCCCACACCGGCCGCACCGGCCTCGCGCAGGAGCAGCTGGGCCGGTGCGAGACCGAGTTCGGCGATCACACCCCGGGCCTGTTCTGGGGGCTCGTCGGCGGCATGCGGGCCTGGGTGGACTGCCTGGACGGCGCCCACGAGCGGGCCCTGGACCGGCTCGACCGAGCCGTCGGCGACCTGGCGGCCCTGGCCCACCTGGTGGCGCCCCGGCTGGTCGTCGCCCAGTTCGCCACCGGCGCGTGGGCGCTCGCCGGACGCGGCCGGCCCGGCGACGCCCGCACCGGCGCCCGGCTCCTCGGTGCGTACGACGCCCACGCCGCCGAGGGCCGGGACGGCGGCTTCCACCCGTACACCCCGCAGACGGAGGAGCTCGTCCGCCGCCGGGCCGAGACCGCCCTGCGGGCCGCGCTGACCCCGGAGGCGTACGCCGGGGAGCACGCGGCGGGCGGGGCGCTCCCGGCGGCGGAGGCGGCCGCGCTGCTGCGGCGGCGGGCGGGGGCCCCGGGCGCCCGGATGCGGGGCGCGGGAGCGGACACGAGAATGGCCAGTGCCGGGACCCACCCGCAGAAGCATGGAGGAGACGGCATGAACGCTGAGCCCGACGAGATGTCCCGGGGGGACGTACCGACCCCCGACCGGTTGCTGCACTCCGGTTCGGAGGGCGAGTTCACGGCGGAGGACGTGGTGCTCGCCTCCGGCCGCGACGTGACGCCGGAGACCCTGGCGTGGGCCGAGCGCAGGATGGCGGAGAAGGGCCGCGCCTCCCTCGACGAACTGCTTCCGTGACCCCGTGAGCGCGGGAACCCGGGACGGCGCCGCAGGAGGCTCCGTCCCGGGCCTTCCACATTTATGGAACACGTTCTACCGTGACGGCCGTCGTGCCGAGGGACGACGACGCCGCCACGGGAGGCCGGGATGCATCTGCAGTACACGCCGGAACAGAACCGCCTGCGCGCCGAGCTGCGGGCCTACTTCGCGGAGCTCGTCCCCGAGGACGTGCACAGCCGGTACGGGGACCCGGCTGCCCAGAAGCGCTTCTACCGCGAGACGATCCGCCGCCTCGGCGCGGACGGCTGGCTCGGCGTCGGCTGGCCCGTCGCGTACGGCGGGCGCGGCCTCACGCCCATGGAGCAGTTCATCTTCTTCGACGAGGCCGCCCAGGCGGGCGTCCCGCTGCCCCTGATGGCGCTGAACACGGTCGGCCCGACGATCATGCAGTTCGGCACCGACGAGCAGAAGGCGTACTTCCTGCCCCGCGTCCTCTCCGGGGAGATCGACTTCGCCATCGGCTACAGCGAGCCCGACGCGGGCACCGACCTCGCGGCCCTGAAGACCCGCGCGGTGCGCGACGGGGACGCGTACGTCGTCAACGGACAGAAGATCTGGACGACCAACGGCGACACCGCCGACTGGGTCTGGCTCGCCGTCCGCACCGACCCGGACGCGGCCCCCCACAAGGGCATCACCATGCTCCTCGTCCCGACCACCGACCCCGGCTACTCGTGCACGCTGATCAACACCCTCGCCTCGCACGACACCACCGCCAGCTACTACGACGACGTCCGCGTCCCCGTCTCGCGCCGCGTCGGCGAGGAGAACAAGGGCTGGCGGCTCATCACCAACCAGCTCAACCACGAGCGCGTCACCCTCGCCGCCCACGGCACCATGGCGATCCGCGCCCTCCACGACGTCCGCCGCTGGGCCGCCGACACGCTCCTGAGCGACGGCCGCCGGGTCGTCGACCTGCCCTGGGTCCGCCGCGCCCTGGCCCGCACCCACACCCGCCTGGACGCGATGAAGCTCCTGAACTGGCAGATGGTGAACGCCGTCCACCACGGCACCCTCACCCCCCAGGACGCCTCCGCCGTCAAGGTCTACGGCTCCGAGGCCCGCCGCGACGCCTACGCGGCCCTGATGGAGGTCGTCGGCGCCGCCGGCGCCCTCAAGGAGGGCTCCCCCGGCGCCGTCCTCCACGGCGAACTCGAACGCGGCTACCGCTCCGCCGTCATCTTCACCTTCGGCGGCGGCAACAACGAGATCCAGCGCGAGATCATCTCCTGGATCGGCCTGGGCATGCCCCGCGTCCGCCGCTGAGCGCCGCCGCCCCGGGGCGGCGGCGCCCCGCGCGCCCGTCAGTAGACGTCGCGGACGTACCGCTTCGCCGCCGCCAGCCGTCGCACGTACGCGTCCGCCTCCTCGTCGCCCATGCGTCCGTGGCGGGCGACGACCTCGCGGAGCGTCCGGTCGACGTCCTTCGCCATGCGGGCCGCGTCCCCGCAGACCGCGAGGTGGGCGCCGTCCCGGAGCCAGGACCACAGGGCGGCGCCGTGCTCGCGCATGCGGTCCTGGACGTACACCTTGGCGCGCTGGTCGCGGGAGAAGGCGGTGTCGAGCCGGTCGAGGTGGCCGGCGGCCCGGTGGGCCTCCAGCTCCTCGCGGTAGTAGAAGTCGGTGGCCTCGCGCTGCTCGCCGAAGAAGAGCCAGTTGCGGCCGGTGTGCCCGCGGGCCAGCCGGTCCTCCAGGAAGCCGACGAAGGGGGCCACGCCGGTCCCCGGGCCGACCATGATCAGCGGGGCGGCGGGGTCGGCGGGCGGCCGGAAGTGCGGGGAGCGCTGCACGAACACCGGGACCGGGCCGTCGTCGGCGTGGTCGGCGAGGTAGGCGGAGCAGACGCCGGTCCGGTCCCGGCCGCGGTCGTTGGAGTAGCGGACCACGGAGACCGTGAGCCGGACCTCGCCCGGGTGGGCGAGGGGGCTGGAGGAGATCGAGTACAGGCGCGGCTGGAGCCGCTTGAGGACGCCGGTCCAGTCGGCGGCGGAGGCGCGCACCGGGTGGGCGCCGATCAGGTCGGCCGCCTGGAGGCCCCAGCTCCACTTGGCGAGCTCGTCCTTGTGCCCGGGCCGGAGCAGCCGCCTGAGCTCCTGGCTGCCGGTGCGCTCGGCGACGAAGCGGAGCAGGTCCGGTGTGATGCGGGCGATGTCGAGGCGGGTCCGCAGGGCCTCGGCCAGGGGCAGCGGGCCGGAGTCCCCCACCGTGACCGGCTCGGCCGGGTCGAGTCCGGTGAGGGCCAGCCATTCGGTGACGAGCGCGGCGCTGTTGGCCGGCCACACCCCGAGCGCGTCGCCCGGCTCGTAGGCGAGTTCGCCGCCCCGGGTGTCGAAGGCGAACTGCCGCACCTCCTTCTGCGAACCCGGCAGGCTCAGCAGCCGGTTGCCGACGAGGAGCGTGGGGAACGGCGAGGCCTTCGTGTACGGGGAGGGGCCGGAGGGCGCGGAGGGCGCGGAGGGGGCCACCGGCGACGGGGCCGCCGCTGCCGGGGGCGTTGCGTGGGCCGGTGCCGGGGCGGTGAGGAGGGGGAGGAGGGCGGTGAGCCAGGCCCCGGAGCTCTCCTCGTGGTCGGGCTCGCAGTCGGTGCGGGGGAGCAGGCGGTCGGCCCCGAGCTCGGACAGCCGGGCGTCCAGGCGCCGGCCGTGCCCGCAGAAGTCGTCGTAACCGGAGTCGCCGAAGGCCAGGACGGAGTACCGGACGCCCGTCAGCGGCGCCGCGTCGGGGGAGTTCAGGGCCTGCCAGAAGGCGGCGCCGTTGTCCGGGGCGTCACCGGCGCCGAAGGTGCTGGTCACCACGACGAGGTCCGTGTCGGCGCCGAGGTCCGACGGGTCGACGCCCTCCATCGGGAGGACCGCGGGTTCCCGCCCGGCGGCGGCGAGCCGGGCGGCGGCGGTCGCGGCGAACTCCTCGGCCGTGCCGGTCTGGGAGGCGTACAGGACGAGGAGCCGCCGGGGTGCCGGGTGCCGCTCCGAAGGGCGCCGCTCCGAGGGGTGCGGATCCGAAGGGTGCGGATCCGCCGGGCGCGCGGGGGCGGCCGCGCGGGAGAACAGCCCGGCCAGCACCCCGTCCACCCAGTCGCCGTGCTCGGGGGAGAAGGGCGCGGAGGCGGGCAGGACCGGCACGCGGCCGTCGTCGCCGGCCGTCGACAGGCCGGTCAGGAATCCGGCCAGGTAGCGGCGCTCCGGCTCGGTGAGGGCCGGGGGCGCGAGGTCCTCGACGCCGAACAGCGCGGCGAGCGCCGGCCGGGACGGGGCCGGGGCGGCCGCCGTCGCCGAGGGAGTCGCCGTCCGCTCCCGGGCGGGCCGCCCGCCCGGGGCGGCGAGCGGCACGGGGGCGGCGCTCTTGGCGAGCGTCACCGCGCACGCCTTGAACTCGGGCTGGAAGGAGAGCGGGTCGACGGCGTCGTTGGTGACCGCGTTGACGCTGAGGTACTCGCCGAAGAGGTCGTTCCAGTGGAAGGGCGCGAAGCAGGTGCCGGGCAGGACCCGGTCGGTGACCACGGCCGGGAGCACGGCCCGGCCGCGCCGGGAGGCGATCTCCACCGGGTCGCCCCCGGCGATGCCGAGGGCGGCGGCGTCCTCGGGGTGGACCTCGACGAAGGGACCGGGGTTCAGCCGAGTCAGCTTGGCGACCTTCCCGGTCCTGGTCAGGGTGTGCCACTGGTGCTGGAGGCGCCCGGTGTTGAGGACGAAGGGATACGCGTCGTCGGGGAGTTCGGCGGGCGGCAGGTGCGGCCGGGCGAAGAAGCGGGCCCGGCCGGTCGGGGTGGGGAAGGCGAGGCGCGGCCGGCTGCCGTCCGCACGCTCCAGGAGCGTCTGGCTGACCCCGTCGTTGAGGTAGCGGACCGGGTTGCGGTCGGGGCCGTCGGCGGTGGGGGCCGGCCACTGCACGGGGGTGGCGCGCAGCCGTTCGTACGAGACTCCGCGCAGGTCCCAGCCGGTCTGCGGGTTCCACGCCCGCTTCAGCTCCTCGAAGACCTCCTCGGCGGAGCCGTACGTGAACGCCTCGGCGAAGCCCATCGCGCACGCCACCCTCGCGATGAGCTCCCAGTCGGGCAGGGCCTGGCCGGGCGGGTCGACGACGCCCTGGACCAGGGTGAGGTTCCGCTCTGAGTTGACCATCACCCCGTCCGACTCCGCCCACAGGGTCGCGGGCAGTACGACGTCGGCGTACGCGTTGGTCTCGGTATCGGCGAACACGTCCTGGGTGACGACGAGTTCGGCGGCCTCCAGGGCGGAGACGACCGTCCCGCGGTGGGCGACCGAGGCGACCGGGTTGGTGCAGATGATCCAGCAGGCCTTGATCTCCCCGGCCGCCATCCGCTCGAACATGTCGACGGTGCCCCGTCCGACGTCGGTGCGGAGCGAGCCCGCGGGGATGCCCCACAGCTCCTCGGTGAAGGCGCGGTCGGCGTCGGAGACCACCGAGCGCTGCCCCGGAAGCCCGGGACCCATGTAGCCCATCTCCCGGCCGCCCATGGCGTTGGGCTGGCCGGTGAGCGAGAAGGGCCCGGAGCCCGGCCGGCAGATCGCCCCGGTCGCGAGGTGCAGGTTCACCAGCGCGTTGGTGTTCCAGGTGCCGTGCGTGGACTGGTTGAGCCCCATGGTCCAGCAGCTCGTCCACTCGCCGGCCTCCCCGATCCAGCGCGCGGCCCGCCGGATGTCCTCCTCGGGGATGCCGGTGATCCCGGCGACCTCGGCGGGCGGGTAGTCGGCGAGGAAGGCCGCCGTCTCCTCCCACCCCTCGGTGAACTCGGCGACGAACCCCTCGTCCACGTGCCCGTTCTCGACCAGCAGGTGCAGCAGGCCGTTGAGGAGCGCGAGGTCCGTGCCCGGCCTGATCTGGAGGAAGAGGTCGGCCTTCTCGGCGGTGGCGGTCCGCCGCGGGTCGACGACGATCAGCTTCGCCCCGGCCGCCTTGATCCGCTCCATCATGCGCAGGAAGAGGATCGGATGGCAGTCGGCCATGTTGGAGCCGATCACGAGGAAGACGTCCGCGTGGTCGAAGTCCCGGTACGAACCGGGCGGCCCGTCCGCACCCAGCGACAGCTTGTATCCGGTTCCGGCGGAGGCCATGCACAGGCGGGAGTTGGACTCGATCCGGTTCGTCCGCACGAAGCCCTTGGCCAGCTTGTTCGCCAGGTACTGCGCCTCCAGCGACATCTGCCCGGAGACGTAGAACGACAGGGCGTCGGGGCCGTGCTCGTCGAGGATCGCGCGCAGCCGCCGTGCGACCTCGGCGACGGCGGCGTCGACGTCCGCCGCGACGGGCTCGCCGCCGCGCTCGGCCCGGACCAGTGCCGTCGAGGCCCGGCCGGGGGCGGCCATCATGTCGGCGCTCGTCGCCCCCTTCGTGCACAGCCGCCCCGCGTTCGCCGGGTGGGCCCTGTCCCCGGAGACCTTCGCGACCCGCCGCAGCCCGCCGACGGGGTCGCGCGCCACGTCCAGGACGATGCCGCAGCCGACCCCGCAGTACGAGCAGGCCGTGCGCACGGACCCGGCCTCCGTCTCCGCCGCCACCGGCACCCCTTCCCCTCGACCACCAGGCGGGATCCTCCCGCACCGGCGACGGTAGAAGATCCCGGTTTCCGGATGATCACGCGCTCCGGGCACCGGGGGTTACGCCGCCCGCACCGGGATCCGGGGCGGGCGGTGAGGACGCGCCGAGGGGTCAGCGGTACTCGCAGAGGTACGCGGTGTCCACCGCGACCTCCAGCCGGAACGAGCTGTCGCCCGCGACCTCGAACCGCTCGCCGGCCGCGAAGGTCCGCCAGTCGTCGGCGCCGGGCAGCAGGACCTTCAGGGCGCCGCTGACCACGTGCATGGTCTCCGGGGCGGCGGTGCCGAACTCGTAGGAACCGGGGGCCATGACCCCGATGGTGGCCCGGCCCTCCTCCTGGGAGAAGCCGATCGACTTGACCGTGCCGTCGAAGTACTCGTTGACCGTGAACATGCGCGTCCTCGCGGGAATCGAAGGGATCCGTGGGAAACGGGAGAGGTGTGCCCGTCGCGCGTTCGCTCGCGGCGGGCGGCGCCACCCTAGCCGCGGTGCGGCGGGGACGGACGGCCCTCTCAGTGGGCGGACTCCCCGCCTCCGGCTCCCGCGGCGAGGGCGGCCCGGAGGAGGGTCGGGCGGGAGGGCCGGGGAGGGGCCGGGGGAGGGCCGGGGCGGCTCGGGGGAGGCCTGGGGAGGTCCGGGGAAGGCCGGGGGGAGGGGGAGGGCCGGGGAGGGCCTCCGCGGAACGGCGGCAGGCCGTGCCCGGGCGCCGGGGCGGCCCCCCCGGGGGCGGCGCCGCCAGCGGTCGTGCCGTTCGTCCTGCCGTGTGAAGCTCGTCCCATGAATCCCGCGCATACGACCGGTGCCCACGGCGCCGCTGTGTACTACGGGGACCCCGGCGCCCCGCACGTCCTGCGGGTCTTCCTGGAGCTGCGCGACCCGGGCAGCCGCCGGATGTCCGAGGGCCTGCTCGACACCTTCCGGGAGGGTGCCGACGAGGGGCGCTTCGTCGTCCGCTTCCACTTCGCCGCCTCGATCGACGACATCGCCGGCGGCAGCGGGTCCCGGCGCGCGGTGGCGGCGCTCGGCGCCGCCAGCGACGCGGGGCAGGGCGCGTTCCTGGAGTACCTCGCCGCGCTCCTCGCGGCCCAGCCGTTCCCGCCGGGCGCGGAGGACCGGTTCGCCGATCCGGCCGTCCTGCTCGACGTCGCGGGCGGGGTGGACGGACTGCGGTCCGCGGACTTCGACCGCAAGGTCACCGAGGGCACCTACGTGCCCTGGGCCGGTCAGGTGGTCGCGAACTTCGCCGAGTTCGGCATCCTCGGCACCCCCGTCGTCCGCTACGACGAGGAGGACCTCGCCGTGGGCGGCCCCGACGGCACCCCGGTCATCGGCCCGGCCGGCTTCCTGCGCCGCATCGCCGCCTGAGCCGGGGACGCCGTCCCGCACCCTCCGCGGCCGCCTCCGGGTTCCGTTTGCGGACCGGCGACGGCGGGGTTTGAGTGTGGGGGACCCCCACGCGCTTCAGGAGCACTGACATGTCGATGGCGTTCGGTTCCCCCTTCGGTCCCTCCGACCCGTTCGGCGACCTGCTCAACCGCTTCTTCGGGATGTCGCCGGCCTCGTCGCCGCCGGCGGTCCAGCGGGTCCCCATCGGCCGCCTCCTCACCGAGTCCTCCCACGAGCTGCTCAACACGGCCACCCGCAAGGCCGTCGAGGACGGCACCACCGACCTCGACACCGAGCACCTGCTGTGGGCCGCCACCCGGGTCGAACCCACCCGGCGGCTGCTCGCCCGCGCCGGCGTCGACCCCGACGGGCTCGCCGAGAAGATCGCCGAGGCGCTGCCGCGCGAGTCCGCGGAGCCCTCCGCCGAGCCGGGCCTCACCCCCGCCGCCAAGCGGACCCTCGCGCTCGCCCACGCCACCTCGCAGGCCGCCGGCGTCTCCTACATCGGCCCCGAGCACATCCTCGGCGCGCTCCTCGGCGACGCCGACTCCGGCGCCTCCCGCTTCCTGCCCGCCGAGGACCTCGACGTCTCCGAGCTGCGCGGCGCGACCGACCGGGCGGCGCGCGGCGGCGACACCGCGACGCCCGCCGCGCCCCAGCAGCCCGCCACCACCCTCGACGAGTTCGGCCGCGACCTCACCGAGGAGGCGAGGGCCGGGAGGCTCGACCCCGTCGTCGGCCGCGCCGAGGAGATCGAGCAGACCGTCGAGATCCTCTCCCGCCGGTCCAAGAACAACCCCGTCCTCATCGGCGAGCCCGGCGTCGGCAAGACCGCCATCGTCGAGGGCCTGGCCCAGCGGATCGTGGCCGGCGAGGTCCCCGACACCCTCAAGGGCAAGCGGGTCGTCTCCCTCGACCTGTCCGGCATGGTCGCCGGCGCGCAGTACCGGGGCCAGTTCGAGGAGCGCCTCAAGAAGGTCATCGAGGACGTTCAGAAGTCCCGGGGCGAGATCGTCCTCTTCATCGACGAACTGCACACGGTCGTCGGCGCCGGCGCGAGCGGCGAGAGCTCGATGGACGCCGGCAACATGCTGAAGCCCGCCCTCGCCCGCGGCGAGCTGCACGTCGTCGGCGCGACCACCATCGACGAGTACCGCAGGTACATCGAGAAGGACGCCGCGCTCGAACGCCGCTTCCAGCCCGTCCTCGTCCCCGAACCGACCGTCGAGGAGACCGTCCAGATCCTCGAAGGGCTCCGGGACGCGTACGAGGCCCACCACCAGGTCCGGTTCGCCGACGGCGCCCTCGCCGCGGCGGCCGAGCTCTCCGACCGGTACATCGGCGACCGCTTCCTCCCCGACAAGGCCATCGACCTCATGGACCAGGCCGGCGCCCGGGTACGGCTCCGCAGCGCGGGCCGCTCCACCGAGGTGGTCGGCCGCGAGGACAGGATCGCCAAGCTGCGCCGCGAGAAGGACCAGGCCGTCGCCGCCGAGGAGTTCGAGAAGGCCAAGGAGCTCAAGGAGCAGATCGCGCGGGTCGAGGGCGAACTCGCGGGCATCGAGGAGCGCCGCGAGGGCGTCGTCTCCGTCACCGCCTCCGACATCGCCGACATCGTCTCCCGCCGCACCGGCATCCCCGCCTCCCAGCTCACCACCAGCGAGAAGGAACGCCTCCTCAAGCTGGAGGAGGAGATGCACGCCCGGATCGTCGGCCAGGACGAGGCCGTCACCGCCGTCTCCGAGGCCGTCCGGCGCAACCGCGCCGGCATGGGCGACCCCGACCGGCCCGTCGGCTCCTTCCTCTTCCTCGGCCCCACCGGCGTCGGCAAGACGGAACTCGCCAAGACACTCGCCGAGCTGCTCTTCGGCGACGAGGACCGCATGATCCGCTTCGACATGAGCGAGTTCCAGGAGAAGCACACCGTCGCCCGGCTCGTCGGCGCCCCTCCCGGGTACGTCGGCTACGAGGAGGCCGGCCAGCTCACCGAGAAGGTCCGCCGCCGGCCGTACAGCGTCGTCCTCTTCGACGAGGTCGAGAAGGCCCACCAGGACGTGTTCGGCACCCTGCTCCAGGTCCTCGACGACGGGCGCCTCACCGACGGCCAGGGCCGCACCGTCGACTTCCGCCACTGCGTCGTCATCATGACGTCCAACATCGGCGCCCACCGGATCCTCGCCCACGAGGGCGACGCGGCCGGGCTGAAGGAGGAGCTGATGGAGGACCTGAGGGGCCGCTTCCTGCCCGAGTTCCTCAACCGCATCGACGACATCATCGTCTTCCACAGCCTCACCGAGAAGGACCTCACCGAGATCGTCGAGCACCTCCTCGACCGCAGCAAGCACCGCGTCCACGCCCAGGGCATGACCCTGGAGGTCACCGAGGCCGCGACCAGGCTCCTCGTCGCCCACGGCTACCAGCCCGCGTTCGGCGCCCGCCCGTTGCGCCGCACCATCCAGACCGAACTCGACAACCGGGTCGCCTCGCTCCTCCTCGGCGGCGAGGCGGAGCCCGGCGACACCATCGTCGCGGACGTCGTCGACGACTCCCTCCACTGCACGATCCGCAAGGGCGGACCGGCCGGCGCGGCCGGGGAACCGCCCGCCGCCTGACCTCCGGGCCGTCGGCCCGCCTCGACAGGCGGGGCCGAGGCGGGCCGTCGAAAAGACCTGTCCGACCGTTCCGTCGCATTCCCGGAGAACCGTCCGGGGGCCCGCCGACAGGCACGCCCACCGCAACACGAACACGAAGACGAAGACGGAGGTCGAGCCCGGTGCCGCGGGTGCCCCTCCACCCTCCGCACGCGCGGGCCCGCCGCGCGGCTCGCCGTCGCCGAGCTGCGCGAGGCGGAGGAGGCCGCCGCCGGCGAGCTGTGGCCCGCCGGCACCGATCCGGCCCGGGCCGAGCGCCGCGTCCACCTCCTCCCGGGGCCGCCGGCGTCCTCGCGACGGCGATCGACCTGGTGGCCGGCTGACCGCGGGGACCGCTGGTCCCGGCGGTCGAGGCGACCGGCGCGGTCCGCCGCGACGGGCCCCGGTGTGCGTCCGCGTCCCGCGCCCCGGCAGACTCGCCCCATGAGCCGCACCCGCCCCCGCCCCGCCCGCACCACCGGGTCCACCCCGACCGCCGTCGTCGTCGGCGCGGGCCCCAACGGGCTCGCGGCCGGCGCCCTGCTCGCCGAGGCGGGCGTCGAGGTCACCGTCCTGGAGGCGGCCGGGGAGATCGGCGGCGGCACCCGCACCGACGAGGCGATCCTGCCCGGGCTGCTCCACGACCACTGCTCGGCCGTCCACCCGCTCGCCGTCGCCTCGCCCGCCCTCCGCCACCTGCGCCTCGACCGGTACGGGCTGCGCTGGCTGCTCCCCGAGATCGACTGCGCCCACCCCCTCGACGACGGCACCGCCCCCGCCCTGCACCGCTCGGTCGCCGGGACCGCCGCCGGGCTCGGCGCCGACGGGGCCCGCTACCGGGCGCTCCTCGCCCCGTCGGTACGCCGCTGGGAGGCGCTCTCGGGCGACGTCATGGGACCGCTGCTGCGGGTTCCGGACCACCCGCTGCTGCTGGCCCGCTTCGGCCTGCCGACCGCCCTGCCCGCCGCGGCCCTCGCCCGGCTCTTCCGCACCCCCGGCGCCCGCGCGCTGTGGGCGGGCGTGGCGGCCCACGCGTACCGTCCGCTGACCGAGCCCTTCAGCTCGGCGATCGGGCTCGGCATCCTGACCGCCGGGCACGCGGCCGGCTGGGCCGTCGCCGAGGGCGGCTCGCGGTCGATCGCCGACGCCCTCGCGGCCGCGCTCCGCGCCCGCGGGGGCCGGATCGAGACGGGCGTCAGGGTCACCGACCGGCGGCAGCTGCCGCCGGCCGACCTCACCCTCCTCGACCTCGACCCGGCGCAGGCCGCCGCGATCTACGGCGACCTGCTGCCGGCCCGCACCGCCGCCGCGTACCGCCGCTTCCGGCGCGGCCCCGGCGCCTTCAAGGTCGACCTCGCCGTCGAGGGCGGCGTGCCCTGGCGCGCGGAGGCGGCACGGCGGGCGGGGACGGTCCACCTCGGCGGCCCGCTCGACGAGGTCGTCCGCGCCGAGCGGGACGTGACGGACGGACGGATGCCGGAACGCCCCTTCGTCCTCGTCGGCCAGCAGTACCTTGCCGACCCCTCCCGCTCCGTCGGCGACGTGCACCCCGTCTGGACGTACGCGCACGTGCCGCACGGCTACGACGGCGACGCGACCGGGGCGATCCTGTCCCGCATCGAGCAGTTCGCCCCCGGCGTCCGCGACCGCGTCGTCGGCATGCGGGTGACGCGCCCGGCCGACTTCGCCGCCGCCAACCCCAACTTCGCCGGCGGCGACATCCTCACCGGCGCCAAGACCGTCCCCCAGCTCGTCCTGGGCGCCCGCCCCGCCCTGGACCCCTACGCCACCGGCCTCCCCGGCGTCTACCTCTGCTCCGCCGCCACCCCGCCCGGCCCCGGCGCCCACGGTATGTCGGGCGCGGGCGCCGCCGCGGCGGCCCTCCGCCACCTGGGCGTCCGTCCGCCCTGGCGCTGACCGCCGACCGATCCGCCCGCCCCTCCCGCCGGCGTCCGCGCGGGTCGCGTCACGGCGCCCCGAACGCCCGGCGGGCGTGGGGCAGGAAGGCGCGGACCGCCGGGTGGGGGGCCGGCTTCCAGACGAGGGCGAGGAGGGCGGGGACGTCCACGTCGTCCAGCGGGAGCGCGGTGAGGCGGCCGGCGTAGGCGGTGGCCATCGACGCGCTGAGGACGGCGACGCCGAGGCCGCGCGCCGCGAGGTCGGCGAGGGCGTCGGAGGCACCCGCCTCCAGGGCGATCACCGGGTGGAGGTCCCGTGCGGCGCACGCCCGGTCGAGGACGGCGCGCAGGCCCGTGCCGGGCGGCATGCAGACGAGCGGGTGGGCCGTCAGTTCGCGCAGGCCGAGGCCGCCGCGGTCCGCCAGGGGGTGCCCGGGCGGGACCGCGGCGACCAGGTGCTCGCTGAGGACCGTGAGCGCGTCGAGGCCGGCCGGGGTCTCGGCGGCGGTGCCGACGAGCGCCAGGTCGACCGTGCCCGCGCGGACGGCGTCGGCCAGCCGGTCGGAGCGGTCCTCCTGGAGCCGGACCTCCACCCCGGGGTGGGCCGTGCGGAAGGCGGCCAGGGCGTCGAAGAACGGCGTGAGCGTGCAGCCGGCGACCATGCCGACCGTCAGCCTGCCGCGGACCAGGCCCGTCACCTCGTCCACCGCCCGGCCCACCGCCTCCGCCGAGGCGAGCGCGGCGCGGGCGTGCGCGAGCGCGGCCTCCCCCGCGACGGTGAGCGAGACCGTCCGGGCCGAGCGGTCGAACAGCTCGGCGCCCAGCTCGTGTTCGAGGCGCCGGATCTGCGCGCTGACCCCGGACTGGCTGATGCGGACCCGTTCGGCGGCCCGGGTGAAGTTCCGCTCCTCGGCGACCGCGACGAAGTACTCCAGCTGCCTCAACTCCATGACTCCTGATTCTAGAAGGGAGAAGAACCATCTGTTGGACTTCTGGCCGAGGGGCGGCGAGGGTGGAGACGTCCCGACCGACGCCCCGTACGCAGGAGGAGAACCGTGCCGGAGTACGAGAAGGCCATGCGCCCCGAGGACCTCACCCGTCTCTTCGTCGAGCGCTCCAACGCGGGCGACGCCGCCGGTGTCGCCGCGCTCTACGCCGAGGACGCCGTGCTCGCGTACCCGCCCGGCGAACTCACGGTGGGGCGGGAGGCCATCCGGGTGCTGTGGGCCGGGGTGCTGGCCCGCCGTCCCCGGTTCGAGCCGGAGGAACCGCTTCCCACGCTGGTCAGCGGCGACATCGCCCTCACCTCGACCCCGCCGGGGGACGGCGCCGGCGCCCGCGCGCAGGTCGTGCGGCGGCAGCCGGACGGAAGCTGGCTGCGGGTGCTCGACCAGCCGGAGTTCGTCCCGCCGGCCCGCTGAGCCGCGACCGGGGCGGGAGCCCCCGGGACCACCCCGTACGCCGCCAGGGTTCCCGTACGAACCGGCTCTCCGCGGCGGCGCCCCCCAGACCGTCGGAGATCTCCCCGGCGTCCGGGTGCCGGCCCGCCACCCCGTCGCCCTCGCGGCTCAGCTCGATCGGGCGGGCGTCGGAGGTGCGGGTCCCGCCGGTGACCCGGCACGTCACGATCGAGGTCCACGCCTGCCCGTCGAGCGCCGAGGCGAAGGTCAGGACCGGCAGGACGGCGACGGTGAGCAGCAGGGCCGCCCACTGCTCCGCGCCGGCCGCCCGGCGCGGCCACGGCGGCGGCCGGTAGGCGGGATCGTGCGAGGTGCCGTGCGGGCGGTGCGGCCGCCGCCGCCCGGTCCGGTACTCGACGACCACGCCCTTGCGGAGCGCGTACGCGGTGAGCGCGGTGCCCGGGCCCCACCACGGGCCGAACGGGCAGGCGTCGACGACGCCGCTCGCGAGCGGGTCCAGCACGGTCGTCCCGGCCCGGCGCGGGGTGGTCGCCCGGCCCCTGCCGGACGGCACCGCGCCGCGCGCGGCGAAGACCGCGAAGACCGCGAAGCCGGCCCTGGAGATCACCACGCCCGGCACCGGACCGAGCAGCGGACCGGTGGTCACCATCCCCGGCGGCGCGTCGGGCCGGTGCGAGGGCTCCCTGCCGACGAACACGTCCCGCACCGCGTCCCCGGCCCCGCCGTGTACGCGACCTCGGCCGCGGGCACGGCGAGCGCCGGCGCGAGGAGCACGCCGTGGCCCGGGCCGCCCCTGCGGTCGGCCCGGCGCTCCTCCTCCGGGTCCCGGCCGGTCCCGCCGGAGGTGTGGGTGACCCCGGTCAGGAGCCGCCGCCCGGCGCGCCCACCGAGAGGACGACGGCGGTGGTCCGGCCCAGCGGCGTCGCGTACGCCACGCTGTCGCCGGCCGCGTGGCCGAGCAGCGCCCGGCCGAGCGGGCTCGCGACGGTCACCAGGGACGGATCGTCCGCGTCCGCCAGCTCGCCGAGGTGGACGGTCGACTCCGTGCCGTCGCCGAAGCGCACGCTCACCGTGGAGCCGACGCCGACCGTCCCGGTCGAGGGCGGCGCGGCGGCCGAGCCCTCCCGCAGCCGGCCCTCGATCTCCTCGATCCGCGCGTCCAGCCGCTCCGCCTCCGTGGCCCGCTGCAACTCGTCGGCCCGGTCCGCCCGGTCGCCCGGCTCGTCGGCGTCGCCGAGCGTGGCGGCGACGTCCGCCCGCTCGGCGCGCAGGTCGGACAGCTCGCGGTGCAGCGCCGCGCGTGCGGCGTCGCCGAGGGGCTCGGGTCCAGCGGTCATGACGGCTCCCGTCGTGCGGTGGCGGGGACGAAGGACGACGCTTCCATTCCGACATCACTATGAAAGTCCGTCAAATCGCGCGAAACCTCCCACAGGCCGGGGAAGAGCCGCGGAAAACCCCTGGCGCCCCCCTCGGCGGCGGCGCTACGGTGACCGCGATGATCACTCACTCCTCACACCGTTGGGGGGCCCTCACCGCACACGGTGCGTGCTGATGGGCGCGCCCGTGCGGGAGGACACCCGCCTTTCCCTCTGGCAGCGCGTGCGCACCTACGCCGTGCCGCCCGCCACGATCGAGACCGCCACCGCCCGCCGCCTCGCCGGCGACTGGGCCGGTGCCTGCGCCGCGGCCGGCGTGGACCTCGACCTGACCCCCCGGGCCCTGGCCCGGACCCACGGCACCGAGCTCGCCGCCCGCGTGCGCGCCGACCTCCGCCGCCTCGCCCCCGACCTGCTCCGCTGGCACCTGCCGCGAACCGCCGAGGACGGCCTGCTCCGCCCCGGACTCACCGTCACCCTGGCCGTCTACGACCGGCACGAGGCCCCCGGCGGCGGGCCGCCGCGCCCCGTCCACCTGGTGGCCCGCACCGCACCCGCCTGGGCCGACGCCGGACAGCGGATCTCCCTCGCCCTCTGGGAGGGCCCGCCCGCCGGCCGGGACCCGCGCGGATGGAGCGCGGACGGCCCCGGCGCTGCCGCCCATCCCCACCCGCACCCCAGCCGGCGCTTCCGGCTCGACCTCCACCGTCACCTGTGGGACGCGACCCGGGCCGGGGAGCTCCGCGGCCGGTCCGGCGCCGACCTGCTGCCCGCCCTCCCGGCCGCGCCCGACGACCCGCCGGGACCCGGATGGGCGGTGCACCGGTGGGCCGCCGAGGCCCGCCTGCTGCTCGCCGCCGACGGCCGGGGCGACGCCCCCGTCCTCGTACGCCTCGGGGCCCGGCGGCGGCTCCTCCTCGCGCCGGACCCGGACGGGACGCTCCGCACCGCGCCGGCGCCGGGACGGGGGCGGGCCGCACCGGGCGCGCCGGGGGACCGGGACGCCCGGTGGCCGGCCGTGCTTCCCGACGCGGCCGTCTGGATCCCGCCCGACCTCGCGCTGCTCCGCGCCGGCCTGGTCACCCCCGACGACCTCCACCCGCTCGTCGCCGCGGCCCTGGTCCCCGGCCACCGGCCGGACCCCGCCGCCCGGCACGCGGCGGCGGACGACGCGGACGCGGTGCGGACGGTGGAGTGCCAGGGGGGCACGCACCGCATCGGCCTCGTCGACGGCGTACTCGCGCCGCTCGACCACGACCCGGCCGAACTCCGCCGCGAGGAGCTCCTCGTCGCCCTCTCCGGCACGCCCCTGCCCTGCCTGCGGGCGATCGACGAGGCGCACCGCAGCCCCACCTGCCTCACCGGCGTCCGCGAGCGCCTCGCCCACGGCGACACGGCCGGCGCGCTCGCCGTCGTCGAGGCCCTGCTCGGCCCCGGCGCCGCCCTGCGCGACGGTCCCCTGCGCGAGGCCCTCGAACGCGCCGCGACCCGCAGGCTCCTGCACGGGCTCTACCGGGCGGGGCTGCGCGCCACCGGCCCCGACGACGTCCCCGAACCCCCGCCCGCCCCCGGGTCCGGCCCGGGCGGCGGCCGCCCCCGGCCACCCCGGGGCCACCGCCGCGCCGCCCGCACGGCCCGCCGCCTCGCCCGCCGAGGCCACCCCCGCCACGCCCACCTCCACTGACCCGTCCCCGCCACGCCCCGAGGCGCGCCGTGCTCCTGGGCGTACCGCCTTCCTGGGCGTACCGCCTTCCGAGGCGCACCCCGCCCCGAAAAGCGCCGCCCCGCCCCGCACCACCCGCCCCGCACCACCCGCGGCGCGCCGCAAAGGCGGCGTGCCCGCCGTCCCCCTCCCGTGCCCGCCGTCCCCCTCCCGTGCCCCGGCACGCCCGCGTCCCCTCCAGGTGATGACCCATGCGCACCCCCGCCCCCGCGAACCCCGCCCCGCTCGACGTCGCCGCCGACCTCCTCGCCCTCCTGGGCGACACCCGCACCGAGCCACGCTCCGACGGCCAGCTGGAGGCGCTGACCCTCGCCGTCGCCGCCGACCTGCCCGTCCTCCTCTGGGGCGAGCCCGGCATCGGCAAGACCGCGGCCCTCACCCGGCTCGCCGAGGAGCTCGACCTGCCGCTGACCACCGTCATCGCCAGCGTCCACGAGCCGACCGACTTCTCCGGGCTGCCCGTCCTCGGCGACGACCCCGCCGTGCGCGGGGTGGCGATGGCGCCGCCGGACTGGGCCGTCCGCCTGGTCCGGGAAGGACGGGGCCTGCTCTTCCTCGACGAGCTGTCCACCGCCCCGCCCGCCGTCCAGGCCGCCCTCCTCCGGCTCGTCCTGGAACGCAGGGTCGGCGCCCTCGTCCTCCCGCCCGGGGTGCGGATCGTGGCCGCCGCCAACCCCCGCGCCTCCGCCGCCGACGGATGGGAGCTGAGCGCCCCGCTCGCCAACCGGTTCGTCCACCTGCGCTGGACCCACGAGCACGAGGTCGTCGTCCGGGGCCTCGGCGGCACCTGGCCCCGCGCGGTCCTGCCCGGCCTCGACCCGGCGCGCCTCCCCGAGGCGGTGGACCGCGCCCGCCGGGCGGTCTGCGGACTGCTCGGCGCGCGGCCGACGCTCGTCCACCGGCTCCCGGGGGAGGAGACCCGCCGGGGCGGGCCCTGGCCCTCGCCCCGCAGCTGGGACATGACGCTGCGGCTCGTCGCCTTCGCCGCCGTCGCCGGCTCCTCCCGCGAGGTCCTCTCCCTCCTCGTCCGGGGCACCGTCGGGGACGGCCCCGGCTTCGAACTCCTCGCCTGGCTGGACCGGATGGACCTCCCCGACCCCGAGGAACTCCTCGCCGACCCGGCCGGATCCGTCCTCCCCGAACGCGGCGACCGGCGCCAGGCCGCGCTCGAAGGCGTCGTGGCCGCCGTCCGCGAACGCCCCTCCCGGGACCGCTGGAACGCCGCCTGGGCCCTGCTCGCCCGCGCCGTCGAGACCGGCCCGCCGGACCTCGTCGTCGTGCCCGCCACCTCGCTCGCCGCGCTCCGGCGCGACGACTGGGACGTGCCCGTGGCCATCGAACGCCTCGCGGGCGCCGTCGATCTCTCCCGTCGCGCGGTCCGGCCGGCCGCCGCGCAGGGACGCCGATGAGCACCCCCGCCGCCGCCCCGGTCCCGCCCGGACAGGCCCTCGACCGCGAGAAGCTCCACACCGCCCGCCTGTACGCCGTCCGCGTCCGGCCCTACCTGGCCACCGCCCTCTTCGCCCTGCGGGTCGTGCCCACCCGGAGCGTCCCCACCATGGGCGTCGACCGGCACTGGCGGATGTACGTCTCCCCGGCCTTCGTCGACCGCACGCCGATGCGGGAGCTCGCCGGCGTCTGGGTCCACGAGGTGGCCCACCTCCTCCGCGACCACCACGGACGCGGCGACCGCCTCGCCCGCGACCTCGGCCGCGACGGCGAGGCCGAACGCCTCCGCGTCAACATCGCCGGCGACTTCGAGATCAACGACGACGTCTACGGCGACGGCCTCCCGCGCCCCGCCGGAGCCCTCCGGCCCGAGATGCTCGACCTGGCCCCCGGGCTGCTGATGGAGGACTACCTCAGGGCGGTGCGCCTCGTGCCCCGTACCCCCGCGATGGCCTGGCTCGACTGCGGAAGCGGTGCCGACGGGCGCGACCGGGCGTGGGAACTCGGCCCCGACGGCGCCGACGGGCTCACCCCCCAGGAGCGCGAAGCCGTCGTGTACCGCGTGGCCCAGGGGATCGACGGGCACCCCGGCACCGCCCCCGCGGGCTGGAGGCGCTGGGCCGAGGAGGTCTGCCACCCGCCCCAGCCCTGGCGCGAGCTCCTCGGCGCGGCCCTCCGCGCCGCCGTCTCCGCGGCCGGGGCGGGCGACGACTACACCTACCGGCGTCCCGCCCGCCGCGCCGCCTCCCTCCCCGGCGTCGTCCTCCCGGGCCTCCGCCGCACCCCGCCGCGCGTCGGCGTCGTCATCGACACCTCCGGCTCCGTCTCCGACACCGAACTCGGCAGCGCCCTCCTGGAGGTCGCCGCGATCACCCGTGCCCTCGGCGGCCGCCGGGACCTCGTCACCGTCATCGCCTGCGACGCCGCCGCCCACACCGCCTCACGCCTCTGCGCCGACGCCGAGATCCCCCTCGTCGGAGGCGGCGGCACCGACCTCCGCGCCGGCTTCTCCCGCGCCCTCCGCCTCAGCCCCCGTCCCGACGTCCTGGTCGTCCTCACCGACGGCCAGACGCCCTGGCCCGCCGCCGCCCCCTCCTGCCGCACCGTCGTCGGCCTCTTCCCCCGCCCGCCCGTCACGCGCCCCGGCGACGAGGAGGACGAGTTCCTGCGCACGCCGCCGGCGTGGGCGAGGACGGTCGAGATCGGATGACGGCCCGTCGCTCCCGGATCCCGGATCCCGAATCCAGGGCCGGGAGGAGACGGTCTTCCGGGTTCGGGACCCGGGGTGTTCGGGACCCGGGGTGTTCGGGAGTTCGGGTGTCCGGGACCCCGGCCCCCGTCGTCCGGGACCCTCGGGACAACCGGTACCGGTGGTTTCGGATCCCGGCCCCGACGGCCGGGGTCCCGTCCGCCCCGCCGCGCGTAGCCTGGCCCCATGAGGCAGGACGCCGATCCCGGGCTCTTCGGGCCCCGCTCCGTGACCTGGCAGCTGCACGGCGACCCGGTGATGTGGATCGCCGGGGTGCGGGCCCTGTACCTCCAGGCCCTGCACCCCGTCGCCGTGCGCGGAGTCATGATCAACAGCAGCTTCCGGGAGGACCCCTGGGGGCGGCTGATGCGCACGGCGGGCTTCGTCGGGACGCTCAGCTACGGGACCCGGGAGGCGGCCGAGGCGGCGGGCGCGCGGGTGCGCCGGATCCACCGCCTCCTCGGCGTGGACGACCCGCGCCTGCTGCTCTGGGTCCACTGCGCCGAGATCGACTCGTACGTCTCCGTCGCCCGCCGCTCGGGACTCCCGCTCACCGGGGAGCCCGCCGACCGCTACGTGGACGAACAGCGCACCTCCGCGCGGCTCGTGGGGCTCGACCCGGCGACCGTGCCGGCCACCGAGCAGGGGCTCGCCGCGTACTTCGACGCCGTCCGCGGGGAGCTCGCCGCCGGCGAGGACGCCCGCGCCGTCCTCGACTTCCTGCGCAGGCCGCCCGTGCCGCCCGCGCTGGCCGCCGGTCGGGCCCTCGTCTGGCGGCGGGTCAGCTCGCTGGCGTACGCCACCCTGCCGGAATGGGCCCACGAGCTCTACGGCAGGCCCGTGCCGCCCGCCGCGACCGTCACCCGGCGCCTCGTCTCCACCGCCCGTCTGCTGCGCCGCGTCCCGGCGACGCTCCGGTGGCGGCTCCCGCCCGGCCACATCCTCCGCGCCATGGAGCGGCTCGGCCCCGCCACCCGGCCCGACCCGTACACACTGTCCGACCGGGCGGCCATACTGGACAGGCCGGAGAGCGTGCACGGAATCGACGGGGGCGACGGCACACGATGGGGGACATCAGACTGATCCAGGGGCGCTACCGCCTGCACGAGGTCATCGGCCGCGGCGGCATGGGCGAGGTGTGGCGCTCCACCGACGAGGCGCTGGGCCGCGGGGTCGCGGTCAAGTGCCTGAAACCGCTGGGCCCGCACCAGGACGCGGGCGTCCAGACCGTGGTGCGCGAGCGGTTCCGCCGCGAGGCGCGGGTCGCGGCCGCGCTCCAGCACCGGGGCATCACCGTCGTCCACGACTTCGGGGAGTACGAGGGAGTGCTCTTCCTCGTCATGGAGCTGCTGGAGGGCCGGAACCTCAGCCAGCTCCTCGCCGCCAACGCGCGCAACCCCCTCCCGGTCCACGAGGTCGTCGACATCGCCGACCAGGTCGCCGACGCCCTCGAGTACACCCACCGGATGGGGATCGTCCACCGCGACCTCAAGCCCGCCAACATCATGCGGCTGCGCGACGGCACGGTGAAGATCTGCGACTTCGGGATAGCGCGCCTCGGCGCCGACATGGGCTTCACCTCGCGGCTCACCGGCACCGGCATCGCCATGGGCACCCCCCACTACATGTCGCCGGAGCAGATCGGCGGCGGCGACATCGACCACCGCAGCGACCTCTACTCTCTCGGCTGCGTCCTGTACGAACTCGCCACCGGGGCGCCGCCGTTCGACCTCGACGACTCCTGGGCGGTGCTCGTCGGCCACCGGGACACCATCCCGAGCCCGCCGCGCGCCCACCGCTCCGAGCTGCCCGACTACTTCGACCGGCTCGTCGTCGACCTGCTCGCCAAAGTGCCCGACCAGCGCCCGCGCGACGCCTCCGACCTGCGCCGCCGGATCGTGGACGGCCGCACGCTCGGCGGCCGGGGACACACCCTGCCGTTCCCCTCCGACCCGCCGGACCCCACCGACGGTGCGGGCGCCGTCCCCGTACCGGAGCACGGCGGCCCGCCCGCCTGGGCCCGGGACGTCACCGGCGGACCGCGTCCGGCCGTGCCCGGCGCGCCCCGTCCCGCCGGCCACGACCCGGCCGCGGCCGTCCTCACCACCGAGTGGACCACCGCCGGGCCGGGCCCGGCGGGCCACGGCGGGGCCGCCCGCCCCACGGCGGACGCCACTCCCGAGCTGCTCGCCGTGCTCGCCGCCCGCCACCGCGCGGGCCTCGGCCTCGGCCGCCTCGGCCGCTGGAACGAGGCGGAGCAGCTGCACCGCTCCGTCGCCGGGGACCGGACCCGGGTCCTCGGGCCGGACCACCCCGACACCCTGGCCAGCACCTACGAGGTCGCCTTCGCCCTGGGACGGCTCGGGCGCACGGCGGAGGCCCTGGAGGCCTTCGAGCGCGTCGCCGAGGCCCGGGCCCGCACCCTGGGCCCCGACCACCCCGACACCCTGGCGGCACGCCAGGAGCGGGCCTACACCCTCGGCCGCCTCGGCCGCCACGCCGAGGCCCACGCGCTGTACGCCGAGGTCCTCGCGGCCCGGGAGCGCACCGCCGGAGCCGACCACCCCGACACCCTGCGGTGCCGCCACAACCTCGCGTACACCCTCGCCCGGCTCGGGCGCCTGGAGGAGTCGTACCGCACCGCCCTGTCGGTCGCCGACACCCGCACCCGGCTGCTCGGCGCCGACCACCCCGACACCCTCGTCACCCGGCACGAACTCGCCCACACCCTGGGGCGCCTGGGCCGTGCCGAGGAGGCCCTCGACCAGTACCGCGCGGTGGCCGAGGGGCGGGCCTCGTCGCTGGGCCCGGACCATCCGGACACCCTCGCGGCCCGCTACGAGACCAGCGCCTGTCTCGGCCGCCTCGGCCGGGCCGCCGACGCCCTCGCCGTCTGCCGGGACCTGGTCGCCGTCCGCACCCGCACCCAGGGTGCCGACGCCCCGGAGACCCTGCGGGTCCGGCACGCCCTCTCCGTCCACCTCGCCCGCCTCGGCCGCTGGCAGGAGGCGCTCGACACCGCCCAGGCGGTGCACGCCGCCCGGCGGCGGGTGCTGGGCCCGGACCACCCCGACACCCTGCGCAGCCGCCGCGAGGCCGCCGTCTTCCTCGGCCGCCTCGGCCGCTGGGAGGAGGCGCTCGCCCCGCTGCGCTCGCTCGCCGAGGCGCGTGGCCGGACCCTGGGCCCGCTCCACCCGGACACCCTCTCCGCCCTCGCCGACCTCACCCACTGCCTCGACCGGCTCGGCCGCCACACCGAGGCCGACGCCGTCCGGCGCGGCGCCGGCGCGCCGTCCGACGGCCCCGGACCCGCCGGGCCGAGCACTCCGGGCCGGCCGTGAAACCGGCCCCGGCCGCGCTGATTTAATGAACGATGTGATCATCGACCCCCTCGGTGCCCCCGCCCCCGCGCCCCGCACGCCCGCCACCGGCCCGGCCCCCGGGCCCGCCCGGGCCGACGTCGACCTGTGGCAGCTCCGCGTGGACCACCTCGCGGAGGATGAGCTCGATCCCTCCGAGCTCGACGCCGAGGAGCGCGTGCGCCTCGCCGGGCCCCTGCGGGTCGCGGACCGCCTCCGGTACGGCGTCGGGCACATCGCGCTGCGCCGTCTCCTCGCGCCCCGCCTGGGCGTCGCGCCCGCCGAGGTCGTCTACCGCCGGGAGCCCTGCCCCGGCTGCGGCGCCCCGCACGGCCGGCCGGCCGTCGAAGGCCCGCCCGGCGCCCCGCACTTCTCCCTCTCGCACAGCGGCGACGTGGTCCTCATCGGCATCGCGGCCCGGACCGTCGGCGTGGACGTCGAGGGCTTCCCCAAGGCCGCCACCGTCCGCGAGGTGACCCCGGCCCTCCACCCGCTGGAACGGGCCGAGATCACCGCCGCCGGGGAGACCCCCGAGGCGTTCGCCCGCGTCTGGAGCCGCAAGGAGGCCTACCTCAAGGGCCTCGGCATCGGCATGGCCCGCTCCCTCGACAAGGACTACCTCGGCGAGCACGACCCCTCCGCCCTCCCCGAGGGGTGGGACGTCCGCAGCGTGCCCACCGCCGACGGACACGCGGCGGCCGTCGCCGTCGCGGGCCCGCTCGGACTCGTCCGTACGAGTTGGCTTCCGGCCTCCTTCGTCACCGCCGGATCCGTCGGCACACCCGCCTGAGCAGCGGCGACGCCCCGGCGTGAAGCTGAACTGCGAGCGCGCTTAAGAAAACCTCGATGGACCGCGAGCCCCCGGTACGGAAGATTCGTTCCCGAGGATCTTGGGCACGCGCGCGTGCCCTGACCCGTACATCACAGGACACGCACGTCGGGAGCCGTGGCATTGAAGGCGTTGGTCAAGCTGAAGGCGGAGCCGGGACTCTGGCTCACGGACGTGCCCGAGCCGGAGACCGGCCCCGGGGACGTACTGATCAAGGTCAAGCGGACCGGGATCTGCGGTACCGACCTGCACATCCGCTCCTGGGACGGCTGGGCCCAGAGGACCATCGCGACGCCGATGACCATCGGCCACGAGTTCGTCGGTGAGGTCGTCTCCGTCGGGCGCGACGTCTCCGACATCGCCGTCGGCGACCTGGTCAGCGGCGAGGGCCACCTCGTCTGCGGCAAGTGCCGCAACTGTCTCGCCGGCCGCCGCCACCTCTGCCGCGCCACCGTCGGCCTCGGCGTCGGCCGCGACGGCGCCTTCGCCGAGTACGTGGCGCTGCCCGCCTCCAACGTGTGGGTGCACCGCGTCCCGGTCGACCTCGACGTCGCCGCGATCTTCGACCCGTTCGGCAACGCCGTCCACACCGCCCTCTCCTTCCCCCTGGTGGGCGAGGACGTCCTGGTGACCGGCGCGGGCCCGATCGGCATCATGGCGGCCGCCGTCGCCAAGCACGCCGGCGCCCGCAACGTCGTCATCACCGACGTCAGCGAGGAGCGCCTCGACCTCGCCCGCAAGACCGGCGTCTCGCTCGCCCTCAACGTGGCCGAGAAGACCATCGCCGACGGCCAGCGCACCCTCGGGCTGAAGGAGGGCTTCGACGTCGGCCTGGAGATGTCCGGCAACCCGCACGCCATGCGCGACATGATCGCCAACATGACCCACGGCGGGAAGATCGCCATGCTCGGCCTGCCGAGCGAGGACTTCGCCGTCGACTGGGCGAAGATCGTCACCTCGATGATCACGGTCAAGGGCATCTACGGCCGCGAGATGTTCGAGACCTGGTACGCCATGTCCGTCCTCCTGGAGGGCGGGCTCGACCTCTCCCCGGTCATCACCGGCCGGTACGACTTCACCGACTACGAGGCGGCCTTCGACGACGCCGCCTCCGGCAAGAGCGGCAAGATCATCCTCGACTGGACTGCGGGAGCCTGACCCATGTTCGATTCCGTACGCGACGACGTCCGCGCCACCCTCGAAGAGATCCGCGCGGCCGGCCTCCACAAGCCCGAGCGCGTCATCGGCACCCCCCAGTCCGCGACCGTCGAGGTCACCGCGGGCGGCCGCCCCGGCGAGGTGCTGAACTTCTGCGCCAACAACTACCTCGGCCTCGCCGACCACCCCGAGGTCGTCGCCGCCGCCCACGCGGCCCTCGACCGCTGGGGCTACGGCATGGCCTCGGTCCGCTTCATCTGCGGCACGCAGGAGGTGCACAAGGAGCTGGAGGCCCGCCTCTCGGCCTTCCTCGGCCAGGAGGACACGATCCTCTACTCCTCCTGCTTCGACGCCAACGGCGGCGTCTTCGAGACCCTCCTCGGCGCCGAGGACGCGGTCGTCTCCGACGCCCTCAACCACGCCTCCATCATCGACGGCATCCGCCTCTCCAAGGCCCGCCGCTTCCGCTACGCCAACCGCGACATGGCCGACCTGGAGCAGCAGCTCAAGGAGGCCACCGAGGGCGGCGCCCGGCGCAAGCTCATCGTCACCGACGGCGTCTTCTCCATGGACGGGTACGTCGCCCCGCTCGCCGACATCTGCGACCTGGCCGAGCGCTACGACGCCATGGTCATGGTCGACGACTCGCACGCCGTCGGCTTCGTCGGCGCCGGCGGCCGCGGCACCCCCGAGCTGCACGGCGTCATGGACCGCGTCGACATCATCACCGGCACCCTCGGCAAGGCCCTCGGCGGCGCCTCCGGCGGCTACGTCGCCGCCCGCGCCGAGATCGTCGCCCTGCTGCGCCAGCGCTCCCGCCCGTACCTCTTCTCCAACACCCTCGCCCCGGTCATCGCCGCCGCCTCCCTCAAGGTCCTCGACCTCCTGGAGTCCGCCGGCGACCTGCGCGACAAGCTCAACGCCAACACCGCGCTCTTCCGCGGCCGCATGACCGAGGAGGGCTTCGACATCCTCCCCGGCGACCACGCCATCGCCCCCGTGATGATCGGCGACGCCGCGGAGGCCGGGAAGATGGCCGAGCTGCTCCTGGAGCGCGGCGTGTACGTGATCGGCTTCTCGTACCCGGTCGTCCCGCAGGGCGCGGCCCGCATCCGGGTCCAGCTCTCGGCGGCCCACTCCACGGAGGACGTGAACCGCGCGGTGGACGCCTTCGTGTCGGCCCGCGAGGAACTCCGCGGCTGACTCCCCGGCCCCGGGAGACCCGGCCCCGCTTTCCGGGCTCCCGGGTCCTCCGGGGCACGAGCCCTGCCCGGGGCCTGGGAGACTGGGCACATGATCGAAGCACGGCGGTTGCACATCCTCCGCGCGGTGGCCGACCACCGCACGGTCACGGCGGCGGCCGCCGCGCTGTACCTCACCCCCTCCGCCGTCTCGCAGCAGCTCGCGGCCCTGGAGCAGGAGACGGGCCACCGGCTCGTCGACCGCAGCGCCAGAGGGGCCCGGCTCACCCCGGCGGGGGAGATCCTCCTCGGCCACGCCAACGCCGTCCTCGCCCAGCTGGAGCGGGCGGAGGCGGCGCTCGCCGCCTACGGCTCGGGCCAGGCGGGCACCGTCACGGTGGCCGCCTTCGCCACCGGCATCGGGCTCGTCGTCGCCCCGGCCATAGCGGACCTCGCGGCCACGGCGCCGGGGATCCGGGTCCGGGTGCGGGACGCCGAAGGGGACGCGAGCCTGCTGATGGTGCTGGACCGGCAGGTGGACGTGGCCGTGGCCGTCGAGTACCGGGGAGCCCCCGGCGAGGACGACGACCGGCTCACCCGGATGCCGCTCTACGCGGAGCCCTTCGACGTCGTGCTCCCGCCCGGCCATCCCCTCGGGGGCGGCGACCGCGTCGCCCTCGCCGACCTCGCCAAGGACGCCTGGATCGGCCAGTCCGCGGGCAACCCCTGCCACGACGTGACCGTTCTGGCCTGCGAGTACGCCGGGTTCGCACCCCGCTTCGAACACGTCTCGGACGACTTCCGGGCCGTCGTCGCGCTCGCCGCCGCCGGCGCGGGGGCGGCACTCGTGCCCCGCTCGGCGCTGCGCGGCACGGACCTCACGGACGTGGTGGTCCGCCCCGTCGAGGGCGCCGCGCCCACCCGCAGGGTCTTCGCGGCCGTACGCAGGGGGGCCGAGGACCACCCCCTCATCGCCCCCGTCCTGACCGCGCTCCGCGCGGCGGCGGCCCCGGGCCCCGGCACGCCCTGAGCCCGGGGAGCCCGGCGGCACAGGCCCTGTCGGTCCCGGTTGCTAGCGTCACCACCATGGCGAACCGTTCCTACCTCTACTCCGCGGACTCGATGCCGAACGAGGCAGAGCTCCCCCGGCGGATCCGATGCGTGTCCGAGCACAGCGGGGACGTCCCCCTCGCGCACAAGCTCATGGCCGGCCGCGGGACGACGGTCGTCCCGTCCATGATCTGGAACCCCCCGATCGGCATCGCCGCGGAGTACGCCGAGGGCGCGGCCCTCCTCCGCCAGCTGCTGCGCGTGGTCGGCGAGGGCCTGGAGGACGACGCGGAGTTCGCCGAGTGCGTCGCCCGGACCACGGCCCACCTGGAGAAGCAGCGGGCCGGGTACGCCGTCCTCGAAACCGGGGAGATCGTCTCGATGACGGGCGACGATCCGGTGGCGAGCGTGCGGCGGCTGGTCTCCGAGGACATCCCCGGCGCCGTCGCCCGGGCCGAGGCGGCGATCGCCGGCCGGGACGACGCCTGGCTGGCCTCGGTCCGGGCCGACTGGCAGCGGCACTTCGCGTCCTTCTACGCCGAGGCGCTCTACTTCTCCTTCCCCGGCTGACGGGACCCGCGGCGCCGACGGGACCCGCGGCGCGGGCCCGGCCCTCCCCGGCCGGGCAGGGCCCGGAAGAGGCGGACTAGCTCCGGAGTGCCGGTTCCCCCGCGTCCGCGCGGAGGGCGCCGCCCCGCAGCAGCAGGGGCGTCGCCAGCAGCAGGACCCCCGCGGCGGCCAGCGCGGTCCGCGGGCCGGTGACGGCGGCGAGGAGGCCCCACAGGGCGGTCGTGGCGGCGATGGACAGGCTCGCGCTCACCGACCAGGCGGCCAGGGTGCGGGAGAGCCTGCCGGGGTCCGTGTGGCGGAGACGGTGGGTGGCGAGGACCGGGTTGAAGACGCCGCAGGACGCCACCAGCCCGAGCTGCACGCCCATCACCACCACCATCCCCGCCGTGCCGGACGGCACGAACGCCAGCCCCAGGGACCAGCAGGAGCGCAGCACGCCGGCCACCCGGAGCACCCTGCCGTCCCCGAAGCGCGCCGCCAGCCGGGGCGCGAGGCGCGAGCCGGCCAGCCCTCCGGCGCAGGGAGCCGCGAAAACGAGCCCGTACTGCCAGGGGGAGAGGCCCAGGTCGCGCAGGAGGAGCACGGCGAGCAGCGGCTCCGAGGCCATGATCAGGCCGTTGACCGCGATGGCGTTGAGGAAGAGCGGGCGCAGCACCGGGTGGCGCAGGATGTGGCGCCAGCCCTCGAAGAGGTCCCCGGCGCGCGTCCGCCCGCCCTCCCGCCGCGCGGGTTCCGGCTCCGTCCCGCCGATCGACCGGATGCCCAGCGCGGAGAGCAGATGGCTGACGGCGTCGGCGAGGATCGTGGTGACGGGCCCGAGGAGCCCGACGGCGGCCCCGCCGAGGGGCGGTCCCGCCATCGAGGCCGTCCAGTTCGTCGCCTCGAAGCGGCTGTTCGCGACGAGGAGGTCCTCCGGCGGCACGAGCCCCTTCAGGAAGGCCCCGCTCGCCGCCCGGAACGCGATGTCCGCCGCCGCCACGACCACCGAGACGACGAGGAGCTGGACGAAGCCCAGCCACCCCAGGAGGTACGAGACGGGCACGCTGGCGAGCGCCCCGAAGCGGACCAGGTCCATCGCGACCATCACGGGCCGCTTCCGCCGGAACTCCACCCAGGGCCCCAGCGGCACCGCGAGCACGGCGCCCACCGCCCGCCCGGTCGCCGCCAGCGCCGCCACCTGGGCCGGGCCCGAGTCGAGGACGACGACCGCGAGCAGCGGGAAGGCGCCGAAACCGAGCCAGGTGCCGTACGTGCTCACCGCGTACGCGGCCCAGAGCCGTCCGAACCCCCGCCCCAGCGCCTTCCGCCCCGCCACGCCCGCACACCGCCCCGTCCGTCCGCACCGGACCCTCCGTCCGGCCGGGCCGTCGACTCTACCTCCGTCCGCGCCGCCCTCCGTCCGCCCGACCCTCCGTCCGTCCGGAACGGCCCCGACCGGACCCGTCTTCGTCCTACGCTTGCGGCGATCACGGCCACGATCGAGACGAGGGGATCCTCCATGCCGTACGAGACCGGTGCGAGGGTGAAGCTGATCAGGGACGTGCAGATCACCGGGGGCGTCCCGGCGACCGGCGGCGGTTCGGCCGGTCCGCTGTTCCTGGGCGCGGGGGCGACGGGCGTCGTCGCGGGTGCGGCGGAGGCCGCCGGAGGAGCGGTCGAGGGCGCGCTGGCGGACTTCGACCGGCGCTTCGCCGCCGGCCGGTTCGACGGGCACACCACGGGGCTGATGGAGGGGATCCGCCGGCAGATCGTCAGCCTGGGGGCGACCGTCCCCGGAGCGGGCGGGGGGATCCGGTACCGGGTGCGTTTCGAGAACGGGTTCGTCCTCGACGGGATCGAGGAGGACGCGCTGGCCCCGGCCTGAGGCCGTCCGGCCCGGGCCGGACGGCCTCAGGCCGGGTAGGTGATCGAACCCGGCGGCGGGCAGGGCAGGAGCGTCGTGCCGGCGCCGGGGCGCGCGGTGAAGGCCCGCGCCTCGGCCGCCCGCTGACGCCGGGCGTCCAGGTCGTCGGCGTCCCACGCGTCGCGCCTGGCCCGGTCGTGGTCCCACGTGCCGTCGACGAGGTCGAGCGCGACATTGCCCGAGCTGCGCTGGAACTCCGCCTTCAGGGCCGCCTGCTGGAGCGCGGTCTGGACGGCGGCGAGCTCGACGCGGGTGGCCAGGACGCCGGCGGTCTGGGGTTCCCGGGTGGGCAGCGGGACCCGGGGCAGGAGCGACACCCCGAAGTCGAGGCGGCCCACGTTGTCGACGCTCGCGGTCCGGGCCTCGCTCGCCATGAGGTTCATCTCCCGGTGCAGCCAGAGGAGCTCGTCGAAGTCGGCCTGGGTGACGCGCATCCGTCCGTACGCGACCCGGAAGCGGGGGTCCGCGTGCAGCGCCCGCCAGGGCGGGGTGTGCAGGGCGACGCAGTCGCTGTAGCCCGCCGTCACCGCGGCGTCGAGGTGGTGGACGGCCTGGTCCGGCAGACCCCGGACGCAGGCCAGGCCGCCGAGGCCCGCGTGGCCGGCGGCGACGAGCCACGCACCGTCGGGGCCCAGCGCCGAGGCGCGCGCGACGACCTCGTGGAGGCCTCCGGCGCCCGCCCCGCCGGGACCGTCGGTCAGGAGCGCGACCAGGGTGTCGTGCAGCCGGACGGTCAGTGCCTCGACGGTGTCGATCATGGATCTCCTCGGGTCTCGGTGGCGGCGTGCGCACGGCCGCGCGGGTGAACCGGCTTGCGGAGGACGGGACTTCGAGCGCCCCCGTGAGCAGGGCGGGCGGACGGGGCGAGTGGTTCCTGCCCGGCCCGCGCCGGATCAGTCCGCCGACGGGCGCCAGCCGTCCGCTGCGAGGCGGGACGCGTCCGCCGCCCGCGCCCCGTCGAAGAGGACCCGGCCCGCGCCGTCCAGGACCCGCATCCCGGTGACGTACACCCCGCGGCCCACGGCGGGGGAGGCGGTGGCGTACCGGAAGCGGAGCCGGACCGGGGCGGCGGGCGGAAGGCCGGCGGTGAGCCGGTGCCAGCGGCGGCCGGACCAGCCGGAGGCGGTGCCGTCCGCGTGGAGGCGGGTCCCCGCGGGGGGTTCGTGCGGGGCGGTGCGGAAGGCGACCGGGCGCCAGGCCGCCGGCCTGCCGGTCGCGGCCTCCAGGACGAGGCGGTCCTCCGGCGCGGTGTCCCACCACAGCAGGCAGTCGAGCCGGGCCGCGCCCGGTCCCGTCGGGGGGAGGGCGAGGACGGCGCCCCCGGGGGCGCGCATGCCGGAGAACCAGGCCGTGGGGCCGGTGCCGGCCGGCGGACGGACCGGGATCGCGCGGGCGAGGCGGTTCGCGGCCGCCACGCGCGGGGCCGAACCGGCGCGCCAGGTGCGGACGGGGTGCACCGCGTTGGCGAGGAGGACCAGGAACGCGCCGGAGTCCGGGGCGAGGACGAGGCTGGTGCCGGTGAAGCCGGTGTGTCCGGCGGTGCGGGGACCGGAGAGCGCGCCCATGTACCAGCGCTGGTCCAGCTCGAAGCCGAGGCCGTGCGCGTGGCCGGGGAAGGCCTGGTTGACGTCGGTGAGGAGGAGGTCGACGGAGGAGGGGGAGAGGACGCGGGCGGAGCCGTACGCGCCGCCGTCGAGGAGCGTGCGGGCGAGGACCGCGAGGTCGCGGGCGCAGGAGAAGACGCCGGCGTGGCCGGCGACGCCGCCCATCGCGTACGCGTTCTCGTCGTGGACCTCGCCCCGCACCATGCCCCGGTCGAGCCGTGCCCAGGGGCGGCGGGCGTCCTCGGTCGCCGCCGTCACGGCCCGCCACGAGGACGGCGGTGCGAACCGGGTGCGGTGCATCCCGAGCGGAGCGGTGATCTCGTCGTGGAGCAGCCTCTCCAGACCGAGACCGGTGATCCGTTCCAGGAGCAGCTGCAGCGCGACGAGGTTGAGGTCCGAGTAGCGGTACGCCGTACCCGGCGGGTCCAGCGGGGCCTCGTCCCACAGCATCCGCAGCCGTCCCGCCCGGTCCGGCGCCTCGTACAGCGGCAGTTCCGCCCGCAGGCCCGAGGTGTGGGCGAGCAGCTGCCCGACGGTGATGCCCTCCTTGCCCGCGCGGCCGAACTCCGGCAGGCGCGCGGCGACCCGCTCCCCGAGCTCCAGCTCGCCCCGCTCGATCCGCCGCACGGCCAGGAGGGAGGTGAAGAGCTTGGTGAGGGAGGCCACGTCGAAGACCGTGTCCGGGGTCATCGGCACCCGCAGCTCCGGCGGGAGCCCGACCGCCGTGTCGCGGACCTCGTCGTACGCGGCCCAGCGCGCCGCCCAGCCGACCGCCCGGTGCAGCGCCACGGTCCGGCCCCGGCCGGCCAGCAGCACGGCGCCCGCGCACCAGGGGTGCGCCGGCGAGGGCCCGAGGAAGGCGCGCACGTCCTCGGCCATCCCCTCCAGCTCCCTCCCGAGCAGGCCGGCCTCCTCCGGCGTGCCCCACCGCAGCCGCGCCCCCGCGTCCGCCCGCCCGCGTCCCGCCTCGTCCATCCGCCGCGCCTCCCGGCACCTCGACCCCGGCCGCGCACCCCGGCCGCATCCGTACGCCCCCACCCTCCCCGACCGGACCCCCGCTCCTCCTCCGGCCCGCACGGGATCCGGCGCCAAAGAATCTGACGCTCCATCAGAAAACCTCTTCCCTCCGTCGCCCCGCTGCGGCATCCTGCCGCCCATGGAGACGGAGCTGAGTCGCACACTGGGGATCGAGCACGCCATCTTCGGCTTCACGCCCTTCCCCGCGGTCGCCGCCGCCCTCAGCCGGGCCGGCTGCTTCGGCGTCCTGGGGGCGGTGCGCTACACCGCCCCGGACGACCTCGCCCGCGACCTCGACTGGATGCAGGCGCACACCGACGGACGGCCCTACGGGCTCGACGTCGTGATGCCCGCCAAGAAGGTCGAGGGCGTCACCGAGGCCGACGTCGAGGCCATGATCCCCCCGGCGCACCGGGAGTACGTCCGGTCGGTCCTCGCCAAGCACGGGGTGCCCGAACTCGCCGAGGGCGAGGCCTCCGGATGGCGGATCACCGGCTGGATGGAGGAGGTCGCCCGCGGCCAGCTCGACGTGGCCTTCGACTACCCGATCAAGCTGCTGGCCAACGCCCTCGGCTCCCCGCCGCCGGACGTCGTCGCCCGCGCGCACGAGCACGGCGTGCTCGTCGCCGCGCTCGCCGGAAGCGCCCGGCACGCCCGCCGTCACGCGGAGGCGGGCATCGACGTCGTCGTCGCCCAGGGGTACGAGGCGGGCGGCCACACCGGGGAGATCGCCTCCATGGTGCTCACGCCGGAGGTCGTGGAGGCCGTCTCGCCGCTCCCGGTGCTCGCCGCCGGCGGCATCGGCAGCGGCGAGCAGATCGCCGCCGGACTCGCCCTCGGCGCCCAGGGGGTGTGGCTCGGGTCGATCTGGCTCACCACGACCGAGGCGGAACTCCACTCGCGCGCCCTGACCGCCAAGCTGCTCGCGGCCGGCTCCGGCGACACCGTCCGGTCCCGCGCGCTGACCGGCAAGCCCGCCCGCCAGCTCCGCACCGAGTGGACCGACGCCTGGGAGGACCCGGCCGGACCCGGCCCCCTGCCCATGCCGCTGCAGGGGCTGCTGGTCGCCGAAGCCGTCTCCCGCATCCAGAAGTACGAGGTCGACCCGCTGCTCGGCACCCCGGTCGGGCAGATCGTCGGCCGGATGAACTCCGAGCGCAGCGTGCGCCAGGTCGTCGACGAGCTCACCCGGGGCTTCGAGAAGGCCGTCGACCGCATCGACCGGATCGCCGGAAGGGGACTGTGATGAGCGACGGGAATCCGAACGGCTTCTGGGCCCAGGCCGCCGCCGACCCCGGCCGCACGGCGCTGGTCGCGCCGGACGGCGAGGAGTGGTCGGCCGGCCGGCTGCTCGCCGCCGCGAACCGGATGGTGCACGCGCTGCGCGCGGCCGGCCTGGAGCGCGGCGACGCCTTCGCGGTCGTCCTGCCCAACGGCGTCGAGTTCTTCACCGCCCATCTCGCCGCCACCCAGGCCGGCTTCTACCTCGTGCCCGTCAACCACCACTTCGTGGGCGCCGAGATCGCCTGGATCGTCGCCGACTCCGGCGCCAAGGTCCTGATCGCGCACGAGCGCTTCGCCGAGGCCGCCGTCGCGGCCGCCGACGGGGCGGGCCTCCCGGCCGGCGGGCGGTACGCGGTCGGGGCGGTGCCCGGCTTCCGCCCGTACGCCGAACTCCTCGACGGGCAGCCCGGGTCGGCGCCCGCCGACCGGACGCTCGGCTGGGTCATGAACTACACCTCGGGGACCACCGGCCGCCCCCGGGGCATCCGCCGGCCGCTCTCCGGACGCCTCCCCGAGGAGTCCCACCTCGGCGGCTTCCTCGGCATCTTCGGCATCCGCCCCTTCGACGCCCACGTGCACCTGGTCTGCTCGCCGCTCTACCACACCGCGGTCCTGCAGTTCGCGGCCGCGGCGCTGCACATCGGGCACCCGCTCGTCCTCATGGACAAGTGGGCGCCGGAGGAGATGCTGCGGCTGATCGACGCGTACGCCTGCACCCACACCCACATGGTCCCCACCCAGTTCCACCGCCTCCTCGCCCTCCCCGAGGAGGTCCGCGCGCGGTACGACGTCTCCTCGATGCGGCACGCCATCCACGGCGCCGCGCCCTGCCCCGAGCACGTCAAGCGGGCGATGATCGCCTGGTGGGGCGGGTGCGTGGAGGAGTACTACGCGGCCAGCGAGGGCGGCGGCGCCTTCGCCACCGCCGAGGAGTGGCTGAAGCGGCCCGGCACGGTCGGCAGGGCCTGGCCGATCAGCGAGCTCGCCGTCCTCGACGACGACGGCACCCCCCTCCCGCCCGGCGAACTGGGCACCGTCTACCTGAAGATGAACACCGGCGGCTTCCGCTACCACAAGGACGAGGCGAAGACCGCCGCCGCCCGGGTCGGGGACTTCTTCACCGTCGGCGACCTCGGCTACCTCGACGAGGACGGCTACCTCTTCCTCCGCGACCGCAAGATCGACATGATCATCTCCGGCGGGGTCAACATCTACCCCGCCGAGATCGAGGCCGCGCTCCTCGCCCACCCCGCCGTCGCCGACGCCGCCGCCTTCGGCGTGCCGCACGCCGACTGGGGCGAGGAGGTGAAGGCGGCCGTCGAGACCGCCGAGGGGTACGAGGAGGGGCCGGCGCTCGCCGAGGAGATCCTGGCCCACTGCGCCGGCCACCTCGCCGGCTTCAAGCGCCCCAGGTCCCTCGACTTCGTCGCCGTCATGCCCCGCGACCCCAACGGCAAGCTCTACAAGCGCCGGCTGCGGGACCCGTACTGGGAGGGACGCGAGCGCCCGGTCTGAGCGGGCCCTCACTCCCGGGGGAGCAGCGGCCCCAGCGGCCCGAGATCGAGGTTGAGGTCCTCCAGGGCGTAGCCGTGCTCGGCGCAGAGGCCGGCCAGGGCGTCGTGGAGGGCCAGCAGGGTCGCCCCCAGCTCCTCCTCCTGCTCCTCGGTGAGGTCTCCGGCGTCCACACGGCGCAGCGCCTGGCGCTCGACGAGCTGCCGCAGGAGCTCGACGAGCGTGAGGACGAGCTTGAGGAGGTCCTCCCCGACGCGCTCCGGATCGGTGGCGACGCGGTGCGCCGGCGGCGTGTGCGCGGGATCCCCGGGAGGCGCCCGGACCAGCCGGAACGCCTGCGCGAGCACGTCCTCCGTGCCACGGGGGCCCGGGGCGGGGTCCGGGCCGGACCCCGCGGGGGGCCGGGGCGCGCGGGGGCCGTCGCCGGTCATGCCGGCCGCCCCTCGGAGTCCTGCCCGGCGGTCTCGTCGCCGACCGAGACGACGAGGGCACGCAGCGAGACGCGGACGAGGTCGATGCCGGCGACGGACAGGACGAGGTCGCCGGCGAGCACCACCCCGCCGCTGAGCAGGCGGTCCAGCAGATCCACCAGGGCTACCTGCCGCTCCGGCAACCGGTCCTCGTACCCGCCGGGGTGCCCGCCGTCGTACGGGAGGTCGTGCCGGTCGTCGTACCGACCCGCGTGCGGGGCGCTCATGACGCTTCCCGCGCGGGGGCCGGTCCCGCCTCATCGGGCCCGTCGCCGGCGGCCGGGTCCGGCCCCGACGGCGGCATGGCGAAGGAGTAGGGCGCCCAGGGGCCCGTGACCTCCACGCGCAGGTCGGGGAAGCGCTCGGCGACCCGGGCGACCGCCGCCCGGAAGGCGTCGGCCCGGGCGTCCGGGACCAGGTAGGAGGCGTTCAGCACGTTCTGCGACGGGCCACTCAGGGGCGAGCGCTGGGGAGCGTGACGGACGTGTTCCGAGGCGTGACGGGCGGCGGCCTCCGAGAGGGCGGCCGCCGCCGGACCCGCCTGCGCGTGGACGGCCTCCCTGGCCTGCCGCTGGGCCCGGCGCCGGTGCAGGTACGCCCGGCCCGGCCCGGCGGGACGCCCTTCCCCGCCGGGGACCGCCGAGTCCGTGGGTGCTGCCGGGGCGGTCCGGGAGACGGCCCCGGCGGGCGGCAGGGAGAGCTTGACGCCGTACTCGGCGTGGGCGCGGAGCGCGGCCAGCCGCCGGGCGAAGGTCTCGTGCCGCTCGGAGAGCGCCCGTCCGGCCCGGTCGCCGTCCTCGTAGACGGTCGCCATCCGGAGGGGCAGGACGGTCCCGCGGGCGGCGACGGCTCCGACCACGTCGTGGTGGGCGCGGGCGACCCGCTCCAGCCACGCGAGGTCCTCGAAGTTCCGGGTGAGGGCGGCCTCGTCGAAGTCGGCGCGCGGCACGGAGCTGACGACGAGGGCCAGCCGGCCGGGTCGCCCGGAGCCGTCGCCGTCCCCGCCGGTCTCGGACAGCAGCTCCACCCGGGCCTCCGCGACGCCCCGCAGCGCGGCGAGACGGTCGCGCAGCGGTGCCGCCGCCTCGACGACCGCGTAGACGTAGACGACGTGCCCGGCGGACCGGTCGTGTGCGACGCGGTCGTCCTGTGCGACGCGGTCGTCCTGTTCGGCGCGTTCGGCGTGTTCTTCGGGGTGGGTCACCGCTCCTCCCCGTGCTCGTGGCGGTCCGCCCCGGTCCGCCCCGCGTCCTCGTCGAAGACCGCGCGCGAGGTGTCCCGGCCGGTGATCCGGTCGTGGCGCAGTTCGTCCAGTTCGGCCCGCAGGCGCCGGTTCTCCCGCTCCAGCGCGCTCCCGGCGTGGCGGGAGGACAGGGACGGGTCGTGCTCCCACCAGTCGATGCCCATCTCCTTCGCCTTGTCCACGGAGGCGACGAGGATGCGGAGCCTGATCGTCAGCAGCTCGATGTCGAGCAGGTTGATGCGGATGTCGCCGGCGATCACGATGCCCTTGTCGAGGACCCGTTCGAGGATGTCGGCGAGACTGGACGGCTCTCCGGAGGCGTACGGCGCGGGGCCGGCGCGTGCGGGGAAGGAGCCGATGCGGCCGGGCAGGGGTTCGGACACGGGGGGCCTCGTTTCGTCGTTCAGGACGTCCGGTGCCGTTGACGCGCCAGCTCCTCCAGCCGGGCGAGGAGGGCGGCCTCGTGCTGGTCGAACGTCTCCTGGTCGATCTCTCCGGTGCGCAGTGCCTCGTTCAGGTCCGCGAGCGCCTGCCGTACGGGGGCGGGGTCGTAGTACTCCCGTTCCGCCTGCGCGAGCGCTTGCCGCGCGACCCAGACGGCGCCCCGCACCGGCTCCAGCGGGAAGGTCAGCAGGCGGCTCAGCAGCCCCATGGTCTCCTCCTCTCCGGGGGAGGGGCGGATCGCGTCCCTCAGCCCACGAAGCTGTACGGCGGCAGCGGACCGGAGAAGCGCAGGGCGGCGCCGTCGCCGAGTTCCCGATCGAGTTCCTCCCGGGTCTCCAGCAGGGCGTCCGCCCGGTCGTCCGGCACCAGCAGGGACAGATTGAGGAAGTCGCGGCCCGTCGGTTCCTGGACGACGCGATCGCGCGCGAACGGTTCCAGGGCGCGGACGAGCGCGTCGGCGGTGGTCTGCTGCCAGGCCTGCACCTGACGGGTCACGAGCTCGCCCAGGGCCAGCGGCAGCCGGGGGTCGGGGTCGCCCGCCCGGATCCGCGCGTCGAGGTCCCGCACTCCCGGCACCTCGTCCAGGGCGCGGCGCAGCAGCGGCTCCTCGTCGTCCTGGGTGGCCCGCACGTGGAACTCGGCGCAGTCCCGCAGCCGCTCCAGGGCGGAGAGGTACGCCTCGGCACCGGCCTCCAGCGCCTCGCGCACCGTGTCCTCGTCGGGGGCGAGGTGGCCGAACCGCAGCGGCAGGACGGCTCCGGCGGCCATGAGGCGCTCCTGCACCGCCTGGTGCGCGAGGAGGTCCCGCCGGGCGGGCCGGACCTCCTCCGAGACGTCGCCGACCACAGCGGCGACGGGCCCGGCGGTGACGGTGCGGGGCGGGGACGAGCCCGGTCCGACGCCCTCCAGACCGTCGAGGTCGTGCGAGGGGGACGCGGCGGTGATCGCGTACACGTAGAGGACCACGGGAGCTCACTCCCTCTCCCTGCGCGCCGGGCGCCGGGCGGCGGGGCGGCGGCGCCGGGGGGCGGGCTCCGCCTCCTCCTCCGGCTCCTGCTCCGGCTCCTCGGCTTCCTCGGCCTCTTCCTCCGGCTCCTCCTCGTCCTCGTCGTCGCGGGAGCCGCCCAGGGAGCCGGTCAGGGCTTCGACCGCGCCGCCCACCAGCCCCTTCGTCTTGCCCCGGGAGCCGCCCTCGGTCATGCCCTCGACGACCTCGGGCAGCTGCGCGGGGGCCTTCCTGCCGGATTCCAGGTCGAGCCGGTTGACGGCCTCGGCGAAGCGCAGATAGGTGTCGACGCTCGCGACGACGATGCGGGCGTCGATCTTGAGGATCTCGATGCCGACCAGGGAGACGCGCACGAAGACGTCGATCACCATGCCCCGGTCGAGGATGAGCTCCAGGACGTCGTAGAGATTGCCGCCGCCGGACCCGCCTCCCTCGCGGGCGACACCGCCGCCGCTCTGCGGCATGATCGTCATGACGCCTCCCTTCTCCTGCCTCCGTCGTTCAGTTCGGGCGTTCGGTCGCGCCGCGGTTGTAGCGGCGGACGCGCTCGAAGGAGAGCAGCTCTCCCCGAGCGTCCAGGACGACCTTGTAGCTGCCCATCACGCTCGTGGTGTCCGGGATGCGCTGCAGTTCCACGACCTCGACCCGGGCCTCCCACCCGTCCTCGACGGGCTTGAGCGAGGACACGGAGTCGGGTGCTCTGCCGAGCAGCTGTGCCAGCTGCTCGGCGGCGGAGCGCATCGCCGCCGCGGCGCCCAGGCGCCGCCGCGAACGAGCGGATTCGGCGGCCATTCGCCACCTCCTCGGGGGAGACGGCCTCACTGAAGCGGCGAGTGTCCCGTCGGACGACTTCTATGCGTCCGCGCGGCCCCTCCTCTCGTCTCCGGCCCCGTCTCCGCCGCTTCCATGTGGGTAAAACCGGTGCCCTGGGCAGTCGCGGGGGAAAGCCCCCCGGTGAAGGGACCGGTCATGCAAGACACGACCAAGATCGCGCTCGCCGCCGCGGTGGCGGGCGGTTATGTGCTGGGGCGGGCCAAGAAGGGGCGGCTGGCCTTCTCGGCCGCGACCTACCTGGCCGGCCGTCGCGTCGGACTCGACCCCGGGCAGCTGGTGCGGGAAGGGCTCTCCCGGCTCAAGGACATGCCGCAGTTCGCGGAGCTGGGCGACCAGCTGCGCGGCGAGGCGCTGGACGCCGGACGCCAAGCCCTGAGCGCCGCCGCAGACCGCAAGCTCGCCGACCTCGCCGACGTCCTCCACCACCGGACCCTCGAACTCACGAGCCCGCGCCCGTCCAGGGGCGGGCGCGGCAAGGAGGCCGAGGAGGCCGAGGAGGACGAGGAGGAGCGGTACGAGGACGAGGACGAGGAGCCGTACGAGGACGAGGAGGAGGACGAGGAGGGACAGGAGGACGAGGAGGAGCAGCCCTACGAGGACGAGGCCGAGGAGGAGGACGAGGAGGAACCGGAGGACGAACCCGAGGAGGAGCCGGAAGAGGAGCCGGAAGAGGAGGAGGCCGAGGAGGAACCGGAACGACGCCCGGCCCCGCGCCGGTCCCGCCGCCGGACGGCCCCGGCCGAGGCGGACGACGGTGAGCCGCCCGCCGCGAAGAAGCGCGCGCCCTCGAAGAAGGCTCCGGCCGGGAAGTCCCCGGCGAAGCCGGCCCCCGCGAGGAAGGCGGCGGCGAAGGAGGCCCCCGCGGAGAAGGCTCCCGCGAAGACCGCCGCCAAGAAGACCACGACCAAGAAGACCGCCGCCACGAGGACCCCGGCCGAGAAGCCCCCGGCCAGGAAGACGGCAGCCAAGAAGACGAGCGGCTCGGACTCCGCCCGCAAGCCGGCCGCGAAGAAGTCCGCGCCGAGCCGCAAGCCGGCGGCGAAGAAGTCGGCTCCGGCCCGCAAGCCGGCCGCGAAGAAGTCGGCTCCGGCCCGCAAGCCGGCGGCCAAGAAGACCGCGTCGGCCGGCAAGCCGGCGGCCGAGAAGACCGCGTCGGCGCGGAAGCCGGCCGCCAGGAAGAGCACGGCCCGCAAGCCGTCCTCGCGGAGGTAGGTCATGGACACCTCAGAGAACACCCGCTCCGGCACCCGGAGCCGCTCCGGCTCGGACGGCGCGTCGGGGCTCGACAAGCTGATGGGCGAGTTCTCCCGTTACGCCGCGGCCCAGGCCGACCAGCTGGCCCGGAAGGCGGGCGACAAGCTCGACGGCCTGACGGACCAGCTCTACGACGTCGTCGACAACGGCGGTGACCTCGCCGGTCTCGGCAGCCGCGTCCTCGGCGGCGACTCGCCGCTCAAGGCCGTCGCCGGCCAGGCGCTGGGAAAGGTGAAGGACAAGGTCACCGACGTCGCCTCGCAGGCGCTGGGCAAGGGGAAGGGCCGCAAGAGCGGGGGAGGGAAGGTCGTCAACATCGTGGAGTGGCTCGACGTGGGCCTGCCGCTGCGGACCACCTACGACCACTGGACGCAGTACGAGGAGTTCAGCGGCTTCGCCAAGGGCGTCCGTGACGTCTCGCGCGCCGACGACACGACCACCGACTGGAAGCTGAAGGTCGGTCCGTCCTCCCGCAGCTGGAAGGCGACGGTGCAGGAGCAGGTCCCGGACGAGCGGATCGTCTGGAGCTCCGAAGGCGCGAAGGGCACCACGCGCGGCTGCGTGAGCTTCCACGAGCTGGCCCCCTCGCTGACCAGGATCGTCGTGGTCGTCGAGTACCACCCCGCCGGGCTCTTCGAGAAGACCGGCAACATCTGGCGCGCCCAGGGCCGCCGTCTGCGCCTGGACCTGAAGCACTTCCTCCGGCACGTGGCCCTGAGCACCGACGAGCCCGACGGCTGGCGGGGCGAGATCCGGGACGGAGAGGTCGTAAGGACCCACGAGGAAGCCCTCGAAGAGGAAGAGGCGGAAGAGGCCGAAGAGGCGGAGGGGGACGGCGAGGGCGGCGAGACGGCAGAGGACTACGAGGACGAGGCGGAGGCCGAGGAGGACGAGGGCGGCTACGAAGGGGCCGGAGGCGCGGAGGAGGACGAAGAGGAGGAAGGCGCGGAGGACGAAGAGGAGGAAGGCGCGGAGGACGAGCAGGGCTACGGGGAGGGCGAGGGGGAGGAGACCGAGGACGAGGACTACGAGGAGGGCGAGGAAGAGGCGGAGGAGGAGCCCGCCCCCGCCCGCCGCAGGCGCTGAGGCGCCGGACGGGCGAGGACGGAGCACGCGCCGGGCCCCGTGGCCGCACCGCCGGCGCCGGTGCGGACGGGGCTTCCGGCGCGGTCGCGGCCCGGGGGCGGGATGCGCGGGCGGGGTGCGCGGGAACGGCGTGCGCGGGAGCGGGACCTCCTCTGCCGTGACGCGCACGACCTCGGCCGTGACGCGTACGACTGCGCCCTCTCCCGTGTTCGTGCTGCCCCGCCCGTCGAGCCCGTCCCCGGGTGCGTCCGGCGCGGAGGGAAGGAGGCGGCAGGCCCGTGGGAGGCGGGTTCAGGGAGCGGGCGGGGCCGGGGCGGGTGCGGACAGGGCGAGCCCCGGGACGACGGGAGGGAGCCCGTCGGCCCGGGGCGTGGCGGACGCGGTCAGTGCCGCAGGGTGTCCTTCGCCTTCTCGCCGGTCTGCCGGGCCTGCGCGGCCACCTGCTCGGCCTTGCCCTTCATCTCCAGCGACTCGTTGCCCACGGTCTTGCCCGTGGTCTCCTTGGCCTTGCCCTTCGCGGCCTTCGCCATGTTCTTGGCCTTCTTGCCGGCGGCCATGTCCCTCACCTCGGAACGCTCTCGTCGAAGTGTCGTGGTGCTTCCGGTCTCCGCGTGTACCCCGGATCCGCCGGGTCACGCACCCGGCCGGATCCTGCGGGGCGTCACGGCCCGGAATCGGGTGCGGACCGCGTGGCGCAGCAGCGTCTTCGCGCTCCACAGGGTGGCCCGGGCGCCCCAGAGGGCGAGGCGGCCCTCGGCGCGCCGGGTCACTCCGGCGGGTGTCCAGCGGCGCAGCGCCCGGCGGCGCGGGCGCCGTCCGAAAGCGGGCGTCACGGGTCTCTCCGCCCGGGTGTCCGGTCGGGGAGGAGGCGCGTGCGGTCGTTCATGGGGACCCCTTTCCGCGAGGACGGGTCCGGTGTCCTTCCGTCTGCGCGGCCGGCGCGATTCCAAACATGGGGTCCCGTCCGGACCCCTCCGTCGCCCTGGAGGACCGGCTGCGGCCGGTCCTCCAGGGCGACGTGCTCCTCCAGGACGGCGGCCGGGCGGCGCGGCCCCGGTGCGCCTGTCGGGCGGGCGGCGATCGCCCCGCGCCCGGTCGACACCCCGCACCCTCCGGTAGCATCGATCACGACAGATCTCTTTGCTTTGAAAGCAAAATCAAAACGGAGGGTGCGGGGTGCCGACCGAGCGCGAGGGGAGCGGGGCCGCCGGACCGGACGTCGACGACGCCGTCCGTACGCTGCTGCTGCTCATGCCCCGGATGGTGGGGCGCGTCAAGCGCATCAAGGTGCCGGAGGAGCTGGCGTCGCTGACACTGGCGCCCCGTCACCTCTCCCTGCTCGCCTATCTCCTCTTCGACGGCCCGCAGAGCGTCAACGAACTGGCCGCGCGGCTGGGCGTCGCCCCCACCACCGTCAGCCTGATGGTGGGGGACCTCTCGAAGAAGGGGATCCTGGACCGGCACGAGGACCCGGCCGACCGCAGGCGCAAGATCGTGTCGATCGCCGAGGACCGGAGAGGGGCCATCGACGGCTGGCTCGGCCGCAGCGCCGGTGCCTGGCGGGCGGCCCTCGCCCCGCTGGGACCCGCCGAACGGCGGATGTTCATCGACACCCTCGCGGCGTACGAGCACGGTCTGGCCGACGCAGAAGAATGACGGAAACGGGCCCCGGTCCTCCCGCGAGGGAACCGGGGCCCCCAAGGGCAGGAAGAAGATGATGAGTACGAGCACGAAGGCGTTGACCCGCGAGTGGACCACGTGGGGGCCGGTGGTGGCCCTGCTTGCGCTGGTCTTCGCCTGGGGGCGGGAGCTACCGGCCCTCGCCGTGGCCCTCGTCGCGCTCGCCCTCGTCGCCGCCGTGCTCGCCGCCGTCCACCACGCCGAGGTCATCGCCCACCGGGTCGGCGAACCCTTCGGCTCGCTCGTCCTCGCCGTCGCCGTCACCGTCATCGAGGTCGGACTGATCGTCAGCCTCATGGCGGGCGGCGGGGAGAAGACCGCCACCTACGCCCGCGACACGGTCTTCGCCGCCGTCATGATCACCTGCAACGGCATCGTCGGCCTCGCGCTCCTGGTCGGCGCGCTGCGCAACCGGGTCGCGGTCTTCAACGCCGAGGGCTCCGGCGGCGCGCTCGCCACCGTCTGCACCCTCGCCACCATGACCCTGGTGCTCCCCACCTTCACCACCAGCCACCCGGGCCCCGAGTTCTCCGGTGCCCAGCTCGCCTTCGCCGCCATCGCCTCCCTCGGTCTGTACGGCGTCTTCGTCGCCGTGCAGACCGTCCGGCACCGCGACTACTTCCTCCCCGTCCCCATCGAGGGCAAGGAGTGCTCGGAGGAGGAGCACGCCGAGCCGCCGACCAAGGCCGTCACCCTCGCCAGCCTCGGCCTCCTCCTGGTCGCCCTCGTCGCCGTCGTCGGCAACGCCAAGGTGATCTCCCCGACCATCGAGGACGGCGTCCAGTCCGCCGGCCTGCCCAAGGCCGTCGTCGGTGTCGTCATCGCCCTCATGGTCCTGCTCCCCGAGACGCTCGCCGCCGTGCGCGCCGCCCGCCGCAACCGCGTGCAGACCAGCCTCAACCTCGCCTACGGCTCCGCGATCGCCAGCATCGGCCTGACCATCCCGGCGATCGCGCTCGCCTCCATCTGGCTGTCCGGGCCCCTGGTGCTCGGCCTGGGCCCCCTCCACCTGGTCCTGCTCGCCCTCACCGGTGTGGTGAGCGCCCTGACCGTGGTGCCCGGACGGGCCACGCTCCTCCAGGGCGGCGTCCACCTCGCGATCTTCGCCGCCTTCGTCTTCCTGTCCTTCAGCCCCTGACGACCACGATCCGCAGCGCGGGCGAGCGCAGGATGTCCTTCTCGCAGAACCGGGAGGTCACCCAGCGCTCGTCCGCGTACAGCCGCGTCTGGTCGCTGTGGTGCGGCGAGGCCGGGTTCGAGGACTGGGAGTACGTGAGCAGGGTGCGGGCCACCGGGCAGCGCCCGCCGTCCCAGCCGACCGCCTGGACGTGGCTCGTCCCGTGCGCGACCTCCACGTAGCCGCCGCCCGCCGCGTTCCACACCGGCTCCGTCTTGTTCCAGACGCCCAGGGACTCCGTCCCCCCGCCCACCGGGATCCGCTCCCCGCCCCGCACCACGAACTGGTGGTCCCGCAGCGGCCCGTCCAGCGGGATCCCCGCCGCCCGCAGCTCCGCCACCGCGTCCGCCAGGGCCTTCGCGAAGCCCGCCGACCCCGTCTCGACGCCCCGCGGGGTGCGCACCGGGTCCGCCGCCGAGAACGGCACCCTCCACTGCTGCGCCACCGGCACCGAGCCCGTGAACTTCCTCCAGAAGCGGTCGAAGAGCAGCGCGCCCCGGCTGTCCGAGTCCATCGTGCGGTCCCAGGCGCCCAGCACCCGGCACGCCTCGGGGTCCGACGGCAGCACGCCCGGGCAGGCGGCGACCACGTCCGCCGCGGCCAGACCGGCGGCCGGCACGCGGTTGGCGAACTGCTGCCGCTGGAGGTCGTCCACCGTGAGCCCGCCCCGCGCGGCCATCCCCGCCACGTCCTCGATCCCGCCCCGGGTCCGCAGCGAGCGCGGGGTGCCCAGGGTGCCGAAGACCCGCTCGTACCCGGTCAGCGGCCGCTCCGCGTTGGTCAGCCAGGCGCTGTCGTTGGAGTTCACCGCGTACGGGGCGTCCTTCAGCACCGGCATCCGCGACGGCCCGAAGATCCCCGGCTGCACCGCGTCCGGGTCCGAGCCGAGCGCGCACTCCGTCCGCGAGCCGTCGAGGACGGCGACCCCCGAGGCCGGGTAGACGACCCGGCCGAGCGGCGTGGAGCACCGCTCCGCGAGCTCGTCGGTGATCCGGGGCAGCACCTGCGCCTGGCCGAAGTAGGTGCGCCCCGCCGAGTCGGCGGCCACCGTGTTCACCCACGGCAGGCCCTGGGTGCGGCGCAGCGTCTCGGCGACGTCGGCCGTCGAGCGGGCCCGCGCGAAGCCCAGCGCCGTGTCGGAGCCGCGCAGGTTGGCGGCGTTGGGGTCGTTGAGGGCGTACGCGGTGGTCGCCGTCCACGGCAGCGGCAGGCTCGCGCCGAGGCCGCCGGTCACCGGCCCGTACCGGGTCCACCACTGGGTACGGGTCACCGGCTCGCCGTCCCGGTCCGCCACCGTCACCGTCCGCGCGGTCATCCGCTCGGGCCTGCCGTCCACCAGATAGGCCGTCGGGTCGCCCGGCACCAGCGTCAGCTGGTGGAGGTTCACCGGCACGCCGGTGGCCACCGTGTGGCTCCAGGCGACCTTGTCGTTGAAACCGATGTTGACGACGGTGGTGCCGAGCAGGGAGGCGCCCGAGACGTTCAGCTCCCCGGGGATCGTCTGCTGCGACTGCCAGAACCGGCGGCCGCCCTGCCACGGGTAGTGCGGATTGCCCAGGAGCAGCCCGCGCCCGTTCGCCGTCGTGGCGCCCGAGAAGGCGACCGCGTTGGAGCCCATGGTGGCGTTCTCCGGAGCGAACAGCGCCCGCGCGGCCTCCGCGACGGCCTCCGGCGACGGACCGCCCGGCGCCCCCCGCGCTCCCGACGGCGCGGCCGCGGGTGCGACGGCCGGCGGGCGGGCCGCCGCGATGCCGTCCACCGCCCGCCCCTGCCCGCCGAGCACCGAGACGGCGAAGCCGCGCCGCGCCACGTCCAGGGCCGTCACCGGGCGGACCCACCCGGCGCCCGCGCAGGCCGGGTCGGTGACCCGGTTCTTCCGCAGCCAGGCGTTGTACCCGGCCGCCCACCCGCGCATCAGCTCCTTCAGGTCGCCGCTCGGGCCCGCGGGCGCCGGGGTCCGCAGCAGCGCCTCGACCGTCCCGGCCTCCTTGACGCCCCGGAAGTACAGGTCGCTCGCGAGGTTGGTGGTGGCGGAGGAGAGCGAGCCGTCCGGCGCGCCGGCGGCGCCGAAGTGCCGGGAGCGCTCGCCGTTCACGGTGACGAAGCCGTCCGCGAGGACGCACACCTGGTCGGCGGCCTGCGCCCAGCCGGTCCCGAAGCCCAGGTTCGCGTAGTCCCGGGCGAGGATGTGCGGCACGCCGTACTCGGTGTACCGGATGACGGCGCTCAGCCCGCGGTCGGAGGGCCGGTCCTCCCGGTCCCGTCCGTCCGGACGGGCGGCCGCCGCGCCCGGCAGGAGCCCCGCGGTGACGGCGGCGAGCGACGCGCCCACCAGGGCGAGCCGTCTCCGGGAGCGGCGGGCGAAGAGGGTGCGGACGGGCACGATGCCTCCCCAAGGGCAAGCGGGCGGAGCCGGTCGGGCCATCCAGTCAGCAAGCGACCGCCCTGTCAACATCCCGTTCGGTATCCGAGGCCCCGGACGTGTCCCGCGGCCGTGCCCCCGCACCGAGGATCCAGCCATGGAACGAGGACTCCTCACCCGCACCGTCGACGGCGTGCTCCGCGCGAGCGCCGAGCGCGTCCCCGGCCGGGTCGCCCTGCGGTACGCGGACCGCGCCTGGACCTACGCCGAACTGGACGCCGCCGTCTCCACCGCCGCGGCCGTGCTGCGCCGCGCGCCGGGACTCGTGCCCGGCGCCCGGGTCGCCACGTACGGACACAACTCCGACGCCTACCTGATCGCCTTCCTGGCCTGCGCCCGGGCGGGCCTCGTCCACGTTCCCGTCAACCACCACCTCACCGGCGACGACCTCGCCTACCTCCTGGACCAGTCCGGGAGCTCCCTGGTCCTCGCCGATCCCGGACTCGCCGGCCGGATCCCCGCCGGCGTGCCGGTCCGGGCCCTGCGCGACGCGCCCGGTTCGCTCCTGGACGCGCTCGCGGAGCCGGAGCCGTACGCCTCCGACAGCGATCCCCGCGACCTCGTGCAGCTCCTGTACACCTCCGGCACCACCGCCCTGCCGAAGGGCGCGATGATGACCCACCGTGCCCTCGTCCACGAGTACGCCAGCGCCGTCGAGGCGCTCGACCTCGCCGAGGACGACCGGCCGGTGCACGCCCTGCCGCTGTACCACTCCGCCCAGACGCACGTCTTCCTGCTGCCGTACCTGGCGGTCGGCGCGGAGAGCACCCTCCTCGAAGGACCCGACCCCGAGACCCTGTTCGGCCTCGTCGAGACGGGGCGCGCGGACAGCCTCTTCGCCCCGCCGACCGTGTGGATCGCCCTCGCCCACCACCCCGGCTTCGCCGGACGGGACCTGTCGGCGCTGCGCAAGGCCTACTACGGCGCCTCGATCATGCCGGTGCCCGTCCTGGAGCGGCTGCGCGGCCACCTGCCCGGCCTCGCCTTCTACAACTGCTTCGGCCAGTCCGAGATCGGACCGCTCGCCACCGTCCTCGGCCCCGCCGAGCACGAGGGCCGCCCGGACTCCTGCGGCCGCCCCGTCCGGCACGTCGAGGCGCGGGTCGTCGACGAGGACGGCAAGGACGTCCCCGACGGCACCCCCGGCGAGATCGTCTACCGGTCCCCGCAGCTCTGCGAGGGCTACTGGGCCAAGCCGGAGGAGACCGCCGCCGCCTTCCGCGACGGCTGGTTCCGCTCCGGCGACCTCGCGGTCCGGGACGCCGACGGCTATCTGACGATCGTCGACCGGGTGAAGGACGTCATCAACTCCGGCGGCGTGCTCGTCGCCTCCCGCCAGGTCGAGGACGCCCTCTACACCCATCCGGCGGTCGCCGAGACCGCCGTCATCGGCCTGCCCGACGAGCGCTGGATCGAGGCGGTCACCGCCGTCGTCGTCCCGCGCGCCGAGGTCACCGAGGCCGAACTCCTCGCGCACGCACGGGAGTCCCTCTCCTCCTTCAAGGCCCCCAAGCGCATCGTCTTCACCGACGCCCTGCCCCGCAACGCCAGCGGAAAGATCCTCAAGCGGGAACTGCGCGACCGGTACGCGTGAGGCGGGCGGGGGCCCTGCCCGGCTCAGCGCCGGCGCAGCACCTCCGCGACCCGGGAGAACCCGTCCGCACCGTGGCCGAGCGCCACGGTGCGGACGGCGAGCCCCTCGATCGCGCGCATCACGCCCGAGTCGATGGCGTGCGCCTCCGCCGCGTGCACGACGTGCCCCATCGTGGACACCCCGGACGTCAGCGGGTTGATCGCGCCGGAGTAGGTGCCGTCCTCGACGTCCCCGGCGAACTCCTCGAAGAGCGGCGGCAGGATCCGCGCGATCCCCGCGGCGAACGGCGCCAGTTCGCGCGGCGAGACGCCCTCCGCGTCCGCCAGGGCCAGCGCGTGCACGTATCCGGCCATCGACGTCCAGAAGATGTCGAGGAGCGCGATGTCGTAGGCCGCGGCCCGGCTCACCTCCTCGCCGAGGTGGGTGTGGCTGCCGCCGAGCGCGTCGAGCACCGCCCTGTGCTCCTCGTACACGGCGGCCGGACCGCTGTAGAGGAAGACGCCGCCCGCCGAACCGATCGTGTCGGCCGGCGTCATGATGGCACCGTCGACGTAGGCGATGCCGTGCTCCCCGGCCCAGCCGCCGGTGTCGCGGGCCCGGCCGGGCGTGTCGGCGGAGAGGTTGACCAGGGCGCGGCCCTTGAGCGCGGCCTCCACCGCGTCCTGCCGCAGCACCGCGTCCGTGGCGTCGTAGTTGACCAGGCAGACGACGGTCACCGGGCTCGCGGCGACCGCCTCGGCGGCGCTCGCGGCCACGGCGGCCCCCCGCTCGACGAGGTCGCCCTCCCGGCCGGGCGTACGGTTCCACACGGTGGTGCGCACCCCGGCCGCGAGGAACGCGCCGGCCAGCGCGCGGCCCATCGGACCGAGCCCCAGGACGGTGACGGCGGGCTGCTGCGGGGTGGACTCCGGCTTGACGGACATGCGTGAACTCCTGTGCAGAGAATGCGGATTAAGGTGGGTGTGCGGCCGCTCGCGCGCTTGGCGCCGAGGCATGACGGAGCGGCCGCGGACTCACGGGACGTACGGGGACGGGAGAGGACGATGGCGCGTATCCGCCTCGACGAGGGCGACGGGGCGACCTGCGGCGTGGCCGCGGCGATCTCGGTGATCGACGGCAAGTGGAAGACCACGCTGCTGTGGATGCTCGAATCGGGTCCGCACCGCCCCGGCGAACTGCGCCGGAAGGTGCGCGGGATCAGCGAGAAGGTGCTGACCCAGGCGTTGCGCGAGATGGAGCGGGACGGGCTCGTGCACCGTGAGACGCACGACGTCGTGCCGCCCAAGACCGTCTACTCGCTGACCGAGTCCGGCCTCGCGCTCTCGCTCATGCTGGCCCCGCTCTCCGACTGGGGCCACGGCCACCTCGACCGTCTGGCCGAGGAGCGCGCCGCCTCCTGACCCCCGTCTTCCTCCGTCTCCTCCGTCCCTTCCGTCCCGTGAGGCGCCGTCCTCGTGGACGTCTCCACCTTCTCCCGAGGCGCGGGGGCCGACAAGTACCCACAAAAAAGTGGGTATGGGGCTCTCGGGCGTCTCAGCGGTCTCGGGCGTCTCGGAGGGCGCGGTTCAGCCGATGCGCTTCCAGTCCTGGCAGCCGGTGGACTGGAAGGCCTCGTCACCGGCGAGGACCGTGACGGTGGCCTGCCCCTCGGTGGCCCCGTTGGCGATGATCTCCCCGCTGTCGCCCGTGGTGCCCGCGAGCCGGGCCCAGTAGCACGACGAGCCGGCCGGGCCCGCGCTGCGGTACGTCCCCGGCGTGACCTCCTCGCCCACCAGGAAGGTGCCGTCTCCGGGGATGCCGTCCCGCGTGGCCCCCGCGGGGGTGCGGGTGGCCTCGGGCGTCGTGTCCGTCGTGCCCGCCGCGGACGCCGCCGCCGAAGCCTCGGCGGGCGGTGCGGAGGCGTCCCGCGAGGCGGCGGGCCGGGCGGCCGGAGGATCGGCGGCGTCGCCGCCCCCGCTGCCCACGATGCCGATGAGGACTCCCACCCCGATCCCGCCGAGCGCCGCGAGCGCGTGGGTCAGGACGCTCCGCCGTCCGCCCGCCGCGGGCGGTCCCGGCGCCGGCGCCGAGGACGGATCGCCCCACTGCGGGCCCCGGGGCGGCCCGGAGGGGGCGCTGCGGCTGGTCATGCGTTCAGGGTGCGACCGATCCGCCCCGGGCGCACGCCGAAACGATCGGGCGGGGTGTGCGGCGGCCGGCCGGCGGCGGGTTCCGGTGCGGTGCTACTCCTCGCGCAGGTCGACGATCCGCTTGATCTTGCCCACCGACCGCTCCAGGGTCTCCGGGTCCACGACCTCGACCGCGACCGAGACGCCGATGCCGTCCTTGACGGACCGCGCGATGTCCCGGGCGGCCCGGGCGCGGTCCTCGGGGCCGGCGTCGGCGCGGGCCTCCGCGCGGACGGTCAGGACGTCGAGGCGGCCCTCGCGGGTGAGGCGGAGCTGGAAGTGGGGGGCCACCGCGGGGGTGCGGAGCACGATCTCCTCGATCTGGGTCGGGAAGAGGTTCACCCCGCGCAGGATGATCATGTCGTCGCTGCGGCCCGTGACCTTCTCCATCCGGCGGAACGCGGGCCGCGCGGTGCCCGGCAGGAGGCGGGTCAGGTCCCGGGTGCGGTAGCGGACGACCGGCATGGCCTCCTTGGTGAGCGAGGTGAAGACGAGCTCGCCCTCCTCGCCGTCGGGCAGCACCTCGCCCGTGAGCGGGTCCACGATCTCCGGGTAGAAGTGGTCCTCCCAGATGTGGAGGCCGTCCTTGGTCTCCACGCACTCCTGCGCCACGCCCGGGCCCATCACCTCCGACAGGCCGTATATGTCGACCGCGTCGATCGCGAACCGCTCCTCGATCTCCCGGCGCATGGCCTCCGTCCACGGTTCCGCGCCGAAGACGCCGACCTTGAGGGAGGTCGAGCGCGGGTCGACGCCCTGCCGCTCGAACTCGTCCAGCAGCGTGAGCATGTAACTGGGCGTCACCATGATGATCTCGGGCTCGAAGTCCTGGATCAGCCGCACCTGGCGGGCGGTCATGCCGCCGGAGGCGGGGATCACCGTGCAGCCGAGCCGCTCGGCGCCGTAGTGCGCCCCGAGGCCACCGGTGAAGAGGCCGTACCCGTACGCCACGTGGACCCGGTGGCCGGGGCGGGCACCGGCCGCCCGCAGCGAGCGGGCGACCACGTCGGCCCAGACCTCCAGGTCGCCCTCCGTGTAGCCCACGACCGTCGGCAGGCCGGTGGTGCCGCTGGAGGCGTGGACGCGGCGGATCTCCGACCGGTCGACGGCGAACATCCCGAAGGGGTAGTGGTCGCGCAGGTCCGCCTTGGTGGTGAAGGGGAAGCGCGCCAGGTCGGCCAGGGAGCGGCAGTCGTCGGGGTGCACCCCGGCCGCGTCGAAGGAGCGCCGGTGGAAGTCCACGTGGGCGTACGCGTGCCGCAGCGTGCTCCGCAGCCGCTCCAGCTGGAGCGCCGCCAGCTCCTCGCGCCCGAGCCGTTCGCCGCCGTCCAGCAGTTCCTTCATGCGCCGCCACTCCTCCGCACTCGTCAGGACGCCCCAGGGGAAAACGGACGACCGATCATTCGGTAGATACGTGTGGGGGACAGTAAAACGTTGCCGGGGAGGGGTTTGGCAAGGGGTGGACGCCACCTTTCACCGGCGGGGGCGCGGCCGTCCCGGGAACCGGCCCCTCCGGGCCCGGACCGCCCCCGTGTCCGACGGGCGGCCGTGCCCGCGCGCGGGGAGCCGGGGGCGCTCGTGCGGCGAGCCGGCGCCGCCCGCGCCGGGCCGAAATGGCGTTGCCGCGCCGGGGAAGCCGCCGTTCAATGGCACCGATGAACCTCGCACACCACCTCCTCGACCTGTACGACCGGCAGTTGCGGCGGGAGGCCCGGCCCGACGGGCCCGGCTGCCGCGTCGAGCGCGCCGGCGCCGTCGTCCGCCAGACCGGGCCCGCCCACGCGTGGAACGGCGTCCTCTGGTCCGGTCTCGACGCGCACACCGCCGACGCGGAGATCGCCGCGCAGCTCGCCCACTACCGCGCGGCGGGCGTCCCCTTCGAGTGGAAGCTGTACGGCCACGACGGCCCCGCCGACCTCGGCGCGCGGCTCGTCGCGGCCGGCCTCACCGCCGAGGAGCCGGAGACCGTGCTCGTCGCCGAGGCGGGGGCGCAGGCCGGCGCCGTGGCGCTGCCGCACGGCGTGGAGCTCCGCGAGGTCACCGACGCCGAGGGGGTGCGCCAGGTGGTCGAGGTCCACGAACGGGCCTTCGGCACCGACAGCTCCGACCTCGGCCGCCGCCTCCTGGACCGGCTGGCCGCCGGCCCCGGCACGGTCACCGCCGTCCTCGCCCTCGCCGACGGGGTCCCCGTCAGCGCGGCCCGCCTGGAGCTGTACCCGGGCACCGACTTCGCCGGGCTGTGGGGCGGCGGCACCGTCGAGGAGTGGCGCGGCCGGGGCCTCTACCGCGCGCTCGTGGCCCACCGCGCCCGCGTGGCGGCCGCCCACGGCCACCGGTACGTCCAGGTCGACGCCGCCCCCACCAGCCGCCCCGTCCTCCGGCGCCTCGGCTTCGTCCCGCTCACCACCACCACGCCGTACGTCCACGCCTGACCGGCGTTGTCGGTGCCCCGGTGCATCATCGGGAGGAGAGGACACGCACGGGAGGGGACGGGCATGGCGATCACGAACGAGAAGGTGGGGGAGCGCGCCTTCCTGCGCGGGCTGTACGAGGACGGGTACTTCCCCGACCACGTCGTCGACCAGGGGCGCGAGATCCTGCTCCGCCTCTGCGAGCGCATCGAGGCCGACCGGCCGGCGGACCTGCCGGGGCTGTACGCCCTCACCCACGCGGCGACGGAGGAGTTCAACGCCCTGGAGGCGGAGTTCGAGGCCGCCGGGAGCGAGATCGAGACCGTGGCCCGGGAGGAGATAGGCGGGGACTTCCGGTTCGTCGCCACCGCCTACGGCTTCGCGGACGCGGACCCGGAGGAGCTGATCGCCACCCGCGCGTGGTGAGCCGCGCCGAGCGGTCGGATCCGGAGCGGGGCGGACGTCCGGCCGCGGCGCGCGCCGACGGGGCGGCGGCCGCCGCCCCGGGGCGGGAGGCAGGGGCGGGACCGTCCCGCCTCAGCCCAGTGCGGCCCGACGCGCCTCGATGCGGGCCCGGTGCGCCGGGTACCAGGGTTCGCCCTCGCTCCGTTCGACGACCGCGGCGGCCCGGCGGCGGGCAGAGACCTGACGGATCAGGTCGACGACGGCCCACAGGAACAGCACGGGGAGCAGGACGCGCAGCCAGGTCAGCGGCGCGAGGAGGACCGCCGCCGCGAGCACGGCCGAGACGACGAGGCTGCCGGCCACCAGCATCCGTGAGGCCACCCGCGCCGCCGGGACGGGGTCCTCGGACCCTGCCCCTGCCCCGGCGTCGTCCGGTTCGCCCCACGTGTGGACGGTCGTCTCCCGGGTCAGCGCCCCGCTGCGCAGCAGGATCCACACCCCGGGCGCCAGTACGGACAGCACCGCCACCGTCCGCGCCGCACCGGCGTCCGGCATCCACACCGCGGCCGCGCAGACCGTGGTCAGCAGGAAGTGCGCCCACGGCGGGGTGATCGCCTGGAGCGCCCGCGTCCGCTCGGCGTCGAGCAGCGCGGACAGGGCCTCGGGCGTGGGCCGGGGGGTGGTCGGGTCGTTCATGGTGTTCCTCTGGGGGCACGGGGCCGGAAGGGGGGCTCCGGGCCTGTCCGCCGGATCGGGCCGGACAGTCCCGCGCCGCCGTTCCGCTCCGGCGGGACGGCGACGGATGATCAGACCACGGACGCGGCACAAAGGTTGCGCCCGCGTTCGACCGTCTCCCACCGGGACCGCGCCGACCGTCTCCCGCCGGGACCGCCCCGGCCGGCATCCTCCCTCCCGGTTCCGGTTCCGGTTCCGGTTCCGGTCCCGGTCCCGGTCCCGGGGTGGCCGGGGGTCCGGTCAGGACCTCCAGTGCGCCGGGCGGTCGAAGCCCTGCGGGAGGACGGTGGCGGTGTCGCCGCGGGCCGAGTTCAGCTGGGGCTGGGTGAGGAAGAGGGCGTCCGTCAGGACGGCGCCGGACAGGTCGGCGTCGCGCAGGTCGGCACCGATCAGGTCCGTGAGGGTCAGGTCCGCGCCGGTCAGGTCGGCGGCGATCAGCAGGGCGCCGCGCAGGTCGGTCCCCCGGAGCTTCGCGCCGCGCAGCCGCTTGCCGACGAGGTCGGCGCCCCGCCGGCCGCGCGGCGTGCCGCCGGCCGTGGCGCGGACGAGCTCGCTGGTCCGCAGGAGCAGCGGGTTGACCCCGGCGCGCACCGGGGCGACGTCCAGCTCCTCCAGGTCGGCGGCGGGCAGCGAGGCCAGCTCCTCGACGCGGGCCAGGGCGGTGCGCAGCTCGCCGTGGATCCGGCGCGCGGCGGGCCGCTCCAGGGCCTCGGTGAGGTAGCGGAGCAGCTCGTGGAGCTGGCGCACCACGGGGAAGACCTCGTACATCCGGCGGGCGGTCTCCGGCGCCTCCCGCCAGGACACGCCGCCGAAGGTCACCTGGGAGACCCGCTGGCCGGCGCCGAAGCAGTCGTACACCGTGCAGCCCTGGTAGCCGCTCGGCCGCAGCCGGGTGTGGATGCCGCACCGGAAGTCGTCCCGGAGGTTGCGGCAGGGGTCGCCGGCGGACTTGTCGGCGGCGAAGTCGGCCGACTTGGCGAACGGCAGGGCCACGCAGCACAGGCCGAAGCACTGCGCGCAGTCGCCGCGCAGCGCGGTTTCCCGGGTGTCGGGCACGGTGGAACGGCTCCTTCGCGGCTCGGGGGCGGTCCCCCCACCGTATCGCGGGCCGGTGGGGCGGGCGTCGTCCCGCCGGGCCACCGTCCCGGCGCGCGCCGCGGGCCGTCCCCTTCCCGGCACCCCTTTCCCTCCCGGCGTCCGTCCCCTCCCGCAGCGGAAGCCCCTACCCGCGTTCCCCCGCGTCCGCCTCCGTCGCCACCGTCCTGGCCCAGCGGTAGTCCGCCTTGCCGCTCGGCGAGCGCTGGATGCGGTCGGCGAGGACGAGCTGGCGGGGCACCTTGTAGCCGGCGAGGTGGCGGCGACAGTGCTCCTGGACGGCCGCCAGGTCCAGCGGTGCGGAGCCCTCGCGCTGCTGGACGACCGCGGCCACGTGGCTGCCCCACGTCGCGTCCGGGACGCCCGCGACCAGCGCGTCGTACACGTCGGGGTGCGACTTGAGGGCCTGCTCGACCTCCTCCGGGTAGACCTTCTCGCCGCCGGTGTTGATGCACTGCGAGCCGCGGCCGAGGACGGTGACCACGCCGTCCGCGTCGACCGTGGCCATGTCGCCGAGGAGCACCCACCGCACCCCGTCCCGCTCGAAGAAGGTCTCGGCCGTCTTCGCCGGGTCGTTGTAGTAGCCGAGCGGCACGTGTCCGCGCTGGGCGAGGCGGCCGACGGCGCCGACGGCGACCGGCTCCAGGGTGGCCTGGTCGACGACCTGGGTGCGCTCGTTGACGTGCAGCCGGAAGCCCTTCTCCGGTCCCGAGTCGTCGGTCGCCCGGCCGTTCGAACCCGACTCCGTGGAGCCGAAGTTGTTCAGCAGGATGACGTTCGGCATCAGCTCGCGCAGCTGCGCCCGCACGGTCTCCGACATGATCGCGCCGGAGGAGGAGAGGCTGAACAGCGCGGACAGGTCGGTGCCGCGCAGCGGCCCGGCGAGCGCGTCGATCAGCGGACGCAGCATCGCGTCCCCGACCAGGGAGATGCTGGACACCCTCTCCTTCTCCAGGGTCCGCAGCACCTCCTCGGGCACGTACTTGCGGTGCAGGACCACCCGCTGGCCGTAGTTGAAGGCGATGAAGGTGGTGAGGGTGGAGGTGCCGTGCATGAGCGGCGGCGCGGGGAAGAAGGTGATCCCGGCCCCGCCCGCGGCCACCCGCTCGGCCAGCTCCTCGGGGCGCTTGACCGGTTCGCCGGAGGGGTCGCCGCCGAAGAGTCCGGCGAAGAACAGGTCCTCCTGGCGCCACAGGACGCCCTTGGGCATGCCGGTGGTGCCGCCGGTGTAGATGATGAACAGGTCGTCGCCGGAGCGGGTGGCGAAGCCGCGCCCGGGGGAGGCGGCCGCCTCCGCCTCTTCGAGGGGCACGGCGTCGAGGACGGCGGCCCCCTCGGGCGGGGTCCCCACCCGCACGAGGTGCCGCAGGCGTTCGGTCCGCGGCAGGGCCGCCGCCACGCGGTCCGTGAACTCGGCGTCGTACACCAGGGCGGCGAGGTCGGCGTCCCGGTAGAGGTAGACCAACTCCTCTTCCACGTAGCGGTAGTTGACGTTCACCGGCACGATCCTGGCCTTCAGGCAGGCGAGCACGGTCTGGAGGTACTCGACGCCGTTGTACAGGTGGAGTCCCAGGTGCTCGCCGGGGCGGACGCCCGCGCCGAGCAGGTGGTGGGCCAGCCGGTTGGCCGCCTCGTCGAGTTCGGAGTACGTGAGCCTGCGCTCGGCCCCCGTGCCCGGGTGGTCGACGTAGACCAGCGCCTCGCGCTCGGGCACCACGTCCACGACCGATTCGAACAGGTCGGCAAGGTTGTACTCCACCGTTCCTCCTGACCCCGGCGCGTTCGGACTCGGGCGGTCATCAGAGCACCGACGGGCACAGGTGGGAAGGGGGCGCGTCAAAGAATCTGACTGAGTGTCAGAAAACTATTGAACTGCCCCCGCCGCTCCTGCAACCTGTTCCAGAACTGGAGACGGGAGATGCCCATGGCCGGCACCGAACACCTCACCGTGCGGCGCGAAGGCGCCACGCTCGTCCTCACCCTCAACCGCCCCGAGGCGAAGAACGCCCTCTCGCTGCCGATGCTCGTCGGCCTCCACGACGGCTGGACGGAGGCGGACGCCGACGACGGCGTCCGCTCGATCGTCCTCACCGGAGCGGGCGGCGCCTTCTGCGCCGGCATGGACCTCAAGGCCCTCGCCGGGAAGGGCATGGCCGGGGAGTCCTACCGCGACCGGCTCAAGGCCGATCCCGACCTGCACTGGAAGGCGATGCTCCGCCACCACCGCCCCCGCAAGCCCGTCATCGCCGCCGTCGAGGGCGCCTGCGTGGCCGGCGGCACGGAGATCCTCCAGGGCACCGACATCCGGGTCGCCGGAGCCTCCGCCACCTTCGGCCTCTTCGAGGTCCGGCGCGGCCTCTTCCCGATCGGCGGCTCCACCGTCCGGCTGCCCCGCCAGATCCCGCGCACCCACGCCCTCGAAATGCTCCTCACCGGACGTCCGTACACCGCCGAGGAGGCGGCCCGCATCGGGCTGATCGGACGGGTCGTCCCCGACGGGCAGGCCCTCGACGCCGCCCTCGGCCTCGCCGAACGGATCAACGCCTGCGGACCGCTTGCCGTCGAGGCCGTCAAGGCCTCCGTCTACGAGGCCGCCGAGCTCACCGAGACCGAGGGCCTCGCGGCCGAACTCAAGCGCGGCTGGCCGGTCTTCGACACGGCGGACGCGAAGGAGGGGGCGAAGGCGTTCGCCGAGAAGCGGCCCCCGGTGTACCGCCGGGAGTGACCGCCCGGCCCCGCCCTCCCCCAGCCCGCCGACCAAGGAGCCGCCCATGTCGTCCGCCGCCCCTCCCGAGCAGCTGAAAGCCCCGCTCGTCGTCGAGTTCCCCTTCACCCGCTCGCTCGGCCCCGTCCAGTCCGCCTTCCTCACCGGCCTGCGCGAGCGGACCGTCCTCGGCGTCCGCACCGGGAGCGGCCGGATCCTCGTCCCGCCCGTCGAGTACGACCCCGAGACCGCCGCCGAGCTGACCGAGCTCGTGCGGGTCGAGCCCACCGGCACCGTCACCACCTGGGCCTGGAACCCCGAACCCCGCACCGGCCAGCCCCTCGCCACCCCCTTCGCCTGGGTCCTCGTCCGCCTCGACGGCGCCGACACCGCCCTCCTGCACGCCCTCGACGCGCCCGGCCCCGACGCCGTCCGCACCGGCATGCGCGTCCGCGTCCGCTGGGCGGCCGAACGCACCGGCGCGATCACCGACATCGCCTGCTTCGAGCCGTCCGGGGAAGGCGCCCGGGACGTCGAACCCGCCCCGCACACCGGAGAGTTCGACCGGCCCGTCACCGGCATCGTCGCCGAGGCCCGCCTGGACTACACCTACAGCCCCGGCCGCGCCCAGACCCGCTACCTGCACGGCCTGGCCGAGCGCCGCACGATCGGCGAGCGCTGCCCCTCCTGCGCCAAGGTCTACGTCCCGCCCCGCGGCGCCTGCCCCACCTGCGGCGTCGCCACCACCGACCGGGTCGAGGTCGGCCCCCGCGGCACCGTCACCACCTACTGCATCGTCAACATCAAGGCGAAGAACCTCGACATCGAGGTCCCCTACGTCTACGCCCACATCGCCCTCGACGGCGCCGGCCTCGCCCTCCACGGCCGGATCGGCGGCATCCCCTACGACCAGGTCCGCATGGGACTGCGCGTCGAACCGGTGTGGAGCGAGGACGGCCGCTACCCCGACCACTACCGCCCCACCGGCGAACCGGACGCCGACTACGACACGTACAAGGAGCTGCTATGAGCGCCCCCGGCCGGGACGTGGCCATCGTCGCCTTCGCCCAGAGCGACCACCGGCGCCGCACCGACGACCTCTCCGAGGTCGAGATGGTGATGCCGGTCCTCCACGAGGTCCTGCGGCAGACCGGTCTGAAGACCTCCGACATCGGCTTCACCTGCTCCGGCTCCTCCGACTACCTCGCCGGACGGGCCTTCTCCTTCACCATGGCCCTCGACGGGGTCGGCGCCTGGCCGCCGATCTCCGAGTCCCACGTGGAGATGGACGGCGCCTGGGCCCTCTACGAGGCCTGGGTCAAGCTCCTCACCGGAGAGGCCGACACCGCCCTCGTCTACTCCTACGGGAAGTCCTCGCCCGGCTCCGTCCGCGACGTGCTGACCCGCCAGCTCGACCCCTACTACGTCGCCCCGCTCTGGCCGGACTCCGTCGCCCTCGCCGCCCTCCAGGCCCAGGCGCTCATCGACGCCGGCGACACCGACGAGGCGGCCCTCGCGGCCCTCGCGGCCCGTCGCCGCGCCGACGCCGCCGCCAACCCGCACGCCCAGGTCACCGGAGCCCGGCCGCAGGGCGACCACGTCGTCGCACCGCTGCGCACCGGCGACTGCCCGCCCGTCGGCGACGGCGTCGCCGCCGTGATCCTCGCCGCCGGCGACCGGGCCCGCGCGCTGTGCGAGCGGCCCGCCTGGATCCGCGGCATGGACCACCGCATCGAGGCGCACGCGCTGGGCGTCCGCGACCTCACCGACTCGCCCTCCACCCGGCTCGCCGCCGAACGCGCCGGCGCCTTCGACCGGCCCGTGGACACCGCCGAGCTGCACGCCCCCTTCACCTCCCAGGAGGTCGTCCTCACCAAGGCCCTCGGCCTCGGCGACGGGGTCCGCGTCAACCCCTCCGGCGGGGCGCTCGCCGCCAACCCCGTCATGGCCGCCGGCCTCCTCCGGCTCGGCGAGGCGGCCGCCCGCATCCACCGCGGGGAGTCCGACCGCGCGCTCGCCCACGCCACCTCCGGCCCCTGCCTCCAGCAGAACCTGGTCGCCGTCCTGGAAGGAGACCCCCGTGGCTAAGGAACCCGTGGCCGTCGTCGGCATCGGCCAGACCAAGCACGTCGCCGCCCGCCACGACGTCTCGATCGCCGGACTCGTCCGCGAGGCCGCCGCGCGGGCCCTCGCCGACGCCGAGCTGACCTGGGCGGACATCGACGCCGTCGTCATCGGCAAGGCGCCCGACTTCTTCGAGGGCGTCATGATGCCGGAGCTGTACCTCGCCGACGCCCTCGGCGCCGTCGGCAAGCCCATGCTCCGCGTCCACACCGCCGGCTCCGTCGGCGGCTCCACCGCCCTGGTCGCCGCCAACCTGGTCGCCGCCCGCGTCCACCGGACCGTGCTGACCCTCGCCTTCGAGAAGCAGTCCGAGTCGAACGCGATGTGGGGCCTCTCCCTGCCGGTCCCCTTCCAGCAGCCGCTCCTCGCCGGAGCCGGCGGCTTCTTCGCCCCGCACGTCCGCGCCTACATGCGCCGCACCGGCGCCCCCGACGCGATCGGCTCCCTCGTCGCGTACAAGGACCGCCGCAACGCGCTGAAGAACCCCTACGCCCACCTCCACGAGCACGACATCACCCTGGAGAAGGTGCGGGCGTCCCCCATGCTGTGGGACCCGATCCGCTACTCCGAGACCTGCCCCTCCTCCGACGGCGCCTGCGCCATGGTCCTCACCGACCGGGCCGGCGCGGACCGGGCGCCGCGCCCCGCGGCCTGGGTGCACGGCGGCGCCATGCGCAGCGAGCCGACCCTCTTCGCCGGGAAGGACTTCGTCTCGCCCCGGGCGGGCTCCGACTGCGCCGCCGACGTCTACCGGCAGGCCGGGATCACCGACCCGCGCCGGCAGATCGACGCCGTCGAGATGTACGTGCCGTTCTCCTGGTACGAGCCGATGTGGCTGGAGAACCTCGGCTTCGCCGCCGAGGGCGAGGGGTGGAAGCTCACCGAGGCCGGCGTCACCGAACTCGGCGGCGACCTCCCGGTGAACCCCTCCGGAGGCGTCCTGTCCACCAACCCGATCGGCGCCTCCGGCATGATCCGCTTCGCCGAGGCCGCCCTCCAGGTGCGGGGCGAGGCGGGCGAGCACCAGGTGGACGGTGCCCGCCGGGCCCTCGGGCACGCCTACGGCGGCGGCGCCCAGTTCTTCGCCATGTGGCTGGTGGGCGCCGAACCGCCGGCCGGCTGAGCCGGTTCAGGCGCGCAGGCCGTCCCGCACCCGGGTCGCCAGCGCCACCGGATCGCCCTTCGTGGTCACCGGGAAGGTGTTCCGCCGCAGGTTCCACTGGTTCTCCCAGGCGAACCAGTCGATCGCGACGGGCGCCCGCCCGGTGACCAGGGCGGTCTCCAGCGAGTCCAGGTAGGCCGACCAGCGGGGCGCGTAGAAGTCCGACACCAGCCCCGACCACTCGCGGTTGGCGTAGTCGTGCAGCCCCGCCTCGCTCCCCGCCCGGTGCCCCCAGGTCGTGACGAGCGAGCGGGCGTCGAACTCCAGCGCGGCCCGCTCCGCGTCCGACCGCGCCCACGAGCGGGCCCCCTCCAGCCACGGGCCGAGGAGGAACCGCCGGTCGGTGGCGAGGACCTCGTCGAGCAGCGCCATCGACCGCCGCCACTCCGCCGCCCGCGCCCGGAACCCGGCCAGGTCCTTCGCCTCGTACGCCGCCTTGAGCCGCGGCAGCAGCACCCGGCTCCGGTTGGTGAGCGCCTGCCGGGCCGTGTCCACCAGGTCGAAGCGGTACGCGTCGGTGGACCGCAGCGCCGGCGCCACCTGGAGCAGCTCGGTCAGCGCGCTCTCCACCGTCGCCGCGTCGTACCGCATCGTCTTGGGCCCCCAGGAGGCCGCGGTCCGCACGGTCAGGCTCGGACGGGCGGTGAAGAGGCTGTCCTGGGACTCGCTCCAGCCGTTGGACGGAGTGCCGTACGGGCCCTGGCGCAGCCACTCCCAGGCCTTGGCGGCGTGCGCGTCGGGGGCGCCGTAGCGGCGGGCCGCGTAGCGGGCGAACCAGTCGGCGTGGTCCACCGGGGCGTCCCGCCAGGCCAGTTCGGTGAAGAGCGAGAAGGTCACCGGGTTGGCGGAGGTGGCCTCCGGCAGGAAGGCGATCCCCCGCAGGGCGCTGCCCGGCTTCGTCCGCCACGCCTCGAACCGGTCCGTCCACACCGAGGTGTTGGCGCCGATCGTGGTGTGCCCGCCGAAGTTGGGGATGGTGCCGAAGGCGTACGGCGTCCCGGACCAGGCCGTCTCCCGGTCCAGGTTGTCGTAGCGGTCGGAGAGGCCGTCCACCACGAGCAGCCGGGAGGTGTCCACGCCGGCGAGCAGCTCGGCCTTCGGGTTGCGCTGCCAGCCGAGCAGCACCCAGGTCGCGCCCGGGCGGGCGTCGTCGAGCGTCTGCATCACCCGGGAGGCGGCCTCGCCGACCGGCACGTCCCCGGCGTTCCCGCCCTCGTGCAGCAGGTCCATCTTGTACATCGTGGTGGTGCCGAGCAGCCGCGCCTGGTGGCGGTAGAACGCCGAGGCGACGCGGGGGAAGAGCGCCCCGCGCGGATCGAGCCAGTCCGGCCGGGTGAAGCCGATCCAGCGGCCCTGCGGCACCACCCGGCCCTCCGGGTTGCGCTCCGTGAAGCCCGGCGGCACGGTGCCGAAGTACCCCGGCAGCACCGGTGTCATCCCCAGCTCGCGCAGCCGGTCCACGATCCGCTTGCCGAGCGCCGCCCGGCGGGCGATCAGCTGTTCGGTCACCGGCCCTCCGAACGAGGACATGTTCTGCATCAGCCACCACGGCTGGTGCGCGGGGCCCGGGATCCACGCGCGCAGCTCCGCGTCCGTGTAGCCGAACTCCTGGAAGGCGGCGTGGTAGGCGGCCTCGGCACCCATCTGTACGAACACCTCGTTCACCCCGTGCAGGGCGAGGAGGTCGATCTGGCGTTCGTACGCCGCCCAGTCCCGGTAGGCGCCCGAATAGCCGTCGTCCGTGTCGTTGAGCGCGAAGCGGTGCGGCACCGAGGCCGACTCGCGGACCGTGGCCGCCGGTCCGGGCAGCCGGTCCGGCAGCGCCGCGAGGCTGTCCCCGGGCGAGCCGAGGTCCACCCCCACGGTGTAGGCGAGGTACCAGTGCACCCCGCGCAGCAGGACCGCGGGCGTGGTGCCCGTGACCACGATCCGCCCCGTCGAACCCGACACCGTGAACGTGTCGCCCGCGCCGGTCCTCGGCACCAGGACCAGGTCGAACTGGCCCGCGTGCCGGGGCATCAGCCGTGTCAGCGCGGCCCGCGCGGCGCCCGCCGAGTAGGCCGCCGCCGGGGCGCCGGCGGCACCGGCCGGGTCCGCCGCCGGCGCCCCGGGCTCGGCGGCCGCCCGCTCCGCGGAGGGCAGTGCGGTCAGCACGGCGGCGCACAGGGCGAGGGAGCAGGCCGAGCGGGCGGCCCAGGACCGCGCGCGGGAAGTGGGAGGTCTCAAGTGCGGCTCATCCCCTCGTACGAAACCATGGAGCGATCATGAACTGACCGTCCGTCATATGGGAGTATTCGGCGGCACCCCGGTCAAGGACGACACGCGCCGCGCGCCCCTTCCCCGACTCCGTACATCTGTCCGTCGAACACGCCCCGACCTGCGGGTCGGCGGGGGCGTCCGGCCCCCCGAAGACCACCCGAACTGCTTGGGGGAATGCCGTTACACGGACCACGTTCCGGCGTACGCTGGACCTTTCGTGGGGTGATCGCCCCGGCGCCCCGACCGTGCGCCGGGCGTGCGCCCCCTGTGTGGGGGTGGAACGTGGCACGACAGGACGGCAGGCCGGCCCGACAGGGCTTCGGCCTCTTCGAACGCGAGGTCGCGCTCGACGCCGCCGAGGAGGCGCTCGACCTGCTGGCCGGCCTCGCCGGCGAGCCCCCGTCCCCGCCCGAGCGCGTCCCGGCCCCGCGCGATCCCCGCGTCGTCCCCCTCCGCAGCCGCACCGGCTCCGCCGACGCCGCCCGCCCCGCCGAACCTCCCGCCGCGCGCGGCGGCGTCCTCGTCTACGCCGCGCCCGCCGGGCTCGGCAAGACCACCCTCCTGGCCGAGATCCGCCGCCGGGCCGGAGCCCGCGGCTGCACCGTCCTGTCCGCCCGCGGCGGCGACCAGGAGCAGCGCGTCGCCTTCCACGTCGCCCGCCAGCTCCTCCAGCCGCAGCTCGCCCACGCCTCCGACGCCGAGCTCCGCGAACGGCTCGGATCCTGGTACGACATCGTCGGCCCCGCCCTCGGCCTGCGGGCCGCCACCGCCGGCTCCCCGCCCGACCCGCAGGGCCTGCGCGACGGCCTCGACTGGGTCCTGACCCACCTCGCCGTCCGCCGCGCCCCGCTGGTCGTCGTCCTCGACGACGCCCACTGGGCCGACCCGGAGTCCCTCGGCTGGCTCGCCTCCTTCGCGCCGCGCGCCGAGGACCTCCCCATGCTCCTCGTCGTCGCCTACCGGCCCGACGAACTCCCCGACGAAGGCGCCGAGTTCACAGGACACCGGTCCGGACAGCGCCCGCTCGGCCTGGCCCCGCTCACCCCTGAGGCCGTCGCCCGCCTCGTCCGCGACCGGATCGGCGCCCACGCCGACGACGCCTTCTGCCGCGACTTCTGGACCGTCACCTCCGGCAACCCCTTCGAGACCGTCGAGCTCGCCGCCAAGGTCCGCGACCGCGGCCTCGACCCCACCGGCGACGGCGCCCACGAGCTCCGCGACCTCGCCGCCGCCCTCAAGGGCAGCGGACTCGTCAGCCGCCTCGAACGGCTCGGCGCGGCCACCGTCCGCCTCGCGTGGGCGTGCGCCGTCCTCGGCACCGAGATCTCCCCGGCCCTCGCCGGCGCCCTCGCGGGCCTGGGCGACGAGGCCGTCGCCGACTGCGCCGGACGCCTCCGCGAGGCCCGCGTCCTCGCCGACACCGGCTCCGACGGCCCGCTCGAGTTCGTCCACCCGCTGATCGCCAGCACCGTCTACCGCTCCATCCCCGACGCCCTGCGGGTCGCCCTGCACGGGCAGGCCGCCTGGTGCGTCATCGACGCCGGACTCGGCCCCGCCACCGCGGCCCGCCACCTCCTGGAGACCCACCCCGAGGGAGACTCCTGGGTCGTCGCCCAGCTCCGCGCCGCCGCCCGCGAGAACCTCCGCGCCGGCGCCCCCGACGCGGCCCGCCGCCACCTCGCCCGCGCCCTGCGCGAACCTCCCTCCGCCGACGAGCGCGCCGCCGTCCTCTTCGAGCTCGGCTCCGCCTCGCTGCTCACCGAACCCGCCACCACCGTCAACCACCTGCGCGCCGCCCTGGAGGAGCCCATCTCCGACCAGGCCCTGCGCCAGGGCATCGTCTACTGCCTCTCCCAGGTCCTCGCCCACAGCGACCGCCTCGTCGAGGCCTCCGAGCTGCTGGAGAGCGAGAGCCGCCAGGCCACCGACGCCCGCAGCCGGCTCCGCATCCAGGCCGAGCGCTTCATGTGGGACGCGCTCCGCTCCGACGAACCCGAGTCCCCGGCCCGCTCCCGCCGCCTGGCCGCCCTCGCCGACCGGCTCACCGGCCGCGACCTCACGGAGCGCTACATCATCGGTCTGCGCGCCTGGGACGCCACCCTGCGCGCCGAGCCCGCCACCGTCGCCCTCCGCCACGCGGAGCGGGCCCTCGAAGGCGGCCTGAGCTGGGCCGACGAGAGCCGCGGCTTCGAGGTCCCGGTCCTCGTCGCGCTCATCCACCTCTACGCCGACCGGCCCGGCCGCGCCGAGGAGCTCTTCGCCGCCGGCACCGCCGAGTTCGAGAAGCAGGGCTGGCGCGGCGCCCACCTCTCCTTCGCCTACACCCTCCTCGGCTACATCCGCTTCCGGCGCGGCCGCCTCATGGAGGCCGAGGACTTCGTCCGCGCGGGCCTCCGCCTCGCCGAGCGCGTCGGCCCCCGCACCCCCGCCCTCTGGTACGCGACCGGCGTCATGATCGAGGTCCTGATCGCCCGGGGCCGTACGGAGGAGGCGGAGCGGGTCGCCCGCGAGCACGACTTCGGCGAGCCCTTCCCCGCCGCCGTCACCATCCCCGACTGCGAGACCGTCCATGCCGGACTGCTCCTCGCCCTCGGCCGCCCCGAGGAGGCCGCCGCCGAGCTGACCGACATCGGCCGGCGCCTCGACCCCCGCGGCAAGCGCAACCCGTCCTGCTGTCCCTGGCAGCTCCACCTCGCCCTCGCCGAGGCGGCCACCCATCCCGCGCGGGCACTCGCCACCGCCCAGGACGCCGTCGCCCGCGCCCGCCAGTACGGCGCGCCCTCCGCGATCGGCCAGGCGCTGCGCGTGACCGCCGAGGTCTCCGAGGGCGCCGAGCGGATCAAGCTCCTGGAGGAGTCCGTCGACTGGCTGGACCAGTCCCCGGCCGCCTACGAGCTGGCCCGCTCGCTGGTCGCCCTCGGAGCCGCGCTCCGCCGCACCGAGCGCCACGCCGAAGCCGCCGAGCACCTCTACCGCGGCCTGGAGACCGCCCAGGACTGCGGCGCCGACGGCCTCGTCGAGGAGGCCCGCGCCGAGCTGGCCGCCGCCGGGCTGCGCCCGCGCGCCCTGCACACCGCCGACGGCAACTCGCTCACCGCCCGTGAGCGGGCCGCCGCCCGGGCCATCGTCAGCGGTCTCGACCCGGCCGCCGCCCTCGGCGTCGCCCCGACCGCCGCGGCCCGGCTGCTCTCCGCCGTCTACCGCAAGCTGGGCACCGACCGCGCCGGGCTCGTCCACGCCCTGGGCGACGCCGACGAGCGGGAGGAGGCGGAGACGACGCCCGGGGAGGCGGATCCGGTGGGCTGAGGCGGCCCGGCCCACCCGGACGGCTCCGGAAGGGCGGAGCCGGGCGCCGCACCGCGCGCCTGGGCACGTACCATGGCCGTATGTCCTTCCTCCGCCGCCGCAGCGCGACTCCCGCCGGCCCGGACTTCGATGTCCTGGCCATGGATCCGGGCGACTGGCCCGGCAATCTCGGCGCCGGTCTGCTGCCCGCTCCCGACGGTTCCTGCCAGGGCGTCTTCCTGCGCTACGACCTCTTCGGCGGCCGCGGCCCCGCGATGATCATCGGCAACCTCCCCGAGGGCTCCCCGGCCCGGGAGCTCGCCGAGGGCCAGATCCCCTTCGAGGTCGCCCAGCTCCTCGCCGCGCTCGAGAACGACGAGCCGGTCGAGGTGCTCGACACCGAGGACGTCCCCGTCATGCAGGGCGACAACCTCCTCATCGTGCGTCGCCTCAAGCTCTCCGAGAGCCGCATCTCCTGCGTCCAGTTCGACCGCAGCGACAACGTCCTCGTCACGATCGCCAGTTGGGACCGGCCGATCACCGACGACCTCTACGCGCTGCTGAAGCCGCTGCCCGCCGAGCTGTTCCAGCAGGGCTGAGAGCGGGGCGGGGGCCGATGAGCGCACGCGTCGACGCCTGGATCTGGGCGGTCCGGCTGACCAAGACCCGCTCCCAGGCCGCCGCGGCCTGCCGGGCGGGACACGTCAAGGTCAACGGCGAGCGGGCCAAGCCCGCCCAGTCCGTGAAGCCCGGCGACGAGGTCCGGATCTTCCACGGCGGCCGGGAGCGGATCGTCGAGGTCAAGGAGCTGCACGCCAAGCGGGTCGGCCCGCCGGTGGCCGCCGAGGCGTACGTGGACAACAGTCCGCCCCCGCCGCCGCGCGAGCACGTCGCCCTGGCCGCCGTCCGCGACCGCGGCGCGGGCCGCCCCACCAAGCGCGAGCGCCGCGAGCTCGACGAGCTGCGCGGCCGCGGCCCCCGGTAGGCCGTCCCTTCCGGATCCTGCCGGGCCCGCGCCGCCCGGCACCGCACCTCGCCGCCTCGTCGGGACACCCGGGTGCGTCCCGTACGGAGGCGCTCCTCCGCCTCGCGACGCACGGCCCCGGACGGCGCGGGCCCGACCGGCAGGATCCGGAAGAGCCGGCCCGGGCGCCGGGGCCCCCAGGCCGGCCCGAGGGCCGACCCGGAGTCCCGGGGCGGCCCTTCCGTCCTTCCCGGAGCCTCCCGGGGCCGTCAGGCGAAGGCGGTCGCGACGCGCGCCGCCGTGGTGCCCAGTCCGCGCGGGGTGGTCCAGTCGGGCACGGGGGCCGCGTCGTCGGCGCGCTCGCGGAGCAGCGGGGTCCCGGCGCCGGCGTACACGTCCCCGGCGCCGTACCGCCGTACCGAGCGGTGCCAGTGCAGCACGCCAGCCAGCCAGTCCTCCAGCTCCCGCAGCCGTGCCTCGAAGGCCGCCCTGCCCTCCGCGTCCAGCTCGAAGTGGGCGTACATCAGCGGCACTTCGCGCTGCTTGAGGTGCTCGTACTGACGCAGCCGGCCGCGCATCAGCTCGTGCACCATCCCGACGGCGGTCTCCCGGTCGACGTCGAAGAACTTCTCCAGGACGAGCACGCCGTTGTGCAGCTCGCCCTCGACCTCGACCTCCTTCTGGTACGAGTGGAGGTCGTTGATCAGCGCCCCGTAGTCCGCCACGGCGTTCTCCAGGGCACGGACCGTGCCCGAGCGGTGCACCTCCTCGGGGAGGACGGAGCCGGTGCGCAGCCGGCCCATCAGCAGCGTCAGTTCGGAGCCGAAGGTGCTGCGCCGCATCTCCACGTAGTCGACCGGGTCCGGCACGCGGTGCTGCGCCTGGTTGTGGAGCTCCCACATCCAGCTCTCCAGCATCGCGTCGAGGGAGCTCCACAGAGCGGTGCGCGCCTCCCGGCCCATCGGGGCGGCGGTCCGCGCCCAGACGTCGGCGAGGGCCCGCTCCAGCGCGTTCCCGGCGAACTCCGGCGCGGCGGCCGGGTCGTCCACCGGCAGGCAGGCCTTCAGCCGCGCGGTCTGCGCCCGGGCGCCCGCGAGGTCGCGCTTCCGGCCGAAGACCATCGGGTAGTAGTCGTCGGCGTAGGTGCCCCAGGTCAGCCAGAGGGCGCTCAGCTCCAGCTCCTCCAGGGTGGCGTCGGGGTCGATGCCGGCCGAGCAGAGGGCGAGGTCGAAGCCCTCCATCAGCGGCCGGTCCCAGATGTCGTCGAGCAGGCCCATCGCCTCGGCCCAGTCCTCGGAGCGGCGCTTGGCCTCCTGGTGGTGCGGGCTGAGGGCGAGCGGGTAGGGCAGTGCGAGGTCGGGCAGCGGGGAGGGGCCGACGGCGCGGTGGGGGGTGTGGCCCAGGGCCCGGAGGCGGGCCTCGGCGGGCCGTCCGCCGAACAGGCTCCGGACGTCGAGGACGCCGGTGCCGAGTGCCGGGGCGGCGGCGTCGGCCATGCCGTCGTTCATGTACCGGCTGGAGCGCATGTGCCACTCGTGGCCGCCCGACTGCCAGTCCTGGAGTCCCTTGGTGTACGCGCCGATCGCGGCGCACTCCAGGGGGGTGAGCCCCTCCTGCACGGCGAGCGCGGGCACTTCGGTGAGGGCGGTGTTCTCGAACTGCTGGAGCCGTGAGGTCAGCAGGTCGTTGACGGCGTCGGCGGCCTGCTGGGTGGAGCAGCCGAGGAAGTGCTCCAGGACGAGCACGCCGTTGCTGTTCTCGCCCTCGTCCTCGACCTCGCGCTGGTACGAGAAGAGGTCGTTGCGCAGGTGGACGGCGTCCGAGAAGGAGTCGCGGAGCACCCGCAGGGGGCGGGAGCGGGCGACCCGGTCGGGGACCTCGGCGCCGGCGGCGTACTCCACGAGTCCGGCGGACCAGGGGGCGCCGCCGACCTTGCGGCGCATCTCGATGTATTCGAGGGGGTTGGCGATCCGTCCCTCGTTGATGTTGTCGAGCTCCCAGAGGGATTCGTGCAGGAGGGCCTCGGTGGCCTCGGCGAAGCGGAGCCGCCAGCCGTCGGACATCGAGGGGACGGTGCGCCGCCACAGGTCGGCGAGGCCGGCCTCCACCGGGTTGAGCGGCTCGGGCATGCCGGCGGCGGGGTCGGCCGGCATGAAGTGGGGGAGGCGGTCGAGGTACTCCTTGCTGCCCGCCCGGTCCTGGGTGCGTTTGAAGACCTCCAGGAAGTGGTCGTCGAAGAAGAAGACCCACGTGTACCAGTCGGTGACGAGGTTGAGCGCGTCCTCGTCGCAGTCGGGGTGGGTGTAGGCGCAGAGCAGCGCGTAGTCGTGCGCGTCGAGGTCGGCCGTCTCCCAGACCCCGGAGCCCTCCAGCATCCCCATCGCGCGGGCCCAGTCCCGGGTGTGCGTCCGGGCGGCCTCCACATGGGTGTTGAGGCGCGCCGGATACGGGACGTAGAAATCCGGCATGGCGAAGGGCTGAGGCATGTGCGGACGGGCCTTTCCGGTGGGCGGGTGCTGTTCCGGCCCAGCCTTACCCCTGCCCCGGCCGCCGAACTCGGGCTCGGTAATAGTCATATGAGCAGAGGAAAGGGTGGCACCGGGGACGGACCCCGGCGCCACCCCGCGCCTTTCGGCCAAGCCCGCTCAGCCCTGGGAAACCCGCACGTCAGCGACCTTCACAAAGGCGATCCGATGGCCGAACTGGATCTGGTAGTACTCCTCCCGGCCGCGCACGACCCGGTGGTTGCTGCTGTCGAACAGCGGTGCGTAGTAGTACTCGCCGGGCGTCCTGTGGCCCACCACGTACTCCTGCCCGGCGAGCAGCCGGTACGGCAGCGGGGAGACCGCCTGCACCGGCACCCCCGCCGGATAGGCCGAGGCCTCCGGATAGGCCCGGCCGTACACCGGCACCTCCGCGAGGCCCTCGCGCGCAGTGAGCACGAGCCCCCGCGCGTTCACCGCCGCCGGCCGGTCCCGCGGGTCGTGGAACCACGCCTTCTGCCCGAGGTACCAGATCGCCGTCCAGTCCCCCCGGCGCTCCGCCACCGCGTAGCTCTGCCCCGTCGACGCCCGCGCGCCCGTGTCGTCGACCCCCGTCGTGGAGTCCTGCCCGCCCGGCCGCAGCCCGACGTCCTTCACCAGCGGCGCGTCGGCGTCCGGCCCGGTGTGCAGGCGCACGGCGCCGCTGCCGTGCGGCGCGCACGCCTCCCCGGCCGTCGCGCACCCCGTGTACACCGGCCGGTTCTCCCCGTACTCCGGACGGATCGTCACCACCCCCGCCCGCGGCCCCGCGCTCGGCGTCAGCGGCCGGCCCAGCAGCCGGAAGTAGTGCGCCCAGTCCCAGTAGGGACCCGGGTCGGTGTGCATCCCGCGGATCGAGGACGCCACCGTCCCGGGCACATTGTCGTGCCCGATGACGTGCTGCCGGTCCAGCGGGATGTCGTACCGCTTCGCCAGGTACCGCACCAGCCGGGCCGAGCTGCGGTACATCGCCTCCGTGTACCAGGAGTCCGGGGCCGTCAGGAAGCCCTCGTGCTCCAGACCCACCGACTTCGCGTTCACGTACCAGTTCCCGGCGTGCCAGCCGACGTCCTTCAGCGGCAGGTGCTGGGCCACGTGCCCGTCGGAGGAGCGCAGCGAGTACTGCCAGGAGACGTAGGCCGGGTCCTGGACCAGCTTCAGGGTGACGTCCCAGGTCGCCTCGGTGTCGTGGACGACGATGTAGTCGATCGACTGCGAGACCGGACGGTCCGCCTTGTCGTGGTTGCCGTAGTCGCCGTCGCCGAACTCCTCGTACGGCGCCGGGATCCACTCGCACGCCACCGTCACCGGGCACTCCACCGGGCCCCGCGCCGGCGCCCGCAGCCCGAGCGCCGCCACCTGCTCCGTCCGCGGCGCCACGGCCGGGGCGGCCGCCAGCACGACCCGCTGCCCGCTGTCCGTGACCCGGTCCCCGCCGGTGCGGATCACGTCGAAGACGTCGTTCGCGTACGCCGCGGCCGTGGCGGCGTCGTCGGCGCCCGAGTAACGGGCCACCGCCCCGTACCAGTCGGCCGGGTCCGCGCTCGGCGGCAGACCGGCCTCCCGCTGGGCCGCCGCGAGCAGCGCGGCGCCGCCCTCGATGTTCGCCGCCGCCGAGGTCCGCAGCTCCTCCGCCGGGATCCCGGAGAGCGCCGAGGCCCGCTCCAGGGTCCGCAGCCGGGCCGGCAGCTCCTCCGGCGCGGGCACCGCGGTCCCGGCCCCGGTGCGGGCGGGCCGGGCGGTGTCGCCCCGCGCGTCCTCCCCGTCCGCCGAGTGGTGCGGCACGGAACGGGCCAGGGCCGTCGCCGCGTCGGTGAGGTGCATCGGCCCGTAGCCCCCGGTCACGCTGGGCGCGCCGGCGTGACCGTCCCAGCGCGACTGGAGGTAGGAGACGGCGAGCAGCACGCTCCCCGGCACGCCGTGGCGCTCGGCCGCCGCCGCGAACCGGCGCTGGAGCGAGTCCGCCTCCGGCGCGTCGGCGCCGGCCGGCGGCGCGCCCGACAGCAGCGGGAGGAGCAGGGCCGCGGACGCGGCGAGCGAGAGCACACGGCCTCGGGACGCGGGACGGAGCAAGGCAGCCTCCAGGGGTGGGGGGTGACACGGGGGCGTGCGGGACCGAACCCGTCCAGGGGTAGCGGCTCCCGGACCATCCGTCAATCACGCCTCGCCACAGGCGAGTTCCCACGTCAGCGCGGTGGTGCGGCTCCGTCGCGGCCGTTTTCGCGGTGGCGGCCCGCCCACCGGGGACGCGTCGGTGGTCTCGACCAATGAGGACGTCCGCGCCCGTCCGGGCGACCGCCCCCGGAAACGGCGAAGCGCCGCACTCCCGGTGTGTCGGCACCGGGTGCGCGGCGCACACCCCCGTCTCGCGGCCGGGACGTCAGCGCGTCCCGACCGCCGCGCGCACGGCCCGCCGTGCCATGGCGCAGTCGTCGTGCAGCCGCCTCAGCAGCAGCCGCTGTTCCTCCCCGGGAGCCAGTGCGCCCGACGGCGTCGGCACCGTGCCCGCCGGCGGGGCCTCCCTGATGGTGCGCTGCACGGCCGTCTCGTACGTGCGGATCTCGCGGGTCAGCACGAGCATCAGGTTCACCAGGAAGGCGTCCCGGGCGGCCGGGCCCTGCTGCTGTGCCATCTGGCTGATCTGGCGGCGGGCCAGCGGCGCGTCACCGAGCACCGCCCACAGCGTGGCCAGGTCGTACCCGGGCAGGTACCAGCCCGCGTGCTCCCAGTCGACCAGGACCGGACCGGCGGGGGAGAGGAGGATGTTGGAGAGCAGGGCGTCGCCGTGGCAGAACTGCCCCATGCCCTGACGGCCGCCCGCGTGGGCCAGGCCGTGCAGCAGCTTCTGCAGGTCGTCACGGTCCCGGTCGGTGAAGAGACCCAGCTCGTGGTAGCGCGCGATCCGCGCCCCGTAGTCCAGCGGCGCGTCGAAGGTCCCGGCCGGCGGCCGCCAGGCGTTGAGCCGGGCGATCGCCCCGAGGGCCGCCCTCACGTCGGCCCGCGGCGGGGCCTCGACGGGGTGGCGGGAGAGGGCCGCGGCCCGCCCGGGCATCCTCTCGATCACCAGCGTGCAGTTCTCCGGGTCCGCGGCGATCAGCCGCGGCGCGCGCACCGGCGGACGGTGGCGGACGAAGGAGCGGTAGGAAGCTATCTCGTGCCGGAACCGCTCCACCCACGCGGGGGAGTGGTCCAGTAAACACTTCGCCACCGCCGTGGTGCGTCCGGTCGTCCCGACGATCAGGACGGACCGGCCGCTGCGCCGCAGCACCTGCACGGGGTTGAACTCCGGGCAGATCCGCTGCACCGCGGCGATGGCGACCTTGAGCTGCGCCCCCTGGGGGCCGGAGAGGTCGATCCTGCCGCTGACCGGGGCACCGGTTCCGGCGCCGGTCCCGGCCGCCCAGGGCCGGGGCCGCACGGTCCGCTGCGCGGGGGCCAGGTACGGTCCGGCACCGGCCGGCGCCAGGCGGGTCTGCGGCCGGGGCGGGGCGGACACGGAGGACGATGCTGTGTACATGGAGGTGACAGATCCCTTCGTGGCCGACGAATCGCGTGCGTCGCCCCGCCCGCCCCCGGTCCGCACCCTGGGGAAAATGAGGGCCGGTCGACGGGGCGGGGTGGCGCATACCTACATCACACCCGCGCCCGGGTAGCGGAACACCGGGCGCACCCTGGCGAACCCTGGCGAATAGTCGCCAGCCCTATGACAGGGGGCTACTGTCAACTCAGCCGAGAACCTGGGGGCTTAGACGTGACAGGACAGACCAACACCCGCCTGGCGGACCTCTTCGGCCTCGCCGGCTGGTCCAAGGGCGAACTCGCGAGACTGGTCAACCGGCAGGCGGCGGCCATGGGCCATCCCCAGCTGTCGACCGACACCTCGCGGGTGCGGCGCTGGATCGACAGGGGCGAGACCCCGCGCGATCCCGTACCCCGGGTGCTGGCCGCCCTGTTCACCGAGCGACTCGGCCGTGTCGTGACCATCGAGGACCTCGGGTTCGTACGACGCGGGCGTGCCGGAACGCGGCAGGACGTCAGGAACAACGACGACAACCCTGACGGAATGCCCTGGGCTCCCGACCGTACGGCTGCGGTCCTCACCGAATTCACGGGAATGGACCTCATGCTCAACCGACGCGGCCTGATGGGCGCGGGCATCGCGCTCACCGCCGGATCCGCACTCAACAGCTCCCTGCACGACTGGCTCCGGACCGAGCCCTCCCGCCCCACCGCGGCCCACCGGGCCACCGATCCCCTCCACGCCGACCCCGCCGGGTACGACCGCTACGAGGCCGCCCCCATCGGGTCGGAGGAGATCGAGGCGCTGGAGCGCTCCGTGGAGGTCTTCCGCGCCTGGGACGCCTCCCGGGGCGGCGGCCTCCAGCGCAAGGCCGTGGTGGGCCAGCTGAACGAGGTCGGCGGCATGCTCGCCTACCGCCACGCCGAGCACCTGCAGCGCCGGCTGTGGGGCGTCGCCGCCAACCTCGCCGTCCTGGCGGGCTGGATGTCCCACGACGTGGGCCTCGAACCCACCGCCCAGCGGTACTTCGTCATCGCCGCCCACGCGGCCCGCGAGAGCGGCGACCGCCCCCGGGCCGGCGAGGCGCTCTCCCGCGCCGCCCGCCAGATGGTCCACCTGGGCCGTCCCGACGACGCCCTCGACCTGATGAAGCTCGCCAAGTCCGGTGCGGGCGAGCGGCTGCTGCCGCGCACCCGGGCGATGTTCCACACCATCGAGGCGTGGGCGCAGGCGTCCATGGGGCACGGCCAGGCGATGCGCCGCACCCTCGGCGAGGCCGAGGACCTCTTCGTCTCGGACCGGCACGACAAGACGCCGAGCTGGATGCAGAGCTTCGACGAGGCCGACATGCACGGCATGCAGGCCCTCGCCTACCGCACCCTCGCGGAGCACGACCCGACGGCCGCGGTCACCGCGCAGCGCCACGCCCGGCTCGCCCTGGACCTGCGGCGGGACGGACACGACCGCTCCAAGCTCTTCGACCGCATCTCGATGGCCTCGGCCTGCTTCATCGCCGACGACCCCGAGCAGGCGGACCGCTACGCCCGGCTGGCGCTGATCTCCATGGGCGAGACCTCCTCGCACCGGACCTGGTACCGGCTGCGCGAGATGTACCGGCTCACCGGCCAGTACGCGGGCTACTCGAAGATCGAGGACCTGCGGGCCGAGCTGGAGGCGGAGCTGCCGCGCTCGCCGGAGACCCCGCGATCGGGCCTGGTCTGAGGGCGGCCCGGTCCGGTCCGGGAGCGGGCGGCGCGACGCCGGTCCGCGACGGGCGCGACGAGGCCGACGGGGACCGGGACGGTCCCGCCGGCGATCCGGCGAACGGGCTCAGGGGCCGACGCGGACGACCATCACGCAGGCGTCGTCCTCGCGTGCCTCCTCGCCGAACTCCTCCAGGACCGACCGCAGGCACTCCTGCGCGTCCCGGGCCTCCGCGAGGCGGGAGGCGAGGGCGAGCAGCCGGCCGACGCCGGTGTCGTCGAGGACGTTCGCGCCCCGGGTCAGCCCGTCGGTGTGCAGCACGAGCACGTCACCGGGGCGGAGCGGCGTCTCCGTCTCCCCGTACGAGGCCCCCGTCGTCGCTCCGAGCAGGACGCCCTCGGGGCGGCGCAGCGGGCGTCCGGTCCCGCCGCGGAACAGCAGCGGGGCGGGGTGGCCGGCCTGCGCCCAGGTCAGCGTCTGCGCCACCGGGTCGTAGCGGCAGCACATCGCGCTGCCGAGCGCGGGCTGGCCGGAGCCCTCCAGGAGCTGGTTGAGGTGGCCCATGAGGGCGCCGGGCCGGATCCCGGCCACAGCCATGCCGCGCAGCGCGCCGAGCAGCATGGCCATGGAGGAGGTCGCGGCCACCCCGTGGCCGGTCAGGTCGCCGACGGTCAGCAGCGCGTCGCCGGCGGGCAGGGCGAGGGCGTCGTACCAGTCCCCGCCGATGAGCCCGGTGGAGGCGGCCGGGAAGTAGCGGCCGGCCACGTCCAGCGGGGCGGGGCCGTCGTGCGCGAAGCGGAGCGAGCCCCGCCACGGCGGGAGGACCGCCTCCTGGAGCTCGACGGCGACCCGGCGCTCGGTGCGCTCGGCGTGGCGGCTGCGCTCCAGGCTGTCCCGGCTCTCGCGGACGGCCCGCTCGCTGCGCCGCAGCTCGCTGACGTCCCGCAGCACGGCCCACATGGAGGCCGTGCAGCCGTCGGCGTCGAGGACCGGCTCACCGGTCATGTGCACGGTGCGGACCTTCGCGTCCGAGCGGACGATCCTGAACTCGCCGTCGATCGGCTTCCCGTCGATCAGACAGTCCGTCACCATCGTCTGGAGCCGCGGCTGATCCTCGGAGAAGACCACCGTCGGCATCTCGTCGAGCGACATGGGGCCCTGCTCGCGGGAGCGTCCGAAGATCTGGAAGAGCTCCTCGGACCAGCTCACCTCGTCGGTCAGCAGATTCCACTCGGCGCTGCCGACGCGGGTGAGCAGCGAGCCGGTGCGCGCGGGCGGCCGCCCGTAGGCGGCACCGGCGTCCGCGGTGAAGGAGCCGTCGTAGACGGGGTGTCCGCCTTCCGGTGCGGCGTCCTCCGGTGCGGGACCCGGCTGCGCGGGCAGGACGGCGGGGGCCGGGGCTCCGTCCCTGAGCTGTCCGAACTGCGCCCGCAGGTCGTCCAGCTGACGCATCGCCAGGTCGCACAGGGCGCGCTGCCAGCGCTGCCGGGGGTCGTCGTCGTGGGCGGCCGCGTCCCGCCGGACGGCGTCGACCTCGCCGCGCAGACGGCTCGTCTGCGAGATCAGCGCGTCCACGGCACCCGGCTCCGAAGGCTGGGCGGAGTGGTCCGCGAACAGAGGGGACGGCATGCGTACTCCGATACAGGCGCGGTGCGGGCCCGGGCCCGGGTGGGGACGGGTCCAGGAGACGACTGTGGCACAGGGGCGAAGCGGCCGTAAGGGGTTTGGCAACACTCGATCCGGTGGTGCTTCTGACATATGCCAAAGGCCCGGCCGTCATCGGCCGCCGCACAACGGGTTACGGTGCACGTGTGGTGAGCGACGAGGCGAACGGTACGGCGGGCGCGGTGGGCACGGACAAGGGGGAGGCGGCGGTGACTTCGGCTCCGTCCGGCACGGCGGTACTGCTCGCGGCGGCCCCGGCGGGCCGCGGCCGCACCATGGACGCGGCCTCCGTGCTGCCCGCGCTCGCGGCGGTGCCGCCCGGCGTCCTCACCGGCACGGCGACCGCCTCGCTCGTCGAACTCGCCGATCCCATCGACCCGCAGACCGTCCTCACCCGGCTGCGCGCCGCCGCGCAGAGCCCCGGTCCGCTCGTCCTCTTCCTCGCCGGCCAGCTCCACCTGGACCGGCGCCAGCAGCTGCCGCACCTCGCGCTGGCCCGCAGCACCTCGGCAGCCCTCCGCTACACCGCGCTGCCCTGGCACTGGCTCGCGGAGGCGGCCGCGGCCCGCCCGGCCGGGACGACGACCGTCGTCGCCGACCTCGTCGCCGACCCGGAGGCCTGGACCCGCCTCGGCACCGGCCCGGACCTCCTCCGCCTGAACCCCGCCCCGGCGCTCTACGCCCGCGTCACGGCCCCGCCGCGCCGGGGCGAACTCACCGCCCCCGACTACCTCCGCGCCTGGGCCGACCAGTGGCGCGCCGGCACCCGCCTCCCCTTCCCCGCGCTCCACGCGGAGGCCGCCGCCCGCACCGGCGCCCCCCGGACCCTGTTCCTGACCCCGGACCCCCACCCCCCGACGTCCCACCCTCCGGCGCCCACCCCCACCCCCGCCCCCGCCCCCGCACCCCGGCAGCACTCCCCGGTCCCGGCCCCGGCTCCGACCTCGGTCCCGGCCGCAGCCTCGGCTCCGGTCCCGGTCCCGGCCACGAACGTGGTTCAGGAGGCGCCTCCGGCTCCCGCCTCGTCTGCGCTTCCGGCTCCCGCTCCGGCCGTGGCCGAGCCTCCGGCCCCGCCGTCGGCTCCGGCCCCGGACCCCGTCCCGGCCTCGCCTCCGGACCCCGTCCCGGTCCCGGCCGCGGCGGGGGCCGGGACCCCGGTTCCCGTCCCCGACCCCGCTCCGGCCCCTGCCGTGGTCGCTCCCCGGACTTCGGCCCCGGCCTCGCCGCCGGCTCCGGTACCGGCTCCCGCTCCTGCCTCGGTACCGGCTCCCGCTCCCGTACCGGTCCCTGTCCCCGTACCGGCTCCCGCTCCGGTGGCGGCGGGTGGGTCCGTACCCGCCGACGTGCCGGTGGCCACCGGCGTCCCCGGGGGTGGGGCCGGCTCCGCCGGGGAGGGTGTCCCGGCGGCCGGGGTGCCGCCGCTTCCCGCCGGTTTCGTGGCGGCTTCGGCTGCGGCCCCTCCTGCTGCGGCCGGTGCGCCGGGCCCGCTTCCGGGGGGTACCGGACGCGTGCGTGAGGCCGCGGGACCGGCCGGCGCCGGGGCCGAACCCGAGCGCGGGACCGTGAAGCCGGTGCCGGCGCGGGGGGAGCGGGCGACGGCCGCCGTCCCGCCGATGCCCACGGCACCGCCCTCGGCGCCCGCGTCCGCTCCGGCCCCCGCCGCGCCCGCGACGCCCGCGCCCGCGGCATCCGCGCCCGTCCCGGCTTCGGCCGGACCCGGCGGCGCCCCCGGGCCCGTCGCCGCGCCCGTCCGGTCCTCGCCCGCACGCCCCGTCGCTCCCGCGTCCGCTCCGGCTCCCACCCCGCCCCCGGCCGCCGCGGCGGAGGCCGGGGGCGCCGGGCGGGGAGGCCCGTCCGGCGGGGGCGATCCGCGGCGCGCGGGCCACGCGCCGGCGCCGGTGGCGGAGGCGGCTCCGCACGATCCGCACCCGGCGATCCTGTCGGCCGCGATGGCGGGGCGGCACGCGGAGGCGGCCGAGATGGCGGCCGCGTGGGAGCGGGACGCGCTGCGCCGGTTCGGGCCCCGGTCGGGGGAGGCCGTGCACTGGATGGAGGTGCGGGCGGACCTCGCGCGCCTGGCGGGGGAACCGGCCCGCAGCTGCGAGCTCTGGCTCGCGGTGGCCGAGGCGCGGCTCGGGCTGCGCCAGCAGCCGGACGACCGGGACGTCGAGGGCGCGGTGGACCGGGCCCACCACCAGTGGGAGCAGATCACCGACCCGGCCCGCGCCCGCGCGCTCGGCCCCACCCTGGTGGCGCTCCGCCGCCGGGTCCCCGGCCGCCGGCCGGGCGCCCTGGAGGCCCTGCGCCGCCGCATGCACACCCGGTGACCGCCGCCCGCGGCCCGCACGGGCCGGGTCCCGGTCCCCGCGCCCCGGCCCCCGTCCGTCCTCGGGGCCCCGTTCCCGCTCCGGTTCCGGTTCCGGCAGGAAGGCTTCCCGTGACGTCTCTCGCCCGTGCCCAGCGCTCGCTCGCCGACCCGTCCGTGCGGCACCCGCTCTGGCCGCCGCTCACCGCCGGGTGTCCGGTGACCTCCACCGAGGAGGTCGCGTACCCCCTGGAGGTGGAGTACGACTACGACGCGGTGCCGGCCGACCTGTTCGACGCGCCCGCCGCGCACGGGCTCGAACGGTGGGCGCCGTTGCTGCCCCCGCTGGCCGCGCCGGGACTCGGGGAGGGGAACACGCCGCTGGTGCGGCTGGCCGACGGGGTGTGGGCGAAGGACGAGTCGCGCAACCCGACGTGGAGCCACAAGGACCGTCTGAACCGGGTGGCGGTGAGCGCCGCCGCGGCCTCCGGCGCCCGGGGCGTCGTCGTCTCCTCCTCCGGCAACCACGGCGCGGCGGCGGCCGCCTACGCGGCCCGCGCCGGGCTGCCGTGCGCCGTCTTCACCCCGCCGGACGCGCCGCCCGCCGTCGCCTCCCACCTGAGGGCCTACGGCGCGACCGTCCTCACCGTCCCGCACGCCGCCGTACGGCCGCTGATGCGGCGGATCGTCGACGAGCTCGGCTTCCAGTCCGTCAGCAGCGTCACCGACTCCGCGCACACCGGGCACCCCTTCGGTCCCGAGGGGTACAAGACGATCGCGTACGAGATCGCGCTCGCGCTCGGGCGGGCCCCCGCGGCCGTCCACGTGCCCACCGGATACGGGGAGTTGCTGTTCGGCGTCGCCAAGGGCTTCCAGGAGCTGGCGCGGCTGGGGGCGACCGGGTCCGTGCCCCGGATGTACGGCGTCGAGCCGGCGGCCGCGGGAGCGCTCACGGAGGCGCTGCGGTCCGGCCGCCCGGTCGCGCGCGTCCCGGTCGGCCCGACCGCCGCGTACGCCATCGACTGCGAGGTGAACAGCTACCGGGGGGTGCTGGCCGTCCGGCGCACCGGCGGCGGCGCGCGCACGGTGACGGAGGACCGGCTCGCGGCGGCGCGGTCCGAGCTGGCGGCCCAGGGCGTCTGGTGCGAGGTGTCGGCCGCGGCCGGGCTCGCCGGTCTTCGCGCGCACGGACCGGATCCGGCCGGCGAGGACGGGCCCGTGGTCTGCGTGGTCACCTCCAGCGGGTACAAGGACGTGGCCACGGGGAGCGAGGCCGTCGCGCCGATGGACGCGGACTGGGACGCCGTGCGCGCCCTGCTGGCGCGCTGAACCCGCCCCTCCCCGCTCCGCCGTCCTCCGCGGCGCCTCACCCGCGGCCGGCCGGTGCGCCGGACTGCGATGATGGACGCATGACCGTCACGCCGTCCCCCCGGCCGGCGCGGCCCGGCCGCGCCGGGGCGCCGCGCGGGGAGGCCCTCCGCACCGAGCGGCTGCTGCTGCGTCCCGTGCGCGGCGCGGACCTGTCCGCCGTGACCCGGCTCTGGACCGACCCGGAGGTGCGCCGCCACCTCGGGGGCCCGGTCGTCCCGTCGGTCGTCGCCATCCGGCAGCGGCGGATCGTGGGCGCGCCCGGCCGCCACGCCGTGGTGCGCGCCGAGGACGGCGTGCTGCTCGGCCTCGTCACCGTGGAGGCGGCCGGGCGGGGCGGCGAGACCGAGGTGTCGTACCAGTTCCTGCCCGAGCACTGGGGGAACGGATACGCCCGCGAGGCGGTGGCCGCGGTCGTCGCCCGGGTCCTGGAGACGGTCCCGAGCGTCGTCGCCGTCACCCAGGAGGCCAACGACCGCTCCCGCCGCCTCCTGGAGGCGGTCGGCCTGGAGCACGCCGGGTCCTTCGTGGAGTGGGACGCCCACCAGGTGCTGTACCGCCGCGGGACCTGAAGCGGCCCGGCGCCGGGATCAGGCCGTGCCGTCCTCCGCGAGGCGGTCCACCGCCCGCGCGACGCGGGCCGCCCGGGTCTTCGCCGTCCTGGCCTGCCAGAGGCCGAGGATCACCAGGTAGCGGTCCGTCCTCCCCAGCGCCCCGAAGGCCCTGGCCGCCGCGGGCCGGGCCGCGAGGGCCGCCGCCAGGTCGTCGGGGACCGTCGCGTCCTTCTGGGAGGGGTACGCGGACGCCCACCGTCCGTCCGCCCGCGCCGCCCGTACCTCCGCGAGCCCCGGCTCGCGCATCCGGCCGTCCGCGAGCAGCCGCTCGACCTGGCGCACGTTCACCTGGGACCACAGGCTGCGCGGGCGGCGCGGGGTGATCTTCTGGAGGTACGAGCGCTCGTCGCGGGCCTTGCGCTTGCCGGTGATCCAGCCGTACGCCAGCGTCGAGTCGAGGATCTCGTCGGCCGTCGGCGAGGGCACCCCGGCGCCCTTGCGGCCCAGCAGCATCCAGATGCCCGGGGTGTCGCCGTGGTGCTCCGCGAGCCACGCCTCCAGCTCCTCGCCGCCGTCGAAGGCGAGGATCCCGAGCCCCTCGTCCGTACCGATCGTCTCCATGCGTGCGTCCTTCCCCTCGTCCGTGCGCACGTGCCCGGCGTCCACCGGGCGGTCGGGACCAAGATAGGGACAGCCGCCGACCGGTCCCGACGGGAACGGGGAACGAACCGGACCGGGGCACCCGTGCCGAGGAGCTGTGTACCGCATGTCCTTCCTGGTGATCGGCGAGTGCGTCGCCGACATCGTCCGCGAACCCGGCGCCGCCGACGTCGTCCACCCCGGCGGCAGCCCCGCCAACGTGGCCTACGGCCTCGCCCGCCTCGGCCGGGAGACCACCCTGCTCACCCAGCTCGCCGACGACCCCTCCGGGCGGCTGATCGCCGCTCACCTGGCCGGCGCCGGGGTGCGGGTGGCGGTCGGGGGCGTCCCGGCCCGCACCCCGTCGGCGGTCGTCTCCCTCGACGCGCGGGGCCGTGCCGCGTACGCCTTCGACATCGCCTGGACGCTGACCGCCGGGGAGCCGCCGGCGACGCCGGGCCCGGTCCGCCACGTGCACCTCGGCTCCGTCGCGGCCGTCACCGCGCCGGGCGCCGCCACCGTGCTCGCCCTGACCGGGCGGCTGCGGCCCGCGGCCACGGTCAGCTACGACCCGAACGTGCGCCCCGCGCTGATGGGGGACCGCGCGGAGGCCGTGGCCCGGGTCGAGCGGTGCGTGGCCCTCGCCGACCTGGTGAAGGCGAGCGACGAGGACCTGGCCTGGCTCCACCCGGGGGAGCCCCCGGAGGAGGTGGCCGCGCGCTGGCTGGCCCTCGGCCCGGCCGTCGTCCTCGTCACCCGGGGCGGCGACGGCTCGCTCGCCGTGACCCGCGAGCACACGGTGGCGGCGGGTGCGCCGCCCGTCGCCGTCGTGGACACCGTCGGCGCGGGCGACTCCTTCATGTCGGCCGTGCTCGACGCGCTGGCCGGCCGGGACCGGGCCGGGCTCGCCGCGCTCGGCCCCGCCGCGCTCGCCGCGCTCCTGGTCAGGGCCGGCGCGGCGGCGTCCGTCACGGTCGCCCGGTCCGGCGCCCGGCCCCCGGACCGGGCGGAGCTGGAGGCCGCGCTCGCCGCCGGGTGACGGTCACGTCCGGGCGTGGCTCGTGATGTCCGCGGCGAACTGCTCGATCAGCTCCGGCGTCACCGTCGGGCGGGCGGCGGCGATCGCCGCCAGGTAGTCCGCGGTGCTCGCGCCCGGCGCGGGGGCGTCGGTGCCCCGGCCGCCCGGGGCGAGCAGGTCCCGCTCGAAGGAGGCCTGGGCGGCGACCCGGGCCGCGTGCTCGATGTCGGCGGGGGTGAACAGGTCGCTGGCGAGGACCAGTTCGTCGATGTCCACCTCGGGGCGGCCGTCCGTGTAGCGGGACCAGATCGCGGCCCGGGCGGCCTTGTCCGGCGTACCGATGGGGATGAGGTAGTCGAAGCGGCCGGGCCGCAGGAAGGCCGGGTCGAGGGAGCGGACCGAGTTGGTCGCGCACACCAGGAGCCGCTCGTCGCGCTCCCGGAAACCCGGGATCAGCTTGAGGAGTTCGTTGGTGACGCCGTGCAGCCCGCCGGGCTGCGCGGGCTCGGAGCGGACCGGGGCGATCTCCTCGACCTCGTCGATGAAGACCAGGACCCGGTCGAGCTCCGCGATCCTCGCGAAGGCGGTGCGCAGCGCCGCCGCGAGGTTGCCGCCGTCGGCCAGCCGCGACGGCAGGATCTCGACGAACGGCCAGCCGAGCCGCGAGGCGACCGCGCGGGCGAAGGTGGTCTTCCCGGTGCCGGGCGGGCCGAAGAGGCAGATCGCGCGGGGCGGCCGGACGCCGTGCCGGGTCGCCCGCTCGGGCTCCGCGAGCGGCAGCACCACCCGCCGTTCGATGAGGTCCTTCTCCCGCTCCATGCCGGCGACCTTGGCCCACAGGTCGCCCGGGAGCAGCCGTCCGCCGAGGTCTTCGAGGAGGCCGGCGGCGGGACCGTGCAGCGGCTCGGTCTTCTCGAAATAGGCGACCGCGGGCTGGCGGGTGTAGCCGGCGTTCAGGAGCCCCTCGCCGAGCAGCTCCTCCTCGGGCAGGACGTACGCGATCCGCCCGACCCGGGCGGCGACGAGCTTGCGCTCCAGCTCCACGAGGAGGGCGCTGGCCAGGCCCCGGCCGCGCCAGGCGGAGGCGATCGCGACCCGCATCACCCAGGCGCGCTCGCCGGAGACGCAGGCGAGCGCCGCCCCGATGGGCACGCCCTGGTGGACGGCGACGACGGCCGGCTGGCGGGAGGTGAGGGCGCCGATGCACTCGGCGAGCGAGAAGACGGACTCCTGGCCGAGCTCGGCCGTGGTGTCGATCAGATGGACGACGGCGGCGAGATCGTTCTCGCGGTAGTCGTGGATGTGCCAGTTCACCGGTGGTACCGCCCCTCGTGCGCATGCCGTCGGCATGCCCTGTGCGTGCCGTGTGGCTCGTTGCGGCGAGGCTAGGCGGGGGCGGCGGGACCGGGCCTGCGCCATCCTGCACAAGGCGGCGCGGCGAAACGCGCCGCTTCGTCACTGGGCGCGGCGGCGCGTGCGCGTGCGGCGGCGGTCCCGGAGGGGGCCGCCGCCGCACGGGACGGGGGACGGGGCCTCACGTCCTGCGCTTGCTCATCAGCAGTCCGCCCGCGGTGAGGGCGAACAGGCAGACGCACGCGCCGGCGATGACGTTGCTGAGCACCATGCCGGTGTCGGGGCTCCGGGTGACGACCCAGGGGGCGACGATCGTCCAGGCGCCGAGCAGCAGGACCACGAAGTTCAGGTCCTGGGCGCGCTCGGGGGCCATCGACATGCACAGGCCGAGGACCGCGAGCGCGATCCCGACGACCAGGTTGGTGATGGCCAGCTCCGGCCTGGCGGCCGCGAAGTGGACCGTGTACGCGGAGACCGCGATCCAGACGCCGGCGAGGATGACGAGCTCCTCGACGGCCGCCACTCCTCTGGTCTGCATGATCTGCGCGTAGCGCGCGCGCATCTCCGTCGCGTCCGGGTGTCCCGCGATGTCACCGGGACGGTGAGAGACGTCGGCCATGTGACTCGCCTCCTTGCTGGCGTACTGGCTGTCGGACCGCGCTCGCGGCACGAGTGCCGCAGTCCCATTGTGCTCTTATATGTTCCTTATGTGAAGCGGGAACAGGAGCGGCCGACCGGTGCGGCGTACGCTGGGAGAGGACTCGGGGCACCCGCTCTCACCGCCGGGAGGCGGAGGCGATGACCGGCATCGTACGGAGAAGTTTCGACTCAGCGGACGAGACCCGTCCCTTCGAGGACGGCAAGGGCAGGCTCGATCTGCTCACCACCGACCACGGCGCCGTCGGGCGCGCCGTGTTCGAGCCCGGCTGGCGGTGGTCCCAGCACGTGAGACCGATCGCCGGGACGGACAGCTGCCAGGCGTCGCACGTGGGGTACGTGGTCAGCGGCCGGATGCACGTGGTCATGGACGACGGCCAGGAGGACGACTTCGGTGCCGGTGACTTCATGCAGGTCACCCCCGGGCACGACGCCTGGGTCGTCGGCGACGAACCCTGCGTGGCCCTCGACTGGGTCGGCTTCGGCGACTACGCCAAGTCCTCCGCCTGACGGGTCCTCGACTCCTGGCGGAGGTGCGTGCGGAGGGCGGGGCGGCGCGGTGGCCGCCCCGCCCTCCGGGCGGCTCAGGCGGCCGGCTCGGCGGTGGAGGCGCCGGAGGCGATCCCGAAGGCCGGGTCCGGGACCGAGGAGGGCTCCAGGAGCCGGGACGGCTGCCCGTCGACGCCCAGCGGTACGTCCCCGTCGATGGTGACCCGGCGGAGCTTGCGGACGTGGTCGTCGGAGTCGTCCACGCCGTAGTGCTGGGTGGCGCGGTTGTCCCAGATCGCCACGTCGCCGGTCTGCCACTGCCAGCGGACCGTGTTCTCCGGGCGCTCCACGTGGGCCTGGAACAGCGCGACCAGGGCGCGGGAGTCGGCGCCGGTCAGCCCGCTGATCCGCTGCACGAAGTTGCCGAGGAGCAGGGTGCGTTCGCCGGTCTCCGGGTGGACGCGCACGACCGGGTGCTCGGTGAGGAACTTCGTCGACGCGAAGACGTCCCGGAAGCGGGCGAGCTGCTCCGGCACCGCGTCGGGGCGCAGCGCCGCGTAGTCGTACGCGTTGGAGTGGACGGCCCGCAGGCCGTCGGCGAGCTGCCGCAGCGGCTCGGGCAGGTTCTCGTACGCGGTGGCGGTGTTGGCCCACAGGGTGTTGCCGCCGTACGGCGGGACGACCACGGCCCGCAGGACGGAGAAGGCCGGGTAGGCGGGGACGAAGGTGACGTCGGTGTGCCACTGGTTGGCGCGGCCGCCGTAGTCGGAGTCGATCGGGAAGGAGTAGCGCCCGTCGGCGGACGGCACGGTGGGGTGCGCGACCGGGGTGCCGAGGAGCCGGCCGAAGGCCTCGTGGGCGTCCTCGTCGAGGTGGTCCTGGCCGCGGAAGAAGACGACCTTGTGGGCCAGGAGCGCGGCACGGATCCCGGCGACGGTCTCCGGGGCGAGGTCGCCGCCGAGGCGGACGCCGGAGAGGACGGCGCCGAGACGGCCGCCGAGCTTCTGCACGGTGAGGGAGGTGGTGGTCGCGGTCGACATGGGGTGTTCCTTTCGGGCGGAGGGAGGTCCGCCGAAGTCCCGGAGGGAATTAATCTCGGAGCGGAAGTAATGACGGTGCGCGGAGGCCCGGCAACGGGAGGCGACGCCGGCGGCGGCCGGAGGCGGGACCGTACGGGGCGGGGACGCGGCGGGGACCGGCAGGGGCTCGCGGCGCGGCGCGCCGGCCCCGGGAGGGTCGCGAGGGTCAGGCGCCGGTGACGGCCGGACAGGAGGTGGTCGCGAACATGTCCAGGAGACTGGCAACGCCCCGGGGACCGCGTCAAGCACAGGCCCGCTGCCCCGGCCGGGCCCCGCAGTGGTTGAATCGGCGCCTCACCGGTCCGCGCTCCTGTCCCAGGAAACGCCGCTGACCTGGCACTTCACCTCCGGAAGCGGAGGCGCGCGGGGGATCGCCGGCGGGCTGCCGGGACCCGCGCGCCGGCCTCCGGGGAATTCACGTCCCCGCAACAGAGAGGCAGAGATGACCAGTACGCCCCAGGGCTCCCGGATGGCGGGCGACGGACGGCGCGAGGCGAACGCGGCCACCGTGCTGCGCACCGTCCTCGACCACGGCCCGGTCTCCCGCAGCGCCGTCGCCCACCTCTCCGGCCTCAGCCCGGCCGCCGTCTCCCGCCAGGCCACCGACCTGACCCGGCTCGGGCTCCTGCGCGAACTGCCGGAGCCCTCCGGCGACGGGGGAGTGGGCCGGCCCCGGATCCCCGTCGACCTGCACATCGGCGCGACCGGCGGCCCGGTCGCGGCCGGCGTCCATCTCGGGGTGCCCGGCTCGACGTTCGCGCTGGTGGACCTGCGCGGCCGGGTGCTCGCCCGCCACCAGCACCCCCACGCGCCCCTCGCGCCCGAGCGGCTCCCGGCGACGGTCGGCGCCGAGCTGCGCGCCTTCCTCGACCGGCACGCCGCGGGCCGTCCGCTGCTCGGGGTCGGGGCCGCGCTCGGCGGCCGGGTCGATCCGGCGACCGGCGTCGTCGTGCGCCACGACGCGCTGGGCTGGCGCCACCGCCCCTTCGCCGCCGAGCTCTCCCGGGCCCTGGGCGGCCCGGCGGTCCGGCTGGACAACCACGCCCGCGCGATCGCGCAGTCCGAGATCCTCTTCGGCCGGCCCGCCGCCCGCCGCAGCCTGGTGCACCTCTTCGTGGGGAACGTCGTGGACGCGGCCGTCGGCCTCGCCGGGGTCGTCCACCAGGGGCCCGGCGGAGCGGCCGGTGACGTCGCCCACCTGCCCGTGCCGGACTCCACCGCGCCCTGCCCGTGCGGCCGTTCGGGCTGCCTGGAGGCGACCGCCTCCAACACCGCGCTCGCGCTGACCGCGGTGCGCCGCGGCATCGTGCCCGAGGCGGACACCTCGCTGGTCGTCGACGCCGCCGCGGCCGGCGACCGGCGGGCCGACCGGCTGCTGCGCGAGCGGGCCCGGGCGGTGGGCCGGGCCCTCGCCCTGCTCCTGGACGTCCTCAACCCCGATCTCGTCGTCGTCACCGAGCAGGCGAGCGTCCTCGAACCGGAGTACCTGGAGGAGATCCGGGGCGCCGCGATCGACCTCTCGCATGTCTGCGACGACCCCGAACGGATCGTCAGTCCACATGCCGGACCGGCCACGCTTCCCGTCGCGGCGGGCACCGTTCTGCTGAACCCCCTGTTCAGAAGGCCTCTTGAGACCCTGCGAGGACTGCGCTCCGACGAGGCTTCCGTCTGATGTCGTCTCGACATGCGGGAAGAGCCGGTTGACCCGCTCTCCCGGCCGCTGTCATATTGCTCCCGTGAATCCGGACATGCGCCTCATCTCCCGCAGGCACGTCGACCTCTGTCGGCTCGCCAGCGCGGTCTGTGCCGTCCGCGTCTGACCCTCCGGCGCGGCCGACCCCCCGCGCCCCCCGCCGCACCCCCGCCGCCCAGGGTCCCCGCCCGCGGCTCCGGCGGTCCGGCCCTCCGTGCGACGGGCCGCCGCATCCCGGCCCGGTACGCACCCCCGGCTCCGCCGCGTGACCGGCGCACCCGCCCACGCCCGCACCCCCGCACTCGCGTGTCCCCGCACCGCCGTACCCCCGTGTCCCGCTTCCCGGGCGCGCCCTCCTCCTCATTCCTCCCGCAGCGGAAGAAACCCCCTCCGCCGAGCGGACCCGACCTCCACCAGGCAGGCATCGATGACCGAGCTGTACCCCTCCGCGCCCTCCGCCGTCTCCCGGCGCACCACCCTGCGCGCCGCCGGCGGCGGCACCCTGCTCCTCGGTCTGGGGCTCACCGGCTGCCGCTCGGCCGTCGAGGAGTCCGCCGCCCCCGCGGTGGCCGACGCCGCCGGACCCCGGCGCGGCGGCACCCTCACCGTGGCCGTCAACTCGGACTTCACCCCGAGCCTGCTCTTCGCCCAGAGCAACCAGTCCCTCCAGCAGCGGCTGATCTACAACACCCTCACCCGCTACGACGACCGGCTCGAACCCCAGCCCGAGCTGGCCACCTCCTGGGAGTACGCGGCGGACGGCCGCGCCCTCACCCTCAAGCTCCGCACCGGAGTCGTCTTCCACGACGGCCGCCCCTTCACCGCCGACGACGTGATCTTCGCCGTGAAGAACCTCCAGAACCCGGTGCGGGCAGCCCAGTTGAGGGCCACCGCCGCGGCGGTCACCGGCTTCGAGAAGCGCGGCGACCACGAGCTGGTCCTCAAGCTCGCGCACCCCGTCAACAACCTCTTCGACCTCTTCGAATTCATGATCATCACCGATCCGGGCAGCGTCGAGGAGGCCGTCGCCGGCAAGAGGCTCAACGGCACCGGTCCCTTCTCCCTCACCCGGTGGAGCCCCGGCACGGGCCTCGGCCTCAAGCGCCACGAGAAGTACTGGCAGCCCGGCCGCCCCTACCTCGACGGCGTCGAGATACGCGTCGTCCCGCAGGCCGACGCCCTCATCTCCTCGCTGCGCACCGGCCAGTCCCAGCTCTCCTACTCCGTCCCCGGCCGGAACCTCGCCACCGTCGCGGGCGTCCCCGGCCTCGTCGTCAGCGAGTACGCCACCGGCGGCGGCGCCTCCTACCTCGGCGTCAACACCTCGATCGCCCCGCTCGACGACAAGACCGTCCGCCAGGCCCTCGCCTGGGCCGTCGACCGCGAGCGGATCCTGAAGCAGGTCCTCGGCGGCTACGGCCTCGCCTCCGCCACTCCCTGGCCCAAGTCCTCGCCCGCCTTCACCGAAGCCGGCCGCACCCACTACCGGCACGACCCGGGCAAGGCCCGCGAGCTGCTGAGGTCCGCCGGCCACACCCGGCTCGACCTCCCCCTCCTCCACGTCAACCTGCCCGGCGAGACCGCGCTCGCCGAGGCGGTCCAGTACGACCTCCAGCAGATCGGCGTCCACGTCACCCTCGAACCCACCGACGCGGCCACCGCCCAGAAGAAGCTCATCTCCCAGTCCATGCCCGCCCTGTGGGCCATGGGCCACAGCTTCGCCCAGGTCCAGCCCTCCACCCTGGCGGTCAGCGCCTACCCCTTCAACGCGGCCAAGAACACCTCCCGCTTCCGCTCGGAGGAGTACACCCGGATCGTCCGCGAGGCCTGGACCAGCCGCGCCACCGGCGCCGGGGCCAACGCCCTGCGGCAGCGGGTCACCGACACCCTCCTCGACGAGGCCTTCATCATCGACCTCGCCATCCGCGGCAGCGTCCAGGTCGCCTCCCGGAAGCTGCGCGGCGCCACCCTCAACAAGTTCTCCTACCTCAACCTCGACGACGCCTATCTGGCGGGCTGACGTGCGCGGACACCTGCTGCGGAGGCTCCCCTCCGCCCTCCTCGTGCTCGCCGCCGCCTCGGTCCTCGCCTTCGGGATCCTCCGCCTCGTCCCCGGCGACCCCGCCGCCGTCCTCGCCGGACCCGACGCGGGACCCGAGGTCCAGGCCGCCATCCGCGACCGCCTCGGCCTCGACGAACCGCTGCCCGCCCAGTACCTCCACTGGATCGGCGGACTGCTCACCGGCGACCTCGGCCCCTCCTACGTCATCGGCGGCGAGACCGCCGACCTCATCGCCGACGGGCTCGGCGCCACCGTCGAACTCACCCTCGGCGCCCTGCTCTTCGCGGTCCTCATCGGCGGCACCCTCGGCGTCCTGGGCGCCACCGCCCGCCGCCCCTGGATCCGCGGCGCCGTCCGCTCCGTCACCACCGCCGCCCTCGCCGTACCCCCGTACGTCAGCGGCGTCCTCCTCGTCCTCCTCTTCGCCGTCCTCCTCGGCGTCCTCCCGGCCGGCGGCCGGATCCCCCTGCTCACCGCCCCCGACCTCGGCGTCCAGTACCTCCTGCTCCCCGCCCTCTGCCTCGCCCTGCCCAGCGCCGCCGTCCTCGGCCGCTACCTGGAGGACAGCCTCCGCCGCGCCCTCGCCGAGGACCACGTGCGGACCGCGACCGCCGCGGGCATCGCCCCCCGCCGCATCCTGTGGCGCCACGCCCTGCCGCACGCCCTCCCGCCCGTCGTCACCCTCCTCGGCATCCAGACCGGACACCTCCTCGGCGGCGCCGTCCTCGTCGAGGCGATCTTCGCCTGGCCCGGCCTCGGCCAGCTCGCCGAACAGGCCCTGGTCCGACGCGACTACCCCGTCGTCCAGGACCTCCTGCTCCTCCTCGTCGCCGTCTTCGTCCTCGTCCAGCTCCTGTCCGACCTCGTCCACGCCTGGCTCGACCCCCGGATCAGGTGGGAGTAGCCGCCATGACCACCCTCGCCCCGACCGCGCCGGCCGCCGCGCGCCGCCCCCGCCACCCCTACCTCACCGCCCTCGCCACCGCGCGCGGCCGCACCGGCCTCGCCCTCGTCGGCCTGGTCGTCCTCGCCGGGCTCCTCGCCCCCCTGCTCGCCGGCCACCCGCCCACCGACCAGAGCGGCCTCACCCTCGCCCCCGTGGGCACCCCCGGACACCCCCTCGGCACCGACGACCTCGGCCGCGACCTGCTCTCCCGGCTGCTGCACGGCATCCGCGCCGACCTCGGCATCATCGCCGTCGCCGTCCCGCTCGGCGCCGTCCTCGGCTGCCTCCTCGCCCTCGCCGCAGCCGTCCACCCGGCCGTCGACACCGCCGTCCAGCGCGCCTTCGACCTGATCCTCGCCTTCCCCGGGCTGATCCTCGCGCTCGCCGTCACCGCCGTCCTCGGCCCCGGCCGGCTCCCCGTCGTCCTCGTCATCGCCCTCGCCGAGATCCCCGTCTTCGGACGGCTCCTGCGCACCGGCATCCTCGCCCAGCGCAGCCGCGAGTACGTCACCGCCGCCCGCGTCGGCGGCACGTCCGGCCGCCGGATCCTCACCCGGCACGTCCTGCCCAACGCCGCCGACCCGCTCGTCGTCCAGTTCGCCGTCTCCCTCACCGTCGCCGTCTTCCTCGAAGGAGCCATGAGCTTCCTCGGCGTCGGCGTCCGGCCGCCCGAACCCACCCTCGGGGCCGTCCTCAGCCAGTCCATGCCCCACCTCGCCCAGGCCCCGCACTTCGCCGCGGGCCCCCTCGTCACCGTGACCGCGCTCGTCCTCGGCCTCTCCCTCGTCGCGGAGGCGCTGAACCGGGAGATCCGCCGATGACCACCGCCCCGCTCCTCGACGTCCGCGACCTCCACGTCTCCTTCACCACCCCCGACGGCGCCGACCTGCACGCCGTCCGCGGGGTCTCCCTCACCCTGCGGCGCGGCGAGACCGTCGCCGTCGTCGGCGAGTCCGGCTCCGGCAAGTCCACCACCGCCCTCGCCCTGCTCCGCATGCTCCCCGGCACCGGCCGGATCACCGCCGGCTCCGTCCTCCTCGACGGCACCGACCTCACCACCGCCGGCGAGGACGCGCTGCGGGCCGTCCGGGGCAGCCGCGTCGGCATGGTCTTCCAGGACCCGATGACCGCCCTCAACCCCGTCCTCACCGTCGGCCGCCACCTCGACGAGGTGCTCCGCGCCCACGGCGGCCGCGACCGCGCCGCCCGCAGGGCCCGCGCCCTCGAACTCCTCGGCCTCGTCGGCATCCCCGACCCCGGGAGGCGCCTCGACGACCACCCGCACCAGTTCTCCGGCGGCCAGCGGCAGCGCATCCTCATCGCCATGGCCCTCGCCGGCGAACCCGACGTCCTCCTCGCCGACGAACCCACCACCGCCCTCGACGCCACCGTCCAGGACCAGATCCTCACCCTCCTCGGCGACCTGACCCGGACCACCGGCACCGCCCTCGTCCTGATCACCCACAACCTCGGCGTCGTCGCCCGCACCTGCGAGCGCGTCCTCGTCCTCTACGGCGGCACCGTCGTCGAGGACGGGCCCACCGCCGAGGTCCTGGCCCGGCCCCGCCACCCGTACACCGCCGGACTCCTCGCCGCCGTGCCCCGCCTCTCCACCCCCTCCGGCACCCGCCTCACCGGCATCCCCGGCAGCCCGCCCGACCTGCGCCTCCCGCTCGCCGGCTGCGCCTTCGCCGACCGGTGCCCGCTCGCCGAGGACCGCTGCCGCACCGCCGCGCCGGAGCTCACCGCGCTCACCGACACCGTCCGCGCCGCCTGCCACCCCGCCGCCGAGAGCCCCGTGCCGCTGCCGCCGCCCCCGCCGCCCGTCCGCGCCGACCGCCCCGCGCCCGGGCCCGTCGTCCTCGCCGCCGAGGGGCTGCGCAAGACCTACGGCAACCGGCGCCGCCGCTTCACCGCCCTCGACGGCGTCTCCCTGACCCTCCGGACCGGCGAGACGCTCGGCATCGTCGGCGAATCCGGCTCCGGCAAGTCGACCCTCGCCCGCATCCTCGCCCACGCCCACCCCGCCGACGGCGGCCGGATCCTCCTCGACGGCCAGGACGTCACCCGCCCCGGCCGCGCCGGGCTGCGGACCGTCCGCCGCCGCGTCCAGATGGTCTTCCAGGACCCCTACGCCTCGCTCGACCCGCGCATGACCGCCGGCGACATCGTCGCCGAACCCCTGCGCGCCTTCGGCATCGGCACCGCCGCCGACCGGCCCGCCCGCGTCGCCGAACTCCTCGGCCGCGTCGGGCTCGACCCGGCCGCCGCCGACCGGCTGCCCCGCTCCTTCTCCGGCGGCCAGCGGCAGCGCATCGGCATCGCCCGCGCCCTCGCCCCCGAACCCGCCGTCCTCCTCTGCGACGAACCCGTCTCCGCCCTCGACGTCTCCGTCCAGGCACAGATCACCGGACTCCTCGCCGACCTCCAGCGCGACCTCGGCCTCGCCCTGGTCTTCATCGCCCACGACCTCGCCGTCGTCCGCCAGGTCAGCCACCGCATCGCCGTCATGCACGAGGGCCGGATCGTCGAGGAGGGCGACGCCGACACCGTCTGCGAGCAGCCGCGCGCCGCCTACACCCGGGCCCTGCTCGCCGCCGTGCCCGAGCCCGTCCGGCCCCCCGTGGCCGTGCCCGCGGGGAAGGTGACCGTGTGAGCGCCTGCTGCACCCCCGGCCGGCCCTGCCCCGGCGACGCGCCCGCCACCGGCCCCGTCGACCTCGGCGCGCCCGCCGTCCGGACCGCCCCGCCCGCCCCCGCCATGGCCGAACTCCCGGGCGGGACCTTCCGGATGGGCGACGCCTTCGGCGAGGGCTACCCGGCCGACCACGAGGGGCCGGTGCGGGAGGTCACCGTCGCGCCCTTCGCGATCGACACCACCGCCGTCACCAACGCCCGCTTCGCCGCCTTCGCCGCAGCCACCGGCCACCGCACCGACGCCGAACGGCACGGCTCCTCCTTCGTCTTCCACCTCCTGCTCCACCCGGCCGCCGAGCCCCACGTCCTCGGCCGGGTCGCCGCCGCCCCCTGGTGGCTCGCCGTCGAGGGCGCCTCCTGGCACGCCCCCGAGGGCCCCGGCTCCGACGTCGGCGACCGCGCCGACCACCCCGTCGTCCACGTCAGCCACGCCGACGCCCTCGCCTACTGCGCCTGGGCCGGCCTCCGGCTGCCCACCGAGGCCGAATGGGAGTACGCCGCCAGGGGCGGCCGCGACGGCGCCCGCTATCCCTGGGGCGACGAGCTGACACCCGGCGGCGAGGAGCGCTGCAACACCTGGCTCGGCGACTTCCCGCACCGCTCCGACCGGCCCGGCGGCGCCACCGGCACCGTCCCCGTCACCGCGTACCCGCCCAACGGCCACGGCCTCCACAACACCTCCGGCAACGTCTGGGAGTGGTGCGCCGACCCCTGGGACCGGGCCGGCCGCGAACGCGTCATCCGCGGCGGCTCGTACCTCTGCCACGCCTCGTACTGCCACCGCTACCGCGTGGCCGCCCGTTCCCACAACACCCCCGACTCCTCGACCGGCCACGGCGGCTTCCGCTGCGCCCGCACCCTGTGACCCCGGAAGGAACCGCCCGCCCATGAGCACCGGCACCCGCCCCGACCCCTACGACGGCTTCCCCGGCCACGTCGGCCGCACCTTCGCCGACTCCACCCCGGCCTGGCCCGACCGCACCACCCCGCCCGCCGGCGCCCCGAACATCGTCGTCGTCCTCGTCGACGACATGGGCTACAGCGACATCGGACCCTTCGGCTCCGAGATCCCCACCCCGGTCCTCGACCGGCTCGCCGCCGACGGCGTGCGGCTCGGCAACTACCACACCATGCCGCTCTGCTCGCCCGCCCGCGCCGCCCTCCTCACCGGTCTCAACCCGCACCGCGTCGGCTACGCCACGGTCGCCAACGCCGACCCCGGCTTCCCCGGCTACGCCATGCGGATCGCCGACTCCGTCCCCACCCTCGCCGAACTCCTCCACGACGCCGGCTACGCCACCTACGCCGTCGGCAAGTGGCACCTCGTCCGCGACTCCGCCTCCCACGCCGCCGACGACCGCGCCGACTGGCCCCTCCAGAAGGGCTTCGACCAGTACTACGGCGTCCTCGAAGGACTCACCAGCCTCTTCCACCCGCACCAGCTCGTCCGCGACAACAGCCCGCTCGACATCGACGAGTTCCCCGACGGCTACTACTACACCGACGACATCACCGACCAGGCGATCTCCATGGTGAAGTCGCTGCGCGCCCACGACCCCGACAAGCCCTTCCTCCTCTACCTCGCCCACAACGCCGTCCACGGACCGCTCCAGGCGAAGGCCGAGGACATCGCCCGCCACCGGGGCCGCTACGACGAGGGCTGGGACGCCCTGCGCGAGCGCCGCTTCGCCGGGCAGATCGCCGCCGGACTCTTCCCGCCCGGCACCGGACTCCCCGAGCGCAACGGCGAGGCCGGACAGGACGTGCCCGCCTGGGACTCCCTGAACGAGGAGCAACAGCGGCTCTACGCGCGCTACATGGAGGTCTACGCCGCCCTCGTCGACAACATCGACCACAACCTCGGCCGGCTCACCGACACCCTCGACGCCCTCGGCGAACTCGACAACACCATCATCGTCTTCACCTCCGACAACGGCGGCACCGGCGAAGGCGGCCGCGAGGGCACCCGCTCCTACTTCAGCCGCTTCGTCCACCACCCCCGCCTCCCCGGCGACTGGAACCCCGACGTCGACCGCGACCCCGAGCTCATCGGCGGACCGCGCAGCCTCGTCCACTACCCCCGCGGCTGGGGCATGGCCTCCAACACCCCCTTCCGCCTCTACAAGGGACACACCTACGCGGGCGGCGTCCGCGTCCCCTTCGTCCTCTCCTGGCCCGACGGCGTCCGCGCCGGCCGGCTCGCCCCCGGCATCCGCCCCCAGTACCAGTACGTCACCGACCTCACCCCCACCCTCCTCGACCTCGCCGGGATCGCCCGCCCGCGGACCCGCCGCCGCGTCCCCGTCCAGGAACCCGACGGCACCAGCTTCGCCCCCGTCCTCGCCGACTCCGCACACGCCTCCACCCACCCCGAGCAGTACTGCGAGATGACCGGCAACCGCAGCCACTACCGCGACGGCCACAAACTCGTCACCCTGCACCGCCCCGGCACCCCCTACGACGACGCCGAATGGGCCCTGTACGACATCGGCGCCGACCCCACCGAGATCCACGACCTCGCCGCCGAACGCCCCGGCCTCGTCAAGGAGCTGGCCGCCGCCTGGGAGGAGGCCGCCCGGCGCAACGGCGTCTTCCCGCTGCCCGACCACAGCGGCGCCCTCGCCCGCCGCAACCCCGCCGAGCGGCGCCTGGCCCGCCCCCTCACCCTGCTGCCCGGCACCCCGGAACTGGAGCGGTACCGCTCCTCCCGGCTGGTCTCGCTGCGCTCCTTCGCGATCGAGGTCCTCCTCGACGAGCCCGGCGAGGGCGTCCTCGTCTCCCACGGCGACCAGGGCGGCGGCTACAGCCTCTACGTCGAGGACGGCCGGCTGGCCTTCGCGTACAACGAGTACGGACACCTCCACGAGACCGACGCCGGCCCGCTCGGCCCCGGCCCCCACACGCTGCTCCTCGCCGCGACCGCCGAGGAGGGGCTGCGCTGGCGCTTCACCGTCACCGTCGACGGCGAGGAGCGGGCCGCCCCCGAGAGCGTCCACCAGCTCATCGGCATGGCGCCCTTCCAGGGCATCAGCGTCGGCGTCGACCGCAAGTCGCCCGTCTCCTGGCCGCTGTACGAACGCCGCCGGTCCTTCCGCCACACCGGAGGGATCCGCTCCGTCACCTACCGCCCCGGCGCCCCGGGACCGGATTCCCCCGAAGCGGTCGCCACCGCCCTGGAGGAGGCCGCCGCCGCCTTCGAGTGACCGCCGGGCCCGGCCGCCCGGCCGGCCTCAGCCCGGCCGGGCGGCGAGGGCGTCCAGGGTCTCGTCCAGCGTCGTCGCCGCCATGATCAGCGACAGGTGCGTGAACGCCTGCGGGAAGTTGCCCAGTTGCTCGCCGCTCGGCCCGATCTCCTCGGCGAAGAGACCGACGTGGTTGGCGTACGTGAGCATCTTCTCGAAGGCGAACCGCGCCTGCCGCACCCGCCCGGCCCGCGCCAGCGCGTCCACGTACAGGAAGGTGCACAGGCTGAACGTGCCCTCGGCGCCCCGCAGGCCGTCGGGCGCGGCACCCGGGTCGTAGCGGTGCACCAGGTTGTCCCGCACGAGCCCCCGCTCGATCGCGTCCAGGGTGCTCAGCCAGCGCGGATCCGTGGGGCCGAGCAGCCCGGTGCGGGGGATCAGCAGCAGCGAGGCGTCGAGCACGTCCCCGCCGAAGGACTGCGTCAGCGCCCCGCGCCGCTCGCTCCACCCCCGCCGCATCACCTGGGCGAAGATCTCGTCCCGCGCCGCCCGCCAGGTGTCCAGCGCGGCCGGCCGGCCGAACTCCTCCGCCAGCCGCAGCCCCCGGTCGAAGGCCACCCACGACATCACCCGGCTGAAGGTGAAGTCCTTGCGCCCGCCCCGCGTCTCCCAGATCCCCTCGTCGGGCGCGTCCCACGCGTCGGCGAGCCAGTCGAGCAGCCCCGACACCGCCCGCCACCCCTCGTACGTGGGCTGGATGTCCTGACCGCCGCCCTGTGCCAGCGCGTACATCGCCTCGCCGAAGATGTCGAGCTGGAGCTGGTCCGCCGCCGCGTTCCCCACCCGCACCGGGGCCGAACCCCGGTACCCCTCGAACTCCGACAGCACCTCCTCGGGCAGCCACGGGTCCCCGTCCACCCGGTACATGATCTGGAGCGGCCGTCCGTCCGCCGGGCCCGCTGACCGCTCGGCGACCCGCGCCGTCAGCCAGTCCGTGAACGCGGCCGCCTCCTCCTCGAAGCCCAGGTCGAGCAGGGCCCGCACGGCCAGCGAGCCGTCCCGCACCCAGGTGTAGCGGTAGTCCCAGTTCCGCTCCCCGCCCACCTGCTCCGGAAGGCCCAGCGTCGGCGCCGCGATCGGCGCCCCCGACGGCAGGTACGTCAGCAGCTTCAGCGTGATCGCCGACCGGTGCACCATGTCGGGCCAGCGCCCCCGGTACCGCGCGGTGCGCACCCACCGCTGCCAGAAGTCCACCGCCTCCCACAGCGCGGCCTCCACCTCCCCCACGTCCGGCAGCGGCGGCACCTCGGCCTCGGGGCCGTCCACGGTGAAGGAGGCCCCGGCGACCTGACCCTCGGACAGCTCCAGGCGCCCCCGCACGTCGTACGGCCCGTCCCGCTCCAGCGGCACGTTCGACTGGAGGAAGCCCGCCATCGCCGCCGAGCGGAAGGCCGCCGTGAGGCCGTCGATCCGGACGTCGTGCGGGGTGCGCCCGAAACCGAAGCGCGGCCGGCACTCCAGGGTGAAGGCGACCCTGCCCCGGGTGCACCGCATCACCCGCATCAGGGCGTGCCGCGCCGTCGGCCGGCCGGTCCGGTCCGGCGGCATCCAGTCCATCAGCTCGCCCACCCCGTCGGGGGACATGAACCGGGTCACCAGCATCGCCGTGTCCGGATAGTAGAGCTGCTTGACCGTCACGTCCGGCCCGTCCACCGAGAGCCGGAAGTAGCCGCCCCGGTCGTGGTCCAGGAGCGCGGAGAACACGCCCGGCGAGTCGAAGCGGGGCGCCGCGAACCAGTCCACGACGCCCTCGTCCGAGATGAGCGCGGCGGTCTGCAGATCCCCCACCAGACCGTGGTCGGCGATGAGCGGATAGCGCTTCATCCCCCCACTATCCGCGATCGGCCGCCCGCGCGCCCCGCCGACGAGATGCCGTCGCCGTCCGGCGGGAGCACCATGGACGGTGAACGGAGAATCGGCACGGAGAGACGGAAGCACAGCCGGCTCGGGGACCTGCCCATCCGGACACGGCGAGGCCATGACAGCAAGCCCCGCGGCCCCACGCCGCCCAGCGAAGCAGAGCAGCCTCTACCGGCTCGGGCACTGGTGCGCCCGCCACTTCGTGATCGTGGTGGCCCTGTGGCTCGCCGCCCTGGTCGGACTCCAGATCGCCGACCGGGCGATCGGCGGACAGTACTCCGACGACTTCGACCTCCCCGGCGCCCAGTCCTCCGACGGCCTGTCCGTCCTGGAGGCGCACGACCCGGCGGCCGGCGGCTACGCGGCCCAGATCGTCCTGAACGACCCGTCCGCACCGCTCACCCAGCAAGCCTCCGCCGTGAACTCGACGGTCGCCGCCCTGGAGAAGCTGCCGGACGTCCTCGGGGCCCAGAACCCGCTGCCGCCGCCCGGCACCACACCGCCCCCGGCCTCCACCACCACCCCGAACACCGGACCGCTGTCCACCGACGGCAAGACCGCCTACATCACGGTCCGCTTCAGCGTGCCGCCGTCGACGCTCGGTGACGACTACCTGAACGGCGTCGACACCGCCGTACAGCCGCTCCGGGACGCCGGGGTCACCGTCGAGTACGGCGGCTCGCTCGGCGAGCTCGCCCGGCCCGCCGCCGACGACCGCACCAGCGAGGCCATCGGCTTCGCCGTCGCGATCGTGGTCCTCCTGATCGGCTTCGGCAGCATCATCGGCGCCGTGATGCCGCTGGTCACCGCCCTCATCGGGGCGATCTGCGGACTCGCCCTGCTCGGCCTCGTGGCCGCCGCCTTCACCTTCGGCACCGTCTCGCCCACCCTGGCCACCATGATCGGCATCGGCGTCGGCATCGACTACGCGCTGTTCCTGATCACCCGTCACCGGCAGAACCTCATGAACGGCCACGATCCCGCCGACTCCGCCGGCCTGGCGACCACCACCAGCGGCCGGGCCGTGCTCGTCTCCGGCTGCACGGTCGTCATCGCCCTGTCGGGCCTGTGGGTCTCCGGTGTCACCTTCATCGGCAAACTCGGCCTGGCGGCGGCCTTCACCGTCGTCACCGCCGTCCTCGCCGCCCTCACGCTCGTCCCCGCCCTGCTCGGCCTCGTCGGGAAGCGCATCGACCGCTACCACGTCCGCAAGCCGGTCGCCGAGACCGACGCCGAACCCGGGGCCGAAGCCCACGGCACCTGGCACCGCTACGCCCAGCGCGTCGAGCGGCGCCCCTGGTACTTCCTGGTCGGCGGCGTCGTCACCCTGCTGATCCTGGCCTTCCCGCTGCTCTTCATCCAGCTCGGCCACATCGGCGACGGCGCCGACCCGAAGTCCTTCACCGACCGGCGCGCCTACGACCTCATCTCCACCGCCTTCGGCCCCGGCGCCAACGGCCCCCTCACCCTCGTCGTCGACCAGTCCGCCGTGCCCTCCGGCGACCGGGCCGCGCTCGCCACCAGCCTCCAGAAGGCGCTCACCGGCGTGCCCGACGCGGCCTCCGTCACGCCGCTGAAGGCCACCTCCGACGGCGACGTCCTCGTCGGCACCGCCTACTCGGTCGCCTCCCCGCAGGACGAGAAGACCACCGAACTCACCAACCACCTCATCGACGACGTCCTCCCGCAGGCCGTCGCCGGCACCGAGGCGCGGACCTACGTCACCGGCACGACCGCCGCCCAGGTCGACTTCCTCGACCTCGTCTCCAGCCGCCTGCCGCTGATCATCGCCGTCGTCGTCGCCCTCGCCTTCCTGGTGATCCTGACGGTCTTCCGCGGTCTCCTCGTCGCCGTCAAGGCCGCCGTCCTCAACGTGCTCTCCATCGCCGCCTCGTACGGCGTGGTCGTCGCCGTCTTCCAGTGGGGCTGGGGCGGACCCGCCCTCGGCGTCTCCGGCAAGGTGCCCATCGAGAGCTACGTGCCGATGATGATGTTCGCGATCGTCTTCGGCCTGAGCATGGACTACGAGATCTTCCTGCTCTCCCGGGTGCGGGAGGCCTGGCTGCGCACCGGTGACTCCAAGGCGAGCGTCGCCCACGCCCTGGAGATCACCGCCCGGGTCATCACCTGCGCCGCCCTCATCATGGTCAGCGTCTTCGCCGCCTTCATCGTCTCCGACAACATCGTCGTCAAGATGCTCGGCCTGGGCCTCGCCGCCAGCGTCCTCATCGACGCGACCGTGGTCCGCCTCCTGCTGGTGCCCGCCGTGATGACCCTGCTGGGCCGCCACGCCTGGTGGATCCCGCGCCGCCTGGACCGGATCCTGCCCCACCTGGACACGGAGGGCGAGGAGGCCCTCAAGCGCGACGAGGCCGCCACGGTGCCGCCCGCCCGCTGAGGTGCCGGCCCGCCCGCTGACGTGCCCGTCCGCGCGCTGACGTGCGGGCCCCGCCCGCTGACGTACCCGTCTTCCCACCGACATGCCCGTCCGCAGGGTCCGGAGGCCCGCCGAAACCGGCGGCACCCGAAATCCGGCGGCCCCGCCGGCCGCGACCGGGCAGAATGCGCCCATGATCCAGGAAGACCGCCGCACCCCCGTGCCGTACGCCGCAGCCGACGAGCGCGCCACGCTCACGGCCATGCTCCAGTTCCAGCGCGACACCCTCGCGCTCAAGTGCTCGGGCCTCACCCCGGAGCAGCTCAAGGAGCGCGCCGTGCCGCCCTCCGCGCTCTCCCTGCTGGGCCTGGTCCGGCACGCGGCGGAGGTCGAGCGCGGCTGGTTCCGCAACGTCCTCGCGGGGGAGCGGAGCCAGAGCCACTGGACCCCGCCCGGCTCCACCGAGCGGGCCGACTTCGACGTCGAACACGCCGACGCGGAGGCGGACTTCGCCGTCTGGCGGGCCGAGTGCGCCCGCTCCCGCGCGACCGTGGACGCGGCGGAGTCCCTCGACGCCACCGGGGGCCTCGGGGACGACACGTACTCCGTCCGCTACGTCCTGGCCCACATGATCGAGGAGTACGCCCGGCACAACGGCCACGCGGATCTGCTCCGCGAGCGCATCGACGGCAGCACGGGGGAGTGACGGCGCCCGTGACGCACGACCGGCACCCCGACGTCGCGGAGGCCGTCGAAGGCGAGCGCCGCCTCCACGACCCCGCCGTCCGCCTCTCCGCAGACCTCGCCGAGGCCCTCTTCGACCCCGAGTTCGTCGAGGTCGGGGCCTCCGGGCGGCGCTGGACGCGCGCGGAGATGCTCGCCGCCCTGCCCGGGCTGCACGGGGGCGCGGACGGCCCGCCCATCGTGGCCACGGCCTTCGCCGGCACGGTCCTCGCCGCCGGGCTCGTCCACCTCACCTACGAGACCGTCATCGACGACCGGCACGCCCGCCGCTCGTCCCTCTGGCGCCGCGGCCCCGGCGGCACGCTCCGGCTCTACTACCACCAGGCCACCCCGGTGCCGGCCTAGGCAGTGCCCGGGCGGTCCCGCCCGGCGCTACCTCACCTCCCGGACACGCCCCGCGCGTCCGTCACGCAGTCCGCCGCGCAGCCGTACCGCCGGAAGCCCCGGCGGAGCGCGGCGGCGGCGTGGTGGCGCTCGACGTGCTCGTGCCCGTACCGCTCCCGCGCCAGCCGCTCCACGGCGGCCACGGTGACGATGGCCGGCTCGCCCTCGCCGGCGGCGAGACGGGCCGCGACGATCACCTGCTCCGTGGCGCGTTCCAGGTCCCGCAGGTAGGCCGCGTGGGCCATCCGGCCGGCCCGGCGGGCGGCGAACGGGCGCACGGCCCGGCCCTTCCACACGATCCCGGCCACGATCAGCGCGAGGCCGGGCCCGATCAGGAACACCCCGCCCGCGAACTCCTTGACGGTGATTCCCATGTGCCGTCGCCTCCCCCGTCCGCCGGCCGTCGATTCTACGGCCGGCGGTGCGGCGCGGGCCCGCGCCGCACCGCCGGGGCCCGTTCGGGCACGCGCGGGCCCGCGCGCGGACTCGCGGGCAAGGCCCTGCCTCCGGGCCTGCGTTCAGGCCTGCACGAGGTCGCCGTGGCGGTGCACCACCCGCCACGCGCCGTCCTCGCGCCGGTAGGTCTGGGTGGCGCGCAGCGTGTAGGTGCGGGCCTCGCCGTCCACCGACGCCGAGATGTGCTCGAAGCAGGCGGTGTAGGCCGCGTCGCCGACGACGTCGTGGCTGAGCACCTCGATGCGGTAGGAGGTGCAGGCGGAGAAGCGGGCGGCGAGCGCCGTGAACAGCGTGTCCACGTCGTCCCGCCCGAGTGCGTTGTACCAGGCGCCCAGCACGCTCACCGGCTCGCGGCGCGACCAGAGCTCCCGGCGCGGCGCCGGGTCCCCGTCGTGCAGCGCCCGCTCGGCGTCCTGGAGGTCGGTCCTGACCCACGTCAGGAAGTCGTCCCGGTCGGTCATGCCTTCATCATGCGCACGCGCCGCCGCCCCCGCACCCGCTGGGGCCGGTGCCCTCACCGAGGGGCACGGAGGCGGGGTCGGCCAGGACCGTGTCGCGGGCCAGGGCCACCGCGCCGGCCAGGGGCGCGTCGGCGCCGAGCACCCCGGGGAGCGGGTGCGGCACGGGCGCCGCCCCGGCGGTCAGGGTCCTGCGCCCGGCGAGCCGGGCCTCCAGGCCGCGCGCCAGCCAGGGGTGCCAGTCGGCGAGGTAGCCGCCCAGCACCACGTCGTCCGCGTCGAGGAGGCTCGTCACCGCGAGGACGGCCGCGCCCAGCACCTCTCCGGCGGCGTCCAGCGCGGCGACGGCGTCCGGCTCCCCGGCGGCCAGCGCCCGGCCGAGCGCGGCGACGGCGGCCTCGGTGCCCCGCTCGGCCCGCAGCGCGCCGAGCCCGGCCGCGTCGGTGAGCGCCTCGGGGCCGAGGTAGAGGGCGAGGCAGCCGCGGCCGCCGCAGGCGCAGGGGGGCCCGTCGAAGGCGACCGGCATGTGGCCGGGCTCGCCGGCGACGCCGTGCCGGCCGGCTTCGATCCGTCCGTCGAGGACGAGCCCGCCGCCCACGCCGACGTCGGCCTTGAGGTACGCGAGGGAGCGCGGCGCGGCCCCGCGCCGGACCGTGAGCGCGCGGTACTCGGCGAGGGCGGCGAGGTTGGCGTCGTTGGCGAGGACCACCGGTCCCCCGGACTCCCCGAGGCGTTCCCGCAGCAGGGAACCGAGGTCGACCGGGCCGGGCCAGCCGAAGTCGGTGGAGAACACCCGGCCGCCGGCGGTGACGGGGCCGGGCACGGCGACGAAGGTGCCGGCGAGGTGGGCCCCGGGGTGTGCGGCGCGGGCCGCCGCGACCGTCTCCCGCACCGCGTCGGCGAGCGTGCCGGCGAGGGCGCCGGGGTGGCCGCCGGGGGTGGCGTGGGCGAGTTCGGCGCGGTGGCCGAGGGTGCCGGCGAGGTCGGCGACGGCGAGGTGGAGCCTTTCGCGGGTGACCCGGACCGCCACCGAGACGACCCGGCCGGGGACGGTCTCCAGGCGCTGCCGGGGCCGCCCGCGCCCGCCGCCGGAGGCGGTTCCGGCCTCGCGGACGAGGCCGCGGCCGACGAGGTCGGCGGTGAGGGCGGTGAGGGAGCCGTGGGCGAGCCCCGTCGCGGCGGCGGCCTCGCCGCGCGAGGAGGGGCCGTGGTCGGCGAGGTGGCGCAGGACGCGGGCGAGGTTGTGCCGCCGCACGTCGGCGGGGGACTCGGGGGCGGGACGCACCCCTGGATTCTCCCCCAGGGCGGTGGGACGGGTGACGGGCGGACGGTGGGCGGAGCACGGGCGGATGGCGTAGGGCCGACGGGCGGGCGGCAGGAGGGTGGGGGCGGATGGCGTAGGGCCGACGGGCGGGCGGCAGGAGGGTGGGGGCGGACGGCGTAGGGCCGACGGGCGGACGGCGTAGGGCCGACGGGCGGGCGGCAGGAGGGTGGGGGGCGGCAAAGGGTGGCAGGCGAAGGTGACTCGTGTCAGTGAAGCGTGTCACCACTTTTATTTCAACCATTGACGCAAAGAGGGGGGAGCCCCGACGCTGACCCCGTCACCCCGTGGCCGCCGCCCCGGCCCACGCACTCCAGGAGCCGCCCCGATGACCTCCACCGGCCCCCTCGTCGCCACCACGCGAGGCCCCGTACGCGGCGAGCGCCGCGCCGACGGCACGTACCGCTTCCTCGGCATCCCCTACGCCGAGCCGCCCGTCGGGGAGCTGCGCTTCGCCGCCCCCGAGCCGCCCGAGCCGTGGACCGAGCCGCTGGACGCGACCGCGTACGGCCCGACGGCCCAGCGCCGCCCCTTCGCCGAGGTCACCACCATCCCGGAGCCGAGCGTCCCGGGCGCCGGCGTCCTCAACCTCAACGTCTTCACCCCCGGCACCGCCCCCGCCGAGGCCCTGCCCGTCCTCGTCTGGATCCACGGCGGCGGCTACGTCGCCGGCTCCGCCGCCAGCCCCTGGTACGACGGCGCCGCCTTCAACCGCGACGGCGTCGTCCTCGTCTCCGTCGGCTACCGGCTCGGCATCGAGGGCTTCCTGCACCTGGAGGACGCCCCGGACAACCGCGGCGTGCGCGACTGGATCGCCGCCCTCACCTGGGTCCGCGACAACATCGCGGCCTTCGGCGGCGACCCCGGCAAGGTCACCGTCGCGGGCCAGTCCGCCGGCGGCGGAGCCGTCCTCACCCTCCTCGCCACTCCCTCCGCCCGGGGCCTCTTCCGGGGAGCGCTCGCCGTCTCCGGCGCCGTCCTGCACCCCGACGGCCCCGCGGCCGCCCGCGCCGCCGCCCGCCTCTTCACCTCCCGCACCGGCCTCCCCGCCACCGCCGAGGCCCTGCGCGACCTGGGCGACGACGAGATCCTGGCCCTCCAGGACCGGCTCGCCGAGGACGGTCCCGACCGCGAGGGGCTGCCGCCGATGCTGGCCCTCGCCCCCTTCGCGGACGGCGAGCTCATCCCCGTACCGGCCGCGGAGGCCCTCCGCACCGGCGACGCCGGCGCCGACGTCCCGCTCGTGCTCGGCTTCACCGCGGACGAGTTCGCGATGGCCCCCGGCCCCGGTGGCGACGGGCCGCCGCTCCCGCTCCTCCTCGGGGCGCTCGGCCTCGACCCGGCGCGGACGGGGGACTTCACCGCCGCCTACCCGGACGTCCCCGAGGGCTCCCTCTTCGGCCAGGCCCTCACCGACGTCGTGTTCCGGGCGCCGAACCTCGCCGTCGCCGACGCCCGCGCCGACCGCGAACGCCCCACCTGGCTCTACGAGTTCGCCTGGCGCTCACCGCTCACCGGTCTCGCCGCGCACTGCCTGGACCTGCCCTTCGCCTTCGACCTCCTCGGCGCCGAGGGCGTCCCCGAGGCGGCCGGTCCCACCCCGCCGCAGGCCCTCGCCGACGCCGTCCACCGCGCCTGGGTCGCCTTCGTCAAGGACCAGGACCCGGGCCCCGACTGGCCCCCCTACACCCGGGACACCCGCGCCACCCGGGTCTGGGACACCGAGAGCCGCGTCGAGAGCGACCCGGTCCGGCACGTGCGCGACCTCTGGCTCGACTGAACCCTTCCCCCGGGCGACTTCCTCCGGGCGGCGTCTCCCGAGCGACTTCCCGCGGCCGTGACGCCCGGGGCGGGACCCTCCGCCCCGGGCGTCACACGCTTTTCGCGTTCCGTGCATGGAACGCCGCGGGGTCCGCGCCGATGATCGACCGTGCGCCCCAGCCCGCACCGCACCGGTCCGACCGCCGCGCAGCCGAGGAGTCCCCCATGTCCAGCCGCCGCCGCTTCCTCGCCGGATCCGCCGCCACCGTCGGTGCCGGCGCCCTCGCCGCGACGGTGGGCGCGGCGGATCCGGCCCCGGCGGCGGCCCCGGCCCCGGGGACGACCCGGGCCGTCCCCGAGGACACCACCCGCCCGCCGAACCTCGTCGTCGTCCTCGCCGACGACCTCGGCCGGGGCGAACTCGGCGCCTACGGGCAGCGGCTCATCGCCACCCCCCGCATCGACCGGCTCGCCGCCGAGGGCCTCCGCTTCACCGACGCCTACGCGACCGCAGCCGTCTGCGCCCCGTCCCGCTGCTCGCTCCTCACCGGACTCCACACCGGGCACGCCACCGTCCGGGCCAACCCGTCCGGCGCCCAGGGCTCCCTCACCGCCACCGACACCACCTTCGCCGAGGTGCTGCGCGCCCGCGGCTACCGCACCGGGCTCTTCGGCAAGTGGGGCTTCGGTCCCGAGGCCGCCGACCAGCCCAGCCATCCCCACGCCCGCGGCTTCGAGGAGTTCCACGGCTACATCGACCACGGCCACGCCCACCAGTACCACCCGGCCCGGCTCTGGCGCGACGGCGTCAAGGAGAGCGTCCCCGCCAACGCGGGCGGCGCCAAGGGCGCGTACGCCCCCGAACTGCTGCTCGGCTCCGCCCTCGACTTCATCGACCGGCACGCCGGGGAGCCCTTCCTCCTCTTCCTCGCCCCCACCGTCCCGCACGCGCCGAGCGACGCCCCCGACCACGGCCCCTACGCCTCCCGGCCCTGGACCGCCGCGAACAGGGGCCACGCCGCGCAGGTGACCCTCCTCGACTCCCACGTCGGACGGATCGTCGACCGGCTCCGCGCCCGCGGACTCGACCGGGACACCGTCCTGATCCTCGCGAGCGACAACGGCCCCCACGAGGAGGGCGGCGTCGACCCCGGCCTCTTCGACGCCAACGGCCCCCTGCGCGGCTACAAGCGCAACCTCTACGAGGGCGGCATCCGCGTCCCGCTGATCGCCTGGGGCCCCGGCCGCGTCACGCCCGGCACCTCCGACCGGCCCACCCCGCTCACCGACCTCCTCCCCACCCTCGCCGAACTCGGCGGCGCCCCCGCCCCCGCCGACGTCGACGGGCTCTCCGCCGCCCCGCTGCTCACCGGCGGCGCCACGCCCGCCGCCCGCCACGACCACCTCTACTGGTACCGCGACGAGCGGGGCGTCACCGGCCGGGCCGACGCCCAGGACGCGGGCCGGGCGACCTGGCTCGCCGAGGCCCTGCGCAAGGACCGCTGGAAGGCCGTCCGCTTCGCCCCCGTCCGCGACCGCGCCCTCCCCGACGACCAGTGGCAGGTCGAGCTGTACGACCTCGCCACCGACCCCGGCGAGACGAGCGACGTCGCCGCCCGCCACCCCGCCACCGCCGCCGAACTCGTCGGCCTCATGCGCGCCTCCTGGCGGGACGCCTTTCCGCGCACCGCCTTCGGGACGGCCGTCACCGCGCCCGAGAGCGTCGTCCCCGGCGAGGCGTTCATCGTCACCGCCGTCCTCGCCAACGGCTCCGCACGCCCCTGGTCCACCCCCGCCCTCGCCCTGGACGCCCCGGCCGGCTGGACCGTCCGGCCCACCACGGCCACCGGCACGGACCGGCTCGCCGCAGGCGCCCGGCTCACCGCGAGCTGGCAGGTCACCGCCCCCGCCGGCACCGCGCCCGCCACCCCCGCCCGGTTCACGGGCGTGGGCACCGCGCTCGCCCCCGGCGGCCCGGTCCGCTACGCCGCGGAGGCGACCGCCACCACCGTCCCGCCGGCCCCGGCCCGGGACGGCTACCTCTCCGACCTGCCCTGGATCAGCGCCGTCAACGGCTGGGGGCCGGTCGAACGCGACGCCTCCAACGGCAAGAACGCGGCCGGCGACGGCACCCCCATCTCCTTCGGCGGCACCGTCCACGCCAAGGGCCTCGGCGTCCACGCGTACAGCTCCGTCAGCTACCACCTCGGCGGCGTCGCCGACCGCTTCACCGCGCTCGTCGGCATCGACGACTTCTCGGCCCGCCGGAGCACCGCCGGCGCCACCCGGGCCACCGTCCACGGCGACGGGCGCGTCCTCGCCGCCACCGGCGTCCTCACGGCCGCCACCGGGCCCGTCCCCCTCGACGTGGACGTCCGCGGCGTCCGGGTGCTCCGCCTGGAGGTCGCCGACGCCGACGCCAGTACCTCCTTCGACCACACCTCGTGGGCCCTGGCCCGGGTCACGGTCCTGCCCTGACGGCCCCGGGCCGCCGGAAGCCCGTCCGGCGGCCCGCCCCCCTCAGCCCTCGAAGCCGACCGTCCCGTCCGGCAGGACCGCCTCGACGCGCGCCCCGTGCTCGACGGTGCGGCTGACCGTGCAGAACTTCTCGTGGGTCAGCCGCACCCCGCGCGCGAACACCTCCGCGGCCTTCGGGTTGGAGTCCGGCAGGTCGAACTCGTAGCTCACCCGGACCCGGCCGATCCGCCCGTCGTCCTCGGGACCCGACACCGACTCGACCACGATCCGCAGACCGTCGTGCTCCACCGCCCGGGCCGTCCGGTCGATCACCAGCCCCCCACAGCCGCCCATCGCCGCGAGCAGCAGCTCCACCGGCGTGAACGACGGCTGCGCGCCGTCGTCGTCGGCCGCGGCCATCGGCACCTCCGCCCCCCGGTCGTTGCGGGCGGTCCACCGCCGGTACCCGGTGCGGACGGTCTCGACGCGATAGTCGGCCATAGGGAACGCTCCTCAGCTGCGTGCGGTCGTGTGCCCCCGTACGCTACGGCTCCGGCCCCGGCCCCCCCACCCGACGGGCCGCCCGCCTCCCGTACGGCCGCCGGCTCCCCGTCCGGTCCCGGTGCCCGGGCTCAGGAACCGTTCGGGGTGACCAGGCCGGACTCGTAGGCCAGCACGACGAGTTGGGCCCGGTCCCGGACGGCCAGCTTGGTCATGGCGCGGTTGACGTGGGTCTTCGCGGTCAGCGGACTGATCACCATCCGCGCGGCGATCTCGTCGTTGGACAGGCCCCGGGCCACCAGCACCACCGCCTCGCGCTCCCGGCCGGTCAGCTCCGCCGGTCCCGGCCCGGTGACGGGGGGCCGCGGCTGGGCCAGACAGCGGTGGATCAGCCTGCGGGTGACCGAGGGCGCGAGGAGCGCGTCGCCGCGCGCGGCGACCCGCACGGCGTGCAGGAAGTCCTCCGGCAGGACGTCCTTGACCAGGAAGCCGGCGGCCCCGGCGCGGAGCGCGTCGAGGACGTACTCGTCCATGCCGTAGTTGGTGAGGATGACGACGTGCACCCCGGCCAGCTCCGGGTCGGCGGCGATCCGCCGGGTGGTCTCGATCCCGTCGACCACCGGCATCCGGACGTCGACCAGCGCCACGTCCGGCCGATGGACGCGGGCCAGTGCCAGGGCCTCCCGGCCGTCGCCGGCCTCGGCCACCACCTCGATGTCGTCCTCCAGGTCCAGCAGGGCGCGGAACCCGCTGCGGATGAGCGGCTGGTCGTCGACGAGCAGGACACGGATCACGGGGTGCGCTCCACGGGGAGTTCGGCGCGGACGGAGAAGCCGCCGCCGTCGCGCGGGCCGACGGCGAGCCGGCCCCCGAGGGCGGTGACGCGCTCGCGCATGCCGAGCAGCCCCAGACCGGCCACCGGCGCGGCGGCCGGCGCCGCCCGCCCGTCGTCGTCCACCCGGACCGCCAGGAGCTCCGGTCCGCGGTCGATCCGGACGGTGGCCGCGGTCGCCCCGGAGTGCCGGGCGACGTTCGTCAGCGATTCCTGCACGATCCGGTACACCGTCCGGTCCACCGCGGCCGGCACGTCCGTCCCGCGGCCCTCGACGGTCAGTGTCGCGTCCACGCCCAACGACCTCATTCGGGAGACGAGTTCGGGCACGTCGGCGAGACCCCGCGGAGGAGCCGTGTCGTCGTCGCGGAGCGCCTCCAGCGTGGCCCGCAGCTCGCGGCTCGCCTCGCGCCCCGCCTCCTGGATGGCGAGCAGCGCGGCCGGCACCTCCTCGCCGCGGCGACGGGCCACATGGACGGCGACCTCGGCCTGGACCTTCACCACCGAGATCTGGTGGGTGAGGGAGTCGTGCAACTCCCTGGCGATGCGCAGTCGTTCCTCGTCGGCGCGGCGGCGGGCCACCTCCTCGCGGGTCCGCTCGGCCTCGTCCGCCCGTCGCTCGGCCTGTCGCAGGGCCTCGCCGGCGGCGGCGGCCGCGACCAGCCAGGCGATCTCCAGCGCGCCCCGCGCCCGCGCGAACGCCTCACCCGTGTCGTGCGGCCCCGACAGCAGGGCCGCCACCGGCAGCGCCGCCAGCATGAGCACGCTGACCACCGCCGTGACCGTCCGGTGCCCGGCACGGACGGCCGCGTACACGGCGAACAGGTAGGCCACGACCGGCACGTCGAGCCCGGCCGCCTGGTGGCCGATCGCGCACGCCCCCGTGACGGCGAGGACCGCGCGGGGCACCCGGCGCCGTACGACCAGGGCCAGCCCGCCCGCCGCGAGCAGCCCGTACGCGAGGACCGCGAGGCCCGTCTCCGGGCGGGACCCCGCCGCCGTGATCAACAGGGCCGCCGTCACGCCCAGGGCTATGGCCCCGTCCGCGTACCGCTGCCGGACACCCGCCCGCGCTTCCGTCATGAGCGCACCCTAACCGGGGCGCCGCGCACGGGAGTCGGTCCCGGGGACGAGCCTCCGCCTACCACGAACGCGGTAGACGGACGCCCGCTACCGCCGGTGCGGCAGGAGAGGTGTCCACGCGGGGCGGACGACGTCGGGCGGGGCGGCGGAGATGCTCGGAGCAGCGGTGGGACGCACCCGCCCCACCGCCCCGGACCGGTTCGCACCGGAGCCCGCGGGATCCCCCGCGGGTCACCGCACATCACCGCACATCACCGCATCTCGCCGTACGAAGAGGAGCCCGCCCATGTCCGTCCGTCGTCTGCTCTCCGCCGGAACGGCCGCCCTGCTCGGTGGCCTCGCCCTCGCCGTGCCGGCCTCCGCCTCAGCCCCGGCCTCCTCGCTGGCCGCGTCCGTCACCACCGTCGGCGCCGGCAGGATCGGCGCCTCCACGGGTGCGGTGCTCGGGCTCGTCGGCCTGCTCGTGGCCTGGCGGGCGCTGTCCCGGCCCGACGGCCGTCTCGGGACCGCGACCGGGTCGCTCGGTCCGCTGCTGGCCGTCGCCGCGGGGACGGCGGCCCTCGCCCTCGGCGCCCTGGTCGCGGCCACCGCGGCGGGCGGCCTCGGCACCGGCAACGGCCTGGGCGGCGCCTACGTGGCCCTGCTCGTCGGCCTCGCCGCGACGGTGCTGGGCGGGCGGGCCCTCGCCCGCTCCCGCCGCCGCGCCGGCTGACCGGCCCGCCGGTCTCCGCCCGCCGACCCCGCCCACCGGCACCGGGCCCGGTCGCCCGCCCCGAAGTGAGTACCCCGCCTCCGCGGCTGAGTACGCCGGCGGATCCGCCGGGGGCGTCCGGCGGCTGGAATGGACCCATGAGCTTCCGCACCCCGCGCCGCCGCCCCCGGCCCCTCCGCCACGTCTCGGCGACCGGCACCGCCCTCGTGGTGGCGCTCGGGCCGGTCGTGGTGGGCGCGCTGCTCGCCCGCTCGGTCGGGGGCGACCCGATGGTCTCCGTGAACGCGCTCATCGCCGGCGGCGGACAGCGCGCCCGGGTCTCCCGGGACCACCTCCGCTCCTGCCGGGGCCGGATGACCGCCGGCGGGGCGCGGGCCGTCCGCGGCCTGCGCCCCGGGAGAGGCCTGCGCCCCGGGAGGGACCCGCGCCCCGTCACCGCCCCGGCCGCCGGGGCCGCTCCGCGCGTCCTCCTGGCGAAAACCGGCAGACCTGACCGAAACCGCCCCTGACCAGCGTGGTCCCCGGCCGGTTTCCTCGTCGAAGCGGTCCCGGCGCGCCCTCGGATGCGGGATGATCACCCCCGCACCCGAGAAGGGCCGGACTCCGGGCCGGTACGGCAGCGTCGAAAGGCACCCCTCATGTCCAGGCGCCATCCCGCGCGCGCGAACGAACCGCGCGCGAACGAACAGAGTCCCCCGCCCGCCGACGCGCCCGGCATCGGGCGCCGGCGGTTCCTCGGGTACGTCCTCGCGGCGCCCACGCTCACCGTCGCCGCGCAGGTGGGTGCCGAGGCGATCGCCCCGGCGACCGCCGGGGCCGTCGTGCCCTCGCTGCCCGGACCGGCCGAACTCCTCGACCTCAACGACCTGCTGACCACGGCCGCGCTGCCGACCAGCCATCTCGTCACCATCCGGCTCGACGCCGACGGCACCGCCCACTTCGCCCTGCCGCGCGCCGAGGTCGGCCAGGGCGTCACCACCTCCTCCGCCATGCTCATCGCGGAGGAGCTGGACCTGCCGCTGGAGAAGGTGCGGGTCACCCTCGCCGACGCCCGCCCCGAACTGCTCTTCAACCAGCTCACCGGCGGATCCAACACCACCGTCTCCACCTACACCCCGATCCGGGTCGCGGCCGCCGTCGCCCGGGGGCGGCTGCTGCACGCCGCCTCCCTCGTGCTCGGCGAGGCCGTCTCCACCCTCACCACCAAGGCCGGCACGGTCCTCTCCCCGGCCGGTGCCGTCCTCGGCTACGGCGAACTCGCCGCCCGGGCCGCCGCCGTGGCCGACGCCGCCGTCCCCGTCACGCTCAAGGACCGCGAGGACTTCCGGGTCATCGGGACCGCGCGCCGCCGCCTCGACGCGCTCGACGCCGTCACCGGCCGCAAGAAGTTCGCCATGGACCTCCAGCCGGCGGGTGCCCTGCCCGCCATGGTCTGCCGCCCGCCCACCCTCAACGGCACCGTCCGCTCCGTCGCCAACCTCGACGCGGTCCGGGCCATGCCGGGCGTCACCGACGTCGTCACCATCGCCTCCGGCGTCGCCGTCCGCGCCCGGACCTTCGGCCAGTGCGTCGACGCGGTCCGCGCCCTCGACGTCGACTGGGGCCCCGGCACCGCCGAGGACGCCACCGACGCCACCGTCCTCGCCGAGCTGCGCCGGGCCGAACTCCCGCTCGTCGTACCGCCGCTGCCGCTGCTCACCAAGGCCGTCGACGCCCGCTTCACCTTCCACTTCGCGAGCAACAGCGCCCTGGAGACCAACTGCGCCATCGCGGACGTCCGTCCGGACTCGGCCGAGATCTGGGGCTCCCTCAAGGCCCCGATCGTCGCCCAGGAGCAGCTCGCGCTCCGGCTCGGCCTGCCGGTCTCCGCGGTGAGGGTCCACGTCACCGAGGGCGGCGGCTCCTTCGGCCGGAAGCTCTTCCACGACGCGGCCCACGAGGCCGCGGAGATCTCGCAGAAGCTCGGCAAGCCGGTGAAGCTGATGTGGCACCGCACCGACGACTTCCGGCAGGGGCGTACCCACCCCATGGCGACCTCGCGGGTCCGCGCCACCTACTCGCTCGGCGAGGTCCTGACGTACGAGCAGCGGCACACCTCGGTCGCCACCGACTTCGGGCACGGCATCGGGGAGGTGCTGACGGCGGAGGCGGCCCGGCTGCCGGTCGCCGACGCCGCCTTCTCCCAGACGATGTTCCAGCTGACCCAGATCAGCCCCTACCACCTCGGCGTCACCACCCAGCTCCTCGCGGAGACCGACAAGGGCTACAACACCGGCTCGATGCGGAACATCTACTCGCCCGACGTGCGCACCGCCCAGGAGCTGGTCCTCGACGAACTGGCCCGCCGCCTGGGCGAGGACGCCTACGGGCTGCGCCGCCGCCTGATGAAGGAGGCGCGGGCCCGCGCGGTCCTCGACGAGGTCGCCCGGCGCGGGCGGTGGGGCCGGCCCATGGAGCCCGGCACCGGGCAGGGGATCGCCGTGCACCCCGAGTACCACTCGTACGTGGCGGTGCTCGCCGAGATCGACTGCCGGCCCGCGACCACCGGGCGGACGGTCCCGAACGCGTACACCGGCCCCCGGGTCACCAAGGTGGTCTGCGCCGTCGACGTCGGCCTCGCGGTCAATCCGCGCGGTCTGGAGGCGCAGATGATGGGCGGGATCTCCGACGGCATCGCGCTCGCCCTCACCTCCGGACTGCACCTGAAGGACGGCGCCTTCCTGGAGTCCAGCTGGGACAACTACTACTACACCCGGCAGTGGAACACCCCGCCCGAGCTGGAGATCGTCGTCATGCCGCCGACCGGGGACGAGCCCGGCGGCGCGGGCGAGCTGGCCGTGGCGGCGGCGATGGCGGCCGTCGCCGGCGCCTACGGGCGGGCGACCGGCACGATGCCGACGGTCTTCCCCGTCAACCACCACGCCCCGCTCGCCTTCACGCCCGCGCCGGCCGTCCCGCCGGTCCCCGCCTCCCCGACCGACGGCCGCGACCGCGTCCTCTAGCTCCCCGGAGTCCCCGTGCCCCAGCACACCTTCATCCTCAACGGCCGGGCCGTCACCGCCGAGGTCGAGTCCGACGTCCGGCTCCTGTGGGTCCTCAGGGACGTCCTCGGCGTCACCGGCCCCAAGTACGGCTGCGGGGTCGGCGTCTGCCGGGCCTGTACGAGCCACCTCAACGGCGAGGCGTTCACGCCCTGCGCCGTGCCCGTCGGCGAGCTCGCCGCGGAGGACGAGGTCACCACCATCGAGGGCCTGCCCGACACCGTCGGCGCCGAGCTCCACCCGATGCAGGAGGCCTGGCTCGACCTCGACGTGGCCCAGTGCGGCTTCTGCCAGCCCGGGCAGATCATGGCGGCCGTCGACGCGGTCCGCCGGGCCCGGGCCGCGGGCCGCGAGGTCACCGAGGCCGACCTCGACGAGCTCCGCAACATCTGCCGCTGCGGCACCTACCACCGCATCCGCCGGGCGGTCCTCGAAGGCGCCCGCCGCATGGCCTGACGGAGTCCGGGGCGGTCCGGGCGGGAGGCGGCGCCGGGGGCCGCTCCGGTGGGTCCCGGCGCCGCCCGTGCCCGGAGCGTGCCGAAGGCCCCCGCCGCGGTCGCGGCGGGGGCCTTCGGCACGGGTGGCTCAGACGGCGGGCGGGACCCGCGGCGGACGGCCGGAGCCCCTGGTCAGGGCGTAGCCGCCGATGCCCGCGAGCGCGGCGAGCACGCCGCCGGCCGCGGTCCAGATCCAGCGGTCGGACCACCAGCCGGAGGACCAGCCGTCCTCGGGCGCGGCGGCCTCCACCGCCGTGCGGCGGCCCGCCTCCTCCTCGGTCTCGGCGAGCTCGGCGGTGGTCGCGCCCGGCACCAGGGGTGCGGCGAGCGCGCCGTCGGCGGCGTAGGCGCCGCCCCTGTCGGAGACGTCGACGCCGATCCGGGCCGAGAACGGCTGTCCCAGGTCCTCCTCGGGCAGCCCGGTCACGGTCAGGCGCACGAAGTAGCTGCCCGGCAGCGGGTCGTTCGCCCAGGCGTCGGCGGCGGCCCGCACCGGGCGCAGCACGCAGGCGAGCTCCAGCGAGGAGGCCGCCTGCGGCGCGGTGCGCGACTGCGCCCCGTACATGCAGGCCTGACGGCGCCGCAGGCCGTCGTAGACGTCCACGCGCCAGGTGGCGGAGCCGTGCCGCAGGGAGCTCTCCGGCAGCGTCACCGTCGCCCGGACCGTGGGCCGCTCGCCGGTGTCGGCGGGGAAGACCCAGTAGAGGTAGTCGCCCGTCGCCGCCTGCGCGGTGGCCTCCTGGCCCGGCCGGAAGGGGGCGGCGGTACGGAAGGTGGTGCCGGCCTCCGTGGGGCCCGCCTCCTCGCCGGCCGTGGCCGACGGGGTGGGCGTGTCGGCGAGGGCGCCCGGCGCGGCGGGGCCCAGCAGGGCGGCTCCGGCCAGCGCGGCCGCCGCGAGCATCCGTACGGTACGCATCAGTGGGTCCTCCAGACGGCGAGGCGCCAGCGGGACAGCCAGCCCCAGATCAGACCGGCGAGGAAGCCGGCGAGCACCAGCGCGCCGAGCAGCCACCAGCCGCGGCCGAGCCCGAAGGAGGCCACGTCCGAGGCGCTCGCCGGGCCGTCGACGATGTCGACGGTCAGCTCGACCGGCATGCCGGGCGTGGTCTTCACGGCCGGGGGAGCGGAGAAGGAGTTGCTCACCTGGAGGCAGACGGTCTCGGCGGCCGGTTTGCCGTCCTCGTCCGCGTCCTCCGCCTCCGGCTTCGGGTAGCGCAGGCCGGTCGAGATGACGTCGGTGCGGCCGTCGCCGGCCTCGGAGCCGCGCACGATCTCCCGGCCGCTGCGGGTGACCGCCCGCAGCAGCACGCCGTAGTCGTCGTTCACGGCCCGGTCGGCGGAGATGCTGACGGAGGCGCGGAGTTCCTGGCCGGGCAGGAGGTCGACCCTGTACCAGCGGTGCTCGCCGAAGGTCTCGCGGTCGGTGTAGAGGCCGGGCTTGAGCTGCGGGGCGTCCGCGCACCGACGGGCGCCCTCGGTGGCGACCGGGGTCACGACCGGGTCGGCCGCGCGGTCCACCAGCTGGCGTACGCGGCGCGAGAGTTCCTCGGTGCGGTGGATGGAGGTGTACGTGCCGCCGGTCGCCTCGGCGATGCAGGTGAGCTGCTGCCGGGTCTTGGCGTCCGGCACCAGGCCCAGGGTGTCGATCACGAGGTGGATGCCCTTGGCGGCGATCTCGCGGGCCACCTGGCAGGGGTCGAGCGGGGCGCAGGTGTCCTCGCCGTCGGTGATGAGGACGATCCTCTTGGTCGCGCCGTCCTCGCCGAGGTCGTCGGCCGCGCCGAGCAGCGCCGGGCCGATCGGGGTCCAGCCGGTGGGGGCGAGGGTGGCGACGGCGGTCTTGGCCTCGGTCCGGTCGAGCGGTCCGACCGGGTACAGCTGGCGGGTGTCCTTGCAGCCGCGCTTGCGGTCGTTGCCGGGGTAGTCGGCGCCGAGCGTGCGGATGCCGAGCCGGACCTCCTCCGGCACCGCGTCCAGGACCTCGTTGAAGGCCTGCTTGGCGGCGCTCATCCGGGATTTTCCGTCGATGTCCCTGGCCCGCATCGAGCCGCTGACGTCGAGGACGAGCTCGACCTTGGGGGATTCCTTCGCCGCCGGTTCGTCGGCGGAGGCGCTCGTCGGCAGCAGCGCGGCGGTCAGGGCGACGAGCAGCGCACAGGCCCCGGTCGCCAGCCGTTTTCTCGTGATCATCGGCGGATCGTATTGATGATCCTCCGACAATCCAAAACCGGGGTCCGGCTCCCCGTCCTCCGGGGAGCCGGCCGCGCGGCCCCGACGGGCTACCAGATCGCCTCGACCCACTCCGGGTGGTCGATGAACGGGTTCCGGTTGCCCTGGTAGGCGGAGTGCACGAGGTCGTTGCGGCGCTCCTCGAAGGCGCTCGGCGGGTCCTGCTCGTTCCACTGCTTCAGGACGGAGAGCCGGCCGTGGTAGGGCACGCTGCCGTTGGAGGTCGAGTCGTTGGGCTCCAGGTTCGGCCAGCCGTCGCCGCCCTCGTACCGCACGGCCATGTAGAGGATCATGCGGGCCACGTCGCCCTTGTCGGCATCGCGCGGTTCGAAGGAGTTGGAGTCGGTGTAGCTGCCGGGGGCGCCGCTCACCGCGCTGCCGCCGTTGTCGAAGTCCTTGTTGCCGCGGATGCTGTTGACCTGGACGTCGGCCGCGCGCAGGTGGTGCAGATCGGTGCCGGGGCCGGCCGAGGTGCCGAAGGAGCCGTGCGACTGGGCCCAGGTGTGCTCGCGGTTCCAGTTGCCGACGGCGCCGCCGTTGAGGCTCTTGCTGCGCGAGGTGCCGCTGTAGAGGAGCAGGACGTTGGACGTGTTGTTCGGGTCCTGGTCGAGCGACTTCAGGGCGTTCCAGACGGCGTCGTACGAGATCGTGGACTGGTTGCGGATGATGGTGTGCAGCGCCGACTTGAGGCTCGTGCCGGTCTTGCCGACGGCGTTCTTGTAGTAAGTGGCGTCGTAGGCGGTCGTGGTGGCGGCGGCGGGCGACGCCGCGACCGTGGGGAGCGCGAGGCCGACGACGGCGGCGGAGGCCGCCGCCCAGACCTTCCACCTGCGTATCCGTGCAACCGACATGGGGGCCCTTTCCCGGGGACGGGCACGCGGACGAACACGGTGCCCGGCTCAAGGGCGCCGCGTTCTACGCGTGTTGACTTCGTGTCATCCGGGAGAGTGGCACGGCGGAGGGGCCGGCCGTGTTACGGGGAGAGAGCCGTTCGATGACGTTCTCGCATACGGCGCAACCGTTCGAGGGCGACTCGCGTGGCTTCCGCCTCGGGCGCCCCGGAGGTCCGCCGGTACCCCCTTCCGCCCGGGGCGCCCCGAAGGTTCCCCGGTGCCCCCTTCCGGCCCGGGTGCGCCGGAGGTTCCCCTCCCGTACTCCTTCCGGCTCGGACGCGCCGGAGGGTTCTCGGTGCTTGCCCGCTTCCGGCCCGGACGCCCCGGTACTCCCCTGCGCCCCCTTGCCGGTCAGGCGCCCCGGAGGTCCACCGGCATCCCCTTGGGCTCCTTGATCCGCTTCATGATGATCTGGGAGTTCACCTCGGTGACCCCGGCCAGCGCCGTCAGCTGCTCGATCCACAGCCGCTCGTACGCCGACAGGTCCGCGACCGCGATCCGCAGCAGGCAGCCCGGGCTGCCGAAGAGCCGGTACGCCTCGATCACGTCCGGGATCGACTGGAGCGCCTCCTCGAAGGCCTCCACCGTCTCCCGGTCCCGCTTCACCTCGACCGACACCAGCACCTCGAAGCCCCGCCCCACCGCCTCCGGGTCGATGACCGCCCGGTAGCCCCGGATCACCCCGTCCTGCTCCAGCTGGCGCACCCGGCGCAGACAGGGGGAGGGGCTCAGGCCGACCCGCTGGGCCAGCTCCTGGTTGCTCAGCCGGCCGTCCTGCTGGAGCTCGCGCAAGATGTGGAGATCGATACGGTCCATGGCGCAATTGTCTGCCACGATGAAACATTCCTGCACCCGGATTGGCAATCGGCTGCTCACTCTTCTGGCCTACCGTTGCCGAGAGACCACGAGAGCCCGGTGGACCACGCGCGCCCGAGGGGCGCGGACACCCGGGGACGGCACGGAGAGGCGGCGGACATGCAGCGGACGAACGACGGAACCCCGCGCCGGATCGTCGTCATCAGCACCGGCGGCACCATCGCCAGCCGCTGGCAGGGCACCGGCTACGCCGCCGACGCCTCCGGCGACGACGTCCTCGCGACCGCCCCCCTCCCCGAGGGCGTGACGGTCGAGGTCCGCGACCTCTTCAACGTCAACAGCTCGCGGCTCACCGCCGCCCATCAGCTCGCGCTGCTCCGCACGGTCCACGAGACCCTCGCGGACCCCGGCGTCGACGGCGTCGTCGTCACCCACGGCACCGACACCCTGGAGGAGACCGCCTTCCTCCTGGACCTCCACCACGCCGACCCCCGCCCGGTCGTCCTCACCGGCGCCCAGCGCCCCTTCGGCACCGGCGACGGCGACGGCCCCGGCAACCTGTACGACGCCCTCCAGGTGGCCGCCACCGTCCGCGAACTCGGCGTCCTCGTCGTCTTCGACGGGCGCGTCCACGCCGCCCGCGGCACGGTCAAGACCCGGACCCTGGCCGCCGACGCCTTCTCCGACCCCTCGGCCGAGCGCCTGGGCCGGGTGGGCTTCTCCCGCGTCGACATCGAGCGCCTGCCCGACCGCCCGGCCGTCCTCCCGCTGCCGGAGGCCGCCCGTACCGCCGACCCGGACACCACCGGCCGCGCCGGACTGCCGCGGGTGGACGTCGTCTTCCACCACACCGACGGCGACCGGCTGCACATCGACGCCGCCCTCGCCGCCGGCGCCCGGGGCATCGTCCTCGTCGCCACCGGCGCCGGGAACGCCACCCCGGAGATCGCCGAGGCGGTCGCCGAGGCCACCGCCCAGGGCGTCCTCGTCGCCGTCACCACCCGTGTCCCGTCCGGCCCGCTCGCCGAGATCTACACCGGCGGCGGCGCCGTCGACCTGGTCGCCGCCGGCGGCCTGCTCACCGGCACCCTCCGGGCCGGCCAGGCCCGCGTCGCCGTCCTGGCGGCCCTGCTCGCCGAGACCGACGGCGACGACCCGGCCCGCCGCACCGCCCTCCTCCGCCGTCTCCTCGAAGGCCCGGTCCGCGCCGCGCCCGCCCTCGCCACCGGCGCCTCCCGCGAGGCGGCCCCGGTGCCGACGCGCGCCTGACCGTCCCCGAACACCGGCTCGCGGGCGTCGACTTCCCCCTCCTCCGCCCGCGAGCCGGAAACGATCCCGCCGGGACCCGCACGGCTCCTCCGGTCCTGTGGCGCCCCCGCGTCCGCCGCCCGCCCAGGAGCCCCAGGCCCCGACGACGCCCCCGCGTCCGCCGCCGCCCGCCCAGGAGCCCCCAGGCCCCGACGACGCCCCCGCGTCCGCCGCCGCCCGCCCAGGAGCCCCCAGGCCCCGACGACGCCCCCGCGTCCGCCGCCCACCCAGGAGCCCCCAGGCCCCGACGACGCCCCCGCGCCCGCCCAGGAGCCCCCACGCCCCGACGAGGCCCCCGCCCCCGTCGTCCCGGGCTCCGTCATCCCCGCACCCGGCCTCGCCCCGCTCCCCGCCGTGCCCCGCGCAGGCGACCTGTCGCCCTACGGCCCCTGCCCGTCCGGGCTCTTCGACCCGGTGCCGGAGGCCGACCTGCGGGCCGCGATCGTCGCGGGCGTGCCCGGGCCCCTCGACGACCCCGACGGCGACACCCGCCCTGCCCACCCCGGCCCGGATCCTCACCACCCTGCGCACCGGCCGGATCCGGTCCGAGGACGAGGCCGCCGCCGCGCTGCCTCCGGAGCTGCCCGCGGCGCACCGTCCGGTGCCCGCGGCGGCCCGGGCCCCGTACCCGGCGGGGGAGTGCGGCTCCCGGACCGACGGACCGTCCGCGGCGCGGGCCCACGCGGCGTATGCCGCCGCGGCGATCAAGAGGGCCTATCCGGCCTGAAGTTACCCGTCGGTTTCTCGTGACTTCCTCGGCGAGCGGTCGTAGAACATGTTCCCATTCGCTCACGAGTGAGGAAGATCACATGAGTGAACACCCCCTGTCCGCCCAGGGAATTCACGGAGTCAGCCGACGCCGCTTCCTGACCGGAACAGGTTCTGTTCTCGGCGCCGCCGCCCTCGCCGCCGGACTCCCCGCCCCGGCCCGCGCCGAGGCCCCCGGGCTGGACGTCTCTCCCATCCCCGACGGCTCCCACGTCCGCGTCCTGGTCGTCGGCACCGGCTACGGCGGCTCGGTCGCCGCCCTCCGCCTCGCCCGCGCCGGCGTCGACGTCCACATGATCGAGATGGGCATGGCCTGGGACGCCGCCGGCCCCGACGGCAAGGTCTTCGCCAACACCACCAAGCCCGACTACCGCTCCTTCTGGCTGCGCACCCGGACCAAGCAGCCGCTGAGCCAGTTCCTCGGCTTCCCCCTCGACAAGGACGTGCCCCGGCACACCGGCATCCTCGACGCCGAGGAGTTCGCCGGCATCACCGTCTACCAGGGCCGCGGCATCGGCGGCGGCTCCCTGGTCAACGGCGGCATGGCCGTCACCCCGCTGCGCGAGCGCTTCCCGGCGATCCTCCCCACCGTCGACCCGGCCGAGATGTACGCCACCTACTACCCGCGCGCCAACGCGGGCCTCGGCGTCACCGACGTGGACGTGTCCTGGTGGGAGGGGACGGACGCCTACCAGTACGCGCGCGTCGGCCGCAAGCACGCCCAGCGCTCCGGCTTCCCCTTCGTCTTCGTGCCCAACGTCTACGACTGGGACTACATGAAGCAGGAGGCCGCCGGGGCGGTGCCGAAGTCGGCCCTGGACGGCGAGGTCATCTACGGCAACAACCACGGCAAGAAGAGCCTCCGGAAGACCTACCTGGCCCAGGCCGCCGCCACCGGCCGGGTCACCGTCTCCGCCCTCCACCGGGTCACCTCGGTCACCCCGGCGGCAGCCGGCGGCTACACGGTCGCCGTCGACCAGATCGACACCACCGGAGCCACCCTGGCCTCCAAGACGGTCCGCGCCGACCGCGTCTTCTTCGCCGCGGGCAGCGTCGGCACCAGCAAGCTCCTCACCCGGCTCAAGGCCACCGGGGCCCTGCCCGCCCTCAACGAGCACATCGGCAAGGGCTGGGGCGACAACGGCAACGTCATGTGCGGCCGGGCCAACCACATGTGGGACCCCACCGGGAAGCTCCAGTCCGCCATGCCCACCGCGGGCATCGACAACTGGGACGCGGGCGGGGCCTTCGCGGAGGTCGCCCCGCTGCCCACCGGCATCGAGACCTACGCCTCCTTCTACCTCTCCATCACCCGCACCCCGCACCGCGCGGAGTTCACCTGGAACCCGGCCACCGGCAAGGTCGACCTCAGCTGGAACCGGGCCTGGAAGCAGAGCTCCATCGACATGGCGAAGTCCATCTTCGACAAGATCAACGCGAAGGAGGGGACGATCTACCGCACCGACCTCTTCGGCGCCTACAAGATCTGGGGCGACCACCTCACCTACCACCCGCTCGGCGGCGCCGTCCTGGACCGCGCCACCGACAACCACGGCCGCCTCCGCGGCTACCAGGGCCTCTACGTCATCGACGGCTCCCTGATCCCCGGCAACGCCAGCGTGAACCCCTTCGTCACCATCACCGCCCTCGCCGAGCGCAACATCGAGCGCATCATCGCCGAGGACTTCTGAGCGTGACCCCGGACGCGCGAGGGCCGGCCGGTCCGCGGACCGGCCGGCCCTTCCGGCGTCCGCCGGGCCTCAGCCCGTCGGCAGCACGCACACCTCGTCGAGCCCCAGCACCCGGTTCAGCCGGCCGAAGGCCAGCCAGGAGCCCAGGCTCATGGTCAGCTCCACGATCTCGGTCTGGCCGTAGTGGGCGGTCATCCGCTCCCAGAACTCCTCGTCCAGACCGTGGTGGTCGAGCGCGTACCGCTCCGCGTACTCGGCCGCGAGCCGCGTGCGCGCGTCGAAGGAGTCGGACACCTCCGTCGTGCGCCAGGCCGCGACCACCGCGTCGAAGCCCTCCTCGACCTTCTCGCCGTCCCGGTCCGTCCGCCAGTCCAGGCAGAACCGGCAGCCGTTGATCTGCGCGATCCGCAGCCGCGCGGCCTCGAACTCGCGCAGTCCCAGGGTCGTGTGGGCGTACACCGACAGCGAGAAGTTCGCCGCCGCCATCCCGATCCCCGGGACCATGTCGCCCCACACGTACCCGATCGGCTCCTGCCCCTCGGGAATGTCGATGATCATCGTGCGCTCCTTCCCAGCTTCCCCACCGCCGGGCGTATCGGCACGTCCAGCGCGTCGTAGAGCCCCGGCTCCGCCGCGGCCAGCCACTCGATGGCCCCCACCAGGCGCCCGACCGCCGTCGCGTTCCCGCCGGCCGCCCGGTTCTCGTCCTCGTCGGTGGCCGCCACCGTCACCTCGATGCGCGGCCGGCCCTCGACGATCACCCGGTGCGCCCCGGCGCCGTCCGGCGGCACCGGCCAGTCCGGGGCGCAGGACGGATGGATCCGGGTCACGTGCTCGATCACGATCCGCGGCTCACCGCCGACGATGCCCTGGACCTCGAAGCGGACCGCGCCCTGCGTGCCCTCCTCGAAGACGCCCATCGTCCGGGTCCTCACCGTCGCCTCCAGCGGCCGCCGGTCCACCGTCTCGCGGATCTCGTCCAGTTCGGCCCCGAGGGCCCGCGCCATCAGCCGGATCTGCCCGCCCCAGACCATCGTCGGGACCGACGGGAAGAGCATCGGCGGCTCGTGGTCGAGCGGCTTGCCCATGCCGATCAGCTCGCGCACGGAGAACTCCTGCTCGTACGTCGAGTAGTCGAAGATCTCCTGGCAGCGGACCGCGTCCACGACCGTGCCGAGCCCGCTGACCAGCAGCGGCAGCACGTCGTTGCCCCAGCCGGGATCGACCCCGGACGCGAAGAGCGACCCGCCGCCCCCGGCCACCGCCGCGAGCACCGGATCGCGGAACTCCGGCGGCGCGCTCCGCGGGTCGTAGAGCGGGTACAGCGAGGGCGTCACCACCACCGCGCCCGCCGCGACCGCCCGCACCACGTCCTCCAGGGCCCCGTCGGGCCGCACGTCGCCGGAGGCCGCGTACACCACGGCCCCCGGCCGCGCGCCGAGGACCGCCCCGACGTCGTCGGTCGCGGCGACCCCCAGCTCGCGCCCGAGTCCCGCGAGCGTCCCCGCGTCCCGGCCCACCTTCGCCGGGTCGGAGACCAGGACCGCCGCGAGTTCGAGGCCGGGATGGGCGTCCACGGCCCTGAGGGCCGCCCGCCCGACATTTCCGGTTCCCCACACCACCGTCCGTATCATGCGCGGAGGGTAGCGCCGGGGGAGCGAGGTTCCCATACCCGCGACACCGCTATCTGACGCTCAGTCAGATAGCTGGCCGCGCACGGCGGACCATCCGAGCCGCAGGGTCACGAAGGGGATCGTGTCACCCGGCAGCACATAGCGCTCCACCTCCGTGAAGCCCCGCGCGAGGGCGAACCGCAGCCCCTCCTCGTTCGACGCCAGGACCACCGTCTCCACCCCCGCACCGCCCAGCGTGCGCGCGTGCGCGAGCCCCCGCTCGTACAGCGCCGTCCCGAAGCCCCGCCGCCGGTACTCCGGCAGGATCCGCGCGATCACCGTCGCCGCCGGGGTCTCCCCGTCCGGCGGCCGCACCGTGGAGCACCCCACGGCCACCCCGTCCAGATAGGCCACCTCCAGCCGGTTCCGTCCGGCCCGCTCCCGCACCTCGTCCGCCGACAGCACCGCCGTCGGGACGATCGTGTTGTGCACCGCCCGCCAGTCGGCGGACTCCCGCCCGCCCGCGACCGGGACGACCCGCACCCCGTACCCCTCAAGACGACTCATCCCGGCACCCAACCGCGCCCCCGTCCGGAGGTCAACCGCTTTCCGTCCCCGTCCGCTCCGCCGTACGGGTGGGCCGCCGCGGTCCCGCGCAGCGCCGCCCGCCGATCGGGTACGGATCGCTCCACTGCCCCCGGCCAGGAGGATGCCCACCCATGCCCGCCTTCGTCCGCAAGGGCGCCCCCGCGCTCCTCGGCGCCGGCACCCTGTGCGCGGCCCTGCTGCTCACCGGCTGCGCGCCGCCCGGGCCCGCCGCCCCCACCCCGCCGACCGCGTCCGCCGCGGCGAAGACCCCCGCCGCGCCCACGCCGGGCCGGGAGGCGAGCGCCACCGACGCCCGCCCCGAGAGCCCCCCGCGCATCCCCGGCCTCGGTCCCCTCACCCAGTCCCGCGTCCCCGACGGCACCACCCAGGCCCTCGTCGTCACCGGCGCCACCGAGAACAGCAACACCGCCACCGTCGTCCTCCACCGGCGCGCCCCCGACGGCCGGTGGCACGAGTCCGGCGGCCCCTGGCCCGCGCACAACGCGCTCAGGGGCTGGACGCCCGACCACACCGCCGGCGACCTGCGCACCCCCATCGGCGTCTACCGCATCGGCGACGCCGGCGGCCGGCTGCCCGACCCCGGCGCCCGCCTTCCGTACGACCAGGACCCCGAGTTCGCCATCAGCGGCACCGGCTTCCGCGGCGAGCCCCTCGAAGGCTCCTTCGACCACGTCATCGCCATCGACTACAACCGGGTCCCCGGCCGCACCCCGCTCGACAAGGAGCGCCCGCTCGGCGCCGAGAAGGGCGGCGGCGTCTGGATCCACGTCGACCACGGCGGCCCCACCCAGGCCTGCGTCACCCTCCACCGCGACGACCTGCGCACCCTGCTGGTCGCCCTGGACCCCGCCGCCGCGCCCGTCGTCGTCATGGGACCGGCCCCCGAACTCGCCCGCTGAGCGGACGGATCCGGGGACCGGCGAAGGCCACGGGGGGCGGGCTCAGCCGACCGCCCCCCGGAAGGGCCCGGTGTGCAGCCGGACCTGGTCCGGCGTCAGATAGGCGTCGGTGTACTCGAAGTCCCGCAGCGTCCCGGCCTTCGACGCCAGGAACCCGGTCCGTACGTAGTCGTCCCCGGCCACCGCGTTCAGCAGCCAGTTCGTCATCACCCGGGTCTTCGCCACGTTGGTCCGCAGCGCCGCCCAGTGGTAGCCGCGCGCCACCGCCTGGGCCGCCGGCCCGTGCAGCTCCACGCCCAGCGGCTTCGACACCCCGTCCATGCCGCCCAGGTCCACCACCAGCCCCAGGTCCTTGTGGGTGTACGGGTGCGTCGGCTCGCCGCGCAGGGTCGCCACCAGGTTGTCGGCGAGCGCCTTGCCCTGCCGCATCGCGTGCTGGGCGGTCGGCGGGCAGATCGCGCCCTCCTCGCCCTTCGCCAGGTCCGGCACGGCCGCCGCGTCGCCGAGCGCCCACACCCCGTCGACGCCCGGCACCCGCATCTCGGGCGTCGCCACCAGCCGGCCGCGCAGGGTCTCCGTGCCGACCGTCCCGACGAGCGGGCTCGCGGCCACGCCGGCCGTCCAGATCAGCGTCCGGCAGGGCAGCACCCGGCCGTCCGTCAGGGTGACCGCCTCGTCGTCGACCGAGGCCACCGACACCCCCAGCGAGACCTGGATGCCCCGCGCGGTGAGGATGTCCATCGCGGCCGAGCCGAGCTTGTCGCCGAGCTCGGGCATGAGCCTGGGTGCGATGTCCACCAGGTGCCACTTGATCAGGGCCGGGTCGAGCCGGGGGTACCGCTTGACCGCGTTGTGGGTGAGCAGCTGGAGGCAGGCCGCCGTCTCGGTGCCCGCGTAGCCGCCGCCGACCACCACGAACTGGAGCCGCGCGGCCCGTTCGGCCTCGTCCTCGCTGGCGTCCGCCAGGTCCAGCTGGGCGATGACGTGGTCGCGGACGTAGACCGCCTCGGCCAGGGTCTTCATGCCCCGCGCGTGGTCGGCGAGCCCCGGGATGTCGAAGGTCCGCGTGACGCTGCCGGGCGCGAGCACCAGATGGTCGTACGGCTCGACGTCGTACTCCCCGGTGATCGTCCGGACCACCACGGCCTTCGCCGCCGTGTCCACGCCCACCGCGCCGCCCGGCACGATCCGCGTCCGGTGCTTCTGGCTGCGCCGCAGCGACAGCGCCACCGACTGCGGCGTCAGGACGCCCGCCGCCACCTGGGGCAGCAGCGGCAGGTAGAGCTGGTACGAGAAGGGAGAGAGCAGCGTGATGCGCGCCTCCCGCTCCGTGAGCCGTCGTTCGAGCCGCTTCACACAGCCCACGCCGGCGAAACCGGCGCCCACCACGAGGATCCTCGGTCGCGTCACGCTTGCCGCCTTCCGTATGAACGTGCAAAGTGCCGTCGCGTATGACTGCATATGCACATGTGGCAATTTTTCGCTGACTATCCGTGGTTTACCCTTTTTATCGTCATTGCTGCAGGATCGCTCTTCGGCATGGTCCGCTTCGGGCCCGTGAAGCTCGGCGCGGCCGGCGTCCTCTTCGTCGGACTGCTGGTCGGAGCCCTCGACCCGGACGTCGGCAAGGCGGTCCCCGCCGGGCTCTCCGTCCTCGGACTCGCGCTGTACGTCTACACGGTGGGCCTGGAGGCCGGCCCGGCCTTCTTCCGGGAACTGCGCCCCCAGCTCGCCGTGATGCTCGGCGCCGTCGTCGCACTGGTCCTCACCGCCCTCGCCGTCGGTCTGGTCGGCAGCGGACTCCTCGGCATCGAGGGCCCCTACCTCGCCGGCGGCTACGCGGGCATCGGCACCACCACTCCCGGTCTCGCCGCCGCCCAGGCCGCCTCGGACGACCCCACGCAGGCCGCCACCGGCTATGCGATCGGCTACCCCCTCGCCGTCGTTCTCACCATCCTCTTCGTCGCCGCCGTCGCGGCCGCACGGAACTGGCCGGGCCGCCGCGACCCGGGCACCGGTCTCCCCGACCGGCTCGTCACCCGCACGGTCGACATCACCCGGCCCGCCCGCTGGGCCGACGTCCCCGGCGTCGCCTCCGGCGAAATCCTCGCCAGCGCCCACCGCCCGGCCGGCGCCCCCGTCCACATCGTCACCGGCGACCCCGGCCCGCTCGCCCCCGGGGACGCCCTCGTCCTCGTAGGCGGCCCCGAGGCGGTCGCCGCGGGTGTCGCCGCCCTCGGCGCCGAGGCGCCGGAGCACCTGCTCGACCGCCGGGACGTCGTCGACTACCGCCGCATCCTGCTCACCAACCCCGACCTCGCCGCCCGCACCGTCGCCGAACTCGGCCTCGCCGACCGCTTCGGCGCCCGCGCCACCCGGGTGCGCCGGGGCGACCAGGAGCTCCTCGCCCACGACGACCTGCTGCTCCAGCTCGACGACCGGATCCGCGTCGCGATGCCCCGCGAGCGGACCGCCGAGGTCTCCGCCCACCTCGGCGACACCGAGGCCAAGGTCAGCGAGGTGAGCGCCGTCAGCATGGGCCTCGGCCTCGCGGCGGGCTTCCTCATCGGCATCCCCGAGCTCACCGTCGGCTCCACCGTCCTCTCGCTCGGCACGGCCGCCGGCCCGCTCGTCATGGCGATGGTCCTCGGCCGGATCCGCCGCACCGGCCCCCTCGTCTGGGTCCTTCCCACCCGCGCCAACCTGACCCTGCGCCAGATCGGCCTGCTGGTCTTCCTCGCCTGCGTCGGCCTCACCTCCGGCTACGCCTTCCGCCGCGAGGCCTTCTCGGTCTTCGGCCTCAAGCTGCTCGCGGTCCTCGCCCTCGGCGCCGTCCTCAGCTACGCCCTGATGGTGCTCGTCTGCCGCCTCCTCGGGCAGAGCCGTCCCCGCACGATGGGCCTGCTCGCCGGCTACGTCGGCAACCCGGCCATCACCGCGTACGCCAACAGCCGGGTCTCCGACAGCCGGGTGAACACCGGCTACGCCACCCTCTTCGCCCTCGCCATCCTGGTGAAGATCGTCTGCATCCAGCTGATCGTCGGCCTCTGACCGCCCCGCGCGGGACCGCGCGGGACCGCCCGGGACCGCCCGGGCCGGCGTCGACCCGTCTGCGCGCCGACGGAGCCGGGGCGAAGCGCACCGGGTAGGGGACCCGCGGCATCCACGGGATCCACGGGATCCACGGGATCCACGGGATCCACGGGATCCGCGCGGCCGTGCGCGGACCGGCCGTCCGACCGCCGGGCGGCGGGGGAGGCCCGTCGGGCGGCGCGAGGGGGTCCCGTAGGGCGGACGGTGCGGGAGGTTCCGTCAGGCGGGCGCCCGGCCGTCCGCGGGGGCGCCGGGCCCGTCTCCCGCGTCCCCGTCCGGGATCAGGGAGGCCACCAGGCGGCGGACGGCCGGGCGGGGGTCGGGGGAGCCGGGCCAGGAGGTCATCAGGAGGTGGTGACCGGTGCCGACCAGGGCGAGGGCCGCGATGGCGGGGTCCAGCGCGGCGGGGGCGCGGCCGAGCAGGCGCTCGGCCTCCAGGTAGGCGGCGACGGCCTCCTCGATCGCGGCGAAGCCCGGAGCCCCGGCCGCCAGGGCCTCGCGGACGCGGAGCGCGGCGTCGGGGCGGGCCATGACGAGGCCGGAGAGCGCGGGACCGCGGGAGTCGAAGAGCGCCTGGACGACCGTGTCGAGGTTGCCGGCCACCGTCCCCCGGCCGACGAGTCCGGCCAGGGCCCGCGCCCGCTCCGCGGTACGGGCGAAGCGGTCGAGGCACAGTTCGGCGACGAAGGCGTCGAAGCCGTCGAAATGCGTGTGCAGCAGCCCCTTGGCGCACCCCGCCTCGGTGGTCACGGACCGGCTGGTGAGCGCCCCCGGCCCGTCCCTCTCCACGACCCGCTCGGCCGCCGCGAACAGCCGTTCGCGCACGTCCGGCGTCGCCACTCCGCGCGGTGACATGAGCCCGCCGTCCTCTCCCTCGCCCTGCGCGCGCGTGCGCGCCCGTCGTCCGTGACCCCCGGCGTCCGCGTCGGGCTGCCCGGCCACCCGGCTCACCCGGATCACCCGGCTCACCCGGATCACTTGGATCGTAAACGGTGTTGCCGGTATGGGCACATGCCCATACCGTGGGCCGTCACGAGAATGGGCACCCGCCCATTCTCTTCCCCACTCCTGGAGCACGTCGTGACCGTCATCGCCAACACCGCACAGGAGCAGGCCTGGAACGGCCCGGAAGGAGCCCACTGGGCCCGCCACCAGGACCGCTGGAACGCCGTCAACGACGGCTTCAACGCGCCCCTGCTCGACGCCGCCCGGATCGGAGGGAGCCACCGCACCCTCGACATCGGCTGCGGCGCAGGCCGGACCACCCGGCTCGCCGCCCTCCGGGCCCCGCTCGGGCACGCGCTCGGGCTCGACCTCTCCGGGCCGATGCTCTCCGAGGCGCGCGCCCGGGCCGCCGCCGACGGCGTACGCAACGTCGCCTTCACCCGCGGCGACGCCCAGACCCACCCGCTCGGCGCGGGCGCCTTCGACGCGGCGATCAGCCGCTACGGCGCCATGTTCTTCGCCGACCCCGAGGCCGCCTTCGGCAACATCGCGCGGGCCCTGCGCCCCGGCGGCCGGCTCGCGCTCGTCTGCCCCTCCGCCCCGGGGCTCAACGGCTGGGTCACCGCGATGACGTCCCTGCGCGGCATCCTGCCCGTCGGCGACTTCGCCCGTACCGGAGAGCCCGGCATGTTCTCCCTCGCCGAGCCGGCCCGCGTCCGCGCCGTCCTCGCCGCCGCCGGCTTCACCGCGATCGCGCTCGACGAGACGCGCGCGCACGGCACGTGGGGCCGGGACGCCGCGGACGCGGCGGACTTCCTCCTCGCCACCGGTCCCGGCCGCCACCTGACGGAGCGGGCGGACGCGCCCGCGCGGACCCGCGCCCGCGCCGCCCTCACCGACCACCTGCGCGCGCACGAGCGGCCCGACGGCACCGTCGCACTGCTCAGCACGGCATGGCTGGTCACGGCGGAGAGGGGCTGACCCCTCGCCTCCGGACCGGCCGGGGTCCGGAGGGAAGGCCGGGAGGTGCCCGTAACCGGGGGCCTAGAAGACGACCACGCCCAGCGGGCGCGCGCCCGCCGCGAGGCGCTTCACCTCGCCCGAGCCGAGGTCGACGACGCTGATCCCGTCCCAGTACCCGTCCCGCGTGAACCCGCCCGTCACATAGGCGGTCCGGCCGTCCCGCGACACCGCCACGTCCTCGTGCGGACCGTCGAGCGGGTACACCCGCTCGACGCCCCGGGGCGACCGGACGGTCAGCGACGGCCCCCGGTCCTCGCTCGGGTCGATCGGGCCGGTGCCGACGGCGAGGAGCGTCCCGTCCGGCGTCACGGTCACCCCGTGCTGGTGGGTGTCGGCCGTCATCTCCTCGATCTCGACGCGACCGGTGGCGGGGTCCACGACCGCGAGCCGCTCGCCCTCGAAGGGCAGCAGCAGCTTCCCGTCCGAGGGGCGCACCGCGGCGTAGTGGGGCTTCAGCCAGGAGCCGAGCCCGCCCTCGGTGCCGTACGGGGCGACCTCGACGCGCCGGGCGTCCAGCGAGCCGGCGTCGACGACGGTCACGTCGAAGGAGTCGTGGTTCGTCGCGTACACGGCGGAGCCGTCCCGGCTGACGTCCACGTCGAAGGGGCGGCGCCCCACGTCCACCACGTCCACCACCTTCGCGGACGCGGTGTCGATCACCTCCAGGGTGCCGTCGCCGCCGGGCACGTTCACCCCCACGTACACCCGCTTCCCGTCGGGCGAGAGCGCGATGCCCATCCCGCCGCCCCGGTACTCGCCGGTGGTCACCGGCCCGGTGTCCGTCCGGTAGGGCACGAGGGCCCGGCGCTCCCGGGCGGCGGTGTCGACGACGGCGACGCCCTCGGCGGTCGCCACCCAGGCCCGCCCGTCCTTCCCGAGCGCGAGGCCGTACGGTGCCGTGCCCACCTCCACCGAGCCGGTGGCACCGCGCGCGGGGTCCACGAACGTCACGGTGTCCGCACCGAAGTCGGCGACCAGCAGCGTCCCGGCGGCGGGCTTCGCCCCGGGCGTCGCGGGCCCGGCCGACGGCGGGGGAGCGACGGTGACGGCGGGCGCCGGGCCGTCCGGAGCGGCGGCGGGAGCCTCGCCGGCCCGGGCGCATCCCGCGAGCAGGACCCCGGCGACGGCCGCGGGCAGCAGCGCGCGGGCGGTACGGGACGGGCGGCGGATCTTCGTCATCTCGGGCTCCTCGGTGCGGGGCGTGCGGAGGACGCCGCGCGAACCGGCCCCTCCCGTCTCCCGATCCTCCGTCGGCCCGGGCCCGGGGGGTCTCGCCCGCCCGGATGCGGTCCCCGGTCCCTCCGGACGACCCGGGGGTCCACCGATCGGACGACCCGGCGCGGTGGCCGCGCCGGACGGGCGCCGGGGCCGTGCCCCGGACCTCGGGGCCCGCCGGGCCCGGGACGGGTGGGTCAGCCCTGCGGGAGCGACCGCATCGCCACGATCCCGGAGGGGCCGTGGGGGCCGCCCTGGCCGGGGACCGGACCGGGGGCCTGGAGGCCAGCCTGGCCCGGCAGTCCGGCGGGGCCCGCCATGCCGGGCTGCCCGGGCGCCGGCTGGCCCGGCACCGCCGGAAGGGCGGGGAGCGCCCGGCCCTGCATCCCCGGCTGCCCCTGCATCCCCGGCTGACCGGGCATCCCCGGCTGACCGGGCATTCCCGGCTGGCCGTGCATGCCGGGCTGCCCCGGCATCGGCTGCATGGGCTGCATCCCCGGCATCCCGGGCTGACCCATCCCGGGCTGACCCATCCCCGGCTGCCCGTGCATGCCGGGCTGGCCCTGCATGCCCGGCTGGCCGGCCATCCCCTGCATCCCGGGCATGCCCGCCGGCGCTCCGACGCCCATGGGCTGCTGCGGCGCGGCCGGGGGAACCTTGATGTACCGGCTCAGGTCGCGCAGCACTTCCTCCGCGGTCTGGCGCACGTCACCGGGTACGTCCCCCCGCTCCCGTATGAGCTGGGCGTAGATCGGTGCGGTGCCGTCCGCGTGGTTCATGGAGTCCGTCGCTTCCTGTCAGCTGGGCCGGTGCCGCCACCGGCGGCAGACGGCGAGTCTACGGGGAACCGCCGACACCCCGTGGCGCGGGGAGCCCGCCGCCACCCGGGCGGGCGACCCCGCGGGGGTGCCCGGGACGTGCCCGGGCACACCGCCGTCCGTGTCAGGATCGAGGGATGCTGGAGAAGATCATCGCCGCGTGCGACGGCGCGTCCAAGGGAAACCCCGGCCCCGCGGCCTGGGCCTGGGTCATCGGCCGGACGGACGGCACCGTCGAGCGCTGGGAGGCCGGCCCGCTCGGCCGTGCCACCAACAACGTGGCCGAACTCACTGCCCTGGAACGGCTCCTGGAGACCCTCGATCCCGCGGCGCCCGCGGAGATCCGGATGGACTCCCAGTACGCCATGAAGGCCGTCACCACCTGGCTCCCCGGATGGCGCCGCAAGGGCTGGAAGACCGCCGCGGGGACCCCGGTCGCCAACAAGGACCTCGTCGTCCGGATCGACGCCCTGCTCACCGGCCGGGACGTCGACTTCGTCTACACCCCCGCGCACCGGGGGGCCGACGGCGACCCCCTCAACGACGCCGCGGACCGGGCCGCCAGCCACAGCGCCCGGACCCAGGAACCGCTCGGTTCGGACGCCGGCTCCGCCCTCCCGGACCCCGAGCCCGCCGCCGTACGCGTCTCCGCCCCCCGCACGCCCCGGCCACGCGCCTCCGCGCCGGGCGGATCCGGTGCCTCCGGGGCCCGCCGGAGTCGCCCGTCCGGCGGCACGCTGAAGGCCAAGTTTCCGGGCCGCTGCCGGTGTGGGCGTGCCTATGACAAGGGGGAGAGCATCGCCAAGAACGCGGAGGGCTGGGGGCACCCCACCTGCGTCTGAGCACGGCGGCCGTCCGAGGGGCGGGCGACCCTGTCCGCCCCCTGAGACCGCCTTTCGGGCCCCTCCGGCAGGCTTCACCCACCCGTGGATCCCGGTTCGCCCCAGGTTCTGTTCTCAGAGCTGTTGTGGCTGCATACTGTTCCTCCTCGCACCTGGTGACGAACCGTTTTGCCTGCTCATCCGACGTCTCTCGACGTGAATCGGCACCCGGCGAGATTCCCCCCTTCACTTCCGGCGCACAGCGTCGTGACGGAAGTGACCCCTGCCCGTGAAAGACCCGAGGTTCCGTGCCAGTACCTGTTCTCCTGACCGGGCGCTCCGTGCGCCTGGAGCCGCTGGCGATGCGGCACGCCGAAGCCCTTGCGCGGGCCGGCGAGGCGGACCGATCGGCCTACGCCTTCACTCCCGTGCCCGACGGCCTGGAATCCGCTCTCGACTACATCGCCCGCGCCCTGGCCGAACAGGCCGCCGGGCGCTGCCTGCCCTTCGCCCTGGTCAGTACCGCCGACGACCGGGTGATCGGCTCCACACGCTTCCTCGAACTCGACTATTGGCGGGGGCCGCTCGTGTGGCCCCCGACCCCCGGCCACCCCCACGGGGATCCGCTCACCGCGATCCCCGACGCCGCCGAGATCGGCAACACCTGGATCGCGGGCGACGCCCGGGGCACCGGCATCAACACCGAGGCGAAGCTCCTCATGCTCCGCCACGCCTTCGAGAGCTGGGGCGTCCGCCGGATCACCTTCCGCGCCGACGCCCGCAACACCCGCTCGCGGGTCGCCATCGAACGCCTCGGCGCCACCTGCGAGGGCATCCGCCGGGCGCACTCGCGCGGCCTCGACGGCGCCGTCCGGGACACGGCCTTCTACTCGATCCTCGACGAGGAGTGGCCCACCGTCCGGGACATCATCGAGCTGAGGCTGAGCGCCCCCCGCGGGAACCGGGTCCTCCAGGACCTCCTCCCCGCCTGACCACCCCGCGCCGCCCGCACTGCGGGCGGCGCGGCAGGGTGTTTTCATGGAGGTGACGGGAAGGACTCCGTGCGAGGACACGGAGTAGCGGTCCTTGAGCCGCGCACCGTGCAATCAGGATCCGCGAGAAGCGGGTGAGTCCTTCCCGCCCCCACGTCCCCGACCACCCGCCTCCCCGCCGGCGACGCCCGCCGGGGCGGGCGAGGGAGGCGGTCCCATGAGCGGCGGCGCGTGGACGGTCCTGGCCGTGGCCGGAGTCACGGCCGCCTACGCCCTCGGTTCGCGGCGGCTCTCCACGACGCCGGTCTCCTCGGCGATCGTCTTCACCGGCTGCGGCGTCCTCCTCGGCCCCGCCGTCCTCGGCGTCGTCGGGGGCGACGACGCCGGACCCGTCACCGCGCTCCTGGAGGCGGCCCTCACCCTGGTGCTCTTCACCGACGCCATGACCGTCCGCCGCCGCGACCTCACCGTCGGCGGGTTCCTGCCCCGCCGGCTCCTCGGCATCGGGCTCCTGCTGAGCATCGCGCTCGGCTGGCTGCTCGCCCTGCCCCTCCTGCCCGGCCTCACCGTCTGGGAGCTCGCCCTCGTCGGCGTCATCCTGGCGCCCACCGACGCCGCGCTCGGCAAGACCGCGATCTCCGACCGGCGCGTCCCGCCCCTCGTCCGGCAGGGACTGAACGTGGAGAGCGGCCTCAACGACGGCATGGTGCTGCCCTTCTTCCTCGTCTTCCTCGCCGCCGTCCCCGGCACCTCGTACGCCGCCGAGGGCGTGGCCGGCACCTTCTGGCGCTCCCTGCTGCTCAGCACCGCCCTCGGCCTCCTCGCCGGCGGCGTCGCGGGCAGGCTGCTGCAGGCGGCCCGGGCCCGCGGCTGGATCACCCGGGAAGGGCGCCACGTCTACGTCCTCGCCGTCGCCGCCGCCTCCTACGAGCTGGCCGTCGTCGTCGACGGCAGCGGCTTCATCGCCGCCTGGATCGCCGGATTCGCCTTCGGCCACGCCCTGCGGAACGTCCCGGCGGGCCCGCCCGCGACCCCGGCACCCGACCGCGGGGAGGAGCGGGACTCGACCGCCGACCTCGCCGAGGACCTCGGCGGTCTCCTCGCCTCCGTCTCCCTCCTCCTCTTCGGCGCGCTCCTGCTCGGACCCGCCCTCCAGCACCTGAGCTGGCGGATCGTGCTCTACGCCCTGCTCAGCCTGACCGTGGTCCGACTCGTCCCCGTCGCCCTGTCGCTGCTCGGCAGCGGACTGCGCCTCCCCACGGTCCTCTACATCGGCTGGTTCGGCCCCCGCGGCCTCGCCTCGGTCGTCCTCGGGCTCCTGGTCGCCGAGGAGCACGTCGCCGGCACCGAGCTGATCGGCCGGGTCGTGGCCGTCACGGTGGCCCTCAGCGTCCTCCTGCACGGCGCCACCGCCCCGGCGCTCGCGGGCCGCTACGGCGCCTGGTACCGCGGGGCCGCCGCGGCCACGGACGGTCTGAGGGAGTCCGCCGACGTTCCCGAGGGCGGCGGCCGCCGCCGCGTCGGCCCCACGTCGTAGGGGGTGCCCCGTCCGATCGGGCCGGGCCGGTCGGTCCCCCGGTCCCGCCGATGCGCACCGCGCCCTTCGGGCCGACCATGGAAGGAAGCGCGGGGACCGGCGCGGTCCGGGCCCGGCTGACCGAGAGCGAGGACCCATCATGGCCGCCACGCACACTCCCCACCGGACGGGCAGCACCCAGCAGTTGTGGGCCGGGGGACTGACCGTCTTCGCAGCCGTCATGCTAGGGATCACCGGCGTCGTCGGTGTCTTCCGGGGCATCATGGCGATCGCGGAGGACGACGTGTTCCTCACGACGCCCAACTACGTCTTCCAGTTCGACCTGACCGGCTGGGGCTGGATCCACCTCGCCCTCGGCATCGTCGCGATCCTCGTGAGCTTCGGCCTCTACAAGGTGTCGACGTGGGCCCGGGTGGCCGGTGTGGCCATCGCCGCCCTCGTCGTCATCGCGAACTTCCTGTCCCTGCCGTACTATCCGGCCTGGTCGATCCTCATGATCGCCATGTCCGGCTTCGTCATCTGGGCCCTGTGCGTCGTCAAGCCCGACGACTCCACGGCGCGCTAGTCCCCACCGCGAGAACCCGGGAGCCCGGCCGTCAGCCGGTCAGCTCGTACAGGGAACGGCTCACCAGCCACAGCCCGAGGAGCAGACAGAGACCGATGACGGCGGGCTCCTTGTGGCGCGTCAGCCACCGGCGCAGCGCCATCAGGGCCGGGTGCGCCCGCTCCGGGGCGAACACCATCGACAGCTCCATCGCCAGCAGGCTGGAGGTGGCCACCAGACAGAAGAGCACCAGCACCACGACGTTCCCGGCGTCCGACAGATCGGCCTGGACGACCGTGGCGCCGGCGGCCCCGACCATCCCCCACGGCTGTAGCAGGAGGGGCAGGGCCGCGGCGGACCACAGGGAGACGCCGCCGTGCGGGCCCGCCGACTCCCCGGAGGCCTCCGCGGCCTCCGGGCCCTCCGCGGCCGGAGCGGACGACGCCCCGGCGTCCGGCCCGGGCGCGGCGGAGCCCCCGTCCTCCCGTGTCCGTACTGCGGAAGCGGAGGCGTCCGCGTCCTCCGGCGGCGTCATCGCGCCCCGGCGGACGCGCCGCAGCCGGTACGTCCCGTACCCGAGCAGTCCGAGCCCGATGACGAGCGTCACCGCCTTCGCCGCCGTCGACGGCGGGGAGCGGGGAGCGGGCGGCTGCCCGCCGGTGAGGAGGACGACGATCCCGATCACCGCCACCAGGCACGCCAGCCAGGACACGATGAAGACCAGCCCCTTGCGGACCCCGCCCGGCGAGGCCACGACCAGGACGAACGCCATGACGGGCAGCGGGAAGAGCGTGATCGCCAGCCCGATCAGCAACAGGTCAAGCGCCATCACGGCACCGCCGCTCCCGGTCCGCCGCCCGGGACGGCCGGAGGGACCCCGCCGGGTCCCGGGCCGCCCGCACGGCGCGGACCGTCAGGAGCGGCCCTTCCGGAAGGAGTCCCGGACGCCCCGGGCCCGCCGGCCGAGACCCCGCCACGCCTTGCGCAGCTCGGCCCGGAAGCGGTCCGTCCGGCCCTCGGCCTCCAGCCGCTCGTCGCCGGTCATCCTCCCGGCGATCTCCTTGGCCTTGCCCCGGGCCCGGTCCATCTCGTGCCTCGCCGCGTCCTTGGCCCGGTCGACCTCGTGCCTGGCCTTCTCCCTGGCCCGATGGGCCTCGTGCGCGGCCTTCTCCCTGGCCCGATGGGCCTCGTGCGCGGCCTTGCCCCGGGCCCGGTGGGCCTCGTGCCTGGCCTTGACCTTCGCCCTGTCGATGGTGCTGCTCATGCCTGCGATGCCTCCTTGGGCCCGCCCCCCATTCCACGCTAGGCCGCGGCCGCCGCCCGCGCCCGTCGGCCCCGGATCCGGCGGCGCGGCTCCTCCGGCGACCGGCACGATCGACGTCCGCCTCGCCGGGACCACCGGCCGGCCCGCCCCCCGCCGCGAGCGCGGCCGCCCCGACCTCGCCCTCGCCGCCGGCACCCTCCCCGCCGTCCGCCACGTCCAGGAGGAGACCGGCGGCGTACGGGTCGCGGTCTCGACTCCCTCCCCCCGCGGCGCCCGACCCGCCCCGGCGCTCCCCGGGGACCCCGTCCGACGGCCCCGGGGACCGGCCCCGGGGCCCCGGCCCCCGCCCGGTAGCGTGGGCGGCGACCCAGTGCCGTGCCCCGGGAAGGACCGCGTGATCGCCGTGCCCGCCGAAGTGCCCGCCGAACACCCCGCCGACGAGCCCCAGACCACCGCCGAGCGGGACGCGGACGTCCTGCGCCGCACCGAGGGCCGGGCCGGATTCCTCACCCTCGACCGGCCCCGGGCGATCAACGCCCTCACCCACTCCATGGTCCGCGCCCTCGACGCCGCCCTCGCCGACTGGGCGGACGACCCGGCCGTCACCACCGTCGTCCTGCGGGGAGCGGGGGAGCGGGGCCTGTGCGCGGGCGGCGACATCCGCGCCATCCACGACGACGCCCGCGCCGGGGGCACCGCCTCCGCCGCCTTCTGGCGCGACGAGTACCGCCTCAACGCCCGGATCTCCCGCTACCCCAAGCCGTACGTCGCCCTCATGGACGGCATCGTCATGGGCGGCGGCGTCGGCGTCTCCGCCCACGGCTCCGTGCGCGTCGTCACCGAACGCTCCCTGATCGCCATGCCCGAGACCGGCATCGGCTTCGTCCCCGACGTCGGCGGCACCTGGCTCCTCGGCCGGGCCCCCGGCGAGCTGGGCACCCACCTCGCCCTCACCGGCGGCCGGATCGGCGCCGCCGACGCCCTCCTCACCGGCCTCGCCGACCACCACGTCCCCGCCGCCGCCCTCGACGCCCTCGCCGCCGACCTCACCCGCCTCCCCGCCGACGAGGCCCTGGCCCGGCACACCACCGCACCCGCCCCCGGCGTCCTCGCCGAGCAGCGCGACTGGATCGACGCCTGCTACGCGGCCCCCACCGTCGAGGAGATCGTCGGCCGGCTGCTCGACAGCGGCGTCCCCGCCGCCAAGGAGACCGCCACCACCCTCCTTTCCAAGTCGCCGACCGCCCTCAAGGCCACCCTCGCCGTGCTGCGCGCCGCCCGCGCCCTCGACAGCCTGGAAGCCGTCCTCGACCTGGAGTACCGCGCGTCCTGCGCCGCCCTCACCGGTCACGACCTCGTCGAGGGCATCCGGGCCCAGGTCGTCGACAAGGACCGGAACCCGCGCTGGGACCCGGCGACCCTCGCCGAGGTCACCGACGCCGACGTCGCCCGCTACCTCACGCCCCCGCCCGGCGGCGACCTCGGCCTCGGCCCCCGCTGACCGGCTCCGCCCCCGCCGCCGGCTCGCCCAGCGCCAGCGCCGCCGTCCGCCACGCCTCCGTGACGGCCCCGTGCGCCAGCGCCGTCGCCGACGGCACGTCCCGCGGCAGCCGCAGCGGCGCCCCGATGTGCACGTGCAGGCACGGGCGCCGCAGCGGGGCCGTCAGCACCCCCGCGATCTGCTTCGCCGTCCCGCCCGAGGTGATCCGGCGGGCCCCGGCCTGCCCGACCGGGACCACCGGCGCGCCCGTCGCCCCGGCGAGCCGCGCCAGACCGGTCCGGAACTCCTCCGGCGGCGCCTCCGACGCCTCACGCCGCGGCGGGATCCGCCCCTCCGCGTAGAGCATCACCGGCCGCCCCGAGGCGAGCGCCACCGCCGCCCGGTCCAGCGCGGCCGAGGCGCGTGCGGTGTTCCGGTGCACGGGCACGTACCCGTCCCGCGACAGCGCCCGCCCGAGTCCCGGCACCCGCCACAGACCCGCCGCCGCGAGCAGCACCGGCTCGGCGCCGAGCCGCCGCCGCAGCGCGGCCAGCACCAGCGCCGGATCGGCGAGCGAGGTGTGGTTCACGACGATGATGCTGCCCGGCTCGATCCGGGCGCCGGGGTCCGCGGTCACGGTCAGCCGTCCGAAGAACGGCACGAGATGCGCGGCGAGACGACTGAGCACGGGCGGGACCCTCCACCTTCGGAAACCGGCGACGACCGGCACATCGTCCGCCGGAGCCGCCCCCGGGGGCATGCGCGCCCGTACTCATCCGCGTACTCATCCCGCCGCCCCGCCCACCTGGTGTCCCGTCCCGGCCGCCGCCCGTCTAGGCTGGCCCGACGGGTCGTCACGGCAAGAGGTACCGACGACGGCCAGGGCGACGAGAAGGACAGGGGGTGGGCGGTGGGACGCGTCACGCGGCCGGCCTCCGTCCGTGTCCTCGCCCGGCTCCTCCCGGCGCTGCTCTGCGCGCTCTGCGCCTTCCTCGTGGCGCCCGCCAGCGCCGCCGTCGGCACCGGCGCCCCGACGGTCGCCGTCGTGGACGTCGCCCCGGCGCCGGCCGGACCCGACAGCCTGGTGTCGGCCGCCGAGACGGCGGAACTGCCCGCCGTCGTCGAGCAGTCCGTACGCTTCCCGGCGCCGCCCGTCGCACCCCCGGTCGTCCGGGGCGGGACCGACGCGTCCGCGCGCGGACGCGTCGCCGGGGACCCGCGCCGGGAGCGCGCGCCGCCCGGCCTTCCGCACCACCCCACGGCCCCACGGGGGCCGCCCTCCACCCGGCACAGCTGACGCCGTTCCACCGCGCCGCCGTCCGGGCCCTCGGCATGCCCGCCGCCCGGCCGCGCGCAGCCCAGCTCGCCCGCACGGACCGCCGCGCCCCCGGCGCGCGGCCGTGCCACGCCCGTGGAGACCCCATGTCCTCGTCCGCCGTGCTCCGGCGCGCGCTCCTCGCGCTCGCCGTCGTCGCGCTCGCCCTCTGGACCGCCCTCACCACCTCGCCCCGCCTCGGACTCGACCTCCGGGGCGGTACCCGGATCGTCCTGGAGACCCAGGACGCCCCCGGGGTCCGCGCCGACGCGCAGGCCACCGACCGCGCCCTCGAAGTCCTCCGCAAGCGCGTCGACGGGCTCGGCGTCGCCGAACCCTCGCTCGCCCGCTCCGGCGAGAACCGGATCGTCGTCGAACTCCCCGGCCTCCGCGACCCGCGCGAGGCCGCCGAGGTCATCGGCCGCACCGCCCAGCTGACCATCCACGCCGTCACCGGACCGTCCGGCGGTCCCGCCCGGGAACCCGCCGCCGACGGCGGCCGCGTCCTCGCCGACCCCGACGCCGCGCCCGGCTCCGCGGGCTTCCTCGCCCTCGCCGCGCCCGCCCTCACCGGCGACGGCGTGAAGAGCGCCGACGCCGTCCTCGACGCCACCGGCGGCCGCGGCTGGACCGTCGACCTCGCCTTCCGCGACGCCGCCGCCGCCGACTGGGCGCGCCTCACCGGCGAGGCGGCCTGCGCCCCGGCCGGCGACCACGCCCGCCGGGTCGCGATCGTCCTCGACGGCCGGATCGTCTCCGCGCCCTCGATGCAGACCGGCGTGCCCTGCGGCGGCGGCATCGCCGGCGGTGCCACCCAGATCACCGGCGGCTTCTCCGCGCAGGAGGCCCGCGACCTCGCCGCGCTCGTCGAGGGCGGCGCCCTGCCCGTTCCCGTCACCACCGTCGAACAGAGCACCGTCGGCCCGACCCTCGGTGCCGAGGCGATCCGCGCCAGCGCCCTCGCCGCCGTCATCGGCCTCGCCTGCACCGGCGCCTTCGTCATCGCCGTCTACCGGCTCCTCGGCCTCCTCGCCACGATCGCCCTGCTCCTCTACGGCCTGATCTCCTACGCGGCCGTCGTCGCGCTCGGCGCCACCCTCACCCTCCCCGGCCTCGCCGGCTTCGTCCTCGCGGTCGGCATCGCCGTCGACGCCAACGTCCTGGTCTTCGAACGGGCCAGGGAGGAGTACGCGGCCCTCGGCCGCTCCGCGCCGGACCGCGACCCGCGCCGCCCGCTCGCGGCCGCCTTCGGCAAGGCCTGGAGCGCCGTCGCCGACTCCAACGTCACCACGCTCCTCGCCGCGGGCCTCCTCTTCGCCTTCGCCACCGGCCCGGTGAAGGGCTTCGGCGTCACCCTCGCCATCGGCGTCCTCGCCTCGATGGTCACCGCCATGGTGATCACCCGGCTGCTCGCCGACGCGGCCCTCGCCCTGCCCGCCGTACGCCGCAGGCCCGCGGTGACCGGCATGGCGGGCCTCGGCCGGCTGCGCACCCGGCTCAACCGCCGGGCCCCGCGCCTGATGGTCCACCGCCGCCGCTGGTTCACCGTCAGCACCGCGCTGCTCCTCGTCGCCCTCGCCGGGATCGGCGTGCGCGGCGTCGAGCTGGGCGTCGAGTTCACCGGCGGCCGGGACGTCCGGTACGCCGCCACCCGCCCGGTGGACGCGGACGCCGCCCGCGCGGCCGTCGCCGCCGCGGGCTTCCCCGACGCCGTCGTCCAGACCACCGGCGACGGGGGCCGGGACGTCACCGTACGGGTCGGGGAGACCGGTGACGAGGCCCACGCCCGCATCACCGAGGCCGTCACCGGCGCGGCGGGCCCCGTCACCGTCGAGCGCGACGACCTGATCGGCCCGAGCCTCGGGGGCGAACTCCGCACCCACGCGCTCCTCGCGCTCGGCCTCGCCGTCGCCGCGCAGCTGGTCTACCTCTCCGTCCGCTTCCGCTGGACGTACGCGGCGGCGGCCGTCGCCGCGATGGCCCAGGACGTGCTGCTGGTCGTCGGCCTCTTCGCCTGGCTCGGCAAGCCGGTGGACAGCGTCTTCCTGGCCGCGCTGCTGACCGTCGTCGGCTACTCGGTCAACGACTCGGTCGTCGTCCTCGACCGGCTCCGCGAACTCCGGCGCAAGGGCGGAGGCCTCCCGCTCGCCGACCTCGCCGACCGCGCGGTGGCCCAGACCCTGCCCCGCACGGTCAACACCGGCATGGGCGCCCTCTTCGTGCTGGCCGCCCTCGCCGTCCTGGGCGGGGACACCCTCACGGACTTCTCCGTCGCCCTCCTCGCCGGCGTCCTGCTGGGCATGGCGTCGACCGTCTTCACCGCGCTCCCCCTGACGGTCACCCTGGAGACCCGCTCCCCGGCCCCCACCCGCCCCGCCGCGCCCCGCCCCGCCTCGGCCGACCGCACCGGCGCGGTCGTCTGACCCACCCGGGGCGCCGCTCACGGGACTCCCCGCGCCCGGCGCCCCGTTCCGGCCGGCTCCGCCCGTTCGCCGTTCAGCCGGTCGGCCGGTCAGCCGGCCGGCCGGGCGGGTCGGTGGGCGAGGAACGGTTCGGTCAGGTGCGGGGTCGCCAGGTGGAGGGTGCCCGCGGCCGGGCCGCGCAGGAGCCGTTCCCGCGAGACGCGGGCCCGCTCCGCGTCCATCTCGTGGGCGTAGGCGAGTTCGGGGTGGAGCAGCTGGACCGCGTGCACGAGCAGGTCACCGGTGACGGCCACGCGGTCGCGTCCGGCGTCCACGAGCACGCTCTGGTGTCCGGGGGTGTGCCCGGGGGTGGCGAGGACGCGCCCTCCCCCGCGGAGCGGGGCGTCGCCGTCGAGCAGCCGCAGCCGGTCCGCCGCCCGGAGCGGATCGAGCACGGCCGACCGCAGCTGAGGGTTGATCCGGTCGAGGGCCTCGGCCTCGGCCCGCTGCAGGAGGTACGCGGCGTTCGGGAAGTACGGGCGTGCCCGCTCGCCGCCGACGACGGCCCAGCCCACGTGGTCGGTGTGGAGGTGGGTGAGCACGACGGTGTCGACGTCGGCGGGGTCGATGCCCGCGGCGGCCAGCGAGGCCGGGAGCGCGCCGGGGACGGGCGCCCACGAGGCCGCCGGGCCGTCGGCCGGGCCGATGCCCGCGTCGACCAGGGTCACTCCCCGGTCGCTGCGGACGGCGAACGCGCGGAACCGGAGCCACCACCGCCCGTCGGCGTCGAGGGCGCCGGGATCGAAGCGGTCCGCCGCCGCCCACTGCTCCGCCGTGGCGCCGGGGAACGCCTCCCGACGGGGGGAGAAGAAGGGGCCCTCGCCGTCGGCGAGCGCGATGACCGTGTACGGGCCGAGCTGGAGGGAGGGCGGCATCCCCGGATCATGCCAGCGGGGACGGCCCGCCACCAGGGGCGGCCGGGGCGCGCCGTCCGCCCTCGCCGGCCGCGTGGCCCGCGGTCCCCCCGAGGGGGAACGCCCGGCGCTGCGCCGTCACGAGCGCCGTGTTCACCGCCGCCACGGCGCCGAACACCACCGCCGCCGTGCCGTGGCCGAGGTCGGCCAGGGCGAGCGAGGCCGCCCCGAAGACGAGCGCCTTGACCGCCAGGACGCCCGCGAGCGGCACCCGGAACCGTGCCTTCGGAGCCGCGAAGAGACCCCACAGCGCCGCCGCGGCGCCCGGCACCGCCACGGCGGCCGCCAGGCGCAGCCACACCGCCCCGCCGGCGCTCCATCCCCACCAGGTGAGCAGTCCGAGCGCGAGCAGCTCCCAGACGAAGGCCAGCAGGTCGTTCAGTACGCGCGCCGCACGCATGTGACGTCCTCTCGCCGGGCGGCGCCCGGCAGTTCGGGATGAGCCCGGTCCGACGGCCGGGGGCGAACACGTGATCGTATCGGTGGCGCCCGGTCCGCGTCCGGAGGTTTCCGCTCCCGTCGCGCGTGGGCCGATGGAGCGGTTTGGGTGACCCCGGGTGCGTTGGGTCGTTGCACGCGTAAAACGATCACACGGTGATGACGCGGAGGTGGTTCCCGTGAGCGTTCAGCAGGTCACGGCGGTGAGGACCTGGGTGCTCGACGACCCGGAGGACGTACGCGCCGCGGCCGCGGCGCTCGCCGAAGGGCGGGCCGTGGCACACGGGTTCGGCAACGTCTACGCGCTGGCCTTCCGTCCGGGCCGGGACACCGTCGAGCGGGTGAACCGGCTGAAGGGGCGCCCGGCGGAGCAGACCGCCAGTCTGGTGACGGTCCCGGAGCGGATCCCGTCCGCCTTCGACTGGACCCGGCTGCCCGACGGCGTGCCCCGGGAGCAGGTGCGGTCGCTGATGGACGAGCTGGTCGGGCTCGGGCCCATCGGCCTGCGGGGGCCGGCGGCCGACCGGGTGCCGGGCGCGCTCGCCCGCGACGACGACGGCGTGCGTACCGTCCAGGTCATCGTGCCGGGCACCCGGTGCCCCTCTCACGCCTTCCTGGGCGCGGCGCTCGCGCGGACCGGGGGCGACTTCCTCGCCGTCACGTCCGCCAACCGCTCGCACCACCTCACCGGCCGGGAGCAGGAGCCCGCGCACTGGCGGGCCGAGGGCCTCGCGGAGGAGTTCGGGGGCGAGTCCGGCGTGCGGGTCCTGGCCCATGCCGACGAGGAGGCCGCCCGCCGCCGCCATCCGTTCCACCGGACGACCTCCGTCAGCGTGCTGTCCTTCCTGCGGGTCGCCGGACGGACCCGTTCCGGCCTGCCCGTGCTCGTCCTCGAACGGCACGGCTCCCTCTCCGCCGACCACATCCGCGCCGTCGCCGCCAACCACGGCTTCGGTCTCGCCCCGGCCCCGCACGCCACCGTCCCGCTCGTCCCCCGCGCGTACGGCCCCGCCTGACCGGGCCGGGGCTCAGTCCCGGGGCCCGTCGAGCGCGAGCTCGGCCCAGACGGTCTTGCCGTCCTCCTCGAAGCGGACGCCCCACGCGTCCGCCAGGGTCGAGCAGATGTGCAGACCGCGACCGCCCTCGTCGCCGGCCTTCGCGTGCCGCAGGTGCGGGGCGGTGGGCGCCCCGTCGCGGACCTCGACGGTGAGCGCGGTCTCGCCCCGGAGCAGCCGCAGGGAGATCGGCGGGGCGCCGTACCGGACCGCGTTGGTGACCAGTTCGCTCACGGTCAGCTCGACGGTGAGCGGGTCCACCGGGAGGCCCCACTCCCGCACGCGCGCCTCGGCCGCGTGCCGCACCGGCGACACCGCCGACAGCTCGGACGGCACCGGCCACTCGGCGACGTCCGTGGCGGGCAGCCGCAGGGTGCGGGCGACCAGCAGGACCCGCTCCGGCACCAGCAGGGCCGCCAGGTCGTCCGCCATGGCGTGGGGGCCGCGCTCCGGCGAGGCCAGCGCCTCCGCGACCCGGGCCCGCGAGGGCCCGCCGTCGTCCCGGGCGGAGGAGGCCAGGCAGAGGGTGGTGCCCTCCGGCAGGAGGTGCGAGGAGCAGGCGAACGGAGGTCCCCCGCCGCCCAGCAGCGGCCCCTCGTCCACCAGATCCGCGTCGAGCGAGCCGTCCGGCCGGACGGCGAGGCACAGGGAGGCTCCCGCGCGGGCGAGTTCGAGCCGGCCGGTCACCGGGTCGTGCACGGCGATCGTGCAGCTCGCCGCCGGCTCGTCGGCGCCGGGCCCCCGCCCCTGCTCCCGGGCGAGACGCTGGGTCACCGTGTGGAGCCGGGCCAGCAGTTCGTGCGGGGCGAGGTCGAGCGTCGCCAGGCTGTACACGGCCGTCCGCAGCCGTCCCATGGTCGCCACCGAGCTCAGGCCGGGCCGCTCCACCTGGCCGACCACCAGCGCCACCCGCGCGCCCGGCAGCGGGATGACGTCGAACCAGGAGCCCGCGCCCGTGCCGCCCGGCCGGTGCCGCTGGGCGAGGTCGACGGCGTGCCGGGTCTCGCCCTCGGGGCGCAGCGGCCACGACTGGAGGGCGGTCATGACGATGTGCTCGCGGGTGAAGCGGAGCGCGTTCTCCAGGCAGGTCGCGGTGTGCGCCGTCACCCCCTCGGCGAGCGCGAGGTCCTCCTCGCTGTACGGATCGGCCCCGCGCGGACGCCGGAAGGCCACGGCCCCCAGCAGCTGCCCCCGGACCGAGAGCGGCGCCACCAGGCGCACCTCCCCGTCCGCGGCGACCAGCTCCGGCCCGTCGGGCAGCCGTTCGCCGAAGAGCCCGGGCAGCAGCACCGCCCCCGGCTCCGGCAGGGGGCCGTCCCCCGAGCCGCCCACGGCGGTGCAGCGCAGCAGCGGCGCGTCGCCGCGGCGGCGCAGCTCCGGCGGTTTGCCGCGCAGCACGGCGTCGGTCAGGGCGACCACCACCGAGCCCGCGAAGCCCGGCACGGTCACCTCGACCAGCTCGCGGGCGGTCCGCTCCACGTCCAGCGTCCGCCCGATCCGTTCCCTGGCCTCGTAGATCAGGGCGAGCCGCTGCTGGGCGCGGATCCGCTCGGTGACGTCCATGACGGTGGCGACGAGGCCGAGCGGCGGCGGCTCCGCGCCGTTCGCCGCCGGTGGGCGCAGCGGGTACACGGACACGGAGTAGACGTGCACGTGGTCCGGGTCGTGCGGCGGCCGGCCGCGCACGAGCACGTCGCGCAGCGGCGGACCGCCGTCGAGGACCCCGCGGAGCGCGATCTCCGGCGACTCGACCCCGAAGACGCGGTACGCCTCCGTCACGTGCCGTCCCAGCAGCTGCTCCTCGGCGACGCCCCGCGCGGCGAGCACCGCGCCGGTGACCCGGACCAGTCGCAGTTCCCGGTCCATGACGTGCACGCCGACCTCCGACTGGCGGAAGACGGTGTCGAGGACGGCGTCGTCGAGCAGGGGGGAAACGTCCTCGAACATGTGCACCCCTGCCAGCGCTCGACACCCGGTCCGCCCAGTCTCGCCGCTCCGCCGCCGCCTGTCGCGCGCTGCGGTCAGCGCGCGGCGGGCGGCAGGAGGAGCAGTCCGGTGCCGAGGGAGCGTTCGCCGGTGGCGTCGGAGGGGCGGTTGACGACGCCGGTTCTCGTGGCGAGGACGCTCGAACCGCCGCCGTCGAGGTTGAGCGCGTCGCGCGCGCCGAGGGCCCGCATCAGGCGGGCGGCGCCGTCGATGCTCAGCCCCTCGCTGACGCCCGGCCGGCGCCCGTCGGCGACGACGAGCAGCAGCCGGCCCGCGGCGTCCACGCCGATCATGGACCGGGGGTTGGCGCGGACGGTCCACTCGTAGGTGAAGGTCGGGTCGGCCCCCTCGCGGACGATGCCGTCGGCGACCGCGTTCACCGCCACCCGGCTGCCCCGGACCAGGGCCGGGCCCACCTGGAGGATCGTCGTGTCCGGGCCGAGCGGGACCACCCGGCCCGCGCCGTCGCGCACCTGCTCGTCGAAGACGAGCGTCGCGCCCGCCTTCGCGGTGCGCAGCAGCCAGGCGGCGCTGTCGCCGGTCGCCTGGAGCGTCGAGCCGCCGCGCGGGACGGCCGCGCCCCGGGTGGAGCGGACGGCCGTCACGCGGCCCTGCGCGTCGAGGACGGCCTCCGCGCCGGGACCGGCCGGGGGAGCGCCCCACTCGGGCGTGAAGCGGACGAGCTCGCTGGCGTCGGTGCACTTCACGTCGTGCTGCGGCCGCTGGGTCGGCAGGTCGCCGCCGACGCCGCCGCAGTTCCAGATCTCGCCGGGCATCCGGTTGACCCCGTCGACCTCCACCGTCTCCCCGGCGGCCGTGACCGTGACCCGCGCCGTGAAGGTGTCGACGGCGACGGCACGGCCCCCGCCCTCCATGCGGATGCCGGCCCGGCCCTGGGTGGCGGAGCCGAGGAGCCGGCCGTTCCGCACGTAGAGGCCGCCGGGCGCGTTGTTGTAGAACCACTGGGCGTTGATCCCGGCCACGGCGCCGGCGGAGCCCATCAGGGCGGTCAGCTTCTCGGTGCCGTACAGCGTCGGGCCGTGACCGGCCTCCAGGCGCCCGCCGAAGGCGGTGAGGTCGACCTTCAGCACGTGCACCCGCTGCGGGGCGTCCTCGTCGGAGCCGTCCTGCGCCGTGTAGCGGGTGCGGGCGGTGAACCCGGCCGCCTTGAGCCGGTCGGCGAGCGCGACCGCCCCGGCCTCGTCCGCGTACCGCCCGGTCCGCACCGTCCAGCCGAGCGTCCCCGGCCGCAGGTCGGCGAAGGCCGGGGTGGTGACCTGCTCGACGCGCGGCTCGAAGCCCTTCTCGCGCAGCGCCGTCGCGATCCGCAGCGCGGTCTCGCGCGGCCCGAGCGCGAGCGGGGCGCCGGCCGGGGAGCCGTCGGGGGTCTGCGGCAGGGAGACCTGGACGGTCCAGACGTCGTCGGTGCCCCGGCGCCCGTACGTGAGCGTGGTGAGCGTCACGCCCGGTGCCGGGGTGCCGGTGACGCGGGCGGCTCCGTGCACGGCGTGCCGCGTCGCGACGGCCGGACCGGGCGCACGGGCCTCGGCGAGGGGCGCGGCGGCGGTCGTGAGGACCACCGCGGCCGCGAGGAGGGAGAGGGATCTGCGCTGCACGGGAGTCCTTCGACGGTGGGAATACGGATGGATGATAAGAGAAGAGCAGACGTCAGCCGACGCCGGGTGAAGGGGAGTTGGCCGCGTGCTGTGAAGTGGGGAAAGGTCCGGTTCGTCCGTCCCGCCGTCCGGGTCGCCCGCTCCGCCGTCCGGGTCGCCCGCCCCGCTATCCTTCCGGCGTGGAGATCCCCTCATATGACGAAATCCGGGCGCTGCACCGGAAGCACGCCCCCAGCGACGCCGCCTTCGAACTCGTCTTCACCCACTGCGAGATCGTCGCCGCCATCGCCGACCAGCTGCTCGCCCGCTCCGGCCGGGGCGCCGACGCGGAGCTGGTCCGCGCCGGCTGCCTGCTCCACGACATCGGCGTCTACCGCCTGTACGACGCCGACGGGCGCATCGACGGCGGCGCCTACGTCACCCACGGCCTCCTCGGCCACCGGCTGCTCGCGGAGGAGGGCCTCCCCGAGACCCTCTGCCGCTTCTGCTCCTGCCACACCGGTGTGGGCCTGACCCGGGAGGACGTCCTCGCCCAGGGCCTGCCGATCCCGCCCGCGGACTACGTGCCCGTCACGCCCGAGGAGCGGATGGTCATGTACGCCGACAAGTTCCACAGCAAGAGCACCCCGCCCCGCTTCGTCTCCCCGGACAGCTTCGAGACGCGCATCGCCCGCTTCGGCCAGGAGAAGGTCACCGTCTTCCAGGCCCTGCGGCGGCTCTACGGCGACCCCGAGCTGGACGCCCTGGCCGCCGCCCACGGCCACGCCGTGACCTGAGGCGCCCCGCGGGGCGAGGGGACGAGGGGCCAGGGCCGGGGAGGCGCGGGCTTCAGCTGGTGACCACGACGATCGTGGCCACCGACACGGCCGCCATCGCCGCCTGCATGTTCCGGATCGCCTCCCGCACGCCCTCGGCCGCCCACCGGCCCTCCGCCAGCTTCTCCAGGCGGGCGGCGATCTCCTTCCGGGGCTCCTCGGGGAACGCGAGCCGGTGCAGCTTCGCCCCGTGCACCAGGGCGATCAGCCCGGCCGTCCGCTCGTCCGGGGCCGCGCCGCCGAGGACCACGGACCGCAGCCGCTCCCGCAGCTCCCTCTCGACGGAACCGTCCGCCTCCGGATAGCGCCGCACCGGGAACAGGCCCAGCACCCGCCGCTTCTCCTCCACGACCAGGCCCCGCTCGCAGAGCCGCTCCACCGTCGCGGCCGGCGCCTTCGCCTGGTCCTTCGTCAGCCAGTCGGTCACCTTCGGCGCCTTGCTCCGGCGCCCCGCCCAGGCCTCGAGCTGCGCCAGGCGCCCGTCGAGCAGCGGCTCCCCGGTGGGGGTCGCGTCCGTGACGGCGAGCCGCCCGTCGGCGACCGACACCCGTCCGGCGAGCGCCAGCTCCAGCAGGATCCCGCCCGCGACCGCCCACGAGGCCGCCTGCCGCTCCTTGGCCTCCCCGGACTCGTCGTCCAGCGACAGCAGGGTGATCTCCTCGGCGAGCGTGATCGTCATCGGCGTCCTTCCCGGTGGCGGCGGCCGGACGGGTTCCCGGCGGCTCTGCCCGTGAGGACGGTGTGACGGCCCGTCCGGTTCCCCCGGAGCCGTCCGCACGGGGCCGTACGGAGCCGTCCGCACGGGGCCCTACGGGGCCGGCCGGCGGGCCGTTGTCAGTGGCGGCTGGCACGCTGGGGCCATGGACAGGCAGAGCGACAGTCCCGGGGACGGGGGGAAGGGCGGCGGCATGGGCGGGGACCGTGACGAGGAGCTGCTGCGGGGCCGGGTCTACGGCCAGGACCACGACGACCCGAGCCCCGGACCGCGCCCCGGGCGGGCCTACGCGGAGCTGGTCGGCGGACCCCTCGACGGTCTGCTGCTCGACGTCACCGACTGGACCGGCGAGGAGATAAGCGCCGGCGCCGTCCTGGAGACCGAGCTGAGCCGCTACGGCTCCGGGGGCAAGGCGGTGTACGGCCCGCGGACCGGCGACCCGGCGCGGTTCGACTGGTCCGGCGACACCCGCTGACCGCCCCGGGCGACGGCGGGCGGGCGCGAAGAGGAGCGGGCGGGCACGAAAAAGGCGGGAACACCTCCCGCCATGTTCAAGGTATAGCGCAAGGGGGGCCTTGCGGCAAGGCCCCCCACATGCCGCACAATCGCACATCTACCCCCGTCACCTGCTGAAACGAGATTGCGCGCGTGCCCATGCCTCCGCGGACCACCGGCCCCTTCCAGCTTCCCGAGCGTCTCGCCGCCAAGGCCGCCCCGGCGCTGATCGCCGACGACGAGAGGCACTTCGCCGCCGTCGAGGAGAGCCTCGAACAGGCCGTCGCCGAACTCTCCGACCGGCTCGCCGGCGTCCTGCGCGCGCCCGGCGGCGCGGGCCGCGAGGCGATGGAGCGCGACCTGGAGGTCCACCGGCTCTCCGGGCGGCTGCGCGCCCTGCGCCGCTTCGGCCTCGACCTCTGTCTCGGCCGGATCGTCTCCGCCGACGGCTCCGAGCCGCTCTACATCGGACGGCTCGGCCTCACCGACGGCGACGGGAACCGCCTGCTCGTCGACTGGCGCTCGCCCGCCGCCGAACCCTTCTTCGCCGCCACCCACGCCCACCCGATGGACCTCGCCAGCCGCCGCCGCTACCGCTGGAACGGCGGCCGCATCACCGACTACTGGGACGAGGTCTTCACGGAGGGCGGCCTGGACGCCCACGCGGCCCTCGACGACCAGTCCGCCTTCATCGCCAGCCTCGGCACCAACCGCTCCGAGCGGATGCGCGACGTCCTCTCCACCATCCAGGCCGACCAGGACGCCATCGTCCGGGCCGGCTCGCGCGGCGCCCTCGTCGTCGACGGCGGCCCCGGCACCGGCAAGACCGTCGTCGCCCTCCACCGGGCCGCCTACCTGCTCTACTCCGACCCCCGGCTCGGCCACCGCCGCGGCGGCGTCCTCTTCGTCGGCCCCCACCAGCCCTACCTGGCCTACGTCTCCGACGTGCTGCCCAGCCTCGGCGAGGAGGGCGTCCGCACCTGCACCGTCCGCGACCTCGTCGCCGAAGGGGCGACGGCGGGACCCGAGAAGGACCCGGAGGTCGCCCGGCTCAAGTCCTCCGCCGCCCTGGTCCGGGGCATCGAGAAGGCCGTCCGCTTCTACGAGGAGCCGCCGGCGGAGACGACCCGCGTCACCACCGACTGGGGCGACCTGACGGTCACCGCGGAGGACTGGGCGGAGGCCTTCGACGCCCCCGGTCCCAGCACCCCGCACAACGAGGCCCGGGAACTGATCTGGGAGGAGCTCGTCACCCTCCTCAAGGAGAAGGCCGGCGACCAGGTCCCCGACGTCCTCTTCGAGCGGGCCCTGCGCCACGACCGGGAGCTGGTCGGCACCCTCGAACGGGCCTGGCCCATGCTGGAGCCCACCGACCTCGTCGGCGACCTGTGGACCGTCCCCGCCTATCTGCGCCTGTGCGCCCCCTGGCTCGACCGGGAGGAGGTGCGCGCCCTCCAGCGCGCCGACGCCCAGGCCTGGACCGAGTCCGACCTGCCCTTCCTCGACGCGGCCCGGCAGCGCCTCGGCGACCCCCGGGCCGCCGCCCGCACGCGCCGGGAGAAGGCCACCCTCGCCGCCCGCAAGGAGCGGATGGCCGGCGTCATCGACACCATCGTGCGCTCCGACGACGACGGCGAGGGCGCCGTCACCATGCTGCTCGGCAAGGACCTCCAGGACAGCCTCGTCGACGGCGGCGGTCTGCCCGCCGCCGCCACCGACCCGCTGGCCGGCCCCTTCGCCCACGTCGTCGTCGACGAGGCGCAGGAGCTCACCGACGCCGAATGGCAGATGCTGCTGCTGCGCTGCCCGTCCCGCAGCTTCACCATCGTCGGCGACCGCGCCCAGGCGCGGCACGGCTTCACCGAGACCTGGCGCGAGCGCCTGGAGCGGATCGGCCTCTACCGCGTCGAGATGGCGTCCCTGAGCATCAACTACCGGACCCCCGAGGAGGTCATGACCGAGGCCGCGCCGGTCATCCGCGCCGCCCTCCCGGACGCCAACGTGCCGACCTCGGTCCGGGCGAGCGGCCTGCCCGTGGTCCACGGCCCCGCCGACGACCTGGACGCCGTCCTCGACGACTGGCTGGCCGGTCACGCCGACGGCGTGGCCTGCGTCATCGCCGCCGGGGGACACCTTCCCCCGCTCGGCGACCGCCCCCGGGTCAGGGCGCTCACCCCGAGCCTCTCCAAGGGCCTGGAGTTCGACCTCGTCGTCCTCCTCGACCCGGAGCGGTTCGGCGAGGGCATCGAGGGCGCGGTCGACCGCTACGTGGCGATGACCCGCGCCACCCAGCGGCTCGTCGTCCTCACCACCGGCTGACCGGCGGGCCGGACGCTCAGGACGGCAGCCCGCCCCGCGCGATCACGTCCGCGTACCAGCGGGCACTGTCCTTGAGCGTCCGCCGCTGGCTCGCGAAGTCGACGTGCACGATCCCGAACCGCTTGCTGTAGCCGAACGCCCACTCGAAGTTGTCCAGGAGCGACCAGAGGAAGTACCCCCGCACGTCGGCCCCGTCCTCGACGGCCCGCCGCACCGCCGCCAAGTGCCCGTGCAGGTAGGCGACCCGCTCCGGGTCGCGCACCTGCCCGGACGGGTCCGCGTAGTCGTCGTACGCGGCCCCGTTCTCGGTGATGACCAGGGGGACGCCCGGCAGCTCGTCGCGCAGCCGCGTCAGCAGCTCGTACAGCCCGTCCGCGTCCACCGGCCAGTCCATCGCCGTCCGGGGCCCCGGCGCGGGCAGGAAGCGCACGTGCCGCTCGGCGCCCGCCCACGGCGACGGGGACTCCGAGGAGCCCGCCGCGACGACGGTGGGGGAGTAGTAGTTCAGCCCGAGGGAGTCGATCGGCGCCGCGATCGCCGCCAGGTCCCCGTCCCGCACGAAGTCCCAGTCGGTCACGCCGGAGGTGTCCCGGACCAGGTCCTCCGGCAGACGGCCCCGGAAGACCGGGTCCAGGAAGATCCGGTTGGCCACCGCGTCGATCCGGCGGGCCGCGTCCCGGTCCTCCGCCGACTCCGTCAGCGCCCGCACCACGTGCAGGTTGAGGGTCAGCGAGACCTCGGTCCCGGCCGGCAGCGCCTCCCGGAGCGCGCCCACCGCCCAGCCGTGCGCCAGGTTCAGGTGGTGGGCGGCGCGCAGCGCGTCCGCGTCGTCGGTCCGGCCCGGCGCGTGCACCCCGTTGCCGTACCCGAGGAAGGCGGCGCACCACGGCTCGTTCAGCGTGGTCCAGGTCGCGACCCGGTCGCCGAGCCCGTCCGCCACGATCCCGGCGTACTCGGCGAACCGCGCGGCCGTCTCCCGGCGCGGCCAGCCGCCCGCGTCCTCCAGCTCCTGCGGCAGGTCCCAGTGGTACAGCGTCGCGACCGGCCGGATGCCGGCCTCCCGCAGCTCGTCGCAGAGCCGGCGGTAGAAGTCCAGGCCCTTCTGGAGCGCCGGTCCGCGCCCGGTGGGCTGGACCCGCGGCCAGGCGACGGAGAAGCGGTAGTCCGTGACCCCCAGTTCGCGCATGAGGGCCACGTCCTCGCGGACCCGGTGGTAGTGGTCGGCGGCGATGTCGCCGGTGTCGCCGTTGCGGACCTTGCCCGGCGTCCGGCTGAAGGTGTCCCAGATGGACGGCGTCCGGCCGTCCTCCGTGGCCGCGCCCTCGATCTGGTACGCGGCGGTGGCGGTGCCCCAGCGGAAACCCTGCGGGAAGCGGAGCGTCGCGGGGGAGTCGGGGCGTGCGTCGACAGCGGTCATGGGGAGGAGACTCCAAGGAGAGGGGACGGGTGGGGGAGGGGGGACGGGGCTCAGCCCTTGACCGCGCCCTGCATGATGCCGCCGACGATCTGCCGGCCCAGCAGGCCGAAGACCAGCAGCACGGGCAGGGTGCCCAGCAGGGTGCCCGCCATGATCACCGACTGGTCGTGGACGTAGCCGCCGCCGAGCTGACGGAGCGCCACCTGGACGGTCGGTTCCTGCGAGGAGAGTGCCACGATCGGCCAGAAGAAGTCGTTCCACGCGGCCATGAAGGTGAGCAGGCCGAGGACGGCCATACCCGGACGGGCGATCGGTACGACGATCGACCAGAAGATCCGGGCGGTGGAGGCGCCGTCCACCCGGGCCGCCTCGATCAGCTCGTCCGGCAGCGACTGCACCAGGTACTGGCGCATGAAGAAGACGCCGAAGGCGGAGACCAGGCCGGGGAGGATCACCGACTGGAGCTGGTTCACCCACTGGAGCTCGGCGATCAGCATGAAGAGCGGGATGACGCCGAGCTGCGGCGGGATCATCATCGTGCCGACGGTGATCGCGAGCAGCGCGCCCCGGCCCCGGAAGCGGAGCTTGGCGAAGGCGAAGCCGGCCAGGGTGCAGCACAGCACGGTGCCGACGGTGATCGAGCCGGAGACGATGAGGGAGTTCAGCAGCGCCTTGCCGATGTCGGCCTCGGCGAGGACGGCCTCGAAGTTCCGGATCAGGTGGGGGCCCGGCACGAGCGACGGCGGCACCTGGGCGAGGTCGGCGTTGGTGCGGCTGGCCGCGACGATGGTCCAGTAGAAGGGGAAGGCGGAGACCAGCACCGCCAGGATCAGCACGGCGTACGCGAGCGGGCCGGCCTTCAGGGTCCGTCCGGCGCCCGAGCGGCGCCGGCGGCCCGGTCCCGGGGGACCGGCGGCGGGGGCCGGCGCGGGCGGTGCGGCGGGCGGGTCGGCGAGCGCGGTCATCGGCCGGCCTCCTTGCGGGAACGGCGGCGCGCGATCAGGGCGTTGGCCCCGACCAGCACCAGGATCAGCAGGAACATCACCCAGGCGATCGCGGCCGCCCGGCCCAGGTGGAAGAAGCCCCAGCCCTGCTCGTACATGTAGAGGCCGAGGGTCTGGTACTGGTGGGAGATGCCGCCGGACATCGAGCCCTCGAAGAGCAGCGGCTCGCCGAAGAGCTGGGTCGCGCCGATGGTGGAGACGACGACGGTGAAGAGGATGGTGGGCCGCAGTCCCGGCAGGGTCACGTGGAAGAACTGCCGCCACCGGGAGGCGCCGTCCATCTCGGCCGCCTCGTACAGCTCGGAGGGGATGGACTGCATGCCGGCGAGGTAGATGAGCGCGTTGTAGCCGGTCCACCGCCACACGACGATGGTGGAGACGGCGATCTGGGAGCTGAGGGTGCCGGACTGCCAGTCGACCGGTCCGACGCCGACGAGGCCGAGGACGTAGTTGAAGAGGCCGAAGTCGCGGCCGAAGAGCTGGGCGAAGACGAGGGTCGCGGCGGCGACGGAGGTGGCGTACGGCAGCAGCATCGCCGTCCGCAGGAAGGTCCGGCCGCGCAGCCGGTGGTTGAGCAGGTGGGCCAGGGCCAGCGCCATCACGAGCTGCGGGACGGTCGACAGGAGGCCGATGGTGAAGGTGTTGCGCAGCGCGGTCCAGAAGAACTCGTCGCCGAGGAGGGCGGTGTAGTTGCCGAGCCCGCGCCACTCCATGGAGCCGGGGTCCTGGAGCTCGACCCGGTGGAGGGAGACGTACGCGGTGTAGATCAGCGGGAAGAGCCCGAAGGCGGCGAAGAGGGTGAAGAACGGGGCGACGTACGTGTACGGCGACACCGCCTGCCACGCCCGCCGGAGGGCCGGCTGGCGGGGGGCGGTGGCGGCTTTCGCCGGTGCGGTGAGGGTCACGGTGCGGCCCTTCGGGAGGTGGTCACGGGGGAGGCGCGGGCGGGGTCCCGCGGGTGGGCCGGGGCGGGGGGAGCCGCCCCGGCCGGGCGGCCGGCCGGGGCCCGGGGAGGGGTCCGGCCGGCGCGGGGTCAGCCGAGGGTGTTGGCGACGCCCTTCTTTGCGTTCTCCCAGGCCTTCTCCGGGGCGAGGCCCTTGCGCTCGACCTCGCTCAGCGCGTTGGTGATCTGCTGGTTGATGTTCTGGTCGTGGACGCCGAGGACCTGGACCGGGGCCGCCTTGGCGGCGTCGCCGAAGATCTGCCCGATGGGCGCGCCGGAGAAGTACGGGTCGGTGGTGCCCGCGACCTCGGCGATGGCGCCGGTGGAGGAGGGGAAGTTGCCCTGCTTGGCGAAGATCTTGGCCTGCTGCTCGGGGGCGGTGAGCCACTTGATCAGCTCGTACGCCTCCTTCTTGTTCTTCGCGGCGCGCGGCACCGCGAGGTAGGAGCCGCCCCAGTTGCCGGCGCCGCCGGGCAGTGCGGCGATGTCCCACTTGCCCTTGCCGGTCTCGCCGGCCTGGCCCTTGATGTAGCCGAGCATCCAGGCGGGGCAGGGGATGGTGGCGAAGGATCCGGCGGCGAAGGCCTGGTTCCACTGCGGGGACCACTGGTCGAGCTTGGCGCTGAGTCCGGCGCCGCTCGCCTCGACGGAGGTCTCCCAGGCGGTCTTCAGGGCGGGGTTGGTCTCCCAGATCAGGGCGCCGGAGGCGTCGTAGTAGCGTTCCTTCTCCTGCCCGATCATGATCGAGAAGAGGCTGCCGACGCTGTCCAGCCAGGCGCTCTTGGCGGGAGCCTTGGCCTTGTACTGCTTGCCGAGCTCCAGGTAGCCGTCCCAGGTGGACCACCGCTTGGCCAGCTCGGCGCGGTCGGTGGGGAGTCCGGCCTGCTGGAAGAGGTCGGTGCGGTAGCACATCGCCTCGGGGCCGACGTCGGTGCCGAGGCCGAGGACCTCGCCGCCCTTGCCGGTCGCGGCGGCCCACTTGGCGTCGGCGAACTGGCTCTTGAGCCCGTCGGCGCCGTACTTCCGCAGGTCCTCGAAGCGGTCCGCCTGCTGCTGGGTGACGGAGGCGATCCGGCCCACCTCGATGCCCTGCACGTCGGCGAGGCCGCCCCCGCCGGCGAGCCGGGTCTGGAGGGACTTCCAGTAGTCGGCCTCGTCCTCGGTGTCGGTCTGCTTGATGGTGACGTTCGGGTGGAGCTTCTCGTACTCGGCGTAGAGCCCGGCCTCCTTGTAGCCGAAGGAGCCGAAGAGGTCGACGGTGACGGTCACCTTGCCGTCCGCCTTGCCGGCGGTGGTCCCGGAGGATCCGGACCCGCAGGCGGCGAGCAGGGAACCGGCGAGCGCGACCGCTCCGAGGCGGAGGACGGCCTGGGTGGCGGCTCGGGTGATGGGCATGGACGGGCTCCCTTGGCATCGGGGCGGAACGGGGGGTTGCGGCAGGCGGACAGGGGCGGGCAGCACCGGGTGGTCCCGGGGAGCCCCGAGAACGCTTGAGAGCGCTCTCAAGAACGGTCTGGAGCGTGCCCCGACTCGCCGGTTCCCGTCAAGACTCGAAGGCGTAACGGCTCGGAATCGAAGGGCGTGTAAGGCCCTTGCGTCCCAACTCGGCTTCTCGTCGCCTCTCTTGACGCCCACGTTTCGGGAGTTTTACGTTGCGCACTGCTGAGAGCGCTCTCAAAACCGTTTCCGCGGTCCCTCCGGGGCCTCCGCGGGACGATCCCCAGCCCCCACCACCGAGCCAACGAGGTGCTGTACGTGTCAGCTCCCCGCTCCCGACCGGCCGCGTCGCTGGTCCTCACCGCCGCCCTGGCGGCCGCCGGTCTCGTACCGGTCGCCGCCGGTCCCGCCTCCGCCGCCACCGTCCCCGTGGGCGCGGGCGGTTACTCCGACACCCGCCCCGCCGGGACCTCCGGCCCCACCACCAACACCGGCGCGCCCGTCACCCCCAAGGTGACCGCCGCCGCCAAGGACCGGCCCGTCCCCACCAACGACTGGTGGTCCTCGCTCGCCTTCCAGCGCTACGGCGACAACCCGTACTCGACCCCCATGTACGGGCACCCGCTGACCTACCAGGCCGTCGCCGGCGGCCTGGAGATCGGCTACCCCACCGCCCCGGCGATCGTCGGCGACGGGCGCCAGTACGAGTTCCCCCACAAGGCCGACCTCACCCTCGGCCTCACCGGACTCAACTCCCCCGACGCCAAGGCCGACGACTGGTCCGACTGGACCGTCACCCCCGCCTGGTCCGACGGCGCCCGCACCCTGCGCACCACCATCGGCCACGGCCTGCCCTTCGTGTACGCCAAGGGCACCGGCGGCGACGCCCGGATCACCACCTCCGGCGCGCCCACCGTCTTCGCCGACCAGGGCAACGTCCTCGGCATCACCGTCGGCGGCCACCACTACGCCCTCTTCGCCCCCACGGGCACCGACTGGAACGTCGCGGGCACCACCGTCACCGCGGGCCTCGGCGGCAAGGACTACTTCTCCGTCGCCGTCCTGCCCTCCACCGGCGCGCTCGCCACCTTCCGCAAGTACGCCTTCAGCTTCGTCACCGGCTCCCGCGTCGCCTGGTCCTCCTCGGCCGGCCGGATCAACGCCACCTACACCCTCACCACGGAGGCGAAGGAGGGCACCGAGACCGGCACCCTCCAGGCCCTCTACCGGCACCAGTGGCTCAACACCACGGACGCCCTGACCCCGTACACGTACGTCTCCCCGCGCGGCACCATGAAGGTCCGCGAGGGCAGGTCCTTCACCACGAGCCGCAAGCAGGCCGCCGTCCTGCCCGGGCTGCCCGCCTCCGGCGCGGTGGACCAGGCGCGGCTGCGCACCTACCTGAACGAGGTGGTGAACTCCGCCGACCCGTTCTCCGGGGCCACCGACACCTACTGGACCGGCAAGGCGCTCGGCAAGCTCGCCCAGCTGGTGCCGCTCGCCGAGCAGCTCGGCGACACCGCGCTGCGCGACCGGCTCGTCGGCCTGCTCAAGGGCCGGCTCCAGGACTGGTTCACCGCCGGCGGCGCCAACGAGTTCTCGTACGACCGCACCTGGAAGACCCTGACCGGCTACCCGGCCTCGTACGGCAGCGACACCGAGCTCAACGACCACCACTTCCACTACGGCTACTACGTGTACGCCGCCGCGATCGTCGCCCAGTACGACCAGGCCTGGGCCGCCGACTCCGCCTGGGGCGGCATGGTCAGGACCCTGGTCCGGGACGTCGCCAACCCCAGCCGCACCGACACGGCCTTCCCCTTCCTGCGCGGCTTCGACGTCTACGCCGGCCACAGCTGGGCCTCCGGCCACTCCGGCTTCGCGGCCGGCAACAACCAGGAGTCCTCCTCCGAGTCCACCAACCTGAGCGCCGCCCTCGTCCTGTGGGGCTCCGCCACCGGCGACACCGCCCTGCGCGACCTCGGCGGCTACCTCCTCGCCACCGAGTCCGACGCCATCGGCCAGTACTGGTTCGACGCCGACCAGCAGGTCTTCCCCGGCTCCTTCGGCCACGACACGGTCGGCATGGTCTGGGGCAGCGGCGGCGCCTACTCCACCTGGTGGACGGCGAACCCGGAGGAGATCCACGGCATCAACACCCTCCCGGTGACCTCGGGCAACGCGCTGCACATGGGCGCCTACCCGGGTGCCATCCGGCGCAACCTGGCCGAGATGGAGCGGGAGAACGGCGGCCCGGCCGTCGAGTGGCGGGACATCCTGTGGGAGTTCGAGTCGCTCGCCGAACCGGCCCGCGCCAAGGGGCGCTTCGACGCCGTCGGCGGGAACTACACCCCCGAGGCCGGTGAGACCAGGGCCCACACCTACCACTGGCTCACCACCCTGGACGCGCTCGGCGCCCCCGACGCGACCGTCACCGGATCGATCCCGACCTCGGCCGTCTTCCTCAAGGGCACCGAGCGGACCTACGCCGCCCACAACTTCGGCGCCGCCCCGGTCACCGTCGCCTTCTCCGACGGCAAGTCCCTCACCGTCCCGGCCCGCTCCACCGCCACCGGCAAGGGCACCGGCACCATCCCCTGCGGCCAGCCCGGCGGCCCCGTCTGCCCCGAGCCCGGCACCGGCGACACCTTCCGGCTCAAGAGCGGCGGCCAGCTGACCACCGCGACCGACACCGCCGCGGGCAGCGACACGATCGCCTCCGCCGGCGGCGCCAACCACGACGGCGCGCCGCACCAGCCGCTCGTCTACGAGGCGCGGAACGTCACCGGCACCCTCACCCCGGGGGCCGCCACCGCCTTCCGCCTCGCGGTGGACGCGGGCACCTCCGTCGGCCTCGGGCAGCAGGTCCGGGTCAGCTACGACCTGACCGGCGACGGCGCCTTCGACCGCACCGAGACGTACCACTACTTCGCCACCGACCCGGTGGCCGGCTGGGAGCGGTACGACCAGACCCGCGGCCTGAAGTCCGCCACCGGCACCCTCGGCGACCTGCGCGGCGGCACCGTCCGCGTGGAGCTGTGGAGCGCCATCGGCAACGCCCCGGCGACCGTCAGGACCGGCACGGCGGACTCCGTGCTCGTCATCCCCTTCGACTGACGGGGGTGCGCCGGGCCTCGGACCGAGGCCCGGCGCGCGGCGGGGGCGTGCCGGGCCTCAGGCCGAGGCCCGGCGCACCAGCGTCGTCGGCGTGATCAGCGGGTCCGGGGCGGGTGCCCCGGACCCGTGCTCGTGGAGCAGGTGCATCAGGAGCCGGACCATCAACCGCCCCATGCCCTCGATGTCCTGACGGACCGTCGTCAGCGGCGGGTCGGTCCGCTCGGCGATCGACGCCACGTCGTCGAAGCCGACCACGGCCACGTCCTCCGGCACCCGCAGGCCCCGCTCCCGCAGCACCCGCAGGGCGCCCGAGGCCATCAGGTCGTTGGCGGCGAAGACGCCGTCCACGTCCGGTCGCCGGTCGAGGAGTCCGGCCATCGCCCGGGCGCCGCTCTCCGCCGTGAAGTCGCCGTGGCCCAGCAGGGCCGGATCCGGGTCGCCGAGCGCCTCCCGCCAGCCGTCGGCGCGGTCCACCGCCGAGGTCTGGTCGCGGGGCCCCGCCAGGTGGGCGACGGCCCTGCAGCCCCGGTCGACCAGGAGCCGGACGGCCTCGCGCGCGCCGCCGCGGTTGTCGCAGTCGACGTACGGCATGTCGGGGCCGATCCCGTCGGTGGGGCGGCCGCCGAGCACCGTCGGGATCTTCGCCCGGCGCAGCACCGCCGCCAGCTCGTCCTCGTCGTGGAGGGAGAAGGCGAGGGCGCCGTCGACGTGACCGCCGCCGAGATAGCGGGCGATCCGGTCGTGGTCGCCCGGGCTCTCCACCCAGAGCAGCACCAATTGGGAGTCGTGGGAGGTGAGTTCACGGCTGATGCCGCGCACCTGCTCCTGGAAGAAGGGGTCGGAGAAGATCCGGAACTCCGGCTCCGCGATGACCACGGCCACGGCGCCGTTGCGCCGGGTGACCAGGGTGCGGGCCGCGAGGTTCGGGACGTACCCGAGCTCCTCGACGGCCTGCCGCACCTTGTCGACCAGCGGCGCCCGGACCCCGGCACCGCCGTTGACGACCCGGGAGGCCGTGGCCCGCGACACCCCGGCACGGGCCGCGACGGCCTCCAGCGTGGGGCGGGCCCCCGTCGTCTGTTCGGCCACGTCGGCCCCCTTCGTCTGCTCCGGACCGGGTCAGGATATCCGTACGGGCGCCCGCTCTGAGAGCGCTCTCTGAACTCGGTGGCGGGCAGGAGCGGGTCAGTCCGGCCCCGGGGCGAAGGAGGCCATCCGGGGTTGGCGCCGCGCGTCGTCGCCGCTGACGTGCGCGGGCGTCACGACGACCCGTCCGCCGACGCGGAGCACCCGGCCCGCCCCCGTGTCGTACTCGGCCCCGGCCGCCGCCGGGTGCCGCAGCAGCACCTCCTCCCCGCCCGCCCCGCCCCCGTCCAGGACGAAGGTGCGGCCGGGGCGGCTCGGGGTGGCCGACTCGTAGACGATCGTCCCCGGCGCGGCGCGGAAGCCGACCGGTGTCAGGGTCCTGCCGTCGTGCGTCCGGATGCCCCGGAGGAGCTTCCCGGTCGCCAGGTCGTAGGCGCCGGCCCGGTCCGTGCCGCCGACGTGGACCAGTCCGTGTCCGACGACGATGCCCGGACAGGGCTGGAGGCCGGCGTCGATCCCGGAGTGGACGCAGTGCTCGAAGCCCTGGGGCCGGGGGTCGATCGTGCGGCGGACCTCGCCGCGGGGGCCGGGGGCGACGATCCGCCAGTCGTCGGTGAGGCGGTCGTTGTCGACCGAGGTGTACACCACCGGATCGACGGAGGCCACCCGCTCGACGCTCCGGCCCGCCGGAGTGCGGTGGCGCCACCGCACGGCGCCGGTGCGAGGGTCGAGCTCCCGGAGCCCGGAGTGGCTCCTGCGCCGGTCGGCGCCGGTCGCGCACAGGGAACCGACGAGGAGCCGGGAGCCGCCGGCGACCTGGTCGGGGCGGCAGCGGCCGGGCTCCTCGGCCGGGACGCCGAAGAGCCGGACGCCGTCGCCCACGCGGTACGCGGCGGCTCCCGTGCCCTCGGCGACGGCGAGGGTGTCCCCGCTGATCGCCGTGTGCGCGAGGAGCACGGGCGTGTCCGGGGTCGGATCGGCCCGAAGCAGCTCCTTCGTCCAGCCGGCCTTCCCGGTCCGCAGGCCGATCATCCGGAACCGGTCGCAGCGCGCGCCCCGCCGGGCCGTGCCGGTCGCGAGGACGACGACGATCCGGCCGTCCGGCGTCGTGTGCTCCGGCGCCTCGCAGACGGGGGTGGGCAGGGTCGGGCTCCGCAGCTCGGCGCCGTCGGCGAGCCGGTAGGCGGTGACCTCGCGGAAGAGCGCCCGGACCACGGTGTCGCCGACGATCCAGGGACCGTCCGCGCGGATGCTCCGCCGGGGCAGGTCCGTGGAGTCGGAGGCGATCCAGGAGGTGCCCTCGCCCGGCTGCCGGGCGGCGGCGAGCTCCCGGGCGCCGGGCACGCGGACCGGCCCGGGGGTGCGGAGGGCGGGCCCCGTCGGAGGCGTGACGCCCTCCGCCGGAGGCGCGGCGGTCCCCGGTGGGGGCGCGCCCGTCCCCCGGGCGGCCGGGGGACGGGCGTGGCCGGTCCCGTGGCCGTACCAGCCCGCCCCCGCCACCGCGACGACCAGCAGCGCGAGCCCGGCGGCGAGCGCGAGGAGGGCGGGGTCGCGCCGGGAGCGGCGGCCCGGCTCGGGCGCCCGCCCCGGAGGGGTCCGGGGCGGCGGCGCGTACGGCATCGGGACTCCCCCTGTGGGTCACCGGTGATCCGGAGCGTATTTCTAGAACGAGATTCTGTTTCGGTCGTAGCACAGCGACGCGGACCGACGGCACCCACGCGGACCGGGGGCGGAGGGCCGCCGTCAGGGGCGGCGGCCCGCCGTTCACCCGTGGCGGTGGTCGCGGTCCGTACCGGCTCCGCCGCGGCGCTCGGGTGCGGCAGCGTGACCGCCATGAACGTCCGCCGCACCGCGCTCCCGCTGCTCACCGCCCTCCTGGTCGGCGGCTGCGTGGGCCTCCCGAAGCCCTCCGCGCCGCCCGCCCCCGCGACCGCGCCCCCCGCCCTCGCGCCCGCCGCGCAGCGCCCCCCGTCGGCGCTCCCGGAACCGCCGCCGGAGGCCGAGCCCCGGGAGGAGCTGGCCGACGTGGCCGAGGAGGGGCGGCGGGGCCCGGCGGACGGGGCCGGGGGCGTGCCCGTACCGCCCCGGGCCGATGCCGGGCGGGAAGGGGAGCGGGACCGGGAGCCGGGTGACGGAGGCGGCGGGGCGGGAGCGGTGCGCGCCCCGGCGCGGACGGCGGAGGCGCGCCCGGCGGGGGAGCGCCCGGCGGGGGAGCGCCGTGCGGGGCAGGGGGTGCGCCGGGAGGGAGGGGCGCGTCCGGGGAAGGAGTCCCGCCCGCCCCGTCCCCGTGCCGCGGGACCCGGCCGGGCGCCCGCGCCCCGGCCCGCCCCCGCCGGACAGGTCCCCGCCGGACGGACTCCCGCCGGGCAGGTCCCCGAGATGCGGAACCTGTGCCGCGAGGCCCAGCGGATCGACGCCCCCCTGGGCGCGGCGGAGCTGTGCCGGGGGATGTACGGCCGCTGAGCGGAGGCGGAGCCAGTGGCCCGGGCCGACGGTCCGTCAACGGACCGGAGTCCACGGGCCACTTCACCCTAGCGTCGTGTCCATGGCAAACCCCTCACCTGCGGAACCCCTCACCGGCGCACACCATCCCGGCGGCCCCCTCCTCCTCGGCAGGCCCTCACCGGCACGCTCCTTCCCGGTGCGCACCACCCCGGCGCTCACCACCCCGGGGACCTCCGGCTCCGCCCCGGCCTCCGGCTCCGCCCCGGCCTCCGGTTCCGGCCTCGCGCCCGGCCCCGCCCCCGGCGGCCGTCCGGCCGTGCCCCGCACGCTGCTCCTCGCGCAGCTGGGCAACTCCGTGGGCGACGGCGCCTTCTACGTGACCTGCGCGCCGTACTTCTCCGGGATCGTCGGGCTCTCCGCCGCGCAGGTCGGGGCAGGGCTCACCGTCGCCTGGGCGGTGGGCTCCCCGGCCGGGGTCCCGCTCGGAGCGTTCGCCGACCGGCGCGGCCCGCACGGCGTCTCCGTGCTCCTCGCCCTCGTGACGGCGGCGGCCGTCGCCTCCTTCCTCCTCGTCGCCTCCTTCCCCGCCTTCCTCGCCGCCACCCTCTACGCCTGCGCGCAGAGCGGCCTGGCCGCCACCCGGCAGGCCCTCCTCGCCCGGACGGTCGACCCGGCCGGCCGGACCGCCGTCCTCGTCCGGCTCCAGGCCCTCTCCCACGCGGGCCTCGCCGTCGGCGCGGCCCTCGGCGGCCTCGCCCTCCACGCCGGCACCCGCGGCGCCTACCTCGCCGTGCCGGCCCTGGACGCGGCCGGCTTCCTGCTCTGCGCCCTGCTGCTCGGACGGCTCCGCGCGCCCCTCCCGCCCCGGTGCCCGCGTCCGCCGTCCGGGGCGCCTCCGTCACGGCCGTGCTGCGCGACGGCCCCCACGTGGTCCTCGCGCTCCTCAACGCGCTGATGCTGCTGCGGACGCCGGTCCTGAGCCTGGCCCTGCCGCTGTGGATCGCGCAGCGGACGGCGGCACCCGGCCGGACGGTCTCGGCGCTCTTCGTCCTCGACACCCTGGCCGTGACCCTCTTCCAGGTCCGCGCCGCCCGGTCGGTCACCGACCTCGGCACGGCCGCCCGCGCGGTCCGGGGCGCGGGCGCCGTCATGTGCGCCGCCTGCGCGGTCTTCGCGGTGACCGCGCTCCCCGCGCTGAGCGCCGGTGCCGCCGTCGCGGTCCTCGTGCTCGGCGCCGTGCTCCTCGTCGTCGCCGAGATGCGGCACGCCGCCGGTTCCTGGCAGCTGGGCCTCGGCCTCGCGCCCGCCGACCGGACTCGCGCCCGCCGACCGGATCGGCCAGTACCAGGGCTTCCACGGCGCCGGCGTCCCGGTGGCCCGGGCGATCGGTCCGCTCGCCGTCACGACGCTCCTCGTCGGCGGCGGCCCCCCTCGGCTGGCTGCTGCTCGGTGCGGCCTTCCTCCTGGCCGCCGCGGCGACCGGCCCGGTCGCCCGCCGGGCGGCCAGGACCCGGACCGCGACCGGGTAGGAGTGCCCGCGGGGCGCGGGGCGCGCCGCGCCGACCGGGCCGCCGTCCGGTCCGGTGTCCGGTACCGACCGGGCCGCCGTCCGGTGCCCGGCGTGAGGTGCCCGCCGTCCGCCGTCCGGTGTCAGGTGCGGGGGCGGCCCTCGGTGAGGAGGGCGAAGCCGGGCCGGTCGACGGAGACGCTCGCGGCCGCGAGCACCACCACCCCGGTACCGGCCTCGCGGTCCAGGCCCAGCCAGGAGCGGAAGCCGCCGGTCCCGCCGTTGTGCATCGTGATCGCGAGGCTGCGGACGCGCAGCGTGATCCAGGCGGCGCCGATCCGGGTGCCCCCGCTGAACGGGGCGACCGGATCGAGCGCGGCCGTCCCCGGCGCCGTGCCGTCGAGGAGCGCCGCGGTGAAGCGCGCCATGCTGCCGATGTCGGCCCGGATCCCGCCGGCCGGCCCGAGCGCCTCGCCCGTCCACGGCTCGCGCCGCCCGCCCCGCCGGGTCGTCCCCTCCAGGGCCCCCGGCCGCAGGTCGGCCGCGGTGGCGGGGAGGTAGAACCGGTCGAGGCCGAGCGGCCGCCCGATCCGCGCGGCGACCAGCTCCTCGTACGACGTCCCGGCGGCGGCGGCCAGCGCGTGCCCCAGCAGTTCGAAGCCGAGGTTGGAGTAGCGGGGCCGCGCGGAGCCCGGCCGGACGGTGCGGGCCTGGTCGAGGAGCTCGGCGACGTCCTCGCCGTACGGATTGGCGCCGTGCCGCCACAGCGCGAACGTCCGCCGCCACGGCCGCGCCGCGGCGGGAATCCGCGGCAGCCCCGACCGGTGCGTCGCCAGCGTCCCGAGCGTCACCGAGCCGACCGGCACGTCCGCCAGCGGCAGCAGCGCCCCGAGCGCCGTCCCGGCCGTCACCTCGCCGCGCTCCAGCGCGTCCGCGTACAGGAGCCCCGTGACGCCCTTCGACACGGACCCGATCTCGTAATCGGCCCCGAGCCCCGCCCCCACGGACGCCGTCACCGCGCCCTCGGGGCCGAGCAGCGCCCCGGCGACCGGGAACCGCCCGCCCGTCAGCGCCCGCAGCCGCTCCGCCAGTCGTGCGTCACCATGATCCCCATCCATGCGGCCCACCCTAGAAGGCCGGACCCGTCCCCGGCCACGCCCGGCGGAGCCCCCGGCCGGCCGGCCCGGAGCCGCGGCGGTCCGCTTGTGACCCACGTCACGGATTCCGCTTTCCCTCTTTCCGTTATCCCCCTCCTCGGCCGAGGCTCTCCCAGGCGCAGGGAAATCCGGGAACGGGCGAGAGAAGGACGAACGGCGTGCAGCAGACCATGGGTGCGGACCAGACGGCGGAGTGGATACGGGCGGCGCAGTACGGCGACCCCTGGGCGTGCGACCAGCTCCTCCGGGCCCACCAGCCGCTCGTCGGCGCCCTGGCGTCGCGCGCCCTGGTGGCCCGTCCCGCGGTCGCCGTCGAGACCGTCGTGGGGGAGACCCTGCGCCGGGCCCACGGCTCCCTGCACACGCTGCCCCACCCGGACGCCTTCCGGTCCTGGCTGGTGGCCCTCGCCGTCGACACCACCCTCGGACACGCCGCCGCCTCGCTCGACCAGGCCGCGGGATGGCTGGACGTGCAGGACGCGATGCTGGCGGCGCTCGGCTCGCTGGAGGACGAGGGACAACTCCTGCGCCACGAGACGTCGGCCGCGCTCGGGTGGACGCCCGAGGAGACCGCGACCCGGATGGCGACCGTGCGGGTGCGCGTCGACGCCGCCCGGTCCGTCGCCTCCGCCCTCGCCCGGCGGCCGCGCTGCCCCCGGCTCCAGGAACTGACCGCCGGCTGGGACGGACGGCCGGGCGCGGGGTGGCGCGACCACCTCGCCGCGCACACGAGCCGCTGCGCCGGGTGCGGCGGGGTCGCGCCGGCGGCGCCCGCCGCGCAGGCGTGGCCGGTGGCGGGCTTCGGAGGAGCCGCGCCGACCGTGGGCGCGGCCTTCACCGCGCCGGAGGGCGGGGCCGGGTACGGGCCCGAGGCCGCCGCCGGGTACGCGACCGGAGCGGGGTTCGGGTACGGGCCCGAGGCCGCGTTCGGCGCGGAGGCCGGGTTCGCCTCCGAGGCCGCGTTCGACGCGGAGGCGGAGTACGACCTCCAGGCCGAGGCCGAGGGCGGGCTCGGCGGTGACGACGTGACGCGGGCGTACGACCTCGGCGGGCTCGCCGCGGCGCCGGCCGGACGGCGCGGATCGCGGGCGGCCCTCCGGCGGCGGCGCCAGGCACAGGAGAAGACCCGGCGGCGGGCCGCCGTCGCGGCCGGGATCGCGGTCGTCGCCGTGACGGGCGGGGCGTTCTCGTTCTACGGAGGGCGCGACGGGCAGCGCGAGATCCTGGAGGCGAACCGCGCGCTCGTCCCCGCCCCCGACGTGCCGCTCACGCACGAACCGGACTCGCTGGGGGCCACGCCCGCCACCACGGGCGCGGCCCCCTCCGCCACCGCCACGACGGCCCCCCGGCCCACCGCCACCACCGCCACGCCCGGCACCGCCGGGAAGAAGACCCCCACCGCCCGCCCGACCACGGCGAGCCCGACCCCGCAGCGCACCACCGCGAGCCCCACCGCCACCCCGGCGAAGAAGCCCTCCGCCCCGAAGCCCACCCGCACCGCCCCGAAGCCGACGGCCGACACCGACCCCGGCGGCGGCGCGCAGAACGACTCCGGCCAGACGTCGGCGGCGGACCAGGTCCTCTCCCTCGTCAACGCCGAACGCGCCAAGGCGGGCTGCGGGCCGCTCACCGCGAACGCCGCCCTCGCGCGCGCCGCGCAGGGCCACTCCGACGACATGGCCGCCCGGGACTTCTTCGACCACACCAACCCCGACGGCGCCGGCCCGGGCGAGCGGGTCACCGCGGCCGGGTACCCCTGGGCGACCTACGGCGAGAACATCGCGATGGGCCAGACCACGGCGGAGCAGGTCATGGAGGGCTGGATGAACAGCCCGGGCCACCGCGCCAACATCCTCAACTGCGACTTCAAGGAGATCGGGGTCGGCGTCCAGACCGACGGAGGCCCCTACTGGACCCAGGTCTTCGGCGCCCGCTGAACCGCCCGCCGAACCGCCCGCCGAACCGCCCCCGGGCCGCCCGCCGAGCGGCCCGGGCGGCCCGCGTCAGTGCCCCGGCCCCGGCCCCGTCCAGGACAGGGGTTCCGGTCCCGCCCCCGCGATCAGGGCGGACAGCTCGACCCGGGAGCGGATCTGGAGCCGGGCGTAGATCCCGCGCAGGTGGTGGTCGACGGTCCGGGGGCTCAGCGTCAGCCGGGCGGCGACCTCCTGGTTCGTGGCGCCGTCCGCGACCAGCCGGGCGATCCGCTGCTGCTGCGGGGTGAGATCGGCCAGCGCCGAGGGCTCCGGCGGCCGCGCGCCCGGCGCGCCCGTCGCCCGGAGTTCGGCGCGGGCCTGGCGGGCCCACCCCTCGGCGGCGGCACGCTCGAACGTGACCAGCGCGTCGCGCAGCGGGCCCCGCGCCTCTCCCGGGCGCCGGCGCCGGCGCAGCCAGGTGCCGTACGCGAAGAGCGTGCGGGCCCGTTCGAAGTCGTTGCCGCCGTCCTCGTGACGCCGCAGGGCCTCGCCGAACCAGCGGCTCGTCTCCTCGCCGTGCCGGGCCAGCAGCGCCCGGCACCGCGCCAGTTGGGCCGGGGCCGTACGGTCGATCCCGAAGTCGCTCCAGAGGGCGTACTCCTCCGTCGCCCCCCGCGCCTCCGCCACGCGCCCCGACGCCACCGCCGCCTCCACGAAGCACGGCACGGCCAGCATCCGGAGCGCGAAGTGCCCGCCGCGCGGTCCGGGGCGGACCAGGGGCGCGAGGCGCGCGGCGGCCTGGGCGGCCAGCCCGCCGCCCAGCTCCGCCCGGGCCAGCGCCCATTCGGCGAGCGTCACCGCCTGTGCGAGGCCGTGCGGGCGTCCGATCGCCAGCGCCCGCTCCGCGTGCTCCGCGACCGACGACCCGTCGCCCGTCACCGACGCCACCAGCGCCAGCACCGCGTGCTGGTGGGCGGCGGAGTTCGGCTGGCCGGTGGCGCGGGCCGCGCGCAGCCCCTCGCCGGCGGTGTGACCGGCCCGCGCGTACCGTCCGGCCCGCAGCTCGGCGTACGCGAGGTGCTCCAGGATCCGGGGCAGGAGCGAGGTCCGCTGCTCCGCCCGCGCCCGGGCCAGCGCCCTGCCGTGCAGCCGGGCCGCCGCCGTGACGTCCCCGAGCACCAGCGCCGCCGACCCGGCCCGCAGCAGCAGCCGGGGCTCGTCCCGCACCGCCCCGACCGCGACCACCGGGGCGAGCCGGGCCCGCGCCCGGTCCGGGCGGACCGTGAGCGCCGCCCGCAGCCCGTCGGCGAAGGCCCGTTCGGTGCCCGGCGCGGCCGGGGCCAGGTCGAGCGCGGCGAGGCAGGCGCCGACGTCCCCCGCCGCCCACGCCGCCTCCATCGCGAGGAACCGCGCGTCCGCCGCCTCGGCCGGCTCCCGGTCCCGCAGCACCTTCGCCGCCTGGAGGAACGCCTCGTGCGCGTCCATGACCGGCCCGCTCGCGAGCGCCGCGAACCCGCGCGTCACCAGCGTCCGCCCCCGGGCCGCCGCGGAGCGCGCGCGCACGGCCGGCGGCGGTCCGAGCCGATCGGCCCGGTGCCGCTCGTGCCGGTCGGGCAGACCGGACGCGGCGGCACCCGCACCGCTGAGCCGGGTCCGCTCCCGGGCCGGCTCCCGGTCCCGGGCCTGGACCCGGTCGTGGTCCGGGCGGACGGTCCGGTCCGGGCGGACGGTCCGGTCCGGGGCCGGCTTCGGTTCCCGGCCCCACCCCTGCTCCCTGTCCTGCTCCTGCTCCCGGTCCTGGCCCTGCTCCTCGTCCCGGTACCGGTCCGGGGTCCTGGTGCGGGTACCGGTGCGCGTGGCGTCGCCGCCGTGGACGGCCGCCCGGCGCAGGAACGGGTCGGGGAAGGCGAGTTCGTCGTCCCGGAGGTGCAGGAGACCGGCCGCCACCAGACCGTCGAGGGTCTCCGTCGGCACGCGCAGGGACCGGGCCAGGGCCAGGGCCGTGCGGACGTCCGTGCGGTCCGGGTCCCCGGGCGGAGGGCCCTCCGGGTCCGGGGCGCCGCAGGCCCGGGCCACCACGCCCAGCAGCCTGCGCCCGTCCACCGGGAGCGCGCCGAGCAGCCCGCCGTACACCGTGGTCAGGACGGCGTCGTCGACCAGCCTCCCCCGCGGGGGCGTCGTCCCGGCCAGCACGCCCGGCGCGAGCCGGCGCACCGCCTCGACCAGGACGCCGGGGTGCCCGGCCGCCTCGTCGAGGAGCCGCTCGGCCACGGCAGGTCCGGCGCGCCCCCCGGTGGCGTCCCGCAGCAGGGCCCGGGCGCTCGCGCGGCCCAGGCGCGGCAGCCGGACCAGCGGCGCGGCGTCCGCGGCGGGCAGTGGCCGGCCGGGCGCGGCCGCCACCAGCCAGCCGACGCGGACCGTGCCCCGCGCGCCCGGCGCGCGCCAGTGCGCGGCGAACGCGGCCCGCGAGTGGGCGTCCCACAGCGGGAAGTCGTCGAGGCAGAGCAGGACGGGCCCCCGGCCGGTCAGGCAGGCGGCCAGCGCCGCCGCGATCCCGTCCGTGCCCCGGGCGAGCCGGGCCGCCCGGCAGGCCGCGGCCCCGGACGGGGCCAGCGCCGTGAACAGCGCCCGTGCTCCGCTCCACGGCACGTGCCGGCGCGGCGGGTCGACCGTGTACGCCTCGCCCGGGAAGTCCCGCGCCGCGCGGGCCAGCAGCACCGAGCGCCCCTCGCCGGGGCCCCCGGTCACGCGCACCACCCGTTCGATCCCGGGCGGAGCACTCTTCGGACACAACAGCTGGGAGACGGCGGCGAGTTCGGCCTCCCGGCCGTACAGCACGGGTCCGGTGTCGGCGGTCACGCCCGTCACGCTAACGGGCCAGGCCGGGGGCGGGAACGGAGCGGTACGGGGGTCTGGGCCGGAGCCCAGCCCCCCGTACGACGGGCTGTGCCCGCGCACAGGACCGTCGAGAACCCCCCTCGGGAACCGTCAGGACCCCTCCCCGGGAACCGTCAGGACCCTTCGCGAACCGCCGGGGCCCTTTCGTGAACCGCCGGCGGCCTGGCGGGGCCCTTCGGAAGCCGTCGGCAACCGTCGGGACCCCTCGCGGCCGGTCAGGAACCGAGCGGGCACGTGCCCCGGTACTCGTCGATCGTCAGGCTCGGCCGCGGCAGCGGGCAGAGGAACTGCTCGTACCGGGTGTCGTCGTCGACGAAGCGCTTCAGCCACGCGATGCTGTACTTCGCGATCGTCGTGTTCGACGTGTTGGGCGTGAAGTGCGTGGCGCCGTTCAGCTCCAGGTACGCCTTGTCCAGGCCGGCGGAGAAGCTCTCGTAGAACGGCTCGGAGTGGGTCGCGACGGGCGCGACCGTGTCGCCGTCCGCGCCGATGACGAGGGTCGGCGTGGTGATCTCGGGCCAGCTCTTGTCCGTGTTCCAGCCGGTGAGCGGCACCGCGGCCTTCAGGCTCGGCCGGCTCTTCGCCGCCTCCAGCGTGCCGCCGCCGCCCATCGAGTGACCCATCACGCCCAGCCGCGAGGCGTCGATCCGGTCCCGGACCGAGCTCCTCTGGGTGAGGTGGTCGAGCGCGGCGAGGAGCTGGCGGCCCCGGCTGTCGGGCTGGTCGAGCGTGGTGAGCGTGTCGATGACGAAGACGACGAAGCCCTGGGACGCCAGGCGCGGTCCGAGCCAGGCGACCGACGACTGGGTGGCGGTGAAGCCGGGGGAGATCGCCACGGCGCCGAACGTGCCGTCGCCCGTGCTCGTCGGGTAGTAGATGGTGCCGCCGCCGAACCCGGACGCGGCGAGCGAGGAGACGGAGGTCTGCGCGACCGCGTACGGGCCGCGCAGCGCCTCGACGCTCGCCTGGGTGGGGGCGGGACCGCGCTCGTACGGGTTGCCGGCGGCGGCTCCCGCGCCGGGGGCGAGGAGCAGCGCGAGGCCGGCGGCTGCGGCGGTGGCCGCGGCAAGGTATCGCTTCACGACGAAGTCGTCCTCTCGTGTCGTGGTACGGCCGCCCCAGGGGGAGGGGAGGCCGCTGCCGTGGGGCGGCCCCGCCACTGTGGGGGCGGCGCGGAACGCCGTCATCGGCACAATCACCGGTCCCGGGCCGCCGGAAGCGGCCGCACCGCCGGGCCGGGACGTGTGCTCCCGCCCTCCTCGCCTTCCTCGCCCCCCCTGCCTTCCTCGTCCTCCCCGCCGCCCCCTCCCCGCCGTCCCCTGCTCGCCCGGCCTCCACAGCCTCCCGCCCGGCGGCCGCCGATGCCCGCTCGCCCCGATTCCGCCCCCGATTCCGCCCTCGGTTCCGCCCCGCTCCCGCCCCCGCCCGGGCCGCGGGCGCCGGGCCCGTGGCAGACTGCGGGCCTCACCGCTCACCCCGCGACCGGCCGACTGGAGGCCCGATGACCGTCCCTTCCCGGTCCGCCGCCCCGCCCGAGCTGCTCGTGCGGTACGGGACCGAGGCGCCCGCCGGTGCCGTGCTGCTGCTGCACGGGGGGCGCGCCGACGGGCTGGAGGCCCCGCCGCTGCTCAACCTGCCCGCCCTGCGCATGCGGCCCTTCGCCGGGGCGCTGCGGCGGGCCGTGCGCGGGCGGGCGGTCCTGGTCGCCGAGGCCCGCTACCGGCACCGTGGCTGGAACGGGGAGCGCGCCGACGCCGCCCGGGACGCCGAGGCCGCGCTCGCCGGGCTGCGGGCCCGCTTCGGGGAGACGCCGGTGGTCCTCGTCGGCCACTCCATGGGCGGCCGGGCCGCGCTCGCCGTCGCCGGGGACCCGGCCGTCCTGGGCGTCGTCGCCCTCGCGCCCTGGTGCCCCCCGGGCGAGCCGGTCGCGCACCTGGCGGGACGCCGCCTGCACCTCCTCCACGACGAGACGGACCGGGTCACGGCGGCCCGCGACTCATGGGCGTTCGTCCGCCGGGCCCGGGAGGCCGGCGCGGACGCCACCGGCGTCCCCATGCCGGCCGGCGGCCACGCCATGCTGCGCGACGCCCGCCTGTGGCACCGGCGCGCCACCGAGCTGGCCCTGGAGACCCTGGCGTCCTCACCCGCCTGACGCGACCCCGCCCCCGCCCCCGTACCTCCCCCCGCATCGCCCTCGTGTCGCTTCCGTATCGCGCTCGATTCGCGGGAAAGGGCATATCGGGACAGGATCGGGCGGAGAGGGGCGTGTGGCGACGCCCCCGCGCGGCCGCGGGGCCCGGTCCCGCCGTCCCGCGCGTGTCCGAGGAGGCGGCAGTGTCTGAGCTCATCGTGATCGGGTACGAGGACCGTGCCGTCGCCGAGGAGGCCCTCGGCACGGTGCAGGAGCTCCAGCGCGACCAGGTGGTGGTGCTCAACGGCCTGGCGGTCGTCTCCGTGGACACGGAGGGCCGCACGCACGTCGACACCTCGAACCGGGTCGTCGGGGTCACCGCCGCGACGGGCGCCCTGTGGGGCACCATCTTCGGCATCCTCTTCCTCGCCCCGGCGGTGGGCGCCCTCGCCGGGGCGGCGCTCGGCGGACTCGTCGGCCGGCTCAGCCGGTCCGGCGTCGACGAGCGGTTCCGGCAGCAGGTCGGCGACCTGCTGCGGCCCGGTTCGGCGGCCGTCGTGCTCATGGCCGCGAAGCTCACCGAGGACAAGTTCACCGCGGCGATGCAGCGCCACGGGGGCACCCTCCTCAAGACCTCGCTCAGCGACGCGGACGAGCGGGAACTGGCGGAGCAGCTCGCCGGCTCCGGGTGACCGGAGTGCGCGTGCCCGGGCCCACGTCCCGCGCGCTCCCGTGCCCCCGCCCCGTCCCCCACCCCCTCCCCGCCCCGCGCCTGCGTTCGCCCCGGCGGCGCCCGTCCGTCCGACCCCCACAGGAAGGCCCCCTCCATGGACCCCGTGCTCAGCAGTGAGGTGCTCGCGAAGCTGCGCCGGCCCCGGCCGTACCCGGCCGTCTCGCTGGTGATGCCGACGCACCGCCGCGAACCGGACAACACCCAGGACCCGGTGCGCCTGCGCAATCTCCTCGCCGAGGCCGAGAAGGCGCTCACGGCCGATCCGGACGTGCCGCGCGAGCGGCGTCTCGACATCCTCGACCAGCTGGGCCGCGCCGCCGCCGAGGTCGACCTCGCGCACGCCGAGGACGGGCTCGTCATCTACGCCGCGCAGGGCGAGCGGCAGGTGTGGTCGCTGCCCCGCACCGTGCCCGAGCGGGTCGTCCTCGCCGACACCTTCCTCACCCGGAACCTCGTCGCCGCCCGCGCCGCCGAACAGCCCTACTGGGCCCTGGCCGTCGCCGCCGACCGGGTCTCCCTCTGGAGCGGCGACCCCGAACGGGCCCGCGAGGCCACCCGGGACGGCTTCCCGCTGACCCGCGGCCTGGAGGACCCGGACGCCGAGCGCAAGGAGCGCGTCGGCGACCTGCCCAGCACCTTCCAGGACGAGGCCACGCGGCAGTTCCTGCGGGAGGCGCACGAGAAGCTGCGGGTCGTCCTCTCCGCCGATCCCCGCCCGCTGTACGTCCTCGGCGCGGCCGAGGCCCTCGCCCTCCTGGAGGAGCTGGGCCCGCTCGCCCCGGACGCGGTGACCGTCCGGCACGGCGGTCTCGCCGACGGCCCGGCCGCCGCCGTCCACACCGCCGTCGAGCCGTCCCGGGCCGCCCGCGCCGCCGACGCCGTGCGGGCGGTCGCGTCCGAGCTCGACGCGGCGCGCGGCAGGCGCGAGTTCGCGGGCGGCATCGACGAGGTGTGGCGGGCGGCCAAGGAGGGCCGGGCACGCCTCGTCGCCGTCGAGGACGACTACCGGACGGTCGTGCGCGAGGAGGGCGACCATCTGGAACCGGCCGACCCCGCCGACCCCGGAGCCCGCGACGACATGGTCGACGAGATCGTCGAGCGGGCCCTGGACACCGGCGCCGAGGTGAGGTTCGTCCCCGGCGGCGCGCTCGACGGCCAGGGTCACATCGCCGCGGTCCTCCGCTACTGAGGACCGCCCTTCCGCTCCGCGATCGCACCGCGGAGCGCCGGGCCGGGCCGCCCTCACGGGCGTCCCGGCCCGTGCGTGTCCGGTCGACGCACCGCCCGGCCCCGCGCGCGCCGACTCCGCGCGCCCGGTCCCGTGCACGCCGACTCCGCGCGCCCCGGCCCCGTGCGCGGCGCGGCGCACGGCCCGTGCGCGTACCCGCTCGCGGCTGGGCTGTATACGCTGGTCGGGTGGCCAGCGGAGAGGGGAAGCGGGACGTGCGGGACGGTCGGGGCGAGGACGGCGGGACGCCGGGCGGCGAGGACGTCGGGCTGCAGCGGTTCGCCGTCGCGCTGCGCCGCACCCTCGGCGAGGTGAACCGCGTGGCGCACGGGTTCGCCGCCGACCAGCGGCTGCACCCCACCGACGTCCAGGCCCTCTCCTTCGTCCTCGACCACGACGGCCCCGTCACCCCCGGCCTGCTCCGCACCCACCTGGGGCTGACCTCGGGCGCGGTGACCGCCTGCCTCGACCGGCTGGAGAAGGCCGGGCACGTCCGGCGCACCCGGGAGAGCGCCGACCGGCGGGTGGTGCACGTCGAGTACGCCGACGGAGCCAGGACCGCCGCCCGCGACCACTTCCGCCCGCTCGCCGAGGCGACGGAGAAGGCCAGGGCGCGCTTCGACGCGGACGAGCTCCGCACGGTCCTGCGCTTTCTCGAGGCCCTCAACGAGGAACTGGCCGAGCTCCGGGTGCCCCGGCGCTGACCGTCCGGCGGCGCGGGCGCGTCCGGGCCGCCGTCAAAGCTCCCCGTCCGCCCGGAAGGCCAGCAGCGCCGTGTCGTCGCGGTGGTCCGAGAGCCCCTGGAGGATCCTGAGCAGGTCGGGGAGGGACCGGCGGCGGCACAGCGTGGCCTCGGCGGCCAGCCGGCGCTGCCCCTCGTCGATGGGGGCGGAGGGCGTCTCGATGAGGCCGTCGGTGTAGAGGAGCAGCGTGTCCCCCGGGCGCAGGACGTGGCCGTGGGTCGCACGGGCGAGGTCCGAGGCCATGCAGAGCGGCGGGTCGGCCGCGCCGGGGAGGTAGCGGGCGTCGCCGCCGGCCGGGACGAGCAGGGGCGGCGGGTGGCCCGCGCTGGACCAGGTCAGCAGCCAGGTGCCGTCCCCGCGGCGGCGCAGGGCCGCGTGCAGCGCGGTGGCCAGCGGGGCGGTGGCCAGGCCCGCGGAGACCTGGTCGAGGCGGGCGAGGACCTCGTGCGGCGGGGCCTCGGAGCCGCCCGCGTACGCCAGTGCCCGCAGCATGCTGCGCATCTGCCCCATCGCGGTGGCCGCCGTCAGGTCGTGGCCCGCGACGTCCCCGATGCCGAGGACGAGCGTGCCGTCCGGCAGCGTGAAGGCGTCGTACCAGTCCCCGCCGATCTCGCCGGTGGAGCTGGCCGGCTGGTAGCGGGCGGCCAGCGTCGCGCCCCGCACCGCGGGCGGCTCCGTCAGGTGCGCCCGCTGGAGGCCGAGCGCCGTGCGCCGCGCCCGCTGGAGGTCCAGGACCCTGCGGATGGGGCGCTGGGCGTGGTGCAGCACCTCCCGCAGGAGCTCGGTCTCGGCCGGTCCGGGGATCGGGGTGTCGCCGTTGCTGCTGGTGGCGGCGTAGCCGAGCACGAGGTCGTCCACGATCAGCGGGACGAGGGTCAGGCTGGTGGCCCCGGAGGCGCGCAGCCAGCGCTCGCTGACGGTGGGGATGAGCCCGGGCGGCACGGGGGCGCCGGGTTCGAGGCGGAAGGTGACCGGTTCCCGCTTCACCAGGACGTCGCGGACCGCGGGCGTGACCGCCAGCCGCTGGCCGCGCAGCGCGGGCGGGGCGGGCAGCCCGGGCCGGGTCGCCGACGCGATCCGGCGAGCCGTCACGCCCGCGTGCTCCGGAAGCGGCCACTCGTCGTGCGACAGGAGCAGGATCAGGCAGGCGTCGGTGAGCTCGGGCACCACCACGTCCACGACCTCGGCGAAGGCCTCGGGCAGGTCGGTCCCGGAGACCGCCGCGACCTGGGCGAGCAGCCGCTCGCGCAGGCGGGTGCCCCAGGCGTCCTCGATGTCGGCGGTCGCCGACACCCACTCGGCGATCCGCCCGTCCCTCAGCACCGGCACCGAGCGGGTGGACAGATGCCGGTACGAACCGTCCCCCGCCCGCACCCGGAACGTCGCCTCGAAGACGCCCGGCCGGTCCCCGCCGTCCGCCGCCCGCCGCCACGCGGCGCTCAGCTTCTCGCGGTCGCGGGGGTGGATGCGCGGGTACCAGCCCTCGTCCGCGCGCGGGTGCCAGGGCGAGCCCGTCAGCTGCTCCCAGCCGGGGACGAGCTCCTCCATCGTCCCGTCGGCCCCCCTCACCCACACCATCTGCGAGACGGCGGAGACGAGGGCCTCGTACCGCTGGAGCGTCTGGGTCTCCGCGGTGGTGTCCATGGCCAGGACGAGGATCCCGGGGCCCTCGGCCGTGGTGACCGGGCTGCACGAGTAGACGAAGTGCCGGGCCTGTCCGGGGGCCCCGGGGTCGGTCCGCCGCTCGCCGACGACCTGCCGGGCCCGGCCCGTGGCCCGTACGGAGTCGAGGACGGCCAGGAAGCGGTACCCGTCGGAGTCGGGGAAGGCGGCGTGGGCCGGAAGGCCGTTCCGGCGGGCGCCGAACAGCCGGGCGAAGGCGGAGTTGGTGTACAGCAGCCGGTCCTCGGGCCCCGCGAGCACGGCCACGGCGGCGACGGTCCCGTCGAACATCCGCGGATCGAACGGCGGCCCGTCCCCGGCCCCAGCGTCCCCGGCCCCCTCGGTCCCGGCCCCCTCGGGACGCGGCCCCGCCCCGTCCCCGGCGAGATCCGCCCCGCCCCCGGACGGCCCGGCCCCGGACGCCCCGCCCTCGGACGCCCCGCCCTCGGACGGCCCGGCCTCGGACGGCCCGGCCTCGGACGGCCCGGCCTCGGACGGCCCGGCCTCGGACGGCCCGGCCCCCGACAGGCCGGCTCCGGACGGGCCGGCCCCCGACCCGGGCGCGTCCGTCCCCGGTCCCTCGGGCCCTCCCTGGCTGTCGCCGGCGTTCACGCTCCCATCATGGCGGCGCGGACGGATCCCGGCCCGCCGCGGTGCGGCCGGACGGCGGCGTCCGGGGTGGTTGACGCGCGTCGACCCGACAGGCCAGGCTTCCTCCCGACAGGCGCTTTCTGACAGATGCATGACATGCAAGGTCCCCGCTGTACGTGCCCACCGAGGTGGAGGTCCGTCCGATGTCCGCGCACACCCGCGCTCCCGTCCCGCACGCCCCGCACGCCCCGTCCGTCTCCCTCGTCTCCCTCGCGTCCCCCCTGGGCCGGCTCCTGCTCGCCCTGGTGCTGCTGGTCGCCGGCCTCGCCGGGGTCGTGGCCGGCGCGGGCCCCGCCCGCGCCGACGGCTGTTACACCTGGTCGCGCACCCTCTCCCAGGGGGCGACCGGGGCCGACGTCACCCAGCTCCAGATCCGCGTCGCCGGCTACCCCGGTTACGGCGGGGTCCTCGAGATCGACGGCTCCTACGGCCCGGCCACCGCCGCCGCCGTCACGCGCTTCCAGTCCGCCTACGGCCTGGCCGCGGACGGGGTCGCCGGGCCCGCGACCTTCAGCAAGCTCTACGCGCTCCAGGACGACGACTGCACGCCGATCCACTTCACCTACGCCGAGCTGAACACCTGCAACTCCACCTGGGCCGGCGGGGCGGTCAGCGCCGCCACCGCCAAGTCGAACGCCCTGCGCACCATGTGGAAGCTGGAGGCCCTCCGGCACGCCCTCGGCGACCAGCCCCTGCGGGTGACCAGCGGCTTCCGCAGCACCTCCTGCAACGCGGCGGTCGGCGGAGCGTCGAACAGCCGGCACCTCTACGGCGACGCGGCCGACCTCGGCGCCGGCCCGCACACGCTCTGCCGCCTCGCCCAGCAGGCCCGCAACCACGGCTTCAACGGCATCCTCGGCCCCGGCTACCCCGGGCACTCCGACCACGCCCACGTCGACCACCGGCCCAGCCGCTACTGGTCCGCCTCGTCCTGCGGGATCTGATCCGACGCCGCTCCGGCCCGGCCCCGCGGGCGCGGCGGCCGGGCCGGAGCGGCGAGCGGGTCAGTAGGTGACGCCGACGTGGGCCAGGGCCTGCTTGAGGAGGACGCCGTGGCCGCCGGGCATCTCGCTCTGGACGGCGGGGGAGGCGGCCTCCTGGGGGGTGAACCAGACCAGGTCGAGGGCGTCCTGGCGGGGCCGGCAGTCGCCGCTGACGGGGACGATGTAGGCGAGCGACACCGCGTGCTGGCGGGGGTCGTGGAACGGGGTGATGCCCGCGGTCGGGAAGTACTCCGCGACCGTGAAGGGCTGGAGCGCGGCCGGCACGCGGGGCAGGGCCACCGGGCCCAGGTCCTTCTCCAGGTGGCGCAGCAGGGCGTCCCGGACGCGCTCGTGGTGCATGACGCGCCCGGAGACGAGGGTGCGGTTGATCGTTCCGTCGGCGCCGATGCGGAGCAGAAGTCCGATGCTCGTGACTTCGCCGCTGTCGTCCACCCGCACGGGAATCGCGTCGACGTACAGGATCGGCATCCGGGCGCGGGCCGTGTCCAGCTCGTCCGAGGTCATCCAGCCGGGCGTGGTCTCAGTCATGTCAGACATCGCCTGATCATACTTTCCGCCACGGCCGCTCCGCCGCGATTCCGGCATCCGCCGTTCGAGTGGGTCTCCCGGGGCACCGGACGGAGGCCGGCGCCCCGGGAGCCATGGACTGCGGGTCGTGGGTCGTGAGTTCTGGACCGCAGGGCGGATCGTGGGTCGGTCTACTTCACCGAACCCGCCATCACCCCCCGTACGAAGTGCTTCTGGAAGGCGAAGAAGACCACCAGGGGGACGGCCAGGGAGAGGAACGCGCCGGGGGCGAGCACGCCGATGTTGCTGCCGAACTGCCGCATCTGCGACTGGAGCGCCACCGTCAGCGGCTGGGACTCCCCGTCGGCGAAGAGCAGCGCCACCAGCATGTCGTTCCACACCCAGAGGAACTGGAAGATCGCCAGACTCGCGAGCGCCGGTCTCCCCAGGGGCAGCACGAGCCGCCGGAAGATCCGCCACTCGCCGCCCCCGTCGAGCCGTGCCGCCTCCAGCATCTCGCGGGGGATCTCGGCGAAGAAGTTCCGCAGCAGGAAGACCCCGAACGGCAGCCCGTACGCCACGTGGAAGAGGACGACCCCGGCGACCGTCCCGAAGAGCCCGACGGCGCCGAAGAGCTTCGCCACCGGCAGCAGCCCGATCTGCACCGGGACCACCAGCAGTCCGACCACCACCAGGAAGAGGGCGTCGCGGCCGGGGAACTCCAGCCAGGCGAAGGCGTATCCGGCGAGCGCCGCCAGTCCGACGACGAGGACGGTGGTGGGCACCGAGATCAGGACCGTGTTCCAGAAGGCCTGGACGAGCCCCGAGTCCGCGAGCAGCGCGCGGTAGTTGTCGAAGGACAGCTGGGACGGTTCGAGGAGCGCGGTCCACCAGCCGTCCGAGGCGTTGTCCCGTTCCGAGCGCAGGGAGGAGAGCAGCAGCCCGGCCATCGGGGTGATCCAGACGAGGGCGACCAGCAGGAGCAGGGTCCGCACCGCCGTGCCGCCGAGCCACCGGGTGACGCGCGCGGGCCCGTTCACGATCCACCGCCCTTCCGGAAGCGCCGGATGTTGAAGACCATCGCCGGGACGACGAGCGCCAGCAGCAGCACGCTGAGGGCGCTGCCGAGCCCCTGGTCGTTGCCGCCGCCGAAGGAGACCAGCCACATCCGGGTGGCCAGCACGTTCGCCTCCTCCTGCACCGGGCCGGGGGCGATGACGTACACGAGGTCGAAGACCTTCATCACGTTGATGACCAGGGTCACGAAGACGACGGTGAGGACGGGGGCGAGCAGCGGGACCGTGATCCGGCGGAAGACCTGCCGCTCGTTCGCGCCGTCGACGCGGGCCGCCTCCAGGACGTCCCGGGGGAGGGCCGCGAGCCCCGCCCCGATCAGCACCATGGAGAAGCCGGTCCACACCCACAGGTAGGCGCCGATGATCGCCGGGGTGACGAGGGCCGGTCCGAGCCAGTCGACCCCGCCGTACCCGGCGGCGAAGTTGGCGGCGGGCACCCGCAGCCGGTACGTGCCGTCGCCGAGCCCGTCGAGCCGGAAGGTGCCGTCGGCGGCCGTCCGGGCGGACGCCACCACCCGGCCGTCGCCGACCGCCTCGACCGTCATCCCGGGCAGTCCCTTCTCCTGCCGGTCCACCACTCCCGGCCGGCCGCCCGTCCCGGGCGTGAAGTCCAGGTAGACGGTCCCGGCCAGCCCGTCCGGTGCCGGGGCCGGGGTCCGCGCCGGTTCCGGGCCGCCCGGTACGGCCCCGGGGGCCACGCCCACGAAGGGCAGGGCGGCGACGGAGCCGGGCCGGAGCTCGCCGGACAGGTAGCCGTCGGCCGGTCCGCCGGTCAGGCCCTCGCCCTCCCGGGCGCGGGCGGTCGGATAGGGGGCCGGCGCGTCGAAGGCGTCGTGGACGCCGACCACGACCGCGTTGAGGACGCCCCGGTCGGGGTCCTGCTCGTAGGTCAGCCGGAAGACGATGCCCGCGGCGAGGAAGGACACGGCCATCGGCAGGAACAGCACCAGCTTGAACGCGGTGGCCCAGCGGATCCTCTCGGTGAGGACGGCGAGGACCAGCCCGAGGCCGGTGAGCAGGGCGGGGGCGACGACCACCCAGATCGCGCTGTTGCGCAGGGCCTTCAGGGTGGCCGGGTCCCGGACCATCTCCACGTAGTTGTCCGCGCCGACGAACCGGTCGCCGCCCGCGTCGAAGAGGCTGCGGCCGACGGAGAAGACGACCGGGTAGGCGACGAGGGCGCCGAGGAGCAGGAGGGCGGGCAGGGCGAAGGCGGCGCCGAGGAGCCGCTTCCTGCGCAGGGCGCGCCGCCGCGGGTCCGCCGCGGCGCGCGTCGTCGGGTGCCGGTCCATGGCGGGCCGGCCTCAGTTCCCGTACGCCTTGGCCGCCGCGGCCTCCAGGGCGGCCGCGGTCCGCTCCGGGTCCGAGGGGTCGCGCAGGAAGTCCTGGAGGAGCTTCCACTCGCCGGCGCCCTTGGTGCCGCCGAAGGCGGCGGGAGCCTGGTCGGACATGTCGAAGCGGACCGAGTCGCCGGCGGCGACGAGCGAGGCGGCGGTGGCGCGGGCGGTGTCGTCCGCGTACGCCTCCGGCTTCACGTCCTTGTTGGGGGAGAGGAAGCCGCCGGCGCCGGCCCACACCGCCGCGGCCTCCGGGGTGGCCAGGAACTCCAGGAGCCTCATGCCCGCCTCGGCGTTCTTCGCGTCCTTGAGGACGACGGCGGCGTCGCCGCCGCTGACCACGGGCGCCTTCCCCGCGCCGACCGGCGGGAAGGCGAAGAACGCGGCGTCCTCGCCGGGCTTCCTGCCGAACTCGTCCCGGGCGACGCCACCGACGAAGTCGCCCTCGTAGACCAGGGCGGCCTCGGGTTCGGGCCCGAAGACCTTCTCGACGGAGCCGGGGAAGTCGGTGCGCAGCGCCTCGGCGGCGCCGCCGGCCACCAGCCGCTCGTCCTCGAACACCTCGGCGAGGGTGGTGAGCGCGGTGACGACGCTGGGGTCGGTCCACTTCAGCTCGTGGCGGGCGAGCAGGTCGTACTTCTCCGGTCCGGCCTGCGACAGGTAGACGTTCTCGAACCAGTCGGTGAGGGTCCAGCCGTCCTCTCCGGCGACGGCGAAGGCGGGCAGGCCGGAGTCGGCGAGCGTCCGGCCCGCGGCGAGGAGCTCGTCCCAGGTCTTCGGCTCGGTGACCCCGGCCCGTTCGAGCGCGTCGGGGGCGTACCAGACGGTCGACTTGTGGGCGGCCTTGAAGTAGAGGCCGTAGAAGGTGCCGTCGACCGTGCCGTACTCCTTCCACACCGGCGCCAGGTTGCCGCCGGCGGTCGCGGCGGCCCGTTCGGAGAGCGGCGCGAGCCAGCCGGCCCCGGCGAACTGCCGGAGCACGCCGACCTGGGGGACGAGCACCACGTCGGGGGCGTTGCCGCCCTCGATCTTGCTGCCGACGAAGGTGGAGACGTTGTCCCCGGAGGGGACGAAGACGGTCTTGGCGCCGGTCTTCGCGCCGAACGCGTCGAGGACCTTCTTGAAGTTCGTCTGCTCGCCGCCGGTCCACACGCCGGCGACGGTGACGGTGGTGCCGCTCAGCTCGCCGCCGGATCCGGGGGCGGCCGGATCGTCCCCGCAGCCGGTGGCGGTGAGGGCGAGGGCCGCGGCGAGCGCGCCGGCGGCCCGGAGGGTGGTGAGGGAGGGTCGTCGCATGGTCGTCCTTCCATCGCTTCGATGCATTCATGTTAAGTAGCGATGGCGAAGGCATGTCAACGGTCGCGTCTCAACCTGCTTGAGAACAAGCCTTCTTGGGCATGCATATGGAGGACGTCGAAACCCCTCTACCTAACGGGTAGGTAGAGGGGTCGGAGACGGAAGGGAGGGCCGTGACCTCAGGGACCGGCGGGACCCGGCGCCCCGCGCCCCGCGTGCGGGATCGCCGCCAGCTCCCGGGTCAGCCGCAGCACGCCCTCCTCCGGCGAGGTCCGCAGCGCGAGCACGTCCTGCGCCACCGCCTGCACCGCCAGGCTCACCTGGTCGTACCGCGCGCTCTTCGGCCGCGGCACCGCCGCCAGCACGCTCTCCCGCAGGATCGGCAGGTACGGATGGGCCGCCACCAGCTCCGGATCCGCGTACAGCGAGGCCCGCACCGGCGGCAGGGAACCCCGCGTCAGCACCTGGCGCTGCACCCGCTCGCTCGTCAGGTACGCCAGGAAGTCGGCGGCCGTCGCGGGATGCCGCGACCGGGCCGACACCGCCAGGTTGGAACCGCCCAGCACGCTCCTGCCCGGCCCGTACGGCCCCGGCAGCGGCGCCGCCTCGAAGCGGCCCGCCACCCTCGACCCCGCCCGTCCCGCGTCCGCGTACACGTACGGCCAGTTCCGCAGGAACAGCAGCCGCCCCTCCTCGAAGGCCGCCCGGGACTCCTCCTCCGTGAACCGCAGCGCCTCCGCCGGGATCCACCCCTCCCGCACCCCGCCCGCGAGGAACGCCAGGGCCGCCCGCGCGGCGTCCGAGTCCACCCCGACCCGCGCGCCCTCCTCGCTCAGCACCGCGCCGCCCGCCGACGCGATCGCCTCCGTGACGTTCACCGTCAGCCCCTCGTACGGCAGGAACTGGCCCGCGTACCCCGCGAGGCCGTGCCGCGGCGCCAGCGTCCGCGCGAGGCGCGCCAGCTCCGCCCAGGTGCGCGGCGCCCGCTCGCCCGCCGCGTCCAGCACGTCCTTGCGGTAGTACAGCAACCCCGCGTTGGTCACGTACGGCACCGCGTACAGCCGGCCCCGGAACGTCGCCGTCCCCACCACCGGCGGCAGGAAGGCCCCCAGGTCGAACCGCTCCGGCTCCAGGGGGGCGATCAGACCCGCCGCCGCGAACTCCGGCGTCCACGCCACGTCGATGTTCAGCACGTCGAAGCGGCGGCTCCCGGAGCGCAGCTCGCTCAGCATCTGCGCCCGCGTCTCGTCCGCCGAGTCCGGCAGCTCCACCAGCGCCACCGGCTCCGCCGGCCGCTCCGCGTTCCACTCCGCCACCAGCGGCGCCAGGTAGTCGGTGAGGTCCCCCGCCGTCACGAAGGTCAGCGCCCCGCGCCCCCCGGCCGGGCCCGCACCCGGCTCCGGCGCGCCCCCGGCGCACCCCGCGAGCAGCACCGCCACCACCAGCACGCCCCTGCCCACGGACCGTACCCACCCCATGCGTTCCTCCCGGACGTGGTGCCGAACGCGACGGTCCATCGTGGCAGACGCACCGAGGGCCCCATCGGCGATACTGGTCCGGCGGACCCGGCGACCGCCGGTCCACCGGCCCCCGGGCCGCCACCACCGGGCCGGGAACGGCGCACGACACAGAAGGGGGAGCGCGTGCGGCAGCAGCTGCTGGCACTCCTCACCCGGGGCCCCGCCCACGGCTACGAGCTCAAGCAGGGCCTTGAACAACTCCTCGGCTCCGCCTACCCTCAGCCCAACATCGGCCAGGTCTACGTGACCCTCGGCCGGCTGGAGAAGAGCGGACTCATCGAGGGCGAGGACGTCGAGCAGACGGGCCGCCCCAACAAGCGGATCTACCGCCTGACCGACGCCGGACGGGAGGCCGTCGCCGCGTGGTTCGAGGACACCGCCGACGAACCCCGGGTGCGCGACGGATTCTTCATGAAACTCGCCCTCGCCCCCCTCTCCGGACTCGCCGACCCGATCGCCCTGATCAACCGGCAGCGGCGGCAGCACCTCAACACCATGCGCAGCCTCTCCCGGCTCGCCGCGGGCGAGGACCGCGACAACAAGATCGCCCAACTCCTCATCGAGGGCGCCATGCTGCACCTCCAGGCCGACCTCGACTGGCTGGAGCGCTGTCAGGAGGAGCTCGAATGACCGGCGCCCGGCCACCCGCGGGGGCGATCGTGCACGCCGTGGGCCTGACCAAGACCCACCGAGGCGACCGCGCCCCCGTCCACGCCGTCCGCGGAGTCGACCTCACCGTCCGCGAGGGCGAGTTCGTCGCCGTCACCGGCCCCTCCGGCGCCGGCAAGTCCACCCTCCTCCACCTCGTCGGCGGCCTCGAACGCCTCGACGCGGGCAGCCTCTGGATCGGCGGCGAACGGGTCGACGGCCACGGCGAGGCCCGCTGGGCCGTGCTGCGCCGCCGCGGCGTCGGCATCGTCTTCCAGTTCTTCAACCTCGTCTCCCACCTCACCGTCGCCGACAACGTCGAGCTCCCCGCCCTCCTCGCCGGCGCCACCCCGCGGGCCGCCCGCGCGAGCCGCGCCGAGCTCCTCGCCGAACTCGGCCTCCGGGGAAGGGAGAACGCCCTGCCCGGCGCCCTCTCCGGCGGCGAACAGCAGCGCGTCGCCCTCGCCCGCGCCCTCGTCAACCGGCCCGCCCTGCTGCTCGCCGACGAACCCGCCGGCAGCCTCGACAGCAAGGGCACCCGAGACGTCCTGCGCCTCCTCGCCCGCTTCCACGCCCGGGGCCAGACCATCCTCATGGTCACCCACGACGCCCGGATGGCGAGCGCCGCCGACCGCGTCATCAGCTTCTTCGACGGCCGGATCGCCGACGACGCCACCCTCGGCGACCCCGCCGCCACCCGCCCGGGGGTGACCGGCGTACTCGACCTGGAGGACTGACCGCACCGGCAGGACGGAAGCACCGAGGAGGGGGAGGGCGACATGCGGGCGACCTGGCGATGGGCCCACTCCGACCTCCGCACCCACCGCGGCGAGGCCCTCTTCGCCGTCCTCGCCAGCGCCGGCGTCATCGCCTCCCTCCTGCTGGCCGCCGCCCTCCTCAGCTACGCGGTCAACCCCTGGCAGCGCGTCTTCAACCAGTCCCGGGGGAGCCACGTCTGGATCCACGGCCGCGACGGCGCGGACGGATTCGACCCGGCCGCCCTCGCGCCGCTCGCCGCCCTCGACGAGGTCGACGCCGTCGCCGGACCCTTCCGGACCGCCGACGCCGTCCTGGAGACCGGCGGCACCCGCGCCGGCGTCGACCTGCGCGCCACCGGCGCCCGCCCGCCCGACACCGCCCGCCCCCTCCTCACCGCGGGCCGCTGGCTCGCCCCCGGCGGCCCCGCCGACGGGATCGTCCTGGAGCACACCCTCGCCCGGACCCTGTGGGCCGAACCCGGCGAGACGGTCACCCTCAGCGTGACCGGCCGGCACGGCCCCGCCACCCGCACCCTGTACGTCACCGGCGTCGCCGAGACCGCCGAGCCGCGCTACCGGGCGGGGCGCGGCGACGGCGTCGGCTGGGTCCTCCCCGGCACCCTGGACCGGCTCGCCCCCGCCACCACCGGACAGACCGTCGGCCTCCGCCTGAAGGACCCCGCCGACACCGACTACGCCGTCCAGCGCGCCGTCACCGTCCTCGGTGCCGGACGGATCGACCAGATCACCACCTGGCAGCGGGCCAGGGCCGACATCGGCGGCGACGACCGGCTCCTCGGCCAGATCTTCGCCGCCTTCGGCCTCGCCGCCCTGCTCGCCGCGGCCGTCGCCGTCGCCGGCGCGGTCCGGGCCCGGATCAGGGGGCAGGCCGGCGACATCGCCGTCCTCAAGGCGATCGGCTTCACCCCCGGCCAGGTCGTCCGCGGCTTCCTCCTCCAGCACCTCGGCCTCGCCGTCGCCGGCGCGGGCCTCGGCACCGCCGCCACCCTGGCCCTCGGCCGGTGGATCCCCGGCCGCGTCGGCGCCGCCGCCGCCCTCTGGCCCCGCATGCCCGGACACCGTGCCGCCGTCGTCGGCGTCCCCCTCGCCGCGGTCCTCCTGATCGCCGCCGCCACCGCCCTCGCCGCCTGGCGCGCCGGCCGCGTCCCCCCGGTCCCCGCCGCCCGCTCGGCCCACCCGGCGGCCCGCCCGCTCTCCGCGCTCGGCCGCAGGGCCCTCGGGCTCCGGCTCTCCCCGGTCCTCGTCCTCGGCTGGCGCTCCGCCTTCACCGCGCCCGGCCGCGGCCGGGCGCTCGGTGCCACCGCCCGGCTCGCCCTCCCGCTCGCCCTGATCACCGTGGCCCTCGTCGCCTGGACCACACTCGGCCAGTTCCGCACCGACCCGGCCCGCGTGGGCCGGGCCGCCGCCCTCACCGTGCGCACCGAGACGCCGCCCGCCGCCGGCCTCGCCGCCCGCCTGGAGGCCGTCCCCGGCGTCGCCGACGCCGTCCCGGGCGTCGAGTCCACCGCCCTCGTCCCCGGCCAGACCGGCACGGTCACCCTGCGCGGCCTCGGCACCCGCGACGCCCCCTACCCCCACACCGTCGTCGAGGGCCGGGCCCCCACCGGTCCCGACGAGGCCGTCGCGGGCCAGGGCCTCCTGGACCTCCTCGGCGTACGGGTGGGGGAGTGGGTGCGGATGACGGTCGAGGGACGGCCGCAGATCCTGCACCTCGTCGGCCGCAGCGTCGAACCCGACCACGGCGGACGGGTCGCCTCCACCACCCTCGACACCCTCCGCGACGGCGACCCCGGCCTCCGCCCCGCCTTCCACGCCCTCGTCCTGCGCCCGGGCGCCGACCCCCGGCAGGTCGCCGCCGCCGTCGCGTCGGCCGTCCCGGACCCCGTCGAGGTCCGCGCCACCGCCGACCCGGCGAACGGGGAGGACGCCCCCCGGGGCGCCCTCGCGGCGCTCGTCGCGGTCCTGGCCCTCATCGCCCTCGTCCAACTGCTCACCCTGATCGGCACCGGGGTCCGCGACCGGGTCCGCGACCTCCTCGCCCTCCGCGCCATCGGCCTGACCCCCCGCCAGATCGGCGCCGTCGTCGTCACCGCCGCCGCGCTCACCGCCCTGGCCGCCGCGCTCCTGGGCACGGCCGTCGGCGCCGCCGTCGGCCGCCGCCTCGTCGACGCCGAGGCCGCCGCGACCGGCCTCGGCGCCGGCGTGGCCCGGCTCCCCGCCCCGGCCGTCCTCGCCGCCCTCGTCCTCGCCGTCACCGCCGCCGGCGCCCTCGCCGCCCTCGCCCCGGCGGTGCGGACGGCCCGCCGCCGCCTCGTGGACTCGGCGGGCGAGACGCTCTAGCCCGCACGTGGACGGGGCCAGGGACGGGGCCGGGGCCGGGGACGACGGGGACGGGCCCGCGCCGCCCAGGGGCGGGGGCGGCACGGGTCCGGACCGGGGCCCCGTCGGGGGCGGAGTGGAGTGGGGAGGGAAAGGGGAGGGGGCCGGATCCGGGGGCGCCCGGCCGGGAGCCGGACGGTCCGGGGCCGGGCCGGGACGCCCGGTCAGGGCCGCAGGATCAGCCGGATCGGGTCACCGGTCTTCTTCTCCAGGCGCTCCACCGCCTCGGCCGCCCGGGCGAGGGGCAGTTCGCCGCTGATGGATCCGGAGAAGTCCAGCCGGCCGCCCTGCACGAGGGAGAGCAGCTGCGGCAGCGCGACCGGCATGTCGGAGCCGTAGTGACCGAGGATCCGCTGCTGGAGGTAGCTGAAGCGGGTGCCGTCGGAGACGGTGAGCGGCTGGTCGGTGAGGCCCACCAGGACGAGGCGGCCCTTGGGCGCGAGGACCGAGAGCGCCTGCGCCCGGACGGCCGGCACCCCGGCGAAGTCGAAGGCGGCGGCGAGGCCCGCCCCGCCGGTGGCCGCGCCGATCCGCTCCCGCAGCCGCGGGTCCGCGGGATCGAGGGCCAGGTCCGCACCCCGGGCGAGGGCGCGCTCGCGGGCCGCCGGATGGGGGTCGACCGCGACGATCGGGCAGGCGCCGACGGCTCGCAGCAGCTGTACGGCGTGGACGCCGAGCCCGCCCGCGCCCCAGACGCCGACCGCCTCGGCGGGCTGGACGGCGCCGGTGACCGTGAGGGCGCCCCAGGGGGTGGAGACCGCGTCCGGGATGATCGCGCCCTGGTCGAAGGGGATCGCGTCCGGCAGCTCGGTGAGGGCGTCCTCGGCGGAGAGCGCGTACTCGGCCCAGCCGCCGTCGTAGTCCACGCCCCGGGTGTACGTGACGCCGTCCCGGACCTCGCCCGCGTACAGCACGACCCGCCGGCCGGGCGTCCAGCGGGTCACGCCGGGGCCCGTCTCCGCGATGGTGCCGGAGACCTCGTGGCCCAGGGTGACGGTGTCGCCGGCCAGTAGCAGCGGGGTGAGCGTGCCGTCGATCAGGTGGACGTCCGAGAGGCAGACGCCGGCGGCCTCCACCTTCACGAGCACCTGGCCGGGGCCGGGCGCGGGCTTCTCCACCTCCTCGATCCGCAGGGTGCGGCTGGGGACGTGCAGCCGGGCGGCGAGCATCTGCTCCATGACGTGACCTCCTTGACACGGGGGCGACCGGGCGCCGGACGGGCCTTAACGCAAGTCGCCTTGCGATGAACGGTACGTCCGGTGCGCGGCGTAAAGCAAGTGGACCTGCGTTAGGCTCGGGGCATGGCCCCCGACGACCAGCCCGCCCCGCCCCTGCGCCGCCGCGGCGCCCGCATGCGCTCCGCCGTGCTCGCCGCCACCGTGGACGTCCTGGCGGAGCACGGCCTCGCCGGCACCACCGTGGGTGCCGTGGCCCGGGCCGCCGGCGTCCACGAGACCTCCGTCTACCGGGGCTGGCGGACCCGCGAGAACCTCATCCTGGAGGCCCTCGCCGAACAGCTCGACGCCGCCGTGCCGCTCCCCGACACCGGGCGCGTCCGCGACGACCTCGTCACCTACTTCGGCGCCCTCGCCCGCCTCCTCGCGACCCCCCAGGGCGAGGCCCTCCTCCGCCTCAGCGCCGAACGCGACGACACCCTCCCCGACCACCGCCTCGCCTACTGGTCCGACCGCCTCGACCGGGGCGCCGTCATGGTCGCCCGGGCCGTCGAGCGAGGCGAACTCCCCCCGGACACCGACCCCGGCCTCGTCATCGAGGCCCTCGCCGGCCCCCTCTTCACCCGCGCCCTCATCAGCGGCGCCCCCCTCGACGCGACCCTCGCCCCCCGTCTGGTCGACCTCGTCCTCGGCGGTGCCTCCGCCCCGAAACCGGGCGCGTGACCGCCCGCCCCGCTGCTCCCCTGCTCCGACGGCCGCCCCGATGGCCGACCCGATCAACGCTCCGATCCGGGCGCCGACCGCGAGTCCGGCGGCCCGGGCGTCACCGGTCTGCCCGCCCGCGAACCCCTTCCGCGCGGCGGTGCGCCGGACGCCCCGAACCCGGACGAACTGTGACGATGGGTGGGTTCGTCCCGTTCCCGAGCGCAGGAGGAGACCCGTCATGTCCGGCCAGTTCGAGGCGACCGTCGACGTCGCCCGCCCCGTCGACGAGGTGTTCGCGTACCTCGCCGACGGGCGCAACGACCCCCGGTTCAGCCCCCGCGTGCTCGGGATCGAGCGCATCCCCGAGGGCCCGACCGCCGTCGGCACCGTCTTCCGCAGCACCGTCAAGGACGCCGGGATGAAGACCGCGCGCACCTTCCGCATCACCGCGTTCGAGCCGCCCCGGAGCCTGCGCTGGGCCGAGGAGTCGAAGAACCTCGTGACGGCGAGCCGGGGCGGCTACGACCTGGAGCCGCTCCCGGACGGCGGCACCCGCGTCCGGATCCACAACGTCCTGGAGGGGCACGGCATCGGCAAGCTCCTCGTCGGCCTCGCCCTCGCCGCGGCCCGCAAGGACGCCCCCGCCTTCGGGCGGCGCATCAAGGCCGCGATCGAAGCCTCCTGAGACGGGCGGACGCCGGGCCGTCACCCGGACGGCCCCGCGCGGCTCACCCCGCGCCGGCCTCCCCCGTACGGCCCCGCGCGTCCCCCGCACGGCCCTCGCCCCGCCCCGTACCGCCCTGCTCCGTACCGCCCCGGTCCTCCTCCGTCTCCGTGCGGGAGCGCCTCTCCTCCCGCAGCGCCGAGTGCACCGACCACACCACCGACACCAGGGGGACCGCCACCACCGCCCCGACGATGCCGGCCGCGATCGATCCCGCGACCACCGAGATCGCCACGACCAGCGGATGGAGCCGCACCGCCCAGCTCATCACCAGGGGGTGCAGGAGGTGCCCCTCGATCTGGCCGATGACGACGATCAGCGCCACCACCAGCCCCGCCACCAGCGGTCCCTTCGCCGCCAGGGCCACCACGGCCGCCACCGCCAGGGCGATCGGCGAACCGATCAGCGGGACGAACGCGGCGGCGAACTCCAGCAGCGCCAGCGGGACCGCGAGCGGTACGCCCAGCAGCCACAGGGCGACTCCCACGAGGAGCGCGTTCACGGCGGCGACGAGCACGATCCCGTGCGTGTACCCCGTGAACGTGCGCCACGCCGCCCGTCCGCCGGCCGAGACCCGGCCGCGCGCCGACGGCGGCAGCTGCTCCCGGAACCACGCCCATTGGCGGTCCCCCGAGTGGATGAAGAACACCGACGCGAAGAGCGCCAGGGCGAGGGTGGTCAGCACGGCCACCACGTGATGGGCGCCGCTCACGGCCTCACCGACCAGCGCGCTGCGGTGGCTCGACAGGAACTGGCCGATCCTGGCCTCCAGATCCGTCAGGGCCTCGGGGCGCAGGTGGAACGGCGGGGCCTCCAGCCACCGCTGGATGCGGCCGAGGCCGTCGCGGAACTCCCGCACCAGTGTGGTCCGTTCGCCGGCGACGGCTTCTCCGACCAGTGCGAGCACGCCCAGGACCAGCGCGATCCCGCCGAGCAGGGTGAGGGTCACCGCGACCCCGCGGGGCAGCCCGCGGGCCGCGATGTCCGCGACCGGCCGCAGCAGCGCGGTGACGACGAGACCGAGGAAGAGGGCCACCCCGATCTCGTGGAACCGGCCGAGCAGGGCGAACAGGGCGTACACGAGGAGGCCGACGACGAGGAGCCGCCACGCGTACGCGGCGACCGTGCGGAGGAAGGGGGCCACCGGAGGCGGCCCTGCTGACTGCGGCTGCATGGCCGACGGCTACCACCACGGCGGGCCCCCGTCCGGCCCGCCGCACCGCGTCCGGCCGGTCTTCACCCGGCCAGCGGTCGACCAAGATCGATAGTATTGTCCGCAATGTACGACATCGTGTGATGACCGGAGGCCGTCATGAAGGACTTCAAGTACGAGCGGAAGAGGTCGCTCTCGCGGGCGGAGGCCGCCGACCAGTTGTCCGCCATCGCCACCGCGCTCCGCGCCGGCGGCGAGGCCGAACTCGGCTGGGGCGGGGGAGTGCTGAACCTCCGGATCCCCGAGGAGCTCCGCGGTGAGGTCGAGCTCTCCGTCGAGGACGGCGAGGTCGAGCTGGAGATCGAGCTCAAGTGGCCCGTCGCGGGTGCGCCGAAGAAGGCGGAGGCCAAGAAGGCGGAGGCCAAGAAGGCGGCCGCCAAGAAGTCGGCCGCCAAGAAGGCCCCTGCGAAGAAGGCCCCTGCGAAGAAGGCCGCCGCCAAGAAGGCCACTGCCAAGAAGGCCACTGCCAAGAAGGCCACTGCCAAGAAGGCGGCGGCCGAGAAGGCGGCGGTCAAGAAGCCCGACGTGACGAAGGCTTCGGCCAAGAAGGCGGTCGCGAAGAAGGCCGGAGCCAAGAAGGCGGTCGTGACGAAACCGGTCGTGGAGAAGGCCCTCGCCAAGGCCACCAAGGCGGTGAAGGGCACCAAGTCCGGCAATGGGGCCAAGCCCGCCAATGGGGCCAAGCCCGCCAACGGGGGCAAGCCCGCCAGCGGGGCCAAGGCGGTGAAGGCCCGCAAGACCGCGTAGGCCCCCGTCGAGCGGTCCTGGCCGCGTGCGACGGGGGCCTCGGGGGTCTTCGGAGGCCGGGACGCCGTGGTCCGCTAGCAGGTGACGGTGCCCCTGCGGAGGGCGTGGCCGCCGGTGGCGGAGTCGTCCGACCAGTAGGCGGGCCTGGTGCCCGCCACGCACTCGTCGGCCCCGGCGAGGGCGAAGCCCTCGTTGTTGAGGTCGGGCATGCCGGTGGGGCGGGAGTAGGCGGCGACGACGGCGAAGGCGCCGGTGGCGTCGACCTTCAGCGTCCGGTGCTGCCCGCCGCAGGTGTTGTCGCAGACGGCCCACAGGCGGGACGCCTGCGGCTCCCACTGGACCTCCATGACGCCCGCCATGCCGGTGGAGACGGTGGCGACGCGGGTGAAGGACCCGGAGTCCTGGAGGACGTACCCGTGGACCGCCCCGGTGCCCTCCACGCCGACGAAGAAGACGCCGCCGCCGTGGGGGCCGTACCCGGCGGGGTCGTAGGGGGCGCCCGTCGAGGCGTCCTTGAAGCCGGCGCCGGTGAACGCGGTGTCGGGGACCCAGGTGATGCCCTCGAAGCCGAGGTTGGAGCCGGTCGCGGGCAGGCTCGCGGTGAGGTTCCACTCGCGGACGGCGGTCAGGGCGGAGCCCGTACCGGCGACGTCGTACCGGAGCACGGAGAGGCGGCTGGTGCCGGAGGCGTCGCCGTTCCGCTCGCTCGCGACGAAGACGCCGCCGGCGGCACCCGCTCCGGTGACCGTCACTCCCTCGCCGTCGGGGGCGCCGGAACCACCGGGGAAGCGCAGGGTCTTGCCCGAGGTCCAGCCGTTCGCCGTGTCGGGCTTCCAGCCGCCGGAGCCGTCCCGGACGAGGCGCCACAGCTTTCCGCTGTTCTGCGCGGCCCACAGCACGTTCCCCTCCTGGTGGAGGCCGCTCAGGTCGCCGCCGAAGACGTTCGCCGCGTCCGCCGTCGCCACCGAGGAGCCGCCGGGCCAGGCCGCCGGGGAGGTGCCGTCGGTGCCGCCGCAGGAGTTGGCCGCGCCGAGGGTGACGGCGGCCGCCTTGAACGCGCCGGTGCCGTCGGGGCAGCGGGACCAGGACGGTGCGGAGTGGCTGCTCCAGGAGTGGCCGTCCACGAGCGTGGTGCCGCCGGGGAGGTACAGCCGCGCCTTGTCGCTGGAGCCGAGGCCGAACGCGGCGTGCACGTCGAAGGCGCGGAAGGCGCCCGGTGCCAGCGTCGTGCCGGCGGCGATCGTGTACGCCGAGCCGTTGTCGTCGTCCTTGAGGACCCAGCCGGAGAGGTCGACCGTCGACGCGCCCTTGTTGTACAGCTCGACCGAGTCCTCGACGGAACCGGTGGTGACGACCTCGTTCACCCGGATGTCGTCGGCGGGCGCGGCCTGCGCCGGAGCGGCGGCCAGCGCGCCGAGGAGGAGCGCCGGTACGGCGGTGAGGGCGAGGGTCACATCACGGCGCCGGCGGCGTGCACGCGAAAGGGTCACGGAGGTCCGTCCTGGAGTTCGAGGGGGCAGAGCGGCACGACGGTCCCGGCCCCACCCGAACGCCGCCCCTCGCTCCAGGACTCGCCGTGTGAACAGCAGCGGAAGCCTTCCCTCCCCCGCCCGGGCCGGGGCGCACCCGAACGGCCCCCTGCCGTCCGGTGGACGCGCACCTGCGCCGACGGCTGCGTGCGCGCCCTCGCGGCCGCGGAGGTCTTCGGCTTCCGGCGGGAGACCTTCCCGGGCGGCGTCACCCCGTCGTGCGGGACCGCGCGGTCCCGCACGACGGGCGAGATCGTTTTATTTGTATACCAAAAGAGATCGCCACGGGAAGGGGAGGGTCCGGCCTTTCTCGTGATGTGGTCATGTACCTCCTCTGCGTGGGCGAATGACCCGGTACCCCTTGTTCCGCATCGCAGAATTGGTATACAAAACGTGGACCCGTGGTCGCCCTGCCCCAAGGAGTCCCCATGTGCGTCGACGTCCATCAGTCGCTTCCCGCCGGCCTGACCCGGCGTGGCGTCCTCGCCGGTGCCGCCGTGCTCGCCGGGACCCTGGCCGCCCCCGGTGCGGCCGCGGCCGCCGCGCCCCCGCCGTCCGGGGCCGCCGCCGGGGTGCGGGGCGGGGACCTCGTCATCGAGGGCGGCACGCTGCTCGATCCCGCCACCGGCCGGGTCGTCGAGGACGCGGTCGTCGTCATCCGGGACGGCGTCGTCACCGCCGCCGGCCGTGCCGGCGCCGTGCGGGTCCCGGACGGGGTGCGGGTGCTCCCGGCGCACGGGCGGTGGGTGCTGCCGGGACTCACGGACGCGCACGTCCACCTCGCCACCGCCGCCGAGGCCCGGGCCGCGCTCCGCTGCGGAGTGACGAGCGCGCGCAGCGGCTCGACCTCCTTCTACCAGGACGTCGCCCTCCGCGAACTCGCCCGGCACAGTCCCGCGCTCGCGCCCCGTCTGCGGGCCGCCGGCGTCTTCGTCACCCCGGTCCTCGGCGACACCGTCCTGGCCGACCCCGACCTCACCCCGCTCGCGCGGGAGAGGGACGGCGTGCGCTCCGCCGAGGCGCTGCGGCGCGTGGTCGACGTCAACGCCGCCCGCGGCGCCGACGTCATCAAGACCAGGGTCAACGAGCGCGCCGGCCTGCCCGACCAGGACCCGCTCGTCCAGGTCTACTCGCACGAGCAGCTGTCCGCGATCGTGGCGGCGGCCCGCCGCCACGGCAAGGGCGTCCTCTGCCACAGCTACAGCGAGAAGGGCTGCCACGACGCCGTCACGGCGGGCGTCCGCTCCCTGGAGCACGGCGTGTTCGTCGGTGAGCGGACCCTGCGCGAGATGCGGCGCCGCGACACGTACTTCACCCCCACGCTCACCGCGATCGCCGGGCTCGCGGAGGACCCCGACCCCGTCCTCGCCGAACGCGGCCGCACCTTCCTGCCCGTCCTGAAGCGGGCCGTGCGGGCCGCGTACGAGATGGGCGTCCCGCTCGCCGCCGGCACCGACTCCTCCGGCGGCACGGTCGACCCCGTCGGCCGCGAGGTGGAGCTCATGCACGCGGCCGGCCTCCCGGCCCTGGACGCGCTCCGCACCGCCACCACCGGCGCCGCCCGCCTCCTCGGCCTCGACCGGACGGTGGGCCGGCTCGCCCGGGGCTACGCCGGAGACGCGATCCTCCTCGCCGGCGACCCGCTCGCGGACCTGGCGCTCCTGAAGGCGCCGGTGGGCGTCGTCCGCGCGGGCATCCCCCTCTGACCCCGGCCCCCCCGCCCGGGCTCCTCCCCTCGTCTTTCTTTCCTCCCCCTTTTTCTCTTCCTCCCGGTTTTCCTCTTCCTCCCAGAAGGAGTTCCCGATGCAGCCGTCCCCCGCCCCCGCCGGTGCGGTGTCGCGCCGTTCCATGCTGGCCGGTGCCGCGGCCGTCGCCGGTGCGACCGCGGTGTCGGCCGTCGCCGCGGCCCCCGCCTCCGCCGCCGCGCCCGTCGCCGCCGGCAAGCCGGACCGAGCGTCCCGCACCGTGGTCTTCCGCGACGTCCGGCCGTTCGGCGGGGCGGCCACCGACCTGGTGGTCGTGGACGGGAGGATCGCGGACGGCCCGGCGCCGCGAGGCGCGAAGGCCGTGAACGGCGGCGGCCGGATCGCGCTCCCCTCCCTCGTGGACGCCCACATCCACCCGGACAAGACGACGTGGGGCGGCCCGTGGGTGTCCCGGCGGCCGGCGGAGACCATCGCCGACTTCGTCGAGCAGGACGTGGAGCTGTTCCGGGCCCAGACCCGGTCGGTGGCGGAGCGCGCGTACGGCCTGATGAGCCACGCGGTCGGCCGCGGTACGCGCGGGATGCGCGCCCACGCCGACGTGGCCCCCGCCTACGGCCTGGCCGGGGTCGAGGGTCTGGCCGAGGCGCGGCGCCGCCTGCGCCACGCGCTGGACGTGCAGATCGTCGCCTTCCCCCAGCACGGCGTGATCCGCACCCCCGGCACCGCCCGGCTCCTGGAGGAGGGCGCCCGCCGGGGCATCGTGGACATGATCGGCGGCATCGACCCGATCGGCTTCGACCACGCCCTCGACGAGCACCTCGACACCGTCTTCGGCATCGCGGACCGGCACGGGGTCGGCGTGGACATCCACCTCCACGACGGGGGAGACGAGGGCGTACGGGCGATCCGCGGGATCATCGACCGCACCCGCGCCCTCTCCCTCGCCGGCAAGGTGACGATCAGCCACGTCTTCTGCCTGCCGGGCCTGTCCGGCCGCGACCTCGACGCGCTCGCGACGGACCTCGCCGACCAGGACATCGCCCTGACCACGGTGGCCCCCTCGCGCGACCTCGTCCTCCCGATCGCCCGCCTGCGCGAGCACGGCGTCCGCGTCGGGCTCGGCTCCGACGGCGTCCGGGACTCGTGGAGCCCCTTCGGCAACGCCGACATGCTCCACCGCGCCCACATCCTCGGCTGGGTCACCGACGTGCGCCTCGACGAGGAGCTGGCGGACTGCTACCGCGCGGCGGCCCACGGCGGGGCCGACGTCATGGGCCTCCCGCACGCCGACCTCAGGCCGGGCGCCCCCGCCGACTTCGTCCTCGTGCGGGGCCAGGGGCTGCCGCAGGTCGTGGTCGACATGCCGCAGCGCGACCTGGTCGTGCACGGCGGGACGGTCGTGGCCCGGGACGGCGAGTTCCTGTCCTGACCGATGGCGCGCCCATATGGGGAGGGTGGGATTCCACGCAAGGTCGCGAACCGGCCATGCGGGGGAACGCCGTAAAGGCGGACCAGTGCCCCGTACCCGACGTCGCCGCGGCCGTCGCACCGCCCTCGGTCCGGTGACGGCGGCGGCGCCGGAGGGGCGGGGGCGGTGAGGGCGGGCCTCCCCGCCTGAACTGCAAGGGGTGTCAGCAACTTTCCGATCGGTTTTCGGTGCGGGACGGGGTGGCGGGTCCGTGCGGAGCCACCCGTCGGCAAGCGGGGAGTGGACGCGCGTAGAGCGGCCGAAAGGCCACCTTGCCGCACCCCTCCGCGGAGTCGAGGATTCCCCCCAAGCGCTTGTCAGGTTCATGTCGTTACCGCGATCGATCCGCACCCCGCCAAGGCCGCCCACCCAGCGGCCCACCCCCCATACGGAGGATCCAGTGAACCGTTCCCCCCGCAACCGAGGCCTCGGCAAGGGCATCCGCCTCCTCGCCGTCCTCGGCGCCTTCGTCGCCGCGTCCGCGATGACCGTACCCACCTCCTCGGCCCAGCAGGCCGACACCCCGCGCGCCGCCACCGCCGCGGCCCTCGCGTCCACCAGCGACGCGGTCCTCCAGGCCGACGTCCCCGGCACCGCCTGGTACACCGACCAGGCCACCGGCAAGGTGGTCGTCACCGTCGACGCGACCGTCTCGCAGGCCGAGGTCGCCACCCTCCGCAAGGCCGCCGGCACCAACGCGGCGAACCTGAGGATCGAGCGCACCGCCGGCAAGATCAACAAGCTCATCGCGGGCGGCCAGGCCATCTACGCGGGCGGCGGCCGCTGCTCGCTCGGCTTCAACGTCCGCAGCGGCAGCACCTACTACGCCCTCACCGCGGGTCACTGCACCAACTCCGCGAGCACCTGGTACACCAACTCCGCCAACACCGCGCTGCTCGGCAGCCGCGCCGGAACCAGCTTCCCCAACAACGACTACGGCATCATCCGCCACTCCAACGCCTCCGCCGCCGACGGACGCGTCTACCTCTACAACGGCAGCTACCGGGACATCACCGCCGCGGGCAACGCCTACGTCGGACAGTCCGTCCAGCGCAGCGGCAGCACCACCGGCCTGCGCGGCGGCACCGTCACCGGCCTCAACGCCACCGTCAACTACGGCAACGGCGACATCGTCTACGGCCTGATCCAGACCAACGTCTGCGCCGAGCCCGGCGACAGCGGCGGCGCCATGTTCTCCGGCACCACCGCCCTCGGACTCACCTCCGGCGGCAGCGGCAACTGCTCCTCCGGCGGCACCACCTTCTTCCAGCCCGTCACGGAAGCCCTCAGCGCCTACGGCGTCAGCGTCTTCTGATCCCCCGACCGACCCCGCCCCGTGACCGGGGCACACGACGCGCCGGGCAGGCTTCCCCCTGCCCGGCGCGTTCCCCCGTGCTCTTTTCCCGCCGCCGGGAGGGAACCGCATCGTTCCGCGCCGGGTCATGACCTGCATGACACAAGGCGGGAACACCATGGGCGACGAGCCGACCTGGGGAGAACTCCTCCTGACCTTCGTCCTCGTCATGGGCGTTCCCACGGTCATCGTCGGAGGCGTGGTCTTCTCCCTCGTGGGCCTGGCCTTCTGGGCGACGGCACCGGAGCGCCCGTGGAGACGCTGAAACGCCGCCGTCGCCCGCCGCCCCGCCGCCCTGTCCGACCGCGCGTGCTTCCCGGGCGTCGCGCGGCCCGGATCCCTCCCGGCGGCGGGAGGGGGTGCGGCTGCCCCGATCGGCTGAAGGGACGGGCCACGCGGGCGGATGAACGGATCGCGGAGGGCCCGACGCCCTAGCTTGAGGAGCGTTTCGCCCTCCCGACCAAAGGTGTCCACCATGCGCTCCCTCCTCCCCGTCCTCGCCGCAGGCGCCCTCGTCCTCGGCAGCGCCGGATTCGCGAACGCCGACGTGAACGTGGAATACGAGCCCGAGACCTCCTACACCGTCGTCTTCGGCGACTGGGGGCAGTTCGCCGCCGACGACGTGTTCAACGCCGGCCACGACAACACCGTCGGTTCCGACGACTGATCCACGGGCCCCGGTACGGCACGCGGCGCGCCCGCGCCGTACCGGGGCCCGGCGGCTGTGCGACGACAGCGCCGGCCGGAGCCGTCGACGCACGGCTTCGACCGGCGCTGTCCCGCGACAGGGGCGCGCCGCACGCGCCCGGACGGGACATCGGCCGCGTCGGCACCGGCGGCCCGGGATCAGTCGTCGAGGGCGTCCAGGACCTCGCCGAGGTCGACGAACTTGAAGCCGGTCGCGTCGCGGCCGTCGCCGAGGGTGTCGTGCCCGTCCTGGACGACCAGGAGGCCGCGGGGGTACTTGGAGCCGAGGGGGGCGTTGAGGGCCGCGGCGCCGTCGCACTCCTCGGACCCGTCGAGGGCGCCGTTCGCGGCGGTGACCCGGAAGCCGCCCTCGTACTCGTTGGCGTCCGCCGGCTCGCGGTCGTAGGCGGCGAAGGTGTCGTCGCCCTGGCTGGAGGCGAGGAGGTAGCCGTCGCCGTCGGACTCGGTGAGCAGCGTCAGGCCCTCGACGTCCGCGGAGATCCTGGTGCCGCCGAAGCCGGGGTCGTCGCCCGGCGCGCACTCCTCGGTCTCCTCGTCGTAGACACCGGGAACGCCGTACTCGCGCACCTTGTCGATGAGCTTCGGCGTGCCGGTGAGGTCGGCCCGCAGGCGCCAGATGCCGACGTCCTCCTGGCCCGCGTAGAGGACGCCGTTCGCCGGGTCGACGACCATGCCCTCGACCTGCGGCAGCTCGCCGGGCTCGCCGCACGGGGACCACGAGGTGCCGTCGGGCAGCCGGAAGGAGGAGGGCAGGTCCAGGGTGCGGACCGTGCGGTAGGTGACCCTGCCGCCCGCGGCCGGCAACAGCTCCAGGAGGGCGACGGTGGTGCGCTCGCGGCGACTGACCAGGGCGTAGGCCTTCCCGGTCGCCGGGTCCGTCCAGGTCGCCAGGCCGTAGGCGGTCCGCTGGTCGTCGATCTCGTCCTGGTCCCGGGAGAAGACGGGCGGCGCGAGGGGGTCGGTGACGTCGGTCAGCGGACCGGAGGCCCGGTCGCGGTCGATGCGGTAGAAGCGCAGACGGTCGTGGCCGCGGTCGCTGGTGACGGCCAGGTCGGCCCTCCCCGAAGAGAGGCGCAGGCCGTGGACGAGGTCCACGTTGTTGAAACGGCCCGGGGCGTGGTCCTCACCGGCCGCGGGGGGCGCGGCTATCGACTGGACCGGGCGCGCGTCCAGGTCGTAGACGCGCAGGCCGCCCTCCTTGGCGGTGGCGACGACGAGGCTGCGTCCGGGGGCGGCGGCGTTGCGCCAGATGGCCGGGTCGTCCGCGTCGGCGTGACCGCCCTCCTCGTCGTCGTGCAGCGGCGGCGTCTCCGCACGGGGGGTCACGGCGGGCAGGGCGTCGGCGTGCACGCGGTGCCGGGCCTCGGCGGGCACGGCCAGTGCCGCCGCCGCGAGAGCGGTGACCACGGTCAGCACGGCTGATCGGACGATGACGGAGCGATGCACGCGACTCTCCTCTGCAGGCGGGTGGCCGGACCTGCACGAGCCTGATTCCGCGGGGTGTCCGTACGGCAGCCGCCGCACGACCGGGAGCACCCGACCCGGGTGTACTCCCGGTGAACGACCTGACTCCGCAACGGCTTTCGGTCGCGGACCGGCCGGCCCGGCCCGCGGCGCCGGCGGCCCGCGGCACGCAGCGAAGCGGCGCGGTGCGGACCCGGGCGCGGGGTTCGGGCCGGGGCGGAGACAGGTGCCGGATCACGTGAGCGCGCTCACTTTCCGGCGCCGAAGGGGAACCGGCGCGGGCGAGCGGACACTTTCCGGGTGTGAAGTCCCCCTTGAACGAACGGATCCGGTCCGGAGACCGGGCGGCGTTCGCCGAGATCTTCGACGAGCACGCGCGCGTCGTCTACGCCCATGCCGTCCGCACGACGGGCGACTGGGCCGTCGCCGAGGACGTCATGTCCCTCACCTTCCTGGAGGCGTGGCGGCTGCGCGACAAGATGGCGGCGGAGGTCGGCAGCGTCCGCGGCTGGCTGCTCGGCATCGCGACGAACGTCATGCGCAACACCGCCCGGGCGGCCCGCAGACACAGGGAGGCGATGTCCCGGCTGCCCCGCCCGGAGTCGCTGCCCGACTTCTCCGACGAGGTGGTCGGACAGCTCGCCGACGGTCAGAGACTGGCCGCCGTCGCCCGGGCGCTGCGGCGCCTGAAGCAGTCGGAGCGCGAGGTGTTCACCCTGGTCGTCTGGTCCGACCTGGGGTACGCGGCGGCCGCGGAAGCGCTGCGGATTCCCGTCGGCACCGTGCGGTCCCGCCTCTCGCGGGCCCGGGAGAAGCTGCGCGGGCTCGTCGACGAGGAACTGGCGGCCGGCGCGCGGGACGGGGGAGCGCAGCGGCGCAGCGGACACCCACCGGCCGACGGGGCGGCCCCGGCCCCGCTTCCCGACAGGGCGAGGACACCATGAACGCGGAACAGCGTGACCAGCAGGAGCGGTTCGAGCGCGGGCGGGCGAAGGAGAGCCTGCCGGCGCCTTCCCACCCGGAGCTTCCGCCGGACCGGATGGAGGCCCGTCGACGGCACCTCCTGGGCGAGGTCGACCGGCAGGCCCGGGCGGACTCCCGCGGTCGGGCTCCGCGGCCGCGGCGGCGGACGGTCCTGGTCCTGGCCACCGCCGTGACCGCGGGTGCGGCGGTCGGCGTGCTCGGCGCTCTCGACGCCGGACCCGGCACCCCCACCGGCCCGGCACGTGTGCCGCCGGCCTCCGCGGCGTCGGTCCGGCTGCTGGAACGGGCGGCCCTGGCGGCCCGTGTGACGCCCCGTGAGGAAGCGCGCGCCGGTCAGTACGTCTACGTCCGGACGGTCGGTCACACGTCGGCCCTGTCCGAGGACAAGGCCGGCCGGACGGACCTCGAGCGCGTGGACGACGGCATGGAGCAGTGGACCTCGGTGGACGGCAGCGAGGACACGCTGCAGAGGAAGGGGGGCAGGGACAGCGTGCTGCCGGGCGTCGAGGGCGGGGGCCTGGCCGCGCCGACGTACGCCTCGCTCGCCGCCCTGCCGACCGACCCCCGGACCCTGCTGGAGACGATCCGCGACGACGCCGAGAGGAATCACGGCGCCGGTTCGGGTTCCACGACGGGGCCGGACCAGCAGTCCTTCGTCGCCATCGGAGACCTGCTGCGCAGCGGTGCCGCCGGCCCGGAGCTCACCGCCGCCCTCTACCGGGCCGCCGCCCTCATCCCCGGCGTCGACGTCGCGCCCGACGCGGTCGACGCCGTGGGACGGCGCGGGGTCGCCGTCGCCCGCGTGCACGCGGGCGAGCGCACGGAGTGGATCCTCGACGGGAGCACTGCCCGCCTCCTGGGCGAGCGGACCGTGCTGCTGGAGGACGGCGCCTGGGGCGAGGCGGGCGACGTGGTCTCCTCGGTGGCCGTGGTCGCCGTCGGCATCGTCGACGACGCGGGGCAGAGGCCGTGAGGAGCCGGCGGGGCACGGTGCTCCCCACCGAAGCCGGCAACGGCGCGAGGGGAGTCGGCGCGGCGGGCGTTCCCGCCGCCCGGCCCGTCCGGCGGGCCCCCTTTTTTCCTCGCGGGGACCCGCCGACGCGTCACTCCGGCCTCACTCCGCGCGCCCCTCGAAGGCGGCGAGGATCCGTTCGGCCGCCAGGGTCGCGGTGAGTTCCCCGTCGCGGACCCGTCGTTCGACCTCCGGGGTGAGGGCGCGGACGGCCGGGGCGGCGTGGAGACGGGCGAGGAGCTCGTCGCGGACCATCGTCCAGGTCCAGTCGACCTGCTGGTCACGGCGTCTGGCGTCGAGGCGGCCGGTGGCGTGGAGGAGGGAGCGGTGCTTCTCCAGGCGCTCCCACACCTCGTCGAGGCCGGTGGACTCGCGGGCGCTGCACGTCAGCACCGGTGGCGTCCACACCGCCTCGCGGCCGTGCATCAGCCGCAGTGCGCCCGCGAGTTCGCGGGCGGCGGCGCGGGCGTCGGCCGCGTGCGGGCCGTCGGCCTTGTTCACCGCCACGATGTCCGCCAGCTCCAGGACGCCCTTCTTGATGCCCTGGAGCTGGTCGCCCGTGCGGGCCAGGGTGAGGAGGAGGAAGGAGTCGACCATGTTCGCCACGGCCGTCTCCGACTGGCCGACGCCGACCGTCTCCACGAGGACGACGTCGTAGCCGGCGGCCTCCATCACCACCATCGACTCGCGGGTGGCCTTGGCGACCCCGCCGAGCGTGCCCGCGCTGGGAGACGGCCGCACGAACGCGGCCGGATCCACGGCGAGCCGTTCCATCCGGGTCTTGTCGCCGAGGATCGAGCCTCCGGTACGGGTGGAGGAGGGGTCGACGGCGAGCACCGCCACCCGGTGCCCGAGGCCGGTCAGCATCGTGCCGAAGGCGTCGATGAAGGTCGACTTCCCGACGCCGGGCACGCCGCTGATGCCGATCCGCCGGGCCCGGCCGCCGTGCGGCAGCAGCCGGGTCAGCAACTCCTGGGCGAGGACGCGGTGATCGGGGCGGGTGGACTCCACGAGGGTGATGGCGCGCGCCACGAGGGCGCGCCTCCCCTCCCGCACACCCTTCTCGTACGTGTCGAGGTCGATGGCCATGGGTCAGAGGTCGTGTCCCAGGTCGGCCGCGAGCCGTCGCACCAGGTCGGCGGCCGCGTCCGGGATGACGGTGCCGGGCGGGAAGACCGAGGCGGCGCCCATCTCCAGGAGGGTGGGCACGTCCTGGGGCGGGATGACCCCGCCGACCACGATCATGATGTCCTCCCGGCCCTCCGCGGCCAGCTCGTCCCGCAGCGCCGGGACGAGCGTGAGGTGACCGGCCGCGAGGGACGAGACGCCCACGATGTGGACGTCCGCCTCGACGGCCTGCCGGGCCACCTCGGCCGGGGTCTGGAACAGCGGGCCGACGTCGACGTCGAAGCCCAGGTCGGCGAAGGCGGTCGCGATCACCTTCTGGCCGCGGTCGTGGCCGTCCTGGCCCATCTTGGCGACCAGGATGCGGGGACGGCGGCCCTCGGCCTCCTCGAAGGAGCCGACGAGGGCACGGGTGGACTCCACGTTCGGGGACTCGCCTGCTTCGTTGCGGTACACGCCGGAGATCGTACGGATCTGGCCGGAGTGCCGGCCGTACACCTTCTCCAGGGCGTCCGAGATCTCGCCGACGGTGGCCTTCTCGCGGGCGGCCCGCACGGCCAGTTCCAGGAGGTTGCCCTCGCCGCCCGCGGCCCGGGTGAGGTCGTCGAGCGCGTCCCGGCAGGCCCGCTCGTCGCGCTCCGCGCGCAGGCGCCGCAGCTTCTCGATCTGCTGGGCGCGCACGGACGAGTTGTCGACCTTCAGGACCTCGATCTGCTCGTCGCCGTCGACGCGGTACTTGTTCACGCCGATGACCGGCTGGCGGCCGGAGTCGATCCGCGCCTGGGTGCGGGCCGCGGCCTCCTCGACGCGGAGCTTGGGGATGCCCGCGTCGATGGCCTGCGCCATGCCGCCGGCCGCCTCGACCTCCTGGATGTGCTGCCAGGCCCGGCGCGCCAGGTCGTAGGTCAGCCGCTCCACGTAGGCGCTGCCGCCCCAGGGGTCGATGGTGCGGGTGGTGCCCGACTCCTGCTGGATGAGGAGCTGGGTGTTGCGCGCGATGCGGGCCGAGAAGTCGGTGGGCAGCGCGAGCGCCTCGTCGAGCGCGTTGGTGTGCAGCGACTGGGTGTGGCCCTGCGTCGCCGCCATGGCCTCGACGCACGTGCGCGTCACGTTGTTGAAGACGTCCTGCGCGGTCAGCGACCAGCCGGAGGTCTGCGAATGGGTGCGCAGCGAGAGCGACTTGGCGTTCTTCGGGTCGAACTCCCTGACCAGCTTCGCCCACAGGAGGCGCGCCGCGCGCAGCTTGGCGATCTCCATGAAGAAGTTCATGCCGATCGCCCAGAAGAAGGAGAGCCGCGGCGCGAAGGCGTCCACGTCCAGACCCGCCTCCCGGCCCGCGCGGAGGTACTCGACGCCGTCCGCGAGGGTGTAGGCCAGCTCCAGGTCGGCCGTCGCGCCCGCCTCCTGGATGTGGTAGCCGGAGATGGAGATCGAGTTGTAGCGGGGCATGTTCCGCGAGGTGAAGGCGAAGATGTCGGAGATGATCCGCATCGACGGCTTCGGCGGGTAGATGTAGGTGTTGCGGACCATGAACTCCTTGAGGATGTCGTTCTGGATGGTCCCGGCGAGCTTGTCGGCGGAGACGCCCTGCTCCTCCGCCGCCACGATGTAGAGGGCGAGGACGGGCAGCACCGCGCCGTTCATCGTCATCGACACCGACATCCGGTCCAGCGGGATCCCGTCGAACAGCTGCCGCATGTCGTAGATCGAGTCGATCGCCACGCCGGCCATGCCGACGTCGCCGGTGACCCGCGGGTGGTCGCTGTCGTACCCGCGGTGGGTCGGCAGGTCGAAGGCGACCGACAGGCCCTTCTGGCCGGCGGCCAGGTTCCGCCGGTAGAAGGCGTTGGACTCCTCGGCGGTCGAGAACCCCGCGTACTGGCGGATGGTCCAGGGCTGGTTGACGTACATCGTCGGGTAGGGGCCGCGCAGGAACGGCGCGATGCCGGGGTACGTCTCCAGGAAGTCGACGTCCTCCAGGTCGCTCCCCGTGTACAGGGGCTTGACCGTGATGCCCTCGGGCGTCTCCCACAGCAGCTCGTCGCCGCCGGAGGCCCGCTTGACGGCGGCCCGCCACTCCTCGGGGCTGCCGGCCGGGGACGGGGATCCGAGGTCGATCCCGGTGAAGTCGGGGATTCCCATCAGGACACTCCCATGCGGTCGAGGGTGGCGGAGAGGACGGTGACCGCGTCGCACCCGGCGTGGACGTAGGAGTCGACGCCCGGGTACGCGGCCGGGCGCCCGGCGAGCACCACGTGCCCGGCGCCGGCCGAGCGGAACGCGGCGGCCTCCTCGGCGGCCCGCTCCTCGTACACGGCGTCGCTGGAGCACAGGCAGACCTCGCCGGCGCCGCTGTCCTCGAAGGAGCCCTCGGTGACGGGCTCGATGCCGCCGGCCTGGAAGAGGTTCGCGGCGAAGGTCAGCCGGGCGGTGTGCGCGGCGGCCGGCCCGAGCGCGGCCAGGAAGACCCGCGGCCGGACGCCGGTCGCGGCCAGGTGCGCGTCGGAACGGGCGCGCAGGGCCTCGAACGCCTCGTCGCGGCGGACCCGCGGCAGCCCGCCCGAGGGCTGGGCGGGCGCGGGCTCGCGCACCACGGGCTTCTCTCCCAGGTACGGGAACTCGCTGACGCCCGTGACCGGTTCGCGCCGTCGGGCGAGCGCACGGGAGCGCTCGGCCCAGGTCGCGGCGAGCCGCTGCCCGATCCGGCCGGAGCGCAGCCCGGCCGCCTGGCCGCCGGACCGCTCGATCTCCTGGAAGAACTCCCAGGCGGCCCGCGCGAGTCCGTCGGTGAGCGACTCCACGTACCAGGAGCCGCCGGCGGGGTCGATCACCCGGGCCAGGTGCGATTCCTCGATCAGGACGGTGGAGGTGTTGCGGGCGATCCGGCGGGCGAAGGCGTCCGGCACGCCGAGCGCGTGGTCGAAGGAGTGGACGGTCACCGACTCGGCGCCGCCGACGCCGGCCGCGAGCGTGGCGATCGTCGCCCGCAGCATGTTCACCCACGGGTCCCGCGCCGTCGTCATCACCGACGACGTGACCGCGTGCTGGAGCTGCGCTCCGGCGGAGGGGGCGCCGCACGCCTCCGCGACCCGCGCCCACAGGCGCCGCGCCGCGCGCAGCTTGGCGATGGTGAGGAACTGGTCCGCGGTGGCCGCGTACCGGAACTCCAGCTGGCCCAGCGCCTGCTCGACGCTCATGCCGCCGTCGGTGAGCGCCCGCAGATAGGCGACGCCGGTCGCCAGCGAGGCGCCCAGTTCCTCCGCGGCCGAGCCGCCGGCCTCGTGGTACGGCAGGGCGTCCACGGTCAGGGCCCGCAGCCCCGGGTACGCCTCGACGCAGAGCCGCGCGAGCGCCACCGTGGCGGCGAAGCCGTCCCCGTCGTAGGCGGAGCCGGTGCGGGCCTCGGTGCCGAGCGGGTCGGCGCCGAGGTTGCCGAGGGCCGCCTCGGGGGCCACTCCGCGGCGGGCGTAGACGGCGAGCAGCTCCTGCGCCGCGTCCGCGGTCTCGGCCCCGGCGTCCAGGGCGACCGGGGCCAGGTCGAGGTACACGCCCCGAAGCAGCCGGTCCAGGCCGTCGACCGGGATGCCGCCCGGTCCCACGGCCAGCCACAGCGACGTGACGCCGTTCTCCAGGTCGGTGAGCACGGCCCCGGGATCGGCGGTGGCGTGCCGCTGGCGCACGTCCCAGCCGCCGACGGCACTGCCGGCGGCGCGTCCGGACCGGACGAAGGGGGGGAAGCCCGGCAGGCCGGGGTCGGGTACGGCGTCGGCGGCCGTGTACAGCGGACGGGTCCGGAGACCGTCCTCCAGCGCGGTGGACAGGGCGTCCTCGGCCTCGGCGGCGGGAACGTCCTCGCCCGACCGGCTCAGCACGCCTGTCACGAGGCGCTGCCACTGCGCACGGGTCGCTGCGGGGAACTCGGCGGCCAGCGAAAGGCCGTCGTCAGGCAGCACAGTCATGCCCGGAGCTTAGGTCAGACGAACAAAAGAGCAGCAGGGCGATCATCTGTGACCTTGGCCTCTCCGAGGTGCTCTTGATCGGGAGGGCCGGCCGTGCATGCTCCCGCGGCCCCGCCGGCCGCGCCGCGAGCCCGGCCCGATCGGCAGGGCGCCCCTAGGCGTTCGCGATGACCAGCAGGGTGCGGGCGGGCGTCGGGCCCGTCAGGCGGCAGCGGTGCGGGACGTCGCCCCGGTGGTGGGCGCTCTGGCCGGCGCGCAGGGGCAGGGGTTCCTCCCCTTCGACTTCGAGGACGACCTCGCCCTCCAGGACGTAGAGGAAGTCCTCGCCGGGGTGCTCGAACCAGCCGCGCTCGCCCCGGCCGGGCTCGAAGTGGTGCTCGTAGGCCTCCATCAGCGTGCTGCGCCCGCCGGGGATGAGCACCCGGGCGGTCTGCCCCGCGGCCTCGTTCACGCGGATCACCTGGGGGTCGCTCTCGTGGCTGACCGCGCCCGGCCGCTCGGGCGGCCGGAGGAAGGTGCCCGGCGTGACGTCCAGTGCCTCGGCGATCCGGTAGATCGAGCTGAGGCTGGGGGTGGCGAGGCCGCGTTCGAGCTGGCTGAGGAAGGGCTGGGAGAGGCCGGAGCGGGTGGCGAGGACGGCCATGGAGACGCCGCGCTGTCTGCGGCAGTTCCGGATCACCCTCCCGACCTCGATGGCCTCGGGCGTGGGTTCGGGGCGGGGCACACACGTGAACGTACCCCATCGCCGATCGGGGGCGGGGCGGCCCGGCGACGTTTCGTACGGCCGCAACACCGCCTTAATAAGCGTGGTCAATTATTGACCTCACTTATCGACGTCGAGGAACCGAACGAGGAGCCCCCGTGCACGCCACCCCCTCACCGCCCGGCCGGGCCCCCGGTCGGCTCGGACCGGCCCTGGGCGCGGCAGGCGCCGTACTCGCGCTCTGGTACCTCCTCGCCCGGTCCGGCGCGGTGGCCCCGGGCCTGCTGCCCACGCCCGGCGCGACCGCGGCCGCGCTCGCGGACGGCGCCCGCAGCGGCATCCTCGCCGCCGACCTCGGCGCCAGCCTGGCCCGTGCCGGACAGGGCTTCGCGCTGGGCGCCCTCGTCGGCGGCGCGCTCGGCTTCGCCACCGGTTACCTGCCGAGGCTGTCCGCCGCCGTCACCCCGGTCGTCTCCTTCCTGCGCCCGATCCCGGCCATCGCCCTGGTGCCGCTCGCGACCGCCTGGTTCGGCATCGGGGAGACCGCCAAGCGCCTGCTCATCGCGTACGCCGTGCTGCTCGCCGTCTGGCTGTACGTCCACGACGGCGTCTCCCGCGTGCCGGAGTCGTACCTGCGGGCGGCCCGCTCGCTCGGTGCGCCGCTGCACCGCCGGTTCACCGAGGTGCTGCTCCCCGCCGCCGCGCCCGCGCTGCTCGCGGCCCTGCGCTACGGCGCCTCGGTGGCGCTGCTCGCCCTGGTGGCGGCGGAGCTGGGAGGCGCGGACAGCGGCCTGGCGTACCGGCTCCAGGTGGACGGCCAGTTCCTGCGCGTGGACCGGATGTTCGCGGGACTGATCGTCCTCGGGCTGCTGGGCGTGGCCGTCGACTTCGTCCTGGCCGCGATCGGCCGCCGCTTCGTCCACTGGAGCGCCTCGTGAGCATCGCGGTACGACTGGAGGGGCTGTCGGTCCGCCACGGGTCCGCCCCGGTGCTGGAGCGCACCGACCTGGAGCTCCCGGCGGGCTCGTTCACGGCCCTGCTCGGACCCAGCGGGTGCGGCAAGTCCACGGTGCTCAACCTGGTGGCCGGGTTCCTGCGGCCCACCGAAGGGCGGGTGACGGCCGGTGCCGCACCGGTGCGCGGGCCGGCCCCGGAGCGGGGCGTGGTCTTCCAGCACTACGCGCTCTTCCCCTGGCGCACCGCCCGCGGCAACGTCGAGTTCGCCCTCAAGCGGCTCGGCCTGCCGCGCGCGGAGCGCCGCCGGCGCGCCCTCGCGGCCCTGGCCGAGGTGGGGCTCGCGGACGGTGCCGGGAAGTACCCCGCGCAGCTCTCCGGCGGCATGCAGCAGCGCGTGGCCCTGGCCCGCGCCCTGGCCGCCGAACCCGAAGTGCTGCTGATGGACGAGCCGTTCGGCGCACTGGACGCACTGACCCGGAGCCGGATGCAGGACCTGCTGCGCGAGCTGTGGCAGCGCCGCGGCACCACCGTCCTGTTCGTCACGCACGACATCGACGAGGCGCTCGCCCTCGCCGAGCGGGTCGTCGTCCTCGGCGGGACCCCCGGGCGGGTCCTGGCCGACCGGGCCGTGCCCGCCGGGCCGCCCTCACCGGACCTGCGCTCCCTGATCGCCCGGCACCTCGGCTCCGGCTGAGCCCCCGCGCGCCCCTCTCCCCCCTCCCCGTGCCCGCCCTGCTCCCCCCTGCCCTCGTCGTCCCCGCATCCGCCCCGTCTCCCTCCCCGGAAGGACCTCCCCATGCCCGGACCCCGCACCCTGGCCGTGCTGTTGACGGCGCTCCTGCTCTCCGCGTTCACCTCGGCCTGCACCACGGACTCCGGCCCCGCGGGCGGCGGCCGCCCCGCCGTGACGCTCGCCGCGAGCGACCACCTCGGCGGAGCGCCCGTCCACGTGGCCCAGGAGCGCGGGCTGTGGCCGGCCGAGGGCATCGACGTCACCGTGACCACGCAGCCCACCGGGCGGGACGCGCTGAACGCCGTGCTCGGCGGCCAGGCGCAGCTCGGCGTCGTCGGCGACCTGCCCGCGGTCACGGCCGTCCTGGGCGGACGGGAGCTGCGCATCGTCGCCGACCTGTCCCGGTTCTCCGACTGGCGCCTGCTGACCCGGACCGACCGGGGGATCACCGGCTTCGACGCGCTGAAGGACCGAAGGGTGGGAGTCCCGCAGGGGACGAACGTCGAGTACGCGCTCGCGCGGATGCTCGCCTCCGCGCGCCTGAAGTCCACGGACGTGACCCTGGTCAACCTCGCCCCGAACCAGGTCACCCCGGCGCTGGCGCGCGGCGACATCGACGCCGGCGTCACGTTCCCCAGCTTCTACGACTCCGCCCGCACCACGCTCGGCGACCGCTACGCCGAGCTCCCCTTCACCGGCTACACGGCCCGGACCCTGCTCGTCGCGGGCCCGGAGGCGACCGAGGAGACCACCACGGCCCTCCTGCGGGCGCTGCTGAAGGCCCAGCGCGGGATGGCCGCCGACCCCGCCGCCGCGCGCCGGGCCGTACTCGCCCGGTCCGAGGGCGTGCTCCGCGCGGACTACGTGGAGGCCTTCCAGCCGCGCTACCGCTACGGCGCGACCCTCTCGCCCGAGCTGCCGGCGCAGCTGGCGGAGGAGGCCGCCTGGGCGAAGGCCGCCCAGGGGCTGCCGGGCTCCGCCGACCGGGCCGCGCTGCTGCGGCACCTGGACCCCGCGCCCCTGACGGCCGTCGATCCGGCCGCCGTCACCGTCCGCTGAACCACCCGTCCCGACAGAGGAGATCCCCATGACCGTCGACCAGAACACCTTGCGCCGCCGCGGCGTCGGCCTGATCGCCCACGACCCCGAGCGCAGCTACGGCGGCCACACCCTCTACACGCCCATCACCAGCGCCGGCGAGATCCACCTCGTCGACATCGAGGGCAGGCCCGTCCACACCTGGACCTCCCCGCACCCGCCCGGCCGCCAGGCACAGCTCCTCCCCGGCGGCACCCTCTTCTACGCGGCCAAGGACACCGGCGGCCCCACCCTCTTCCCCATCTGGGACGTCTACCACGGCGGCATCCTCCAGGAACTGGCCCCCGACTCCACGGTGCTGCGCGAGGTCCGCCACCCGTTCCACCACCACGACGCCTCGGTCCTGCGCAACGGCAACCTCGTCGTCACCGTCGTCGAACCGCTGGACCCGGCGGACGCGGCCCGCGTCCGCGGCGGTGTTCCCGGCTCCGAGGCCCCGGGCGGGGTGATCTACGGGGACGTGGTGTACGAGCTGACCTGGGAGGGCGAGGAGGTGTGGCGCTGGGCCGCCATCGAGCACCTCGACCCCGAGGAGTTCCCGCTCGACCCGCACTTCGCACGTGAGCACTGGCCCATGGCCAACACCGTCAACGAGAGCGCCGACGGCTCCCTCGTGGTGGGCTTCCGCAGCGCGTCCACCACCGTCGCCGTCGACCGTGCCGACGGGTCCGTGCTGTGGCGGATAGGCCCCGACGTCCTGGCGCAGCAGCACCACCCGCACGAGCTGGCGAGCGGGAACATCCTGGTCTTCGACAACGGCACCTACCGCGACACCACCTCGGTCCCGTACTCGCGGGTGCTCGAACTCGACCCGCGCACGGGCGAGCGGGTGTGGTCGTACGAGGACAACCCGCCGCAGAACTTCTACAGCCCCTACATGTCGAGCGCCCAGCGCCTGCCGAACGGGAACACCTTCATCGCCGAGGGCTCCTTCGGGCGGCTCTTCGAGGTGACGCCCTCCGGCGACGTGGTGTGGGAGTTCGTGGTGCCGCAGTTCCGGTCCTTCGGCGAGGGAGTGGGCCTGGAGTCCTCGGCCGGTGCCCAGAACTCCGTCTTCCGCGCCTACCGTTACTCCCCCGACCGCTTCCCCTGGCTGTGACCGGCCACCCCCCTCCTCCACCGGGGGCCTCCGCGCGGCCGGCCGCCGGGCCCCTCCCGGTGCCACGGGACGGACCACCGGCGTGCGCGGGCGTCACCGCCCCGCCACCGGCCGTGCGGGGCCCGATCGGTGCCCGCGGGCGCCCGGTCAGGCGGGCAGGGCCATCAGGAGCAGCGGGTCGGTGGTGGGCTGTGGCGATCCTCCGGCGGGTTCGAGGGTGAGCCCCACGGCGCCCGCGTCCGCCGGGTCGCCGGTGAGGACCACGGTGCCGTCGCGGTCGATCAGACCGGCCGGGCGCATCGTGCCGTCGTGATCGAGCCACACCTGGTAGGTCCTGCCCGCTCCGGGGGCGGGCAGGTCCGCCGCGGTGAAGACGGCACGGTTCTGCCCGTCGGAGGAGACCACGGTGGCCAGGGCCCCGTTGGCGGTCTTGCCGTGGACGGTGCGCGCGTCGGGGGCCGCCAGCACCGAGCTCACCGCGTCGAGCCGCTGCTGGGACTGACGGGCCCGCTCTTCGAGGTCCTGCGCGTTCCGCGTCTGCCACACCGCGAGCCCGCCCAGCGCGGCCGCGGCCACGCAGGCGGCCAGTGCCAGCGGTGCCGCCCGGCGGCGCAGGACGCTCCCGAGAGCCGGCGCCGTACGGGGGGAGGGGATGCGCGGGGGCAGCTGGCGCACACCGTCGACGGCGGCCATGACCCGCGCCTTGGCGGCCGCCGGGGGAGCGTGGGAGACGGCCGCGGCGAGGCGTGCCGTGGTGGCCCGGAACTCGGCGGCTTCCTGCCGGCACGCCCCGCACGTCTCGAGATGGGCGTCGAAGTCCTCGCGCTCGGCGTCGTCGAGTGCGCCGAGGGCGTGGGCGGCGGCGAGGGCGTGGACGTCGGTGGCGTGGTGGTTCACGTGGTCACCCCCATGCAGTCGCGGAGCCGGACGAGCCCGTCGCGCATGCGTGTCTTGACGGTGGGAAGAGGCGTGCCCAGCGCTTCGGCGACTTCACGGTAGGTCAGTCCCCGGTAGTAGGCCAGGGTGACGGCCTGGCGCTGGAGTTCGGTCAGGCCGCGCAGGCACCGGCGCACCTGCTCGGACTC
>NZ_BMVV01000014.1 GCF_014650895.1 Streptomyces omiyaensis
GTATCGCGGGCACGCTCGCAGCCAGGCTCGCCGCCGCGCGCCGGGATCGGAAGACGGCCGCGGCGATCCGGGGGGGGGGGCGAGGGACGGGCGGGGGCGGAGAGCGGGACACGGCTCCGGGATACCGCTCCGGGGCCGTACCCGCGCTGCCGCGGGTACGGCCCCGGAGGGGGAGCGGCCGGAGGCGGTCAGCCGGTGAAGACCTCGACGAGCGACCAGATCGCGAGCCCCGCCATGCAGACGCCGCCGACGCGCTGGACGGTCTTGAGCGGGACGCGCTTGGCGATGAAGCGGCCGGCGACCAGGGCCAGGGCGGAGACCGAGGTGAGGGCGAGGAAGGAGCCGATCGCGGTCGACGCCGTGCCGTTGGTGGCGGCGAGGTTGGCCGTGGTGATCTGCGTGAGGTCGCCCCACTCGCTGATGAAGACGGCCATGAACGCGGTGGAGAAGACCGGCCAGAAGCCGGTGACGGTCTTGCCGCCCGCGTCCTCCTCGTCGTCGTCGCCCCCGCCGCGCAGCAGGATGAACGCGCCGAAGCCGAACATCAGCGCGGAGACGAGTTTGACGGTCCAGCCGGGGAGCAGCCCGAGGAGGCTGCCGGCGCCGACGGCGATGGCGACGTGCACCGCGAAGGCCGCGGAGGTGCCGAACCACACGTACAGGGGACGCATGCGCGTGCCCATGGCGAGCGACGCGAACATCGTCTTGTCGGGAAGCTCGGCGAGGAAGATGAGCCCGAAGGCGGTGACGATCGCCAAGGGGTCGAGGTGCATACCGGCGCTCTCTGCTCGGTCCGGGCCCCGCGGCCCCGCACGACACCTCGGTGGGCGACGGGAGGACCACTCGGCCCGGCATGACGGACCACGCCCACGGAGGTGCGGGCGCGGTGATGCCTGGCCGAAGGTCTCGCCCGTCCGCGTCGTGCGCGGACCCGGTCACCGGGAACCCGGGGGCTCCAGTGTGTCGACGACCGGTTCGCAGGGCTACTCCCCTTCGCTGTCCCCAGTGTAGCCGATGGATCACCGAGGCCGTAGACACTGTCTATGAGGATCCGTAGACAGTGTCTACGCGGACTGGTAGACAGTGTCCATGTCTCACCCTGCACCTCAGGATCACTCCGGCCGCCGCACCCGTCCCCAGGCCCCGCCCGACGGAGGGACTCCGCCCGGTGGCGAGGCCGACCGCGGCGGACTGCGGGAGCGGCTCGTCCGGGCCGGCGTCGCCCTCGTCGACGCCGAGGGCGCCCAGGCGCTCTCCCTGCGCGAGATCGCCCGCCGCGCCGGGGTCTCCCACGGAGCACCCCGCCGCTGGTTCCCCACCCACCTCGACCTGCTCTCGGCCATCGCGCGCGAGGGCTTCGCCGAACTCGCCGCCCGCGCCGCCGAGGCCGACCGGGAGGCCACCGGGACGGCCGCCGGTCCCCGCGCGCGGATCGAGGCCCTCGCCCGCGCCTACCTCGCCCACGCCGACGAGCGGCGCGGCATGTACGAGCTGATGTTCCGTCACGACCTGCTGGAGAGCGGTCGGCCGGGGTTGCGGGAGACCAGCCTGCCGCTCTTCGCCCGCCTCACCGCCCTCGTCGCCGAACTCCGCCCCGGCGCCGACCCGGTCGCCGCCGCCGGCGCGCTCTGGGCCAACCTGCACGGCCTCGCCCAGCTCCGCCACTGGGGCAGCCTCCCGCTCGCCACCGGCTCCGACGACCCCGAGCCGCTCGTCCGGGCCGCCCTCGACGCCCACCTCGGCCCGGCGGAGAGCAGCCCGTGAGCACCACCACCGCCACCCGGACCGCCGCGCCCGCCCGCACCCTCGCCTGCAGCGTCACGGGCGCCGCCGTCGTCGCCCTCGACGGCACCGTCCTGACCCTCGCCCAGCCCGAGCTCCAGCGGGACCTGCACACCGGCGTCGCCCAGGTCCAGTGGACCGGCACCGGCTACCTGATCGCCGTCGCGAGCCTCCTCGTCCTCGCCGGGCGGCTCGGCGACCGCCACGGCCACCACCGGGTCTTCGCCCTCGGCTCCCTCGGCTTCGCCGCCGTGTCGGCCGCGATCGCCCTCGCCCCGGACATCGGCACCGTCGTGCTGCTCCGCGTCCTCCAGGGGATCTGCGGGGCCCTGCTCCAGCCCGCCACCCTCGGCATGCTCCGGACCGCCTGCCCGCCGGACCGGCTCACCGGGCCCCTCGCGCTGCGCACCGGCGCCATCGGGCTCGCCGCCGCGGCCGGCCCCCTGCTCGGCGGCGCCCTGGTCTCCGCGTACGGCTGGCGCGCGGTCTTCCTCCTCGGCGTGCCCCCGACGCTCGCCGCCGGTCTCCTCGCCCTCACCGTCCGCGGGCCCCGCCGCGCGGAGGGCCCGCCGCGCGCCCGCGCGGGCGGCGATCCGCTGGGCGCCCTGCTCCTCGCCGCCTCGCTCGGCCTCCTCGTCCACGGACTCGTCACCCTCCCGCACCCCGGCGCCGGCGGCCGGGCCGCCGTCACCCTCGCCGCCTCGGCGGCCGCCGCCCTCGCCCTCGTCCGCCACGAGCGGCGCGCCGCGGACCCGCTGCTGCCGCCCGCGCTGCTGGGGAGCCGGCCGGTGGCCGCCGGCCTCGGCGCGCTGCTCGCCGCCTCCGCCGCGCTCTTTGGCACCCTCTTCGTCCTCACGTACTTCCTCCAGGAGACGCAGCGCCTCGACCCGCTGGACACCGCGCTCCGCCTCCTCCCGCTCGCCGCCCTGATGGTGGGCGGCGCCGCGCTCTGCCCGCCGCTCACGCGCCGCTTCGGTCCCCGGACGGTCGCCCTCGCGGGAGGCGCGCTGCTCACCGGCGGCGTCCTGGTGCTCGCCCGGCTCGACACGGACGCGGGCGCCGTCGCGACCGGCACGGGGGCGGCCCTGCTCGGCGCCGGTTTCGTGACCCTCATGGTCACCGCGACCGCCGCCGTCGTCCGCCACGCCCCCGAGGCACACGCCGGGGTCGCCGGAGGGCTCCAGCAGACCGCGATGAACACCGGTCCCGCCCTCGGTACCGCCACCGCCGCCCTCCTCCTGGCCCTCGTCCCCGCGGGCGGCTTCGTCCCGGCGCGCGGTGCGGCGCTCCCGGTCCTCGCGCTGCTCGCGGCCCTCACCCTGCCCGCCGCCCTCGCCCTCCCGGCGGCGACCGGCGGCCGGGGGCCCGGGACACGCCGGTCCGCGGCACACCGGGCACGCCGCCCGTTCTGCGTACGATCATGAAATGCACGCAGCTGGCCCCCGGCCCCGGCCCGCCACCGGGACCCGGACCCAGTTCAACCTCGGCCGCGCCCTGCCCGTCCTCGTCATGGTCCTGGTCGTCGTCGCCGACCTGATCACCCCCGACGCCGACCGCGTCGACCGGCTCCTCATCACCGTCCCGGCCCTCGCCGCCGCCACCTGGGGCGTGTACGGCACCATCGGCATGGGCCTCGTCGCCATGGCGCTGCGGGCGCTGCTCGTCGTCGCCCGGGGCGAACCCGAAGACCTCCTCGCCAGCGAGGGCCTGATCCTCGGCATCACCGCCGCCTCCGCCTGGGTCAGCGCCGTCCGCACCCGCAACGAGCGCGACCTCGCCGAGGTGACCGCCGTCGCCGACGTCGTCCAGCGGGTCGTGCTCCGCCCGCTGCCGCCCCGCCTCGGGCACGCCGAACTCCACCTGCTGTACGTCGCCGCCGCGGCGAAGGCCCGCATCGGCGGCGACTTCTACGAGGCCGTGAAGATCCCCGGAGCCGTGCGGATCATGCTCGGCGACGTCCAGGGCAAGGGCCTGGGCGCCGTGGAGACCGCCTCCGTCCTCCTCGGCGCCTTCCGCTCCACCGCGTACGACGCCCCCGACCTCCCCGCCCTCGCCGACCGGCTCGACGAGGGCCTCTCCCGCTACGCCGCCTGGGACCCCGAATCCGACGCCGCCGAGCGCTTCGCCACCGTCGTCCTCGTCGAACTCCCCGACGACCGCGACACCGCCCGCCTCCTCAACTGCGGCCACCCCGCGCCGCTCCTCCAGCACGGCGGCGAGATCACCACCGTGGAGGTCGCCGAACCCTCGCTGCCCCTCAACCTCGCCGGCCTCGCCGACTCCCGCCACCGCGTCGAGGAGTTCCCCTTCGCCCCCGGGGACCGGCTGCTGCTCTACACCGACGGCGTCAGCGAGACCCGGGACCGGGCCGGCGTCTTCTACCCCCTGGAGGAGCGCGCCCGCCAGTGGTCCGCGGTCCCCTCCGCCCAGGTCCCCGAACTGCTCCACCGGGACCTCGCCGCCTACGGCGCCGGGGCCCTCGACGACGACGTCGCCGCCCTGCTCGTCGCCCGCACCGAAGAGGCCGGAACGCCCCCGGCCTCCCGGTGACAGGAGCGCGGAAGGGCACCCTCCGTCCCCGGACGCCGGCTCCGGGGCGGTCCGCTGCGCCGGCGCCCCATTCCGTGCCCCGTGCGCCCTTCGTGCGCTCTGGCCGCTCCCCTCCCGATACGTGAGGCTTGCGTGCGTCCCCAGGACGAACGGCCAGCCCCAGGCGAGAGGAGCGGGTGCACGTGCCCCAGTCCTTCCCCACCACCGACGGCCCTTCCGAGGCGTTCCCGGGATTCCCCGGACTCGGGGCGGTGCTCACCGAGGCCGACGCGGCACGCGTCGCGGCCGAGGGCCTCTGGGCCCCGGGCGGAACGGTCCACCCCGAGGCCGTCCGGTTCGGCCAGACCGTCGTCACCGCCCTCCTCGCCGACGGAACGCCCCCCGAAGGGTCGCTCCCCGCCGCGCTCGCCGAAAGGATCGCCCGGGTGCGCGGGCTCGCCCTGCCCGGCTACCACCGCGTCGAGACCACCGACGGGCTCCGCCTCTCCGCCTTCAGCCTGCGGCAGCTCGGTCCCGGGCCGCACCCCCTCGTCGTCGTCCCCGCCGGCTGGACCCCCTACGGCTGGGCACTCCTCCCCGGCGCCTGCCTCGCCCTCGCCCTGCGCGGCTACCACGTCCTCGCCTACACGCCGCGCGGCCTCGGCCTCCCCGGCCTCCCCACCACCTCCGAGGGGCGCGTCGACGTCGCCGGACCGTACGACGTGGCAGACGGCTCCACCCTCGTCGACTTCGGCATCGAGCACTTCGCCCCCGCCGTCACCGGCTTCCTCGGCGCGTCGTACGGCTCCGGGATCGGCCGGCTCGTCGCCGCCCACGACGAGCGCGTCGCCGCCGTCGCCGCCCTCAGCACCTGGGGCAACCTCGCCACCAGCCTCTACGCCCACCGGACCCGTCACCTCGCCGCCGTGAAGGCCCTCATCGGCCTCACCGGCGGGCCCGTGGAGGAGAGGTTCGACGAGGAGAACCGGCGGATCCTCGACGACCTCCTGAACGACCGGAACCTCGACGCCGTCGTCCGCTGGGCCGAGCGGCGCTCCCCGGAGACGTACACCGACCTCACCGACGACCACGCCACCCCCACCTTCTGCTCGCACACCTGGCACGAGAGCCTCTTCGCGGTGAACCAGACCGTCGCCGCCTTCGACCGGCTCCGCGTCCCCAAGCGGCTCAACCTGTGGATCGGCGACCACGGGGCCCCCGAGGGCGCCGGCCTGCTCGGCGCGTCCCCCGGCGGACCCGACCCGGTCCTCGACGAGGCCTACGCCTGGCTCGACCACCACCTCAAGGGCGAGCGCAACGGCGTCGGCGAGTGGGACGAGGTGTGCGCCCAGGTGATGTTCACCTACGTCACCGGGCCCGCCCCGGACCCGGCCGCGCGCCGGATCGTCGTCCCCGCCGTCCGCGAGTCCCGCCCCACCTGGCAGGACGTCACCACCGGACACGAGGTCCTCGGCCTCACCGGCGACGGCGCCGGCGGCGCCGACGGACGCCTCGTGCCCGCGGAGCCGGCCGAGGGGACCACCGGATGGCGGCGCACCTTCCTCGCCGGGGTCGACACCGAGGCCACCGCGATGGACGAACCGCTCCGCACCGGGCAGGCCGAGTGGAAGGGCAGCCCCAAGGTCTACGACACCCGCAAGATCGACCGCAGGCACGCCCTCGCCTGGGCCACCGAGCCCCTCTCCGCACCCGGCGGAGGCCCCGTCGGGCGCCGGATCCGGGGCGTGCCGCGGCTCCGCCTGACCGTCCGCTCCACCGCCGCCTCGACCGGACTCGTCGCCCACCTCTTCGACGTCGCCGAGGACGGCACCGCGCACCTCGTCACCCACGAGCCGCTGAACGTCCACGACCTGGCGCCCGGCCGGGACACCACCGTCACCTGGTGCCTCCAGGCCGCCGCGTACGACGTCCCCGCCGGCCACCGCCTCATGCTGGTCGTCGACAGCAAGGACCCCCTCTACGGCGACGCCTCCGTCACCTGGACGCGGACGGCCCTCGGTTCGCCGCCCGAGGCCGCTTCCTACCTCGAACTACCCCTCGGATGAAGCGGGTTGAGTACGCCTTGAGGAGGACGCGGCGCCCGGGGGAGTGCTTCTAGCGTGACCCGCGTGAAGCGACTCACCCGGGCGGCCGCGGCCGCCGTACTCGCCTGCTCCCTCGCCCTGTCCGGCGCCGCCGCCGCCACGGCCTCGGCCCCGGAGGAGGCCACCGCGCCCGTGACGCCGTTCGCGCTGCCGGCCCCGACCGGACCGCACCCGGTCGGCAGCACCGTCCTCCCGCTCGTCGACCGCTCCCGCACGGACCCGTGGGTGCCGGCGGCCGACGGGCGCCGCCTCATGGTGACCGTCCACTACCCGGCCGCCCGGCCCGGCGCGGGCCCCCGCGCCCCCTACGCGACCCGCGAGGAGGCGCGCCGCCTGGCCGAGGGACTCGGAGCGGGCGCCGCCATCCCCGCCGAGGTCCTCGCCGCCACCCGCACGCACAGCAGGAGCGACGTCCGCCCCGCACCCGGACGCCACCCCCTCGTGCTGCTGTCGCCCGGCTTCTCCGTCTCCCGCTGGACGCTCACCCACCTCGCCGAGGACCTCGCCTCCCGCGGCTACGTCGTCGCCTCCGTCGACCACGCCTACGAGTCGTTCGGCACGACCCTGCCCAGCGGCGAGACGCTCGGCTGCGTCGCCTGCACGGCCCTCGACGAGGAGGGCGTGCCCGGCAGCGTCGTGACGACGACGCGCGCCGCCGACATGCGCTTCGTCCTGGACCGCCTCACCGGCCCCGCGCCCGTCTGGCGGTACGCCCGGACGATCGACGCCCGCCGGATCGGGATGGCCGGCCACTCCATCGGCGGCGCGAGCGCCGCCACCACGATGGTCGCCGACCGCAGGGTCGACGCCGGGATCGACATGGACGGCGCCTTCTGGGAGGAGCTGCCGCCCGAGGGGCTGCGGGGCCGCCCGTTCCTGATGCTCGGCACCCACGACTCCGTCCACCTGCCCGGCGGCGAGGACACCAGCTGGGACCGCACGTGGCCGGCCCTCGACGGCTGGAAGCGGTGGCTGACCGTGGCCGGTGCCACGCACGCCACCTTCACGGACTTCCCGCTGGTCGAACGGCACTTCGGGCTGCCCGCCCCCGACCTCGCCGCGGACCGCGCCGTCGCCCTCACCCGCGCCTACGTGGCGGCCTTCCTCGACCGCCACCTGCGCGGAGCGCCGGGCCGCCTCCTCGACGGCCCGAGCCCGAAGAACCCGGAGGTCCACTTCCAGAACCCGTGACCCCCGCCCGCCCCGGGGCGGGTCCGCTCTCAGAAGCGGTACGCCGGGACGTGCGCCGCCGCCCAGTCGGCCAGCTCGCGGGAGCAGGCGGCGACCGACTCGCGCCAGGTGCGGTCGGCGCCCTCGCCGGCCTCGTCGCTCACGTGCTTGACGATCCGCAGCGGGACCCCGGCGAGCTCCGCGGCGGCGGCCAGGGCGTACCCCTCCATGTCGACCAGCGGCGCCCGCTCGGCGAGCCGACCCCGGGCGGCCTCGTCGGAGATGAACGCGTCCCCGGTGGCGAGGACCACGTCACCGCCGTCGGGGAGCGCGATCGGCGCCCCGTACGTCTCGCCGGTCAGCGTCGCGAGCAGCTCGCCGTCCAGGTCGTGCTGGAGGACCGTGCCGACGACGTGGGTGCCCGTCCAGCCGGGGCGCAGGGCACCGGCGGTGCCGAGGTTGACGATGCCCGAGGGACGCGTTCCCCCGCCCAGGACCGTGGCGAGCGCGGTCGCCGCGTTCACCTTGCCGATGCCGGTGAGGAGCACGGGCAGGGTGGTGTCGAAGAACTGCGCCTCCTCCTTGACGGCGAGGACGAGCAGCGGTCGGTCGGGGGCGATGTCTCCCAGGAGTTCCATGGGCCCCAGGCTATTTCGCCCGCCCCGGGGCCGTACAGCCGGGACGTCCGGGGACGCCCCGCGGGCCGGGCACCCGGCGGGAGGGCGGTCAGCCGAGCGAGCGTCCCCGCTCGGCCAGCGCCTCGCCCAGCACCCGCAGCGCCTTGGGGCCCACGCCGTGCAGGGCGGCGAGCTCGGCCGCCGGCACGCCCGCGAGCTGGTCGAGCCGGGTGTAGCCGGCCGCGGCCAGGGCCCGGGTGGCGGGCGCGCCGACACCGCGCGGGAAGTCGGTCGCGGGGCCGTCGGATCCGGTCGTGGTCATGCGCCGATCCTGCCACGGCCGGACCGCGCCCGCGCGTGCTTCGGGCGGGTTCCGCCGCGCCGGCGTTCGCCGGGGTCAGACCGGGAGCAGGCGGCCGATCAGCTCGCCGAGCTGACGGGCGTCACGGCAGGGCCGCATGTCCACCAGCCCGGCGTAGAGCGGGGCCACCGAGTCGCCGGTGCCCCACAGCGACGGCTGCTCCGGGTTGAGCCAGTGCACCCGGCGGGCCCGCTCCGCGATCAGCCGCAGCGACTCCGGGCGGGGGTCGGCGCGGTTGGTGCGGGCGTCCCCGAGCACGAGGACGACCGTGCGCGGGCCGAGCGCGTCCGCGTACCGCTCGACGAAGCCGTCGAGCGCCGTGCCGTAGTCGCTCTGCCCGTGCCAGCCGGTCAGGGAGGCCTCCGCGAGGATCCGCTCGCCGAGCCCGGCCGGGTCCGGCGCGCCCCGGGCGAGGAGGCCGGTGACCTCGTCGACCCGGTTGACGAAGGCGAAGGCCCGCACCCGCCCGAACTGGTCGTGCAGGGCCTGCACCAGCACCATCGTGAACTGGGCGAAGCCGGCGACGGAGCCGGAGACGTCGCACAGCAGCACCAGTTCGGGGCGGCCCGGCCGGCGGCGCCGCATGACCGGCCGCACCGGCACGCCACCGGTCGACAGAGAGCCCCGCAGCGTCCGGCGCAGGTCGATCTCACCGCGCGAGGCCCGGCGCCGGCGGGCCGCGAGCCGGGTGGCCAGCTTCCGCGCCAGCGGCCGCACCGTGCGGCGCAGCTCGTCCAGCTGCTCGCGGCCGGCCAGCAGGAAGTCCACCCGGTCCGCCGTTCCCGCGACGGCCCGCCGGGCCACCCGGTCGCGCCCCTGCCGGTCGGCGACCCGCCGCCGGGCCTCGGTCCGCACCCGCTCGCGGAAGTCCTCGACGGCCCGCCGGATCTCGTCGTCGAGCAGCCGGTCGGTGAAGTCCGGGGCCCGCCCGGCGGCCGTCCGCGCGGCCCGCACCCGGGCGAGCAGGGTCTCGGGGCGCAGCCGGGAGAGCGTCCGGTACGAGGACCAGCCGTCGGTCCCGGGACCGGAGCCGTAGCCGCCGTAGCCGGCGACCGCCTCGGCGGCGAGCCGGTCCAGGAGGGCCGTGTCGCCGGCGGCGAGCGCCTCCGCGACGCGCTCGCGCAGCCCGGCGAGGCCGGCCGCGCCGCCGTCCCCGGAGCCGGCCCCCGCGCCTTCCTCCGCCTCCGCCCCCGGCACCGTCACCTTCGCCGGGAAGTACAGGTCGAAGACGCGGTCGAAGACGGGACGCTGCCGCTCCCCGTGCAGCAGGGTCGCGGCGAGCGCCTCCCGCGCCCGCTCCCGGTCGGCGAAGCCCACCGCCTCCAGCGCGAGCCCCGCGTCGACGGTCTCGCCGGTGCCGATGCCGAAACCGTGGTCGCGCAGCGCCGCCACCAGCCCGGTCAGCCGTGCCACGGGCCCGTCGGCCGGGTCCGCGCCCGCGGCACCGGACGCGGCGCCGGCGCTCACACCGCGTCCAGGTCGAGCTTGGCCGAGGCCCGCGCGATGTCGTCCTGGTGCTTCAGCAGCACGCCCAGGGTCTCCCGCACCACCCGCTCGTCCAGGCGCTCCGCGCCCAGCGCGAGCAGCGTCCGCGCCCAGTCGACCGTCTCCGCCACCGACGGGACCTTCCGCAGGTCCATCGCGCGCAGCGCCCCCACGACCCGGACGACCGAGGCGGCCAGGGCCGCGTCGAGGCCGGGGACCTTCAGCGCGACGATCCGGCGCTCCAGCTCCTCCTCGGGGAAGCCGATGTGCAGGAAGAGGCAGCGGCGCCGCAGCGCCTCGGACAGCTCGCGGCTCGCGTTGGAGGTCAGGACGGTGAAGGGGCGCCGGGCGGCGGTGATCGTCCCCAGCTCCGGGACGGTCACCTGGAAGTCGCCGAGGACCTCCAGGAGCAGCCCCTCCACCTCCACGTCGGCCTTGTCGGTCTCGTCCACGAGCAGCACGGTCGGCTCCTCGGAGCGGATCGCGGTCAGCAGCGGACGGGGGAGCAGGAACTCCTCGGTGAAGATGTCCGTGCGGGCCTCGTCCCAGGACTCGCCCCGCCCCGCCGTGATCCTCAGCAGCTGCTTGGCGTGGTTCCACTCGTACAGCGCCCGGGCCTCGTCCACGCCCTCGTAGCACTGCAGCCGGACGAGCCGCGCCCCCGTCGCCTCCGTGACGGCCTTCGCCAGCTGCGTCTTGCCGACGCCCGCGGGTCCCTCGACCAGGAGCGGCTTGCCCAGCCGGTCGGCGAGGAAGACGGTGGTGGCGATGGCGGGGGAGGCCAGGTAGCCGGTCGCGGCGAGCCGCTCCGCGACCTCGTCGACGGAGCCGAAGAACCCGTTCGCCATGGCATTCCCCCCGGGGAGCGAAGACGGTGCTACCGGTGGGTAGCCTCTGGTCGTACTTGATCAGATCCCGCATCGCGGCACAACCGTTTCCGCGCGCCGGCACGCGCCGCGCGCGGAACGCCGCGCGCTGGTGCAATGGGGTGAGCGGGCGCCGTGCGGCCCGCCCGGTGGCCGCGCGGCGGTGGAGGTGTCGTGGCGGAGAGCACGCGGGGAACGGAGCCGGTCGAGCCGGAGCGGCGCCTGGCGGCCGCGCTGGAGGAGGCGATCGGCCGGATCGGCACGACCCTCGACGAGGCCCTCACCTGCCGCGAGCTCACCGCCTTCCTCGCCCGCCACCCGGGCGGCACCGCGACGATCACCCTGACGCCCGGCCCCGGAGGCCCCGCCCTCCCGGCGGTCGCCGACGCCCCCGGGTCCGGGACGGAGCCCGCGTCCGTCCCCGGGTCCGGGTCCTTCCCCGCGTCCGGGACCGCGTGCACGCTCAGCGTCCCGCTCGCCGTGGAACGCGAGCGGCCGCTCGGCACGGTCACCCTGACCCGCGCCGCGCCCCCGTACGGCGACGACGACCTCGTCGTGCTGCGGCAGGCGGCCCGTCTCGCGGCCCGGCACATCCGGCACGCGCGGCGGCTGGCCGCCACCGAGGACACCGCCCTCCACCTCCAGCGGGCGCTCGTCGCCGAACCGGGCCGGCCCCATCCCAACCTGGAGATCGCCGGCCGCTACCTGCCCGCCGGGCCGCGCGCCCTGGTCGGCGGTGACTGGTTCGAGACGGTACGGCTCCACTTCGGCCGCACCCTGCTGGTCGTCGGCGACGTCATGGGCCACGGACTCGACGCCGCCGTCGACATGAACGCCTACCGGACCGCGCTCCGCGAGGTCGCCGCCACCGACCTCCCGCCGCACCGGGTGCTGCGCCACCTCGACGCGGTCGTCGCGCAGGACGGCGCCCGCCGCCCGGCGACCTGCCTCCTGGTCCGGGTCGACCCCGGCCGCGGCACGGCCACCTTCGCCAGCGCCGGACACCTCCCGCCGGCGGTCTTCGGCCCGGACGGCTCGGCCGGACTCGTGGAGCTGCCCGTCGGCCCGCCGCTCGGCACCGGCGTGGGCGGCTACGAGCCGGCCACCCGCACCCTCGCGCCGGGGGACACGCTGCTGCTCTTCACCGACGGCCTGGTCGAGCGCCGGGGCGAGGACATCGACGCCTCGCTGGCCCGCCTCTCCGGACTGCGGCTCCCGTCGGAGCTCGCTCCGGAAGGGATCGTCGACGCGGTGCTGAGCAGGCTCGACGCCCACCGCGCCGAGGACGACGTCGCCGTGCTCGCGACCCGCGTCCGCACCCGTCCGGCGGCCTGAGGCCGGGGCGGTGACGGAGCGCCGCGCCGCACCCACCCAGGGTGCTGACATGTCGTCATCCGGGCCCTTCCGACCGACTGTTTCCGGCCTGGACGGGATTCTTTCGCCAGGACGCTTGTGCCGCGCCCCGCGGCCCGGCACGCTCCTCGTATGAACACGGCCAGGCATGCCAGTGAACGTCTGATGAGCTGGCCCTCGCTGACGCGTGGCAGCGCGCACTGCGGTGCGGAGCTCGGCCTCGGGACGGCGACGGAGGAGATCGTCCACTTCCACGGCGAGCACGAGGCCGACGTCCATCTCACCCGCGCGATGGTCGCCCGGCTGCGGCCCGCGCTCCAGAACTCCACCGCGGTGCGGCTCCGGGCCGGGTCCGGCTGGGTGACGGTCCGGCTCGACATCGGGTCGGACATCGATCTCCTCGCCACCCTGGTCAGCGCGGCCCTCCAGGCCACCGCGTCGCCCGACGCGGCCCCGGACCGCTGTACCCGCGCCCGCCCGGTCCTCGTCCAGCGCTGACCGGACGGGCGCGCGCGGGCGTCAGGCGCGAGCGCCGTCGGCCGCCTCCCGGCCGGGAACCGGGAAGAGCATGCAGGTGCTGGTGGCGTGCGCGAGGAGGCGGTCCTGCGCGTCGTACAGCCCCGCCTCCGCGAGCGCGGTGCGCCGCCCCCGCGAGAGGACCGTGCCGACGGCCCGCACCTTGCCGGTGTCCTTCGTGATCGGGCGCAGGAAGCGGGTCTGCAGGTCGAGCGAGGTGTACGCGGTGCCGAGCGGGAGCGTGGTGTGCACCGCGCAGCCCGCCGCCGAGTCGAGCAGCGTGGCGTAGACGCCGCCGTGCACGCTGCCGATCGGGTTGTAGTGCTCCTCGCCGGGCTCCAGCGCGAAGACCGCCCGTCCGTCCTCGGCCTCCTCCAGGGTGAAGCCGAGCAGCGCCGCGATCGGCGGACCCGGCAGCCTGCCCGCGATCATCTCGCGCAGGAAGTCGAGTCCCGCCATCGAGGCCGCGGCGCGCGCCGTCGCCCCGGCGTCCTCCCACTCGACCGTCCGCGACCGTGCCATGACCACCACTTCCGTCGTTCCGGGACAGCCCGCCCACCGGCTGGCTCTGTACCGCGAAGCTAGCCCGCGCGTCAGCTGACTGTCAACGACGCAGCCAGGTGGCTAGAGTGTGACGATGAAGTGGCTGGAGACCGACACCCGGAACTGCCCGGTCCACCGGACCCTGGACCTCGTGGGCGAGAAGTGGAGCCTGCTCATCCTGCGGGACGCCTTCAACGGCGTCCGCCGGTACGACGACTTCCGCCGCCACATCGGCCTCTCCGAGGCCGTGCTCGCCGACCGGCTCCGCAAGCTCGTCGCCGCGGGCGTCCTGCGCGCCGTCCCCTACCGGGAGCCCGGCAGCCGCACCCGCAACGAGTACCGCCTCACCCCCAAGGGCGTCGACCTCTGGCCCGTCCTGCTCGCCCTCAAGCAGTGGGGCGACGCCCACACGGGCGACCCGGACGACCCCGCGGGCCCCGCCCTCGACGTCCACCACACCGCCTGCGGCTCCCCGGTCCAGGTCGTCGTCCGGTGCACCGGCGAGGACGCCGAGCTCCTCACCGCCCGCGAGGTCACCGCCACCCCCGGCCCGGGAGCCCGGGCCGCGACCTGACACATCCGGAGCCCCGCGCCCACCCGTTCGGCCCCACCGCTGCGGCACCCCGGCCTCCGGCGGGTACCGGACCTGACATGCCCCCCTTTCCCGGCCCGCCGCGCGATCACCAACCGCCCGAACCCGCCCCCTGGTTCCAGCGGTCGCACGCCCGCCTGCTCGCCTCGCCCGCGGCACTCGCCTGGAACCGCGGCCGCGCCATGGAGCTCATGCACCGCGCCATGGGGTTCGCCGCGCTCAGCCTCCTCACCCTCGTCCCCCTCCTCATCGTCGTGGCCGCCGCCGACCTCGCCAGCGGCCAGGGCTTCGCCCGCTGGCTCATCCAGGGCCTCGGCGTCACCGAGGTCTCCCAGGAGGAGGTCGAACGGCTCTTCGGCCAGCCCGGCCAGGCGCTCCAGCGCACCACCGCCTTCGGCCTCGCCGCCCTCGCCGCCTTCGGCGTCACCTTCGGCTCCGCCGTCCAGACCGGCTACGAGCGGGCCTGGGACCTGCCCACCGCCCGCTGGCACACCATGTGGCGCCACATCGTCTGGCTCGCCGTCCTGGTCGCCGCCCTGCTCCTCTTCGTCGCCTTCCCCGCCCCCGAGAACGCCCCCGCCGGCGTCACCGCCCTCGTCGCCCTCGGCGACCTCCTCGGAACCTTCCTCTTCTTCTGGTGGTCCCAGCGCTTCCTGCTGTGCGGCCGCATCCGCTGGCGCGCCCTGCTGCCCGGAGCCGTGCTGACCGCCCTCGGCCTCCTCGGCCTGCGGGTCTTCTCCCAGTTCGTCTTCTCGCCCCTGATCGCCTCCAACGCCGTCACCTACGGCCAGTTCGGCACCGTCCTCGTCCTCCAGTCCTGGCTCGTCGGCGTCGGCTTCGTCGTCTACGGCGGCGCCCTCGTCGGCCGCCTCGTCCACGAGATCCGGGTCCGGCGCCGTCTCGCCCGCGACGGCCGCGCCTGACCCGTAACCCTTTGCCGTCCCGGTAGTTGACCAGGGCATGAAGAAGCGCAGCATGCTCGCCATCGCCTCCCTCGCCGCAGGCGTCGTCACCGCCCTCGTCACCCCGCCCCCGCAGGCCAGCGCCGCGGAGACCCCCCTGGGCCTCGGCGGAGCCACCGGAGTCCTCCAGGACGAGGGCGCCGCGACCGTCCTCCACGACACGGTCACGGCGGTGGAGGGCACCGTCGCCGACGGCTCGGCCCAGGGACTCCGCTGATTCCCCGCCCCCGTGGTCCCCGGTGCCCCGCGCCCCCGCCGGCGCGGGGCACCGGCGCGTCGTGACCCGCCGGGAGACGGCCCGTGCGCGCGCGGTGCGCGGGTAATGACAGGATGTCCCCATGAGCAACAACGTTTTCTTCGACATCACCATCAACGACGAGCCGGCCGGCCGGATCGTCTTCAAGCTGTTCGACGACGTCGTCCCGAAGACGGCGCAGAACTTCCGCGAGCTCGCCACCGGCCAGCACGGCTTCGGCTACGAGGGCTCGCCCTTCCACCGCGTCATCCCCGCCTTCATGCTCCAGGGCGGTGACTTCACCCGCGGCAACGGCACCGGCGGCAAGAGCATCTACGGCGAGAAGTTCGCGGACGAGAACTTCACCCTGAAGCACGACCGCCCGTACCTGCTGTCGATGGCGAACGCGGGTGCCAACACCAACGGCTCCCAGTTCTTCATCACCACCGTCGTCACCGAGTGGCTCGACGGCAAGCACGTCGTCTTCGGCGAGGTCGTCGAGGGCCAGGACCTCGTCAAGAAGATCGAGGGCCTCGGCTCCCGCTCCGGCGCCACCAGCGCCGTCATCAAGGTCGGCAAGTCCGGCGTCGTCGAGGGCTGACCCGACTCCCCGCGACACCACGCGGAACGGGGCGGAGGGAGCGGCGTCCACCGGACTCCACTCCCACCGCCCCGGTCTCCGGGCGCCGCTCAGCCGCCCTCGCCGAACCGCCGCTCGAACTTGGCGATCCGCCCCTCCGTGTCCACGGTCCGCGCCTTGCCCGTGTAGAACGGGTGGCTCTCCGACGAGATCTCGACGTCGATCACCGGATACGTGTTGCCGTCGTCCCACTCGATCGTCTGCGCGCTCGTCGCGGTCGACCGGGTCAGGAACGCGTACCCCGCCGAGCGGTCGCGGAAGACCACGGGCCGGTAGTCGGGCTGCTTGTCCTGCTGCACGGGGCCTCCTCGCCTCGGACGGCCGCCGCGCGACCGTCCCCTCCGTCCGGCCCGAACGGCCCGGACCTCCCCAGCCTCGCCGCGCCGGCCGGCGCCGACCAGCGCGCCGACCCGACCGGGTGAGCGGCCCGCGCCGCTACCAGCGCGCCGCCAGCAGCAGCGCGATGTCGTCCGGCCGGTCCGACGCCCGCACCGCCTCGTGCATCAGCCGGTCCGCCGCCTCCGTCAGCGGCAGCGACCCCGTCGACGCCAGCGTCCGCCGCAGCCGCTCCACGCCCTCGTCGATGTCCGCGCCCGGCCGCTCCACCAGCCCGTCCGTGTGCAGCGCCAGCACCGCGCCCGCCTCCAGCCGCAGCCGCGTCACCGGATACGCGGCACGGGCGTCCACCCCGAGCACCACGCCGCCCGCGACGTCCAGCACCTCCGCCGTCCCGTCCGGCCGGCGCAGCAGCGGCTGCGGATGACCGGCCCGCACCGCCCGCACCTCGCCCGTCCGCTCGTCCAGGACCATGTAGCAGCAGCTCGCGAACTGACCCGGGTCCAGGTCGATCAGGAGCCGGTTGGTGCCCCGCACGACCTCCTGCGGCGGCAGCCCGCTCAGCGCGAACGCGCGCACCGCGCTCCGCAGCTGACCCATCGTCGCCGCCGCCGCGACCCCGTGGCCCTGCACGTCCCCGATCACCAGCGCCAGCTCGCCCCGGGCCGTCTCCACCACGTCGTACCAGTCGCCCCCCACGTCCATCCCCTGCGTCCCCGGCAGATAGCGGCCGACCGTCTCCACGCCCTCCCGGACCGGCAGCCGGTGCGGGAGCAGGGCGTCCTGGAGCCCGCGCGCCACGGCGGCCTCGGAGTCGTACCGCTGCGCCCGTTCGAGCGCCTGTGCGATCAGTCCGGCCAGTGCGGTGAGCACCGAGCGCTCCTCCGCGCTGAAGTCGCGCGGCCGGTCGAAGCCCAGGATGCACGAGCCGACGGGTCGGCCCGAGGCGATCAGCGGCAGGAACGCCCGCGCCCCCGTCTGCGCGTCCAGCGGCAGCTCCGGATAGGTCCGGCCCAGGATCTCCATCGACTCGAAGAACAGCGCCCGGCCGCTGGTCAGCGCGTCCACCCCCGGCACCCGGGCGTCGAGCGGGGCACCGTCGAACCGGTCCAGGAAGCCGGGCGGGAAGCCCGTCTCCCACGCCAGGTAGAGCCGCCGGTCGCTCAGCAGGTAGATCGCCAGCTGCCGGCCGCCGAAGGCCGGCAGCAGCTCCTCGGTGACCACCGCCGACACCTGGCGCGCCGTCACCGCCTCCGTCAGGGCGATCGCCAGCGCCACCGGCCGGTAGAGGGACGCGGCCCGGGTGTCGTCGGGCCCGAGCCCGTCCCCCGGCCGCGGCACCGGCGCCGGGGGCGGGGACGGATGCGGCGGCGGTACGGAGGCGGGCACGGTCACCTCCGGGGCGCCGGCCCCCTCGGGCAGCGGCTCCTCCTCCGGCACCAGCACCATGGTCACGCCGTCCCGGCCCGGGTACAGCGACACCGTCAGCCACCGGCCCTCGTCCGGGCGGGCCAGGAAGCGCACCGGCTCGCTCGACAGCAGCGCCGCCCGCAGCTGCTCCTCGTGGAAGGGGTGCGCGAACCACGGCAGCGCCTCCCACAGCGGCCGCCCGGCCAGCGCCCCGCGCGGGCGCCCCAGCAGCCGCTCGGTGAGGTCGTTCAGATAGGTGATCCGGCCGAGCCGGTCGACGGCCAGGATGGCCCGCGGCAGCCGGTCGGTGGCGTCCGAGCCGATCAGCCCCGTGCCCAGGTCCACCAGGGCGCCCGCCAGATGCCCGTGCCCGTCCGCCCCGACGAACCGGGAGCGCGCCGACACCTCCAGGAGGTGCAGCCCGCCGTCCGGGCCCTTCAGGCGCAGCCGGCGCACCCCGCCGCCGTCCGCCGTGCCGGTCCGGCGGGCCGCCGCCCACAGGGCGTAGCCGTCCTCCGGCTCCAGCCGCGAGGTCAGCGCCTCGATCGGCAGCGGTCCGCCCTCCCGCACCCCGAGGATCGCCCGCAGCCCGTCGTCCATGGTCACGGTCCCCGCCGCCAGGTCCCAGTCGAAGGAGCCGAAGCGCACCGGCGGCACCGAGCCCGACGGCAGCTGGACGCAGATCGGGTCGCCCGGCCAGCGCAGGTCCGTGCCGGCCGCAGCCAGCCCCGCGAGCACCTCCCCGAGCCGCAGGCCCACCCGGGTCGCCCGCTCCCGGTCCCGCGCCCCGACCGGCAGGCCCGGAGTCGGCGGCCGCAGCACCACCAGCACCCCGAACCGCTCCCGGCCGGCGGCCACGGGGACGTACAGCGAGGAGAACGGGAAGGGCAGGCTCGCCACCAGCTGCGGGAACCGCCGCATCGACTCCTCGACGTCCGACAGGTAGACCGCCTGCCCCGACCGGTGCACCTCGGCGACCGGGAAGGGCCGGTTGGTGTGCATCCGCGACCAGGGCCGGAACAGCTCGCCCGGCAGCCCCGCCAGTACCGAGAGCCTCAGCAGTCCCGGCGTGCCGGAACGCAGGTACACCCCGCCGGCGTATCCGCCGACCGCTTCCACCACGTCCGTCGCCGCCTCCGCGAGGGCCTGCGTCAGGGCCTGCGGAGGCGTGCCGGGGGGCGGGTCGTGCGCCGTCACACAGCCAGCATGCGCCCGCCCCGAAACCCGCCGCATCCCGGAGCGCCCCCGCGGGGCTGTTGACCCGGCGCTTCCGGACCGTCACACTCGGTCGTCGTCCGCCGCCGTCCCGGGAGGGCGGACGACCCCATCGTCCTCACCACCACCTCGCGCCCAGGGGGCACCATGATCGGCCGGGTACTTCCCTACGACGTCCACGGCGACGGCCCGGAGAGGGCCCTCGTCCTCCACAACTGGTTCGGCGACCGCAGCAGCTTCGACCCGCTCCGCGCGCACCTCGACGGGTCGGCGGGCAGCTACGCCTTCCTCGACTGCCGGGGCTACGGCGAGGCGCGGGACGCCGAGGGCGCCTACACGATGGAGGAGGTGGCCGCGGACGCCCTGGCCGTCGCCGACGACCTCGGCTGGGACTCCTTCTCCGTCATCGGGCACTCGATGGGCGGCAAGGCGGCCCAGCTGATGCTGCTCGACTCGCCCGACCGGGTGCGTTCGATCGTCGGCATCTCGCCCGTCTCCGCCGCGGGCTTCCCCCTGGACGAGGAGAGCCGGCAGCTGTTCGCCGGGGCCGCCGACGACCCGGCGCTCCGCCGGGTGATCATCGACCACACCACGGGCGGCCGCCGTCCCGGCCCCTGGCTCGACGCCGTCGTCGACCGCTCGGTGAGCCGCTCCTCGACCGCCGCGTTCCGCGCCTACCTCGACTCCTGGTCCGGTCCCGACTTCCACGAGCGGGTCCGCGACAACCCGACGCCCGTGCTGCTGGTCGTCGGCGCCCACGACCCGGCGCTCGGCGCCGAGGCGATGGAGACGACCTGGCTGCGCTGGTACCCCAACGCCCGCCTCGAAGTCCTCGCGGAGGCCGGCCACTATCCGCCGGAGGAGGCGCCCGAGGACCTCGCCCGGGCCATCGAGGCCTTCCTCGCCGCCTGACCCCGGGGACCGGGACCTCCCGCGGGGCCGCACGGGACTTCCGGCCCGCGTGGCGCCCGGCCGGCCGGGCAGTCGACGGGTGTACTCGATCACGAGGGCACCCGCGACCGGCGGAGCACGACCGGAAGGAAGAACAGGCGATGGGGCGCAGCGAGGAACGGGCCACGACACCGCGGAGCACCGGCGGGCAGGCGCCCGGCGTGCCGTTCGTCCTCGTCGGGACGGACGGTTCGCCGTCGGCGCTCCTGGCGGTCGAGACGGCGGCGCGGGAGGCTGGACGGCGCGGCGCGCGGCTGGTCGTCGTACACGCCTTCATCTGGCCGCTGTTCCGCGTCGGCCTGGAGCCCTCCCTGTACGGCCCCACCGAGAGCGGGCTGCGGCGGCAGGCGCAGATCGTCCTGGACACGGCCGTGGCCCGGGCCGGGGCGGCGGCCCCCGGTACGGAGGTCTCCGGCGAGCTGATCTCCGGCGAGCCGCTCGTGGTCCTCGCCACCCGGTCCCGGGGTGCCGAGCTGGTGGTCGTCGGCAGCCGGGGGACCGGTGCCTTCTCCGGACTGGTGCTCGGCTCGGTCGCCGTCCACCTCGCCGCCCACGCCCGGTGCCCCGTCCTCGTGGTGCGGGGCCGGGAGGAGCCCGACGGGCCGGTGCTCCTCGCCGTCGACGGGTCCCCGGACTCCGACGCGGCCGTCGACTTCGCGTTCGCCGAGGCGCGGGCGCGCGGCGCCGCGCTCGTCGCCGTCCACGCGTGGGCCCCGAGCTCGGGCCCGGTCGACCCCACCCCCCTCTTCCACGGCGCCGAGGAGGTGCACGCGGAGGCCGCCCGGGTCCTCGACGCGGCCCTGGCCCGTGCCGCCGAACGCCACCCGGGGGCGACCGCCGAGCCCCGCCTGCTGCGCGGCAGGCCCCGCGAGGTCCTCCTGGAGGAGAGCGCGGGCGCCCAGCTGCTCGTCATGGGCGCCCGGGGCCGCGGCGGCTTCGCCGGTCTCCTCCTGGGCTCCGTCAGCCAGGCCCTCCTGCACCACGCCGACTGCCCGGTGGCGGTGGTGCGGAGGGACGCGGGCTGAGAGGGGGCTGCCGGGCGGGGCGTGGGTCCCGGCCGGACCCGCCCGCCGTCCGTCGACCCGGACCTGGGGTGGTGGGACCCTGGAGGAGCGGACGGGTCCGCGCGGGGGGTGCCCACCGGGAAGGGGCGCTTCATGTTCTTCGCCGACCGGGTCGACGCGGGGCGGCGGCTCGCCGCCCTGCTCGGTCATCTCAAGGGACGTGACGTCGTCGTCCTGGGGCTGCCGCGCGGCGGGGTCCCGGTGGCGGCCGAGGTCGCCGAGGCCCTCGCCGCGCCGCTGGACGTCTGCCTCGTCCGGAAGCTGGGCGTGCCGAGCCGGCCCGAGCTGGCCATGGGGGCGATCGGCGAGGGCGGGGTGCGGGTGCTCAACGAGCGGATCCTGCGGGACGCGGGCGTGGACGCGCGGGAGCTGGCCGCGGTCGAGGAGCGGGAGCGGGCGGTGCTGGCCGCCCGGGCCCGGCTCTACCGGGGCGGCCGTGAGCCGCCGCCGCTGGACGGGCGGACGGTGGTGGTCGTCGACGACGGGCTCGCCACCGGCGCGACCGCGCTGGCAGCCTGCCGGGTGGTGCGCGCCGGGGGCGCGGGGTGGATCGTGCTCGCGGTGCCGGTGGCGCCGCACGGCTGGACGGCCCGGCTCGGGGGCGAGGCCGACGAGACGGTCGCGGCCCGGACGCCCGACGGGTTCGCCGCCGTCGGACAGTTCTACCGGGACTTCGACCAGACGCCGGACGCCGAGGTGGTGACCCTGCTGGAACGGAGCCGGGCGGCGCGGAGGCCGGCGGTCCGGCACACCGCCGTACGGATCCCGGTCGGCGGGCCGGTGCTGGCGGGCGACCTGGCGCTGCCCGACGAGGCCGGCGGACTGGTCCTCTTCGCGCACGGCAGCGGGAGCGGACGGCACAGCCCGCGGAACCGGGCGGTGGCGGCGGCGCTGAACGGGGCGGGGCTCGGGACGCTCCTGTTCGACCTGCTGACGGAGGACGAGGCGGCCGACCGGGAACGGGTCTTCGACACCCCGCTCCTCGCCGGGCGGCTGGCCCGCGCCTCCGCCTGGGCGGCCCTGGGGCCCGGGACGGAGGGGCTGCCCCGGGGCTACTTCGGGGCGAGCACGGGCGCGGCGGCCGCGCTGTGGGCGGCGGCCGAGCCGGGGGACGACGTGGCCGCCGTGGTGTCGAGGGGCGGCCGGCCCGACCTGGCGGGGGAGCGGCTCACCGGGGTGCGGGCCCCGACGCTGCTGATCGTCGGCGGGCGCGACGAGCCGGTCCTCGGCCTCAACCGGCGGGCGCGGGAGCTGCTGCGCTGCGAGAGCGACCTGGCGGTCGTGCCCGGCGCCGGGCACCTCTTCGAGGAGCCGGGGGCCCTGGAGGAGGTGGCGGCGCTCGCGGCGGCCTGGTTCGCCGGCCGCTTCGGGGCGGCGGCCGGCGGGACGGGTCAGTAGGCGCCGTTGACGTTGTCGATGGAGCCGTACCGGTCGGCCGCGTAGTTGCAGGCGGCGGTGATGTTGGCGACGGGGTCGTACGGGTCGAGCGAGGTGCCCGGCACGTGGTACGCCGCGAAGGTCGGGTCGATGACCTGGAGCAGGCCCTTGGAGGGGGTGCCCTTGGCGGCGTTGGAGTCCCAGAGGTTGACGGCGCGGGGGTTGCCGGAGGACTCGCGCATGACGTTGCGGAGGATGCCGTCGTAGGAGCCGGGGATGCCGTAGCGGGCCATGACGTCCAGCGACTCGCGGATCCAGCCGTCGAGGTTGTCGGCGTACCGGGTGGCGGCGGCGGGCACGGCCCGGACGGCCGCGGTTTGCGCCTGGGGCTGCTCGGCGCGGGTCTGCGCGGCGGGGGCGGCGGCGCGGTGCGCGGAGCGGCTCGCCCGTTCGGCGGAACCGGAGGCGGCGGGCTTCGCCGTCGCCTTGCGGGACTTCGGCTGCTGGGCCGGGGCGGCCTTCGCGGAATCCCGACGAATCGTCAGTTCGAGACCGGGGTGAATGAGTGACGGATTGTCACCCACGGCCGTCCTGTTCGCCTGGTAAAGCGACTTCCAGCCGCCCTGAATTCCCTTTCGGTGGGCGATCAGGGAAAGGGAGTCGCCCTGCACCACGGTGTAGGCGCGCGGGGCGGCCGGCGCGGCGGGAGCGGCCGCGGGGGCCTGGACGGCGGCGGTGGCCGCGGTGCGGACGGCCTGGGTCGCGGCGAGGGGCGCCGTGCTCGGGGCGGCGGGCTGGGCGCCGGCCGTGGCGGGCACGACGAGGGGCAGGGCGAGGGCGACTCCGCCGGTGCCCGCGAAGGCGATGCCTCGGGAGACGGGGCGGCGTCGGGGGCGGCGGTGCTTGCCGTGAGCGGGCATGACGGATTCCTCTCCGGCGCCTGCGAGGTGAGCTGTCGGGTTCGGACGGGAGGTGTCCGGCCGCGCGCACGCGGCTTCACCCCGAGCCGTTCCGGATGGCCGGACCGGCGGTGTGGTGGGTCCCCCGCTCCTGCCGTCGGGTGAAATGGGAGGTCTTCCGGGCGGTGGCAGGATTCGGCGGTCCGCCCGAATGGAGGTGACCGTAGGCGAGGAATGCGGCGGGGAACAAGACGTGAATGCGGGAGAAAAGGAAAGGCAAAGATCGACCGGCCGGAATTCAAGATCGACCCTTCCGGTCCTGCTTCCGGATTCCCTTGCGCCGCACGGTCCGTGGGGAAGCGGGGAGCCGTCGCGGAAGGGGCGGAGTGAGTCGCGTCACTGGGTGTGCTATGTCCGAATAGAGCGCCCCATTCCCTTTGTGGAATTGTGGGCCGTAATGCCCCCGGCCGAAGTGGCGGGCGACACGGGGGGTCATATGTGGCAAACCGGACAATCATCACTAATCATGTGGGAATGTCGCTTCCCGTCCTGCCGCCCGCCGTCCCGCCCTCCGCCGTCCCGCCCTCCGCCGTGCCGCTCGACCCCGAGGCCCTCGACCGCGCGGCGGCCCGGCTCTACGAGAGCGCCGTCCTGGAGGGGCTGCTCGCACCCGCCCCGGCCGGCGCGGAGCCCGCCCCCGAGGCCTGGCGCGCCCTCCTCTCCCTCCCGGTGCACCGGCTCGTCGCCGACGCGCTCGACGCGCTGCCCCCGGCCCCGCCCGCCGAGCGGCCGCTGCCCGGCCGGATCGGGGCCGTCCTCCCGGACCGGCTGCACGCCTGGCGCCGGATCGGCCGTTCCGACGTGCGCCCCTCGGTCCACCTGGCCTACGCGCGCCGGGTGCTGACCGAATGGGGCTGGCAGAACACCCCGTACCGGCTGCGCGACGCGCGCGGCGCGCGCTGTCTGTGCGGTGCGCTGCTCGCCGCCCACCGGCTCGGCCACGGCAGCGCCTCGACCATGAACGAGTCCGGCGCCTGGATCATGGCCGAGCTGCGCTCCCGGGGCTGGCACGGCCTCATCGGGCCCTGGAACCGGGCCCCCGGCCGCACCGCCGAGGACGCGCTCGCGCTGGTGGACGCCACGATCCGGCGCGCCGCCCTCGCCGGGCGCTGAGGGGCGTCAGCCGGTCACGCTGGGCGCGCCGGTCTCGATGTGGCCGGTGTACCGGCGCGACCAGGTGCCGTCGACGTCGGCCAGGACGGTGAAGTCGTACCAGCCGTCGCTGTACGCCACCGCGTTGAAGAAGTCCTCCCGCGAGGAGCCGGCCGGGACGGTGTACGTCCACGGGCCGTCCGTGCGGTAGGCGTTCGAGCGGACGGTGAAGGTGACCGGGCCGCCGGAGGCGTTGGAGAGCCGGAACCAGATCGCCGTCTTCCCGGTGCCCGGCTCGACGGCGAAGCGGGCCGCCGCCTCGATCGCCCCGCCCGCCTTGGAGGCGTCGCCGACGAAGCGGCGCAGGAAGCGGTTCGGGCCCATCATCGAGATGTCGTACTTCCCCGAGCCCGAGCCGAGCCCGATGGTGAAGTAGTCGGTGGCCGTGGTGCCCGGGTCCACCGTGTACTGCCAGGCGGCGGTGGCGCGGTGCTGGTGCGGGTGGATCGAGAAGTGGGCCGCGCGCCGGGCCTCCGGGCCCTGGTTGGTCATCGAGAACCAGGCGAGGATCTTGCCGGCGGCGCCGAACTCGAAGCGGTCCAGGTTGCCGTTGGGCTGGTAGGGGAGGGCCCGCGCGGGGCGCCTGCCGGGCTCCTGGGCGGGCAGCGCGTTGTTCTGCGGCACGGGGTTGGGCAGCGGGGCGCAGGCGTCCATGCCGATGACCTTCGCCGTCGCGGGGAGCCCGGCGGGGACCCCGTACACCGGGTGGGCGAAGTCGAAGACGCCGGTCAGGTCGCCGGTCACCCTCCGCCGCCAGGCGGAGATGTTCGGGCAGACCGCCGGGGTGCCGAGGGCGGCGGTCCAGGTCTCCAGGAAGCGCAGCACCGAGGTGTGGTCGAAGACCTCCGAGCTGACCCAGCCGCCGCGCGTCCACGGCGACATGACCAGCATCGGCACCCGGAAGCCGAGGCCGATCGGCACGCCGTCGAGGTACTCGCCGGGGGTTCCGGGCGGTGCCACCGGAGGCGGCACGTGGTCGAAGAAGCCGTCGTTCTCGTCGTAGTTGAGGAGGAGCACGGTCGAGTCGAAGACCTCGGGGTCCGCCGCCAGGGCGCGGTGGACCAGGTCGACGAAGTGGGCGCCGTCGCCGGGCGGGGCGTACGGGTGCTCGGAGAACGCCTCGTTCGCCACCACCCACGAGACCTGCGGCAGGGTCCCGGCCACGACGTCGGCGCGGATCGCGGCGGCGATGTCGTCGGGGGTGGAGCCGGTGACCTTCGGGACCGAGGCCATGCCCCGGTCGTGCAGCGGATCCCCGGGCCGGGCGTCGGTGAACCGCCGGAAGTAGGCGAGGCCGTTGTCGCCGTAGTTGTCCTGGGCGTTCTGGTACACCCGCCAGCTGACGCCCGCCCGCTGGAGCGCCTCCGCGTACGTCTCCCACGTCAGCCCCGACTCGTCCCCGCCGTCCTTGCTGGAGGCGTCGATCCGCCCGCTCCACAGGAAGGTGCGGTTGGGGCCGGTGGCGCTGAGCGCCGAGCAGAAGTAGGCGTCGCAGACCGTGTAGTGGTCGGCGAGGGCGTGGTGGAAGGGGAGGGACGCGCGGTCGAGGTGGCCGAGGGTCCGGGTGCTGCCCACGCCGGTCACCCAGTTGTCGAGCCGGCCCTGGTTCCAGGCGGCGTGCTGCGAGGTCCAGCTGTGCGGCAGGTCGCCGTTGCACTGGGCGAGGGTCTCGCCGTCCACCCCGCCGGCCGGAGGGGTGTCGCCCAGCCGTCAGGGGAACTGCCGACCGCCCCAGTTGGGCTGCTGGAAGGTGCCCCAGCCGCCGGGGATGTTCCCGGCCGCCCGGTCGCCGAAGCCGCGCACGCCCCGGAGCGTGCCGAAGTAGTGGTCGAAGCTGCGGTTCTCCTGCATGAGGACGACCACGTGCCGGACGTCCCTCAGGGTGCCGGTCGCGGCCCGCGCGGCGGCCGAGGCCGTCGCCGGCGGCAGCGCCGCCCCCGTGACGAGTCCGGCGCCGAGTCCCGCGCCGATGCCGACGAACCCCCTGCGGCTGATGGGAAGCATGCCCCGCCCCTCCTGTCACGGTGTGCCCCTGCGGCACGTCGGCAGTCATGATGGGGGAGCGGTCGCCAAAGGCATACGCCCGTGCGGTAAGGGGTTGGTGAACGGCTGGATGCCGTGCCCCGGCGCTGGTCCGACCTGTCGAGGAATGGGTGTCAGGCACGACCAATAGGATCCCCGGCGGGTGAATCCTCGTCCGGGGCTCCCTCCTCGTCCCGCTCCGGGGCCCGCCGAGCCTGGTGGTGCCCACACCAGGGTCGGCGCACTCTCCCCAGCGGCGCACCCGACCGGGCACCCTCGTGATCATGACTCAGCAGACGTCCATGACAGGGACCGAACTTCCGCACCACCACACCACCCTCGTCACCGGAGCCACCCAGGGCCTCGGCCGGGGCATCGCCCTCGATCTCGCCGCCCGCGGCGGCACCGTGCTCCTGCACGGCCGCGACGCGGGCCGGCTCGCCTCCGTCGCCGCCGAGGTCCGCGCCCTGGGCGCCGGCGGAGAGGTCCGCACCCACGTCGCGGACCTCTCCGACCTCGGCGAGGTCGCGGACCTCGCCCGGCGGGTCCGGGAGACGGAACCCCGGCTCGACGCGCTCGTGCACAACGCCGTGGCCGGCGGCGGCGCCCGCCCCCTCGTGCGCGAGGTCTCGGCCCAGGGCCACGAACTGCGCCTCGCCGTCAACCACCTGGCCCCGTACGCCCTCACCCGGGGGCTGCTGCCGCTGCTCGCCGCCTCGGCCCCGGCCCGGATCGTCAACGTCGCCTCGATCGGGCAGGAGGCCGTCGACCTCGACGACCTCATGGTCGAGCAGGGGTACGAGGGGCTGCGCGCCTACTGCCGCAGCAAACTGGCCCTGATCATGGCGACCTTCGCCCTCGGCGCCGAACTCGACGGCAGCGGCGTCACGGTCAACGCCCTCCACCCCGCCCACCTCATGGACACCGAGGGCGTCCGCGCGTACGGCCTCACCCCGCTCGTCGGCATCGAGGAGGGGGTCGGGCCGACCGTCCGGCTCGTCGTCGACCCCGCGCTCGACGGGGTCACCGGACGGTACTTCGACCGGTTCACCGACGCGCGGGCGCACGAGCAGGCGTACGACGTCGAGGCCCGCCGTCGCCTGATGGCGCTGACGGACGGCCTGGTGGCGGCGGCGGTGCCGGGCGTCTGACGGCCCGGTACGGGAGCGGCGGGCGCCGGGGGGGGCGGGGCCGGACAGGGGCGCGCCCCCGGGACCGGGGGACGGTCGCGGGGGCGCGGGGTGCCGGGGCCGGCCGGATCTCGGCGGCCGGCCCGGGCGGGGCGGTACGGCTCAGCGGAGGTCGAAGCGGTCCAGGTCCATGACCTTGGTCCAGGCCGCGACGAAGTCCGTCACGAACTTGTCCTGGGCGTCGTCGCTCGCGTAGACCTCGGCGAGGGCGCGGAGCTCCGAGTTCGAGCCGAAGACCAGGTCGGCGCGGCTGCCGGTCCACTTGACCTCGCCGGCCGCGTCGCGGCCCTCGAAGGTGTTCGCGTCGCCGGAGGTGGCCGACCAGGTGGTGCCCAGGTCGAGCAGGTTGACGAAGAAGTCGTTCGTCAGCGCGCCCGGGGTGGCGGTGAGGACACCGAGGGAGGTCTGCGGCGCCGTGATGCCGAGGACGCGCAGGCCGCCGACGAGGACGGTCAGCTCGGGCGCGCTCACCGTGAGCAGGTTGGCGCGGTCGACCAGGAGGTACTCGGCGGGGAGGCGGACGCCCTTGCCGAGGTAGTTGCGGAAGCCGTCCGCCTGCGGCTCCAGGGCGGCGAAGGACTCGATGTCCGTCTGCTCCTGGGTGGCGTCCACGCGACCCGGGGTGAACGGCACCTCGACGGTGCGGCCCGCGGCGGCGGCGGCCTTCTCGACGGCCGCGGAGCCCGCGAGGACCACGAGGTCGGCGAGGGAGACCTGCTTGCCGTCGGCGCGGCCGGTGTTGAAGGACTCCTGGACGCCCTCCAGGACGCGCAGGACCTGGGCGAGGTCCTCGGGGTTGTTGGCCTGCCAGCCGCGCTGGGGCTCCAGGCGGATGCGGCCGCCGTTGGCACCGCCGCGCTTGTCGCTGCCGCGGAAGGAGGAGGCCGAGGCCCAGGCGGCGCCGACGAGCTGGGCGACCGTCAGGTCCGAGGCGAGGATCTTCTCCTTGAGGGAGGCGACGTCCGCCGCGTCGATCAGCTCGTGGGTGCGGGCCGGCAGCGGGTCCTGCCAGGCGAGCTCCTCCGACGGGACCTCGGCGCCGAGGTAGCGCACGACCGGGCCCATGTCGCGGTGGGTGAGCTTGTACCAGGCGCGGGCGAAGGCGTCCGCGAACTGCTCGGGGTGCTCGTGGAAGCGGCGGGAGATCTGCTCGTAGACCGGGTCGAAACGGAGCGACAGGTCGGTGGTGAGCATGGTCGGGAGGTGCTTCTTCTCCGGGTCGTACGCGTCCGGGATGATCGCCTCGGCGTCCTTGGCCACCCACTGGTGGGCGCCCGCGGGGCTCTTCGTCAGCTCGTAGTCGTACGCGAAGAGGTGCTCGAAGAAGTCGTGGCCCCACTGGGCGGGCGTGGTGGTCCAGGTGACCTCCAGGCCGGAGGTGATGGCGTCGGCGCCCTTGCCGGAGCGGTAGCTGCTCGCCCAGCCGAAGCCCTGGGCCTCGATCGGGGCCGCCTCCGGGTCCGCGCCGACGTTGTCGGCGGGGCCGGCGCCGTGCGCCTTGCCGAAGGTGTGGCCGCCGGCGATGAGGGCGACGGTCTCCTCGTCGTTCATCGCCATCCGGCGGAAGGTCTCGCGGATGTCGCGGGCGGCGGCGACCGGGTCCGGGTTGCCGTTGGGGCCCTCGGGGTTGACGTAGATGAGGCCCATCTGGACGGCGCCGAGGGGCTCCTCCAGCTCGCGGTCGCCCGAGTAGCGCTCGTCGCCGAGCCAGGTGGTCTCCGGGCCCCAGTAGACGTCCTCGTCCGCCTCCCAGACGTCCTCGCGGCCGCCGGCGAAGCCGAAGGTCTCGAAGCCCATCGACTCCAGCGCCACGTTGCCGGTGAGGATCATGAGGTCGGCCCAGGAGATGCTCTGGCCGTACTTCTTCTTCACCGGCCACAGCAGACGGCGGGCCTTGTCCAGGTTGCCGTTGTCCGGCCAGCTGTTGAGGGGGGCGAAGCGCTGCTGGCCGGCGCCGGCGCCGCCGCGGCCGTCGCTGATGCGGTACGTGCCCGCGCTGTGCCAGGCCATGCGGATCATGAAGGGGCCGTAGTGGCCGAAGTCGGCCGGCCACCAGTCCTGGGAGGTCGTGAGGACCTCGGCGATGTCCTGCTTCACGGCGGCGAGGTCGAGGGCCTTGAACGCCTCGGCGTAGTCGAAGTCCTCGCCGAGCGGGTTGCCCACGGCCGGGTTCTTGGCCAGGATCCGCAGGTTGAGCCGGTTCGGCCACCACTGGCGGTTGCCGCCGCCCTGGGTGGGGTGCGCGGCGCGACCGTGGGCGACGGGGCAGCCGCCGGCGCCCTCGGCCTTCACGTCGCCGCCGGGTGCATCGAGGTTCTCAGACATGGGTATTCCTTCCGGACACGCGCGGGAAGGCCGCGGACACGGAGACCCGACGAGGCGGTACCGCCCGGGGCTCTCCCCGGAGGCGGTACGTCACGTCCTCGTCCCCCGCCGCGCCCGGGCTCTTCCTGTCCCTTGGCCATCAACAAAACTGATCCTACAATGGACTAAGTCTAAGTCAAGAACAACGTCAAAGAGGTGACGCCGGAACCGGAGCGCAGGACTGCTCCGCACCCCGGTCCTCGCCGATAAGGAACAGGTGGGCCCCATGAGTGACCTGCTGGAGCGGCTGCGCGCCCGCGGCTGGCGGATGACGTCGCAGCGGCGTGTCGTCGCGGAGGTCCTCGCCGGCGAACACGTGCACCTCACCGCCGACGAGGTGCACGCCCGCGCCGCGGAGCGACTTCCCGAGATCGCCCGGGCGACCGTCTACAACACGCTGGGCGAACTCGTCTCCCTCGGCGAGGTGGTGGAGCTCTCCACCGACGGACGCGCCAAGCGGTACGACCCCAACGCCCACCGTCCGCACCAGCACCTGGTCTGCACCGAGTGCGGCACCATCCGCGACGTCCGCCCCAGTGGCGACCCGCTCGCCGTCCTCCCCGACTCCGAGCGCTACGGCTTCACCGTCTCCAAGGTCGACGTCACCTACCGGGGCCGCTGCCCGTCCTGCGCGGGGTGAGGGACGGAGGGGCGCGCCCGTCCGCGTCGACCGGGCCGGCGGCGCGGGGCCTCGGCCGGCCGGGCGCGGCGTGGTCCGGCGGGCCCGGGGTGCTGCGTGGTCCGGCGGGCCCGGGGTGCGGTCGGGCGGGGCGCGGGGGTGTGGTCCGTCCCTGCCGGGTGAGGGGTGGGTGGGTGGCCCGCGGGCGCGTCGGGGGAGGTTCTCGCGGGTCGCGTCCGGTTTCCCGGGACACCCCGCCCGCGCCGTCGGGTCCGTGCGTTCCGGTCGTGGGGCGGATCCTCGGGCGCACGCCCGCATCGCCGCGCTTTCGCGCGGCCCGGCACCGTCCTCGGCACCCGCGCCGACGGCGCGCCCGTCGCCGCTCCGTGGACCGTACCGTCCCGTGCCGGTCTGCCCGCCGCCGCTCCGTGATCCGTACCGTGCCGGCCTGCCCGTCGCCGCTCCGTGCCGGCCCGTCCGCCGTCGCTCCATGGCCGTCCTGTGCCGTGCCGGCGCGCCCGTGGCGGCGGCCCCGGCGCCGGGGCCGGAGGGCGTGCCCGTCCGGGGGCGTACGGCTTCCGCGGGGCCCGGGGCGGGGCGGCTTGACGGTCGTCCGACCGGCGCTGTTGGATGGGGCGCATCATATTGGTCGTGAGGCCAATAAAGCCTTCGCCCCGATCTCCGTCCAGGGAGCCCCCGTGTCCCTCTCCGCGTTCCCCCGGCCCGAGCGCCGGCTCCACGTGGCCGTCGACGCCGCCGATCCGCGCGAGCGGGGACGGCTGCGGGGGGCCGGGATCGCCGAGGGGCTGCGGACCGCCCTCGACGTCTACGACCGGCTCTTCGCCCTCGCGGAGATCCCCGGGGCGGTCGTGCGGGACGACGCCCGCCGGGCGCTCGACGCGGTCGACGCCTTCCGGCCCGCCCTGCGCGAACAGATCGAGGGGATCGCCGAGGGGGCCGGCGTCGAGCCGTGGCGGGTCGCCGCGCTCAACGCCCGCACCGAGATCCTGGCCCGCGGCCGCGCCGTCCCGCCCGGCGAGTGCTCCACCGTCGTGCGGAGGGTCCCCGCCCCCGGCGGCGGCACCACCCACCTCGGCGTCCAGACCTGGGACTGGCACGTCGAGCTCGGCGGCTCCTGGCACACCGTCGACTCCGCCGGAGGCGCCCACCGGTACGTCGGCCTCACCGAGCACGGCATCCTCGCCAAGATCGGGGTCAACAGCGCAGGGCTCGCCCTCCACTTCAACATCCTGGGCCACCGCGACGACCGCGTCGGCGGCCTGCCCGTCCACGTCCTGGCCGCCCTCGTCCTGGAGGAGGCGGACGACGCCGCCCACGCCGTCGAACTGGTCCGCTCCGCGCCGCTCGCCTCCTCCGGCTCCTTCCTCCTCTTCGACGAGGAGCGGGCCGTGCTCCTCGACCTCAGTCCCGAGGGCGTCTTCGAGGTCCCGCGGGCGGCCGACGGCACCCATCTGCGGACCAACCACTTCCTGAGCCCGCGGCCCGCGCGCCACGAGAAGACCTGGCTCTACCAGCCCGACTCGGGGGAGCGGTACGCCTTCCTCCGCGACCGGCTCGGGCGGTCGCCGGCCGAGGGGCGCGACGACCTGATCCGGCTGCTCGTGACCGGCCCCGGCGAGCCCCCGGTCACCTGCGTGCCGGACCCGGAGGTGCCGCTCGGGCGCCGCTGGGCGAGTCTCGCGACCGTGCTCCTCGACCCGGCGGAGCGCGTCGCGCGGATCCTCGACGGGACTCCGGCGGAGCACGCCGACCGCCCCTGGTACACGCTGCGCGCCTGACCGCGCGGCCGCCCGACGGATCCCCGCGAATGGGTGTAGATTGCATCTATATCCGCCGGGCGGGGACCGCCGCGCGCATGCGGTGGTCCGGCCGCACCAGGAGAAGGCGCGCCCGCCCGTCCCGCGGCCGAGGCGCCCCAGCGACGCCGGAGAGGAACAGCGCCATGAAGGCCTTGCAGTACCGCACCGTGGGTGCCGCCCCCGAAGTCGTCACCGTCCCCGACCCGGAACCCGGCCCCGGGCAGGTCCTCCTCGAGGTCACCGCCGCCGGCGTCTGCCACTCCGACATCGCCGTGATGAGCTGGTCCGCCGAACAGCTGCCCTTCCCGCTGCCCCTCACCCTCGGCCACGAGGGCGTCGGCACCGTCGCCGCCCTCGGCGACGGCGTCACCGGCTTCGCCGAGGGCGACTCCGTCGCCGTCTACGGCCCCTGGGGCTGCGGGAACTGCTTCATGTGCGCCCAGGGCAAGGAGAACTACTGCCTGCGCGCCACCGAGCTCGGCATCCGGCCGCCCGGCCTCGGGGCCCCCGGCGCCATCGCCGAGTACATGATCGTCGACAGTCCCCGCCACCTCGTCCCGCTGAACGGCCTCGACCCGGTGAAGGCGGTGCCGCTCACCGACGCCGGACTCACCCCCTACCACGCCATCAAGCGCTCGCTGCCGAAGCTCGTCCCCGGCTCCACCGCCGTCGTCATCGGCGCCGGCGGCCTCGGCCACGTCGCCGTCCAGCTGCTGCGCGCCCTGACCGCCGCACGCGTCGTCGCCCTCGACGTCGCCGAGGAGAAGCTCGCCCTGGCCAGGACCGTCGGCGCCCACGAGACCGTCCTGTCCGACTCCGCCGCGGCCGCCACCGTCCGCGAACTCACCGGCGGACGCGGCGCCGAGGTCGTCCTCGACTTCGTCGGCGCCCCGCCCACCACCGCCTCCGCCGGAGCCATGGCCGCGGTGGAGGGCGACGTCACCATCGTCGGCCTCGGCGGCGGCGCCCTCCCCGTCGGCTTCGGCGCCCTCCCGTACGAGGTCGGCGTCACCTCCCCGTACTGGGGCACCCGCGCCGAGCTCATCGAGGTCCTCGACCTGGCCCGCGCGGGCGCCGTCGACGTCCACACCGAGACCTACGGCCTGGACGACGCCCCCGAGGCGTACGAGCGGCTGCACGCCGGCCGCGTCGGCGGCCGGGCGGTCATCCTCCCGAACGGCTGACCGCGCCCCCGCGCGCGGGGCCGGGACGGTCCCCGGACCGTCCTCCGCGCACGCGCGCGTGCGCGTGCGCGGAGGACAAGGACGGGGAGGCGGCGGGGCCCCGGCCGGCGCCGCGTAGGCTCGTGACGTGCCACCCACCCGTCTGTACCGCGTCGCCGTCCTCGTCCTCGAAGGCGCCAAGCCGCTCGACGTCGGCATCCCCGCCCAGGTGTTCACGACCCGCGCGAGCATGCCCTACGAAGTCCGCGTCTGCGGGGCGGTCCCCGGCCCGGTGGCCGGCGGCGACGGGTTGTCGTACGACGTCGCCCACGGCCTCGACGCCCTCGCCTGGGCCGACATCGTCTTCGTCCCCGGCTACCGCTTCCCCGACCGCGAGGACCCGCCGCCGGCCGTGGTCGAGGCGCTGATCGCCGCCCACGCCCGCGGGGCCCGGCTCGCCGCCATCTCCACCGGCGCCTTCGCCCTCGCCGCCACCGGCCTCCTCGACGGCAGGCGCGCCACCACCCACTGGCACTACGCGCGCGCCCTCGCCGAGAAACGGCCCCTCGTCCAGGTCGACGAGAACGTCCTCTTCGTCGACGAGGGCAGCGTCCTCACCTCCGCCGGCGCCGCCTCCGGCATCGACCTGTGCCTCCACATCCTCCGCGGCGACCTCGGCGTCGGCGCCGCCAACCACGCCGCCCGCCGGCTCGTCGCCGCCCCCTACCGCAGCGGCGGCCAGGCCCAGTACGTGCCCCGCAGCGTCCCCGAGCCCCACGGCGAACGCTTCGCCGCCACCCGCGAATGGGTCCTGCACCACCTCGACGAACCCCTTACCCTCGACGTCCTGGCCCGGCACGCCGCCGTCTCCCCGCGCACCTTCTCCCGCCGCTTCGTCGAGGAGACCGGCTACACCCCCATGCAGTGGCTGCTCCGCGCCCGCGTCGACCGCGCCCGTGAGCTGCTCGAACGCTCCGAACTCGGCGTCGAGCAGATCGCCGCGGAGACCGGCCTCGGCACCGGCGCCAACCTGCGGATGCACTTCCAGCGGATCCTCGGCACCACCCCGAGCGACTACCGGCGGACCTTCACCCGGGGCGACTGACCACCGCCGGCGCCCCCCGGCCGGACCTTGGCGCGATCCTTGCGGACCATGGCGATCTCGCCCCTGCCGCGCGGCGCCGCGGCGCGCGAGGCTGGGTCACGAAGAAACGGAAGGGACACCGCATCATGACTCGCATCGCCATCAACGGTTTCGGTCGCATCGGCCGCAACGTGCTCCGCGCCCTGCTGGAGCGCGACACCACGCTGGAGGTCGTCGCCGTCAACGACCTCACCGAGCCGAAGGCGCTCGCCCGTCTCCTCGCCTTCGACTCCACCTCGGGCCGCCTCGGCCGCCCGGTCTCCGTCGAGGGCGACACCCTCGTCGTGGACGGCCGCCGCATCAAGGTCCTCGCCGAGCGCGAGCCGGCCAACCTCCCCTGGGGCGAGCTGGGCGTCGACATCGTCCTGGAGGCCACCGGCCGCTTCACCAGCGCCAAGGACGCCCGCCTCCACCTGGACGCCGGCGCCAAGAAGGTCCTGGTCAGCGCCCCCTCGGACGGTGCCGACGTCACCCTCGCCTACGGCGTGAACAGCGACACGTACGACGCCGAGCTGCACACGATCGTCTCGAACGCCTCCTGCACCACCAACGCGCTCGCCCCGCTGGCCGCCGTCCTCGACGAGCTGGCCGGCATCGAGCACGGCTTCATGACGACCGTGCACGCCTACACCCAGGAGCAGAACCTCCAGGACGGCCCGCACCGCGACGCCCGCCGCGCCCGCAACGCCGCCGTCAACATCGTGCCCACCAGCACCGGTGCCGCCAAGGCCATCGGCCTGGTCCTGCCGCAGCTGGACGGCAAGCTCTCCGGCGACTCGATCCGCGTGCCCGTGCCGGTCGGCTCCATCGTCGAGCTCAACACGACCGTCTCCCGCGAGGTCACCCGCGAGGAGATCCTCGACGCCTACCGCACGGCCGCCGAGGGCAAGCTCGCCGGTGTCCTGGAGTACTCGGAGGACGAGCTGGTCTCCTCCGACATCACCGGCAACCCGCACTCCTCCATCTTCGACGCCGCCCTCACCCGGGTCGACGGCCGCCACGTCAAGGTCGTCGCCTGGTACGACAACGAGTGGGGCTTCTCCAACCGCGTCATCGACACCCTGCTGCTGCTCGCCGGCTGACCCCGCGTCACCCGTCGCGACGCCCCCCTCGGCACCGGCCGAGGGGGGCGTCGTCAGTGCCGCGTGCCAGCATGTCGATCATGAGCCGAATCATTTCGTACACCAGCGGCGACCGCGCCGAGGCCGTCGCCTACCTCGGAGCGGCGGACCGCCTCACCGACGAACAGCGGCGCGTGCTCCCCCTGATCCGCGAGCGGTGCGAGGCCGGCCAGCGCGACCTGGACCACCAGGGCCTCGACTGGGACCTGACGATCCCCGAGGCCCTGGAGCACCTGATCGAGGGCCGCGCCGACGCGCCGGGGACCTACGCGGGCAAGGCCTACGCCCGGGCGCTCCAGCACATCATCGACTACTGCGGCTCCGACCCCTCCGACCTGGGCGTCTACTCCAAGCCCAGCACCTTCTTCGGCCTGCTCGACGAGCAGTTGAAGCAGCACGGCGTCCCCGCCGGCCTGCTGCCGCACGGCTTCCTCTTCTCCGGCCCGCCGGACGAGATCCCCTTCCCCGTGCCGTACGCGATCGACGGCCCCGACATCGGGATGCTGCCGCTCGCCCAGGCCAAGCCGGCCGTCGACGCCTACCGCGCGGTCCGGGAGAAGATAGACCCCGACTTCGTCTACGACCTCGATCTCCTCATCGAGAAGCTGCAGTTCGAGCACGACGAGTGGGAGTCCACCAAGGCGCGCGGCCTGGACTGGTACCACCACGACACCCTCTTCTTCTCCATCAACGGCTGACGGAGAGGGAGTCGGCGACCGGGACGGGGCCGGGGACCGGGTCCGGCAGGCCGAGCGCGGTGGCCAGGCGGGAGCGGTGCCAGTGGGGCGGGCCGAAGAGCCGCGCGGAGCCGTGGGCCCGCTTGAAGTAGCGGTGCGCGTCGTGCTCCCAGGTGATGCCGATCCCGCCGTGCAGCTGGATCGTCTCGCCGGCCACCTCGGCGAACGCCTCGGAGCAGACCGACTTGGCGGTGGCCGCGAGCCGCGTCAGCTCCGGACCGCGCATGCCGTCCGCGGCGGCGAAGGCGGCACCCAGCGCGGCGGAACGCGCCGACTCGACCCGGACGTACGCGTCCGCGAGCCGGTGCTTCACCGCCTGGAAGGAGCCGATCGGGCGCCCGAACTGCACCCGCTCCCCGGCGTGGGCCACCGTGATTTCGAGGCACCGCGCCGCCGCGCCGACCTGCTCGGCGGCGAGCGCCGTGCAGGCCAGATCGAGGACGTGCCGCAGCACCCGGCCGCCGTCGCCGTCGGTGCCGACCAGCCGGCCCTCGGCCCCGGTGAGCACCACCCGCGCCTGCGCCCGGGTGGAGTCCATCGGCACCGTCTCCTCGCGGACGACCCCCGGTGCCCCGCCGGCGACCGCGAAGAGCGACACCCCGGCCCCCGTCCGGGCGGCCACCAGCAGGGTCCCGGCGCGGGCCCCGTCGAGCACGTGCTCCTTCACCCCGGTGAGCCGCCAGCCGCCCCCGGGTCCGGCGACGGCCCGGGCCCGGACCGTCCCGGGGTCCCAGGAGCCGCCCTCGGCCCAGGCGAGCGCCGCCGTCGCCCCGCCCGAGACGAGCCCCGGCAGCAGCGCGGCGCACTCCTCCGCGGAGCCGGAGGCCAGCAGCGCCTGCACCACGAGGACGGCCGAGCCGAGGTACGGGACGGGGCTCAGCTCCCGCCCCAGCTCCTCCATCACCACGTGCACCTCCACGGCCCCGCAGCCCGCGCCGCCGTACTCCTCCGGGACGGCGAGTCCCGCGACGCCGATCTGCTCGGCCAGCGGCCGCCAGGCCGCCTCTCCGGCATGGCGCCGGAGCAACTGCCGCACGGCAGCGCGCAGTTCCTCCTGCTCCTCGGTGAACCTCATGCCTCTGCTCCCTTCTCGACGGCGGGTGCGGTGGGGATCGTGGAGGCCACCGGGTCCTCCTCGGACAGGTCCCGGCCCCGGGTCTCGCCCGTGTGCCGGATCGAGAGCGCGGTCACCAGCCCGCAGCCGACGGCGAGCACCGCGAGCGGGGTGCTGCCGGCGCGGTCCGCGAGCAGCCCGCCGGCGAGCAGCGGGGTGAAGCCGCCGCCGATCAGGGCGGCCAGCTGATAGCCGAGGGAGGCACCGGTGTAGCGGACCCGGGTGCCGAACAGCTCGGAGAGCAGCGGTCCGAGCGGCGCGTACATCGCGGACTGCGCGATCTGCCCGAGGGTCATGCCCAGGACGAGCAGCGCGGGCGCCTTCGTGTCGACGAGGGCGTAGACCGGGAAGGCGAGCACGACGGCGCCCGCCGCCCCGCCGAGCACGACGGGCCGCCGCCCGACGCGGTCGGAGAGCGCGGAGAAGAGCGGGATGGAGACCAGGCCGGCGAGCGAGGTGACGACCATGCCGGTCATCACCTGCGAGGTCGTGTAGCCGATGCCGGTGGCGTAGGTGAGCATGAAGGTGCTGATCAGCGCGGTCAGGGCGAAGGGCCCGATGCCCACGCCGCAGGCGAGGGCGAGGGTCCGGGGCCGGCGCAGCACCCGGGCGAGCGGGGGGCCGGCGCCGCCCCCGCCGCGGCCCTCCCCGGCCGACCGCCGGAAGAGCGGGCTCTCGGTCACCGAGAGGCGCACGTACAGACCGACGGCCAGCAGCACCGCGCTGAAGAGGAACGGCAGCCGCCAGCCCCACTCCAGGAACGCGGAGCGGGGGAGCAGGGACACCAGGGCGACGGCGACGGTGGAGAGCAGGAAGCCGAGCGGGGACCCCATCTGCATGAGCCCGCTCCACAGGCCGCGCCGGCGCGGGTCGGCGTGCTCCACGACCATGAGGGTCGCGCCCGCCCACTCGCCGCCGATGGCGAGGCCCTGCACGACGCGGAACAGCACCAGGAGGACCGGGGCGGCGACGCCGACGGTCCCGTACGTCGGCAGCACGCCGATGAGGAAGCTGGCCACGCCCATCAGCACCATGGTCAGGACCAGCATGGACCTGCGGCCGAGCCGGTCGCCGAAGTGGCCGAAGACGGCGCCGCCGAGCGGCCGGGCCACATAGCCGGCGGCGAGCGTCCCGAAGGCGGCGATGGTGCCGGTGAGCGGATCGTCGCCGGGGAAGAACAGCGGTCCGAAGGCGAGCGCCGCCATCGTGCCGTACAGCAGGAAGTCGTAGTACTCGATGACGGTGCCGAGCAGGCTCGACAGCGCCACCCGGCGCAGCAGCGCCGGGTCCGGCCGTCTCTCGGGGGCGGGTGGGGAGGGTGCGGCGGACATGGTGCTCCCGGGTGCGGTGGGGAGGGGGTCAGGGGGCGAGGACGCGGGCGCGGCAGGAGGCGGGGGTGCCCCAGGCGTCGCGGAGCGGCCGTGCCTTGCGGATCCACAGGGACAGGTCCAGCTCCTCGGTGTAGCCGACGGCGCCGTGGAGCTGGAGCGCGGTGCGGGCGGCGGCGTGGGCCGCCTCGCCCGCGGTGACCTTGGCGGCGGCGACCTCCCGGGGCGCCGTCCCGCGCGCGGCCAGGGCCAGGGCGGCGGCGTGCACCAGCGGCTGGGCGAACTCCAGGGCGAGGAGGGTGTCGGCCAGCCGGTGCTTCACGGCCTGGAACGAGCCGACGGGGACGCCGAACTGGGTGCGCTGCCTCACGTAGGCCACGGTCCGGTCGAGCAGGGCCCGGCCGAGCCCGAGGGACTGGGCGGCGGTGGCGAGGGCCGCGACCTCGGCGGCGTACGCGGTGGCGGCGGCCACCTCGGGGCCGCGGGCCAGGACGGTGCCGCCGGCGGAGGGCCGGGCGAGGCGCCGTACCGGATCGGCCGAGGGCTGGACGGGACCGGCGGCACCGGCGAGGCGCAGGGTGTCGTCCTCGGCGACGAACACCGCGTCGGCCGTGTCCGCGTCCAGCGCGTAGGGGCCGGTGAGCGCGGGGACGCCGAGGGAGACGACCGCCCGGCCCGCGGCGACGCGGGGCAGCCACGCGGCGGACGCGGCCTTGTCGCCGAGCCGGTCGAGGAGGGCCGCCGCGGCGACCGTCTCGACCAGCGGGCCGGGGACGGCGTGCCGGCCCAGCTCGGTGAAGGCGACGGCCAGTTCCACCGGCAGCGGCCCCAGGCCCTCGTGCTCCTCCGGTACGGCCAGGGCGAACACGCCCGCGTCCGCGAGCCGGGACCAGAGGGCGCGCCCGGGGGCGGGGTCGCCGGCCGCCCAGGCCCGCGCGGTCCGGGGCGTCCCGGCCGCCGTCAGCAGCGCGTCGAGGGCGCGGGCGAACTCCCGCTGTTCGGCGTCGGGCAGGAACCGCATCACCGGCGTCCCTTCGGCAGGCCGAGCAGCCGCTCGGCGATGATGTCGCGCTGGATCTCGTTGGTCCCGGCGTAGATCGGTCCGGCGAGCGAGAAGGTGTGGCCCTCGGCCCAGCCGCCGTGGGCGGGCGCCTCCGCGGCCTCGTCGGAGAGTTCGCCGTACGGTCCGAGGAGGTCGAGCGCGGTCTCGTGGAGGGCGATGTCGAGCTCGGACCAGAAGACCTTGTTGAGGCTGGACTCGGCGCCGATCGAGCCGCCCGCGGCGAGCCGTGAGGCGTGGGCGTAGGTGAACAGGCGGTAGGCCTCGGCGCCGATGACGGCGTCGGCGACGCGGTCGCGCAGGGCGGTGTCGGAGGGGTCGGCGCGCTCGCGCCACAGGGCGGTGAGCCGGTCGGCGGCGGCGGAGAACCGGCCCGGGCTGCGCAGGGTCAGCCCGCGTTCGTTGCCCGCGGTGCTCATGGCGACCCGCCAGCCGTCTCCGGGGGCTCCGATCACGTCCTCGTCGGGCACGAACACCCCGTCGAGGAAGAGCTCGGCGAAGGCGGGCTTGCCGTCGAGCCGCCCGACGGGCCGTACGGTGACGCCCTCGGCGCCGAGCGGGAACATGAGGTACGTCAGTCCCCGGTGCGGCCGGTCCGCCCCGGGGTCGCTGCGGAAGAGGCCGAAGGCGCGGTCGGCGAAGGCGGCCCGGGAGGACCAGGTCTTCTGGCCGCTGAGCAGCCAGCCGCCGTCGGTGCGCACGGCGGTGGAGCGCAGGCTCGCGAGGTCGGAGCCGGACTCGGGCTCGGACCAGGCCTGGGCCCAGACGACCTCGCCGGACGCCATGGGCGGCAGGACGCGGGCGCGCTGTTCGTCGGTGCCGTGTTCGAAGAGGGTGGGGGCGAGCAGGTTGATGCCGTTCTGGGCGACCCGGCCGGGCGCGCCGGCGGCGTAGTACTCCTCCTCGAAGACCAGCCAGCGCAGGACGGAGGAGCCGCGGCCGCCGTACTCCTCGGGCCAGGAGACGACCGACCAGCGGTCGGCGGCGAGTTCGGCCTCCCAGGCGCGGTGGGCGGCGAAGCCCTCGGCGGTCTCCAGGGAGGGCAGCGGGGCGGCGGGCACGTGGGCGGCGAGCCAGGCGCGGGCCTCGGCCCGGAAGGCGTCGTCCGCCGCGGAGAAGTCGAGGTCCATCAGGCTCCGGCCGCCTTCATGGTGTGGATGTCCATACCGCCCAGCGCGTCGCGGGCGGTCTCGGCGTTGTGCGCGTGCGCGAGGTGGTGCAGTCCGAAGACCGCGTCCATGCCGGTGTGCAGGCCCTGGAGGTCCTCGGCCTGGTTGACGGCGCGCTTGGTGAGCGCGAGGCCCATCCGGGGCATCTCGGCGATCCTGAGGGCGAGTTCCATCGTCCGGTCCTCCAGCTCGGCGCGGGGGACGACGCGGTTGACCATGCCGACCTCGTACGCGCGCCGGGCGCCCATCCGGTCGCCGGTGTAGAGGAACTCCTTGGCGACGCGGGGCGGCATCACCCAGGGGTGGGCGAAGTACTCGACGCCGGGGATGCCCATGCGGACGACCGGGTCGGCGAAGAAGGCGTCCTCGGAGGCGACGATCAGGTCGCAGATCCAGGCGAGCATCAGGCCGCCCGCGACGCAGGCGCCCTGCACCGACGCGACGACGGGCTTGGGCAGTTCGCGCCAGCGCCGGCACATGCCCAGGTAGACCTCCGACTCGCGGGCGAAGCGGCTCTCGGCGCCCTCCTTGTCCGAGTGGTCCCACCAGAGGCCGGCGCGGCGCTCGAAGGGCAGGTGCGCGTCGCGCTCGGGGGTGCCGATGTCGTGGCCGGCGGAGAAGTGGTCGCCGGCGCCGGCGAGGACGACCACCTTGACCTCGCCGTCGTCGGCCGCGCGGTAGAAGGCGCGGTCGAGGGCGTAGGTCATCGCGGAGTTCTGGGCGTTGCGGTATGCGGGCCGGTCCATGGTGACGACGGCGACGGGGCCCCGTCGCTCGTAGCGGACGGGCTCGGTGGACGTGGTGCGGGCAGCGGACATCCGCCCTCCTTCCCTAACAAGTGTTTGGTAGGTTAACGTACGGCCATGAGCAACGTCGAGGAGTTCCGCAGGGAGGTCCGCGGCTGGCTGCGGGCCCACCTCACCGGCGAGTTCGCGTCCCTGCGGGGCCGCGGCGGTCCCGGCCGCGAGCACGAGGCGCACGCCGAACGCCTCGCCTGGGAGCGGCACATGGCCGCCCACGGCTGGACCTGCGTGGGCTGGCCGAAGGAGTACGGCGGCCGGGGCGCGAGCCTGGAGGAGCAGGTCGCCTTCCACGAGGAGTACGCCCTCGCGGACGCCCCCGCGCGCGTCGGCCACATCGGGGAACAGCTCCTCGGACCCACCCTCATCGCCTTCGGCACCCCGGCCCAGCGCGCCCGCTTCCTCCCCCGGATCGTCGCCGTCGACGAACTGTGGTGCCAGGGCTACTCCGAGCCCGGCGCCGGCTCGGACCTGGCCAACGTCAGGACCCGGGCCGAGCGGGACGGCGACGCGTGGGTGGTCACCGGACAGAAGGTGTGGACCTCGGGCGCCCACGAGGCCGACTGGTGCTTCGTCGTCGCCCGCACCGCACCCGGATCGGCCCGCCACCACGGCCTCTCCTACCTCCTCGTCCCGCTGGACGCCCCCGGCGTCGAGATCCGGCCGATCGTCCAGCTCACCGGCACCTCCGAGTTCAACGAGGTGTTCTTCGACGGCGCCAGGACCCAGGCCGCCCACCTCGTCGGCGCCCCCGGCGAGGGCTGGAAGGTCGCCATGGCGACCCTCGGCTTCGAGCGGGGCGTCTCCACCCTCGGCCAGCAGGTCGGCTTCCGCCGCGAACTGGAGGCCGTGATCGACCTGGCCCGGCGCAACGGCGCCGCCCGCGACCCGCTCGTCCGCGACCGGATCGCCCGCGCCTGGACCGGCCTGGAGACCATCCGCTTCAACGCCCTGCGGATGCTGAGCGGCGTCGCCGCCGGAGCGCCCGGCCCCGAGGCCTCCATCAACAAGATCTTCTGGGCCACCTGGCACCGCGAACTCGGCGAACTCGCCATGGACGTCTGCGGGGCCGACGGCATGCTCGCCGCCGGGGAGCCGTACGACCTCACCGACTGGCAGCGCCTCTTCCTCTTCTCCCGCGCCGACACCCTCTACGCCGGCTCCAACGAGATCCAGCGCAACATCATCGCCGAGCGCGTCCTCGGCCTGCCCAAGGAGGCCCGCCCGTGACCGGCACCCCGCCCCCCTACCTCCCCGGCCACGGCCTGCTCGCCGGCCGCACCGCCGTCGTCACCGCCGCCGCCGGGGCCGGCATCGGCGGAGCCACCGCCCGCCGCCTCCTGGAGGAGGGCGCCCGGGTCGTGATCTCCGACGCCCACGCCCGCCGCCTGAAGGAGTCCGAGGAAGCCCTCGCCGCCGAGTTCGGCGCCGGCCGGGTGGCCTCCCTGCCCTGCGACGTCACCGACGAGACCCGGGTGGCGGCCCTCCTCGACCTCGCCGAGGAGCACCACGGACGCCTCGACATCGTGGTCAACAACGCCGGCCTCGGCGGCACCGCCGACCTCGTCGACATGACCGACGAGCAGTGGGACAAGGTCCTCGACGTCACCCTCAACGGCACCTTCCGCTGCACCCGCGCCGCCCTGCGCCGGATGAAGGCCGCGGGCGCCGGAGGCGTCGTCGTCAACAACGCCTCCGTGGTCGGCTGGCGCGCCCAGCGGGGCCAGGCCCACTACGCCGCCGCCAAGGCCGGCGTGATGGCCCTGACCCGGTGCGCCGCGCTGGAGGCCGCCGCGTACGGCGTGCGGGTCAACGCCGTCTCCCCCTCGCTCGCCATGCACCCCCATCTGGTGAAGGTCACCACCCCCGAACTCCTCGCGGAGCTCACCTCCCGCGAGGCCTTCGGCCGGTACGCCGAGCCGTGGGAGGTGGCGAACGTGATCGTCTTCCTCGCCAGCGGGTACTCCTCGTACCTCACCGGCGAGGTGCTCTCGGTCAGCAGCCAGCACCCGTGAGACCGGCGCCCGAGCGGCGGCGCGAACTCCTGGAGGTGGCGGCCGAGGTCTTCGCCGCCCAGGGGTACGACGCCACCACCGTCCGGCGGATCGCCGACGCGGCGGGGCTGCTCGCGGGCAGCCTCTACTACCACTTCGACTCCAAGGAGTCGATGCTCGACGAGATCCTCTCCGGCTTCCTGGACGACCTGTGGTCCCGGTACGACGCCGTGCTCGCCGCCGGTCTCGGCCCCCGGGAGACCCTGGAGGCCCTCGTCACCGCCTCCTTCCGGGAGATCGACCGGCACCGCGCCGCGGTCGCCATCTACCAGAAGGAGTCCGGGCAGCTCCGCGACCAGCCCCGCTTCGGCTACCTCGCCGAGGCGCAGCTGCGGCTGGAGCGCGCCTGGCTCAGGACCCTGGAGTCCGGTGCGGCCTCCGGGGACTTCCGCACCGACCTCGACGTCCGGCTCACCTACCGCTTCGTGCGCGACACCGTCTGGGTCGCCGCGTCCTGGTACCGGCCGGGCGGCCGGCACAGCCCCGAGGAGACGGCCCGCCAGTACCTGTCGATGGTGCTGGACGGCGTCGCGCTCCGCGACCGACACCGACGCACGAACAAGGAGTGACCATGGCCGAGGCCTACATCGTCGAAGCGATCCGCACCCCGGTGGGCAGGCGCAACGGCGGCCTGTCCGCCGTCCACCCCGCCGACCTCGGCGCCCACGCCCTGAAGGCCCTGATGGAGCGCTCGGGCGTCGACCCGGCGGCCGTCGAGGACGTCGTCCTCGGCTGCCTGGACACCGTCGGGCCGCAGGCCGGCGACATCGCCCGCACCTGCTGGCTGGCCGCCGGCCTGCCCGAGGAGGTGCCGGGCGTCACCGTCGACCGGCAGTGCGGCTCCTCCCAGCAGGCGCTGCACTTCGCCGCCCAGGCAGTCCTGTCCGGCACCCAGGACCTCGTCGTCGCGGGCGGCGTGCAGAACATGTCGATGGTCCCCATCGCCTTCGCCAGCCGCCAGGCCGCCGCCCCGCTCGGCCTCACCGAGGGCCCCTACGCCGGCTCCGCGGGCTGGCGGGCGCGCTACGGCGACCAGCCGGTCAACCAGTTCCACGGCGCCGAGCTCATCGCGGAGAAGTGGGGCATCACCCGCCGGGACATGGAGGAGTTCGCCCTCCGCTCGCACCGGCGGGCGGTCCGCGCGATCGACGAGGGCCGCTTCGCGCGCGAGATCGTCCCCTTCGGGGACGTCACCACCGACGAGGGCCCGCGCCGGGACACCTCCCTGGAGAAGATGGCCGGCCTGAACCCGGTGGTGGAGGGAGGCCGGATCACCGCCGCCGTCTCCTCCCAGGTCTCCGACGGCGCCTCGGCGGTGCTGCTCGCCGGCGAGCGGGCCGTGCGCGAGCACGGCCTCACCCCGCGCGCCCGGATCCACCACCTCTCGGTGCGCGGCGAGGACCCCATCCGGATGCTCTCCGCCCCCATCCCGGCGACGGCGTACGCGCTGAAGAAGGCCGGGATGACGCTCGACGACATCGACCTGGTGGAGATCAACGAGGCCTTCGCCCCGGTCGTCCTCGCCTGGCTGAAGGAGACCGGCGCCGACCCGGAGAAGGTCAACGTCAACGGCGGCGCGATCGCGCTCGGCCACCCCCTCGGCGCGACCGGCACCAAGCTGGCCGTCACCCTCCTCCACGAACTGGAGCGCACCGGGGGCCGCTACGGACTCCAGACCATGTGCGAGGGCGGCGGCCAGGCCAACGTGACGATCATCGAGCGCCTGTAGGGCCCCCGGGGGAGCGGCGGCGAAGACCCGCCGCCGCGCCGGCCGGCCGCGACCGCATCGCGCGCGGCTCCGCCGGGGCGTTCGCCTCCCGGGCCGGGTGGGGGAGGCCGGCCCGGCCGCGGCCGGGCGCCGGCGCGGGCATCGCTCAGGGGCCGCGGGGGCGGCAGGGCGGCACGCGCGTCCGCCGGGGCGGTTCCACCCCGGCGGACGTCGTGCGTGCGGCGGCCTTCAGTCCGGGCGGGGCAGCGCGCGCAGGGCGGCCGCGGCCTCGGCCATGACGCGGTCGACGAGCTCGGCGCACGAGGGGAGGTCGTCGATCAGGCCGGCGACCTGGCCGGAGGCCATCACCCCGAGGTCGGCGCGGCCGTCCACCATCGACGCCTTGAGCATCATCGGGGTGTTGGCGGCCAGCAGGACCTGGCTCCAGGTCAGCTCCTTGCCGTGCTTCATCGCGAGGCCGTCCTGGACCATCCGGGACCAGCTCATGCCGGACTCGCGCCGGAAGGCCGCCGCGTGCCGGACGGCCCGCAGCAGGGCCGCGGTCCGGCCGGAGCGCTCCAGGGCGTCGACCAGCTCGGTCCTGAGCATCCGGTGCGGCAGTCCGTCGACCTTCTTGGTGACGGTGACGTCGCCGACCGCCGCGGCCAGATAGCGGGCCTTCACCGCGTCGGGGACGGTCGAGTCGGAGGTGAGCAGGAAGCGGGTGCCCATGGCGACGCCGGCCGCGCCGTAGGAGAGCGCGGCGACCAGGCCGCGCCCGTCGTGGAAGCCGCCGGCGGCGACGACCGGGATGTCGACGGCGTCCACCACCTGGGGGAGGAGGACGGTGGTGGCGACGCTCCCGGTGTGGCCGCCGCCCTCGCCGCCCTGCACCACGACCGCGTCGGCACCCCACGCGGCGACCTTCTCCGCGTGCCGGCGGGCCCCGATCGAGGGGATCACGACGACCCCGGCGTCCTTCAGGCGGGCGATCAGCTCGCGCGAGGGCGCGAGCGCGAAGGAGGCGACCCTCACCCCCTCCTCGATGATGATCCGGACCCGCTCGGCCGCGTCCCCGGCGTCCGCCCGCAGGTTGACGCCGAAGGGCGCGTCCGTCCGGGACCTGACCTCCCGCACGGCGGACCTGAGCTGCTCGACGCCCATGGTCGCCGAGGCGAGGACGCCCAGCGCGCCCGCGTTCGCGGCGGCCGAGACCAGCCGGGGCCCGGCGACCCATCCCATGCCGGTCTGCACGATCGGGTGCCGGACCCCGACCAGGGCGGTGAGGGGCGTGGAGAGCGTGGCGTCGCTCATGCGCGGACCTCGCGGTCCCGCAGGCCGCGCGGGTCGATCTCCTCGCGGATCAGCCGCAGTTCCTCCGCCGTGGGGTCCCGGGTGTACGGCACCTCCTCGGGCACGGCCAGGGCGAAGCCGGTCGCCTCCCGCACCTGCTCGACGGTGACGCCCGGGTGGAGCGAGCGGAGCCGCATGCCGCGGTCCGGGGTCTCGAAGTCGAAGACGCCCAGGTCCGTCACGACGCCCGGGAGGCGGTGGTAGCGGGTGGCGGACGGTCCGGCCGCCGCGGCCCGGTCGTGGCCGACGCCGCAGACCATGTCGACCCGCTCGACGAAGACCCGGGCCGAATGCCTGGGGACCCAGTAACTGGTGGGATTGTTGAGGGAGTTGACCGGTGCTCCGCGGACGCCGAGGAGCTGCCGCCTCGGCCGCTCCCAGTCGCCGATGCAGCTGATGTTCTGGTTGCCGTACCGGTCGAGCTGGCTGGCGCCCATCATCACGTGGCGCCGGCCGGTGGTCACCAGGGCGAGGTGCTGCCGGTAGGGCAGCCAGCCCTCGACGATCGCGGGCGCGGCGCCGATCGCGGGCACGTCGCCGATGAGCAGCGCCTCGCCGTCGGTGAGCAGCAGGTCGGGGGCGAAGGTGCGCTTCGCGAGCCGGGCGCCGATCATCGGCACCGTGCCCATGGGGCTGGCGAGGACCTCGCCCGCGTCCCGCCAGGCCTCGGCGCAGGCCACCACGCAGTACTCGGCGCGCGTGGGCGCCGCGGTCGTGTCGGTGCCGGTCATGCTTCCTCCCCGTGGAACGCCGCCACCGCGGCCCGGTACGCGTCCTCGTCGCCGGAGAGGAACCGCGCGGTGAACTCCCGCCAGGCCTCCGGATCGCGGGCGGCCTCGGCGTAATGGCGCTGGAAGGCCTCGTCCCGGTCGTAGTCGGGGACGCAGGAGGTGAAGTGGGCGCCGTTCGGGGCCTCGACGACGCCGTCGACGAAGGCCCGCTTGAGCAGCAGCGTCTGCGGCCCCGCGTCCTTGAGCAGCTCGGAGGTGTCCACGATCCGCTCGCAGGAGACGTACGCCGTCTCGGCGGCCTCGCAGAACAGGTCGTCGAAGTACGGGTCGGGGCCCAGGTACTGCCCGTTGCCGTGCGGGTCGGCGCGGTTGAGGTGGACCAGGGCGGCGTCCAGGCGCAGCGCGGGGACGGCGACGAGCTCCTCGCGGTCCCCGTACGGGGAGGTGACCGTCCGCAGCGAGGGGTTGACGGTCATGACGTCGGAGGCGAGGCCGGCCCGGACGGGCATGAAGGGCAGCCGGTGCACGGCGGCCGTCAGCCCCCACATCATCATGGCCTCGTCCAGCTCCACCAGCTCGAAGGCGCCGCGCTGCCGGGCCGCGACGAAGTGCGGCTCCAGGGGGACGGAGTCGAGCGTGGCGAAGGCGGTGACCAGGGTGCGGATCCTCCCGGCGTCGGCGAGCAGCCCGACGTCGGGGCCGCCGTAGGAGACCACGGTCAGGTCGGTGACGTCCGAGCGCAGCAGCGCGCGGACCAGCGCCATCGGCTTGCGCCGGGAGCCCCAGCCGCCGATGCCGATCGTCATGCCGCTGCGCAGCCGGCCGACCACCTCCTCGGCGGTCATCGTCTTGTCCTTGCTCACGACCGGTCCTCCTTGTCGTCCGTGCCGAAGGTGTCGCGGACGCGGTCGGCGACACCGCTGAGGTTGGCCTCGAAGGTGAAGCCCTGTTCGAAGCGGTAGCTGCGCCGGACGTCCACCGGGTCGATGCCGTTGATGGCGGCCTTGGCGAGGCGGACGAGCTGTCCGTCCTTCGCGGCGATCTCCCGGGCCAGGCCGAGGGCGGCCTCCCGCAGCTCCTCGCGCGGGACGACCCGCCACACCGAGCCGTGCCGGTGCAGCTCCTCCGCGGTGACCGTGCGGGAGGTGTAGTAGAGGGCGCGCATCAGGTGCTGGGGAACCAGCCGGGCGAGGTGGGTGGCGGCGCCGAGGGCGCCCCGGTCCAGCTCGGGCAGGCCGAAGGAGGCGTCCTCGGAGGCGACGATCGCGTCGGCGTTGCCGACGAGGCCGATGCCGCCGCCGAGGCAGAAGCCGTGCACGGCGGCGACCACCGGCACGGCGCAGTCGTAGACGGCGGAGAAGGCCTCGGCGCAGCCGTGGTTGGCGCCGAGGATCGCCTCGGGGCCGCTCGCGCGCTGGAGCTCCTTGATGTCGACGCCGGCGTTGAAGCCCCGGCCCTCGGCGGCCAGCACGACGCAGCGCACCCGCGGGTCGGCGCCGGCGGCGCGGAGGGCGGCGGCGAGGTCGTACCAGCCCTGCACGGGAAGGGCGTTGACCGGGGGGAAGTCGACGGTGACGACGGCGACCCCGTCGTCCGGGGCGGAGGTGGAGACACCCATGAGCAGATCAGCTACCTTTCCACCAAACGTTTGTTAGGTAGAAGGTAGCAGCGGTTCGGCCGCTGCGGGAGGTGTCCCATGGCAGTGACCATCGATCTGTCCGGCTCCGTCGCCGTCGTCACCGGCGGCACCCGGGGCGTCGGCGCGGGAATCACCCGGGCCCTGCTCGAAGCCGGTGCGGAGGTCGTGACCTGCGCCCGGCGCGCCCCCGACGCCCCGGTCGAGGCGGCCGGGCGCACCGCCCGCTTCCTCCCCGTCGACCTGCGCGACCCGGACGCCGTGACCGCCTTCTTCGACCGGGTGCGCGCCGACCACGGGCGCCTCGACACCCTGGTCAACAACGCCGGCGGCACCCCCTTCCGCACCCTCGCCGACGGCGAGCCCGCCCAGCACGCCCGCGTCCTCGAACTCAACCTCACCGCCCCCCTCACCGCCTCGCTCGCCGCCCACCGCGTGATGAGCCGGCAGAGCGGCGGGGGCTCGATCGTCATGGTCGGCAGCGTCAGCGGCACCCGCCCGTCCCCGGGCTCCGCCGCGTACGGCGCCGCCAAGGCCGGACTGGAGAACCTCGCCCGCTCCATGGCCGTCGAATGGGCGCCGCTCGTCCGCGTCAACACCCTCGTCCTCGGCATGGTCCGCACCGAGCTCTCCCACCTGCACTACGGCGACGAGGACGGCATCGCCGCCGTCGGCCGCACCGTGCCGCTCGGCCGGCTCGCCGCCCCCGCCGACATCGGCGACGCCTGCGTCTTCCTCGCCTCCGACCGCGCCGCCTACGTCAGCGGCGCCGCCCTCCACGTCCACGGCGGCGGGGAACGCCCCGCCTTCCTCGACGCCGCCACCGCCAACCGGCCCTGAGGGGCGGGACCTCCACGGCGCCGGACCCCCGGCCCGGCCGGACCGGAGCACGGCCCCGCGAAGGTCCCGCCCCCTTTCCCGCTCACCGGGAAACGGCGCTCCCTCCGCCCGGCGGCCCCGGCCTAGCCTCGCCGGACAGCCCCAACCGCCCCCAGGAGGGACCCGTCATGCTCACGGACCGCCAGCGCCACGAGGCGGCCGAGCTGCTGCGCTCCGCCGAACTCGGAGTCTCGCCGATCGCCCCGCTGAGCGAGGCGTACCCCGGCATCGACACCGAGGACGCGTACGAGATCCAGCTCGTCAACATCCGCCGCCGCCTCGCGGCCGGGGCCGAGGTGCGCGGCCACAAGGTCGGCCTCTCCTCGCCCGTCATGCAGCGGATGATGGGCGTCGACGAACCGGACTACGGCCACCTGCTCCACGACATGGAGCTCACCCCCGGCGTCCCCGTCCCCGTCGCCCGCTACTGCCGCCCCCGCGTCGAGGTCGAGGTCGGCTTCGTGCTCGGCGAGGACCTGCCGGGGGAGGGGTGCACCCCCGAGGACGTGCTCGCGGCCACCGAGCGGGTCGTGCCCGCCCTGGAGCTGATCGACAGCCGCGTCCGCGACTGGCGCATCACCATCGCCGACACCATCGCCGACAACGCCTCCTCCGCCGGATTCGTCATCGGCGAGGGGCGCGACCCCCGCGGCCTCGACCTGAAGGCCGTCGAGGCCCGGCTCACCGACGGCGGCGCGCTCCTCGCCGAGGGGCGCGGCGACGCCGTCCTCGGCGACCCGGCCCGCTCCGTCGCCTGGCTCGCCCGCACCGTCGCGCGCTTCGGCGTGCCCCTGAGGAAGGGGCACGTGGTGCTGCCCGGTTCGTGCACCCGGGCCGTCGACGTCGCGCCCGGCGCCACCTACACCGCCGAGTTCACCGGGCTGGGCCCGGTCTCCCTCTCCTTCACCTGAGGTGATGATGACCCGCAAGACCAAGGCGACCGCCGCCGTCGTCGGCTCCGGCAACATCGGCACCGACCTGCTGTACAAGCTGCTCCGCTCCGACCTCGTCGAGCCCCGCTGGATGGTCGGCGTCGACCCCGGCAGCGACGGCCTCGCCCGCGCCCGCCGGCTCGGCCTGGAGACCACCCACGAGGGCGTCGACGCGCTCCTGGCCGGGGACGAACTGCCCGACCTCGTCTTCGAGGCCACCAGCGCCTCCGTCCACCGCGCCCACGCGCCCCGCTACGCCGAGCTCGGCATCAGGGCGATCGACCTCACCCCGGCCGCCGTCGGCCCGGCCGTCGTCCCGCCCGCCAACCTCCGCGCCCACCTCGACCGCCCCAACGTCAACATGATCACCTGCGGCGGCCAGGCCACCATCCCCATGGTGTACGCCGTCTCCCGCGTCGTCCCGGTGTCCTACGCCGAGATCGTCGCCTCGGTCGCCTCCGTCTCCGCCGGACCCGGAACCCGCGCCAACATCGACGAGTTCACCCGCACCACCGCCCGGGGCATCGAGACCATCGGCGGCGCCGGGCGCGGCAAGGCCGTCATCATCCTCAACCCCGCCGACCCGCCCGTCATCATGCGCGACACCGTCTTCTGCGCCGTCCCCGAGGACGCCGACCGCGCGGCCGTCGCCCTCTCCGTCAAGGAGGTCGCCGAGCAGGTCGCCTCCTACGTCCCCGGCTACCGGCTGCGCGGCGAACCGCAGTTCGACGACCCGAGCCCCGAGAGCGGCGGCATGGCGCGCGTCGCGATCTTCCTGGAGGTCGAGGGCGCGGGCGACTACCTCCCGCCGTACGCCGGAAACCTCGACATCATGACCGCCGCCGCCACCAGGGTCGGCGAGGAGTTCGCCCGGGCGCTGCTCGCCCCCGGCGCCTAAGGAGCCCTGCCATGCCCTACTCGGACACCCTCGACATCCGCGTCACCGACTCCTCGCTGCGCGACGGCTCGCACGCCAAGCGCCACCGGTTCACCTCCGACGACGTCCGGTCCGTCGTCGCCGCCCTCGACGACGCCGGCGTCCCCGTCATCGAGGTGGCGCACGGCGACGGCCTCGGCGGCTCCTCGTTCACCTACGGCTTCTCGAAGACCCCCGAACAGGAACTCCTCAGGACGGCCGTGGAGACCGCGCGGCGGGCCGTGATCGCCTTCCTCATGCTCCCCGGACTCGGCGTCAAGGACGACATCCGGGCCGCCCACGACAACGGCGCGGGCATCTGCCGGATCGCCACCCACTGCACCGAGGCCGACATCGCCGTCCAGCACTTCGGACTCGCCCGCGAACGGGGCCTGGAGACCGTCGGCTTCCTGATGATGGCCCACTCCACCACCCCCGAGAACCTGGCCCGGCAGGCCCGGATCATGGCCGACGCCGGCTGCCAGTGCGTCTACGTCGTCGACTCCGCCGGAGCCATGGTCATGGACGAGGTCACCGACCGCGTCCAGGCCCTCGTCGCCGAGCTCGGCGACGACGCCCAGGTCGGCTTCCACGGGCACGAGAACCTCGGCCTCGGCACCGGCAACTCCGTCGCCGCCGTCAGGGCCGGCGCCCTCCAGATCGACGGCTCCACCCGCCGCCTCGGCGCGGGCGCCGGCAACACGCCCGTCGAGGCCCTCGCCGCCGTCTGCGCCAAGATGGGCATCCGCACCGGCATCGACGTCCTGAAGATCATCGACGCGGCCGAGGACGTGGTCCGCCCCGTCATGGACGAGGAGTGCCGGCTCGACCGCCTCGCCCTGCTCATGGGCCACGCCGGCGTCTACTCCAGCTTCCTCAAGCACGCCTACCGGCAGGCCGGGCGGTACGGCGTCCCCGGCGCCGAGATCCTGCTCCGGGCCGGCGAACGGCGCCTCGTCGGCGGCCAGGAGGACCAGCTCATCGACATCGCCCTCGAACTCGCCGCCGCCCGGAACTGACCCCACCACCCCAGGAGAACGTGATGACTGCGCTCAACGACGAGGTCCGTGTCATCGACGCCGGCCGCCCGCCCGCCCGCTTCGCCCGGGGCTGGCACTGCCTCGGCCTCGCCGACCCCTTCAAGGACGGCGAGCCGCACGAGATCGAGGCCTTCGGCACCAAGCTCGTGGTCTTCCAGGGCCAGGACGACGGAGAGCTCCACGTCCTCAACGCCTACTGCCCGCACATGGGCGGCAACCTCGCCCACGGCACCGTCAAGGGCGACGCCGTCGCCTGCCCCTTCCACGACTGGCGCTGGTCCGGCGACGGGCGCTGCGCCGGCATCCCGTACGCCCGCCGCGTCCCGCCGCGCGCCCGCACCCGCGCCTGGACCGCCCTGGAGCGCAACCGCCAGCTCTTCGTCTGGCACGACCCCGAGGGCAACCCGCCGCCGGTAGGCGTCACCCTTCCCGAGATCGAGGGGATCCACGGCCCGGACGCGGGCGAGTGGAGCGACTGGACCTGGAAGACCGCGCGGGTGGACGGCTCGAACTGCCGCGAGATCGTGGACAACGTCGTGGACATGGCGCACTTCTTCTACGTCCACTACGCCTTCCCCACGTACTTCAAGAACGTCTTCGAGGGGCACGTCGCCACCCAGTACATGGAGAGCGCCCCGCGCGGCGACATGGATCTGGGGAACCTCAGCTCCCCGCTGCGCTCCGACGCCTCCTACCACGGCCCCTCCTACATGATCGACTACGTGTTCACCGAGGTGGCCCCCGGCGTCGAGATGGAGATGGTGCTGATCAACAGTCACTACCCGGTCGGCGCCGACAGTTTCGTGCTCCAGTACGGGGCGATCGTCAAGAAGCTGCCCGGCATGACCGACGAGGCCGCCGCCGAGGCCGCCCGCAGCCTGATCGGGGGACTGGAGACCGGCTTCGAGCAGGACATCGAGATCTGGCGGAACAAGACCCGGATCGACAACCCCCTCCTCACCGAGGAGGACGGCCCCGTCTACCAGCTCCGCCGCTGGTACGAGCAGTTCTACGTCGACGCCGCCGACGTCGAGGACGCGATGACCCGGCGCTTCGAGTTCGAGATCGACACCCGGCGGGCCAACCAGGCCTGGCGCGCCGAGGTCGACGGGAACCTGGCCCGCCGCGCGGCGGAGACGGAAGTCGGAGCCCCCTGACATGCGCCCCGTCCAGTGCGCGGCCTGCGGCAACCAGGTCCTCTGCGAGAAGTTCAGCCCCGCCCACACCTCCGTGCAGTGGACCGCCGACGCGGCCGTCGCCTGCGCCGAGTTCCGCGACCTGGTGGCGCAGGGCGCGACCAGCGCCCGGACACGCACCTGCCGGGCGCTGCGCTCCAGCATCGAGCGGGCGGTCGCGGACGGCACCCTGGAGGTCGGCGGTGTCCGTGCCGACGTCTGAGCCCCCGGCGGCCCCGGCCGCCGGGACCCCTACCCACCGGCTGCGGATCGTCGAGGTCGTCGCCGAGACGCCCGACGCGCGCTCCCTGGTCCTCCGGCCGTCCCCGGAGAGCGCGGCCCGCTTCGCCCACCGTCCCGGGCAGTTCCTCACCCTGAAGCTGCCCGGCGAGGACGGCCCCGTCGCCCGCTGCTACTCCCTGGCGAGCTCGCCGCACACCGGCGAGCCCCTGAAGGTCACCGTCAAGCGGGTGGCCGGCGGCTACGGCTCCAACTGGGTCTGCGACCACCTGGCCGCGGGCGACGAGGTGGAGGCGCTGCCGCCGGCCGGCACCTTCACCCCGGACTCCCTCGACCGCGACCTGCTGCTCGTCGCCGGCGGCAGCGGCATCACCCCGGTCCTCTCCATCGCCAAGTCCGTCCTCGCGGCCGGCACCGGCCGGATCGCCCTGCTGTACGCCAACCGCGACGAGACCTCGGTCATCTTCCGCGACGAACTGCGCGAGCTGACCGCCGCCCACCCCGGACGGCTCCTGGTCGTCCACTGGCTGGAGTCGCTCCAGGGCCTGCCGGTCCCGGAGCGGCTCGCCGCCGCGCTCGCGCCGTACGCCGCCCGCGAGGCCTTCCTCTGCGGACCCGGCCCGCTCATGGACGCCGCCGAGCAGGCGCTGCGCACGCTCGGCACCCCCGGCGGACGCGTCCACCGGGAGCGGTTCTTCTCCCTGAGCGGGGACGTCTTCGGCACGCCCCTCCCGGCCCGGGACGCGGATCCGGAGGACGCCGCCGCGGGCGCGGTGACCGTCGAACTCGACGGCGCGGCCCGCACCGTCGCCTGGCCGCCGGGCGCGCCGCTGCTCGACGCCCTCCTCGCGGCCGGCGTCGACGCCCCGTACTCCTGCCGCGAGGGCGCGTGCAGCGCCTGCACCTGCCGGGTCGTCTCGGGCGAGGTCCGGATGGCCCGCAACGAGGTCCTGGACGACCGGGACCTCGCCGACGGCTACGTCCTCGCCTGCCAGGCCCTCCCGGTCACCGACCGGGTCGCCGTCACCTACTCCTGAGCGTCCCCGACCCCTCCCCCCGAGGAGCTCCTCCATGCCCCGCACCTATCTGGTCACCGGAGCCGCCTCCGGCATCGGCGCCGCCACCACCGCCCTCCTGCGGGAGCAGGGCCACACGGTCCTCGCCGCCGACCTGGAGGACGGCGACATCCGGGCCGACCTCGCCACCGCCGAGGGGCGGGCCGCGCTCGCGGCCCGCGCCCGCGAGCTCACCGGCGGGCGGCTCGACGCCGTCGTCGCCTGCGCGGGCCTCGCCCGCTTCGACCCGCTCACCGTCCGGGTCAACCACTTCGGCGCGGTCGCCACCCTCGACGGGGTGCGCCCGCTCCTCGCCGCCGGCAGCCACCCGCGGGCCCTCGTCGTCGGCTCCGTCGACGCCGTCCACCCCACCGACCCGGCGATCGTGGACGCCGCCGACGCGGGCGACGAGCCCGCCGCGGCGGCCGCGGCGCGCGCCGCCGTCGACCGGGGCGAGGGACACCTCGTCTACTCCTCCTCCAAGGCGGCCGTCTCCCGCTGGGTCCGCCGCGCGGCACCCGGCGACGCCTGGGCGGGCGCGGGCATCGCGCTCAACGCCGTCGCCCCGGGCGTGGTCCTCACCCCGCTGACCCGCCCCCTCCTCGACGACCCGGCCACCCGGACGCTCGTCGAACGGGCCGTGCCCATGCCGCTGCACGGCCACGCCCGGCCCGAACAGCTGGCCCCGCTCGTCGCCTGGCTCACCTCGCCCGAGAACTCCCACGTCACCGGACAGATCGTCTTCGCGGACGGCGGCGCGGACGCCGTCCTGCGCGGCGACCGCGCCTGGTGACGACGACCGGCCCCGGAGGCCCCATGCACCCCCGCACCCTCGTCCGCTCCGTCGTGATCCCCGCCGGCCCCGACGCCGTCTGGGCGGTCGCCGGCGGCTTCGCCACCCTCGGCGACTGGCACCCGCACGTCCCGCCGGCCACGCTGGAGGACGGCGCCGGCCCCGAGACCCCCGGCGCCGTCCGGGTCTTCACCGCGGACGGCACCGTCGTCGCCCGGGAGCGGCTGCTCGCCCACGACCCCGTCGGCCGCCGCTACCGCTACGCGCTCCTCGACCCGCTCGCGCTGCCCGTGGAGGAGTACGTCGCCACGCTCGCCGTCGCCCCGCACCCCGAGGGCGCCCAGGTCAGCTGGTCCGCCGCCTACCGCGCCCCGGACGCGCTGGTGCCCCGGGTCGAGGCCCTCTTCGGCGACGGCGTCTACGCCACGGGCCTCGACGCGCTGCGGGAACGCCTCACATCCACTCGCTGAACCGCAGCCAGGTCATCATGTTGTCCATCGACGGCTGCGGCACACCGGCCGCGGCCGCCGTGCCCACCGGCTCCCGCCGCTCCGTGCGGCGGCCCGGCCCGAACATCGACTGCCAGACCGCGCGGGCGCAGCCGCGCACGGCGGGCGCGATCCGCTCCCGCTCCCGGTGCACGCCGTGACCGCACACCGAGATCGCGGCGACGGCCCGGCCGGCACCGCGCAGCGGGGCCGCGACGCAGAAGACGCCCCGGAAGCCCTCCTCCTGGTCGAAGGCGACCCCGCGCTCCCGGACCAGGGCCAGTTCGGCCCGGAAGGGGTCGGGCCGGGTGATCGTCCGGGGAGTCCGGGGCCGCAGCCCGCCGCGTATCACGTCCTCCACCACGGCGGCGTCGCCGAACGCCAGGATCGCCTTGCCGGAGGCGGTGCAGTAGGCCGGCTGCCGGCCGCCCGTCCGCGACGGCACGCCCGAGTCGTCCGAGCCGCCGATCCGCTCCAGGTAGACCACCTCGGAGCCGTCCAGCACGGTGAGGTGCACCAGATGCCCGGTCGCCTCGTGCAGGGCGTGCAGATGGGGGAGGGCCGCGCGGCGCAGCCGGTTGTGGTGGGAGGCCATCGCGCCGAGCTCCAGCATGCCCATGCCCAGCCGGTAGTCGCGGCCCTCCCGCTCCAGCCACCGCAGCTGCACCAGCTGGTCCAGGATGCGGTGGGCGGAGGAGCGCCGGATCCCCGACCGCTGCACGACCTCGGTGAGCGTCAGGCGCGGGCCGCCGCTCTGGAAGGCGCTGAGCACCTTCGCCGCCTTCTCCAGCAGCGACAGCGGCGGCACCGCCGCCCCGGCGTGCCCGGCGGCCCGTGCCGCCAGGACGTCCTGGACGGGCTCGGCGGCATGGGTCGTCATCGACACCTCCCCGCGGACGGCGCGACGGGCGAAGGCCCCACCGCGTCCGTGATCTCCGGTATTGCGTGGAGATTGCCAGAGGGTGACGGGCAGCGGGAAGGGGGTGTTCCGTCTCGGAACGGTAACGCGTAGGTTCCTTCCCGTCACCCCGAGGGCGCCCCGGATCCGGGCCCCGGATCCGAGAGGCACCCATGCGCGACCACTCCGTCCTCACCGAGGTCCGGGCCCTCGCCCCCGTCCTGCGCGAGCGCGCCGCAGAGGCCGAGGAACTGCGCCGGGTGCCGGACGCCTCCGTCGGGGACCTGGAGGACACCGGCTTCTTCCGGCTGCTGCGGCCCCGGGCGCACGGCGGACTCGCCGCCGCCCCCGACGTCTTCCACGCCGCCGTCCACGAGATCGCCAAGGCCTGCGGCTCCACCGGCTGGACCGCCGCCCTCCTCGGCGTCCACCCCTGGTACGTCGCCCAGCTCGACCCCCGCGCCCAGCACGACGTCTGGGGCGACGGAGACGCCGCCCCGGTCTGCTCCTCCCACGCCCCCACCGGCACCGTCACCCCCGTCGACGGCGGCCACCGGCTCTCCGGACGCTGGCACTTCGCGGCCGGCGCCGACCACGCCCGCTGGGCACTCCTCGGCGGCCTCGTGAGCGACGAGGACGGCGACCCGCTGGACATGCGGACCTTCCTCGTCCCCCGCGCCGACTACCGGGTGGACGACGTCTGGGACACCGTCGGCCTGCGCGGCACCGGCAGCAACGACATCGTCGTCGACGACGCCTTCGTCCCCGCCCACCGCTCCCTCGGCTACGGCCCGGTGACCGCGCTCCGCTGCCCCGGCCACGCGGTCAACCCCGAACCCGTCTACCGGATGCCGTACGCGGCCCTCTTCACCACCACCGTCTCCGCCGTCATGGTCGGCATCGCCGAGGGGGCCTACGAGCACCACGTCGGCACCGTCCGCGCCCACCCCGCCCTCCCGCACGCCCGGCGCGCCGCCGAGGACCCCTTCGCCCAGGTCCGCATCGCCCGCGCCGCCGGCGAGATCGACGCCGCCCGGCTCCAGCTCGCCCGCAACACCGCCGAGCTGTACGCGGCGGCCCGCGCCGGCGACGCGCCCCCGACCGCGCTGCGCGCCCGCGCCCGCCGCGACCAGGCCCTCGCCGCCGAACGCGCCCGCACCGCCGTCGACCTGCTGCGCGAGAACACCGGCGGCAGCCCCCTGCGCAGCGACGACGACGTCCTCACCCGCGCCTGGCGCGACCTCCACACCGGACGCGGCCAGGCCGCCAACGACGTGGAGCGGGCCCTGGTCCTCTTCGGCCGCGACGCCCTCGGCCTCGACGTCCACGACCCCATGCTCTGAAGCCCGCGCGCCGCCTTCCCGCTCAGTGGGAGCGGCGCGTTCTCCCCGGCGGGCGGCCCGCCGTACGGTCCTGGCATTCCCCCACCACGACCCGAAAGGGGATGCCCCCATGGCCGACGACGTCCTGGCAGCCGTCCGCGACCTCGCCCCCGTCCTGCGCGAACGCGCCGCGGAGGCCGAGGAACTCCGCCGCGTGCCCGACGCCTCCGTCAAGGAACTGGAGGACGCCGGCTTCTTCCAGCTGCTCCAGCCGAAGGCCTTCGGCGGCCGCGCCGCCGACCCCGTCGCCTTCTACACGGTCGTCAAGGAGATCGCCAAGGCCTGCGGTTCGACCGGCTGGGTCGCCTCCGTGGTCGGCGTCCACCCCTGGCACGTCGCCCTCTTCGACCCGGCCGCGCAGCAGGAGGTCTGGGGCGAGGACCACCGCACCCGCATCGCCTCCTCGTACGCCCCCACCGGCAAGGCCGCCGCGGCCGAGGGCGGGTTCCGCCTCTCCGGCCGCTGGCACTTCTCCTCCGGCTGCGACCACGCCCGCTGGGTCCTCCTCGGCTGCCTCGTCACGGACGCCGGGGGCAACCCCGTCGACATGCGGACCTTCCTCGTCCCCCGCGCCGACTACCGGGTGGACGACGTCTGGGACACCGTCGGCCTGCGCGGCACCGGCAGCAACGACATCGTCGTCGACGACGTCTTCGTCCCCGAGCACCGCGCCCTCAGCTTCGGTCCCGTCACCGCGCTGGACGTGCCCGGCCACGCGCTCAACCCCGAACCCGTCTACCGGCTGCCGTACGCCGGCGTCTTCACCACCACCATCGCCACCCCGATCGTCGGCATCGCCGAGGGCGCCTACGACTCCTACACCGAGGCGACCCGCAAGCGGTTCCGCGTCTCCTACGGGCAGCAGGTCGCCGAGGACCCCTTCGCGCAGGTCCGCATCGCCCGCGCCGCCGGCGACATCGACGCCGCCTGGCTCCAGCTCACCCGCAACATCGGCGCCATGCACGCCCTCGCCGCGCGCGGCGAGCAGATCCCGATGGAGCTGCGCACCCGCACCCGCCGCGACCAGGTGCTCGCCACCGAACGCGCGGTCGGCGCGATCGACCTGCTCATGGAGAACGCCGGCGGCAACGCCATGCGCACCGGTCCCGGAGCCGTCCAGCGCGCCTGGCGCGACGCCCACACCGGGCGCGGCCACGCCGCCAACGACCCCGAGCGCGCCCTCGTCATGTACGGCCAGTGCGCCCTCGGCATCGACATCCAAGACACCATGGCCTGAGAGGCAGCCGCAGATGACCGCGCTCACGTACGCGTCGACCTCCCGCACCGTCGAGGCGGCCGGACTCACCCTCCACTACCACGAGGCCGCCCCCGCCGACCGGCCCCGCGCCCCCGTCCTGATCCTGCTGCACGGCGGCGGCCCCGGTGCCTCCGGCTGGAGCAACTTCGGCGGCAACCTCCCCGTCCTCGCGCGGGAGTTCCGCACCCTCCTCGTCGACCAGCCCTGCTACGGCCGCTCCGACAAGCCCGAGCTCGACCGCGACTACTTCAGCTACAGCGCCCGCGCCGTCGCCGCCCTCATGGACGAACTCGGCATCGACCGCGCCCACTTCGTCGGCAACTCGCTCGGCGGCGGGACCGTCGTCCGCCTCGCCCTCGACCACCCGGACAAGGCCGGCAAGCTCCTCCTCATGGGACCCGGCGGCGTCTCCGTCAACCTCTTCGCGCCCGACCCGACCGAGGGCATCAAGCGCCTGTTCGAGTTCAACGCCGCCCCCGAACCGACCCGGGAACGGCTGCGCGCCTTCCTCTCCGTCATGGCACACGACCCGTCCGTCGTCACCGACGCGCTCGTCGAGGAACGATGGGCCTCCGCCACCGACCCCGGGACCCGCCTCGGCGCGGCCCGCATGGCGGCGTCCTTCGCGAACCCGGACTGGGCCGAGGCCGCCATGCTCTGGCGCGAGGCCCACCGCATCACCCAGCCGGTCCTGCTCACCTGGGGCCGCGAGGACCGCGTCAACCCGCTCGACGGCGCCCTCGTCGCCCTGAAGACCATCCCCGACGCGCGCCTGCACGTCTTCCCGCACTGCGGCCACTGGGCCCAGACCGAGCGGGCCGACGAGTTCAACCGCCTCGCCGTCGACTTCTTCACCCACTGACCCGCCCCCAGCCCACCCAGAGGTGACCCATGGACATTCGCGCACTCGGCTACCTGCGCCTGGAGACCACCCGCCTCGACGCATGGCGGCGCTACACCCTCGACATCCTCGGCATGGCCGAGGCCCCCGGCTCCACCGACACCACCCTCCTGCTGCGCCTCGACGACCGCGCGTACCGCATCGCGATCCAGGCGGGCGAGAGCGACCGGCTCCTCGCCGCCGGCTGGGAGCTCGCGAACGCCGGCGCCCTCGCCGCCGCGACCGCCGCACTGGAGGCGGCGGGCGTCGCCGTCGAGACCGCCGGCGCCGCCGAGCTCGCCGAGCGCCGCGTCCAGGGCCTCGTCCACCTGACGGACCCGTGCGGCAACCCGCTGGAGCTCTACTGGGGCCAGGCCCAGGACCACACCCCGCTCGCCACCCCCTACGGCAACCGCTTCGTCACCGGCGACCTCGGCCTCGGCCACGTCGTCCTGCCGGTCCCCGACGTCGAGGCCGCCCTCGACTTCTACGAGAACCTCCTCGGCTTCCAGCTCCGCGACTCCATGAAGCTCCCGCCGCAGGCCGTCCCCACCGCCGCCGAGCGGCGCGACTTCCACTGGATGCACTTCCTCGGCCCCAACCGCCGCCACCACAGCCTCGGCCTCTACCCGGGCGCCCTGCCCCCCGGCATCGTCCACTTCATGGTGGAGCTGGAGACCCTCGACGACGTCGGCCTCGGCCTCGACCGCATGCAGGCCGCCGGCATCCCCATCGCCTCCAGCCTCGGCCGGCACACCAACGACCGCATGGTGTCCTTCTACGCCCAGGCCCCCGGCGGCTTCCAGGTCGAGTACGGCTGGGACGGCCTGGTCGTCGACCCCGCCACCTGGGTCGCCAAGGAGATCACCGCCGACAGCGTCTGGGGCCACCAGTGGAACGGCTGATCGACCCCGCGGTCTTCCGGGACGTCCTCGGCCGCTTCGCCAGCGGCATCACCGTGGTGGCGGCGCTCGACGACGGCGAACCCGCCGGCTTCGCCTGCCAGTCCTTCGCCTCCCTCTCCCTCGACCCCCCGCTCGTCATGCTCGCCGTCGGCAGGTCCTCCACCAGCTGGCCGAGGATCCAGCGGGCCGGCCGCTTCTGCGTCAACATCCTCGCCGAGGACCAGCGCACCACCTGCGCCGCCCTCGGCCGCAGCGGCCCCGACAAGTTCGCCGGGGTGCCCTGGAGCGCCGGCGACCACGGCACCGTGCGGATCGACGGGGCGCTCGCCTTCGTCGAGTGCGAACTGCACGAGGTGTACGAGGCGGGCGACCACCACCTCGTCACCGCCCACGTCGTCGCGCTCGACGCCGGCGAGGACCGCGGACCGCTGCTCTACTACCGCAGCCGCTACGCCGTCGGGGCCTTCTGATGCCGATCGACCCGCGGCGGGCCACGGCCGCGCCCCCGGTGCGGACCGAGGTCGTCTGGGACGACCACGCCGTGCGCCTGTACCACCTGGCGCTCGGCGCGGGCGTCCCCGAGACCGACCCGCGCGAACTGCGGTACGTGTACGAGGGCCACCCGGACGGCCTCCGGCCCCTGCCCACCTTCGGCGTCGTCGCCGGCGGCACCGGGGGCGTCGGCTTCCAGGTCTTCGACCTGCCCGGCGTCGACGTCGACCTGGCGCACGTCCTCCACGGCGGCCAGGAGATCACCGTGCACCGCCCGCTGCCCGCCGCCGCCCGCGCCACCGCCGTCACCCGGCTGACGGACGTGCACGACAAGGGCAGCGGAGCCGTCCTCGTCCAGGAGTCCGTCCTCCTCGGCGAGGACGGCGCCCCCCTCCTCACCCAGCGCAACCGGATCTTCGTCCGCGGCGAGGGCGGTTTCGGCGGCGACCGCGGTCCCTCCGACCGCCTCCCCGCCCCCGCGCGGGAGCCCGACCTCGTCGTCGAGCTCCCCACCCTCGGCCGGCAGGCCCTGCTCTACCGCCTCACCGGGGACCACAACCCCCTCCACGCCGACCCCGCCACCGCCCGCCGGGCCGGCTACGACCGGCCGATCCTGCACGGCCTGTGCACCTTCGGCATGGCCGTCAAGGCGGTCACCGACCGCCTCCTCGACGGCGACCCCACCGCCGTCACCGGCTGCCGCACCCGCTTCGCCGGGGTCTTCTTCCCCGGCGAGACGCTCCGGCTGCGGGTCTGGCACACCGCCGGCGGACACCGGCTCACCGCCACCGCCGCGGACCGCGACGACGCCCCCGTCCTCACCGACGCCCTCGTCACCACCCGCTGAACCGGCCCGCGCCGGACCCCGATCCCCGAGGGAGAAACGCGATGAACAGCACCTGGGACCACACCTACGACGTGGTCGTGGTCGGCTCCGGCGCCGCCGGCATGGCCGCGGCCCTCACCGCCCGGCTGCGCGGCCTCACCGCCCTGGTGGTGGAGAAGACCGACGCCTACGGAGGCTCCACCGCCCTGTCCGGCGGCGCCATCTGGGTCCCCGGCAACCTCCACCTGGACGCCGCCGGACTCGGCGACACCCCGGAGAAGGCACGCGCCTACCTGGACGCCACCGTCGGCGACCGCGTCACCGACGCCCGCAAGGACGCCTACGTGCGGTACGGCCCGCGCATGGTCCGGGAGTTCCACGACCGCACCGACGTCCGCTTCGTCTACACCCCCGGCTACTCCGACTACTACCCGGAGCGCCTCGGCGGCTACCCGCAGGGCCGCTCCGTCGAGCCCGAGGTCTTCGACTTCACGCGGCTCGCCCCGGAGCGGCGCGCCACCATGCGGCGCGCCGGACTCCCCACGTACGGGATGACCATCACCTCCAGGGACTTCCACGACCTCAACATGGTCGGCCGCACCTGGGCCGGCCGGCGCACCGCCCTCAAGGTCGGCGCCCGCGCCGCCGGGGCCCTGCTCACCGGCCGCAAGCCGCTCGCCCTCGGCGAGGCGCTGATCGCCCGCATGCGCCACTCGCTCGACCGGCTCGGCGCCGAACTCTGGCTCTCCGCCCCGCTCACCGGGCTCGTCGAGGAGGACGGCCGGGTCACCGGCGTCCGCGTGCGCCGGGACGGGCGCGACCTCGCCGTCCGGGCCACCGGCGGCGTGGTCCTCGCCTCCGGCGGCTTCTCCCACGACCAGGCCCTCCGCGAGAAGTACCTGCCGGGCCCCACCTCCACCGAATGGAGCGCCGCCGCCGAGGGCCAGACCGGCGACGCCCTGGGACCCGCCCTCGCCCTCGGCGCCGCCGTCGACCTGATGGACCGGGTGTGGGGCGCGCCGACCGTCGTGCCCCCCGGCGACCGGCCGTTCTTCCTCGTCGCCGACCGGGGCATCCCCGGCATGGTGATCGTCGACTCGGCGGGAGAGCGGTACGCCAACGAGGCGGCCCCCTACCACGAGTTCGTCGACGCCATGTACGCCCACCAGGCCCGCGGCGGGGCCACCGCCGTACCGTCCTGGTTGATCCTCGACGCCACCGCGAAGTCCCGGTACATCTTCATGGGCCTCTTCCCGGGACAGGCTTTCCCCCGGGCGTGGCGGGAGAGCGGCTTCGTCAAGCGGGCCGCGACCGTCGAGGAACTGGCACCGCTGATCGGCGCCGCCCCCGAGCGGCTGCGCGCCACCGTGGACCGGTTCAACGGCTTCGCCCGGGCGGGCCGGGACGAGGACTTCCACCGCGGCGACAGCGTCTACGACCGCTACTACGGCGACCCGACCCTGGCCAACCCCAACCTGGCGCCGCTGGAGAAGGGCCCCTTCCACGCGGTCCCCGTCCACCCCGGCGACATCGGCACCAAGGGCGGCCTCGTCACCGACGCCGCCGCCCGGGTCGTCCGCGAGGACGGCTCGGCCATCCCGGGCCTGTACGCCTCCGGCAACGTCTCCTCCGCCGTCATGGGCGCGACCTACCCGGGGCCCGGCGCGACCATCGGCCCCGCCATGACCTTCAGCTGGCTGGCCGTCAACGACATCGCCGGAGCGCGCGCGTGACCGGCCCGGCCGCGGACGCCCTGCGCGACCGGACCGTCGTCGTCACCGGCGGCGCCCGCGGCCTGGGCGCGGCGACCGCCCGCGCCGCGGCGGCGGCGGGGGCCCGGGTGCTGGTCACGGACCTCCTGGAGGAGGAGGGCCGCGCGCTCGCCGGGGAGCTCGGCGACCGCGCCCGCTTCGCCCGGCACGACGTCACCTCCGAGGACGACTGGCACGCGGTCGTGGCGCTCGCGTCGGCCGCGTACGGACGGATCGACGGCCTCGTCAACAATGCCGGGATCTCCGGCGGTTCGCATGCCCTGGAGGAACAGACGGCGGAGGACTTCCGGCGCGTCGTCGACGTCGACCTGACCGGGGTCTTCCTCGGGCTGCGGACCGTCGTCCCGGCGCTGCGGGCGAACGGCGGCGGCTCCGTCGTCAACGTCTCCTCCGCCGCCGGCCTCATGGGCCTGGCCCGCACCGCCGGATACGGCGCGGCCAAGTGGGGCGTCCGGGGGCTCACCAGGACCGCCGCCGTGGAACTCGCCGCCGACCGGATCCGCGTCAACTCCGTCCACCCCGGCATGATCCACACCCCCATGACCGCCCACCTCGGCCTCCCGGACGGCACCGGCGGCTTCCCCGCCGCCCCCATGGGACGCGTCGGAGCACCGGAGGAGATCGCCCGGGCGGTCGTCTTCCTGCTCTCCGACGCCGCCTCGTACGTCACCGGCGCCGAGCTCGCCGTCGACGGCGGCTGGACCGCGGGACCCGCCCTCACGACCCCCCTCCGGGAGGACCGCTGATGCCCGTCGACCTCACCGGGAAGGTCGCGCTGATCACCGGCGCCGCCCGCGGCATGGGCGCGGCCGAGGCCCGCCTCTTCACCGCCCTCGGCGCCCGCGTCGTCCTCACCGACGTGCGCGGGGCCGAGGGGGAGGAGACCGCCGCCGCGCTCGGCCCGGCCGCCCGCTTCGTCCGCCACGACGTCACCGACGAACCGTCCTGGGCCACCGCCGTGGCCGCCGCCCTCGACGCCTTCGGCCGGCTCGACGTCCTCGTCAACAACGCCGCCCTCTACTCGACCTCCCCGATCGTGGACGAGGACCCGGCCCGCCTGGACGCCCTCCTCCGGGTCAACCTCGCGGGCCCCTTCCTCGGCATCCGCGCCGCGGCCCCGGCGATCCGGGAGAGCGGCGGCGGCTCCGTCGTCAACATCTCCTCCCAGGCCGGCCTCCAGGGCATCTGGGGCCACGGCGCCTACGGCGCCGCCAAGTGGGGGCTGCGCGGGCTGACGAGGACGGCCGCCCTCGAACTCGGCCCGGACGGCATCCGGGTCAACTCCGTCCACCCGGGCGCCATCGCCACCGCCATGACCGCCCACCTCGGCACCGGCCGCCACCCCGGCGCCCCGCTCGGCAGGGTGGGGGAGCCCGAGGAGGTCGCCCGGCTCGTCGCCTTCCTCGCCTCCGACGAGTCCTCCTACCTCTCCGGCGCCGAACTCGCCGTCGACGGCGGCGCGTCCGCAGGCCGCATGCCCCTCCTCCCCGGGAAGGAGACCGACGCGTGACCCTCCCCGCCCCCGAGGTCAGGGACCTCATCGACCGGGCCGCCGCGCAGTTCCCCCCGATCGGCACCACGATGACCGACATCGCCGACGTCCGCGCCTTCTTCGCCGCCCGCCCCGGGCCCGCCGCGCCCCCGCTCCCGGTCGCCCGCGTCACCGACCGCGACGCCGACGGCGTCCCCGTCCGGGTCTACGAGGGCACCACCCGGCCCGACGCCCCCGTGGTCCTCTTCTGCCACGGCGGCGGCTTCGTCCTGTGCGACCTCGACAGCCACGACGCCTTCTGCCGGAGCATCGCCGCCGCCACCGGCGCCACCGTCGTCGCGGCGGACTACCGGCGCGCCCCCGAGCACCCCTTCCCCGCCGCCCCCGAGGACGCCCACACCGCCCTGCGGTGGGCCGCCCGGACCCACCCGGGCCGCCGGCTCGCCGTCGCCGGGGACAGCGCGGGCGCCCACCTCGCCACCGTCCTCGCCCTGCTCGCCCGCGACCGCGGCGGCCCCCGGATCGCCTTCCAGGCCCTCTACTACCCGATGCTGGACCCCACCCGCTCCCGCCCCTCCCACCGGGAGAACGCCCAGGGCTACTTCCTCACCGCCGACCACCTGCGCTGGTACTGGGACGCCTACCTGCCCGACCCGGCGGACCGCACCCACCCCCACGCGTCCCCGCTCGCCCACGCCGACCTCGCCGGCCTCCCGCCGGCCCACGTCGTCACCGCCGGACTCGACCCGCTGCGGGACGACGGGATCGCGTACGCCGGGGCGCTCGCCGCCGCCGGCGTGGCCGTGGAGCACCACCACCATCCGGGCATGTTCCACGGCTTCCTCTCCATGGCCGGCGACCTCCCCGAGGGCGCGGCGGCCCGCGACCGCGCCTTCGCCGTCCTGCGCGCCGCGCTCGCCCCCTCCTGACCCGCCCCGCACCCGCGCCCCTCGCCCCCACCGACCGGCGGGGGCGAGGGGCGCGGTCCTGCCGTCGGGTCACGCCCCGATGAGGTCGAACCCCTCGTACCCCGACGCCGCCACCGCGGCGATGATCTCCCCGTACACCCCGAAGCCGCCGATGAACGGCATGAACACCCGCGGCTTGCCGGGGATGTTGGCGCCCTGGTACCAGGAGTCCGCCGCCGGGAAGAGGGTCGCCGCGGCCCGGTCGCGGCACTCCGCGACCCACCGCTCGACGGCCTCCGGACGGGCCTCGATCGCCCGGTGGCCGTGTGCGTCGAGGTGGCTCAGGCACTCCGCCAGCCAGTCGACGTGCTGCTCGGCGCAGAGCACCACGTTGGCCATGACGGACGGGCTGCCGGCCCCGGTCAGACTGAACAGGTTCGGGAAGCCGTCCACCCCCAGGCCCAGGTACGTCCGGGGGCCGGCGGCCCAGTCGTCCTTCAGCAGGCGTCCGCCGCGCCCCCGCACCTCGATCCGGTCCAGCGCGCCCGTCATCGCGTCGAAGCCGGTGGCGAAGACCAGGGCGTCCAGTTCCACCAGGGTCCCGTCGGCCAGCACGACCCCACGGGCCTCGATCCGCTCGATCGGGTTCCCGCGCAGGCCGACCAGGTCCACGTCGGGGCGGTTGAAGGTCGTGTAGTAGTCCGAGTCCGTGACGATCCGCTTGGTGCCGATCGGGTGGTCGACGGGGACGAGCAGGTCGGCGACGGCCGGGTCCTCGACGAGCCCCCGGACCTTCTCCTCCCAGAACGCCCGGGCCGCGTCGTTGGCCGCCCGGTCGGTGAGCTGGTCCGGGAAGGTCTTGGAGTAGAGCACCCCGCCGAGCCGCCAGCGCTCCTCGAACGCCTCCCGCCGCTCCTCCTCGGAGACCTCGAAGGTCCCCGACGCGTGGGTCCGGTGCGGCGAGCCGCCGCCGCTGAGCCGCGAGAGCCGGCGCCGCTCGGCGTAGCCCGCCTTCTGCCGGGTCCGGGTCTCCTCGTCCAGCGGGCGGTTGCCGGCCGGGACGCTGTAGTTGGCGCTGCGCTGGAAGACCGTCAGCCGCGCGGCCCGCTCGGCGATGAGCGGGACCGCCTGGATGCCGGACGAGCCGGTCCCGACGACGCCGACGCGCAGTCCCGTGAAGTCGACGCCCTCGTGCGGCCACGCCCCGGTGTGGTGGACGCTCCCGGCGAACTCGGCCGCGCCCGGGATGTCCGGCCGGTGCGCGGCGGAGAGGCAGCCGACGGCGAAGACGCAGAAGCGGGCCGACACCGTCTCGCCCCGGTCCGTGCGGACCGTCCAGGTCAGCGTGGTCTCGTCGAGCTCGGCCGAGACGACCGAGGTCGAGAAGGAGTAGCTGCGGCGCAGGTCGTGGCGGTCGGCGACGTGGTCGAGGTAGCGCAGGATCTCGGGCTGGGTGGCGTACCGCTCGCTCCAGTCCCACTCCTGCTGGAGCTCCTCGTCGAAGGAGTAGGAGTAGTCCACGGACTCGACGTCGCAGCGGGCGCCCGGGTAGCGGTTCCAGTACCAGACGCCGCCCACGCCGTCCCCGCGCTCGAAGCCCCGCACGCGGTGGCCGAGCCCGCGCAGCCGGTGCACCGCGTACAGGCCGGTGACACCCGCCCCGACGACGATCACATCGGTGTCGGTGGGTGCGGTGGTGCTGTCGTTCACGATCGTGCTCCTCGTCCGGTGGTGGTGTTTCCCGCCCGCCGCCGCAGCTCTCCCTTGTCGACCTTGCCCGCCGCGTTGTGGGGGAGGGCGGGGAGCGGGTGGAAGGCGCGCGGGGTCTTGAAGTTGGCCAGCCGCTCGCGGGTGTACGCGGTGAGCTCCGCGCCGTCGATCCGGGCGCCGGCCACGGGCACGCAGTAGGCGACGCCGACCTCGCCGAGCCGTCCGTCCGGCGCGCCGACGACCGCCGCGTCCAGGACGGCCGGATGGGTCCGCAGGACCTGCTCGACCTCGGCCGGGTAGACGTTGAACCCGCCGACCACGAACATGTCCTTCAGCCGGTCGGTGATCCGCAGGAACCCCCGGGCGTCGAGCACGCCGACGTCGCCGGTGCGCAGCCAGCCGTCCGCGTCGACCGCCTCGGCGGTGGCGCCGGGGTCGTCGAGGTAGCCGCGCATGACGTGGAAGCCGCGGGTCAGGATCTCCCCGGGCTCGCCGGGCGGCGCGTCGACCCGCAGTTCGGTGCCCTCCAGCGCGGTGCCGGAGGTGTGGGCGAGCGTCTCCGGCGACTCGTGCGGCGGGCAGATCGCGACCACCCCCGTCGACTCGGTGAGGCCGTAGGCGGTGGAGACGTTCCGGGCGCCGAGGCGGGTCCTGATCTGCTCGATGAGGGCGGTCGGGATGTTCGCCGCGCCGGTGACCGCCATGCGCATCGCGCTCAGGTCGTACGCGGCCCGGTCCGGGTGGTGGAGGAGCGAGGTGAAGACGGTGGGCGCCCCGGTGAGGACCGAGATCCGCTCGTCCCGCATCCGGCGCAGGACCGTCTCCGCGTCGAAGACCGGCTCGGGGACGATCGTCGCCCCGTGCATCAGGCAGGCGAGGACCCCCGCCTTGTAGCCGAAGGTGTGGAAGAACGGGTTGACCAGGAGGTGGCGGTCGCCGCGCCGCAGGGTGACCGTGCGGGCCCAGGCATCGTACACGCGCAGGTTCTGCCCGTGGGTGGCGGGGACGCCCTTGGGCCGGCCGGTGGTGCCGGAGGTGAAGAGGACGTCGGCGGGGTCGTCGGGGCGCACGGCCCGCGAGCGGGCGAGCCGCTCGCCGGGCGCCACCCGGTCCGCGCCGGCCAGGAAGTCCGGCCAGTCGCCGGAGTGCAGGGCCACCGTCCCGTCCAGGAGCGGGAGCTCCTCGCCGGACCCGGCCAGCAGCGCGCGGTAGTCCGTGCCCAGGAAGTCGTGCTCGGTGAAGAGCAGCCGGGTGCGGGAGCGGCGCAGGATGTCGGCCGTCTCGGCCGCCCGGTAGCGGGTGTTCACCGGGACGAGGACCGCCCCGGCGGCCACCGCGCCGAGCGCGGCCACCACCCACCGGGCGCTGTTCGGCGCCCACACGGCGACCGCGTCGCCGGGCCGCACCCCCCGCGCGATCACCGCCCGTGCCGCCTCGTCGACGCGGTCGCGCAGCTCCCGGAAGGTCCAGCGGTCCGCGCCGAAGACGAGGGCCTCCTCGCCGCCGTACGCCTCCGCGGCCCAGTCCGCGAGCCGGGCCAGAGTCCATGCGCCCCTCATGATCCGTCACGACCTCCTTGCGGGCCCGCCCCGTCCGGGTCGCGGGCGTGGAACCACGGCGGAGGGAGCCTCGCAGGGAGGGGCGGCCGGACGCAGGAGCGGTTTCCCGCTCACCGGGAAGGCGCCGCGCGGAGCGCGGGAACGACAGGGGAGGGGCGGTGTGTGCCGCCCCTCCCCGGGTCGTCCGAACCGCCGGCGCCCGGGGAGCGTCCTTCCGCTCATCGGATCGCCGGTCCGGTCGTGACCCGCAGCCCTCCCCGGCTCCACGCCCCGGACCCGGGAACGCCCCCTCGCCGCGGCCGTCATCCCCCGACGGCGACACGGCCGCGGGCCGAAGCAGGCCGGGACGGCGGCGCGGCTCGCAGGGAGGGTGGGGAAGCGTCCCGACCGCGAGCAACGCCGATCCCCCTTTGCGCCGGGGGGTCGAGCCCGGCTTCCGGACCGCACCGCCCCGGCCGGAATGTCCGGCGCCGCGGCGCCGACTGTGGTTCGCTGCCGGGATGACTCAGGACTTGGAGACCGTCACGTTCGCTTCGGCCGACGCGTTCGAGGAGTGGCTCGGGGAGCACCACGCCGACTCGGCCGGCATCTGGCTCAAGCTGCGGAAGAAGGGGCCGGGGGTCGTCGCGCTCGACTACGCCCAGGCGCTCGACGTGGCGCTCTGCTACGGCTGGATCGACGGACAGAAGGCGAAGTTCGACGACCTGTGGTGGCTTCAGCGGTTCACCCCGCGCAGGCGGAACAGCCGGTGGTCGAAGATCAACCGGGACAAGGCGGCCGCGCTGACCGCGCAGGGGCGGATGCGTCCGCCGGGACGGGCCGAGGTCGACCGGGCCAAGGCGGACGGCCGTTGGGAGGCGGCCTACGACAGCGCGCGGACGATCACCGTGCCGGACGACCTCGCCGCCGCCCTGGCCGCCGATCCGGCCGCGGCGTCCTCCTTCGAGACCCTCGACGGCGCGAACCGCTACGCGATCCTCTACCGCGTCCAGGACGCCAAGCGCCCCGAGACCCGCGCCCGTCGTATCGAGCAGTTCGTCGCGATGCTGGCGAAGGGCGAGAAGCCGCACCCGTGAGGGAGGGGGGGGCAGGAGGTCCGGGCGCCCGTCGCCGCCGGTGTCACCGGTGGCGATCAGCGGTGGAGTGCCCCCCTCGAAATTCCGGCACCCGGACGCTGGATGTTTCCCCGTCCAGGGAAAGTGATCCAAGGTGGCAAAGCGGAAGAACCGCCCCGAAGAGTTCCAGCGGGACGCGGTCGACCCCGTGCGCTCCTCGCCGGACCGTTCCCTCGCCGCCACCGTCCACGGCCTGGGCGTCCACCTGGAGACCCCGCGCACATGGGTCCGCGACGACCGGATCCGCCCCCGGACGGCGGACGGCGCGGCACCTCGCCGCAGTTCGAGCCTGTGCCGGAGGGAGTGCGCGTGCCCTGCCTCGGGCCGGACCGGCTTCGCGTCCGCCTCGAAACGAACCGGGCCGCGCCCACGGGACGCGACAAGCTCGCGGGGCGGGCGGCCCTCGCGGGCACTCCGTCCGCTTCGGACTGCGACGCACGGGAGTTCACCCGGCGTTCGTGCGGGTGAACGCGGTGCGTGGCCGGACGTTCTCGATGGCCGACCGGTTCTTCGTGATGGTGACGTGCATCACGTCCTGGTCCCTCGCGGCCTTGATCGTTTTGCCCTCCAACCGACCCATTGGCGATCTTGTGGGTCTCGCTAACGTCCTCGACGGTGCATCCGAACGGGTGTGCCATGGCATCGCTGTGAGGGGATGAGAGTGGGAAAGCCCACGTTCCGGCGTTTACCGGCCTGGCACCACAGAGGGATCGGGACGCGGCAGCCGGGTCTGCGCTCGATCGCGACCGGTCTCGCCGTCGTCATGTCGGTATCCGTCATGTTCGGGACGGAAGCCGCCGTCGCCGCGCCCTCGAACCCGGTGACGGACGACCGGCCACCGGTGGCCGGAGGGCCCGCGTCCGCCGCCGACATACCGTCGGCCCGGGTGGCCGCACGGCTGTACGGCAAGCGGGTCGAGGCGCTGTCGGAGCGCACCGAGACCTCGACGACCTGGGCCAACGAGGACGGCAGCCTCACCACCGAGATGGCCGCCGGACCCGTCCGCTTCCGCGACGAGACCACCGACGCCTGGCGTGACGTGGACATCGACCTGGTCCGGAACACGGACGGCAGCGTTCACTCCAAGGCCCACCCGACGGGCCTGGAACTCGGCGCACCGGGCGGCGAGAAGCTGACGGCCCTGGCGCAGAACGGCACCGCGCCCGCCCGTGACCTCGTCACCCTGGGCGAGGGCGCCGAGCAGATCACCCTTCAGTGGAAAGGCGGCCTGCCGGAGCCGAAGCTGGACGGCACCCGCGCCACGTACGAGAACGCCGTGCCCAACGGCGACGTCGTCGTGGAAGCGACCCGTACCGGCTTCGAGCAGTTCGTGGTCGTCAAGCAGAAGCCGGCGGGAGCGTACTCCTACACGCTTCCCCTGAAGGCCAAGGGCCTCAAGGCGGTGCAGCAGAAGGACGGCAGCCTTCTCTTCACCGACCGCGCCGACAAGAAGCGGGCGGTCATGCCCGCGCCCGTCATGTGGGACGCGACCGTCGACAAGCTCTCCGGGGAGCACACGCGCCGCGCGAAGGTCGACCTGAAGGTCGTCAACCGCAAGGACGGCATCGACCTGCTCGTCACCCCGGACGCGAAGTTCCTGGCGGACCCGCAGACGAAGTACCCGGTGACGGTGGACCCGTCCACGTCGTCGCTGTCGAGCGTCCTGGACACCTACGTCCAGAACGGCGAGACCGTCGACTGGTCCGCCGACACCGAGCTGGACCTGGGCAATCCCGGGACGAAGAACGCCGACGGCACCTTCCGCACGGCGCGTTCCTTCATCACCTGGAATTCCACCCCGCTCCAGGACGCCCTGATCCTCGACGCGAAACTGTCGCTGTACAACTTCCACTCGGGCAACGCCGACTGCACCGGCCAGTCGTGGGAGGTGTGGTCGACCGGCGCACCGTCCACGTCCTCACGCTGGACCGCGCAGCCGTCGTGGACCGCGAAGAAGGCCACGTCCACCGAGACCAAGGGCCGTGACGGCTGCGGCGGCGACGGCTGGATCAACGCCGACGTCGACACGCTGGTGCAGGAGTGGGCCTCGGCCAGGGCGACCCGCGGTCACATGGGCCTGCGGGCCACCACGGAGGCCACCACCCCCGGCTGGAAGCAGGTGCGTTCCGCCAACGCGGCGACCAACGTGCCCAAGCTGACCGTCACCTACAACTACCGGCCGCGCACCGGCACCAAACAGGAGGCGGGCCCGCCCTACTTCTCCTACGGCGGTGCCTACGTCGTCAACACGACCATGCCCACGCTGCGCGACACCTTCGTCGACTCCGACGGCGACAAGGTCAACGCCACCTTCGAGATCATCGACGCCGCCACCAACGCGCAGGTGGGCAGCTACCTGGTCTCCCCGTGGGCGGCCTCCGGACAGGCCGCCTCGGTGACCGTCCCGGCCGGAGTGCTGACGAACGGCAAGACGTACAGGTTCCGCACGTCGCCGTACGACGGCACGCACTACAACACCGCCTGGTCGGCCTACAAGACCTTCACGGTCGACACCGCCGCCCCCTCCGCGCCGACCTCCGTCACGTCCACCGACTACCCGTCCACCGCGTGGGTCAAGGGCGCGGGCCAGCCGGGCACGTTCACGGTCACTCCGAACGGCACCGACCACCATTGGCTGGAGTGGTCCCTCGACGGCGTGACCTGGACCAAGGTCGTCACCGCCGGCTCCACCGCCGTGAAGACGATCAGCGTCACCCCGCCGAAAAACGGCACCCACGCCCTCCAGGTGCGGCAGGCCGACAAGGCCGACAACAAGTCCGAGGCCGCGACCTACACCTTCCACGCCGGCCCGGGCGGCTTCCTCCAGCCCACCGAGGGCGAGCGCACCGCGCGCCGCCTGCCGCTGGCCGTCGAGGTCGACGGCGCCAAGTACGACAAGGCGTCGTTCTCGTGGCGCCGCTCCGCGGCCGACCCGTGGACCGCCATCCCCGCCGGTGACGTCACCTCCGGCGGCACCGCGCTGACCGCCTGGCCGGTCGCACTCGCCGGCGGCAAGAACAGCCCCCTGGTGTGGAACACCACCACCACGGTCGATCCGGACGGCACCGTCCAGATCAAGGCCGACTTCACCGGCCCCAACTCCGCCTCCGGCAGCACCGAGCCGCTGACCGTCGTGGTGGACCGCAACGCCTCCGGCGCGGCCTCCCAAGAGGTCGGCCCGGGCTCGCTGAACCTGCTCAACGGCGACTACACCCTGTCCGAGAAGGACGCCTCGTTCTTCGGCGTGGAGGTCAGCCGCACGGCGTCCTCCCGTCGCCCCGAAGCGGGCGCGAACCAGACCGGCCAGGCTGCGATCTTCGGAAAGGAATGGGTCGCCGGCACGTTCGCCGAGGAGAGCGATTCCGAGTACTCCTACCTGCGCCGGACCTCGGACACCGCGGTGGACGTGGTGACGGAGGGCGGCGAGGCACTGCACTTCACCGCCGACGCGGCGAAGACCGGCTGGGTCTCCGAGCCCGGCGCCGAGGACCTCACCCTCACCGGCAGCGTCACCGGCAGCTTCACGCTGTCCGACACCGACGGTTCCGTGACGACCTTCACCAAGCCGGACGCCGCCGCCACCACCTGGCAGGTGTCCAGCAGCCTGGTCGACGGCCTCAACAACTCCACCACGACCGTCGTCTCCGAGACCGTCACCGTCGGCACCCAGAAGTTCGCCCGGCCCAAGCGGATCATCGCGCCGACCTCCGCGGTCACCCCCGCCACGTGCACGGCCACGCCGTCCACCAAGGGCTGCCGCTCACTGGAGTTCGTCTACGCGACGACCACCACCGCCACCGGCACGTCCACCGACGCCGAGTTCGGTGACTTCACCGGCCAGGTCGGCGAGATCAGGCTGTGGGCCACCGCCCCCGGCGCGGCCTCGGCGACCGCCACTCCCGTGGCCAGGTACCGCTACGACAACACCGGCAAGCTGCGCCAGACCTGGGACCCCAGGCTCGGGCAGCAGACCGAGACCCAGTACGCCTACTTCGGCGGCCGGGTCGTGTGGATGGAACAGGCCGGACGCCTGCCGTACGACTTCACGTACGGCAACGCGGGCGGCTCCGCCGGCGGCGAGGGCATGCTGCTGAAGGTCGGCCGCTCCGGCCTCAAGCAGGGCACCGCCGACGTGGCCGAGGGCACCGCGACGACCTCGGTCGTCTACGACGTGCCGCTGACCGGCACCGCAGCCCCTTACGGGATGGGCGCCGCCCAGGTGATGACCTGGGGCCAGCAGGACGCGCCGACGGACGCCACGGCGGTCTTCCCCGCCGACTCCGTGCCCACCGCCCACACCGGCTCCTCGCTCACCGCGGCCGCCTACAAGCGCGCCACGGTGCACTACCTCGGGGCCTCCGGCCGCGAGGTCAACACCGCCACACCCGGCGGCCACCTCACCACCACCGAGCACGACCGGTTCGGCAACACCGTCCGCGAGCTGAGCGCAGCCAACCGCGCGCTCGCCCTCGACACCACCACCGCCGGCCGGCAGGCCCTGGCGGACCTGGGCATCGGCTCCCTCTCCTCCGCGGAGCGCGCCCACCTGCTGTCGACCACCTCCCTCTACGACGCCACCGGCGTGCGCAAGACGGAGGAGTTCGGCCCGATGCACCGCATCGACCTCACCCAGGACCTCAAGGACGGCACCACCGTCCTGGTGACCGCGGGCACCTCGGTGCCGGCCCGTTCCTGGACCGTCAACGAGTACGACGAGGGCCGCCCCACCGACGGCACCGCCAAGGTCAAGGACCAGGTGACCCTGACCGTCACCGGTGCCCGGGTCCGCGACTACTACTCGGTCATGGGCGAGAAGCGCGTCAACGAGACCCAGTACGACTGGGCGAAGGGCCTGCCCACCCTGACCATCCAGGACCCGGGCGGCATCGGCCTGGTCACCGGCATGGTCTACGACGCGCAGGGCCGCATGACGGACATCACCCAGCCCGGCGGCACCGGCTCCGACCCGGCCACCCGGGTCACCGCCTACTGGACCGCGACCGGCACCGGCTCCTGCGCCGGCCGCCCGGAGTGGGCCGACCTCGTCTGCTGGACCGGCCCCGGCGGCACCGCCACCGGAAGCACCCAGCCCGCCGAGATCTCCGACACCACCACCGAGTACGGCCTCTTCGGCCAGGTGACCAGGACCACGGACACCGCCAACGGCGCCACCCGCACCACGGTCACCGACCACGACGCCGCCGGCCGTCCGACCACGGTCACCCTCACCGGCAGTGGCCTCGGCACCGCCGTGCCGGCGGCCACCACCACGTACGACCCGGTCACCGGCCAGGAGACCAAGACCACCTCGGCCACCGGCGGGACGATCACCAAGGCCTACGACAAGCTCGGCCGCCTGATCTCGTACACCGACGCCGACGGCGGCACCACCCGGACCGAGTACGACCTGCTCGACCGTCCGCTGAAGGTCACCGACACCGCCCCCTCGACGGTCACCTACACCTACGACCACACCACCGAACCGCGCGGTCTGGCCACCTCGGTGACCGACTCGATCGCAGGTGCCTTCGGAGCCGTCTACGACGCCGACGGCTCCGTCACCAAGGAGACCCTGCCCGGCGGCTACACCGTCACCCAGACCGAGGACACCACCGGTGCCGCGGTCAACCGCACCTACACCCGCGACAGTGACGGCGCCGTGGTCTACAGCGACTCGGTCACCGAGAACGCGCACGGTCAGAACACCGCCCACACCGGCTGGTCGGACCAGAAGTTCGCCTACGACGCGGTGGGCCGGCTCACCTCGGTCCTCGACACCTCGGAGACCGTCTGCACCCGGCGCGCCTACACGTTCGACAAGCGCGCCAACCGCACCTCGCTGACCACCGCGACCGGCACGCCCGGCGCGGACTGCCCGACCACCGGAGGCACCACCACCACCCACACCTACGACACCGCCGACCGCCTCGTCGACGCCGGCTACACCCACGACGCGTTCGGCCGCACCACGGCGCTGCCCGGCAGCACCGTCGCGTACCACGTCAACGACCTCGTCCAGCAGATCACCGCGGGCACGGAGCGCCAGACCTGGACCCTCGACTCCGAACAGCGATTCCGCTCCTGGAAGGTCGAGACCGGCAGCGGCACCACCTGGACGCAGACCGAGTCCAAGCTGAACCACTACGACGGGGAGGGGGACAACCCTCGCTGGATCGTCGAGGACACCACCACCGGGGCGATCAGCCGCAACGTCGAATCCGCCTCCGGTGACCTCGCCGCGACCACCGCGGCCACCGGCGACGTCGTCCTCCAGATCGGCACGCTCCACGGCGACGTCGCCCTGCAGCTGCCCCTGGACACCAGCCGGGCCCCCGTCGTGCTCGACACCGACGAATACGGAAACCCGCGCCAGGGCCGGGCGAGTGCCCGCTACGACTGGCTCGGTGCCAAGCAGCGCTCCACCGAGACGGTGTCCGGCGTCACCCTCATGGGTGTGCGCCTCTACCACCCCGCCACCGGACGGTTCCTCTCCATGGACCCGGTCTACGGGGGGAGCGCCAACGCGTACGAGTACGCCTACGCGGACCCGAGGAACAAGTTCGACCTCGACGGACGCTGGGTGTGGGTCGTCGCCCGGGGCGCCGTCGCCTGCTGGAAGCACTGCAAGAAGGTCTGGCGCGGCGGCAAGAAGCTGTGGCGCGGGGCGAAGAGCGTCTGGCGCAACAGCAAGGTCCGCTGCAGCCGCTTCCCCAACACGGGCGGTGGCGGATGCGACTTCAGCTGGAAGGGCCAGCGAAAGTTCGGCATCCACCACCACCGACACAACTGGTCCGGCAACAGCTGGTGGAAGAAGTGGCACTACCACCGGCGTCCCGGCATCGGCCGGCACCGGCCGTGGCAGCCGTACAACGACGGCCGGCCCTGGTGGAGGCGTTTCTGACCACCGAGGTCCGATCCCCGTCGCATGAGTCCGGATGAGTCCGGACGAACCGTAGGGCGGCCGGCCGGAACCCTTCCGGCCGGCCGCCCGTTTCTCTTCACACACGCATGAAGGAACCGAGGCCCATGCCCCACGTCCCCTCCTTCCCCCTCCTCTTCACGGACGACGAGGGAGAGATCCAGAGCCTGTCCGACCCCGCCGAGCTCGACACGACACTCGAGTTCGTCGACGACTTCGACCCCGCATACCGTTGCGTCGACGCCGACGGGCAGCGGGTGCGCGTGCTGGTGTGGAACCTGGAGCTGCTCGCCCTCCGGATCGTCCCGGACGACTTCGACGTCACCGAGACGACGATCAGTGAGACGCGCCGCCCCGGCGGCACCACGGAGTACACCGAGAGTTTCCGCGGCGAGCCACTGCGCGCGGTGCGCCGGGACGCCTCCGGCGCGCTCACGGCCGTTCCGTCCGACTGGCGCGACGGGACGCCGCCGGACGCCGCCCCCGAGGGCCGGCCGGCCCGCCTCACGCCCGAGGAGTTCAACGTCCTGTGGATGAAGGCGCGCGGCGTCGAGCGCTGACCGCCGGCCCTCTCCCGAAACGACCCGCCCCGTGCCCGGGGGAACGACTCGGGCACGGGGCGGTCACATGATCGGCCGGACAGGTCCTAGTCGGTGCCGGTCTCCATGGCGGCGCGGTCCAGCGCCGTCTCCTCGCTGTCGGGGGTCTCGCCGCGCGAGGCGATGACCTCGGCGCCGCCCTCGGTGAGCGAGCCGATGAGGCCGGTGGCGGCCGCCTGCGCGGCGCCGATGGCGGGGCTGCCGGTGCCGATGAGGCCGATGCCGGCGTACTGCTCCAGCTTGGCGCGGGAGTCGGCGATGTCCAGGTTCCGCATGGTCAGCTGGCCGATCCGGTCCAGCGGGCCGAAGGCGGAGTCCTCGGTGCGCTCCATGGACAGCTTGTCCGGGTGGTAGCTGAAGGCCGGGCCGGTGGTGTCGAGGATCGAGTAGTCCTCGCCGCGCCGCAGCCGCAGGGTGACCTCGCCGGTGACGGCGGCGCCGACCCAGCGCTGGAGCGACTCGCGGATCATCAGCGCCTGCGGGTCCAGCCAGCGGCCCTCGTACATGAGGCGGCCGAGCCGGCGGCCCTCGTTGTGGTACTGGGCGAGGGTGTCCTCGTTGTGGATCGCGTTGACGAGGCGCTCGTAGGCGGCGTGCAGCAGCGCCATGCCGGGGGCCTCGTAGATGCCGCGGCTCTTGGCCTCGATGATCCGGTTCTCGATCTGGTCGGACATGCCCAGGCCGTGCCGGCCGCCGATGGCGTTGGCCTCCATGACCAGGTCGACGGCGGAGGCGAACTCCTTGCCGTTGACGGTGACGGGGCGGCCCTGCTCGAAGCCGATCGTCACGTCCTCGGCGGCGATCTCGACCGACGGGTCCCAGAACCGGACGCCCATGATGGGGTCGACGGTCTCGACGCCGGTGTCGAGGTGCTCCAGGGTCTTCGCCTCGTGCGTGGCGCCCCAGATGTTGGCGTCGGTGGAGTACGCCTTCTCGGTGGAGTCCCGGTAGGGGAGGTCGTGGGCGACGAGCCACTCCGACATCTCCTTGCGGCCGCCGAGCTCGGTGACGAAGTCGGCGTCCAGCCACGGCTTGTAGATCCGCAGGTGCGGGTTGGCCAGCAGGCCGTAGCGGTAGAACCGCTCGATGTCGTTGCCCTTGAAGGTCGACCCGTCGCCCCAGATCTGGACGTCGTCCTCCAGCATCGCCCGCACCAGGAGGGTGCCGGTGACGGCGCGGCCCAGCGGGGTGGTGTTGAAGTAGGCCCGGCCGCCCGAGCGGATGTGGAAGGCGCCGCAGGTGAGCGCGGCCAGCCCCTCCTCGACCAGCGCGGCGCGGCAGTCGACCAGGCGGGCCACCTCGGCGCCGTAGGTCCGGGCGCGCCCGGGCACCGAGGCGATGTCGGGCTCGTCGTACTGGCCGATGTCGGCGGTGTACGTGCAGGGGACGGCGCCCTTGTCACGCATCCACGCGACCGCGACGGAGGTGTCGAGACCACCGGAGAAGGCGATGCCGACGCGCTCGCCGACGGGGAGGGAGGTGAGAACCTTGGACATGGCAATAGTATGCATCAATCCGCATGGCTATGCAACGCGCTGGTTCGGGCGCCGGACGGACCCGGTGGACCGGCCTCCCGCGGGGCGCCGGTCCACCGGGTCCCGCACTCAGCCGGCCGCGCGGTAGGCCGCGGTCAGCCTCGCCACCGCGCCCGCCGGATCACCGGAGAGCAGCCGGTGGTCGGCCTCGGCGAAGGGCTTCGCCGCCGCCTCCGTGACCCGCTGCCCGATGCGATCCTGCACCAGCAGCCGGGCCCGGGCCACCAGACGCCGCGCCTCGGGTGAATCGCCCCGGCCGGCCGCCTGCAGCACCCGCGCCGCGAGCCCGATCGCCTTCAGGGTGGTCTCCCCGCCCTTCGGCACCGCCGTCAGGGTGGTGAGCCCCCAGCCGTACGGGTACTGCGGGGCGTACGAGGAGTCGCCCACGTTGATCGGCAGCTGCGCCTCCGACCGGGGCCAGGTCACCGGCAGCTGACCGGTGAAGGGCCTCCGCCCGTAGAGCACGTCGGCGACGCCGTCGCCCTCCGTGCCCGGCAGCCAGGACGCCACCAGGGCGTCGATCTCCGGCAGCCGGTCGCCGATCAGCTGGGGCCGGCCCGAGACGACCAGGACCGCGCACGGCATCGCCGCGCACACCCGGTCCACCGCCGCCCGGTCGGCGGCGCTCAGCTCCAGGTCGTGCCCGTTGCCGACGTCCCCGACCCCCTCGGCGTACGGCGTCTCGCCGACCACCACGACCCCGGCGTCGTACCCCTCCAGCGGCGCGGAGGCGTCCTTCGACCAGGTCAGCCCCGGGGTGGCCTTCCGCATCCCCTCCAGGATCGTGGTGCCGGTGGTCCGCTTCCCGGACGCGCCCTGCCAGCTGATCGTCCAGCCGCCGGTCTGGTTGCCCAGGTCGTCGGCGTTGGAGCCCGCCACGTACACCTTCTGCGTGGGCTTCAGCGGCAGCACCCCGCCGTCGTTCTTGAGCAGCACCTGCGAGGCGGCCGCCGCCTCGCGGGCCACCGCCCGGTGCTCGGCCGAGCCGACCGAGGGGAGGTGGGTGGTGTCCGCGTAGGGCTTCTCGAACAGCCCGAGCCGGAACTTCTGCGTCAGGATCCGGGACACGGCGTCGTCGATCCGGGAGACCGGGATCCGGCCCGCCTCGACCTCGGCCACCAGGGTCCGGGCGAACTCCTGGTAGTTCGTCGGCACCATGATCATGTCCAGGCCGGCGTTGACCGAGGTCCGCACGTCGCTGGGGTAGTCGCCGGGAATCTGGTCGATGGCCTGCCAGTCGCTGATGACGAAGCCCTCGAAGCCCATCCGGTCCTTCAGCACCCCGTTGATCAGCTCGGCGTTGGCGTGCATCTTCACCGGACCGAGGTCGTCCCCGATGACGTCGACCGAGGAGTACGAGGGCATGACCGTGCCCGCGCCGCGCTTCACCGCCTCCGCGAACGGCGCCAGGTGCACCGCCTCCAGCTCCTCGCGGGTGACCCGGGTGACGCCCTGGTCGATCGTGTACGAACCGGTCGTCGACGAGCCGAAGCCGGTGCCGCCGTCGCCCACGAAGTGCTTGGCGCTGGTCAGCACCTTGTCGTTGCGGTCCAGGTCGCGCCCGTCGGCCGCGCCCTGCATCCCCTGGATGACCGTCTCCATCGCGGTCACCAGGGCGGGGTCCTCACCGAAGGCCTCGTACGACCGGCCCCAGCGCTCGTCCCGCGTCACGCACAGGCACGGGGCGAAGTCCCACGGCACCCCGGTCGCCCGCACCTCCTTCGCCGTGACGGCGCCGGTCCGGGCGGCGAGGGCCGGGTCGCGGGAGGCGCCGAGGCCGATGTTGTGCGGCATGATCGTCGCCCCGGCCACGTTGTTGTGGCCGTGCACCGCGTCCACGCCGTAGATCAGCGGGATCTGGAGCCGGGTCGCCCGGGAGCGCAGCTGGTAGCCGTCGATCATCCGCGCCCACGCCTCCGGCGTGTTGGGGCTCGGCACGGAGCCGCCGCCGGAGAGCAGCGAGCCGAGCGCGTACCCGGCGATGTCGCCGGGCGCCCGCAGCGCGTTCCGCTCGGCCTGGGTCATCTGCCCGGCCTTCTCCGCCAGGGTCATCCGGGACAGCAGGTCGGCGACCCGCCGCTGCACCGGAAGCCGCTGGTCGAGGTAGGGCAGCCCGTGGGCGTCCACCACCACGACCGGGTCCTCGGCCGGCGGCTTGGCGCCCTCGACGGAGAACTCCACCGGGATCGTCTCGGCGGCCTCGCCGGAACGGTCCTTCAGCGTCTCGACGGTGATCGAGCGGGTCGTGCCGGAGGGCGTCCCGGCGGGGAAGACGAGGCTGCCCGCGACCGGGCGGTAGTCCTGGCCGGGGCGGGCGGGGCCGTCGTCGTCCGTCGCGTAGGCGACGGTGACCGGCTGGTCCGTCGGGACCGCGCCCGTGGTGTTCACCGTGACGTCGATCCGGGCGCTGCCGCCCTCCGCCACCGGGAGCACCGAGGCCCCGGTGACGACCTGCGTGGTCAGCGCCGGATCGGCCTTCCCGTACACCTCGACCCCGTCGAGGGCGAAGGAGCCCGGCGCGCCCGTCGGCAGCGTCAGCGCGTACCCCCACATCCGGTCGAGGCCGAGGATCTGGTCGATGCCGCCGACCGGCTGGTAGTCGGCGCGGTACTGGAAGGAGGAGAAGGGCAGTTCGACGAGGTGCCAGCCCTCCCAGTCGTCGGTGAAGGAGGTCGTCCACAGCTCGGACGCCTCGCCGTTCGCACCGCCGTCCTTCAGCTCGAAGTTGATCCGCTTGCCCGAACCGGGCGGCAGCGGGGCGGTGTTCTGGCCGTACCACCAGAAGCGGATGCCCCGGTGGGCGGTCCAGTCCTGGGCGGGCAGGTCGAAGGCGAAGTCGTGGGTGAAGCCGCCCCAGCCGCTGATGTCGTAGCGGCCTTCGAGGACCTTGGCGCCCTCGGGGGCGTCGGCCCGCTCGGCGAGGGAGAGCGACGGGTGGTCGTCGGCGTCGCTGCCCCAGGTGAAGATCCCCTCGGCGGGCGGGGACGCGAAGGGCACCTCGCCCTCGAAGCGGTCGACGGCCCGCGGCGGCGGGTCGCCGTCGGCACCGGGCGCGGCGGCGCTCGGGGCGGCCCCGGCGAGCAGGGTGGTCAGCACCGCCGAGACGGCGGTGGCGGCGGTGGCGGCGAGGGCACGGCTGCGCGCCCGGCGCCGGTGGTGCGGATGGTGCGGCATGCGGTCTCCTGGAGACGGGGGAGGGGCGGCGGTCAGGAGGGCTGGTGGGTCCACTTCTGGTTGGCGGCGCCGGTGCAGGACCAGATCTGGGCGCGGGTGCCGTCGGCCGAGGTGTTGCCCGTGACGTCCAGGCACTTGCCGGCGGCCGTGTTGACCACGTCGTGGGTGGCCGCGTCGTAGGTCCACCGCTGGGCCCCGGTCCCGTTGCAGGTGTACAGCTGCACCTTGGTTCCGTCGGCGACCGCGCCGCCGGTGACGTCGAGGCACTTGCCGAGGGCCCGGACGGTCCCGTCGGCGGCGAGCGTCCACCGCTGGGCGGCCGTGCCGTTGCAGGTGTGGAGCTGGACGGCGGTGCCGTCGGCGCTCGACGCGCCGGCCACGTCGAGGCACTTGCCGGCGAGTCCGGTCAGCGCGCCCGCCGGCGCCCCCGGGCCGGGGGCGCCGCCCCAGGTGAAGGTGGCGGTGGTGCGCGCCGGGAGGGTGTACGTGAAGGACTGGCCGCCCCAGTCGACGCGGAGGGACTGCGCGGAGCCGCCGCCGTTGTGCGCGATCAGCGCCTTGGAGCCGTCCGGGTTGCGCCAGGCCACGTTCTGCACGGTCGCGTTGTCGGTGGAGGCGATCCGGTACGCGCCCGGCTTCACGAACTTGGTGAGGTGGCCGGTCGTGTAGTACTCGACCGTGTAGTCGACCTGCCCGGCCCGCGGGCCGCCCTCCTGCACGGTGATCAGGCCCGTGCAGGTGCCGCAGCCGCCGTTGTGCGGGCCCATGTCCTGGTTGAGCGCGAGGCTCCACTTCACCAGGCTGCTGCTCCAGTTGCGGGCGTAGGACACGATGTCCCGGAGGTCCTCGTTGTGCTGGTTGCCGATCCAGGTGCCGCCGGAGTGCTCGGTGCTGAACTGCGGCACCGACGGGTACTGGGCGTGGACCTGGCTGCCCACGGCCGGGTCGCCGAAGTAGCCGTGCCAGGCGATGCCGCCGAAGAGCGGGTCGTTGCGGACGCCCGCGTCACCGAGGATCGCGGCGCCGAAGTTCGCGTAGTCGCCGTAGTTCCAGTCGTGCACCAGGACCTTGGTGGTGAGGCCGGCGGCGCGGAGGGCCGGGTAGAGGTGGTTCTTGGTGAACTCGACCAGGCCGGACGGGTTCCAGCTCATGCCGGGGTAGTTCATCGCCGTGGGGTTGCCGGCCTGGCAGCAGTTAGGCTCGTTCTGCACCGAGAGGTAGTCGACCTTGATCCCCGCCGCCTGGTAGCTCTGGACGTACTTGACCAGATACTGGGCGTAGGTGGGGTAGTGCTCCCACTTCAGCCAGCCCATCTGGTCCATCCGGCCGTTGTCCTTCATCCAGCCGGGTGCGCTCCACGGCACGCCCTTGACCCGCAGGGCCGGGTTGAGCTGCTTGGCCTGCGAGGTCAGCAGCCGCACGCCGGTGTCGTAGCCGTTGGCGCCGAAGTCGTTCAGGTCGCAGCAGGTGTCGTCGAGGGAGACGTTCCCCGGGCGGGAGAGGTCGGAGGCGCCGATGGGGTTGCGGACGAAGGAGAGCCCGATGCCGTCGGTCGGCGAGAAGAGCCTGCGCATCACCTCGTCGCGGGTGGCGGCGCTGATCGCCCCGCCGCGCAGGAGGTGGGCGGTGGTGTCGGTGATCGAGGCGCCGCCGCCCTCGAAGCGCTGGTGGGTGGTGGACTCGTCGACGGCGATGGTGTGGCTCGCGCCGCCGCCGGCGGGGCCGAAGGCGAGCGGGGCCTGCGGGGCGAGTCCCCGGGTGACGGTACGGCCTCCGGCGTCGGAGGTGGTGGTCAGCCAGACGTCCACCCGCTCGCCGGCCGCCTGCGCGGAGCCGGGCGCGGTGAGGACCAGGCCGGTCGCCATCAGCGCGCCCGTGAGGAGGGCGGCGAGGGTACGGGGGCGCGAGCGCGTGCCGCGCCGCCCGCCCCGTAGAAGATTGAGCTGCACCTGACAACCCTTTCGTCGAGGGCGTGCCGCACTGCCGTCCGGTCCCGGCCCGCCCGGTCCCGTCCGTGTCCCACAAGGCGGCAAGCCTTTTATCAAGCTGTGAACTTATGGAGGCGCAGAGCGCCCGTCAACCCCTCCCGTCTCCAACTCCCGAAGCGGCCGACCACTTCTGTCGCTCCGTCAGCACATGCGGGGCCGCGGTGCGTTCGGGAGATGACGGTGGCCGGCGAGCCGATCCGCGGCTGCCGGCCCGGCCGGCACGCCCGCGGACGGCGCTCCCCTCCGCCGGAGGGGAGCGGGCCTCAGGCCCGCTCCAGCAACGTCATCAGGGCGCGGGCCGCCGGACTGGTGGCCTCGGGCGGGGGGAGCAGCGCCACCGTCTCGTAGACGTCCCCGCCGGCGTCCCCGAGGGGGACGGCGTGCAGGGAGTTCCGCTTGTGCCGGAAGTGCCGGGGCACGGCGGCGACGCCGAGGTCCTCCTCCACCAGGTCCAGAAGGCTGTGGACGTCGTTCACCTCCAGGCTCACGGCGCGCGGGACGCCCGCGGAGGCGAAGGCCGCGTCCGTGGCGCGGCGCGGCCCCCAGCCGGGGTGGAAGTCGACGAAGACCTCGCCGGCGAGGTCCGCGAGGAGGAGGTCCCGACCGGCCGCGGCGAGCGGGTGCCCGGGGTGGCACAGCAGCGTCATCGGCTCGGTCGCCAGCGGGGTCGAGCGCAGGTGGTCGGTGTCCGGCCGGGTGCGGTAGGCGAAGGCCAGGTCGAGGCGGCCGGCGGCGACGTCCTCGGCCAGCGCGAGCCCGCCCTCCTGCCGGAGCCGTACCTCGACGTCCGGGTGCCGGCGCCTGAAGGCGGCCAGCAGCCCCGCCACGTGCACCCCGGCGACGCACTGCTCGGTGCCGAGGGACAGCGTGCCGCGCAGCACGCCCTGCACGGCCGCCACCGCCTCGTGCGCGGCCCGCACCTGCGCCAGGACGCGCTCCGCCTCGACCAGCAGCGCCCGCCCCGCCTCCGTCAGCGTCACCCGGCGGGTGCTCCGCACGAACAGCGGGGCCCTCAGCTCCCGCTCCAGGGCCCGGATCGACGCCGACAGGCCGGACTGGGAGACGAGGAGCCGCTCCGCCGCGCGCGTGAAGTGCCGGTCCTCGGCGACGGCGACGAAGTGCTGGAGATGCCGCAGTTCCATGATTCAGAAGCCTAAGCGCTGAATCCCATCGGATTCTCCTGTTGGATCCCCGCACCGGGCCCGGGGGAGAGTGGCTCCGGCACGAGAAACCCCGGCACCCGCCGGCCACCGGACGCCGCCCCACCCCTGGAGCCGCCTTGTACACCGCAGATCCCGCCCGATACGACGCCATGCCCTACCGGCGCACCGGACGGAGCGGCCTGAAGCTTCCCGCCCTCTCCCTGGGGCTGTGGCACAACTTCGGCCCGGACCGCCCGGCCCGGACCCGGCGCGCCATCCTGCACCGCGCCTTCGACCTCGGGATCACCCACTTCGACCTGGCGAACAACTACGGCCCCCCGCCCGGCGCGGCGGAGTCCGCCCTCGGCGAGCTCCTGAAGACCGACTTCGCGCCCCACCGCGACGAACTGGTCGTCTCCACCAAGGCCGGATACCTGATGTGGCCCGGTCCGTACGGCGAGTGGGGGTCCCGCAAGTACCTGCTGTCCTCGCTGGACCAGAGCCTGCGCCGGCTCGGCCTCGACCACGTCGACGTCTTCTACTCCCACCGCTTCGACCCGGAGACGCCCCTGGAGGAGACCATGGGCGCCCTGCACTCCGCGGTCCAGCAGGGCAAGGCGCTGTACGTCGGCGTCTCGAACTACTCGGCCGAACAGACCCGCGAGGCCGCCCGCATCCTCGGCGGGCTCGGCACACCGCTCACCCTCCACCAGCCGCGCTACTCGATGCTCGACCGGCGCCCGGAGAGCGAGGGACTGCTCGACGCCCTCGACGACCTGCGGATCGGCTCCATCGCCTACTCCCCGCTGGAACAGGGCCTGCTCACCGGACGCTACCTGGACGGCATCCCCGAGGACTCGCGCGCCGCGGGCGACAGCCCCTTCCTGAGCCGGGAGGCCGTCACCGAGGACCTGGTCACGCGCCTGCGCGCCCTGAACGACGTCGCGGCGTCCCGCGGCCAGACCCTGGCCCAGCTCGCGCTCGCCTGGGTGCTGCGCGGCGGCCGCGTCACGTCCGCCCTGGTGGGAGCGAGCAGCGCACGGCAGCTGGAGGACAGCGTGGCCGCCCTGGACAACCTCGACTTCGACAGCGGGGAGCTGGCCCTCCTCGACAAGCTGATCTGACCCGGCGCCGGTGCCCCGCCCGCGGGGAGCGCCGGCCCCGCTACGCCCCCGGGACGTCCGCGCCCGGCTCCGCCGCCAGCCGGTCCAGCGCCGCCGCCGCCAGGGCCGAGATCGCCGGGGGCAGCGCCGAGCGGATGTCGGGGGCGAAGCGCGGCGAGTGGTTCGGGGCGACGCGGCCCTTGGCGGCCGCCCACTGGCGGGGGCCCGCCACGCCCGTCATCCAGTACACCAGCGGCACCTCGCCGGCGCCGTGGAGGTCGTCGCCCGCGCCGCCGTACAGCGCGAAGTCCTCCGACGCGGCCGACGGCGGCCAGTCCGCCACCCGCTCCGGCCCGAACAGGGCCGTGTGGGCGGCCCGGACGGCCGCCGTCTCCCCGGGCGCACCCCACAGGGCCGGAGCGCGCGAGACCACCACGACGTCCGGCTCGCGCGGGCAGGCCGAGGCCGCGGACTCCGCCCGCACGATCCGCTCCACCGCCGCCAGCGCCCGGTCCAGCGAGGCGTCGGCGAGCGCCCGCACGCCGATGCCCAGGGAAGCCGTCGCGGGCACCACGTTCACCGCCGTGCCCGCCCGCAGGGTGCCCACCGTCAGCGTCACGTGCTCGCCTGGCGCGGTCTCCCGGGACACCACCGCCTGGAGCCGCAGCACGATCGCCGCCGCCGTCACCACCGGGTCCACGGTGAGCTGGGGCGTCGCCGCGTGCCCGCCCCGCCCGTGCACGGTCGCCTCCAGGGCGGCGCTCGCCGCCGTCACCGGGGCCCGGGGCGTACCGTGCGCCACCATCCCGGCCGGCAGCGGGGCCGCGTGCTGGGCGAGGACCACCCCGGGGACGCCGAACCGCTCGTAGAGACCGTCCTCCAGCAGCGCCCGCGCCCCCGACAGCGTCTCCTCCGCCGGCTGCCCGACCACCACCAGCGTTCCGCGCCAGTCCGCCGCCGACCGGACCAGCAGCTCCGCCGCCCCCGCCGCCGCGGCCAGGTGCAGATCGTGCCCGCAGGCGTGCATGGCGCCGTTCCCGCTCGCGTACGGCAGCCCCGTCTCCTCCTCCAGCGGCAGCGCGTCCAGCTCCGCCCGCAGGTAGACGCGCGGCCCCGGCCCGTTGAGCAGCACCCCGACGACGCCGTGGCCGCCGACCCCCCGGGTCACCTCCAGACCGGCCGCCGCCAGCCGGTCGCCGAAGACTCGGGCGGTGCGCGCCTCCTCGCCGGACGGCTCGGGGGAGGAGTGGACGTCCAGATAGAGCGTGAGCGCGGAGCGGACCACGTCCCCGGCGGGGGTGACGGGCGGACGGGCGGCGGAGGCGGGGGACACGGGCGTTCTCCTTCGGTCGGGTACGGGGACGCGGTCCGCTGGCACCGCGCGCCAGCGGACCGACAGCGGGCGGCGGGCCGAACGGTGAGCGGGGCGCGCTGCAATGGAGTCACGCCCGGTGCCCCGCCCAGGGGGCCGCGGACTTCGAGGAGGCACCATGAACAAGGACCTGAGCACCCTCGCCGACGAGATCCTGGAGCTGGAGGCCGAGACCTTCGAGATCTCCGACTACTCGGACGCCAGCGAGGTCGTGCTGGCCGGCTCCACCAGCACCAGCTCCACCTCGACCTGCTCCTCCACCACCAGCACCACCTCCTGCTCGGCCTGACCCCGCCCGGGTCCGCGACGCGCCCGGTGTCCGTCCTCCACGGACACCGGGCGCCTCCGCGTTCCCGCCCGGGGCGCGGGGCCCGGCGGGGTCAGGGGAACGGGTGCGGCACCCGGTGGACCCCCGAGTCGGGCAGGTCCGTCGTCCGGTGCCCGCCGCGCCGCAGCGCGGTCCGCAGCCGGGGCATCAGCGGCGCCCGCTGCCGGTTCCAGCCGAAGTCGATCGGCAGGAGCCCCGGGACCAGGGTGCTGACCGTCCGCAGCCCCATCCGCTCCTGCTCCGGCGTCGTCTGGTCGACCACGACCACGTCGTGCCCCGCTCCGGTCAGCGCGTCCGTCACCGCCCGCAGGTCGTCCCGCAGGTCGAGCGTCCGCGGCCGGCCCGACGCCTCCCACTCCCGGTAGGTCTCCTCGAAGGAGCGGACCGCGCGCGGCTCCAGGAAGGCCCGCGCGTGCTCCGCCATCCGCGGCAGCCCGTACAGCTGCGCGTGGTCCTTGAGGTGGCGCACGAGGAAGAAGTCGTCGGCCATCGCCTCCAGCTCGGCCCGGCGCTCCCGGGTCTGCCGGGAGAGGTGCGGGATGTAGGTGAGCACCTCCGACAGCGCGCCCTCCACGGCCGCCCGCGGGTCGAGCGAGGCCGCCGCGGCGAAGGAGAGCAGTCCCGGGCCGCCGTCCCGGCGCACCGCGACCGCCGTCACCACCGGCACCGGCAGGTCGATCCGGTGGTCCAGGAGGTGCACGTCGTACCCCTGGAGCGAGGCCCGCTCCGCCATCGCGGCGGCCGCCCCTCCGCCGACCGTCGACAGGTCGATCGCGGGCATCCGGGCCGCCCCGTACCAGGCGTTCAGGAAGGCGTCCCGCTCGACGAGTTCGAGGAGGCCGCCGAGGACCGCCTCCTCCGGGCTGCCGCCGATCGCGCAGCCGTTGGAGCACTCGAAGACGAAGTTGTCCGCCCGGACCCCCGCGCTGTAGTAGACCAGCCGGGACGGCACCAGGACCGGCCGCTCGTCGCGGAGCGACCACCCCCACTCCCAGGGGATCGCCCGGTCCGGGTCGAAGGGGTCGACCAGCGGGTCCTCCCGGTAGGTCCGCTCCTCGTAGAAGCCGCACGCCGCCGGGTCGACCGCCCGCTCCCGCAGCTCGTTCCAGGAGCCGACGACCGGCGCCCGCGGGGCGCGCCGGTGGGTGCCCGCGTACCGTTCGAGACCCTCCAGGAAGGCCAGGGTGCGGCTGGTCGCGAAGGCGTTCTCCTGCCCGCTCCAGGTGACGTCGTTCAGCCCCGCGTAGCCGCGCACGAAGACGCTGCCGGCCACCGGCGCCGTCGTCGGCGAGGTCACGCCGAGCCAGGTCCCGCCGCCCAGCGCCCCGCACACCGGGTTGGCCAGCGCCTCCTCCGGGATCGGGTACGCGGCGGCCGGCCGCAGCCGGTAGGAGCCGGGGTCCGGCTTCCGCCGCTCCACCCACACCGTCGCCTGCGGGGCCGCCGCGGCCGGGGCCGGGGCGCAGTCCGGGCAGAGCGGGTCGGCCAGCAGCGGGTACGTCCGCACCGCGAGCGTCGCCAGGTCGATCCGGGTCACCTGGGGCAGCGCCCGGTCCGCGGGCCGGGCGGCCGGCGGGGTGGTGCCCGTCCCGCCCAGCACCGCCCCGCAGACCGCCGCCACCGCGTCGTAGGCGTGCGCCGTGAGCAGCGGCCAGCTGCCGGCCGGGCGCGGCAGCCCGGGGCCGCCGGTCTCCAGCGCGTCCCGCTCGCTCCGGCTGCGCAGCCGCTGCCAGCGCAGGGCCAGGCAGCGCCCGCAGGCCGGCGCGGTGCCGTCGCCGCCCCACGGGCCGACGAGCACGGCGGAGGCGGTGAGGTGGACCCGGGCGCCGGCCCGCTCGTCCGCCCACGGGTCCGCCGCGCCGGGAGAGCCCCCGGGGGCGGCGGCGTCGGTGACGCCGACCGGCACCACCGGCACCTCGGCGCCGAGCCGTTCGGCGAGCGCGGCCCGCAGCCCGGCCCGGGCCGACTCCATCGGCCGGGCGGGGCGCTCCGTCGCGGGGGCGCTCACGAGGACCTCGTCCAGCGGAAGGTCTTCGCCGCGACCGCGCCGAAGACCACCGCGAAGGCGAGCAGGCCGGCACAGCCGACCAGCACGTCGGAGGAGTCGCCCCGGCCGGCGAGGGCGTGGGAGACGGCGTCGTTGAGGTAGCGCAGCGGCATCGCCAGGGAGACGTTCCGCAGCCACTCGGGCATCGACTCGAGGGGGAAGAACGAGCCGGACAGGAACGCCATCGGCAGCATGAGGAAGTTGGCGACGGCCGCCACCGACTCCGGGGTGTCCGCGAGCGAACCGACGATCACCCCGAGGAGCAGGAAGGTGGTCACGCCGAGCGCGAGCACCGGCACCAGCCACGGCCAGCCGGAGGCCGGCTCCAGGCCGAACACCGGGAGCATCGCCACCCCGACGAAGAGCAGCGACTGCACCGCCCCCACCACCAGCGCGATCACGTACCGGGAGCCGATGACGGCCGACAGCGGCGCCGGCGACATCCGGATCAGCCGCAGGATGTCGTCGGCCCGCCACTGCATGAGGGTGAAGGCGCTGCCGAAGACGGCGGCGTTCGCCACGCCCCACGACAGCACCCCGGCCGCGGTGTAGGACAGGTAGGTGAGCCCGCTCTCCTCCACGGCCTGGCCCTTGAAGATCAGGCCGAAGACGACGAGGAAGAGCAGCGGGAAGGCGAAGGTGAAGAACAGGGTCGTCCTGTCGCGGACCTGGGCGCGGCAGCCCGCGGCGGTCAGTGCGGCGTAGGCGCTCATGGTCAGGGCTCCGTGGTGGTGGCGGGCGTGGTGGCGTCGTGGGTGGTGGCCTCGGCGGTGAGGTCGAGGTAGACGTCCTCCAGGCCGGCGGTACGGGTCTGCACCCCGTCCAGGCCGGCGAGCCGGTCGACGGCGGTCAGCACCGGCCCGACGGCGTGGGTCTCCAGGACGAGCGAGCCGCCCTGGACGCTCACCCGCTCCACCCCCGCGATCCCGGCGGCCGTCGCCTCGTCGAGGCGCCCGGCCGGGAGCAGCAGCCGGCTCGGCGCCCGGGAGGCGCTCACCAGGTGGTGCGGGGAGTCCGTCACCGCGATCCGGCCGTCCACCAGGATCGCGATCCGGTCGCACAACTCCTCGGCCTCGTCGAGGTGGTGGGTGGTGTAGACGATGGTGCGGCCCGCCGCCTTCAGCCCGCGCAGCACCTCCCACAGCGCCCGGCGGGCCTGCGGGTCGAGCGCGGCCGTCGGCTCGTCCAGGAAGATCAGCTCGGGGTCGTGCACCAGGGCCGAGGCGATGGCGAGCCGCTGCCGCTGCCCGCCGGAGAGGTCCTCGACCCGCACCCCCCGCTGCCCGGTGAGCCCCACCGACTCCAGGGTCGCGTCGACCGCGGCCCGCGACGCCCCGTACAGCGCGGCGACCGTGCGCAGGTGCTCGTGCGCGGTCTGGCGGACGAAGAACGCGGAGGACTGGGTCTGCACCCCGATCCGGGGGAGCAGCGTCGTGTCCCGGGGCCACGGCGAGCGGCCGAGGAGCGCCACCGCACCGGAGTCGGCCCGGCGCAGCCCCTCCATGATCTCGACGAGGGTCGACTTGCCGGCCCCGTTGGGCCCGAGCAGGCCGAAGAACTCGCCCCGGTGGATCTCCAGGGACACGGCGTCGACGGCGAGCCGGTCCCCGTACCTCTTGGAGACCCCCTCGACGCGGACGGCGGCGGTGCTTGCCATGGCCTCTTCCTCACTCATGCGGTGCGTGGTCCTTCGGGTCGGTTCGGTCGGTCGGTTCGGTCCGGGCGGCGGGGCTCACCGGAGCAGCAGGAACAGCAGCGCCGCGGTGCCGGTCGCGGCGCACAGCACCAGGAGCACCGCCCCGGCCGCGTACCCCGCGTAGATCCGCCGGGCGCGCGGCGGATACGCGGCCGCCGCCGCCCCGCCGCCGCGGCGCAGCGCCAGGTAGGCGAGGGTCTCGGGGGCGAGCCGGGCGGTGCCGAGGGCGTGCCCCAGCATCCGGTAGCCGTCGAGCGGCGGCAACGGCACCAGATTGCCCAGGCCCTGGAGGGTTCCCAGGATCAACAAGCCCGCCACGAAGGGGCGTTCGGGCGCGCCCTCGGGCAGCAGCACCCACCACGCCCCGAACGGCAGCAGCAGCACCAGATTGAGGTGGGCGCCCGCCCCGGCGACCACCAGCTTCGCCCGGAGCCCCGGCAGGAACAGGTAGTCGTCGACCGCGCAGTACAGCAGCGCGGCCGGCAGCCGCCACTTCACGCCGATCTCGGCGACGTGCCCGCCGTAGTGCTGGGCGGCGACCCCGTGGGCCAGCTCGTGCACGGTGATGCTCAGCCAGAGGAAGAGCGCGATCCCGGCGAGCGCGCCCGGCTGCCCGGTCAGCTCGCCGGCCGCCCCGACCAGCGGCCCCGCCTGCGCCGCGAGGAGCCCGAGCAGTGCGAGGACGGCGGCGCACAGCGGCAGCTGGACGGCCGGGCGCAGCAGCGGGCGCAGCAGCCGGTGCAGCCGGGCGGTGGTGGCGTCGGCGTCCCGCACCAGCGGACGGGTGCCCCTCCGGAGCGAGTTCGGCGGCGGCGCGGGCGCCGCGGCGGGCACCGGGTCGGGCGAGCCGGCGAGCAGGCCCCGGGCGCCCAGCAGCCCGAGCAGCCGGGTCCAGTGCTCCACCCCGAGCCGGCGCCCGAACCGCTCGGCGTAGGCGGGCGCCAGGTCGTCCAGGTTCCGGGTCCCGTCGAGCCGCGCGATCAGGAAGTACTCCTTCTCGCCCACCTCGAACGCGGCCCCGGTCACCGGGTGACGCACCAGGTGCACGGTCCGCGGCCCGCGCAGCAGCGCGGGACCGCACCGCACCCCGGGCCGCAGCGCCGGCCGGTGGGCGCGCACCGCGGCGGCCGCCGCGGAACCGGCCGGGGACCGCGCCCCGGCGGCGGAACCGGGCGGGACCCGCGGCGCGGCGGCCGGATCCGCCGGGGACGGCGTCGCGGCGGCGGAACCGGGCGGGGGCGGCGTCGCGGTCACGGCTCCACCCCCGCCGCCGCGCCGGGCACGCCCTCGCGCAGCACCCGTCCCAGCACGAAGGAGAGGTACGCCTCGTCCCGGATGGTCACGTGCAGCCGGTTGTTGGTCATGTGCATGTAGGGGGAGAGCAGCCGGGGCAGCACCGCCGCCGCGTCGGTGACCGGTGCGACCGGCACCGCCTCCACCGGCTCCGCGCGCGGCTGGCCGGTGTCCTCGCGCGCCGGGCCCTCCCCCACCGGGAAGACCAGGTCGCCCCGGGCCGCGGCCCCCGCCACCCGCTCCCGCAGCTCCAGGCAGTGCTCCGCCCAGCCCCGCAGGAACCCCGGCAGCCGCTCCGGCTCCCCCGCCCCGACCGCCGCGCGGACCGCCGCGAACCGGTGGCCGAGCCGCGGCGCCAGCTCCGCGTACCCCCGCTCGTACTCCTCGGTCCCGATGAACCCGGTGTCCGGGAACGCCCGGTGCCAGAAGCGGTAGTAGTCGTCGAGGTACCCGGCGAGCCGCTCCCCCTCCGGCAGGAAGGAGCCCGCCGTCACCATCATCAGCTGCGCCGAGGTCCCCAGCAGCACCGTCCGCAGGTGCAGGTTCCTCGTGCGGAAGGCGTCCACGACGAGGTCGCTGGAGTGCCGGAAGTGCCACTCGGCCAGCTCCACCCCGGCCGGGCCGCCGTACTTGGCGTACTCGGGGGCGTACGGCTCCTCGCGGAAGGAGTTGTTGGGCCGCAGCCGCATCCGGCCGTCCCCGCCCATGTACCGGCCGCGGTCCTCGCCGGGGAACTCGATGTCGAACAGCGCGTTGTAGAAGTCCTTCAGGAAGCCGGAGTCCACCTCGTACAGCGCCGGCCGCTCCCGCAGGAACGCGGTGAGCGCCTCCTCGGCCCGCCGCCGCACCTCCGGCGCGGCCGCCGCGTCCGACGGCCGCAGCCGCAGCCGCACGTGCGGCCCCTCCAGCCAGTAGTTGAGGAAGAACCACCCGGCCAGCAGTCCCTCGGCGGAGAGCCGGGCCACCAGCGGCCGGACGCACTCCACCAGCAGCGGGCGCGGGCTCGCCGCGTAGAAGACGTGCAGCGCCAGCCACGGTCCGGGGCCGGCGGACACCGGGGCGGGGGTCGGGGCGGGGGTCAGTTCCGGCATGTCGGGCCGTCCTCGGTAGCCGTGCGGTCGGTGGGGGAGAGCGGGGGAGCGGGGGAGGCGAAGGTCTCGACGGCCAGCTCGGCGACGTGCCGGCCCCGCCCGGAGACCACCTGGAGCCCGTCCTCGTCCGGCAGCGTCTCGCGCAGCACCACCGAGGTCCCGTCCTCCCGGCCCAGCAGCGCCTCGAACGCGGTCAGCGACAGCGGGCTCGCGAAGTCCACGTACAGCGGCTTCGCGCCCGGCACCCGCCGTCCGTCCCGGTGCGGCGTCGCGAAGACCCGGTCCGGCAGCCCGTGCGCCCGCTGCCAGCGGCGCCACCCCAGCCACCAGGAGGCCCCCGAGTGCCCGGACCCCCGCACCGGCAGCGCCTCCGCGGGCGCCGTCCAGGACCGCCGCGCCAGCACGACGTCGCCGTGCACCACCCGCGGCCTGCGGGTCACCCCGCCGACCGCGGGGCCCGCCGGCACCCCGCCCCACACGTCGACCGGCGCCATCGAGCTCGGCGACAGGAGCAGCAGGGTCCGCGGGATCGCCGGCAGCGCCACCGGCACCAGGTAGCCGAGGTACACCGGGATCACCCGGCACCCCAGCCGGACCGACCGCAGCACCAGCCGGTCCGTCGCCTCGTCGTGCACCAGGTACAGGTCGTCGAGGCCGATCCGCGCCTCCTCCGGCACCCCCGGCGCCTCGCCCGGACACACGATCCGGTGGTCCGTCAGCCGCCCGTGCAGGTTGAGGTTGCTGGTCACCGGGCCGCCGGTCAGCTCGGCGAGCACCGCCCCCTCGGGGCACCGCCCGCGCAGCTCCTCCCGCAGCCGCTCCGAGAGCCCCGGCCCGTCCGCGCCCCCGCCGTCGTACACGTGGGTGAAGCGGCTGAAGGGGAAGGCGGGACCGCCGTAGGAGCGGTTCAGCACCACCCGGAGGCCTCCCCCGGACCGGTCGAACTGGAGGTGGTGGCTCAGCGGCACGAAGTCCTCGGCCGGCGGCCCCAGCTCCGCGGCGACCCCGGTCATCAGCTCCGCCGGCAGCGCGAGCTCCTCCCGCTCGCCGTCCCGCTCCCACGCGGCCCGCATCCCGGCCGCGAACCGCCGCCGGGCCTCGTCCAGCCGGCGCAGGGCCGGCTGGCCCAGCCAGTTCTCCTCCGGCACGTACGCCCCGTCGGCGTCGAACGGCTCCCGCCGGGCGGTGAAGGACAGGTACTGGTCGAAGAGGTCCTCGTGGAAGTCGTGCACCAGACCGAGCAGGTCGTCGCAGCGCCCGCCCCGCCCGTACCGGGCGAGGAAGAAGCCCCGCAGGGTGATCCGGTGGGGCAGCGTCAGGTCGAACAGCGGCAGGACCCCCTCGACCCGGCGCAGCGCCCGCCCCGTCTCCCCGCCGAGCAGCCCGGCGTCCGCGGTCACCCCGTCGCCCGCGCTCACGTCCTCGTACAGCAGCGTCCGCGGCAGCGTCGGCTCCGGCGCGCCCAGGCCGCGCTGCACGTCGAGCAGGTCCGCCCGCAGCCCGCGCAGCAGCTCCCGCCGCAGGGCCGGGCCGGCCGCGGGGTAGGCGGCGAGCCGGGCGGCGGGCGCCTCCAGGGCGTCCGCGACCCCGTCCGCCCACGCCGCGCCGAGCCCGCGCAGCTCCTCCTGGAAGGAGCGCAGCGGATCCGGGTCGTGCACGTCGGTCCGGAGCGCCGGCACCTGCACCATGCCGAGCTGGAGCAGCGCGGCCGCGTACCGCTCGCAGTCCTCCGGGTCCGCCCCGGGCTCCTGCGCCAGCCGGGCGACCAGATCGCGGTGGCGCAGCCCCTCCCGGCCGTCCAGGAAGCCGAGGATCCGTTCCAGCGCACCGCTGCCGCGCAGGTAGAACAGGCGGTCGCGGACCGCGTCGAAGGTGACGGCCGCGCTGTCGTCGCCGGCCGTCACCCACTGGCGGACGTACCGGACGCGGTCCTCGTCGCGGTCCCAGCCGGGGGAGAGCACGACCGGCAGGTCCTGCCGCAGCACCGGGTCGGCGAGGATCAGTTCGGCGATCCGGGCGAGCGCCACGACCGTCGGCCGGACGTGTCCCTCCCACGTGTCCGCGAGCCGCGGCTCCGCGCCCTCCCCGGGGGCGAAGACGCCGGACGCCACCGGCGTCAGGGTGCTGAAGGGGCTGGTCTTGCACGCCGTCCGGTACAGGTAGGCGAGGGCGGACCGCTCGGCCTTCCGCATCCGGCCGCCCGGCTCGGCCGCCCGGTCCGCGAGGTACGCGTCGAGCCGCGCGTCCAGCGTCGGCGAGGCGAGCAGCAGGCCCCGGCGCAGCCGCTCGTCGGCGAGCGCGGCGCGCAGCGCGGTCCGCGTCCCCCGCAGCTCCGCGGACAGCAGCGCGTCGCCGCCGGCGAGGAGCTCGGCGTACCGCCCGCGCTCCTTCAGCCAGCTCCCGACGCGGGCGCCGGCCGCCGGGTCGAGGCCGGTCACGAGGTGCTCGGCCGCCTCGGGGTCGACGGGCAGCCGGTTGTTGAAGACCTGGCGGCGCAGGGTCAGGAGGGCGCGGCGGGCGCCGTCCCCGGCCTCGTCGGCGGCTCCGACGAGGCCGTGCAGCAGCTCGCTCAGACCGGGGCCCTCGGCGGCCAGCCGGGCCTCGTGCTCCAGGACCTCGTCGGCCCAGGCCAGCGCGCGCGGGGAACGCAGCCCGCGCACGGTCTCCACCGGCAGCCCGGCGGCGCGGAGCAGGAAGCGCCGTCCCACCTCCCAGCCGGCCTGCGGCGCACCGGTGCCGGACGCCGCCGTCCCGTGCGCGTCCGCCGGTGCGGCCGGTACCGCGCGTTCCGTCAAGGGTGTCGTCATCCCCGCCTCCTCAGGCGATCTCGTGGCGGAAGTCGGCCGGAGCGGGCCGTTCGTGCCCGATCGGCATGATCAGCAGCGGCGCCTCGCCCGTCCCGGACAGGCCCAGCCGCTCCACGAACGACACGTTGTCGAAGCCGAGCGCCACGCCCGCCCCGAGCGAGAGGGCCGAGGCCGCCAGGTAGCAGCTCTGGGCGACGGCGCCCGCGGTGCCCACGGCGATCCGGTAGCCCCGGCCGCCGACCGCGTCCAGTACGCCCGTGGTGCGCACCGTCGGGACGAGGACGGCGCCGGCCTGCTCCAGGTTGTAGTTGGCGAGGAAGTAGTTCTCCTGGAGGAAGTCGTCCTGCGCGCCCGGCACGACGAGCACCAGCTCGCCGGTCCCGGCGTCGTAGGCGTACGCGCCGGGCCCGATCCCCTCGACGTGGTTGACGAAGGCGTACGTCCGCACGAGCCCCGCCCCGCCCGGCCCGGTCCCGGCCTCGCCGCCGAGCGAGGTCGCGGCGCAGGCGGCGAGCACCGCCGACAGCTCGGCGGGCGTCACCCGCCGGGCGGCGTCGAACCGTCCGAAGCTGGACCGGCGGTCGCGCAGCACCCGCCGCACCGGCACCTCGGGGAACGCGGGCGCGGGCAGCGCCACGCGGGTGCCCCCCGCCGGGAGCGGCCGGACCGCGGCCGCCGCCGGCGTCCCGGGGGCCGGCCGCTCCGTGGCGCCGGCGAGGGTCGCGGCGCGCATCGCCCGGACCGCCGGGAAGGAGAGCACGGTGCGGGACCGCTCCAGGTCCCGGTGGCGGACCGCCGGATCGGGCCCGGCCGTCGTCCCCCGCGCCGCCGCGCCGTCCGCGCCCGCCCACCGCAGCGGCACCACCGCGAAGACGGACTCCTCCTCGTCCCGGGTGCCCAGCAGCCGGTCGAGCCGGGGCTCGTCGAACCAGAACACCGGGTCCACCCGCAGCCCGTGCCCGGCGGCCCAGAACCGCCAGCTCCGCAGGAGCGTGCCGACGTCGGTGCAGACCACGTGGAAGCCGAAGCTGTTGTACTTGAACGCCGTCTGCCAGTACTTCACCGACAGCAGCAGGTAGTGGTCGGCCCTCCGCGCCTCCGCCGGCGCGTCCGGTCCCAGGGCCTCCCGCACCCGTGCGGTCACGTCCCCGGTGAGCAGCCGCTGCACGGCGTGCCGGGCCGGGTCGTAGTGGTGGACGCCCGGTACGAGCGGGCCCGAGGCGCCCGACGCCCAGTGCACCGCGACCGGGTAGAGGCCGCCGCCGCCCGCCGTGCCGCGCGACCAGTTGGCGTGCGGGTAGAGCGGCAGGCCGGGCAGGTCGCTGTTGGCCTGGACGCCCAGCCGGCGCCCCGTCAGCGCGTAGGTGTCCCGGAGCATCGCGGCCAGCAGCGGCAGGGTGAAGCCGCCGGCCCCTCCGGGCCGCGGCGCGCCGAGGAGACCGGGCGCGGCGGGGGCGTCGGCGGTGCCGGCGCCGTCCGGCAGCGCGTACGTCTCCGCGCCGGGGAAGAACCGTCCCTTGCGCGGCGCGTCCGGCCAGTCGGGGACGAAGCCGGCGGGTTCCATCGGGACGCGGCCTCGGTGCAGCACGGCGTCGGCGTACTCATGGGCGTACCCCATCGGGTCGGCCCCCTTTCGGACGTGCGGAAGGCGTGCGGGACGGGCGGACCGGGGCGGTCACGGGAACGGGTGGGGCGCGGGGTTGAGCCCGGCCGGACCGAGCGTGGTCCGCATCCGGGGCATGTGGCGGGCGCGCTGCCGCGCCCAGCCGAAGTCGATCGGCAGCAGCCCGGGCACCAGGACCTTCACCGTGTGCAGGCCGACGGCCCGCTGCTCGGGCAGGGTCTGGTCGACGACCACCACGTCGAAGCCGCCCGCCGCGACCGCGTCCACCGTCCGCAGCAGGTCGTCCCGCAGGTCGGGCGAGGCGACCGCGCCCGAGGCGTCGGGCCAGGCCAGGTCGGAGACGGCGAGCGGCGGGCGGGGCGACTCCTGCCGCAGCAGGAAGTCCGCGTGCCGGCCCATCTCGGGGATCCCGTACAGGATCGGATGGTCGTGGAGGGAGGCGACCAGGTCGAAGTCGGCGGCCATGGCCCGCAGCCTGGCCTCGTCGCGCCGGGTCCTGCCGACCAGGTTCACCGCGTCGGTGGCGATCTCGCAGAGCGCCGAGTCGAGCGCCGACTCGGGGTCGAGCCCGGCGCCCGCCCCGAAGCACATCCGGCCGGTGCCGCCGTCGACGCGCTCGGCGCAGGCGGTGACCACCGGGACGGGGAACCCGATCCGGGTGTCGAAGAACCGGGCCCGGTAGCCGTACATCGCCAGCCGGTCGACCAGGTGGCGGGTCGAGCGCCGGGAGCTCGTCGACGGGTCGATCTCCCGCAGCGCCACCTGCCCGTACCAGGCGAGCAGGAAGGCGTCCCGCTCGACGACCTCCATCAGCCCGAAGTAGGCCGCCTCCTCCGGGCTCCCGCCGGAGGCGCAGCCGTTGGAGCTCTCCTGCACGAAGCGGTGCTCCAGCCCCGGGGCGTGGTAGTACGCCAGCACCTCCGGCACCGGCCGGGGCCGGGCGTCCCGCAGCGACCAGCCCCACACCCACGGCACCGCGCGGTCCGGGGAGAAGGGCACCACCCGCGGGTTGGCGCGGTGGAAGGCGTCGTCGTAGAGACCGGTCTCCCGCGGGTCGACGGCGTCCGGGCCCAGCTCGTCCAGGGAGGCGACGAACCCGGCGCCCCGCCCGCGCGCCCGCATCCCCGCGTACCGCTCCAGGCCCTCCAGGACCCCGATGCGCCGGCTGCGCGCGTACGTGTCGGCGTGCCCGCCCCAGAACGTCTCCCGCAGGTAGTCGCCCGAACGGGTCGAGAAGCAGCCGACGGTGGCCGAGGTCGTGGTGGAGGCCACGTCGAAGACGACCGACGGGCCGACCGCCCCCCAGTGGGGGTTGGCGAAGGCGTCCTCGGGCAGCTCGTACGCCTCGACCGGGCGCACCCGGAAGGTCCCCGGCCGGTGCTTCGGCGCCGGACGCGGCACCACCGCCGCGCCCTCGGCCGTGTCGGGCCGGGGCCGGGCGCACGAGGGGCACTCGGGGTCCGGGACCAGCGGGTGGGTGCGCACGCCGAGGGAGTCCAGGTCGAGCAGCCGGACCAGGGGGTACGGGCCGGGCTCCGGGCCCCGCTCGGCCGCCCGGGCCACCAGGGCGGCCACCGCCGTCGCCGCGAACGGGATGCCGTACGGCCAGGCGCCGGCCGTCCGGGTGTCCCCGCCCAGCTCCAGGCCCTCGCGCAGCTGCACCGAGCGCACGCCCTGCCACCGCCGCTCCAGGCAGGTCGCGCAGCCGGGCGTCCCGTCCGCCGACGGCCAGGGGCCGACGAGGACGTGCCGTCCGTACACCCGCACCGGGAGCCGGCCGTCGGGCGCGGCGGCGCCGGCGGCGTGGGCGTCCGCGGTGCCCAGCGGGGCCACGTCGAGCGCGGGTCCGGGCGGGAAGGCGTCGAGCGCCGCGACCACCGCCCGCCGGAAGGCGTCGGCCCCTTCGGCGCCGGCCGGCCCGGCCGGGACCGGCCTCGTCAGGGTGTCAGCCGGCATCGGCGGCCGCCCGGGTCAGCAGCACGCGCACGGTCACGAGGCCGCCCGCGGGCAGGTCGGCGGCGTGCGTGGGGACCACGTACGCGTCCCGTCCGGCCTCCGCGAGCCGCTCCAGCACCCGCGTCCACCCGGTCCCGGTCCCGTCCGGGGCGGCCGGGGCTGCGGAGGTCACCGCCACCAGGGCCGGGTCGAGGTCCCGCAGCAGCGGATCGCCCGGATCGGCGGCGGGCGCCGACTCCGCGGTGTCGGCGTCGAGCTGGGCCTCGCCGAGCAGGTCCCGCACCGCGTCGGCGACCGCGCCCGGCAGGTCCAGGGCCGCGCCGGCCGCCCACCGGCCCGGTGCGCCGTCCGTCCCGGCCGTGCGGGCCATCACCACCGAGACGCCGGAGCGGGTCCGCTCGCCCAGGTCGAGGAGGTCGACGTCGAGGCCGAGCAGGGCGGCCGAGCGCAGCAGGAAGGTGAGTTCCGGGTCGTCGCCGAGCGCGTCCGGCGCGAGGACGGCCACCTCGCCGGTTCCGGCGACGGCCCGGCGCAGTGCGTCGTGGGCGAGCGCCGACAGGAGTCCGGCGGCGGCCGCCTCGGGGAGGCCCGGGCCCGCGCCCGCCCCGGCCCGGGTGGGCTCGAAGCGGCGGTCGGCGTTGGCCGGGCCGCAGGGGCGGACGGCCCCGGAGGGGACGCGGACCCGCTCCTTCGTCAGCAGCGAGACGGCGGCCGTCCAGGCGGTGGGACCGCCCGCCCCACCCGTCCCCGAGGCCAGGGCGAGGTCCTCCGGCCCCACCGCGGGGAGGTCCGCGCCGGCGCCGCCGGCCGGGTCCGGCACCACGTGCTCGGCGTGCACGAGTGCCGCCGCGTCCAGGGCGCGCAGCCGGGCCCCGGCCGTGTGGTGCACGTCGAAGGCGGTGATCGTGCGGGTGCCGGCCGGGCCCAGGCCGAGCCGGACGGCACCCACCTTCAGCGGCGTCTGGGTCAGCGGCTCGTCCGCGTAGCCGCGGAACACCCCGGCGTGCGGCCCGATCAGGACGGAGCGGCGCTCCAGTTCGGCCAGCGGGCCCTGCGCGGCGTCGTCGTCGGGGGCGGTGGCCACCGTGGGCAGGAAGGCGGGCCGGGCCGGCACCGACGCCAGGTCGACCGGCTCCGGGGCGGCCGCGGGCCGGGCGCAGAACGGACAGCGGGGGTGCGGCAGCAGCGGTTCGGCGGCCACGTCGAGCGTCGCCGTGTGCTGGACGAGCAGCTTGTCGCGGGTCTCGGCGGGCAGCACGCCGGTGGTCAGGCGGAAGACCTCGTAGCCCAGCAGGTTCCCCACCATCGCCGCGAGCGGCCCGGAAGGCGGCGCGGCGCCGGGGGTGCCGAGGGCGAGTCCGCTCCACAGCCCGGCGGCGGGGGCCGCGTCCCCGGCCTCGCCGAGCCGCAGCGCCGCGCACGCCCAGCAGGCGGTGGAGCCGGCGTCCGTCACCGGTCCGATCACCACCCGGTCGCCGAAGGTCCAGGCGGGGAGCAGGGTCCTCCCCTCGGGGACGCCCGCCCGGAGCAGTTCCAGGACGGTGCGGGGCGCGCCGGGTCCGGCGGCGGCGACCACGAGGTCGTACCCGTCGAAGAGGGCCGGGCCGGCGGCCCCGGCCGGGAGCGGGGTCAGCTCGACCGGGCAGCCCTCCTCGGCGAGGCCGGCGGCCTCCGCGCGGACGGCGGCGAACTCCTCCGGAGCGGTGGCCCCCGTGCCCTCGGCGAGCGCGGTCTCGACGCCGATGGCGGCGCAGCCGTTGCGGAGCAGGGAGAGGACGCACCAGCGGGCCACCGGGCCGTCGCCGAGGACCGCCACCCGGGTGGCGCGGAAGCGCGCGAAGCGGGCGTCGGCGTCGTCGGCGTAGTGGTCGACGTAGGCGATCTGCTCGGCGAAGCGGGCGGCGGCGGCCGGGGCGGTGGCGGGGCCGTCCGCGGGGGTGGCGGGCGCGGGCACGGGACGGGCGAAACCACGCGCGTAGAGGGCCTGGACGAGTCCGCCCACCATCGCCTTCTGCCGGTCGCCGAAGCCCGCGCAGATCTCCTCGACCGACCGGGTGCCGTCGAGGTGGGGTACGAGCAGGGTGGCGAAGCGGTAGCCGGAGGAGCCGGTCAGCCGGAAGCCGCCGTCGGCGTTGTGGAAGATGACGCCGTCGGGCGTCCGGGTGTACAGGACGTCGCGGCGGACTCGGGGGCGGGTCGCGGCGACTTCCGTGTACGACGGGGAGGTCATGCGTGCTTCACACCTCTCGTTGCGGGGCGGCCGGGCCCGGGGCGGGGGCCTGCCGGTCGGGGCGGGGTGGTACGGGGACCTGCCGTGCGGTGGCGGGGCGGGGCGGGGCCGTGGTGGTGCGGGAGGCGCGGAGGCCGTCGGGTCGGGGCCGCGCGGCGGTCAGCGCAGGGCGGCGGGCCGGGGCGGCGGACGCAGCGGAGCCTGCGGCGACCGTCCGGGAGGAGCGGCCGCGCGGCGGGCGTGGGCCCGCAGCAGGGGGAGCGGGCGGAAGGATCCGGGCAGCCCCTCCTCCAGGAATCCGGCGTCCAGGAGGCGTTCCAGGACGAGTTCGGCCGCTTCGGCGGGGACGCCGAGGACGGCGGCGGCCCGGTCGGCGGTGAGCGGGTCGTGGGGGGAGGCGGCGAGCCGCAGGTGGGCCTCGGCGAGTGCGGGGGCGAGCCGGCCCAGGGCCTCGTCGAGGCGTTCCGGCACGGAGGTGCGGGGGTCGTCGGCGAGGGCGAGCCGGCCGGCCGCGTCGTGCCGCAGCCAGTCGGCGTAGTCGGCGAGCCGCAGCCGGGGCCGGGTGAGGAGCCGGGCGGCGGCGATCCGCAGGGCGAGCGGGTGGTGGCCGCAGACGTCGGCGAGCTGCCGGGCGGCGGCGGGTTCGGCGGCGACCCGCTCGGTGCCGAGGGCGGCGGTGAGCAGCTCCCGGGCCTCCTCCGGGGCGAGCGTGCCGAGGCGGTGGGCGGTGCCGCCGTGGGTGGCGAGCAGGGCGGCGAGCCCGGTCCTGCTGGTGACGAGCGCGGTGGTGCCGGCGTGTGCGGTGAGCAGCGGGCGCACCTGGTCGGGGTGGACGACGTCGTCGAGGACGAGCAGCGCGGGCCCCGCGGCGTCCCCGTCGGGCAGCGCGCGGCGCACCTCGGCCGCGGCGTCCTCGGCGGTGCGCGGGGTGCCGTCGGGGTGGGTGAGCTGGACCAGCACGCTGCCGCCCGGGTGGTGACCGGCCACCAGCCGGGCCGCGTGGAGGGCGAGCGCGGTCTTGCCGATGCCGGGGGCGCCGGAGAGGACGGCGACCGGTGCGCGTCCGCCGTCCGGCGCGCCGCCGGTGAGCAGCCGCGCGAGGGCGGCGAGTTCGGCCGCGCGGCCGGTGAAGCCGGGGACGGTCGGCAGGGGGGCCGCCGGGGGCCGGGGCACGGCGTCCGGGGGGACGGGACGCGTCACCGGTGCGGAGGCGGCGACCGGCGGGGAGGGGGCGGCGGGGCTTCGGCCGAGGTCGACCGGACCGAGGTCCTCGCCGCGCAGGATGGCGAGTTCGAGCTTCTGCAGATCGGCGCGGGGGTCGACGCCGAGGCGGTCGCGGAGGTGTTCCTTGATCCGCCGGTACTCGGTGAGGGCCTCGGTCTGCCGGCCGAGTCGGTAGAGGGCGGTCATCAGCTGTTCGGCGAACCGTTCGTGCGCCGGGTATACGCGCGTAACATCCCAAAGATCGACGAGGACCTCACGACATCGGCCGTGGTCCAGCGCGATGTCGACCACCCGCTCCAGGACGCGCAACCGCTCCTCGGCGAGGCGCGGCACCTCGTCCCGGTGCAGGAGTTCGGAGGGCACGTTGGCGAGGAGCGGGCCCTGCCAGAGCGCGAGCGCGCCGCGCAGGGCGACGAGTTCGGTCTCGGGGTCCTCCTCGCCGGCCCGCTCGACGAGCCGGCGGAAGTGGAGCAGGTCCAGCGTCTCGGCGTCGGCGTCGACGCGGTAGCCGCCGGCCACCGCCACCACGGCCTGTTCCTCGATGCCGTACTTGGCGAAGAGCCGGCGCAGCCGGAGGACGCAGCTCTGGAGCGCGGCCTTGGCGGTCGTGGGCGGGGTCTCGCCCCAGACCGCGCCCAGCAGGCGGTCGGTGGAGACGATCGCGCCGGGGCGGACGAGCAGCGCGGCGAGCAGCGCGGTCGGCTTGGAGGGCGGGAGCACCGCGGTGTCCCGCCCGTCGGTGATGCTCAAGGGCCCCAGCAGTTGGAATCGCACGTGTTCTCCGTCTTCCCCGAGTGCCGTACCCGGTCGCTGGTCGGGCGGCCGGTGGTGCGTCGTGCTGCGGGCGGCCGGCGGCGGACGCCGGCGTCCCGCGGGCGCGGGACACCGGTCGTGCCGTGGGACCGGCCCGGCGTGCTCCGGAGGAGACGGCCTAGGCCGGGGCCGCGCCGGGATCGCGGAGGAGTGGGGTCGGGGGCCGAGCGGGGGCAGCGGGCATGGGGGTACCACCGGGGGAGCGGAGGGGCGGGGCGGCGCGCTGAGCGGTCACGGCCAGAGGTGCGGCCGGAAGGCGGGGGGTACGGCTCCGGTCGGCGGCGGGGCCAGCACGGAAGGTACAGGCGGCGCGCCGGGGGCGGACCAGGGGGCACACGCTTCCGGCCAAGCGCCGCCGCGCGGTTGACGGGCGGTGCGGAGCTGTGCCGGGGAGGGGGCGGTGCGCACCCGTCGGATGACGAAGGGTCAGGCCATGGCCAATGCCGTGCGTCGCGGTGGACGGACGGCGGTGTCCGGTTCCCGGTGCCGCGGACCCTCCGGGCGGCGCGGCCGGGCGGGGAACAATGGCCGCTTTCCGTCCCACCGCTTCCGCCCTCGCGCCGGGCGCTCAGGGGGTTTCGTCGAGCGCGACCCGGGCCAGCACGGGGAGGTGGTCGCTTCCGGTGCCGGGGAGGGCGCGGATCGACGGGAGGCGGCCGCCGCGGGCGAGGACCTGGTCGATGCGGGCCGCCGGGAGCGCGGCCGGGTAGCTCAGGGCGAGGCCCCGGCCGGGGGCGGCGAGGCGCGAGGTCAGGGGGGCGAGCCCGCGGTCGTCGAGGGTGCCGTTGAGGTCGCCGGCCAGGATCACCCGGCCGGACCGCTCCGCCGCCAGGATCCGCCCCAGGCGGGCGGCGCTCTCGTCGCGCCGCGCGGAGGCGAGGCCGCCGGGCCCGAGCCGGACGGACGGCAGGTGGACGACGTACGCCGCCACCTCCCCGTACGGCGTGCGCACCTCGGCCCGCAGCGCCCGCCGCCAGGGCTCCGTGACGTCCGCGGGCTTGATGTCGAGCGCCCGCGCGCCGGTCAGCGGGTGGCGCGACCAGAGGCCGACCGTGCCCCGGACGGAGTGGTGCGGGTAGCGGGACGCGAGCTCCCGGCGGTAGACCGCCAGGGCCGGGTCGACCAGTTCCTGGAGGGCGATCAGGTCGGCTCCGCTGCCGGCGAGCGCCCGGGCGGTGCCCGCCGGGTCGGCGTTGTCGTCGGCCACGTTGTGCTGCGCCACGGTCAGTTCGCGGGGGCCGGGCGGGGGTGCGGGCAGGAGGAGGGGGCCGAAGGAGACGGCCCAGACCGCCACCGGGACGAGCAGGACGACGAGTGCCGTCCGGGCGCGCCGCAGCGCGGCGCAGAGCAGGAGCAGCGCGGCGGCCGGGCCGAGCCAGAGGAGGAAGGTCTCCAGCAGACTGCCCAGCCGGCCCGGGGTGTTCGGCACGAAGCGGTGCAGCGCGAGCAGCCCGGCGGTGACCGCGCCGAGTCCGGCGAGCAGCCGGCCGCGCCGGCCTCCGCCGCCCGCCGCCCGCAGGAACGCCCGCGGCCGGCTCGTGCCCGGTTCTCCGCCCCGTCTCGTCATGGACATCCGCCCTTCCCCCGTTCGTGCCCCGCTCTTCCCCCGGCGTCCCTGATCAGGACGGTTCCGGCGCTCCGGCGGTTGCCGTCCGTTTGGGCGCGGCTTGGAGTGGGCATGTCAGCGCGCGGTCCTCCGTACCGTCAGGCACACGGGCGACCCCGTCACCCCCCACCCCTCGACCCCCTCAGGGAGCCGGAGTTGAAGACCACGCGTCGCCTCACGAAGGGTGCCGCCGTCGTCGGCAGCGCCCTCGCACTCCTCCTCGCGTTCCCCGGCGGCGCCCTCGCCGCCCCGCCGCCCGCGCTCCCCGCGAACGCGGACGCCCTGGAGCGGACCTTCCAGCCCGCGTACGACTACGACACCGACGGCTGCTACCCGACGGCCGCGATCGGCCCGGACGGCACCCTCAACCCCGGGCTGAACCCCTCCGGCACGGTCAGCGGCCAGTGCCGGGACTCCTGGGACCTGGCCTCCACCAACGGCTACGCCCGCTCGCTGTGCAACAACGGCTGGTGCGCGGTCCTCTACGGGCTGTACTTCGAGAAGGACCAGGCCGTCTGGGGCAGCGGACTGGGGGGCCACCGGCACGACTGGGAGCACGTCGTCGTCTGGATCAAGGACGGCCAGGCCCAGTACGTCTCCACCTCGAACCACGGCTCCTTCACCGTCCACGCCCGGGACCGCGTCCGCTGGGACGGCACCCACGCCAAGGTCGTGTACCACAAGGACGGCATCGGCACCCACTGCTTCCGGGCCGCCAACACCAACGACGAGCCGCCCGAGAACCACCGGGGCACCTGGCAGTACCCCGCCCTCGTCGGCTGGAACGGCTACCCGCCCGGCATCCGCGAGAAGCTGAGCCAGGCCGACTTCGGCAGCGCCCACTTCGGGCTCAAGGACGGCAGCTTCGCCTCCCACCTGGCGAAGGCGAAGCCGGCCGGCATCCCCTTCGACCCGTACGCCTAGCCGGACCGTGCGCCTGGCCGGACCGCGTGCCCGCCCGGCGTGTGTGTCCGCCCGGCCCGGACGCCTGACCGGCCCGGGCGACCGGCCGACCGGTGTGTCCGCCCGGCCCGGACATCCGGCCGGGTGGCCGCGCCGGGGCTCAGGGGGAGACCCGGTCCCGCAGGGCCGTCTGCCAGGCGGGTGCCGGGACGCTCGGCGCGCGCTCGGGGCGGCGGCCGCCCTGGGCGAAGAAGTCGACCAGCGGCAGCAGCCCGGCCCCGACGGTGACCGCCTCGGGGCCGAGCGTGCCGAGCGCGATCTCGGTGCGGTCGCCGGGGTGGCGGAGCGCGTAGGCGCGGGCGTACGCCGTCACGGCGCCGAGGAAGCGGCTGCCGAGCTGGAGGCCGGCCCAGCCGCCGACGAGGATCCGCTCGGGCTGGAAGAGGTTGATGAGGTCGGCGAGCCCGGCCCCCAGGTACTCGGCGGTCTCGTCCAGCACGGACAGCGCGACCGCGCCCGCCGCGGCCCCGTCCGTCCCGCCGCCGGTGGCCTCCGGCCGTCCGGCGGCCGCCGGGTAGGCGGCGCCGAGCATCGCGGTCAGGGCCGTCTCCTCGTCGGCGCCGGCCGGGGGCTCGCCGCCCGCCTCCCGCCACCGTTCCAGGAGCGCCTCCGCTCCCGCGTACGCCTCCAGGCAGCCCTGGGCGCCGCAGCGGCAGCGGCGGCCCCTGACCCGCACCGTCAGGTGGCCCCACTCCAGCGCCCGGCCGGACCCCAGGGGGTCCGTGACCACGCACGCGCCGACTCCGGAGCCGAAGAGGACGACCACGGCGCTGCGGGCGCCGCGGCCCGCGCCGAACCACATCTCGGCCTGGCCGAGGGTCTTGGCGCCGTTCTCGATGCGGTACGGGACCTCGGCCGGCAGGTCCACCGTCTCGCGGAGCAGCCGCTCCAGCGGCACCGCGTCCCAGCCGATCGTCTGCCCGTGGACCACCGCGCCGCGCGCCGTGCGCTCGACGATGCCGGGGACGCCGATCCCGACGCCGAGCAGCCGCTCGGCGGACACCCCGGCGGTGCCCAGCACCTCGGCGATGCCGTCCCTGAGGTGGTCCACGACGACCGCCACCTCGTACCGCGCGGTCCTGGGCCCCGACGGCGCCAGCGGGCGCTCGGTGCGGGCCAGCTCGGTGAGCGCGAGGTCGAACAGCTCGATCCGCACCCGGGTCTCGCCGATGTCGACGCCGATCATGCAGCCGCTGCCCGGCGCGATCCGCAGCAGGGTGCGCGGCCGGCCGCCGGCGGAGTCGACGCTGCCGGCCTCCTCGACGAGACCCTCGGCGACCAGCTCGGCCACCACGTTGCTGATCGAGCCCGAGGAGAGTCCGGTCGCCGGACCCAGTGCGAGCCGGCTCATCGGGCCGTCGAAATACAGCCTCCGCAGCACCGCCGTCCGGTTCTCGCGCCGCAGGTCGCGCACCGTGCGGCCACTCTTCGCGTGCACTCTCGTCCCCGTCCCTCGTAGTCGTCGGCTGCAACATACCCGCACGACAAGCCTTGACGCGACCTTCTCATGGGGTTTAACTCACATCCTAAATTAAGCCGATGAGGCGGAGAGCGGTCCGGGCGCTCCCCTTGTCGGTCCTCCCGCCTTCCCTGAAAGGGACCAGGAGCCATGCGCAGAATCAGAGCCGCCGTCACGGGTGCCGTCACCCTCTCCCTCGTTCTCACCGCGACCGCCTGTGGCGGCGGGGGAGAGGACGGCGGCGGCCAGGCGACGAAGACCCTCACCTACTGGGCCTCGAACCAGGGCTCCAGCCTCGAGGTCGACAAGAAGGTCCTCCAGCCCGAACTGGACGAGTTCGAGCGCCGCACCGGCATCAAGGTCAAGCTGGAGGTGGTGCCGTGGTCCGACCTCCTCAACCGGATCCTCACCGCCACCACCTCGGGACAGGGCCCGGACGTCCTCAACATCGGCAACACCTGGAGCGCCTCGCTCCAGGCCACCGGCGCCCTCCTCCCCTGGGACGCCAAGAACTTCGAGGCCATCGGCGGCAAGGACCGCTTCGTCGACTCCGCCCTCGGCTCCACCGGCGCCCCCGGCAAGGACCCGGCCGCCGTCCCGCTCTACTCGATGGCCTACGCCCTCTACTACAACAAGCAGATGTTCAAGGACGCCGGCATAGCCAAGCCGCCGACCACCTGGGACGAGGTGATCGACGCCGGCAAGAAGCTCACCAAGGACGGCAAGTCCGGCATCGGCGTCGAGGGCTCCAACCTCTCCAACAACATCCACCAGGTCTTCGTCCTCGGCAAGCAGCACGGCGCCGACTTCTTCACCGCCGACGGCAAGCCGGACTTCACCTCCGACGGCGCGGTGGCCGCCGTCAAGCAGTACGTGGACCTCATGGCCACGCACAAGATCGTCGCCCCGGGCAACGCCGAGTACGCCCAGAACCAGTCCCTCAGCGACTTCGCCAAGGACAAGACGGGCATGGTCCTCTGGCAGACCCCGTCCCAGACCTTCGCCTCCCAGGGCATGTCCGAGGACGAGTGGGGCGTCGTCCCCGCCCCCGTCCCCTCCGGCAAGCCCGGCACCGGCACCGCCACCAACTCGATGGTCGCCGGCATCAACATGGCCGTCTTCAAGAACACCAAGAACCTCGACGGCGCCCTGAAGTTCGTGAAGTTCATGACCAGCGACGAGGAGCAGACCGCCCTCAACAAGACCTACGGCTCCGTGCCGCCGGTCAAGACGGCCCAGAAGGACCCGGCCTTCTCCGGCCCGTCCCTCGCCGTCATCCGCGACACCCTCGCCTCCAGCGCCGCCGCCCTCCCGCAGGTCCCGGAGGAGTCGCAGTTCGAGACCGTCGTCGGCACCGCCGTCAAGGAGCTCTTCGCCGACGCCGCCGCCGGCCGGCCCGTCACCACCGAGTCCGTCAAGGCCAAGCTCGACAAGGCCCAGCAGCAGATGCCGAAGAAGTAGGCACCAGCCCCATGACCCAGACCGCCGTCACCCCCGCACGGGAGCCGGCGGTGCGCAAGGCCACACCCGGAGGGGCGCGCACCGCACGCCGCTCCGGGCGTCGCCGTCTCGCACTGCCCTACCTGCTGCTCCTGCCCGCCCTGGTCCTCGAACTCCTCGTCCACCTCGTGCCGATGCTCATGGGCGTCGCCATGAGCTTCAAGGAGCTCACCCAGTTCTACATCCGGGACTGGGCGAGCGCCCCCTGGTCCGGACTGGACAACTTCTCGGTCTCGCTCGACTTCGACGCGGCCGTCGGGCAGTCGCTGCTCAAGTCCTTCCTGACCACCTGCCAGTTCACCGTGCTGTCCGTCGGCCTCTGCTGGCTCCTCGGCACGGCCGCCGCGATCCTCCTCCAGGAGAACTTCCGCGGCCGGGGCGTCCTGCGCACCCTCTTCCTCGTCCCGTACGCCCTGCCCGTCTACGCCGCCGTCATCACCTGGGCGTTCATGTTCCAGCGCGACAACGGCCTCATCAACCACGTCCTCCACGACCAGCTCGGCATCGGCGACAGCCCCGCCTTCTGGCTCATCGGGGACAACAGCTTCTGGGCCCTGCTCGCCGTCTCGGTGTGGAAGGGCTGGCCGTTCGCCTTCCTCACCGTCATGGCCGGCCTCCAGAACATCCCCCGGGACATGTACGAGGCCGCGTCGCTCGACGGGGCCGGCGTCTGGAAGCAGATCCGGCACATCACCCTGCCGTCCCTGCGCCCGGTCAACCAGGTCCTCGTCCTGGTCCTCTTCCTGTGGACCTTCAACGACTTCAACACGCCCTTCGTGCTCTTCGGCGAGGCGGCGCCCGAGGCCGCGGACCTCATCTCGCTCCACATCTACCAGTCGTCCTTCCAGACGTGGAACTTCGGCACCGGCTCGGCCATGTCCGTGCTCCTGCTGCTCTTCCTCCTCGTCGTCACGGGCGTCTACCTCCTGCTCACCACCCGCGGAAGGAAGACCTCCGATGTCTGAGGCCGCCCACGGGCGCCCGTCCCGCCCGCGCTCCCCGATGGCCCCGCCCCGCTCCTTCCTCTGGACCCGGCGGATCGTCCTCACCCTGCTCACCGGCTTCGTCCTGCTGCCCGTGTACGTCATGATCTCCAGCTCGCTGAAGCCGCTGGAGGACGTCTCCGGGAAGTTCGAGTGGATCCCGTCGGCCCTCACCCTGCGGCCGTACGCGGACATCTGGGAGACCATCCCGCTCGCCGACTACTTCGTGAACTCGATCGTCGTCGCCGGCGCCGCCACCGTCTTCTCCGTGGTCGTCGCGATCTTCGCCGCGTACGCCGTCAGCCGGTACTCCTTCCGCGGCAAGCGGGTCTTCACCGTCACCGTCCTGTCGACGCAGATGTTCCCCGGCATCCTCTTCCTGCTGCCGCTCTTCCTCATCTACGTCAACATCGGCAACGCCACCGGCATCGCCCTCTTCGGCTCCCGCGAAGGCCTGATCCTCACCTACCTGACCTTCTCGCTGCCCTTCTCCATCTGGATGCTCACCGGGTACTTCGACTCGATCCCGCGCGAGCTGGACGAGGCGGCGAAGGTCGACGGCTGCGGGCCGATCCGCGCGCTCTTCCGCGTCATCGTGCCCGCCGCCCGGCCCGGCATCGTCGCGGTCGCCGTCTACGCCTTCATGACCGCCTGGGGCGAGGTCCTCTTCGCCTCCGTCATGACCAACGACACCACCCGCACGCTCGCCGTCGGGCTCCAGGGCTACTCCACCCAGAACGACGTCTACTGGAACCAGGTGATGGCCGCCTCCCTCGTGGTGAGCGTCCCCGTCGTCGTCGGGTTCCTGCTCCTCCAGCGCTACCTCGTCGCAGGCCTCACCGCGGGTGCGGTCAAGTGACGTCCTCCCAGCCCCGTACCGAAGAAAGGCACCCCGTGTCCGACCCCACCGCCGCGCCGCTCGACCTGGCGGCCTTCCCGCCCTCCTTCGCCTGGGGCACGGCCACCTCCGCCTACCAGATCGAGGGCGCCGTCGCCGAGGACGGGCGCGCCCCGTCCATCTGGGACACCTTCTCCCGCGTCCCCGGCGCGATCGACAACGGCGACCACGGCGACACGGCCTGCGACCACTACCACCGCTGGCCCGAGGACATCGCCCTCATGAAGGAGCTCGGCACCGACACCTACCGGATGTCGATCGCCTGGCCCCGCGTCGTCCCCGGCGGCGACGGCCCCGTCAACGCCGCCGGACTCGACTTCTACGACCGCCTGGTCGACGGCCTCCTCGACGCCGGCATCACCCCCTCCGTCACCCTCTACCACTGGGACCTGCCGCAGGCCCTCCAGGACCGCGGCGGCTGGACCTCCCGCGAGACCGCCGAGCACCTCGCCGCGTACGCCTCCGTCGTCGCCGAGCGCCTCGGCGACCGCGTCCACCGCTGGGCGACCCTCAACGAGCCGCTCTGCTCCGCCTGGATCGGGCACCTGGAGGGACGGATGGCCCCGGGCCTCACCGACCTGACGGCCGCCGTCCGCGCCTCGTACCACCTGCTCCTCGGCCACGGCCTCACCACCGCCGCCATCCGGGCCGCCGCGCCCGGCGCCCGCGTCGGCCTCGTCACCAACCACTCCACCGTCGAGCCCGCCTCCAGCCGGCCCGAGGACATCGCCGCCGCCCGCCGCATGGACGGCCACAGCAACCGCTGGTGGCTCGACCCGGTGTACGGCCGCGGCTTCCCCGCCGACATGCGCGAGCTGTACGGGGTCGAACTCCCCGAGAAGCCGGGCGACCTGGAGACGATCGCCGCCCCGCTCGACTGGCACGGCCTCAACTACTACTTCCCGGTCACCGTCGCCGACGACCCCGAGGGCCCCGTCCCCCACGCCCGCGAGGTCCGCCTGCCCGACGTGCCCCGCACCGGCATGGACTGGCAGATCGAGGCGGCGGGCCTGGAGAGCCTGCTGCTGCGGCTCACCGAGGAGTACGGCGTCCGCGAGCTGTACGTCACCGAGAACGGCTCCGCCTTCCCCGACGCGGTCGGCCCCGACGGCGCCGTCCACGACCCCGACCGCACCCGCTACCTGGAGCAGCACCTCGCCGCCTGCGCGAGCGCCGTCCGCAAGGGCGCCCCGCTCGCCGGCTACTACGCCTGGTCCCTCCTGGACAACTTCGAGTGGGCGTACGGCTACGACAAGCGCTTCGGCCTGGTCCACGTCGACTACGCCACCCAGCAGCGGACGGTGAAGACCAGCGGCCGGCGGTACGCCGAGCTGATCCGCGCCCACCGCGACCTGCGCGGCTGAACCGCCGACCCCCGCGCCCGCCCGGAAGGCCGCCCCACCACCGGTGGGGCGGCCTTCCGCGCCGGGGGCGGGCCGCCCCCCGCCCCACGGAGAGGAGACCCGTGCCCGACCCCGCCCTTCCGCACGCCCGTCCGGGGCCCGGCGCCGCCGGGCGGCTGCGCCGCGCCCTCGGCCCGGTGACACCCGTGCGGAGCACGCCCCTCGACGGCGGCCTCCACAACTCCGCGGAGCTGATCGAGCTCGACGACGGACGGCGCCTGGTGCTCAAGACCGCCCCCGCGGCGAGCGCGCCCGCCCTCACCCACGAGCGGGGCCTGCTCGGCACCGAGGCGCTCTTCCACCGCCTCGCCGCCCGGGCCGGGGCCCGGGTCCCCGCCGTCCTCCACCACGAGCCGCCCGGCCCGGGCGTCCCCGCCGAGTGGCTGCTCCTCACCTATGTCGAGGGGACCACCTGGGAGGCCGCCCGCGCGGGACTCACCCCCGCCGACGCGGCCGGGCTGCGCCACCGGCTGGGCGAGGAGCTGGCCCGGGTCGCCTCCGTCACCGGCCCGGCCCACGGGTATCCGCAGCCCGCCGCCGGACTCTCCGCGTCCGACTGGCCCGGCGCGTTCACCGCGATGCTGCACGCCGTCCTCGCCGACGCGGCGCGGTTCGGCGTCGCCCTGCCCGTCCCGGCCGGTCTCCTCGCCGGCCTCCCCGGCCGCTTCGTCCGGCGGCTGGCCGAGGCGGACCGCCCGGCGCTCGTCCACTTCGACGCCTGGGCGGGCAACATCGTCCTCGACCGGACCGGCGACGGCCCGTGGCGCCTCGGCGGCCTCATCGACGGGGAACGCGCCTTCTTCGGAGACCCCCTGGCGGAGTTCGTCGGACTCGACCCGCTCGGCGCGGCCGAGGACGACCCCGACCTCCTGGCCGGCTACCGCTCGGTCGCCCCCGGCCCGGTCCTCGACGCCGGCGCCCGGATCCGGCTGGCCCTCTACCGGGTCTACCTCGCCCTGGTCATGCGGGTGGAGTCCGTCCCGCGCGCCTACGGCGGGGAGTTCGCGGCCCGGCTCGACACCTGGTCGGCCGGGCGGATCGAGGAGCAGCTCGCCCTGCTGGACGCCCTGGGGGAGTGAGCCGCCGGGCCCGGGCCCGGCACGGTGCCGGACCGGCGCGCGGACGCACCGCGGGCGGGGGTCAGGCCGACTCCCGGACCACCAGGACCGGTGCGAAGACCTTCGCACCGGTCCCCGGCGCGCCCGCGTCGAGCTGTTCGAGCAGCAGCCCCGTCATCGCGGCCGCCATCTCCTCCACCGGCTGGCGCACCGTGGTGAGCGGGGGAGCGGAGTCCCGCGCCGCCACCGAGTCGTCGAAGCCGACCACGGCGACCGACCCCGGCACGGCGACGCCCCGCTCCGCGAGGTGACGGCAGGCGCCCCGGGCCATCAGGTCGTTGGCCGCGAACACCGCGTCGATGTCCGGGTGCCGGTCGAGCAGGCGGGCCATCGCGTCCCGGCCGCTCTCCTCGGTGAAGCGGCCCCGCTCGACCGGTACCGGTCCGGCTCCGAGGGCGGCGAGGGCGGCCGTGAAGCCGTCGAGCCGCTCGCGCGCGGTCGGCGCCGACACCGGCGCCGCGATGGTCGCGGGCCGCCGCCGTCCGGAGGCCCACAGGTGCTCGGCGGCGAGCCGGGCGCCCGCGGCGTTGTCGAGGTCGACCCAGCCGCAGCGGACCCCGGGGCGCGGGCGTCCGAAGAGGACCGTCGGCAGCCCGGCCGCGACCAGCATGCCGGGCAGCGGGTCCTCCTCGTCGAGCGGCACCACGACGGCCCCGTCGGCGCCGCCGCGCCGCAGGTAATCGACGAGCTGGAGACGGGCCGGCTCGGACTCGGCGACGAGCAGCACCGGCTGCACCGCGCGCTCGCGCAGCACCGGGAGCACCCCGTCGACGACCCGTCCGAAGAAGGGGTCGGAGAAGAGCCGGGCGGTGAAGGAGCCGCCGGTCGCCGACAGGACCAGGGCGACCGCGCCGGTGCGCCGGGTGACCAGGGAGCGGGCCGCCTGGTTGGGCGCGTAGCCGGTCCTGGCGACGGCCGCGCGGACGGCCTCCTGGATCTCCGGTGCCACGTTCCGCACGCCGTTGACCACGCGGGACACCGTCGCGCGTGACACCCCCGCCTCGCGTGCGACGTCCTCCAGCGTCGGTCCTCGATTCCCCATCCACGCACTTTATCGGTGCGGTGTGTCCGGTGGACGTGCAGCGGGCGACGCGCCCCCGGCAGATCCGATCGATGCTTAATGCAAGTCAAAAGAAAAGTCGTGTCACATGACTTGACCGTGAACTCGCCCCCCGTGCAATGTTTCGGGAGAGCGCTCTCCCATGTGTCCGTCACGTATCACCGAGGAGATCCATGTCCTCCGTTGGGTCCCCGCCGGCACGCCGGCGCCCCGCATCCCCCCTCCGCCGCTCCACGGTCGGCGCACTCGTCGCCTCCCTGGCCGGCACCCTGCTCGCGGTCGTCCCCACCACCGCGGCCCAGGCCGCCGAGACCCTGCTCTCCCAGGGGAAGACGGCCACCGCCTCCTCCCTCGAAGGCACGATCTACCCCGCCTCCGCGGCCGTCGACGGCGACCTCGGCACCCGCTGGTCCAGCCAGTGGCAGGACCCCCAGTGGCTCCAGGTCGACCTCGGCGGCAGCAAGCAGCTCAGCCGCGCCGTCCTCACCTGGGAGGGCGCCTACGGCAAGAACTACGAGATCCAGGCGTCCGACAACGGCACCGACTGGCGCACCGTCACCGCCGTCTCCGCCGGCGACGGCGGCACCGACGAGGTCACCCTCTCGGGCTCCGGCCGCTACATCCGCATGAACGGCATATCCAGAGGCACCGGATACGGCTACTCCCTCTGGGAGTTCCAGGTGTACGGCTCCACCGACGGCACCGGCCCGACGCTGCCCGGCGGCGGCGACCTCGGCCCCAACGTGCACGTCTACGACCCGTCCACGCCCGGCCTCCAGGCCAAGCTGGACGCCGTCTTCCAGGAGCAGGAGTCCGCCCAGTTCGGCGCGGGCCGCCACGCCTTCCTCCTCAAGCCCGGCACGTACAACGGCCTCAACGCCCAGCTCGGCTTCTACACCCAGATCGCCGGCCTCGGCGTCCGTCCCGGCGACACCAGCATCAACGGCGACGTCACCGTCGACGCCGGCTGGTTCAACGGCAACGCCACCCAGAACTTCTGGCGCGGAGCCGAGGGCCTCACCCTCAACCCGGTCAACGGCACCGACCGCTGGGCCGTCTCCCAGGCCTCCGCCTTCCGCCGCATGCACGTCAAGGGCAACCTCAACCTCGCCCCGAACGGCTACGGCTGGGCCTCCGGCGGCTACATCGCCGACTCCAAGATCGACGGCCAGGTCGGCAACTACTCGCAGCAGCAGTGGTACACCCGCGACAGCTCGATCGGCGGCTGGTCCAACAGCGTCTGGAACCAGACCTTCTCCGGCACCGAGGGCGCGCCCGCGACCTCCTTCCCCGAGCCGCGCTACACCACCCTGGACACCACCCCGATCTCGCGCGAGAAGCCGTACCTGATCTGGGAGGACAACCAGTACAAGGTCTTCTCCCCGGCCAAGCGGACCAACGCCCGCGGCACCACCTGGGCCAACGGCACCCCGCAGGGCGAGAAGATCCCGCTCAGCCAGTTCTACGTCGTCAAGCCCGGCACCACCGCCGCGACGATGAACCAGGCCGTCCAGCAGGGCCTGCACCTGCTCTTCACGCCCGGCGTCTACCACGTCGACCGGCCGATCGAGATCAACCGCGCCAACACGATCGTCCTCGGCCTCGGCCTCGCCACCGTCATCCCGGACAACGGCGTCGCCGCCATGAAGGTCGCCGACGTCGACGGCGTCCGCCTCGCCGGCTTCCTCATCGACGCCGGCCCGGTCAACTCGCCGGTCCTCCTGGAGCTCGGCCCGCAGAACTCCGCCGCCGACCACGCCGCCAACCCGACGACCGTCCAGGACGTCTACATCCGCATCGGCGGCGCCGGCCCCGGCAAGGCCACCACCAGCATGGTCGTCCACAGCGACGACGTCGTCGTCGACCACACCTGGGTCTGGCGCGCCGACCACGGTGACGGCGTCGGCTGGGAGACCAACCGCGCCGACTACGGCGTCCGCGTCTACGGCGACGACGTCCTCGCCACCGGCCTCTTCGTCGAGCACTTCAACAAGTACGACGTCGAGTGGTACGGCGAGCGCGGCCGCACGATCTTCTACCAGAACGAGAAGGCGTACGACGCCCCGAACCAGGCCGCCATCCAGAACGGCGCCACCAAGGGCTACGCCGCCTACCGCGTCGACGACTCGGTGAACACCCACGAGGCGTGGGGACTCGGCAGCTACTGCAACTACAACGTGGACCCGACCATCGTCCAGGACCACGGCTTCAAGGCCCCCGTCAAGCCCGGGGTGAAGTTCCACAGCCTCCTGGTGGTGTCCCTCGGCGGCATGGGCCATTACAACCACGTCATCAACGACACCGGGGCGTCCACCATCCCCGCCGGCACCTCGACCGTGCCCTCCACCGTCGTCAGCTTCCCGTGACGACCCGCCGGGGCGCGGCGCCCGCCGCCGCGCCCCGGCCCTCCCACCCCTTCCGGGCGGCGATCCGTCCCGCTGCGCCGCCCGGAAGGCACCTCCTCCTCCCCCTCGCGCCCGTAAGGGAGCCGTCATGCCCGCGCACACCACCGCCGGACCCGTCCGGCCGATCCGCCCCCGCACCCGCACCGCCGCCTCGATCGTCTCGCTCGGCGCCCTGCTCGCCGGCTCGCTGACCGCGCTCACCGCCGCGCCCGCCTCCGCCGCCGAGGCCCTGCTCTCGCAGGGCAGGACGGCCACCGCCTCCTCCACCGAGGGCGCCGGCTTCCCCGCCTCCGCCGCCGTCGACGGCGACCCCGGCACCCGCTGGGCCAGCCAGTGGAGCGACGGGCAGTGGATCCAGGTCGACCTCGGCCGCACCGCCACCGTCAGCCGGATCGTGCTGAACTGGGAGGCCGCCCACGCCACCGCGTACGACATCCAGCTCTCCGACAACGGCACCGACTGGCGCACGGTGAAGACCGTGACCGGCTCCGACGGCGGCACCGACGAGATCGCGGTCTCCGGCACCGGCCGGCACGTCCGCCTCCAGGGCGTCACCCGTTCCGGCGGATACGGCCTCTCCCTCTGGGAGTTCAAGGTCTACGGCGAGGAGGGCGGCGCCCCGCCCCAGGGCGGCGCCGTCCGCGTCACCGGGAGCCAGGGCAACTGGCAGCTGACCGTCGGCGGCCGGCCCTACACCGTCAAGGGCCTCACCTGGGGCCCGGCGATGGCCGACGCCCCCCGGTACATGCCGGACCTGAGGTCCATGGGCGTCAACACCGTCCGGACCTGGGGGACGGACGCCTCCAGCAAGCCCCTGCTCGACGCGGCGGCCGCCCAGGGACTCAAGGTGATGAACGGTTTCTGGCTCCAGCCCGGAGGCGGCCCCGGCTCCGGCGGCTGTGTCAACTACGTCACCGACACGGCGTACAAGAACACCATGCTCACCGAGTTCGCCAAGTGGGTCGACACCTACAAGTCCCACCCGGCCACCCTCATGTGGAACGTCGGCAACGAGTCCGTCCTCGGCCTGCAGAACTGCTACTCGGGCGCCGAACTCGAAGCCCAGCGCAACGCGTACACCTCCTTCGTCAACGACGTGGCCAAGAAGATCCACTCCATCGACCCGGACCACCCGGTGACCTCCACGGACGCGTGGACCGGAGCCTGGCCCTACTACAAGCGCAACGCCCCGGACCTCGACCTGTACTCGATGAACGCCTACGGCGACCTCTGCGGTGTGCGCCAGGACTGGATCGACGGCGGGTACGACAAGCCGTACCTCATCACCGAGACGGGCAACGCGGGCGAGTGGGAGGTGCCCGACGACATCAACGGCATCCCCGACGAGCCGACCGACGTCCAGAAGGCCGAGGCCTACACCAAGGCGTGGGGGTGTATCACCGGGCACCAGGGCGTGGCCCTGGGCGCGACGATGTTCCACTACGGACTCGAACACGACTTCGGCGGCGTCTGGTTCAACCTGCTCCCCGACGGCCTCAAGCGCCTGTCGTACTACGCCGTCAAGAAGGCCTACGCCGGGTCCACCGCCGGTGACAACACCCCGCCCGTCATCACGAACATGACCGTCAGCACGCCCACGGCGGCCCCGGCCGGCCGCGAGTTCACCGTCCGCGCCGACATCCGCGACCCCGACGGCGACCCGATCACCCCCAAGATCTACCTCAGCGGGAACTACGCCAACGGCGACAAGCGCCTGATCGACGCGCAGTACCGCTCCCTGGGCAACAACACCTTCGCCGTCACCGCGCCCGAGAAGCTCGGCGTGTGGAAGGTGTACGTCCAGGCCGAGGACGGCCGCGGCAACGCCGGCATCGAGACCAAGTCCGTGAAGGTCGTCGCCCCGCCCGTCACCGGCACGAACATCGCCCAGGGCCGGCCCACCACCGCCTCCTCCGCCCAGGCGTCCTACGGCGACTGCCCCTGCCCCGCCTCCAACGCCACCGACGGCAACGCCTCCACCCGCTGGGCCAGCGACTGGAGCGACCCGCAGTGGATCCAGGTCGACCTCGGCTCGGCCAAGCCCGTCCGCACGCTCCAGCTCGTCTGGGACCCGGCCTACGCCAAGTCCTACGAGGTCCAGGTCTCCGACGACGGCAACACCTGGCGCACCATCCACACCACCACCACCGGCAACGGGGACATCGACACCATCGAAACCGCCACCACCGCCCGGTACGTCAAGCTCCAGCTGACCGCCCGCGGCACCGGCTGGGGCTATTCGCTGCACGAGTTCGGCGTCTACAGCTGACGGGCCGGACCCCATGAACGGGGGGTGGCCGGGCTCCGCGCAGGTGCCCCGCCACCCCCGCACCACCGCACGGGGCGCAAGCCGTCCACCACCCCGGTCGCGTGGCGTCCACGCGACACCACCCCCCATGGGCAGGAGATCCCCATGAGATCGAGTCCGAAGCGGCTCTCCGTACTCCTCGTCAGCACGGCCCTCATCGCCGGCGCCCTCGGCTTCGGCACGATGGCCCAGGCCACGGACCCGGACGGCGGCATCCCGCCGGCCGTCGCCGCGGCCGCCCAGCACGTCGGCCACCAGATGGCCGCCTCCACCCAGGCCTCGGGCGACGACGCCGACGGCGACGGGTACATCCCCGCCGTCCCGCCGGTCACCGGCGTCACGCCGTCCACGGAGACCCCGCCGCCGGCCTACCACCACGAGTTCCAGGCCGGCTGCTCCGCCAGTCACACCGCGCCGGACGACCCGATCGTCTACCCCGGCCAGTTCGGCAAGTCCCACGACCACACGTTCATGGGCAACACCTCGACCGACGCCGCCAGCACCACCGCCTCGCTCTACGGCGGCACCACCACCTGCAAGGCGCCCGCGGACGCCTCCGCGTACTGGATGCCCTCGCTGTACAAGGGCGACCAGAAGATCCTGCCCGGGGGCCCGCAGGTCATCTACTACAAGGCGGGCGTGACCGACTACCGCAGCGTGCGGCCCTTCCCCAAGGGACTGCGCTTCGTCGTCGGCAACCCGATGCAGACCGAGCAGGAGTTCCGCAGCCACAAGGGCTTCGTCGAGGGCTGGGAGTGCGGTGACAGCTTCTTCAACACCGACATCCCGGCGAACTGTCCGAGCCGGCCCGACGTCCAGCTCAACCTGCGCATGCAGGCCCCCAGCTGCTGGAACGGCCTGCACCTCGACACCCCCGACCACAAGAGCCACATGGCGTACCCGGTCGTGAAGCCCGGCACCAACGACAACATGTGCCCGGCCTCCCACCCGGTCGCCCTGCCGATGATCGAGTTCAAGATGGCGTGGCCGGTCAACGGAGACATGAGCCAGGTCCGCCTGGCGAGCGGCCGCGGCTACTCCTTCCACTACGACTTCTTCAACGCGTGGGAGGAGCGCACCCTCAAGGCCCTCGTCGACCACTGCATCAACGGCGGCCTCCAGTGCGACACCCGGGGCTTCGACCTCTACCGCCCCGAGCGCGGCACGGTGCTGAACGCCGACCACCGCCTGCCCTGACACCCCCGCCCACCCCGCACGGGGCGGCCCGGACGCCCGTCGCGGCGTCCGGGCCGCCCCCGCGCGGCCTCCCGCCCGGAGTCCCCACGTGCCTGCCGACGACCGCTTCCCCGACGACGACGCCCTGATCGCCCGCCTCCCGGCCGGCTTCCGCATCGGCGCCGCCACCTCCGCCTACCAGATCGAGGGGGCCGCGGCCGAGGACGGCCGCACCGCCTCCATCTGGGACACCTTCAGCCGCGTGCCCGGCGCCGTCGACAACGGCGACACCGGGGACACGGCCTGCGACCACTACCACCGGATGCCCCAGGACGTCGCCCTCATGGCGGACCTCGGCCTCGACACGTACCGCTTCTCCGTCGCCTGGCCGCGGGTCCAGCCCGGCGGCCGAGGCCCCGCCAACCCGGCCGGGCTCGCCTTCTACGACCGGCTGGTCGACGAACTCCTCGGCCGCGGGATCACCCCCTGGCTCACCCTCTACCACTGGGACCTGCCGCAGGAGCTCCAGGACGCCGGCGGCTGGACCGCCCGGGACACCGCCCACCGCTTCGCCGACTACGCCGCCCTCGTCCACGACCGGCTCGGCGACCGCGTCGCCCACTGGACCACCCTCAACGAGCCCTTCTGCTCGGCGGTCCTCGGCCACGTCGAGGGCGTGCACGCGCCCGGCGGACGCTCGCTCGCCGACGGCGTCGCCGCCGTGCACCACCTGCACCTCGCCCACGGCCTCGCCGCCCGCCGGCTGCGCGCCGACGCCCGCCGCCCCCTCGACCTCGCCGTCACCCACCTCCTCGGCACCAGCGCCCCCGCCACCGACGCCCCCGCCGACCGCGAGGCCGCCCGCCGCGCCGACGCCTTCGGCTTCCGCTTCTACCTCGACCCGATCCTGCGCGGCCGCTACCCGGACGACCTGATCGCCGACCTCGCCGCGCAGGGCATCGAGATCCCCGTCCGCGAGGGTGACCTGGCCGCCATCTCCACCCCGATCGACACCCTGGGCGTCAACTACTACCGCTCGATGCGCAGTTCGGGTACGGACGAGAACGGCGCGGACGTCGACGCCCGGGGCCTGCCGGTCACCCGCGGCCTCCCGCACGGCGGGCTGCCCGTCACCGGGCTCGGCTGGGAGGTCATGCCCCACGACCTGACCGAGCTCCTGCTGCGCATCGCCCGCGACTACCCCGGCACCCCCATGGTGATCACCGAGAGCGGCGCCGCCTACGACGACGTCCCGGACGCCGACGGGTACGTCGACGACCGGGAGCGCACCGCCTACCTCTCCGCGCACCTCGCGGCCGTCGCCCGCGCCCGCGAGGCCGGCGCCGACGTCCGCGGCTACCTCGCCTGGTCGCTGCTCGACAACTTCGAGTGGGCCTACGGCTACGCCCAGCGCTTCGGCCTGGTCCGCGTCGACTACGCGACCCAGAGGCGCACGCCCAAGCGCAGCGCCCGCTGGCTGCGCGACACCGCCCACCGGGTGCGCGGCCGGGCCTGACCGGCGATTGCGGCCGGCACCGGGGCGGCGGACGATGGGAGGAGGGCGGTCCCGGCCGCCGGGCGGCGCCGGCCCGCCGTCCCCTTCCCGCGGCCCGGGCCCGGGACCGCGCAGGACCCAAGGAGACGTCATGGCCGAAGCGCAGGGCGACCCGCTCGCCTCCTGGACCGGACGACTGCTCCGCCTCGGCGTCGGCATCTCGCCGGACGACGCCAGGGCGTTCGTCCACGACCTCTACGCCCACGCGCAGTCCGACCTCGACGCGGAACGCGCCGAGGCCGACTTCCGCCGCGAGGAGTAGCCTCCCCCGGCCGCGCGTCAGTCGCGGAGCGCCCGCAGCAGGACCAGGGCGCCGGCGGCCGGCACGCCGACCAGGAACACGCCGAGCAGCAGCAGCTCCAGGGGGCCGATCCGGCCGCCGGCGAGCAGCAGCCCGCCGAGGAGCAGGAGCAGCGGCACGGCCACGGAGGTGGCCGTGCCGATCCGCTTGTGCCGGGCGTCCCACAGCGGGGTCTTCCACAGCAGCGCCAGCCCGATCGCCAGGACCAGGGCGCCCGCGAAGGGGGAGCCCAGGATCAGCAGGCCGCCGAGGGCCGGCAGGGCCGCGATCAGCCGGGCGGCCCGGCGGCCGGAGAGCGGCCCCACCGGTGCGAGGACCGCGGCGGTGGTGGTGGCGCCGGTGCGCGGTCCCTCCTCGGCGAGCGCGGAGGCGGCCACCGTGCGGGGCTCGCCCAGTCCGTCGAGGACCGCGCGGATCGCGTCGTCGTCGGCGGCCTCGCTCACCTCGACGTGCTCGCGGAGGTCCGCGAGCAGCTCGGCCCGGCGGTCGGCCGGGAGTTCGGCGGTCTCGCGGGCCACGGAGTCGAGGTAGGCCGCGACGAGCGGGTGGTCGATGGCGTTCATGCGGTGTCCCCCTGTGGGTCGGTGAGGAAGTGGTCGACGGCGTCGCGGAAGAGCGGCCACGCCCCGGCGAACTCGGCGAGGGCCGCCGTGCCGAGGGCCGTCAGGGCGTAGTAGCGGCGCGGCGGCCCGCTGGGGGACTCGCGCAGCTCGGTGTCGACGAACCCCTCCCGCCGCAGCCGCGACAGCAGGGGGTAGATCGTGCCCTGGCTGGTGGTCATCACGCTGACCGCGGACAGCTCGGTGAGGAGCTCGACGCCGTACTTCGGCTCGTCCCTGAGCAGCGCGAGGACGCAGTACTCCAGCACTCCCTTGCGGAGCTGGCTGGAGACCCTGCCCCCGGCCTCGTTCATTGCGTTACCAGGAACCATGCAATGCAAGATACTGCCGCCGGACGGCTTCGACAAGCCGCGCCGCACCGTCGCACCCCGCCCCCGCCCGGCGGGAACCGGCCGCTCCGGCCGATCGTGTTACGGGGGAGCAGATGACGTGACGCCGAGACGAGGGGAGACGTGGTGACCGCCAACGAGGCGAGGATCGAGGGGGACACCCTGCTGCTGGGGGACGGCGTGCGGGTCCGCTTCATCCGCACGCTCCGGCTGCCGGAGACCGGCACCCACCGGCTGCCCCCGGGGCTCGGCACCTTCCCGCTCCGCCGGGTCGAGGACCACCCCGACACCGTCCCCGAGCAGTGGCGCGCCAAGGGCGGGGTGATGATGCCGGTCTACCTCCGCGAGGCGATGTGGCTCAGCTTCGCCGGCAGCCCGGAGCCCACCGCGCTCCAGGTCGGCGTGGGGAAGGTCTGCGCGGTCTCCGGCCGGAAGTGGACCGGCCGGCTCTCCCGGAGACCGCAGAACTACGTGGTGCTGCCCCGCCAGCCGTGGCTCGACGGCATCAACTCCGGCCGGGGCACGGTGCGCCAGTTCGTCGCCGTCCCGCTCGGCATGGGCGCCACCGTCGAGGGCCAGGTCACCGGCGAGGAGACCGTCGGCGGCCTCCAGCTCCAGGCCTTCCCGCTCGCCCCGGAGCCGCGCGCCGCCTGGCGCGAGGAGCAGCGCCGGCTCGCCGAGGAGCGGCGGCGCCAGGCCGAGGAGCGGGCCGGGATCCTCGCCGCCGGCCCGCCGCCCGCGCCGTCGTTCGGCGGCTACGGCGCCCCGCCGCCGATGCCGATGGCCGCCCCCGGGGGACCGCCGCCGGCCGCCGCCGCGATGGGCATCGGCGCCGGCGGCACCATGCGCCAGGAGGTGTACGAGGACGACCGGCCCGCCCGCGACTGGTCCGACACCGCCCAGGCCCGCGTCTTCGTCCATCTGGTCACCCCGCCCGAGTGGCGCCGCATCACCGGCGAGGAGCCGCCGCCGTCCCCCGCCGACCGCGCCGCCTACACGCGCGCCGGCCTGCCCTGGTACGACTACTTCGACGCCGACGGCACCGACCTCGCCCCCTCCGGGACGCTGGCCGACGTCAAGCCCGTCGGCGAGTGGCTCGGCGACGACCTCGACCCGTGGGCCCCGCCGGCCCCGCACCAGATCAAGCCGCTCGGCCCGCCCCCGCCGCCGCCCGGCGGCGCGCCGATCGCCGACGGCGACTGGTGAACCGCGCGGGCCGACGCCCCGCCCGGTCCGGGGGGGGGCGCCGCCCCCGGACCGGGCCCCGGCCGCACGCCCCCGCGCCCGGCACGGTACGAAGACTCCTGTGAACGACACGATCCGGCCCGCCACCATCCGCGTCTTCGTCGCCCTGGCCCCGCCCGACGACGCCAAGGACGAGCTCGCCCGGGCCCTGGCCCCGGCCTACGCGGCCCACCCCGGCATGCGCTGGAACCGCATCGAGGACTGGCACGTCACCCTCGCCTTCCTCGGCGAGCTGCCCGTCGGCCTGGCGGACCGCCTCCACGCCCCCCTCGCGGAGCTCGCCGCCGCCCGCCGCCCCCTCGGACTCGCCCTCCGGGGCGGCGGCCACTTCGACGAGCGGGTCCTGTGGAGCGGCATCGCCGGTGACGTGCCCGGCCTCCACCGCCTCGCCGACGAGGTGCGCGGCCTGGTGAAGGAAGCGGGCATCCCCTACGAGGGGCGCCCGCTGCGCCCGCACCTCACCCTGGCCCGCGCCCGCCGCGGCGACCTCGACGGCGTCCCGGCCGGGGCCGCCGTCCTCGACGGCTTCGAGGGGCGGAGCTGGCCGGCCGCGCGGCTCCACCTCGTCGGCAGCGGCCACGCCCGCGGCCCGGCCCCGGTCCGCTACCGCGACATCGACTCCTGGCCGTTCACCGGGGCCTGACGGGCGCGCCCCGCGCGATGTCGAGGCCGTGCACCAGGGTCTCGCCGAGCATCAGGCCCGTCGCCGCCGCCAGCGGGACGGTGCGCCCCGGCCCGTACCAGGGCGCGGGGACGGGCGTGGCGGGCGCCGGCCCCGCCGAACCCCGCAGGAAGGCCGCGCCCCGCTCGGCCGGGACCGTGCCGAGGCGCGCCCGCTCCGCGCCCGCGACGAGCCCGACGGAGAGCGCGTTCACGGCGGCGATCCGCTCCCCGAAGGCCGCCTCCCGCCCGTCCAGGACGGCGTCCCAGTCGACGGGCTCGTCCCCTGCGGCGACTCCGCCGCCGGGGACGGCCGCCCCGAAGGCGAGGTACACGGCGGCGAGATGGGCGCCGACGTCCCCGACGGACCAGACGGGGACCCCGGACGGCGCATCCAGGTCGCCGACCGCGCCCACCGTCTCCACCAGCCGCCCGATCGCGGCCTCCAGCGCGACGCGCGTCCGCGCGTGCTCGGCCACCGGATCGAAAGCCGTGACTGCACCCATGCGTGTTCCCCCGAGGCTGTGGACGGGCCCGCACGTCACCGCTCGGTAGAAACCGGGCGACAGACCCCCGCACCTCACGAACCGGGAACTGTCCGGGAACCTCCGCCCGGACGGAGGAGCGGACGGCGGGGCGGAGGAAGGGGCGAAGGGGCGGGGCGGAGGGACGGAGGGGTGGAGGTGCCGGACGAGTCGCGGCGCACGGCCCCGCCGCGTCAGCCGCCGCCCGCCGACCCCGTCGCCGGCCCCGCCGCCGTCCCCGCCGCCGGACGCGGCGCCGGACGCGGCGCGCGCAGGCGGTCGAGCAGCGCCGCCTCGGCCGCCTCCGACCGCGCGTCGCTCCACCGCCCGAGCGGCACCGCCCGCAGGTGCCGCCCCCGCGGATCGAGCAGGTGCCCGCCCAGCTTCATCGGCCAGAGCGTCAGCGCCCGGTCCGTCACGGCCAGTTCGGGAAACCGCTCGGCCAGCCGGGACTCGAAGGGCGCGATGTCGTCCACCGACCGCAGCCACGCCGCCAGCAGCAGGTTGTACGGCCCCGACAGCGAGGCGCACAGCCGGATCTCCCGCAGCGCGCTGATCCGCTCCGCCAGCCGCGGCGCCCGGCTCTGCGGGACCGTGGCCCACAGCGACACCGACACCGGCCACCCCGACAGCGCCCGCGCCACCTCGCAGCGGTACACCAGCGCGTGCTCCGCCTCCAGCCGGTCGAGCCGCCGCCGGACCGTCGTCGGGCTGAGCCCGGTCCGCTCCGCCAGGCGCGCCGCGGACCGGCGCGGATCCTCGCTCAGCACCCGCACGAGCTCCAGGTCCCGCTCCTCCAGGAGCCGTCCGCCCGCCGGCCGGGCCGGAGCCGGACGCTCCGCGCCCGCGAGCCGCCGCCGCTGCTCCTCGGTCAGCCGGTCCAGCCGCCAGCGGCTCCCCTCGGTGTGGAGGGTGGTCGCCACCTGGGTGCGGGAGGCGGCCACCCCGTCCAGCGCGCCCAGCCGGAAGCCCACGTACCGGGCCAGCTCGGCCTGGTCGGCGAAGACCGCGGTCACCAGCAGGTCCCGGCCGCCGCTGACGTGCTCCAGGTTGAAGACGTGCGGATCCTCGGCGACCTCGGCCGCGACCTCGTGCAGCCGGCCGGCCGCGCAGTCCACCTCGATGAAGGCCACCACGGCCGGGGCCTGGGCCCGCACCGCCGGGTGGACGCTGATCCAGGCGTTCCCGGCCCGTGTCAGCCGCGCCCAGCGCCGCGCCACCGTCGACGCGTCGAGCCCCAGGGCCTCGCCGACGGTCTGCCAGTCGGCGCGCGGCGCCACCTGGAGGGCGGTCACCAGCAGATAGTCCAGCTCGTCGAGCAAGCCCACCACCCCTTCCCGAAACGGCGCATTCGCGCAAACGATCAGCCCCGAGCGGTGGAACCCTGCAGGAGCACTCCGTTCATCGGGCGGATCGGCACCATACCCGACATGTTCACGCACAGCGACGTCCTGGCTCACGCCGACGCCCTCATCGCCCTGCGGCACGACCTCCACCGCGAGCCCGAGCTCGGCCTGGAGCTGCCCCGCACCCGCAGCAAGGTCCTCGACGCGCTCGCCGGACTGCCCCTGGAGATCACCCTCGGCGAACGGCTCACCTCCGTCACGGCCGTCCTGCGCGGCGGCCGCCCCGGCCCCGCCGTCCTGCTCCGCGGCGACATGGACGCCCTCCCCGTCCAGGAGGACACCGGCGTCCCGTACGCCTCCGGGCACCCGGGCCGCATGCACGCCTGCGGCCACGACCTCCACACCGCCGGACTCGTCGGCGCGGCCCGGCTCCTCGCCGGCCGCCGCGAGGAACTCGCCGGCGACGTCGTCCTGATGTTCCAGCCCGGCGAGGAGGGCATGGGCGGCGCCGGCCTGATGATCGAGGAGGGCGTCCTCGACGCCGCGGGCGACCGGGTGATCGCCGCCTACGCCCTCCACGTCACCTCCACCCTGCTGCCCACCGGCTACGCCGCCGTCCGCCCGGGCCCCATGCTGGCCGCCTCCGACTCCGTCACCCTCACCGTCCGCGGCTCCGGCGGCCACGGCTCCTCGCCGCACTCCGCCAAGGACCCCGTGCCCGCCGTCTGCGAGATCGTCACCGCCCTCCAGACGATGGTCACCCGCACCGTCGACGTCTTCGACCCGGCCGTCCTCACCGTCGGATCCCTGCACGCCGGATCCGCCGGGAACGTCATCCCGGAGACGGCCGTCCTGGAGGCGACCGTCCGGTCCTTCTCTCCTGCCACCCAGGCCGCCGTCCGCGCCGGCTTCGAGCGCGTCGTCCGGGGCGTCGCCGCGGCCCACGGCGTCGAGGCCGACCTCGACTACCGGGAGAACTACCCGGTCACCGAGAACGACCCGGCCGAGGCGGCGTTCGCGCTCCGCACCGCCCGGGGACTCCTCGGCGACGCCCACGCCTTCGAGGCCCCCCGCCCGCTCACCGGCTCCGAGGACTTCTCGCTCGTCCTGCGCGAGGTCCCCGGCGCCTACCTCGGCATCGGCGCCTGCCCGCCCGACCGCGACCCGGCCACCGCCCCCATGAACCACTCGCCCCAGGCCGTCTTCGACGACCACGCCGTCCTCGACGCCGCCGTCCTGCTCGCCGAACTCGCCGCCCGCCGCCTCCAGGAAGCCGCCGAGGAGCCCGCATGACCACGACCGACCGCCCCGCCCCCGGCCGGCCGGACACCACCGGCACCGGATCCGTCCGGGCCGTCGTCGGACTGCTCGTCCTCTTCGAGCTGACCAGCGGCTTCCTCCAGGGCGGCATCGCGCCGCTGCTGCCCGAGATCGGCCGGGAGCTCGGCATCCGCGACGCCGACCTGACCTGGGTGATCTCCGCCCAGCTGCTCGCCGCCGCCGTCAGCGTCCCCGTCCTCGGCCGCCTCGGCGACCTCCACGGCCACCGCAGGGTCCTGCGCTGGTCCCTCGCCACCGTCGCCGTCGGCACCCTCCTCGTCGCCCTCGCGCCGAACCTGGAGGTCCTGCTCCTCGGCCGCGTCCTCACGGGACCGCTCGCCGCCCTGCTGCCGCTGGAGATCGCCCTCGTGCGCGACCGGCTGCCGCTCGGCCCGGCCCGCTCCGCCATCGCCCGCCTCGTCGGCGCGCTCGCGCTCGGCACCCTCCTCGGCGGCGTCCTCACCGGAGCCGTCCACGCCCTCACCGACGACGTGCGCCTCACCCTGCTCGTCCCGGCGGCCCTGGCCCTCGCCTGCGTCCCCGTCTCCTTCCTCGCCATCCCCGAGTCCCGGCGGCTCGCCCGAGGCCGGCTCGACGTCCCGGGAGCCGTCCTGCTCGGTGCCGCCGTGCTGCTGCTCCTCTCCGGCCTCGCCGCGGCCCAGGACGACGGCCCCGGCCTCCCCGCCCTGATCCAGCTGGGCCTCGCCGTCCTCCTCGGCACCGTCTGGGCCCGGGTCGAACTGCGCACCGCCGAACCCCTGGTGGACGTCCGGGCGCTCGCCGACCGCCGGGTGGCCCCGTTCTTCCTCTGCGCCTTCGTCTTCGGCGTCGTCTACTTCGGCGGCCAGGCACCCGACGCGACCTTCCTCGCCGCCGACCCCGCCACCACCGGATACGGCTTCGGGCTCTCCGCCCTCTCGCTCTCCCTCGTGGCGCTCCCGGCCGCGGCGACCGCCGTCGTCACCTCCTCGCTCACCGCCCGCATCGCCGGCCGGACCGGCTACGTCCCCGCGCTCGCCGTCTCCTTCGCCCTCGTCGCCGCGAGCTTCCTCACCACCGCCGTCCTGCACACGGCGATCTGGCAGCTCGTCGCCGCCAAGGTCCTCGCGGGCCTCGGCCTGGGCCTCGCCCTCGGCGCCATGCCCACCGTCATCGCGGAGGCCAGCGACCCCTCCCGCACGGGCGTCACCACCGCCCTCTACAACAACGTGAAGACGCTCGGCGGCGCGGTGGCCGGCGGGGTCACGGCCGCGATCCTCACCGCCTCGGCCCCGCCGGCCGACGCCACCCCGACCGAGTCCGCGTACGTCACGGTCTGGCTCCTCTGCGCGGTCCTCGCCCTCCTCGCGGCCGGCCTCACCCTCGTCGCCCGGCGGAGCGCGCCCGCCGGCGCACCGCAGCCGCCCGCCGCCGACCGGGCGCCCGCCGCCCCGGGCGACGCCTGACCCCGCTCAGACCGCCCGGTCCAGCGCGCAGCGCCGCTGGAACCACAGCGCCACCGCCATCAGCGCCGCCGGGACCACGGTGAAGCCGACGAGCAGCGCGCCCAGCGCCGTACCGGACTGGGCCGCCGGCTCGGCGGCGGTACCCGCCGCGAACCCGCCGAGGGCCAGCACCGCCGAGTACAGGTAGGGGCCGATCGCCGTGCCGGTCGCCTCCGTCGCGGTCCACACCCCGGTGTACGCCCCCGCCTTCGAGGAACCGGCCGCCTCCGCCGCCGCGACGGCGTCCGGCACCATCGAGAACGCGAAGAGCTGGAGCCCCGCGAAGGCCACGCCCATCACCATCACCACGGTGCCGGCCACGGCGACCCCCGCCGCCCCGCCGAGCGAGGTCCCCGGCAGCAGCGCCAGCGACCCGGCCGCGAACACCCCCTGCGACAGCAGCAGTCCCCGCTGCTTCCCGAACCGCCGCGACCACGCCGTCCACAGCGGACTCGCGAAGAGCGCCGGGGCGAGGAACAGCCCCATGAACAGCGCGGTCAGCCGGGTGTCCTCGAAGAGGTACGCGGTCACGTACGGCAGCGCCGCCAGGAACAGGTGCGTCGTCGTCCCCGTGAACAGGTACGAGACGACCAGCGCCCGGTAGTCCCGGTCCCGCCACGCCACCCGCAGGTCGGCCAGGGCCGCGTGCCCCGCCCGCCCGTCCGGCACCCGGAAGCCGCACGCCCCGGTGAGCCGCCGCACCCCGATCAGCGCGACCGCCGCCGAGACGCCCATCACCGCCGCGAGCACCACCGCCATCAGCGCGTAGTCGCCCCGGCCGCCGGCCGCGACCATGGCCGGCGCGGCGACCCCCGCGCCCAGCAGCCCCAGCGTCAGCAGCACCATGCGGAACATGAAGACCCGCGTCCGCTCGTGGTAGCCGACCCGCAGATCCGAAGGGGTCGTCAGATACGGCACCTGGAACCCGGCGAAGAGCAGATTGCCCACCGTGAACCAGCACCCCACCCACAGCGCCGCCGGCACGCCGGTCAGCGCCGGCGGGACGCTGAACAGCGCCACCATCGCCACCCCGAGCAGCACCCCGGCGCGCATCATCCGGCGCCGGTGCCCGAACCGGCGCGCCTCCCGGTCGGACCGCGAACCCAGCAGCGGGTGGACGACGACGTCGACCACCTTGGGCAGCAGCAGCGTCAGACCCGCCAGGAACGCGGGCACGCCCAGGACGTCGGTCAGGAAGTAGAGCAGCAGCAGCCCGGGCACCGTCACCCACACGCCCATGCCGACCGAACCGGAGGCGTACAGCGCGAGCGCGCCCCGCCCCGCCCGGGGCGGGGGCCCGGCGGTTCCGGCGGCCCCGGCGGCGGGCACCGGGGCGCTCACGCCCGGCCCCCGTTCCGCTCGACGACCCCCGCCGCCAGGGCGGCCCCCTCGAAGGCACCGGCCGCCGCCCGCGCGGAGAGCGTCCGCGCCACGATCCGGTCGGTGAGCGCCGGCAGATGACGGGCCAGGAAGAACTCCACCGCGCCCTTGCGGGTCGTCGTCACGTCCCGCCGCGGCCGGACGGCCAGCGCGGTCCGCTCGATCGCGCCGACGACGCCGTCCAGCGGCTCGTACACGCTCATCCCCTCCAGGGAGAGCCCCGCGGCCCGGGTCGAGTCGTGGATGGGGCTGCGCACGGCGGACGGATAGACGCAGCTGACGCCCACGTGGGTGCCCAGTTCGAGCCGCAGGGCGTCCGCGTAGGCGACCATCGCCCGCTTCGACGCCCCGTACGCGGCGGCGAGCGGGAGCTGCATCACCGCCATCCGGGAGGCCACCATCACCACCCGCCCCCGCGCCGCGACCAGCGCGTCGACGCACGCGGCCGTCACCCGCCAGGTGCCGAGCAGATTGATCTCCAGCTGCCGGCGGACCTCGTCCCCCGGGGCGTACTCGGCGGGCGCGGGCCCGCCGATCCCCGCGTTGTTCACCAGGACGTCGAGCCCGCCGAGCAGCGTCAGCGCCTCGGCGACGGCGGCGGCCACGGCCGCGTCGTCGGTGACGTCGCAGGCGAGCACGGGGAACGGCTCGTCGCCGGCCGGCCGCAGGTCGAGCCCGACGACGTGCGCGCCGGCCCGCGCCAGCCGTTCGCCGAGCGCCCGGCCGATGGTGCCGGAGGCGCCGGTGACGAGGACGCGCCGGCCGCGGGGGTCGTGGCGCCGGTCGAGGAAGGGGAGCGTCATGCGGGGGCCTGCGCCTTCGGGTCCGGGTGCGGGTTCGGGCGGGGGTCCGGGGGCGGGGTGAGGACGGCGGCCCCGCGGGCCGCCCGGCGGACGCCCGCCCGGACCTCGCGGGGGAGCGCGGCCACGTACCGGTCGAAGTCGACCCGCATCATGGGCCGGCTCCGCCCCCACCGGCGGACGGCGGCGGCGTGGGCGCGCGCGACGGAGGCCCGCTGGTCCTCCGGCGACGGCAGCGCGTACCGCCCGGCGAGGTACGCGGCGGCCAGCTTCCCCTGCGCCTCCACCACGGGCAGCGCGGCGCCGGTGGACTGCATGAGGCCGACGAAGGCGAGCGTCGGCTCGTCGAGGTGGAAGACCCGCTGGTAGAGCGGGAGCGCCTCCGGGTCGTCGCCGAGCCATTCGGGGCCGAGGAAGGGGACGGTGACCCGGTATCCGGTGGCCCACACGATCACGTCGACGTCGTCGGCGGTGCCGTCGGAGAAGACCACCCGGCGGCCGTCGAGCCGCTCGACGCCGGGACGGGCGACGACCTCCCCGTGGGTGAGCCGGTGCAGGATCGTGTCGCTGATCGTCGGGTGGTCCTGGAAGAGGCCGCCGGACGGGCGCGGCAGCCCGTACCGCTCCGGCGTGCCGACCGCGAGCCGCAGCGCGGCCTGCGCGACCGTCTGCCGGATCCGCCAGGGGAGCACGGCCAGGGCCCCGCCGGTCGCGTCGGCGGGCCGGCCGAAGAGGTACTTGGGGACGACGTGGGTGCCGCGCCGGGCGGACAGCAGCACCGGCCCGGCGGAGACGTACGAGGCGTCCACGGCCAGGTCCATGGCCGAGTTGCCCATCCCGACGACGAGCACCCGCCGCCCCGCGAAGACCTCGGGGGAGCGGTAGGCGTGGGCGTGCAGCTGCGTCCCGTCGAAGGATCCGGGGTAGGCGGGGGAGGGCCACTTCGGGTCCCGGTTGTGCCCGTTGGCCACCACGACCGCGTCGTACGGCTCCGTGGCCCCGCCGGCCGTGACCTCCCAGACCGCCCCGGCTCGCCGGACGGCGGTGACCTCGGTGCCGAGGCGGAGGCGCCCGGTGACCCCGAAGGCGTCGGCGTAGGAGGCGAGGTAGCGGGCGACCCGCGCCGCCGACGGGTAGTCGGGCCACCGCGCGGGCATCGGGAAGTCGGCGAACTCGGTCCGCCCCTTGCTGGTGTTCAGGTGCAGGCTGTCGTAGGCCGGCGAGTCCCCGCCGGCGTCGTCCCCGGCCCACAGGCCGCCGGGGCGCGAGCCCCGCTCCAGGACGGTGACGTCCAGGCCCTCGTCGAGCAGTGCCTTGGCCGCGGCGAGCCCCGCCGCACCGGCACCGACCACCGCCACCCTCGTCGGGCCCATGCCCGCCCTCCCTTCGTCGAGGGCGCTCATTCAATCGAATGATGGAGAGCTGTGCAATCGTCTCTGACCAGGCTTTTCGTGCTCCGGCAGCTGATTGAAAGGGGTCGGTGACGTCGGGTAGCCTCGGGCGCATGAGCAGCCAGCCCGACGACGGCCACAGCCGCGAACGCATCCTGGCGGCCGCCACCCGGCTCTTCGCCGAGCGCGGTTACGACGCCACCGGCACCCGTGCGATCGGCGAGGCGGTCGGGCTCAACATCGCCACGGTCGCCTACCACGTCGGCGCCAAGCCCGAGCTGTACCGGGCCGTGATGCGCCGCGCCCACCTGGCGCAGCGGGAGGCCGTCACCGCCGCCCTCCACCAGCTGTCCGCCTGCGGCGCCACCCCGGCCGAGACCCGCGCCGGACTGCTCGCCTTCGTCGACGCCTATCTGGCCTTCTGCCTCGACCACCCCGAGGTCCCGGCCCTGTGGATGCGCCGCTGGCTCGACGAGGGCGCCGAACTCGCCGAGATCGAGACCGAGTTCGCCGGACCCCTGGTCGCCGAGGTGGCCGCCGCCGTGCGCGCGGTCCTCGACCGCGCGGGCCTCGGAGCCGGAGCCGACGTGGAGCTGCTGGTCTTCACCATCGTGTGGACCGCCCACTCCTTCGGCCAGGCCGGTGTCATCGACGCGTCGGGCCGCCGCCTCGGCCCCCGCGACCTCCCCACCCTCGACCGCTTCCGCCGCCACCTGCACGCCGTGGTCACCGGGGTCCTGGACCGCGAGGGCTGACCCCGGCCCGCGTCAGCGGACGGCGCCGAGCAGCCCGGAGATCTCCCGGAAGCCACGGCGCTCGGCGTGCCGCAGCGGCGTGACCCCGTCGTGGTCCGGGAGGTGGGGAGCGGCGCCCGCGCTGATCAGCAGCTCCACGATCTCCTGGTAGGCGGCGGTGCCGTCCCCGAGGATCACCGCCTCCAGCAGGGCGGTCCAGCCGAGCCGGTTGACGTGGTCGACGTCGATGTCGGTGGCGCGGAGCACGGCCCGCACGTAGTCGACGTGGCCGCGTTCGGCGGCGGGGATGAGGCTCGTGCCCCCGAAGCGGTTGGTGAGCGTCACGTCGGGCGCCGGATCGGCGGTCAGCAGCACCCGCATCATCGGGACGCTGCCGGTCACGCCGGTGATCAGCCACGGCGTGTCCTCGCGGTCGTCCCGCGCGTTCGGGTCGGCGCCGGCCGCGACCAGCGCCCCGGCGGCCGCCACCCGGTCCGCCGCCGCGGCGAGCAGCAGCGGGGTGCGGTCGTGCTCGTCACGGCGTTCGAGGCCGGCGCCGCCGGCGAGGGCCGCGCGCACGGCGCCGGCGTCGTCGTGCCGCACGGCGGCCCGGAGGGCCAGGTCGGCAGGGGGCATGGGGGGTCCTCTCTACGGGCCCGGGGAGGGGTGGGCGGGAAGGCGAGAAGGGTGGGGGCGGGAAAGGGGAAAGGGGTGGGAGATCCCGCCCCGGACGCCCCGGGTGGTCCGGACGCCCCGGGAGGCTGTCACGCCGTTCCGTCCCGGCCTCCATCCTGGACGCGTCCCCGGCCCCGCGCGGTCGGCCCGGCGGCCGGTTCCGCGGCCCCGTCCGGCGGACCGCCGGGTCGGCCGATCGGACGACCCCGGCCTCCTCGGTCTGGTATACCGTCGGTCGGGCGCCCTGGCCCCGCAGACCCGATCGGCCGCTTCCGCCCGCCCGGAGCCCGCCCGCCGGCCCGTCGCCACCGGCGGCGCCGAAACGACCGACAAGGAGACCGGCGGATGGCCCTCGTGGCCCTGATCAACCCCAACACCGACGAGGCCACCACACGGATGATGGCGGCCATCGCCCGCCGCACCCTGTGCCCCCGGGACGGCCACGAGGTCCGCGGCGTCACCGTCGCCGCCGGCCCGCCGATGCTCGTCGACGAGGAGCTCCTGCGCGCCTCCGTCCCGCACGTCCTCGACGCGGCGGACCGCCTCCTCGGAGGAGCCGACGGAGCTCGCGTGGCCGCCGTCGTCGTCGGCGCGTTCGGCGACCCCGGGGTCGAGGAGCTCCGCGCCCGCACCTCCGTCCCCGTCGTCGGCATCGCCGAGGCCGCCCTGCGCGCGGCCGGCGTGGGCGGACGCCGCTTCGGCATCGCCACCACCACCCCGGGCCTGGCCGCCGCGATCGACGCCCGCGCGGCGCGCCTGGGCTGGTCCCGTCAGTACACCGGCGTCCGCCTCACCACCGGCGAGCCCCGGCGGCTCGCGGCCGACCCGGCCGCGATGATGGACCGGCTGGCCGAGGCCGTCGACCTCTGCGTGCGCCGGGACCGCGCCGAGGCGGTCGTCATCGGCGGCGGCCCCCTCGGCGAGGCCGCCGAAGCCCTCCGCCACCGCTTCCCGGTCCCCGTCGTCGGCCCGATCCCGGCGGCGGCCGGAGAGGTCCTGCGCCTCCTGCGGTGACCGCCCGCCACGGAACCGGACGGCGACCGCCCCCGCCCACCCCTCGCGGCCTCCCTGCCCCCGTCTCCCCTGTCTCCCGCCGTTTCCCCTCACCCCCCTCACCCCCCTCGACCGCCTTCGGAGCGCCCGCATGAAGACCCTCGTGACCGCGAGCCACGTGATCGGCTACGACCCCGGGACCGACGACCACGTCCTGCTCCGCGACGCCCAGGTGGTGTACGAGGGGAACCGGATCGTCCACGTGGGGCACGGTCACGACCCCGCCGCGTGCGACGAGGTCCTCGACGCGGGCCTGGCGCTGGTCGGCCCGGGCTTCGTGGACCTGGACGCGCTGGCGGACATCGACCACGCGCTCCTCGACACCTGGCACGCGGACGGCCGGGGCCTGCAGTGGTCGGAGGAGTACGCGCTCCGGGGTCCGGTGCCGGTGTTCGACGCGGAGGACCGCGCCTTCCTCCGCGCGTACGCCCTCACCCAGCTCGTCCGCAACGGCATCACCACGGCGATGCCCATCGCCGCCGAGACCCACGGGGAATGGGCGGAGACGTACGACGACCTGGTGAGCGTCGCCGACAGCGCGGCCCGCATCGGTCTGCGCATGTACCTGGGTCCGAGCTACCGCGCGGGCGTCCCGGTGGTCACCCCCGACGGGGAGCGGGCGATCCACTGGCGCCCCGAACGGGGGGACGAGGGCCTGGCGGAGGCGGTGCGCTTCGTCCGCGACGTCGACGGCGCCCACGACGGCCTGATCCGGGGCGCGCTCCTGCCCTGCCGCATCGAGACGCTGACGCCGGAGCTGATGCGGGCGACGGCGCGGGCGGCGGAGGAGCTGGACTGCCCGGTACGGCTCCACTGCCTCCAGGGCACGGGCGAACGGGAGGAACTGGCGGGCCGCCACGGCACCACCCCGCTCGGCCTGCTGGAGGAGACCGGCCTCCTGGGCCGGCGGCTCCTCGTGCCGCACGCGGTCTACATCGGTGGCCACAGCCAGGTCGAGGCGCCCTACGCGGGGGAGCTGGACGCGCTGGCCCGGATCGCGGGGATCGTGCACTGCCCGCACACGATGGTCCGCTACGGCGCCGCGCTGGAGGACTTCGACCGCTACCGCGCGGCCGGGGTGAACATCGCGATGGGCACGGACTCCTTCCCGCCGGACATGATCCGCAACATGGACTACGGCACCAACCTGTCCAAGCTGACCACCGGCCGCCCGGAGGCCGGCAGCGCCGCCGACTACTACCGCGCGGCCACCCTCGGCGGCGCCAGGGCCCTGGGCCGCGACGACCTCGGCCGCCTCGCCCCGGGCGCCCTCGCCGACCTGGTGGTGGTGCGCCTGGACGGCCCGCGCACGGGCCCGGTGGACGACCCGATCCGCACGCTCCTGATGAACGCCTCCGGCGCGGACGTCGACACCGTGGTGATCGACGGCCGCACGGTCCTCGCGGCCGGCCGCGTCCCGGGCGTCGACGAGACGGCCTGGCGCACCCGCGCCCAGGGGCTCTTCGACCGCATGAAGAACGCCTACGCCGGCCGCGACTACCGCCACCGCGCCACCGAGGAGCTCTTCCCGGACTCCTTCCCCGCCCCGGGCTCGCCCGGACCGGCCGCCTGAGACCGGCCGCCCGGGACCGGGCCCCGTCCCCCGTCGGGGTGGTCGTGCCGCCGGGCCCGTGACCCGGCGGGGCGCGGGCGGTTTCCCGGGCATGCGCATGACGTCGATGCTCGGGGTGGTCCTGACGGCCGTGGTCCTGGCGGCCGTCGCCCCCGCGGCCCCCGAAGGCTCCGCCCCCTGTGGCCACGAAGCCGGCGAAACGGTTCACCTCCGTACCGCTCCGAGCGGTGCCCGCCCCGCCCTGGGACGGCTCCGCCCCGGCGACGCCGTCACGGTCCTGCGCCGGTCCGGCGACTGGTACCACGTGACCGCCGGCACCGGCACCGGCTCCCGACCGGCCGTCCGCGCCGGGACGGAGGGCTGGGTCCCGCTGCGGCACATCAGGCCGCGCGCCTGCGCCCCCGGGGACGGCCGTCCGCACCCACCTGCGCCGACGCCCCCGGAGCCGCTCCGCCCCACCGCCCGGCAGGCGGAAGCCCCGGGGCCGTGACCGCCGGGACCGTCCGCATTGGGTTCCTCCCCGGTCACGGTGCTTGAATGGAGCCTCGTTCCCGGTCTGGCAAGGAGATCTGCTGTGCCCCTGGTGTCTGTCGTGATGCCCGTGTTCAATTCGGCGGCCACCCTCGGCGCAGCCGTCCGGTCGGTACTGACGCAGACCCACAGCGACCTGGAGCTGCTGATCACCGACGACCGGTCCTCCGACGACTCCATGGACCTGCTCCGCGCGTTCGCCGCGCAGGACGAGCGCGTCCTGGTGGAGTCGGCGCCCGAGCAGGGCGGCGCCGGCCGGGCCCGCAACCTCGCGATCGAGCGGGCCCGCGGCGACTACGTCGCCTTCCTCGACAGCGACGACATGTGGCTCCCGGAGAAGACCGAGAAGCAGCTCGCCTTCGCCGCCGCGGGGACCGCGCCCCTGACGTTCACCTCGTACTTCAAGATGGACGCCGACCACGCCGGCGAGAGCACGGACTGGGTCCCGAACGGGCGGGTGGTCGAGGCGCGGGAGCACGTGGACTACCGCGCGATGCTGGTCCGTGACCACATCGGCGCCCTCACCGCCATGTACGACCGCAAGGTCCTGGGCACGAGGCTGATGCCGGAGATGCGCAAGCGCCAGGACTACGCCCTGTGGCTGTCGATCATGCGGGACGGCGCCGACGCGCGCGGACTGACGGAGCCGCTCGCGGTGTACCGGGCCCACCAGGCGGGCTCCCTGTCCTCCAACAAGCTGTCCCTCGTGCAGTACAACTGGGCCCTGTACCGGGAGCACGAGCACCTGTCGGTCCCGCGGGCGACGCGGGCCCTGGCCGGCGCGACCTGGCAGTCGCTGCGCAACTCGCGCATCTAGGACCCGGCCGCCGGTCTCCTCGTCCGGACGAGGAGACCGGTCCTTCCCCGGGGATCAGAAGGTGTAGGACCGGAGCGTGCCCCGGCGCCGGACGTCGAGGGTGGCGCAGTGGAAGGATCCCCCGAAGGGCGCGTAGTGCATCAGCCCGCACGGCACGGGCTCGAACCCCCAGCCCTCCAGGGCGCGGAGCATGCCGGTGTGGTGCCGTTCCGCGACGACGCGCTTCTCGTCGAGCATCAGCACGTTCATGCTGAGCCAGCGCCCGCACATCGACGTGATGCCGAGCAGCGGGTTCCGGATCGGGTCGGGCTCGGGGGCGACCAGCACCTCCCAGGAGTCCAGCACCTCCGGAAGCCGGTCCACGTCCACGTACTCGGGGTTGACGAGGACCTTGCCGGGCGCCAGCGGCAGGAAGGTCGTGTCGATGTGCATGGGGGTCCGGCAGCGGCTCTCGATCTCGTGGATCCGGTAGCCGGGACCGAGGTGGCGGCGCAGCCACGCGATGCCGGACAGGTTGGTGACGTTGCTGCGGGTGACGAACAGATCGCGCCCGGCGCGTACGAAGTCCGCCGCGTCGAAGACCGGTTCGGCCTCCGTCAGCAGGTAGCGCATCGCCTCGCCCGGACCGGGCGTCCGGTAGCCGGGGTCGAAGAGCGCGTCCGTCAGCCGCGGCTTCGGCGCCGCGGTCCAGCGGGCGCCCCGGCGGTGGTACTCCTGGAGGAGGGACCGGTAGGCGTGCGTCTCGAAGTAGCGGCACGGCCAGGCCATCGGCGCCTCGATGATCTCCTCGCCGACGACGAGCATGCTGTCGCGGGGGCAGGCCGTGCAGAACCCGCGCGAGGACCAGCCGGGTGCCCCGAACCTGCGCCGCTGGTCCACCGGGTCGGGGCGGCGCACGACGACGCCCAGCGACCGCAGCAGCTCCACGAACCCGTCCAGCTCCTCCTGCGCGGGTCCCAGCATCGCCCTCGGGTAGCGCCGCCCCGCGGCCAGCCCGAGCAACCGCCCCACGCCCCGCGGCACGTTGCAGGTGACGGCCGGATGGCGGGAGGGGAACCGCGCTCCTTCCAGGCGCCCGACGACGACCTCCTCCAGGGGGTCCCACTCGTTGTGGGCGCTCACCGGGGACCCGCCCCGGCCGGGATCCGATGCGAGTGCCATGCCGGTCCCCTCTCCTGGTCATCCGGCGACTGCCCCGGCTCGCCCCGTCCATGCCCCGGCCGCCGGGAGTGGACCGGGGCGCCCGTCGGACGGGCGGCGACGGGCCCGGGAGCTACCCCCGGGCCGGGTGGCCGGCGCGGTCCGAGTCGCTGCGCAGGACGCAGAACTCGTTGCCCTCGGGGTCGGACAGGACGGCCCAGCCGGTGCCGTCGGCGTTCCGGTGGTCGCCGGTGAGGGTGGCGCCGAGGGCCAGGAGGCGCTCGACCTCCGCGTCACGGGTGGACGACGGGCGCAGGCACAGGTGGATCCGGTTCTTGACCGTCTTCGGCTCCGGCACCTCGTTGAAGTAGAGGACCGGGCCCCCGGGCAGCAGGACCTGCGTCTCGCGGGCGCCGGGCGCGTCGTCCGGATCCAGCGGAGCGCCGGTCACCTCGCTCCAGAACCGCGCCAGCCCATAGGCGTCCGCACAGTCCACCGCCACGTTCTGCACCATCGAGATCATGCCGGTGATCCTGCCCGACCGCCGCTCCCGTCGCCACCCGCTCCGCTCGGCCCCGGGCCGCCGGGGCGTCGGGGCGTCGGGGCGTCGGGGCCGGCGGTCGCGGCGGGCCCCCCGCCGCCGGACCCGCGTCTCGGCCCGCCCGTCCGCGGCGCTCCGTGCCGATCCCGCCGGACGACGGCCCGGTCACGGGGCCGTGACCGCTCCGAGCTGCTCCTCCAGCGCCGCCAGCGTCCGGTAGCACGCCAGCACCTGGGCGACGGAGGAGCGGGGCTCGCGGCCCTCGCGGATCGCGGCGACGAACTCCCGGTCCTGGAGCTCGATGCCGTCCGTCGACACGTCGACGCCGCTGACGTCGATCGGCTCCTCCCTGCCGGTGAACAGGTCGTCGTACCGGGCGACGTACGTGCCGGTGTCGCCGATGTAGCGGAAGAACGTGCCCAGCGGTCCGTCGTTGTTGAACGACAGCGACAGGGTGCAGAGGGCGCCGTTCGCCGCGCGCAGCTGGACCGACATGTCCATCGCGATGCCCAGCTCTGGGTGGACCGGCCCCTGCATCGCGTGGGCCTGCACGATCGGCGACCCGGTCTGGTGGGCGAAGAGGTCGACGGTGTGCGCGGCGTGGTGCCACAGCAGGTGGTCGGTCCAGGAACGCGCCTCGCCGAGCGCGTTGAGGTTCTCCCGGCGGAAGAAGTAGGTCTGCACGTCCATCTGCTGGATGTGGAACTCGCCGGCGTCGACGCGCCGCTTCACCCACTGGTGGCTGGGGTTGAAGCGGCGGGTGTGGCCCGCCATCGCGACGAGCCCGGTGCGCTCCTGCGCGGCCACGCACGCCTCGGCGCCGGCGAGCGAGTCGGCGAGCGGGATCTCGACCTGCACGTGCTTGCCCGCCTCCAGGCAGGCCAGGGTCTGCGCGGCGTGCAGCTGGGTGGGGGTGGCGAGGACGACGGCGTCGACGTCGTCCCTCGCGAGCACCTCGTCCAGGGAGGCGGCGGCGTGGCCGATGCCCTGCTCGGCGGCGAACTTCCGCGCGCGGTCGAGGCTGCTGCTCACGACGGCGGCGACCTCGACGCCCTCGATCCGCCGCAGCGCGGCCGCGTGCTTGGCGCCGAAGGCGCCGCCGCCGGCCAGGGCGATCCGCAGGGTCCGGTCGTCAGTCATGCTCACTCCTTCACGGCGGGCTCTTCGGCCCGCGGGCGGTTTTCCAGGATCAGGTGGCCGACGGCCGTGTTGGACGCCGGCACGTGGTAGAAGCGGTGTTTGACCTCGATCCCGCCGGCGCCGTCGACGTCGCCCAGCGCACCGCGCGCGATCAGCCACATGACCAGCTCGATGCCCTCGGAGCCGGCCTCCTCCACGTACTCCAGGTGCGGGACCCCGGCCAGGCCGGCGGGGTCCTCGACGAGCCGGTCGAGGAAGGCGTTGTCCCACTCCCGGTTGATCAGTCCGGCACGCGGCCCCTGGAGCTGGTGGCTCATGCCGCCGGTGCCCCACACCTGGACCTTCAGCGGCCGGTCGTACGACTCGATCGCCCTGCGCAGCGCCCGGCCCAGCCGGAAGCAGCGGGCGCCGGAGGGGACCGGGTACTGCACCACGTTGACGTGGAACGGGATGACCTTGCACGGCCACGCCCCGACGTCGCCGAACATCAGCGACAGCGGCACGGTCAGACCGTGGTCGACGGGCATCTCGTGCGCGAGGGTGAGGTCGAAGTCGTCCCGTATGAGGGAGTGCGCGATGTGCGCGGCCAGGTCCGGGTCGCCCTCGACGGCGGGCACGGGGCGGGGCCCGTACCCCTCGTCGGCGACGGGGTAGGAGGCGCCGGTGCCGAGGACGAAGGTCGGGACCAGCGACTGGTCGAAGGCGCTGGCGTGGTCGTTGTAGACCAGGAAGACCACGTCGGGGACGTTCTCCCGCTCCCACGCCCTGGAGTACTCGTATCCCTCGAACACCGGCCGCCAGTAAGGCTCGTGGGTCTTGTCGTGGTCCATCGCCGCGCCGATCGCCGGGACGTGCGAGGTGAAGACGGCGGCGGTGACCGCCGCGTGTCCGGCCGGCGTCTTCGGGGCGTGGGCGGCCTCCAGGACGGCGTGGTCGATGCGGTTGCCCTCGACCGGGCGGCCGCCGCCGGCCATCATGGCGCGGTACTCCTCCTCGGTCATCCCGGTCATGGAGCCCGCCATCTGCTGGAACGAGAAGCCCAGTGTGGCGCCCCACTTGGCGAGGAAGTAGATGTTGCCGCCCTCGCGCATCGCCGCGTTGAGGTCGCGGTCGAGCAGCGCCCGCTTCTGTTCCTCCCGCAGCGGCCACGCGTCCAGGTAGGCGCGCTCGTCGGCGAGGTAGGCGGCACGGTTCTCCGCCGTCATCAGCGACATGCAGAACTGGTTGAGGTGGTAGCCCTTGGCCGACTGCTCGGAGTCGAAGACCGTGGTCCCCGGCACCAGCCTGTAGGTCTTGTCCAGCGTCATGCCGGAACTCCAATCGTGGTGGGGGTCAGTCCGCTTCGGGCCAGTACAGGCGGGTCGGGTTGTCGACGAGGAGCTTCTGCCGGAGCCCGTGCGTCGGAGCGATGTGCGGGACGAAGTCCACGAGCAGCCCGTCGTCGGGCATGTGGTCGGTGAGGTTGGGATGCGGCCAGTCGGTGCCCCACAGGACCCGGTCGGGGAACTCCTCGACCACCCGCCGGGCGAAGGGGACCACGTCGCCGTACGCGTTCCGCTCCCCGTCCAGGGCCGGCGGACCGCTCGCCGAGAGCCGTTCCGGGCAGGTGACCTTGCACCAGATGTCGTTCCTGGCCCGCAGGAAGTCCAGGAACGCCTCGAAGCCGGGCCCCTCCGGGTCCTTCGTGGTGTCCGGCCTGCCCATGTGGTCGACGACCAGTGGCACCGGTATCGAGAGGAGGAAGTCCCGCAGGTCCGGGAGGTCGGCCGCCTCGAAGTAGACGACGGCGTGCCACCCGTACGGTGCGATCTTCTCGGCGACCTCCCGCAGCTCCTGCCGCGGGGCCGCGTCGACGAGCCGCTTGACGAAGTTGAAGCGCACGCCGCGCACGCCGGCCTCGTGCAGTTCCCGCACCTCGGCGTCGGTGGCGTCGGGGCGTAGCGTCGCCACGCCCCGGGCGAGGCCGCCGGAGGCGCGCAGCGCGTCGACCAGGGCGGAGTTGTCGGCGCCGTGGCAGGTGGCCTGCACGATCACGTTGCGGGTGAAGCCGAGGTGGTCGCGGAGCGCGAACAGCTGCTCCTTGGAGGCGTCGCAGGGGGTGTACTTGCGCTCGGGCGCGTACGGGAACTCGTCGCCGGGGCCGAAGACGTGGCAGTGCGCGTCGACGGCCCCCTCGGGGAGGCGGAACCCGGGACGGCTCGGACCGGCGTACCAGTCCAGCCAGCCGGGAGTCCTCTCGAAACTCGTCGTCATCGCCGGCCCTCAGTCCTCGTACCGCAGTCCGAGCTCGGCCAGGGGGCCGCGCATGCCGTACAGGTCCAGGCCGAGCCTGCCCGCGCGGAACTGCGCGCGCTTGCCCTCCTCGTTCGCCTCCCGGGCGGCGGAGGCGGCGGCCACCTCGGCGGCCCGCTCGCGCGGCACCACGACGACGCCGTCGGCGTCCGCGACGACCGCGTCGCCGGGGCGGACGAGGGCGTTGCCGCAGACCACGGGCACGTTGACCGAGCCGAGGGTGGCCTTGACCGTGCCCTTGGCGTTGACCGCGCGGGAGAAGACGGGGAAGTCCATCCCCTCCAGGTCGGCGACGTCGCGGACGCCGCCGTCGATGACCAGGCCGGCGCAGCCGCGGGCGCGGAAGGAGGTGGCGAGCAGCTCGCCGAAGAAGCCGTCCTCGCTCTCGGTCGTGCAGGCCGCGACGACGACGTCCCCCTCCCGGATCTGCTCGGCGGCGACGTGCAGCATCCAGTTGTCGCCGGGCTGGAGGAGCACGGTGACGGCCGTGCCGCACATCCGGGCCGCGGGGTAGACCGGGCGCAGGTAGGGGCGCATCAGGCCGGCCCGGCCCATCGCCTCGTGGATCGTCGCGACGCCGAACCCCGACAGCTCCGCGACGGCCGCCGGGTCGGCCCGGTCGATCTTCGTGCGGACGACGCCGATCTCGGTGTGTTCCATGGGTGCTCCTCTTCCTGGCGGGCGGGGGTCAGCGGCCGGCCGCGGCGAGGCGCGCGGCGAGGCGGGGGTAGACGCGCAGGGCGTTGCCGGAGTACACGGCGGCGCGCTCCGCGTCCGACAGGTGCGGGGTCGCGTCGACGTACCGCCGCGTGTCGTCGAAGTGGTGGCCGGTGCGCGGGTCGACGTCGCGGACCGCGCCGATCATCTCGCTGGCGAAGAGGAGGGACCGGCTGGGCACCACGCGGGTCAGCAGGTCGACGCCGGGCTGGTGGTAGACACAGGTGTCGAAGAAGACGTTGTCGAGCAGCGTCTCCGGGTCCGGCCTCCCGAGCGCCGTCGCCAGACCGCGGAAGCGGCCCCAGTGGTACGGCACCGCGCCGCCGCCGTGCGGGATCACGAACCGCAGCGTCGGGAAGTCCGCGAACAGGTCGCCCTGCACGAGCTGCATGAAGGCCGTGGTGTCGGCGTTCAGGTAGTGCGCGCCGGTGGTGTGGAAGGCCGGGTTGCAGGAGGTGCTGACGTGGACCATCGCCGGGACGTCGTACGCGACCATCGCCTCGTACAGCGGGTACCAGCTGCGGTCGGTCAGCGGCGGCGCGGTCCACCGGCCGCCCGACGGATCGGGGTTGAGGTTGACCGTGACCGCGCCCAGCTCCTCGACGGCGCGCGTCAGTTCGGGCAGGCAGGTGGCGGGGTCCGCGCCCGGTGACTGCGGCAGCATCGCCCCGGTGGCGAAGCGGTCGGGGTAGAGGCCGGCGACCCGGTGGACCAGGTCGTTGCAGATCCGCGCCCACACCGAGGAGACGGCGAAGTCGCCGATGTGGTGGGCCATGAAGCTGGCCCGCGGAGAGAAGACCGTGAGGTCGCTGCCGCGCTCGTCCATCAGACGCAGCTGGTTGGCCTCGATCGCGGCGCGGAGGTCGTCGTCGGTGATGACGAGCTCGTCGGGGTCGGGGGCGGGTCCGCGGCCCTCGGCCGCGGCGATCTGCCGGTCGCGCCACCGGGCGAGCTGCGGCGGGGCGGTGGTGAAGTGACCGTGACAGTCGATGATCATGGGAACCTCGTGGGTCGTCGAGGGGGGCTGGGCCGTCCGGGCCGCAGGGGTGGTCAGCGGGTGGGGGTGGGCCAGCCGGTGTACTGCTCGGCGAGGTAGGTCCGGCCGGCGCGCGTGCCCACCACGTTGTCGAGCTCGCCCGCCTGGCGCCGCAGGTCGAACGCCGAGGCGCCGGGGGCGGTGTGGAGCAGCCGGGTCATCCAGTACGAGAAGTTCTGCGCCCGCCACACCCGCTGGAGGGCCCGCGGCTCGTACTCCGCGAGCGCGCTCCCGCCCGCCCCGCCGAGCGCCCGCGGCAGCACGTCCGCGAGGACCTTCACGTCGTGCAGCGCCAGGTTCAGCCCGCGGGCGCCGGTCGGCGGCACCGTGTGCGCGGCGTCCCCGGCGAGCAGCAGCGAGCCCCAGCGCATCGGCTCCTGCACGAAGGAGCGGAACCGCAGCACCGTCTTCTCGGTGATCGGCCCCTCCTCCAGGCGGAAGCCGTCCTCTCCGGCCACCCGCGCCTGGAGCGTCTCCCAGATCCGGTCGTCGGACCAGGCGGCGGCCGACTCGTCCGGGGCGCACTGGAAGTACATGCGCTGCACGGACTCGGTGCGCCGGCTGATCAGCGCGAAGCCGTGCGCGGAGCGGGCGTAGACCAGCTCGGGCGCGCTCGCCGGCGCCTCGGCGAGGATGCCGAACCAGGCGAAGGGGTACTCCGTGCCGTACCGCACCCGGTGGTCCTCCGGCACCAGGTCGCGGCACATGCTCCGCGAGCCGTCCGCGCCGACGACGTACCGCGCCCGCAGTTCGTGCCGGGTCCCGTCGGGTGCCGTGTAGCGCACCCGGGGGGCGTCGGTCGCGACGTCCAGGACCTCGGTGCCGCGGATCCCGAAGTGGACGGTGCCGCCGTCGCGTTCGCGCGCGTCGGCGAGGTCGGCGAAGACGTCCGTCTGGGGGTAGAGCCAGGTGGACGCGCCGACGAGCTCCTTGAAGTCGATGCGGTGCGGCAGGCCGGCCGACCGGACCTCGATGCCCTCGTGCTCGGCCCCGTCCCGCAGGACGCGGTCCGAGACCCCCGTCTCGACCAGGTCCCGGACCACGTCGGCCTCCAGGATCCCGGCCCGCTGGGTCGTCTCGATCTCGCGCCGCGTGCGGGTGTCGACGGCGACCGCCTCGACCCCGGCCCGGCCGAGCAGGTGAGCCAGCATCAGCCCCGCCGGGCCGGCCCCGACGATCGCGACCGGAACCGAGGCGACGGAGTCGACGGGAACGTCGGCCATGGCATCTCCCAAGCAGCTGTGAGCGTCCCGAACGGCTCGGAACGGTCCGAACGCTGCCAGCCCGCCCGTCCCTTGGTCTGCGGCGTTTCCGTCAGGCGGAAACCGGTCCGGAAACCGGTCGGGGACCCACCCCGGAAACCGGTCGGGAAACCGGTCGGGAAACCGGGCCGGGACCCACCCCGGAAACCGGTCGGGAACCCACCCCGCGACTCAGTCCGTCGTCCGGGTCCGCCTGCCGAGCTCGTCCGAGATCCCGTACGCGGCCCGCAGCAGCGGCTCGCGCAGCCCGCGCGCCCCGCCCGCGCCCCGGGCCGTGAACACGATCCCCAGCGCGGCGCTCACCGGGCCGGTCCGCCCGATCCGCACCGGCGCGGCCACCGCCACCGTGCTCTCCGAGAGCTGCCGGTCGCTGACGAAGACCTGCTCGCGCCGGATCCGGTCCAACTGCGCGCGCAGCGTCCCCGGATCGGTGACGGTGTGCGGGGTCCACGCCCGCTGCGGCGCGTCGAGGACCTCCTGCTGGATGTCCGCCGGCGCGTGCGCGAGGAGCACCCGCCCCATCCCGGTGGACCCGATCGGGAACCGGGTCCCGACCCCCGTCAGCAGTTCCACGGACCGGTGTCCGGCGATCCGCTCCACGAAGACGAGCTCGGTGCCCTCCCGCACCGCGAGCTGCACGTTCTCGTGGGTCGCCTCGTACAGGTCCTGCATGAAGGGCAGGGCCACGTCCCGCAGGATCTGGGTCCGGGGACACCCGGAGGCGATCTCCCAGAGCCGCAGCCCCACGTGCCACGCCCCGTCCTCGCGGCGCTCCAGCGCTCCCCAGGCGGCCAGTTCGCCCACCACCCGGTGCGTGGTGCTCACGGGCAGGCCGGTGCGCTGGGCGATCTCGGATAGTGTCTGCGCGGGATGTTCGCGGTCGAAGGCCGCGAGGACCTCCAGGACTTTTCCCGCCGCCGTGCTCCGGGTCGTGCTCACGCCGCCAGTCTCGCAGACCCGCGCCGTGCCACCGGGCCGTGCCCGCCCCATCCCTTTCCCCGTGACGTGAGGAGTCGACGTGCACCGCGAACTCGTGGGCCTGTCCTCGATGGCGACCCGCCCGATCCTGGCCGACCTGTGCGACCGCCTGCGGACCGCGCACGGGATCCCCGTGCGCTTCGAGTCCGCCGGCGGCGTGGAGGTCGCCCGCCGGGTGCGCGAGGGCGCCGGGGCGGACCTCCTCGTCCTCGCCGACGGGGCCGTGACCGCGCTCGCCCGGGACGGACTCCTGGTCCCCGGCACGGTCCGCCCGCTGTGGGTCTCCCAGGTCGTCGCCGCCGTGCCGGACGGCACCCCCCTCCCCGCCCTCGACTCCGTCGCCGACCTGCGCGCGGCCCTGGTGTCGGCCCGGTCCGTCGCCTACTCCACGGGACCCAGCGGCACCGCCCTGCTCGCCCTGCTCGACCGCCTCGGCCTGGCCGCCGCCCTCGCCGGCCGGCTCGTCCAGGCACCCCCGGGCGTGCCCGCGGGCAGCCTCCTGACCGAGGGCCGCGCCGACCTGGCCTTCCAGCAGCACAGCGAACTGATGGACCTTCCGGGCGTCGCGGTCGTCGGCCCGCTGCCTGGCGACGCGGCCGTCACCTCGCTCTTCAGCGCCGGCGTCCTCACCTCCTCCACCGCTCCCGGACGCGCCCTCGCCGCACTCGGCCTGCTCGCCTCCGACGAGGCGTCCCAGCTCGCCGGCGCGCGGGGGATGACCCCGGCGGAACCGGACGGGCGCGCCTGACGGGACGCGAGGGGAGGGCGGGGCAGCGGAGGGGCGGCGCCGTCCGTCCCGCCGGACCCGAGGGCCCTCAGACGGCCGGGGCCGCGCCCCGGAAGGTGCGCCGGTAGGCGAGCGGCGAGACGCCGATCGCCGCGTGCAGGTGCTCGCGCAGCGAGGTGCCGGTGGCGAAGCCGACCTGCCCGGCGATGTCGTCGACGGCGAGGTCGGTGGTCTCCAGGAGGTGCCGGGCCCGGACCACCCGCTGCTGGATCAGCCAGCGGCCGGGGCTCGTCCCGACCTCCTCGGTGAACCGGCGCGCGAAGGTGCGCAGGCTCATCCGGGCGTGCCCGGCGAGCTCGGTGAGCGTCAGCGGCTCGTGCAGGTTCTCCAGCGCCCACTGGCGGGTGGCCGAGGTGCCGTGCGCGGACTCCGGGGGCACCGGGTGCTCGATGTACTGCGCCTGGCCGCCGTCCCGCCACGGCGGTACGACGCAGGCGCGGGCCACGTGGTTGGCGACGGCGGTGCCGTGGTCCCGCCGCACGAGGTGCAGGCAGACGTCGACGCCGGAGGCGGCCCCCGCCGAGGTCAGCACGGAACCGTCGTCCACGAAGAGCACGTCCGGGTCCAGCGCCACCTCGGGATACCAGGACCGGAAGACGTCGGCGACGGCCCAGTGGGTGGTCGCCGGACGCCCGTCGAGCAGCCCGGCGGCCGCCAGCACGAAGGCACCCGTGCAGATCGAGACGATCCGCGCCCCGGGCCGGACGGCCGCGAGCGCCTCGCCCACGCGCGGGGGCAGCTCGCGCGAGAGGCGGGAGAGGTCGAAGGGCGGCAGGATCACCGTGTCCGCCGTCGCGAGCACCTCGGGCCCGTGTCCCACGGTGACGGAGAAGTCCGCGTTCGTGGCGACGGGGCCGCCGTCGACGGAGCAGGTCAGGACCTCGTAGCGGTCCTGGAGCGCGCCGAAGACACGGCTCGGGATGCCGAGCTCGAAGGGGTAGACGCCGTCCAGGGCGAGGACGACGACGCGGTGGACAGCGGTCATGGCACGATCCCGTCGGAAGTTGGCATTCATGCCATGGTACGACCCCGGGCCCCCGGGCGAGGCTGGGACGCATGACGAACCACGCCACCATGCGCGCCATCAGCCAGGACGTCCTCGGCACCCCCGAGGTGCTCAAGGAGGTCGTCCTGCCGCGGCCCGTGCCGGGACCGAGCCAGATCCTCGTCGCCGTCCGCGCCGCCGGTGTGAACCCGACCGACTGGAAGCACCGCGCCGAGAGCCTCTTCCTGAACCGCACGCCGCTCGTCCTCGGCTGGGACGTGTCCGGCGTCGTCGAGGCCGTCGGCTTCGGCGTCACCCTCTTCAAGCCCGGGGACGAGGTCTTCGGGATGCTGCCCTACCCGCACGGCGTCGGCTCCCACGCCGAGTACGTGACGGGCCCGGCCCGCGCCTTCGCCCTCAAGCCCGCCGGCATCGACCACGTCCAGGCCGGCGCCCTGCCGCTCGCCGCGCTCACCGCCTACCAGGCGCTCGTCGACACCGCCGGCGTCCGCGCGGGGCAGCGCGTCCTGGTCCACGCGGCCGCCGGCGGAGTGGGCCACCTCGCCGTCCAGATCGCGAAGGCCCGGGGCGCGTACGTCATCGGCACCGCCAGCGCCCCCAAGCACGACTTCGTGCGCGCGCTCGGCGCGGACGAGGTGATCGACTACCGCACCACCGACTTCCGCGACGCCGTCCGGGACGTCGACGTGGTGCTCGACCCGCTCTCGGGCGACACCCGCACCCGCTCCCTCGAGGTCCTGCGCCCCGGTGGCGTCCTCGTCTCGATCCTGCCGGGCGGCGACACCGACGAGGCCGCGAAGGCGGCGGCGCGCGGGGTGCGCGTGGAGACCCTCCTCGTCGAGGCCGACCACGCCGGGATGGACGCCGTCGCCGGGCTGGTCGCGGCCGGCGCCCTGCGCGCCCACGTCGAGGCCGTCTTCCCGCTCGAGGAAGCGGCCGAGGCGCACGCCCTGGGAGAGACGAACCGGACCACCGGCAAGATCGTCCTGACGATGACGTGAGCCGGGCGGGCGGCCGCGCGGGGGTGCCGTCCCCGCGGCCCCCGCTCCCCGCCCCCCGTGCCACCTCGCCGGAGGGGGCGCCACGAGGGAGCGCGTCCTCGGCCGGGGCGCGGATCGGCGCCGCGCGTTCGGCGCGCGGGACCCGGCGGCCGCCCTCGCGGGGCAGCCCGGCCGGCCGCGCCTCCGCCCCGTGCCGGATCCTTCCGGCCGCGGCGAGGTGCTCCCGCGCCCTGCCGGTCGGGACGACGAGCTCGCGCCCTCCGCGCGCGGGGCGGCGCCCGGCGCGCCCCCGCTCCTCCGGGCGGCCGACGATCCGGCCGGCGGCCTGCCGGGTGACCCCGGGGCGTTCGGCCGGCTCGCCGCCGGTCGCGCCGGAGCCGCGCAGGGCCTGGAGGGCGGGGCCGTGCGCGGGGCGGAGGCCGCCGGGGTCCGGACGGCCCCGGGACCGGCCGGTCGGGGCGGTGCCGAGAGCGGCACCTGGAGGGTGGAGCTCGACGCGGACCGCGCCGCGCCGGCGCACGCCGTCGCCCGCGAACAGGTGCGGATGCCGCCGCCGGGCGAGTCCGCGGTCAAGAGAGAGGGCGAGACCGCGCACGCCGGGCCCGGCCGGGCCGTCGTGCTTCCCATCGGCGCGGTCCCGTGCGGCCCGGCCCGGTGCTCCGGTGCCCGAGGGCCGTGGCCGGCGTTCCCGCCCGGGCGCCGGGCGCCGGCCGCCATGGGCGGGGGGGCGGGAGGGCGATGCCGCCGGGCGGCCGGGAGAGGATCCCGTTCCCGTGGGCCGAGCGGCCCCCCGGCGCACCGCAGGCCCGTCCGGACCCGGGCGCCACGCCCCGGCGCGGACCCGGCGTGCCGTTCGCGCCGGGGCGGCGGTCCCGGCGTCGGGGTCAGCCGGCGGACGACGCGCGCTCGGCGTTGGCCGCCATCGTGCGCAGCACCGTGAGCGCGGCCACGTACTCCTCGTCGGTGACGCCCTCGTGGATCACGGACCGCAGCTCGGTCACCAGCGCCCGCAGCCGCACCCTGGCGGCCTCCCCCTCGTCGGTGAGGCGGAGGCGCGACCCGGCGTCGACGCGGAGCCAGCCGCGGTGGAGCAGCTGGTCGACCACCCGGGGGATGTCGTGCGGTCCGTCGGCGAGGGGAGTCAGCTGGGCGGCCACCTCCTCGCGGCTCGGCGCCGCCGCACCGCCGTGGACGCGGTTCAGCACCCAGTACTGGGGCTGCGTCACGTCGACGCGCGCCAGGACGTCCCGCAGGTGCCTGGTGACGGCGGAGTGGACGAGGCCGCTCCAGTAACCGATCGGCTGGCTGGCCGGCATGTCGTCCGTGACGGCCGGGTCGGCGGGGGCCTGGTCGGTGGGGGTGCCCTGCGGCGGTTCCATGATCATGAAGGTACAACCCCCTTGAGGCACGAGGGGTTCCCCGCCGGGGGCGGCGCGGACGGCACGCGCGCGCCCTGTCCGGAAAGCTGCGGCCGAGCGGTGCGGACGGAAGCCTCTCGGCGAGGATCGCGGCCATGAGCGACAACGGAAGCGACAACGGCATCGGAACGGGCGACGGCGACGGCGCGGGATTCTCGCTGCGGAAGGCCACGGGCGGCGACGCGGAGTTCCTCGTCGACATGCTGATGGAGGCGACCAACTGGGATCCCGGGCGCGAGGCGGTCACCCGCGCCCGGGTCCTGGCGGAACGCAGGACGGCGCACTACGTCGAGGGGTGGCCCAGGGCCGGAGACCTCGGGCTCGTCGCGGTCGCCCCGGACGGACGGCCGATCGGCGCGGTCTGGCTGCGCCTGTTCCCGCACGACGATCCCGGATACGGCTTCGTGGCCCCCGACGTGCCGGAACTGACGCTGGGCGTCGCCGCCGCCTGGCGCCGCAGGGGAGTCGGCCGGGCCCTGCTGGCCGAGGCGGCCCGGCGGGCGGCGGAGCACGGCCACACGCGGCTCAGCCTGAGCGTCGAGCGGGCGAACCACGCCCACCGCCTCTACGCCGACGAGGGCTTCGAGACCGTGGAGTCGGGGGTGGACTCCGACACGATGGTGAAGCCGCTCCCCGCGTGACACGGGCCCCGGAGCGGGGCGGAGGCCTCGGACCGGGCCGGGGCCCCTACGTGCCCTGGTGTGCGAAGCCGGTCCGCCAGGACGGGTGGGACGGGGACCAGCCGGCCTCCCGCGCGCGGGCGTTCAGGGCACCGCGGGCCCACGGCGTCCGGCCCGGCCGGCGCGGCGGGGACGGGACGCCCAGGGCGCCCGCCAGGACCGGCAGCCAGTCGTGGGCGGGGGCCGGGTCGTCGTCCACGACGTTGTACGCGCCGACGGGCCACGCCAGGGCCCGTACCGCCGCGTCGGCCGCGTCCGCGACGTGGACGAAGGAACTCACCGAGGCGTCGGCCGTGGTGCTGCCCAGGAACCGGGCGTCCGCCGCCCCGGCGAGCGCGGCGGCGACGGCGCCACCGGGTGCGTACCAGGTGCCCGGACCGTAGAGGATGCCGTACCGCAGGACGACGGCCTCCGGGAGCTCGGCGGCCGTGCTCTCCAGGGCCCGCACCCCCGCGACGATCCGGGCCCTGGGGAACTCCCGGGTCCCGTCGAGCGGGACGGACTCGTCGGCGGGGCCCTCGCCCGGTGCGTACGCCCAGCCGATCGACTGCGCGACGATCCGGCGGACGCCGGCCGCACGCGCCGCGTCGACCAGGTTCCGGGTCCCCTCGGTCCGCAGCCGGTCGTTCGCGGCGCCGTCCGCCGCCCCCAGGTCCGTCAGCTGGTGCACCACCGCGTCGGGCGCCACCTCGGCGACCACCCGCCGCACCGCCCCGGCGTCCAGGACGTCCACCGGGTGCGGACCGCGCCGCGAGACGCCCACGACCTCGTGCCCCGCCGCCTCCAGACGGGGGACGAGCTGACGGCCCACGGCGCCCGTGGCGCCCGCTACGAGTACCCGCATGCGGACCAGCGTAGAAGATCCGCCCGCCCGCCCGGCCGGCCGTCGGAGCGGGTGAGTACGCTCACCCCTCCGGCCCGGGTGAGCGGACGGCCGTCCGCCGACGCGGGGCCGGACGACGGGGGGACACGTGAGGCGCCGACTGCTCCTGCTCGCGCCGCTGTTGACGCTCGCCGTCGGCTGCGGAGCGCTGCAGAACTCCGAGGACGACGCGACCGGCGCCGCGCGCGAGGCGGCACGGAAGGCCGGTGAGCGGCTCTACGGGCAGCGCCCGCGCACCGCGGAGGAGGTCGGCCGGTCCGCGTCCCTCCTCGACGGGGTGGAGGTGATGCGGGTGACCGGCACCGAGACGCACGCCGGGGACGGCGTCCACGTGGTCGTCCGCACCTCGGGCTCCGCCTACGACCCCTGGTTCGACGTCGACGAGGTGATCGTGCGCCGCTGCTTCGAGGTGCGGGTCTCGCCCGCGTCGGAGTGGCGCGAGGAACCCCGCGACGTGGACTGCCCGGACGGTTCCCCGCTGCGCTTCGCCCCGCCGCCCCCGCCGCCCGAACTGCCGCCGAGCGGCGCGGTCGAGGCGAAACTGGCGGGTGCGGCCCGGGACGGGCGGGTGGACGAGGACGAGGTGCGGCGGGCGGTCGCCGCCCTGGACCTCGATCCCGCGGTCCGCACCGAGGTCGAGGCGGAGGGCGACCGGGTCGGCGTCGTGCTGTCGCTGCCGGGCAACGGCTTCGACCCGCAGGACTGCCTCCTCGGCAGCGTGGGCCCCGGCGCCGCCGAGGCGTGGGTCCCGCCCCGCATCCAGCGCATGCCCGGCGAGGGCGGCTGCGGCACCGGCAACGCCCTCCACCCGCAGCCCGCACCGCACTGAGCGACGGAGGGGAGGGGAGGGGAGAGGAGGAGAGGGCGCAGAAGGAGGGGGAGGCGCTCCTCGCACTCCACGCCCCCCGCCGGCTCCCTGCCGCGCGGCTCCGCCGATGACGCCCCCGTGGCCCGCCGAAGTGGTCCGGTGAAGTGAATTTCCGTGCGGGCGGCGTACGCCGGGCAGGGACGACGGGCCCCGGGAGCCGAGACTGGTCCCCACCACGCCCTCGGAGAACGGATTGCTCGTATGGACAGGTCAACGGCGTTGCAACTCGCAGCCGACGAACTGGAGGAGCGGGAACTCCGGACCAGCAGCATCGAGATCATCGATTACGTCCCGAGCGATCCCACCCGGCGCATGCTGACGCCACCGGGATCCGTCATGGTGTTCCTGGACCGGGAGGGCGCGCCCCTGCTCGATCGGATCAGGGGGGCCGTCCTGGAGCGCACCGGGGAGGACCTCCGGCTCGCGCAGGAGATCTCCGATCTCTTCCGCGCCCGCGAGAAGGTGAGCTATTACCGTGCCTACCGGCTGCTCCGCGAAGCGGAGAGCTTCGCCACGATCCGCTATGGCGCCCGGACGCTCGCCACACACGTCTTCCCCTCGCCCCAGGCGGGCCTGGTGGCGATCGAGAACCCCTACAACGGCGGCCGCCTGTCACCCGGCGAACTGACTCTGGTCGAGCACCTGGTCCCGGGGACCACGGCCCGTCTGGCCGCCGTGGCGGTTCGCCACATGCCCCCGCTCACCGAAGCCGAGCGCGCCGCGGTGGACCAGGTGCCCGACGACCAGCTGGAAATGAACCTCACGCTCCGAGCCGACTGCTGCGACACCTGGACCGGATTCGTGGAGCAGCTCGCACAGATCACTCACGCGACGTACTACTGCCTGGTGATGGGTGCGAGCGAACAGGACGCTCCGCTGTCGGCCGAGGAGATCGAGAAGCTCGGCCCCACCGCCTCGGCCCGCAAGCTCCTGAACCGGCGCCGCGAGCTGCTCGGCCACCACCACGCGTGAGGCACCGGAATGCGTGAGGCAGCCGGCCTCGGGTTCGCGGCAGTGTGCTCCGTGTGGATCGTCCTGACCCTGGTGTGCCAGGGGCGGTCGCGGGTGGCGGCGGCGATCCGCAGGCACGACGTGTTCGGTCTCATCCCGCTGTGGACCTTCTTCGCCCCGACTCCCGGTACGCAGGACTACGTACTGCTCCGCCGTTGCCGTACGGCCGACGGCCGGCTCACGCAGTGGCGGGAGCTGGGCGGGGCCGATGCCACCGGCCAGCCGCTGTGCACCGTCTGGAATCCCGCCCGGCGGCACGCCAAAGCCTTGCTCGACGCGGCCCAGAGCCTCTTGGAGCTGGCGTCCCGGGTGGGCCGGCCGGAGGAGATCGAGCTGTCGGCGCCCTACCTGGCGCTCCTGGCGCACGTGTCGGCGCAGCCCTGTTCCGAGGAGGCGTGTGCCACCCAGTTCGCTCTCGTCATCCAGAAGAGCTCTGCCTACGAGGAGGCCGTTCCCGCGGTGGCCTTCGTCTCTTCCCTGCACGAGATCGACTGATCCCCCGTCGGATCCCCGTGGCGGAAGACGCATGTTCCCTCGGCGCAAGCACCAGGACGATTCGTGGAGCGGACCTCGTGAACCCTGAACTGGCGGTACGCCTCACCCTCGCGATCGGTGGCGTGGGCGTGGTGATCTCTTCCTGGGAGTACCTCACGCGCCCCGCCCTGCTGGCCGACCACGCGATCGCGGGCTGGCCGGTCGGCCGATCCTGCCGGACGTGGCGGTTGACCCGTCGCACCGAGCGAGCCGTGGATCTGGTCTTCCGGTACCCGAACGTCCTCGTGCTGGTGGTGCTGCGGCTGGCGGCGGCGACGGCGACGGTGATCGGGGATCTGGTTCCGGCCGTTCTGTCCCTCGGCGTCGTGGCGGTGACCTCGGTTCTTCTCGGTGCGCGCTCCCCGTACGGCAGCGACGGTGCGGACCAGCTCTCGTTGATCATCTTCGTCGCGGCGTTCTGCGCCGCGGTGATCGGCACCGACGGCTCGCAGCGCTCCTTCCTCTGGTTCGTGACGGCACAGGCGTGCTGCGCGTACTTCGTCGCGGGCTTCGCCAAACTGATCTCACCGGTGTGGCGAAGCGGCCGGGCGCTCGGCGGGATCCTGGGCACCAAGATCTACGGAAACCGCCGCCTCGGTCCGGTCGTCGCCTCCCGTCCCAGGGCGGCATGGCTCGCGGGGTGGGGGGTGATCGCGCTGGAGTGCGCCTTCCCCCTCGTCCTCGTGGGCGAGCCGCGCGTCACGTACGGGCTCCTGGCGCTCGCGCTGGTGATGCATCTCGGAATCCTGGTCACCATGAGGCTGAACACCTTCGTCTGGGCGTTCACCGCGACCTATCCGAGCGTCGTCTACTGCACGCTGTACTGAGAAGGCCGGGATCCCCTCCTCGGCCCGCGGCGGCATCATCGAGCCCCTGCACCGGTGAGCTCCTCCCGACGGAGCGCGTCATCATGTCGCGGTCGGAACGGCACGCACGGAACCACCGGAGTCCGAGGTGGTCGAAGGGGACGGCTCCTCCGCCGATTCGGGTGAATCGGCAGAACCCGTTCTCCCCTCCGTGCCGGGTGACGACACGGAGATCGGGCTCCGGCCGGAGCTGCTTCCCCCGGCGATCCGGTCCCGCCGCGGTGCCGGCCGCCGGAGTCTCCACCGGTGCCACGAACGCGAACCCCGACGCTTTCCGGCCCTCGCCGGCACGGCCCGCACCCCCGTCCGCCCCTACGGGTGCATGCCCTCCCGAGGCGACAGGGCTCGGGTGCGCGCGACGCCGTCGTGCGGCACGCCGCCCCGTGGAACGGGTGCCCGAAGCCGGAAGGCGGCAGGACGCGTCACGACGTGAACCCGCGGCAGAGCCGTCCCCTCGTGCCGCCCGCGTACGGGCGCGCGGCCGGACCGATGGGGACGCCCCCTTAGGCGGGGGCCGGGCCGGGCCGTAGTCTGGACCCCGGCCGGTACGGCAGCGACGAGCCCGGCCGGCGGGGCGTCGGAGTCCGGCGGCGAGCGCGCAGGAGGCTCGGCCGGGGGCCCGTACGACCGCAGGTGCCACCCCACCCCGTACCCCGGAGGGCGGACAGAACCGTCACTCCTCGACCGATCGAACGGACTTGCGAAGTGAGCAGTCTCCCCGGATCTCGCCCACCGGGCAGGACCTGGACCGTCCGCCTCACCGGACACCCCGACCGCTCCGCCACCGTGGTGTGCAGCACCACCGCGTGCCGGATGCCCCCGCGCTCCAAGGACCTCAACGCCCTGCGCGACTTCGCGCACCAGCACGTCCGGGCCCACGCGCGCTCCGCCACCCCGCGCCCCGACGCCGTCTGCGCCTGCGGCGCGGCCGAGTGCCGCCACCACAGCACCCGGGTGACCTGCATGGGCCGGACCCTGCTCGTCCTCCTCCACAACCGCGCGGTGGGCGACGTCTGGACCCTGACCGAGGTCTGCCAGGCCTGCGCCCCCCACATCCCGCACGCCACGATCGTCCCCGGCGCCGCTCCGCCGGCCGGGGGCGCCGCCCCCGCGCCGGCCCGCGCCGTGCCGCCCGCGATCATGCAGGCCACCTTCTCCTCCCCGCAGCCGACCGACGCCGACGACGTCTCCGCCGCGCGCCGCAGCCAGCGTCCTCCGCGCGGCCGCCGCGGGCGGGGCGGCCCGCCCCGCCGGGGCTGATCCTCCGTCCCGGCCGGTCCTCCCGGCCGGGACCGGTCCTCCCCTCCGGATCGCCGCGGGGAGGAAAAGGACACAGAATTCCATAGAGGGGCGTGCATCCGCCGGTGACGACTGCCGGGAAGGGAGAGGTGTGCCCGAAGTCCCGCTCTGGCTGTGGGGAGCGTTCGCCGCGACGGTGGTCGTGTCGCTGACGGTGGACCTGCTCGCCCACCGCACCGCGCACGTCATCGGCTTCAAGGAGGCCGCGGCCTGGAGCGGCCTGTGGGTGGGTCTGGCCCTGGTCTTCGGCGGGGTCGTCTTCCTCGTCCTGGGCACCACGGCGGGCACGGAGTACACCACCGCCTGGCTGCTGGAGAAGAGCCTGTCGGTCGACAACCTCTTCGTCTTCGCGGTGATCTTCGCCTATTTCAGGGTGCCGCGCGCCTACCAGCACCGGGTGCTGTTCTTCGGCGTCATGGGCGCGCTCGTCTTCCGGGGGATCTTCCTCTCCCTCGGCGTGGCCGTGGTCAGCCGCTTCACCGCCGTGCTGTTCGTCTTCGCCGCCGTTCTCTTCTACAGCACGTACAAACTCCTCAAGGGCGACGAGGAGAGCTTCGATCCGGGCAAGAGCTTCGCGGTGCGGATGCTCCGCAAGGTCGTGCCGGTCCGCGACGAGTACGCGGGGACGAAGTTCTTCGTCAAGGAAGCCGGCCGGCGGGTGGCCACCCCGCTCCTGGCGGTGGTGGCCGCGATCGAGGCGGCCGACCTGATCTTCGCCGTGGACAGCGTCCCCGCCGTCCTCGCCGTCAGCGACGACGCCTTCATCGTCTACACCAGCAACGCCTTCGCCATCCTCGGCCTGCGCGCGCTGTACTTCATGCTCGCCGGGCTCCTGGACCGCTTCCACTACCTGAGCAAGGGCCTCGCGTTCATCCTCGCCTTCATCGGCGTGAAGCTCGTCCTCCAGGCGTCCCACAAGATGATCAGCGATTCCGTCCCCGAGATCCCCTCGCCGGTCAGCCTCGCCGTCATCGTCGTCGTCCTCGCGGGTTCCGTGATCCTCAGCATCCGCCGGCCGCCGCCCGCCCAGGGAGACCCGGCACCCCCTATCATTAAAGAATGAGTAAAACCGAGCACGAGACGAGCCCTCGGGCGGCTGCCGTCTGCCCGGTCTGCGCAGAGCCCCTGACCGGAAGCGTGAAGAAGCGGCACAAGACGCTCGGCGTCTTCGTGCCCGTGTGGGCCCCCGGCCCCTGCCACAACCCCGACTGCTCCGCCTATCTGGTGAACCCCGAGGAGACGGGGAAGCGGGAGCGCTGAGGCGCACGGCCGAACGGCACGGCGCGGGCGAACCGCGCGACCCGGCGGACCGCGCTGTCCGGCGAGCCCCGCGACCCGGCGAGCCCCGCCGTGCAAGCCGCCCCGTGCGGGTACGCGCGTACCCGCCCCGCGCCGCCCCGTGCGGATCCGCGTGGGGGCGACAGGCGCCCGTCGGCCGTGCGCCCCTGAGGTCCGGGCCCATGATCGGGTCCACGGCGGAGGCCCGGCCCGAACCCCCCGCTCGCCGGAACCGAGGCGGCAGCCGTCCTCGGCGGCCTCGACGCCGGCGGGCGGCACCGGCGTGGAAGCGCTCCGGCCCGGACGCGACCGGGTCCCGGGCGACGGCCGGCGCGTCCGCCGTCACTCCGGGCGGACTGCTCAAGCACCTCGCTCACGTCGAGGACGGCGACTTCGCGCGCCTCCGGCCCCGCACCTCCGCCGGTGCCCCCGGCCGACCGCCGACCGGGAGAGCGACCCGGACCGGGACCACAGGTCCACCCCCGACGACACCCCCGGGGAACTGTTCGCCCTCTGGCAGGAGGCGACGGCCCGCTCCCGTGCCCCCGTCGGCGAAGCGCTCCGCACGGGCGGCCCCGACCAGCCCGGCGCCCACGCCACCCGCGGAGGCGAACGCCCCCACCTCAGCCGCATCCCCCGGACCTCGTCGAGGAGTACGGCCGCCAGGTCGGCCGCGCCGACCTCATCCGCGAATCCGTGGTGTCGAGTGCCGCGGGGCCGACGGACTCGGCCCGCCGGGAAAGCTCCCTCCCAGCCTCTTCGTCATGCTCGTCGCCTGCAATCCTGATGTCGGGTCTGCCGCACGATCGGGTGGCATCTGAACCGGCTTGCCTGGTAGGGCAGGCGGGAAGGACGCCGTTGTGCCGAAGCCTTATCCGCAAGGGTTCCGCCAGGACGTCGTGCGGGTCGCGCGGAACCGCGGCCCGGGTGCGACGGGCGAGCGGCGGCCACCGGACCTGGACGGCCGTGCCGCTCATCCAGAGGAAGGACGGGGCCTCGTGTGATTCTCGGCCCCACCCCTTGCGTCGCCGTGGTGTGAGGGGCGTCGCCCGGATCTGCGGGATTCACGGTGGTCGGACCGTCGACGGGTCCGGCGCGGTGTGAAGGGAGCCGGACCGCCCTTTCCGAGGAGGCGGCGACCGACATCCTGGTCGACGAGGGCGCCGCCGCCGTCACGCCGGCGGCGGTTGGCGCCCGCGCGTGCCTGGCCCGCTCCAGCGTCTACCGGTACTTCGACTCCTCACCGGCCCTCCTGTCGACCCTCACGGAGGAGGTCTTCCGGCGCTCCGGCGAGGCGCTCACCCGCGCCGTGTCGTCTTCCGGCGCAGGGTCCAGCGGGTTTGTCCCTTGCCCGTGGGGGGCCAGGGGCGTGATCGCCGTGCAGAGGCACGATGACCGCCCGGTGAGGAGCCCGGGCGGCCGCTTCGGGGTGGGGGTCGGAAGGTGATCCGTGGTTGTTCAGCAGGTGGCGCCGGCGCGCAGCGCGAGTGCTGTCCGGGGTGCGATGGTGGCCGTGAAGTCGCCGTTGCTGTTCACCGCGACGCAGGCACCGTTCTGGAGGTTGCGGTAGTTGCCTGCGGGGAGCTGGCTGTCGAAGGTCCTGTTGATGCCGTAGGACTCGTGGTTGATCACGACGTAGCCCTTGGTGCCACGGCCGAAGGCGATGGCCTGGTAGCCGTTGTCCCACCAGTTGACCACTGCCTGGCCGCGGGTGGTGTTGCGGAAAGCCACCATGGTCTTGATCTCTTGCCAGGCGTGCTGGCACTTCCAGCCGTCCTGCCAGCAGGCGTTGACGGTGCCCCCGTTGGGCGGCCCGGCGTCGATGTTGCTCCACTCGTAGCCGGAGTGGATGTCCGGGGAGCCGTAGGGCCAGGCCAGCATGAAGACGTTGGCGAGGGTGTAGTCGGCGCCGGACTTGTAGTTGAGAGTGGAGCCGTTGCGCTCGGTGTCGTGGTTGTCGACGAACACGGAGGACTTGCCGGAGGACATGTAGCCCCAGCTCTCGCCGAAGTTGTTCAGGTAGGCGAGGCGCTCGTTGTTGAAGACGCGCTTGAGGTCGTACGCGTAGCGGAACTCCTGCACGTCACCGGAGCCCAGGTACTCGCTGGGCTGCACAGCCTCGCCGGCTCCGTGGATGGCCTCGTGCTTCCAGTAGATGTTCGGGTTGCTCAGCCGGGACTTGATGTTGTCGAGGTCGGCGGATGCCATGTGCTTGGAGGCGTCGATACGGAAGCCGTCGACACCGAGGGAGAGCAGATCGTTCAGATAGGCGGCGATGCGGCCGCGGACGTAGTCTTCGCCGGTGTCGAGGTCGGCGAGTCCGACGAGCTCGCAGTTCTGGACGTTCCAGCGGTCCTGGTAGTTGCTGATCTGGGACGTGCAGTTGTCGAAGTCGGGGGTCGAGTAGACCCCGGGGTAGGCGTACTTGCTGTACGAAGAGCCACCGGTGCCGGTGCCGGAGCCCGCGGACATGTGGTTGATCACGGAGTCGACGATGACCTTGACTCCGGCGGTGTGGCACGCGTTGACCATGTTCTGGAAGTCGGTGCGGCTGCCGAGCCGTCCGGCGATCTTGTAGCTGACGGGCTGGTACGAGGTCCACCACTGGGTGCCCTGTATGTGCTCCTGCGGCGGGGAGACCTGCACGAGTCCGTAGCCGGCGGGGCCGAGGACATGGGTGCACTCCTTGGCGACCGAGCTGAACTTCCACTCGAAGAGGACCGCGGTGACGTCCTTGACCCCCGGCGGCGCGGCCTGGGCCGGGGCGGGTCCCGTGACGGCCACAGCGGCTCCCGCCACGAGGGCGAGTGCAGCGGCCACGAGCTTTCGGGCCATGCTTCCTCCTGCTTGCTTCGATGGAGCAAGATGTTGCCGAAAATGACAGCAACTATTTTCAGTCGTGACCGTACGAGTGCCCCAGGGGTCGGTCAACCCTCTGGAGCCCTCAAGGCGACTGATCCGAAAGGGGTTTGCTGCCTGCGAGGACGTATCGAGCGAGATCTCCGCTGACGCGGTTGTCCATCGTTCCGCAGCCCCGTGAGGCGACCTCCCCGGGGAGGGGTTCACGTCCCGTGCTGGTGTGCACGGACGCCTTGCCGGTGGCGCGCGCCTGACCTCCGACCGTTCGCGGGTCGCGCCGCGGGCTTCTCGGACGTAGCGGCCCTCTTCCCCGTGCGACAGCCTGTGGTGATGTGTTGTCAGGCGGCTCGTTCCGTGCGTGCTCCGCGCAGTGCTGCCGTCCGGCGGACCCTGCCGTTCGTGAGGCGTGCGCTCTGTGTTCCCGAAGAGCGCTGGGCGGGCGGTTCGTGAACCTGTCCGCCCGCTTCGCGATTCCGGCGTCGTGCCTGGTCGACGGCCTTGGGCCGGTGCGCCGGCAGCAGCACGGCACGTCGGGGCCGGTGCCGTTCGGTGCTTCTCCGTTCGCCTCCCGACGGGCCGGACGGGCGGTCACGGACTGCGCTCGTCTTCGCCGCACCCGCCCGCGCCGTGTCCGCGGTCCGGCCGACACCGAACGAGGCCGTCTTCGCCCGCCTGCACGCGGCGGTCCCCGCCGCGGCCGCCGCTCCCGGCTCGGCCGCACGGATCGGGGTCACCCGCTCGAAAGGCGGGTGGGCCTTCGGCACCGCGGTTCTCTTGCCGGAACCCGCCTCGCATGCGGCTACCGGCGCAGCGTCGTGAGCGGCGTCCCCGACGACAACCTCCACAACGGGACCCCGGTCACGAGCTGCGGGCGACGCACGGAACAGAACGGGACGGCGCGCGCCGGGGGTCACCTCGTCGCGCGCCGTCCCGTTCCGGCGCGCTACCCCGCCACGCTCTCCAGCAGCAACTGCGAACCCGCGGTGATCAGGCCGGGGACGACGAAGTCGAGGGTGACGGTCCGGGTCGTGCCGGCGGGCAGTGCGTACGTACCGATCGTGTCGCGCGGGACGGTCGGGCGTACGTACACCGTCTGGATCCCGGGCGCGGCGCCGTCGACGGAGACGGCCATCGCCCCGTTCCAGGTGTTGCCGGGCACGTCGGCGGAGCCCGTGACGTTGGAGCCGAAGACGAGGCGCGCGGTGCGCGGCTGCGCCGACGGATTGCGCAGGGCCAGCTCGATGGAGTACCGGGCGCCGTAATTGCCCCAGCTGCGCTGGGAGGAGTCGCGCAGCGCGGCGGTGGCCGGGACCGTCTGGTCCAGGGCGGCGACCTGGCGGACGGTGGTGTTCAGGGCCAGCCCCAGATGGCTGCCGGCCGCGGGGACGTCGATCGTCGTGCGACCGGTGGACCAGTGCGAGCCGCCGTAGACGCCGGCCTCACGACCGTACGTCGTCTCCGTTTGGCCGATGATGTTGCCCGGCGCGGCGGCGCCGTCGGTCTGGGAGAGGTTGATCGCCGTCGTGAGGCTGCCGTCGGTGGTGACCACGGTGTACGTGTACACCCCGCCGCTCGCGGTGATCTCCAGGAGCCCGTCCAGGATCGAACCGGTCATCGGGATCCGCGCCGCCTGCACCACCTTCTTGGGCCCGACCGAGGTGGGGGAGAGGTAGCTCCGCAGGCTCCCCGTGACCCAGTCGGCCGACGTGGCGTAGTAGGGGCCCGTACCGGCGCGCTCCGCCGGATCCTGGACCAGGGGTTTGTCGGCGTTCGTCCACGCCGAACCCCGGGCGCTCACGGTGACGGTGGAGGTTCCGGGGTTGGAGACCAGGACGTGCAGCCATGCCGTGCCGCCCGTGCTGTTCTGGTGGTACAGGTACAGCGGGAACGTTCCGGAGAGGGCGCGGGCGCTGCCGCCGCGGGTGCTGGTGGTGCGTGCGTGCTGCATGAGCCAGCCGGGTCCTGTGACGGTCTCCGGGTTGTTGGACACCACGAGTTCCGGGCCCGCCATGGAGCCGGGCAGCGGCCGCAGCAGTTCCCTGACGACCGTCGGGCCGGGGGCCGTGGGCGTGCCCGGCGTCCACTGGCCTTCGGTGATGGTGGTGCCCGGCACGGAAGCGCCCGACAAGTGGTTCGTACCTGAAGAAGGTGCTGCGAGGGCAGTGGTACGGGCCGTGAGCGCGGCGGCCAAAGCGGCCGGCGCGGCGAGCAGCAGACGTCGTCGACCGGGGACGAGAGGCATGCGGAGTGTTCCCTTCGGTGGGGTGACGGCGCACATCAACCCATGGCCCGGTGTGGAAAGGCAAGACCTGCGGTCACGTTCTCCCGCCGGTCGGCGGGAGGGGGCGAAGGCTCCGAAGGCACGGGCCGCAAGAAGAACGTGCTGCGGCCTCTTGACGCGCAGGCCGACCCTCAGCAAACTCTAGCTCGCAAGTGGTACGGACCACTTGCTCGCGCTGTGGCCCTCGCCCCGGCCTCTCTTCCCCCTTCCGGCTGGTGTCCGGATCGTCCCTAGGAGCGTCATGCCCTCCAGCAGAGGCATTCGTCTCGCATCTGTCGCCCTCGCCCTCGGAGCCCTTTCGACCGCCTGCGGGCTCGGCGGTTCCACGGACGGCGACGCCGGCGCCCAGCAGGCGAGTGGCTCCGGAGGCGCGCTCAAGGGGACCGTCACCTTCGAGACGCTGCAACTCAAGCCGACGTTCACGGAGTACATCGAGGGCGTCATCGCCTCGTACGAGAAGAAGCACCCGGACGTCGAAGTCAAGTGGGTCGACATCCCCTTCGCCGGAGCCCAGGAGAAGATGACGGCGAACGCCGTCGCCGGCACCCTCCCCGACGTCGTCAACCTCAACCCGCAGTTCGCCCAGGCTCTGGAGGCCAAGGGGCTGTTCGTCGACATGGACACCGTGGCGAAGGACATCAAGGCCGACTACGTGCCCGGTGCCTGGGACGCCTTCACCGTCCCGGGCAAGAAGGGGTCCTTCGGCATCCCCTGGTACCTCACCTCCGAGGTCACCATGTACAACAAGGACCTCTTCGAGAAGGCCGGCCTGGACCCCGCGAAGCCCCCGGCCACCTTCGACGAACTGCTCACCGCCGGGGCCGGCCTCTCCACCGCGGGCAAGGGGAAGTCGTACGGCCTCCACCCGGCCCTGGAGAACCGCTTCATCACCGACCTCGCCAAGCAGGGCGTGCCGCTGCTCGACGAGTCGGGTAAGAAGTGGACGTTCAACACCCCCGAAGCGGCCGCCTACCTCGGCAAGCTCGTCGACGCCTACGAGAAGGGCGTCTTCCCGAAGGACTCGATCACCCAGGACCACAGCAAGTCGACCGAGGCGTACCAGGCCGGTCGCATCGGCGTCCTGCCTTCGGGTCCCAACTTCCTGACCATCATCAAGGAGAACGCGCCGAAGATCGCCGAGCAGACCGGCGTCGGCCCGCAGATCACCGGAGCTTCAGGGGCGACGAACATGTCCGTCATGGGCCTGCTGGTCCCCAAGTCCAGCAAGAACCAGGCCGCGGCGGTCTCCTTCGCCTCCTACCTGGCCAACGCCGAGAACCAGCTCGCGTTCAGCAAGATCGTGACCGTGCTCCCCAGCGTCTCCGCGGCGCTGAAGGACCCCTACTTCACCACGGCCGGCGACGGATCCGTTGAGGCCCGGGCACGGAAGATCTCCGCCGAGCAGATCGCCAAGGGACGGAACCTGGTCCCCGTCCAGTACGACGAGCGCGTCACCAAGGCCGTCATCGGCAAGGTCCAGCTCGCCCTCCAGGGCAAGCTCAGCCCGCAGAAGGCCCTCGACGAGGCCGTCGAGGCGGCGAACGCCATCACCGGCTGACCGAGCCGGACCACCTCCGTCGGAGCCGCCCGCACCGGCCCGCTCCGACGGAGCCACCGAGCCCACCCCGGCGGCAGGGACGCGAACCCCCTGCCGCCGGCCCCGCCCCACCCGCACACCGTGGAGGACCCGTGACCGGCCGACGCTGGTACGCCCCCTGGCTGTTCCTCGCCCCCGCGCTCGCCGTCGCGGTGACGTTCTTCCTCATCCCCTTCAGCAACACGGTCGTCCTCTCCTTCACCGACGCCAGCACCCTCGGCGGCGGCCACTTCACGGGCCTCGACAACTACCGACGGCTGCTGTCGGACGACGCGTTCTGGTTGTCGCTGCGCAACACCGCTCTGTACGTCGTGGTCGTGGTCCCTCTGATGGTGGTGCTGCCCCTGCTCGTCGCCGTCCTGGTGCAGCGCAGGATCGCCGGAATCGGCTTCTTCCGCGCGGTGTTCTACTCACCGGTCGTGGCCTCGATGGTGGTCGCCGGACTCATCTGGTCCTGGCTGCTGTCCAGCGACGGCCTCGTCAACTCACTGCTGCGCGCCCTGCACCTCGTCGCCGAGCCGCTGCCCTTCCTCACCGACTCCCGACTGCTGCTGTTCAGCGCCATGGCCATGACCGTGTGGAAGGGCCTGGGCTACTACATGGTGGTCTACCTGGCCGCCCTGGCGAACATCCCGCGCTCGCTGCTCGAAGCGGCGGAGGTCGACGGCGCGGGACCCGTACGCCGGTTCACGAGCGTCACCGTGCCCCTGCTGCGCCCGACCATGGTCCTCGTCGCCACCCTCTCCGCGATCGCCTCGGCCAAGGTCTTCGCGGAGGTCTACACCCTCAGCGACGGCAGCGCCGGCCCCGGCGGCGAGGCCCGCACCCTCGTCTACACCATCCGCGAGGCGGGGCTCGGCCTGGGCGGTGAGGCCGGCTACGCCTCCGCCATGAGCCTGGCGCTCTTCCTCGGCACCCTCGGCCTGTCCGTCTTCGTCACCCGCCTCAACTCCCAGGAGCGGCAGGCATGAGCGCCCCCACCACGATCCCGCTCGCGGACCCCGCACACCCGTCCGCACCGACCCCCCGCGAGGCACCCGCTCCGGTCACGCCCAAGCCGCGTGCGCTGCGCCTGCGCGCGGCCGGAGGCACCGGCGTACGGTACCTGCTGCTCCTCGTCGTCCTGGTCGTCACGGTCGGACCGTTCCTCTGGCAGCTGTCCACCTCGCTCAAGGGCGCCGGCGAGAGCGTCTTCGGCTACCCGCCCCAACTGCTCCCGCACGAGCCCACCCTGGACCACTACGCGTCGGCCGCCCGGACCGTCCCGGTCCTCTCGTACGCCTTCAACTCACTCCTCGTGGCGGTGGGCTGCGCCGTCACCAACTGCCTGTTCGGATCCCTGGCCGGCTACGCCCTGGCCCGGATGCGGTTCCGGGGACGACGGATCGCCTTCGGGATCTTCCTCGCCACGATGATCATCCCGTTCGAGAGCATCATGGTCTCCGAGTTCCTGATGATGCGCTCGCTGGGCCTCAACGACACCCTCGTCGGCGTGATGCTGCCGCTGGCCGTCACCAGCCTGTCCATCCTGCTCTTCCGCAACGCCTTCCTCGGCCTGCCCCGCGAGGTGGAGGAGGCCGCCGTCCTGGACGGCGCGGGGGAGTGGCAGCGCTACGCGAGGATCGCCCTGCCCTCGGTACGCGGCACCACCGCCGTCGTCGCCATCTTCAGCTTCGTCTTCGCCTGGGACGACTTCCTGTGGCCGCTGATCGTGCTGTCGGACCCGGCCCACTACACCCTGACCGTGGGCATCCAGTACCTCTCCGGCACGTTCACCAACGACCAGCGGGTCGTCGCCGCGGGCACCATGATTGCCGTGGTCCCGCTGCTGCTTCTCTTCTTCACCCTGCAGCGGTACTTCTTCCGGGGCGTGGGCGAAGGGGCGGTCAAGGGATGAACACGGACACGGGGACGAACGGCAGCGCGGCGACGGACAGCGGCACGGTGACGAGCACCGGCCCGGGGACCGAGCGCGAACCCAAGCACGAGGCACTGCGCACCGCCCTGGCGGCGTTGATCGACGATGGTCTCGCACCGCACGAGGCGCTGCCCAGCGAACGCGACCTCATGCAGCGCTACTCGGTCAGCCGGATGACCGTACGGCGGGCCGTCGAGCGGCTCACCCAGGAGGGCCGCGTCTACCGCGTGCAGGGTGCCGGCACCTTCGTCGCGGACCCCGCCACCATCAGCAAGTCGCTGCACCTCACCTCGTTCTCCGAGGACATCCGCGGCCGGCGCATGGTCCCCGACAGCCGCCTCCTGGTCCTGGAGCGCACCGAGGCGGACCTGGACTGCGCCCGTGACCTGTTCCTGACCCCCGGCTCGCCGGTGGTCCACCTGGAACGCCTGCGCACGGCGGACGGCGAGCCGATGTGCCTGGAAAACGTATGGCTGCCCGAGGCACTCGTACCCGGCCTGGTCGAGCACGGTGAACCGCAGAGCCTGTACAGCTGGCTGGAACAGGCCGGCGCCGCGCCCGAGACCGCCGACCAGACCATCCGCGCCACCGTCGTGGGCCCGCGCGAGGCGGCGCTGCTCGACGTCCCCCCGCAGTTCCCGGCCCTGCATGTCGAGCGGGTCACCCGGGACATCCGCGGCCGGGCCGTCGAACGGGCCGTCAGCCTCTACCGCGCGGACCGCTACGACTACCGCCTCACGATCAGCAGGGAGCGCCGGGGATGACGACTCGCACGACCGGATCGTGGACCGGGCCCGGCGCCCGGACCGCCTCCGTTCCCCACGGGCCGCCGGTACGGCTGGGGATCGACATCGGCGGCACCAAGACAGCCGTCGCGGTCCTCGACGAGGGGAACAGGTTCCTCGCCCGCGCCACGGCCGCCACCCCGGCCGCCGAGGGCGCCGCGGCCGTGGTCGGCCGCGTACGGGAACTCGCCGTACGGGCCCTGGCCGAACCGGCTGCCGCTGGGGCCCGGCTGACCGCGATCGGCGTCGGCACGGCAGGAGTCGTGGCACCGGACGGCCGCACCATCGCCTCCGCCACGGAGGCGTTGCCGGGATGGGCCGGAACTCCGCTCGCGGCCCTCCTCGAGGAGGCGCTGGGCGCCCCCACGTCCCTGCTCGGCGACGTCCAGGCCTTCCTGGCCGGGGAGTTGGCGGCAGGAGCGGCCTGGGGTGCGCGCAGCGCGGTCGCCGTCATGGCCGGGACCGGCATCGGCGGCGCGATCGCACTGGACGGGACGGTGGTACGAGGCAGCCGCGGAGCGGCCGGGCACCTGGGCCACGTCCCGGTCGCCGAGGCCGAGGGGCACCGGTGCCCGTGCGGAGCCATGGGACACGTGGAAGCCGTCGCCTCCGGTCCGGCGATGACCGCTCTGCTCCGCCGCGACGCCGCCCACACCGAGGTCCGGGACCTGCGGGGGGTCGGTGCGGCGGCCGCCGACGGGGACTCGGCGGCCCGCGCGGTCCTGCGGCGCGGAGGCAGGGCTCTGGGCGCCGCGCTCGCCGGAGTGGTCAGCACCCTCGATCCGGACGTGGTGGTCCTCGCCGGAGGGGTCCTCCACGCCGGCCCCTGGTACGAGGAGGCTGCCCGGGCCGAACTCGCCGTCCGGACCCTTCCGCTGCTGCGCGGGACCCGTGTCGTACGGGCAGGCCTCGGCGCCGACGCGGTCCTGCTCGGCGCGGCCTCGTACAGCGGCACGGCCCCGTACGACGGCCCGGTCCCCCCGGCCGTCCGCTGAACACCGACCGCGACACGGCCGACGACAACCGCGGAACCCCCGCACGACTCGAAAGACGAGGAACTCCCGTGAGCGCCGCCCCCGCGCGCCAGCCCCTGTGCGTCGCCCTGCTCCCGCTCGACGAGCGCCCCGCCTGCTCCCGGCTGCCCGCGCAGATCGCGGCCGTGGCCGGGGCCGAAGTGCTGCTGCCGCCCGCCGCGCTCATGCCGCGGCTGCGGGAACCAGGCGACGCCGACGCGCTCGGCGACTGGCTGGTCAGGGCCGCGCCGAAGGCCGACGCCGCGGTGGTCAGCCTGGAGACGCTCGGTCACGGCGGGCTCATCGCCTCGCGCACGCAGCCCCGTACGGTCGCCGAGGTCACCGCCCGCTGGCAGGTGCTCGCCGAGATCGCCGCCACGGGCACCCCGGTACACGCCGTCACGCTCATCACCCGGACCCCCGACTCCGACGACGCGATGGAGGAGCCGGAGTACTGGGACCCCCACGGCCCCGCGCTCCACCGCCTCTCCGCCGCACTCCACCGGGGAGAACGGCCGACGGCTTCCCACCCGGGCGAGCTGGCGGCCGCCCGCGAAGCCGTGCCCGGGACCGTGCGCTCGGACTTCGCCCGACGGCGCCTGCGGAACCACGCGCTCAACCTCACCGCGCTCGAACTCGCGGCCGCCGGCGTCCTGGACAGCCTGGTCGTCGGCGCCGACGACACCGCCCCCTGGGCCCTCGCCACCGCCGAACTCCAGCAGCTGCGGCACTGGCGCACCCGCCTCGAAGCCGAGGACCGGGTGGCGGTGCGCCCCGGCGCCGACGAGGCCACCGCCACCCTCGTCGCCCGCACCCTGCTCGACCTGCTGGGCGGCGGGCCCGTCACCGTACGGATCGAGGCCATCGACCCGCACGGACTCGCCCGCGTCGCCCCGTACGAGAACGTGCCCGTCGGCCACACCGCCGCCGGGCAGATCGAGGCGTGCGGCGCCACGGTTCACGACGGCCCCGACCCCGACCTGCACCTCCTGGTCCACACCCCCGACGGGGACGGCGACTGGGCCGCCGGCCCTCTCAACGCCCGCCACGCTGCCGCTGAGACCACGGCCCGGGCACTCGCCGGCCGCGCCGCCGCGCTTCTGCGCGCCGGGCACAGCGTCGCCGTGGCCGACTGCGCCCAGCCCAACGGGTCCGACCCCCTTCTCGTGGACGCCCTGCTGGCGACCGGCCTGGCCCACCGCCTCACGTCCTACGCGGGATGGAACACAGCCGGAAACACCCTCGGCACCGCCGTCGCCCACGCGGTCACCGCAGTGGCCGCCCGGCGGACCGGCCGCTTCGACGCCCGCGCCCACCTCGACCTGCTGGCCCACCGCCTCATCGAGGACCGGGGATACATGACACGGGTGCGTGCCGACCTCCGCACCGAACTCGGCAGCGTCCCGGGCCGCCACGACCACGTCTCCGACGCCGACCCCGTCCTCGACCGGCTCGTCACCGGCCTGACGCGGTACGCCGAGGAACTCCCCGGCTTCCACGCCCGGATTACGCCCGGATCGGTACACCTGCCGTGGCGACGCACCTTCGAGGCCGACTTCGACGTCACCACCGGCCTCGCGGCACCGGCGACCGGCACGCCCGCAGCCACCGCCCCCTCCACCACGACCGCCGAGGAGACCCGGTGAACCAGCCCGCCCCCGACGCCCGCGCCCTCCACACCGACGTCGCCGTCATCGGGTCCGGCCTCGGTGCCGTGGCCGCCGCCCTCGCCGTCGCCCGCGCCGGCCGCGGTGTCGTCCTCGCGGCCCGGCACCACCGACTGGGAGGCCAGGCCACCACCCAGCTCGTCCCCGCCCTCGACGAGCACCCCCACGTCGAGACCGGAGGCGTCTCCGCCTCCTACCGTGCCTTCCGCGACCTCGTGCGCGCACGGTACGGCGGCCTCGCCAACCCCGGCGGCGGCTGGGTGAGCAGGCTCTGCTTCGAGCCGGCCGCCGCCGAGCACGCCATCGACGCACTCCTCGCACCGCACATCGCCTCCGGCCGGCTGACGATCCTCAGGGGCGTCACCCCACGATCGGTACGGCGCGAGGGCCGGCACCTCACCTCTGTACGGCTGCGCGCCGACGGAGCCGCGGCGCCCGACACGGAACTGTTCGCCGAGGTCTTCTGCGACGCCACCGAAGCGGGCGACCTGCTTCCCCTGGCCGGGGCCCCCTGGACGGTCGGCTCCGAGGGGCGCGACGCCCACGGCGAGTCGCTGGCCCTGCCCGGCGGCCCCCGCCCCGACGCGGTGCAGTCCTGCACCGTCGGCTTCGTCGTCGAACACCTTCCGGAAGCCGCTCCCTCCCTCCCGGTCGGAGCACCGCCGGAGGGGTACGAACGGTGGCGTGACAGCCAGCCGTTCACCCTGGAGATCGCCGGCTGGGACGACCGCCCCCACCGCTACCGGATGTTCGAGGAAGGCCCCGACGGCCACCCGCCGTTCTGGACCTACCGGCGGCTGCGCGACGGCGCGGTACTCGGCGGCCCCGACGCGGCCCTCATCAACTGGGCCGGCAACGACTACGCCGACCGTTCCTCCGTCGACCACCCCGAAGAGGCGTACACCGAGGCCAAGCGCCTCTCCGCCGCCTTCCTGCACTGGCTGCGCACCGAATGCCCCCGCGACGACGGCGGCCACGGCCACCCGGAGCTGACCCTCGCCCCGCACGTCGCGGGCACCCCCGACGGCTACGCCGAAGAACCCTACCTGCGCGAGTCACGCCGACTGCGGACCGCCACCCCCGTCCGCCAGCAGGACCTGGAGCCGGTCCCCGGCCGGGCGCGGGCCGCGAACCGTCCCGACTCCGGCGGCCTCGCGATGTACCACATGGACCTCCACAGCAGGATCGGCCACCCCGCCAGTGCGTACGCCCCCACGGCCCCGTTCCAGGTGCCGCTCTCCTCGCTGGTCGCCGCCGAACCGGACAACCTGCTGGCCGCCGCGAAGAACCTGGGGGCCACCCAGGTCGCCGCCTCCGCCTACCGCGTGCACCACGGGGAATGGGCCGTGGGCGAGGCGGCCGGAGCACTGGCCGCCCGATCCTGCGCACGCGCTCTCCCCCCGGCCCGCATCGTGGGCGACCGGCGCGAGCTGACTCTGCTCCAGGGGCGGTTGGCCGCCGACGGCGTCCCGCTCGCCTGGACCCTCGACGTCCCACCCGGCGACCCCCGGTTCGCGGCCGTGCAGCTGCTCGCCGCCGCCGGGGCGCTCACCGGACGACGAGCAGCCGAACTGGACATTCGCCCCGAGGACCCGGCGGACGCCGCGGACCGGCACGCGCTGCACACCGCCGCCGCCCGACTGCTCGGCGACCCGACCACCCCCGTGCTCCCCGACACCGCTCCGGCGGACACCGCCACCCGCTGGGGCGACCTGGCCGTGACACTGGCCGACCGCGTACAGCACGCCCTGGGCCGGAGCGCCCGCACGGCCGACGGCGCCCATGCCTGACACCGCGACGCCCCCCGGGCATGCGACCACCGCCATCATCGAAAGGGACCCGGTGCCCCCCATGCGTACCTCCCACCCCGCCGGGACTTCGGCCGCCCTGCGCGACCTGGCCGGATCGCTGGTCGTCTCCTGTCAGGCGCTGCCCGGTGAGGCCCTCCACGGCGCGGACATCATGGCCCGCATGGCGCGGGCCGCCGTGGCCGGCGGGGCCGCGGCCGTTCGGATCAACGGGCCCGAGGACGTCGCCGCCGTACGGCAGGCCGTCGCGGTTCCGGTGATCGGACTGTGGAAGGACGGCGACGACGGTGTCTACATCACCCCGACGCTGGCGCACGCCCGGTGTGTCGCGGAGGCCGGCGCGGACCTCGTCGCCCTCGACGCCACCCGGCGGCCGCGCCCGGACGGCCTGACCCTCGTGGACACGATCGAAGCGCTGCACCGCCTCGGGGTCGGCGTGCTCGCCGACGTCTCGACGCACGAGGAGGGCGTGGCCGCCGCGGCGGCGGGCGCCGACGCCGTCGCCACCACCCTCTCCGGCTACACCGCGTACAGCCCGCCGCCGGACGGCCCCGACTTCGCACTCGTCGCCTCACTCGCCGCCGTCCTCGACGTTCCGCTCATCGCGGAGGGCCGCATCGGCACCCCGGAGGAAGCGGCCCGTGCCCTGGAACTCGGCGCGCACGCCGTGGTGGTCGGCGGGGCGATCACCCGGCCGACGGCCATCACCGAACGCTTCACCGCCGCGCTGCCCCAGGCCGCGGCACCCTCCTCCGGTCCGGCCGGATCCGAGCCGGCAGCGGCACCCGGCACCGCGGCCGCACGAGGACCTGCGGCGACGCCCGGTCCGGGGGCGACGTCCGAGCTCACCGCACCGCCCCCGCCCGCACCGACCCCGGTCGCCCACCGGACCGCAGAGGAGCCCACCGCATGAGCACGACCATCCCCGGCACCCCCGTTCCCGCCGCTGGCCCCGGGCCTCGCGCGGCGGTCGCCGGCGCGGCCCCCGAGTGCCACGTCGTCACGCACGTGCACTGGGACCGCGAGTGGTACCGCCCCTTCGAAGCCTTCCGTGCCCGCCTCGTCGAGCTCGCCGAACGCGTCTGCGCCGAGCTCGACGACGGCCGGATGAAGTCCTTCCACCTCGACGGCCAGACGATCGTCCTCGCCGACGTCGAAGCCCTCCGCCCCGACCTCGCCGAGCGCCTGCGCGGCCACGCGCGCGCCGGCCGCCTGACCCTCGGTCCGTGGCACGTCCTCGCCGACAACCAGCTCGTGTCCGGCGAGAACCTGATACGCAACCTGCTGACCGCCCGCCGCCTGGCCCCCGGCACCCTCGCCGGCGTCGGCTACTCCCCGGACGCCTTCGGCCACCCCGCCGACCTGCCCCGGCTGCTGCGCGGCTTCGGCATGGACACCGCTCTGGTCTGGCGCGGCGCCCCTGACGGTGTCGCCCGCTTCCGCTGGCGCTCTCCCGACGGCTCGGAGGTCTTCGCCGTCAACCAGGGCTACCACGGGGCGGAGGTCCTCTGGGCCGACGGCCCCGCCGACTCCGACGCCGCCGGGCGACTGGGGGACTTCCTCCGCGCCGAACACGCCCGGCTGCCCCACGGTCCGTGGCTGCTGATGAACGGTGGCGACCACCTCGCGCCCTCCGGACCGGGCACGCGCATCCGCGAGGCCGCCGACGGCGCGGCGGCCACCGGTGCCGTGCTCCACGAGAGCACCCTGGAGGATTTCTTCACGGCGGCCCGCACCGCCGCCGACGCCCGGGCGTCGGCGGGCGAGCCGCTCCCCGTCATCGACGGTGAGCTCCGTGAACCGGCCGGGTACCTCACCTTCATCCTCCCCGGCACCCTCTCCGCCCGCACCTACCTCAAGCAGGCCAACGCCTCCGCCCAGAACCTCCTGGAGCGCTGGGCCGAGCCGGCCGTCGCCCTCCACGCCCCCGGCGACCTCACCTTGCGCGCCGACCTGGACCACGCCTGGGAACTGCTCCTGCGGAACGCTCCGCACGACTCGCTGTGCGGCTGCAGCGTGGACGAGGTGCACCGCGAGAACGCCGTCCGCTACGAGCGCGTGCACCAGCTCGGCGAACACGTCGTCCGCCGGGCCCTGCTCGCGTCCGGACTCGACGTCCGCGCTTACGGCGACCCAGCCCACGACCACACCGACCTCGCCGTGCTCAACCCCCATGCGGACGGCGCGGGCGGGCCCGTCACCGTCGACGTCCTCACCGCGCCCGACCGCCACCCGGTCGCCGTCACGGCCCCGGACGGCACGTCCGTCCCCTTCGAGACCGAGACCCTCGGCGTCGAGACGGTCTTCGAGGCCGACCTCGACCTGCTGCCCGACTCCCGCCCCGCACTCCGCCACCGCCTCCACCTGAACGTCCCGGCCTTGCCCGGCCTCGGCCGGACCGTCCTGCGCGTCCGGCTCGGCGACGCACCGTCCGACGGCACCGTCGCCAGGACGGTCCACCAGGCCCGTACGATCCCCGCCCCCTGGGGCGGCGACCTCACCGCGGCCGACGACGCCTCGCTGACCCTGACCCGCATCGACGGCACCGAGTTGGCGGGACTGGGACTGCTCACCGACGGCGGCGACAGCGGTGACACCTACAACTACGACCCGCCCCGGCAGGACAGGGTGATCACGCCCCGGCTGGTCGCGTCCCGCACCCGCACCTCGGCCGTACGCACCTTCCTGGAGCTCGACGCCGTACTCGACCTGCCCGTCGGCCTCACACCCGACCGCGCGAGCCGCGGCGAGCGGACCACCGCGATCCCGGTCCGGATCGAGGTCGCGCACTGGTCCGGTGACCCGCTGCTGCGCTGGCACATCGCCCTCGACAACACGGCGCGGGACCACCGGCTGCGCTTCCACGCGCCCACCGCCCGCGGCGCGGACACCTGGACCGGCGACGGACAGTGGAGCCTGATCGAGCGGCCGGTCCGTCCCGACCTCGGCCCGCTGCCCACCGAGCGCGGCCATGAGGCCGTCTGCGGCTCCGCCCCCGTACAGGGCCTCGGCGCGGTCGGGCGCGGCACTGACCGCACGGCCCTCTTCGCCCCCGGCCTGCCCGAGACGCGCGCGCTCTCCGGTACGGAGACGGCCACCGGCGCCGAGCAGGAGATCGTGGTCACCCTGCTCAGGTCCGTGGGCTGGCTCTCCCGCTTCGACCTCCGCAGCCGCACCACCGGAGCCGGGCCGATGCTCGCGACCCCCGAAGCGCAGTGCCAGGGCCCGCAGAACTTCGATCTCGCGCTCGCCCTCGGGGACGCCGTCGCCACCGACACCGGCCTCACCCGTCGGGCGGCGTCCTTCCGCACGCCCTTGCGCGCCTGGCAGCTGCGCCCGGGAACCACGGCCGAACCGTCCCCCGGCGAGATCCGCGTCGAGGGCGCGCTTCTGACCGCGCTCAAGCCGGCCGAGAACCGAGACGGCCTGATCCTCCGCCTCAACAACCCGACCTCGGTGGCGTGCGAGGCCCGCGTGTATGCCCCGGCCGACGCGCTCCTCGTCCCCGTCCGGTTGGACGAGGAACCCACGGGACAGGAGCTGGTGCGGCAGGGCACGGCGGAGAGCGTCTGGCGCATGGCTCCCTTCGCCACGCTGACGCTCCGGATCGAAGGACGGGACTGAACTGAGAGGTGACCGCCGCGCCCCGCCGCGCCCCGCCGAGCCCGGCGGGGCGCGGCGGTCACGGCCAGGCGGGACTTCATCCGCGCGTCGATGGAGTGGCCCACGATCCTGTTGCTGAAGACATCCTTGATCGCACTGAGGTGCAGCTTGCCGTCGCCGGTGGCGTGCTCGGTGATGTCGGCGAGCCACAACCGGTTCGGGCCGGCCGCGGTGTAGCTGCGGCTCACGAGATCGCCGTGCACCGGCGGACCGGCGTTCTCGCCCCGGCCGCGCTTCTTGCCGAACACGCTCCACCAGCGGTTCTCCCGGCAGATCCGCCACGCGGTCCGGTCCGCCATCGCGGCCCCGGCATCGCGTGCTTCGTCGGCCAGGAACCGGTAGCCGCACTCCGGGTCCTCGTGGTGGGCACCGAACAGCGCGTTCGCTCCATACGTCTCGGCGAGGACGGCGTCGGCAACCGCCTTGTCGAGCCGGCGGCAGCAGGGCTGTCCGGCGAGCTTGAGCACCCGGCACGTCACCGTGACGGGCACCCCGTCCCCGGCCGGCTCCTTCACGAGCGGGTGGATCCTCTTCCCGGCAGATCCGCCTGCGACAGATAGGCCGCGGCCCGGCGCAGGACCTCGTTCTCCTGCTCCAGCAGCTTGATCCGCCGGCGTGCCTCCCGCAGTTCCACGCCCTCCTGGCCGGACATTCCCGGCCTGGAGGGCGTCATCGGTGTCCGCTCGGCGCATCCGCTTCCACGACGTCATCGGATGGACCCCGAAGTCGGTGGCCACCTGCTCGGCCGTCACGCCCGGACCGCGGTTCCGCGCGACCCGCACGGCGTCCTGGCGGCGGTCCACGCCGCACGGGTGGCCCGGATCGCCGTCCTCATGCTCGACGACGTTGACGTCGGTAACCGCCGGCTGACCATCGCCGGACGCGCCCGGCCTCTCGACGGCCTCACCCCGGAGCTCATGGTGGAGTGGCCGGACTACCGGCGCCGTCGGTGGCCCAGCACCGCGAACCTCCACCTGCTGATCGACAACCAGACCGCCAACACGACCAGCCGGGCCAGCAACCACTGGGTCAGCGCTCCGATGCGGGGACAGGACGCCACGCTGGAACGGCTCCGTTCCGAGTGATCTGTCCGATGCCCGCTGGGAGTTGATCGAGCCGGTTCTGACCGCGTGGCGTCTCGAGTGCCGGCGCACGGCTCTGCACTTCGGCCGGCCGGCCGGGCACGACCTGCGCGACACCAGGGACGCGATCTCGTACGTCGACCGCACCGGGGTTCAGGGGCGCTGTCTCCCGCGCGACTTCCCGTCCTGGAACACCGCCTACGGCTACTTCGCCAAATGGGCCGACGAGGGCGTGTTCGCGCAGCTCAACGGCCTACTGCGGCAACTGCTGCGCGAGGAGGAGGGCAGGAGCGGCGAGCCTTCGGCGTGTGTGATCGACGCGCAGAGCGTCAAGACCTCCACCAGCGTTCCGACCTCGAGCCGGGCCATCGGCGCCGGCAAGAAGACCGTGGGACGCAAGCGGAGCATCGTCACCGGCACGCTCGGACTTCTCCTCGCGGTGCTGGTCACCGCGGCGAGCGTGCAGGACTCCACCGCCGGCACCCGGCTCCTCGGACCAGGTCGCCGCGGCTCACCCCGGCATCCGGAAAGTGTGGGTCGACTCCGGTTACCGCCGGCATCTCGTCGAGCATGCCGCCGTTCTCGGCATCGGCATGGAGATCACCGCCCGCAAGCCCGGGACCAGGGGATTCACCCCCTCCCGAAACGGTGGGCGGTGGAACCGGCCCACGGATGGCTCATGCTCCACCGGCGCCTGGCCCGCGGCTGCGAAACCCTGCCCACCCGCTCCGAAGCCATGGTCCACCTCGGGATGACCGGCCTCATGGACCGCCGCCTCACCAGCGAGAACACCCTCTCCTGGCGCGACCCGAAAAGCGCCACAGAACACCCCATCGCGCGATGAAATACAAGGCGGAAACGACCTCTGGCGAGCTCGTGCGCGGCAAGCGGTGAGACGTCGAGCCCGGGATGGCTGATCAGGGTCGGGTGGTGGGGAACGCGGCTCGCGCAGTGATCGTCGGCAACCGTCGGATCACGGGCCTGCCGGCCGATGTGATCGCTGAACTCGTTGCCGAGGTGGGGCCGTTGTGGCATGAGCGTCACCAGGCCAAGCCGGCCTCTCGGTGAGATACGACCCCTGCTCGCCGAGCGAGGGCGCACGATCAGCCCCGGCGTCCGACTCCGGACGCCGGCCGAAGTCGTCGACCACCTCGGCGCGAGCGGGCAGACCGGCATCATCGGCGGCACCGAGATCCGTGTCCGCCGACCGGCCGCTGGACGCAAGGACCGCGACGTGTTCCTCTCCGGGAAGAACAAGGTCGAGCACGGCATCGCCCCCCTCAAGAACGGGCGAGCTCTCGCCCGCCACCTCGGCCGTCACGAGCGCATCAACGACACCGTCCGGGCCGTCGCCGGTCTGCTGCCCCACCAGCAGACCGCGGACCTGGACCCCCGACGACCGAGGTGAGCACCGGTCCCACCGAAGCCCTCGACGTCCCACCGCTTACCGTGCACGAGCTCATCAGCCGTCCCCCGGATCGTCCGTCCGACCGTGACGGCCCCGCCGGGATCGTCCGGAAGCACCTCAGGACGCGCGATTCCCCAAGAGGTCCGTCACGGAGGCCAGCTGGGAGCGGAGGGTTCCCGCGTGGGGGCGCAGGGAGCCGTCGAAGGCGGCCGATCCGATGGTGAAGGCGTCGGCCCCGGCGGAGGCGAGCGACCGGATCTGGTCGGAGCCGGTGATGGAGCCGGCGACGACCAGGCGGCCGCGGGTGGCGGCGCGGGCGGCGCGGACCAGGTCCAGAGGGTCGGCGTCCGTGGCGCGGTAGGCGAGCAGGTCCACGCCGGCGCACCCCGCCTCCTCCGCGCGCCGGCAGTCCTCGGCGATGCGCTCCGGGCCGCCGGCGAGACGGGTGGGATGGCCGACGGGCTCCCCGGCGAAGGGGAGGTAGTCGACGGACGTGCCGTCCAGGAGCGCCAGGGTCTCGTCGATCCAGGTGCCGCCCATCAGCCGGTCGACGCCGAGGTCGGCGGCCGTGCGGACCGAGGCGAGGGCCGCGTCCCGGTCGGTGCTGACGACTTCGAGGTAGGTGGTGGCGCCGCCCTCCCTGATGCGGGCGTGGAGCCGGGCGAGGGTGTCGCGGTCGACGCCGACGTCCTTGAACCCGATGTGGGTGATGCCGAGGCCGGCGATGGCGTCGAGGACGTCGAGGCAGTCGGTGACGGTCCGGTCGTCACGGGTCAGCATGAAGATGAAGTCCACGGTGTCCTTCGGCCTTCCGTTTCGGGTGTCGAGGGCGGGGAGGGGGGCGGGGACGGAGGGCGAGGGGAGACCGAAGTGGTCAAGGGCGCTTCGCCGCTTCCGACGACAGGACGTCGGCCTGGCGCAGGGCCGCGAGGAGACTGGAGTGGTCGGCCGTGCCGAGCCCGGCGATGTCGAACGCCGTGCCGTGGTCGACGCTCGTGCGCACGAACGGCAGACCGATGGTGACGTTGACGCCGTGCTCGATCCCGAGGTACTTGACCGGGATCAGACCCTGGTCGTGGTACTGGGCGACCACGGCGTCGAAGGCCCCGGCGCGGGCCCGCATGAAGACGGTGTCGGCGGGCCACGGGCCGCTCACCCGGATGCCCTCGTCCTGCGCGATCCGCACGGCCGGTGCGATGACGTCCAGGTCCTCGCTCCCGAACAGCCCGTTCTCCCCGGCGTGCGGGTTGAGCCCGGCGACGGCGATGCGCGGGGCGTCCGTGCCGCTCCGCCGGAGCGTGCGGTCGGTCAGGCGGATGACGTCGAGCTCGCGGTCGGTCGTGATCGCGTCGATCGCGGTGCGGAGCGACTGGTGGACGGTGACCAGGACGACGCGCAGCTCCTCGGAGGCCATCATCATCGCGTAGTCCGTGGTGCCGGACAGGTCGGCGAGGATCTCGGTGTGCCCCGGGAAGGGGACGCCCGCGAGGCGCAGCGCCTCCTTGTTGATCGGCCCGGTCACCAGGGCGCGTACCCGCCCGGTGAGCGCGAGCCGCACGCCGTGGCGTACGTACCGGAACGAGGCCGCGCCGGCCCGGGCGTCGAGCGTGCCCCAGGGCAGGCCGGCGGGAAGCCCGCCGCCGGCGTGGGCGTCCGGATCCGTCAGGACGTCCACCGTGCCCGGCGCGAACCCCGCCCGCTCGACGGACGCGACCGGACGCAGGGCGAGGCCGGTTCCGGCGATCCGGTCCGCACGGGCGAGGACGTCCAGGTCGCCGATGACGACGACCGGTTCGGTGCGCCGGGGATCGGCGCACGCCTTCAGGACGATCTCGGGGCCGATCCCGCAGGGGTCGCCCGTCGTGACGGCGATCGGGGTCACGCACACGCTCCCGGGTCGAGTGGACGGTCGTCGAAGAGACGGTCGTTGAAGGGACGGTTGTCGAAGGGACGGTCGTCGAGGGGACGAACGAGTGGACGGTCATGGGGGAGGCCGAGCGGGCGTTCGCGCCGGCCGACGGAGGGGCGGTCCGGCGGGCTCTCGCGCGGACGGTCCGGGGGGCGGTCGTGGGACCGCCGATGACGGGGGAGGAGGGGAGAGCCGAGCGGCTGGCGGGCGAGCTGGGACAGGCGCAGGAGCGCGGCGTCGTCCCCGAAGCCGCCCGCCTTGACGAGGACGGGAAGGGGGAGGGGGCCGAGCAGGGTTCCGCGGGCGACGCCGGGCTCGGGTTCGTCGGCCAGCCGGATCCCGGTGGCGCCGAGGGCCCGGAAGGCGGTCGAGGCGGTCTCGCCCCCGGTGAGCACGAGCGCGTCGACGGCCCGGCCCCCGGCCAGCGCCCGGACGGCCGCCGCGACGGACCCGGCGAGCACCCCGGCGGCGGACGGCGCGTGGCGTTCGTCGGGCGTGTGGAGGGCGAGGACGGGCGCGGGCGAGCCGCGCAGCGCCGCCACCGCCCGCTCCGCCGCGCCCCGGTCGCCGTCGACGACGGCCGCCCGGACGTCGGCCCGCCTGCGGAGCACCGCCAGCTGCCGCCGGGACACCGGGTGGGCGCTGCCGACGACCACCAGCGGACGCAGGGCCGGCTCGGGCACCCCGGGGGCGCCGTCCTCCTCCCGTACGCACCTCCGGGCGAGGGCGGCCGCCAGCCCGGGGGAGCCGACCCACAACACGTCGGCGAGCCGTGGCACCGCCGCCACCAGGCGGTCGAGATCGCCGTCCGTCCTGGCGGACCAGACGACGAGGCGGCCGTCGTCGACGAGGCCGGGCAGCCCGGCCACCTCGTCCGGTCCCGCCGGTACGGCCTCCGGGAACAGCTCCGTCAGGTCCGAGCACCGCACGGGATGCACCGGGTCGCGGGCGAAGTCGCTCGCGTGGACGGGCACCCCGTGCACGGACTGCACCCCCTCGACCGTCACCCTGCCCTCCGCGGGGAAGGCCGGGGCGACGACGACCGCCCGCCTCCGCGACCCCGCCCACGCGGCACGGACCTCCGCGGCGACATGGCCCCGCAGGGTGGAGTCGACGGTCTTGAGGAGGAGCCCGACACCGGCGAACAGGCGCGCCGCACGCTCCGTACGCGCCGCGGCGGCCTCCTCGTCCCGCATGCGGCTCCCGAGATCGACCGCCGTCACGCCCGTGGCGCGCTCCGGCGGCGCCTCCGGCACGCCGAACAGGATCCGCGCCTCGTGACCCGCCCTGCGGAACGGCGCGGCACCGTCCCCGGCGCTCGTGAGGTCGTCCGCCAGAACGGCGATGTCCGGCCGCACTCCGGTGCGGAACGTCATGCCCCACCTCTCCCTCGATCGACGTGCCCGGGTCCGGGCCTGCCTCCGTGACCGGACCGATGCCCGGCTCCGGACCGGTGCCCGGCTCCGGACCGACGCCCGGCTCCGGACCAGTGCCCTGGACCGGGCCGGTGTCCGTGACGGAATCGATGGTGGTTCAGCCGAAAGCCCTGGACAAACGATTCGTTCTCACACGACCTGTGAGTAGGCTTCACGCATGCGATGGCCGGACCTTCCGCCCCTGAACACCCTGCTCCCCTTCGAGGCGACCGTGCGCCACGCGAGCATGACGGCGGCGGCCCGCGAACTGCACGTGACGCACGGCGCGGTGAGCCGGCAGATCCAGAATCTGGAGCGCCACCTCGGGACGACGCTGTTCGAGCGCCGTACCCGAGCCCTGCACCCGACCCCGGAGGCCCACCGTCTGGCGGCCGCCGTCCGCGAGGCGCTCGACCGCGTCGACGGGGCGACCCGGAGCATCACGCACCGCCCGCCCGCAGGACCGCTCACCCTCTCCTGCGAGCCCACGCTCCTGATGCGGTGGCTGATCCCCCGGCTCCCCGACCTGGCCGCGGCCGCTCCGGACGTCACCGTCCACCTCTCCGCGGGCGGCGGCCCCGTCCCCTTCGAACGGGACGGCATCGACCTCGCGGTCCGCCGCGACGACTTCCCCTTCCCGGAGGACGTGAGCCGCACCCGCCTGTTCGCGGAGCACATCGGCCCCGTCTGCCGCCCCGACCTCGCGGCCCTCCTCACCGCCGCCGCCGACGTGCCGGACGCGACGCTCCTCCACACCGCGACCCGCCCGCGGGCCTGGGACGACTGGCGGCGCCTCACCGGCATGCGCGCCGAACCCGCCTCCCAGCAGACCCTGGAGCACTTCTACCTGACCCTCCAGGCCGCCTCGGCCGGCGTCGGCGTCGCGATCGCCCCGTACGCCGTCGTCCGGGACGACCTGGAACGGGGCCAGCTCGCCGCCCCCTTCGGTTTCGTCCCCGACGGCACCGGCTACCACCTGCTCACCCGCGGCCCCCTCGCCGGGGACACCCGGACCGCCCGCCTGACGACCTGGCTCCGGACCCGAACGGCCGACCTGGAGACCGCGCCCGGCCGCCGGGCGGCCGGCGCCTCCGGGTGACGGCGGGCGTTCAGGGGAGGAGCCCGGCCGCAAGGGACCGAGCCCGGTGGGAGCGGCCTCCGTCGCGTCCCGGCGCGGACGCGGGCGCGGAGCCGCCGGGTCTCTTCCGGTGGTGGCGGCTCCGCGCCCGGCGGGGCGGGGCGTTCAGGACCAGGAGGCCGTCACCAGGGAGCGTTCGGCGGCGTCCAGGTGGAGCGCCGACGCCAGCCACGCGCGGGCGTACGCGTCGGAGGAGGCGTCCTTCAGCCGGCCGAAGGAGTCACGGGGCCTGCGGTCCGCCTCGGCGGCGAGGTGCTCCGCGAGCTCGGCGGCCCCGGTGAGGCCCGCCCGGCGCAGCGGCACCGCGAGTGCCGCCCGGTCCGCCCCCCGCGCCGCCTCCGCCACCGCGCGACGGCCGCCCGCGACACCGGACTCCAGCAGCCGCCGGACCCGCCACAGCGGGGCGTCGGCCAGCGGGTCCGGACCGGCCGTCACCGGGACGCCGGCGGACGACCGCTCCGGGCGCGGGAAGTGGTCTCCCTGGAGCCGGTCGTAGCCCAGGTCCGCGCGGCCCCGCCACTCCTCCGGGAGCCGCAGCGAGTGCGACGCGCCGGGGACCGGACCCACCGCCAGGGGGCGGAGCGTCGCCGCGCGGTCCGGATCGGGACGGCCCAGGACCCGCAGGGCGAGTCCGGGGAAGCCGCCGATCCGGCGCAGGTTGGCGGCGTGCGGCAGCTCCGGGTGGGGATGCGCCATACGCAGCCGGATCACCGGCCCGCCGTCCAGGACCCGGGCCACCAGGTGGTCGTCGGCGGCGCCGAGGACCTCCACGTCGCACCCGAGCAGCACCGTCCCCGCGTCGCCCCGCCCCTCCGCGGCCGCGTCGAGCGCGGCCGTCACCGCCTCCCGTACCGGCCGGGCGAAGAGCGCGGCGACCGGTTCCTGCGACCACTCCGCACCCCGCACCGGAGTGGCCCGCACGCTCCGGCCCGCACCGAGCCGCCCGTCGGCCGAGACGGTCGCCCCCGCGATCAGCAGGCCCCCGCGCGCCAGCCCGGCGTGGTCGAGCACGCCGCCGCCGAGCGCGACCGACGCCGTGCCCGCCCCCTTGGCCCGCGACACGCCGCCCGGCCGCACGTCGGAGACGGTGTGGAACGCCCCGTCGGGACCGAGCAGATGGGTCGTCACCCCGCCGTACCCGGTCGCGGAGAGCACCGGCTCCCGGCACAGTCCGAGCACGCGGAGGCTGCCGCCCTGCCCGTAGGCGCGCCGCACCGACCCCACCGCCTCCGGCCCCGCCGTGCCCGACGCGAGCACGGCGGCCCCCGCGAGCAGCTCCCGGAAGGCGGCCGTCAGGTCGGAGAGCCGCTGCCCCCGGTCCTGCTCGCGCGCGGTGCGCAGTCCCCGTACGACTCTGAGCGCGGCGGCCTCCGCGCGGGGGAGCCCGGCGAGCCGCGCCGTGTGCGCGGCGCGCAGCAACTCGGCCTGGACGACCGTCCCGCCGGCGGTGACGCCCGCGGCCAGCGCCTCGGCCGCGGCCCCCCACAGGGCCGTCGCCGCGTCGGTCTGGGCGGAGGTGAGGGAGGGCGTGAGCGCGGGCGTGAGGCCGTCGGCCGGTCCGGAGTCCGGCCGGGCGCGGGGCGGAACCCGCGGTCCCCGTTCCCGGTCCGGTTCGCCTTCCGGCCCCGGCCGGCGTCCCGGCCCTGCCGGGTCGGGGGCGTCGGTCCCGGCCGACGGCTCGGGGTGCCCGCCCTCCGGCCCGGGCCCGTCCGGGGCCGGCGCGTCCCCGTCCGCCAGGGGCGCCGCGCCGAGGACGGCCGCGCGGTGCAGGCAGCGAGGCGCCAGGAGGCAGCTGCAGAGCGCCTGGCCGGGTGCGGTCACCGCCCCCGACGGGCCCGGGCGCAGGGTGACCAGGGTGTCCTCGCCGAAGCGCACCTCCACCGTGCCGTCCGGTCCCGCCACGGCGCGCCCGGCGCACTCCGCGACGGCCGCGTCGAGCTTCTTGCGCAGCCGGGCGGTCAGCTGCTCGACGGCCTCGGCGAGGACCTCGGGGGCGACGGGCGGCAGGAGTTCGGTGCTCAACGGGCTTCTCCACGGAGGCGGTCGCCGACCCAGCGGGCGAGGGCGAGCGGGCTGAGGGCGGCCACCGGCATCCCGGCGGCGACGAGTCGGCGCGCCACCGGCACCGAGTAGCGGGGCGCTCCCGCGTCGTCGAGGGCGGCGCATCCCAGCAGGTGCACCCCGGAGGACGCCAGCGACCGGACCTCACCGAGGAGTCCGGAGAGCGGCGCGCCCTCCTCGAAGTCGCTGACCACGACGACGAGGGTGCGGCTGGGCACGGTGACGAGCGTCCGGGCGTGGGCGAGGCCGGCGGCGATGTGGGTGCCGCCTCCGACGCGCACCTCCAGGAGGAGGGAGAGCGGATCCTCGACGCGGTCGGTGAGGTCCACCACCTGCGTGGAGAAGGCCAGGAAGTGGGTGGAGAGCGTCGGTACGCCGCCGAGCACCGCCGCCGTCAGGGCGGACCAGACGACGGACGCCTCCATCGAACCGGAGACGTCGACCACGAGGATCAGCCGCCAGTCCGCCTCCTTGCCCGCGCGGGTGCCGAAGACCGGCCGCTCCGGGACGACGACCACCCGTCCGTCGTCGAGCCGCCGGGTGTGCGCCAGATTGGCCCGCAGGGTACGGGCGAGGTCGAGGCGGCCGCCGGGGCGCCGGGTGGGCCGGGGCGACGACAGCCCGGACAACGCGGGGCGCACCTTGGTCGCCAGCTCCTTCGACAACTCGTCGACGAGCCGCTTCACCAGCGGGCGCAGGCGCGCGAGCCGGGCCTCGGGCATGCCGCCGGCCAGCGACAGGACCGACGACAGCAGCTCCACCGACGGACGGACGGTGGCCGGGTCCAGCTGTGTCAGCACGTCGGTGCGGCCCGCCTCGGCGGCGTCCGCGAGGACCTCCTCGCGGACTCCGGTCCCGAACAGGGCCTCCAGCTCGTCCGCCCACTCGCGGGCGGTCGGGAACGAGGCCTCCTGCCCGCCCGGTCCGCCCCGCCCCATCGCCCCGCCGTCGAGCCCGTCGGAACCCTCGCCGCGGCCGTGGCCGTACAGCTCGTCCAGCGCGTGGGCGTAGCGAAGGGCCCGGCCGTCCAGCCGGTCCTTGTGCCGGCCGAGGAGCAGTCGCCACCGGTCGGTGGCCCCGATCCTCTGCTCCGGCGCCGAGGACGGGGACGGGGCGGGTGGCGGGGGCGTGACCGGGTGCAGGGACGGGGCGTCCGGAGCACCGGTGGCGGTCGGCGCGGTGGTTCCGGTGTCCGTCGGGACGGGGGAGGCGCCGTCCGCCGACGGCGCGGGAGGAGCCTCGCCGTCCGCCGGTACGCAGGGGGGCCCGCCGTCCGCCGGTACGCGGGGAGCCGCGTCGGTCGGTACGGGGGCGGGCTCCGCTCCGGGGAGCGCGAGCGCCTTCAGGGCCGCCAGGCCCGCCGCGTCCGCCGCCGCCCACAGGGCGAGGAGCTCGGGCGGGGCGTCCAGGGCGAGGTCGAGGCGGTCGCCGAGCCGCTCGCCGACCGCGTGGAGCAGGCGGTCGCGCGCGGCTGGCGACAGCGTGTCGAAGCCGCCCCTCAGGGCCGGCAGGCGGTCCAGGAAGTCCTGGTCGGTCAGCGTGTCGATCCGTTCCAGGAGCGGCGCCAGGGCGTCCGGGGACACCTGGAGCAACGGCCCGGCGGCGGTGAGCAGACCGGCCATCCGCTTCGCGAGCGCGCGGCGCGCCTCGGGGCCCGTCGCGCCGTCGATCCATCCCGCCGCCCGCTCGCCGAGACCGGCGGCCGGGTCGAGGTCCAGCAGGACGCGGACCGCGAGGGCCGCGCCCTGGACGAGGGGGGCACCGTCCGAGGCGAGTCCGGCCAGCGCCCGGTCCATCCGGAGACCCAGCTGCCGCGCGGCCGTCCGCTCGGCGAGCGCGACGAGGGCCGCCGCGTCCGCGGGGGTGTCGCTGCCCGCGAGACCGGGCAGCGCGCGCACGGCCGCCTCCAGGAGTTCGCCGGCCAGCGCGGCCGCCGCGTCGCGCGCCTCCGGGGTGGTGCCCGGGTGGTGCCCGCGACGGAGGCCCTCCAGCAGGTCCAGGGCGTCGAGGAGTCCGGGCAGGCCGGCGGTCTCGGGGAGGACCGCCGACGCCTCCCGCAGCCGGTCCCCGACCAGCTCGGGCAGGTCGCAGCGGGCGGCGGCGGCGAGTCCGGCGAGGACCTGTTCCGGGGTCGGACCGCCGTCCGCCGCCTCGCGCCGCGCGGTCTCGGCCAGCGTCCCCGCCGCCGCCTGCGCGGCCGTCACGCCGCGGACCCCGGCCAGGTCGAGCCGCGCGGGCACCGAAGGCGTCCACGTCAGACGCCACTTGGTGCCCAGCGCCGTACCGTCCCCGGTCGACGCGACGGCGACCGGCTCCCCGTACGAGGCGCCGATGACCAGCAGCCGCTGGAGCAGCACCTCGCGGCGTCCGTCGAGGCGCGACCGCAGCGGGTCGAGCCGCACCTCGCGCGGCGCGGGCTCGTCGGGGCGGGGCAGCTTGAGCTCCGCCAGCTCCTCCTCGACGGAGGGGCCGAGGCCCGACCGGGGCGCGTGCGGGGTGAGCCGGCCCCGTACCGTACCGACGAACACGGCCTCCAGGGCGCGGGCCAGGGCCCGGCCCCGGCCGAGGGGCTCGCCCTGCCCGAGCACCGTGGTGACCGCCTCCAGCAGCTCGCTGCGGCCGGGAGCGGGCAGTCCGCGCAGCGCGGCCAGGTCGCAGGCGAGCCGCAGCGCCTCGGTGGCCTCGCCCGTCCCCGCGGTGTGCCCGGCGCGCCGCAGCTCCCGGCACAGCGCCGTCAGCGCCGCGGCGGCGGCCTCCCGCAGCCGCTCCGGGGAGCCGCCCGCCTCGAACACGGACTGCTGCCAGCGCGGGTCCCGGATGCCCGCCGGGTAGCCCGAGCGGGAGTCCAGCAGGTCGAAGGAGTACGGGACGAAGGAGGTGACGGCCCCTCCGGTCGGCGCGTCCTCCACGAGCGGCGCGTCCCCCGCGGGGGACGCGCCCGCTCCGAGGGCCGTGTCCCCGCCGTCGCCCCGGGCGGCTCCGTCCTTCTCCGTGTCGTCCCTCTCCGCACCGCCGTTCTCCGTGCCGTCCGACGGCGTCATCAGCGCGGGGGCGTGGAAGGCGCCGATCACGGCGGCGACGCGTCGGCCGTCCGCCCCGGCGCGGGCGATGACCCGGCGCATCCGGGCCTCGCGCGCCAGGTCGGTGGCGGGCACCACGGCGTCGGCGCGCAGGGCCCAGCCGACGCCGAGCGCCGCCCGGCGCACCGCCTCGGGCGCGCACCCGGGGGCGAGCACCTCGACGGCGCGGTCCCACAGGTCGTCGCCGTCCCGGCCGGTGCCGGCGGCGGTCAGCGCGTCCGCGAAGAGGCGCCGTCCGGGCGCGGCGGGCCCGGTGGGGTCCGTCTCCGCGGACCAGCCGGGGTCGCCGAGGGGCAGGTCGCAGCAGACGACCTCCGCGCCCCTGGCCCTGGCCCACCGCACCGCCGCGAGCTCCGGCGAGAAGTCCGCGAACGGGTAGAACGACAGGCGTCCGCCCTCGCCCGTCCCGGCGAGCGCCACCGGCGCGACCGTCTCGGGGTCGGCGAGGTGCTCCAGCCACGGCCGGAAGTCCGCGGGCAGCTCCACGCAGACCACCTCGGGGTCCGCCGCGTCCAGGAGGGCGGGCACCACGGCGGCGAGCGCCGGGCTGTGGTGGCGCACGCCCAGCAGGTACGGGGTGCGCGACGCGGCCAGCGCGTCGACGGCCGTCCTGGGGTCGGGGATGGTCAACGCAGGCTCCCGCGAAGGTCCCAGAGCCGGCGCCACATGGCCGAACCGGTCTCCGCGCGGCGGCGGACCGGCCCGTCCCAGTAGCCGAGCAGCCGGGCGTGGTCGGCGGGGTCGTCCTTGCGGACGACGCCCAGGAGGTGGCCCGGGAGCAGGTCGAGGACGTCCCCGCCCGGCAGGTAGGCGGCCGACAGGCCCAGCGAGGCCGCCACCTGCACCGCCTCGGCGGTGGACATGACGGTGCCGGGCCGCTCCACGTCCCAGCCCTCCGTGGACCGGCCCGACCGCAGATCGCGGAAGACCGTCACGAGGGCGTCGAGGACGGCGTCGTCGACGCCGAAGTCGGCCCCCGCGCGCCGCACCGCCGCGACGGCCTGGCGCCGGATCAGGGTCGCCTCGGCGTCGGCGTCGGCGATCGGCTCCACGGTCTCGAAGTTGAAGCGGCGCTTGAGCGCGGCCGACATCTCGGAGACGCCCCGGTCCCGGAGGTTGGCCGTCGCGATCACGGTGAAGCCCGGAGCGGCGCTCACCACGGCGTCCTCGGTCGCGGCCAGTTCGGGGACGGTGACGCGCCGGTCGGACAGGAGGGACACCAGGGCGTCCTGGACCTCGGGCAGGCAGCGGGTGATCTCCTCGACGCGCACCACCCGGCCGGTGCGCATGGCCGACAGCACGGGCGAGTCGACCAGGGCCTGCGGGGTGGGGCCCTGGGCGAGCAGGAGGGCGTAGTTCCACCCGTACCGGAAGGCGTCCTCGGTGGTGCCGGCGGTGCCCTGGACGGTCAGGGAGCTGGTGCCGCACACGGCGGCGGCGAGCAGTTCGGAGAGCATCGACTTGGCCGTGCCGGGCTCGCCGGTCAGGAGCAGGCCGCGCTCACCGGCCAGCGTGACGACGCAGCGTTCGACGAGCGCCCGCTCGCCCACGAACTTCGGGCCGATCGCCAGCTTCGCCGGGAGGCCCTCGCGCTTCTCCGACAGCGCGAGCTCGACGCCCGCGCTGCCGCAGACGAAGGTGACGACGGCGCGCGGGGTGAGCGCCCAGCCGGGCGGACGCGGACCCGGGTCCTGCGCGGCGAGGAAGGCGAGCTCGGCGGCGTGGCGCTCCTCTGCGGGCCGGACCTGCCGGGCGGGGGCGGGGTGTTCGGTGACGGTCATGCGCGGTTCCTTCGGGAGGGTGCTGCGGAGGGGCGGGGACGACGGAGAGGGGAGGACGGGGCGGGGGAGGGCGGGGCGGGACGACGGAGCGGGGGAAGGCGGGCGGGACGACAGGGGAGGACGACGGCACGGGGGGCGACGGTGCGGGGAGGGCAGGTGCGGTCGGGCGGTCGGGCGGTCGGGTGGGCGGGACGGGCGGTGGTGACCACCGTCTGTCTCACCCGCCTCACTTGCCTCACCCGTCCCGCGGACCTCCCCCTCCCCCCAGCGCCGGACCCGGTCCACCCGCCAGGTGCCGGACCCGGTCCACCCGCCAGGTGCCGGACCCGGCCCCCGCCCCGTGAGGAGGCGGGGGCCGGGTCCGGCACGCCGGGCCGGTGGCCGGTCAGCGGCGCCGGCGGGTGCGCTTCACCTGCAGTTCCTCGAAGCGCGGCAGGTCGCCGTCGGTGATCCGGCGCCATGCCCGGGCGTACAGCTCGGCGACCGGCTCCGCCGGCACCAGCTGCCCGAGCACGGGCCGGCCGCCCGCCGGCACGCCGAAGAGCGACAGCTTCCAGTGCTCGACGGGGAGCGCGGGGGCCGGCTGTTCCACCCAGGCGCCCGGCAGGAACAGCGAGCGTCCCGCGCGGGCCCGGACGGCGGACACCACCAGGTCGGTGGCCGCGAGTTCCGCACGGGCCGCCTTCAGACGGGCCGGCTTCCACCCCGTCCACCGGGCCGTGTTGCGGTCCGTCGGGTCGGGCAGGGCCAGCAGCATCAGGTACAGCGTCGCCGCGTCGGCCCCGAGGCCGTGCGCCTCCGCGGCCTCGGCCACGAGCGCCGGCACCGAGCGCGTCGGGTCCTGCGGCCACCAGGTGCCGTCCTCGGCCGTCCCGCCCGCCAGGGGAGTGCCGGGGTCGGCCAGCAGCCGCGCGAACGCCGGGTCGTGGCAGCGGCGCAGCGCCGCCTCGACGGACGTCGGCTCCTGGTCCGGCCCGCGCAGCGCCACCAGGTAGGGGTCCGAGCCGGTGGAGTCGAGCAGCGAGGTCCGCAGCGCGGGCAGCGGCTGCCCGTCGTGCGTGGCCATCAGCACGGCCCCGTACCGCTCGTGGTCCGGTGCCGTCTCCGTCGGCGCCCCGGCCACCTTCCGGAAGTCCGAGAGGCTCGTGTAGTGCCCGACGGCGACGAGCAGGTCCGGCGAGGCCAGCCGCTGCCGCACGGCCGTCAGCGCGCCCGGCAGCACAGCCCGCAGCGGATCGCCCGCCGGGAGCCGGTGCGCCATCCAGGCCATCAGGCCCATGGCGCCCGTCAGTACGGCCCCGGTGAACGGCGCCTCGGCGGGGGCCACCGGCTCCGGCCGGTCGTGGTGGATCCGCCACGCCACGTCCGTGCCGAGCTCGGGGGAGCCCGCCGGGTCGAGCAGCGCGGGCAGCGCCCTCGGGACCGGCCAGCCGCCGCGTACCGCCCGCGCGGCCTCGGCGGTCAGCCAGTCGGGGACCTGGGCGCGGCGGCCGACGCGCGCGTTCCACACCTCGGCCGCCGCCGCGACGTCCGGGCCGTCGGTCCACAGCCGGGCCGGCTCGTCGGGCAGCAGCGCCGCGACGACCTCCTGGCGGACCTCGACCGGCAGTGCCCGCAGCTCGTCCCGGGCGTGACCGGCCTCGGCGACCTTCAGGCCGAGGGTCTTGCGGAGCTCGGCGGGCAGGAAGTTGTTCTCGTGGCGGCTGATCCCGGCCATGCCGATCACGACGAGCCCGGCGAGCGCCCGGGAGGCGCCGGTGAGCCGGCCGAACTCCTCCACCGCCGCGGGCACGAACGGCGCCGCGCCCCGTGCCCGCGCCTCCTCCAGGAAGGCGGCCGCCCATCCGGGCCCGCGCACGCGGTCGCCGACGGGCGCGCCGGCGCGCACCGCGTACGGCCCCGGGACCTCGAACCGGCCGCTCGGGTCGTACAGGAGGGCGCCGAACTCCCGCCCGTCGGGGACGCCGTCGCTGTGCTCGGTGAAGCCGAGGAACGCCCCGCCGCCGAGCGGGAGGACGCCGCGGTGCGACACGTTCCGGCCCTGGCCGTCGGCGGCGGTCAGGTGCGGCTCGGCCAGGTGCAGCAGGACCCGCCGCCAGCGGTCGGCGGAACCGGCCGCGGACAGCAGGCCGAGGGAGTCGGCCCGGCCGAGCATCCCCAGCAGCGCGTCCCGCCGCTCCGCGTCGGTGCCGGGCGCGACGGCCCGGTAGGCGAGCACGGCGGGCCGGTCGAGGAGCGGGGTGAAGGGCAGTCCGGACCAGGGGAGCGCCGGCACGTCGAAGTGGAGACGGCCGGGCACGGCCACCGCGTCGGCGTCGCAGGCCGCCGCGGCGAGCGTCTCCAGGAAGAGGTGGGCGACGTCCGAGCCGGGGCCCCGCCGGTAGTAGTTGGAGGTGATGACGCCGTTGAGGGCCTGGGCCAGGAGATGGTCGGCCGGACCCTCGACCCGCGACACGACGGGCTCGGCCACCGGGTCGAGACGGGCGGCGACCGCGTGCAGGGCCTTCTGCTGCCGGACGGCGAAGCGCACCACCTTGACCACGCCGGCGACGAGTTCGGGTGTGGCGAGCTCCGGGAACGTGGTGGTCACGAGGGCCGTCACGTCCTCGACGCGCTCCGCCGCGACGGCCGCCTTCAGGAGGGCGCCGGCGGTCTCCGCGTCGGCGCCGCGCAGCGCGGCCGACCCGCGCGGATCCCGGGTGCGGAGCGCGTACAGGAAGGGGAGCGGCGGGAGCGCCGACGTCGCCGTCCGGAACAGCTCGCCCCGGCCGCTGTCGGTCGTCGCCGTGACGACGCCGTCCGGGTCGGTGAGCGACAGCGTCCGCCACGCGCGGGACAGCGCGCGCGGCCGGTCGTCGCCGGGGAACGTCAGCGCCGCGAGCGGCATGTCGGCCCCCTCGGGCAGGACGACCTCGCGCCCGGCGAGGTCGTCCGCGTGCCAGCCGTTCTCCGGCAGCCGCACCACGCGCCAGCCGAGCAGTCCGCCGACGGGCGCGCCGAGGACGGAGCCCTCGACGGCCGGGGCGGGCCGCAGCCAGGAGGAGAACGTGCCGAGCTTGGCGCCCTGGGCGTGCGGCCGCAGCGCGTCGGCCAGGAAGCCGGGCTGCGAGCGCCGCCCGTAGGTGCCCTCGGCGGGGTCGTACTCGGTCCAGCCGCTGTCGTCGCCGCCGGTGCCGTTGTCGAACACCCAGTAGGAGGTGCCGTCGGAGATCACGGGGACCTCGGCCGGGAGCCGGGTGTCCCCGGCGTGCAGGACGCCGCGGCCGGTGGTGCGGCCGCCGCCGGGCAGCGGCAGGCTGATCTGCTCGGACCGCAGCGACCAGCGGTCGACGTTGTCGTCGAAGGTGATCAGCCGGTCGGGCGCCGTGTGCCAGTACCCCTGCACCCGGCCGTGGGCGTAGACGCTCCAGAACACGAGCAGCGCGCCGTCCACGTAGTGGAAGCCCTGGCTGCGGACCGAGGACGCGACGGAGGACGGGATGCGCAGGTCGTGGACGAGCACGGTGGAGTCGGCGTCGATCACCCGGACCTGGGAGGCGTTGGCCACGATCAGGTGCGGCCACGCCTCCACCACGGTCAGCGCCGACGGGTCGGCCCCGCCCGGCGTCAGCTCCGTCACCGTCCGCTCCCACTCCGGCCAGTGGAACTCCTCCCACAGACCGCCGCGCAGCGTGCGCGCCAGCGTCTCGCCGAGGTCGGCGGCCGCGGCGGCGGCCACGTCCTCCGGCGCCAGCGCCAGCGCCTCGGACGGCAGCCACGACAGCGTGGACAGGGCGCGCGGCACGGCGGGGAGCCCGGCCGCCACGGACTTCCGGGCGACCTTCCGGGTCCAGCGGGCGAGCAGCACCCGCCCGCCGGCCGACGCGGCCAGCCGGCGCAGGACCTCCTCGCTGTGGCCGCTGCCGTTGAACGCGTCCGCGCCCCGGTCGAAGGCGCGGTGGAAGCGCGGGTCGGCGGCGAGCGCGGCCAGGTCCCGGGGCCGGTCGGACTGGTGCCATTCCGTCAGGTCCAGCGCGGTGCCGTGACGCCGGTCGTCCTCCTCCGGCGCGACGACGGGGACGTCCAGGGCGAGCAGCAGATCCAGCAGGTTGACGTCCTCGACGCCGATCCGCAGCTCGCGGCGGCCCTCGGGCCGGGCCGCGAGATCGGCCCGCATCCGCCCCGCCGCGCGCTCCACCAGCTCCAGCAGCGCCGCCGGGGTGGTCCGCCGGCCCCAGCCGCGGTGCCGGGCCGTGTGGAAGCGCTCCAGCCAGCCGGCGGCGCCGTCGGCGCACTGCTCCTCGGCGGGCAGCCCCGCGTCGCAGAGCCCCGCGTCGGCGCCGGACTCCGCCAGGAGCTCCAGCCACAGCGTGCTGAGCTCCCCGTCGTCCGACGTGGGGGTGAGGGTCAGCAGGGTGCCGCGGACCTCCGGCACGCGGCGGGCCAGCGCGACGAGCGCACCGCGCTGCGCCTTCCACCAGCCCGTCGCCGCCCGGAGGGTGGCCGGCAGCGGCAGCAGCTCCGCCAGGTGGTCCTGCTCGGCCTCGGCGGTGGGCAGGCCCGCCGCCCGGGCGAGACGCCGCAGTTCCGTGGCGGCCTGCGCGGACGGGGCGAGCCCGCCGGCGGTGCGGCGCACGCACAGGCGGCGGAACCGCTCGTACGCCTCCTGCGGCGCGAGGCGCGCCGACAGCTCCTTGCCGTACCCGGAGAGCACCTTCACCGGCAGCGCGCCGGCGAGCGCGAACTCCAGGAAGACGGCGTCGAGCCGGTCCTCGTCGACGAGCAGCCCGTGCTGCGCCTCGCTGGTGCGGGCGCGGCCGAACAGCTGGCCCGCGTAGGTGGTGTTCTCGACGGCGAGGAAGACCCGCGCGGCCTGCTCGTAGAAGACGGGCAGGAAGTGGGGGACGGAGGCCGCGAGCCGGCCGGCGAGTTCGAGGCAGGCGTCGAGCGCCGCCTTCGGCTTGCTCTTCGCCTGGCGCGCGAGCCGGTCCAGCTCGGGCACGACGGCGAGCGCGTGGTGCCCGTCCTCCGGGTGGTGCACGAGCACCCACTCGGGGAAGCCGAGCTCCTGACGCCGGCCCAGGCCGACCACGGCCGGCTCGGCGGCGGGTTCGAGGCCGAGGAAGCCCGCGGCCAGGTCCTCGGCGGCGCCGAGCTCGGCGGCGGCGAGCCGCACCACGACCCGGTCCTCGCCGAGCACGGGGTGGCGGTAGGCGCGTGCGGTCAGCTCCACCGCGGCGGGCCCGGCCCCCACGGTGTCGGCCGGGAGCACGGCTCCGGCGGCGAGCAGCTCCGTGTCGTGCGTCGAGGTCGTGCCGGTCACGCGTTCCCACCCTCTTCGATCGTGCGGCCGGCGTAGAGCGCGGCGGCCATGCGCATTCCCTCGGACCAGGCGACCGGCCCGACCCCGTCGAGCCGCACCGCGCGGCCCTCCTCGTCGTGCCAGCTGAGCCCGCCGGTCTCCGACTCCCCGTCCCAGTACGGCTCGCCGATCCACACCGACGCCTCGGTGTCCCGGCCGCCGTCGCGGACCTTGCAGGTGGCGTAGCCGCCGGAGACCCGGTAGCCGAGCCCGGTGGCCCGCGCGGCGAGCCCGAAGCGGGAGGCGAACTTGCCGCCCGCGTAGTCCCGCACCTCGGTCGCGTTCGCCGCGTGCGTCTCCGGGCGCGCCCAGGTGGCGCGGTGGATCTGCTCCACGCGCTGGGTGATGCCCAGTTCGGCGGCGAACTCCCGCACGTCGTCGAGGTCGGGGAGGAGCACCGGGTGCGGCAGGGTGACCGTGCGCGGCGCCAGCCGCACCGTCTCGCCGTCGAGGTCGACGACCTTCAGGCCGCCGTCCTCCGACACGTCCCTCAGGAAGCCGACCTCGTCCGGGTCGTCCCCGACGACGGCCATGTCGCGGAGCGCGGACCGCCAGGCCTCGTCCGGCCACACCTTCGCGATCAGCGCGGTCGGCACCGGCAGCGAGGACACCATCCAGGCGTCGACCTGCGCGACGCACGCGTCCGCGTGCCGGTCCAGCCACTCGGAGAGACGCCGCAGCCGGTCGACCCCCGGATCGTCCCGGAGCGCCTTCGGCAGCGTCTTCAACTGCCGTCCCCCCGACCGGCGCGCGGCCACGCGCCCGCCCTCGTCGAGGGTGACCTCGTACCCCTCACCCGCATCCACCCACGCCATCAGCCGCGCCCCTCCACCGGTACGTCACTCGTCCACGCAGCCTCGAACAGGGGCGGATCGCCCCGAACTGCGGTATGCGGAGGACACTATGCGGCGCCACTGACAACGCGTCGGCCACGGGGGCGTGCGGCGGGCGAGGGCCGGGGCGCAGGGGCCGGGGCGGGGGAGCGGTGCGCGCGGTGTGCGGTCCCCCGGCCGTCCTCGGGCCGCGGGCCCGTGGCGGTCCTCGGCTCACAGTCCCGTGGCCGTCCCCGGGCTGCCGTCCGCCGTCCGCCGTCCGCCGACCGTCCTCGGCGTCGGGCCAGCGGTCGTCCCGTCTAGCGGTCGTCCCCGGGGTGCGGCCCCGTGGCGTAGGGGTTCTCCTCGTCGTCCGCGAGCACGCCGACGAAGGGATCGCCCTCGTCCGCGAAGGTGTACGCGCCGCCCTCGATGCGCTCGACGAGGCCCCGCGTCCACGCGGCGCCCGCGTCGGCCGAGTGGAGCCACATGTTCATGATCTCGCCGATGTGGCCGAGCTGTTCGGGACCGTCCTCGGGCGTGTAGTAGTCGGTGACCGAGGTCCGCCACTGTTCGAGTCCCGCGATCCGCTTCCCGAGGAGCGCGACGACCTCCTCCCGCGGCAGGTCCACCATGAAGCCGATGCCGGCCGAGAGCACGTCGGGCTTCTGCTCGTGCGAGCGGAGGGCGTCCCGCAGCAGGGCGAAGTACTCCTCGGTCCCCTGCTCGTTGATCTCGTACTCGACGCGGGGCGGGCCGCCGACCGTGCTCGGCGCGACCTCGTGGGCGACGAGCAGTCCCTGCTTCGCCATCTGCTTGAGCGCGTGGTAGATCGAGCCCGGCTTGGCGTTGGACCACTCGTGCGCCCCCCAGTACTCCAGGTCGTTGCGCACCTGGTAGCCGTGGGCCCGTCCGTGCTGGCGGACCGCGCCGAGGATCAGCAGCCGGATCGCTGACATGCGCAGCTCCTCATCTAGGCGATGGTCACGAATGTCACCGGTTCCACTCTACAAGTTTGACTAGCAGGGGTGGGCGAGGGCGCCCCCACCGCTCGTAATCAAGTTTGACTAGACCCGGTCGGGGTCGTACCTTGGGTTTCTAGTCAAGTTTGACCAGTGAGTGCGGGAGGGTGCTTTGTCCGACCACGACGCGGCGATCGTCGTCGAAGGCCTACGGAAGAGGTACGGGGCCAAGCAGGCCCTCGACGGCCTCGACCTCACGGTCCGGGCCGGGACCGTCCAGGGGATCCTCGGACCGAACGGCGCCGGCAAGACCACGGCCGTGCGCATCATGTCCACACTGCTGCGCCCCGAGGAGGGGCGCGTCGAGGTGGCGGGCATCGACGTGATGACCCGGGCCGGCGAGGTGCGCTCGCGGATCGGGCTCCTCGGCCAGAACGCCGCCGTCGACGAGGAGCTCGGCGGCCGGCAGAACCTGGAGATGTTCGGCCGCCTGTACCACCTCGGCGCGCGCCGCGCGGGCGCCCGCGCCGACGAACTCCTGGCCCGCTTCGGCCTGGAGGACACCGGCGGGAAGCCCGTCGGGCAGTACAGCGGGGGCATGCGCCGCCGCCTGGACCTGGCGGCCTCGCTCATCGCGCGACCGGAGGTGCTCTTCCTGGACGAGCCCACGACCGGCCTCGATCCCCGGGGCCGCACGGAGGTGTGGAACGCGGTGCGCTCCCTCGTCGGCGGCGGCACGACCGTCCTGCTCACCACGCAGTACCTGGAGGAGGCCGACCAGCTGGCCGACCGGATCGCCGTGATCGACCACGGGAAGGTCATCGCGGAGGGCACGGCGGACCAGCTGAAGTCCCGGACGGGCGGCGACCGCATCGACGTCGTCCTGCGCGACGCCTCCCAGCTGGCCCGCGCCGCCGCGCTGCTGCCCGGCGCCGCGGTGACGGACGAGGACCGACGGATGGTCAGCGCCACGGTCACCGACCGGATGGCGGCGCTCACCCGGACCGTCGGCGCGCTCCGGGCGGCCGGCATCGAGGCGGAGGACGTCGCGGTGCGCCGGCCGACGCTCGACGAGGTCTTCATGCACCTGACGAAGGGGGACGCCGCATGAGTACGACACGGGACATGGGCAGGACGTCGGACGCGGCCGACGTGCGGGGCGGAGGCGAGGTGCAGGGCGTGAGCACGGTGCCGGGTCCGGGCTCGAAGCTGGGGTGGGCGGCCGCCGACTCCTGGACGATGACCAGGCGCGAACTGGCCCACTGGGCGCGCCGGCCCGTCCAGGTCGTCGTCGGCCTGGTCTTCCCCGTGATGATGCTGCTGATGTTCGGCTACCTGATCGGCGGCGGACAGGGCGTGGACGGGGACTTCAAGGACTACCTGGTCCCCGGCATGCTCGCCATGACCATGGCCTTCGGCCTGGAGGCGACGATGCTCGCGGTCACCCAGGACCTCGGCAAGGGGGTCATCGACCGGTTCCGCTCGATGCCGATGGCCTCCGGCGCGGTCCTGGTCGGCCGGAGCGTCGCGGACATGCTGCAGTCGGTGGTCGGCCTGGCCGTGATGATCGCGGTGGGATACGCGATCGGCTGGCGCTGGCACGAGGGCTTCGTGCCGTTCCTGGGCGCGGTGGGGCTGCTGTTGCTGCTGCGGTTCGCGATGCTCTGGATCGGCATCCACCTGGCGATGGTCGCGGGCAAGCCGGAGATGGTGCAGGCGGTGCAGATCCTCGTCTGGCCGGTCGGCTTCCTCTCCAACGCGATCGCCTCGCCCGAGTCGATGCCGTCGTGGCTCGGAGCCGTAGTGGAGTGGAACCCGATGTCGGCGACGGCCACCGCGGTGCGCGGCCTGTTCGGCAACCCCGGAGCCGACGGCGACTCCTGGGCCGCCCAGAACGCGGAGCTCCTCGCGGTGGCCTGGCCGGTGGTCCTGATCGCGGTCTTCTTCCCGCTGGCGGTGAAGCGGTTCCGCGACCTGAGCCACTGACGCACCCGCGCGTCCGGGGCGCGGCCGGCCCGCGGCCGCACCCCGGCCCTCCTCCGCCGGCCCGCCCCGGGGACGCCGGACGGGCGGCCGGCGTCCCCGGGACGGGTACGCCCTCCACGAGGGTCCGCGGTGTCATGAGAGCCTGCGGTGTGAAGATCGACAAGACCGGCGGGCACGCCGACCCCACCGGGCCCACCCCTCCCACCGGCCCCGACGGCCCCGCTGAACCCATCGGCCCCGGTGACCCCACTGGCCCTGCTGAACCCATCGGCCCCGGTGAACCCACCGGGCGCCCCGAACTCGCCGAAGCCGCCGGGCACATCGCCCTCCCAGGGGCGGGTGCCGGCATGAGCGCGCCCGGGACGACCGGAACGCTGCACCACGTCGAGCTCTGGGTCCCCGACCTCGGCCGCGCCGCGGCGAGCATCGGCCACCTGCTGGAGTCGATGGGCTACACGCCCCACCAGCGGTGGACCGGCGGCCGCAGCTGGCTCCTGGGGTCGACCTACCTGGTCGTCGAGGAGTCCCCGGCCCTCACCTCGGACCGGCACGACCGCCGCCGCCCGGGACTGAACCACCTCGCCTTCCACGTCGAGGGCAGGGACAGGGTCGACGCGCTGACCGCCGAGGCGACGCGTCACGGCTGGCACCTGATGTTCGCGGACCGCCACCCGTACGCGGGCGGTGAGCAGCACTACGCGGCCTACCTGGAGAACGACGACGGCTTCGAGGTCGAACTCGTCGCCACGGACGCCCCGTCACCGTCCGCCTGAGGCGAGGCGTTCCCGCGTTCTCCGTCCGCCTGAGGCGAGGCGTTCCCGCGTTCTCCGTTCCCCTGTTCCCCCCCGTTCTCGCGTGGGCACGGGACGACGGGACGAAGGGAGGGCGGGATGTCCGGGAAGGGGCCCGGACCAGCGGTTTCGCGGGGCGGCCGCTAGCATCCCGTACGTCCGGTACGGCCCCCAGGGCTGTCCTTGGGCCATCCGTCGTACCTCCGAGCACGGGGAAGCTTGTGTCCGATCCGCTGGCCGACGACCCGCGCACCGCCGCGGTCGCGTCGGGCGAGACCCTCTCCCTCCCCGACGGCCACAAGAAGGTCCTGCTCCAGGAACTCGGCGCGGAAGAGGTCGTCAAGGCCGTCTACCACGACGGCTGGGGCTACGCCGTGCTCACGGGGAAGGGACTCGTCCTCCTCCGCAACCTCCTGGCGCCGAGGGCGACCCGCGTGGCCGGGCCGCTGTGGATCCTGCGGAGCGCGTACGGCGTCCTCGACTCCGTCGGGATCCTGGTGGAGGGGAGGCAGCACAAGCTGCACGGCTCCAAGCTCGATCCGAAGGGAGAGCTCCTGGCGGCGGCGGGAAGGCCCCTGCCCCCGGACTCGCCCCTGCGCCCCGGCAGGGGGAAGCGGACGTCCACGTGGATACGGCGGCATCCGGTGACGGTGACCCTGGGGGTCGCCGGAATGCTGGCCGCCGGGCTGGGCGGGCCCGGGCAGCCCGACGCCGTGGCGCGGAACGGCGCGGACCGCACGCGGACCGTCCCCGACCTCCGCGGGACCTCCCTGGCCACGGCGACCGCGACGGCGCGCGACGGGTCCTGGCGGGTGGCGGTCGCCGACGCGTCCTCCGCGTACCGGACGGTGGGTGTCTCCCAGCCCGGCTGGCGCGTCTGCTTCCAGAACCCCGCCCCCGGCGAGGGGCCGCGTCCGTACGACAGGACGATGACGCTCTACGCGGTCCCGGAGGCGGAACCGTGCCCCGCGCAACCGGACGGCACCCGGCGCGTGGTGATGCCGGACCTCGTCGGCGAGCGGTTCGACGCCGCGTCGCGGACGCTCGCCGGCCTCGGCCTCGACCGCGTCACGCGCTTCCACGCCCACACCGGGCAGCGCCTCGACGACGGGCGCCGGAGCCTGGCGGACCGGCAGGTCTGCCGGCAGCAGCCGGAGGCGGACATCGAGGTGCCGGTCACCACGCAGGTCGACCTGTGGCTCATCGAGCCGGGCGTCTCCTGCACCGACCCCAGCCCGACCCCGAGCCCGAGCCCAAAACCCAAGCCGAAGCCGAAGCCCGAGCCGAAGTCCGGTTCCACGTCGGGTGCGCAGGCGACCTCGAAGCCCGAGCCGCGTCCGCGGCCGGCTCGCGACTCCGCCTCGGACGGCGATACGCCGGGAGGGAGCGGCGACGGGGCGTGGGACGGTTCTTCCGGGGGATCGGACACCACGAGCGGATCGGGCGGAGCGAGCGGATCCGGGGGCGGCTCCGGTTCCGGCTCCGGTTCCGGTGTCGGCTTCGGGCAGTTCTGCTCTCCCGTGGGAGCCACCGCCACGACCTCCGACGGAAGACCGGCGAAGTGCTTCATGGGCAAGGACGGCAACGCCCGTTGGGGGTACCGCTCCGGCTGACCGCGGTCGCCGGGGGAGGAGCTTTCCCTGGCGGGCACTGCTCTCCCGCCGTACCCCTCGGCCGCGCCCGTACCCCTCGCCCGCGCCCGCCGCGCCCGCCGCGCCCGTCCCGCCCGCCGAGCCGCGCCCGCGAGCGGTCCCCGTGGCGGTGCGCGTCGGACCTACGGCCGCCCGCCGCGCCCCTCGGGGCCGTCGCGCTCGTCCAGCGCGCCGAGCTCGTCGAGCGCCTCCACCCACCGCCCGGGCAGCTCGGCCGCGGCCGTGTGGGACCGGTCGTGGACGACGGTGAAGCGGGCGGTGGCCGCCGTCCGGGTGAGGGAGAAGTAGCCGAGCATGCCGGGGCTGTTCAGGCCGAAGACGCTCGTGCCCAGCGGGGCGGAGCCCAGCACGCGGTACGCGCCGTGGATCCGGATGTGGCTGGCGGCCATCCGGAACACGGCGCGCACGGTCGACCGGTGGAGGAGGCGCGGCGGAAGGCGCAGCAGGGTCCGCCAGCCCCCCTCGCGCAGCCCGGAGTCCTTGTGCGCGCGGGCCTGCCCGGTCACGGACTCCAGACGCCCGCCCGCCCCCGCCGTGGCGCACGGCAGCCGCAGCATCGCCGGCAGGGCCGCGTTCCCCGGCGAGAGCCGGGCCTCCCGGGTGCGGACCGACATCGGCATCACCACCCTCAGGTCCCGGACCTCGCCGCCCTGCCGCCGCTGGAGGGCGGCGAGCGCGCCCGTCACCGCGGCGAGGTACACGTCGTTGACCCCCACCCCCCACCGCGCCGCGACCGCCCGCAGGGCCGCGTCCGGGACGTCGGCGTACGCCATGGCCGCCCGTCCGCTCGGCGGTGCGCCGCACCCCGCCGGTACCGTCTCGTGCTCGGGGTACGTCCCGAAGGGCGACGAGCCCAGCCAGGCCAGCCGGGCGGGCCGGGGGACGGGCGGACGGTAGGGGTGGGGGCCGTCGACGGGCTCGTCGGCCAGCAGCGCGCCCACCAGATGGGCCGCACCGACGCCGTCCGTGACGGCGTGGTCGATGCGGAAGCACAGCCGCTGCACCTCCTCGACCCCGCACGTCAGCAGCCGCAGGTCCCACGCGGGCGCCGGACGGGCGGGCAGCGGCTCGCCCAGCAGCTCGTCGGTCGCCTCCGCGAGACGGCCGTCCACCCGCTCCCCGCCGACGTGCGCCCCGATCTCGGCCGGCACGGTCCGCGTCCACGTACGGGCGCCCGCGACCGCCGCGACGCCCAGCGCCTCCAGCCCCGGCAGCCGCTCGGCCGCGCGCGCCCGCAGCTCGTCGAGGGTGAACGCACCGGCCGGAAAGTCCAGGACGTGGACCACGGTCATCCGGGCCCGGCCCCCTTCGGGGAACAGCGCGAGCGCGCGGTCCAGCGCGTTCATCCGGCCCGCCCGCCCCGCCCGCCCCGCCCGGCCTCCCTGCCCGGCTCCTTCCTCCTCAGCGCCGCCCTCCCCAGGGCCGTCCTGCCCGGCGGCGGCCTCGCGCACGTTTGCCGACTTCCGCTCCGACACCAACCGGACCCGCATGGAACACCTCGCACTGGAACGACCGAAGACCGCCTATACGAACGAGGCGCGTCCGGGAAGGGACACGGCATCAGCGCCCGCCGGTCCCCGGCCGCGAGGTGGCGCGCGGCACCGGGCCGGACGCCGGTGCGTCGCCCGCTAGCGCACCACGCGATAGCGGAGGTACACGGCCTTCGAGCGGAAGGCGCGCGTCTCGACGAGTTCGAGGTCCACCCGGCGCTCGTCCCGGGGGAAGAACGGCGTGCCGCCGCCGACCAGGACCGGGTACACCATCACCTGGTACTCGTCGATCAGCCCGGCCGCGGCCGCCTGCGCGGCGAGGTGCGCGCCGCCGATCGCGATGTCGCCCTCGCCCGGTTCGGCCCGGAGCCGTTCGATCTCCTCGGCCACGCCGCCGGAGGCCAGCCGGGCCCGTCCCCGCACGGCCGGGAGGGTGGTGGAGAAGACCACCTTCGGGAGCGGCTTCCAGAGCGCGGTCCACTCGCGCGACGCGTCGTCGAGGGCCGGGTCCTCGTCGGCGGTCTCCCAGTACAGCATCGTCTCGTAGAGCCGGCGGCCCAGCAGGTGGACGTCGATGTTCCGGATCTCGTCGATCCAGAACCGGAAGACCTCCTCGTCGGGTGCCGTCCAGTCGAAGCCGCCGTCCGGCCCGACGATGTACCCGTCGAGCGACGTGCTCATCGAATAGGTCACGCTGCGCATCGGATGCCCTCCTCGGTGACGGCTCCGACAGTACGGCCGCCGGCCGCCGCGGGCCCGGCCACGACGCGCCGGACAGCCACGGAGAGCACCCCGTGAGGAACACGGAGAGGACCCCCTGAGGAAGAGGACCCCCTGAGGGAGGACTCCACTGCGGAGAGGGACTCATGGAGAGGAAGGAGGCCCCTGTGGGCGGGGGCGGTCGGCGAACTCCTCGCGGTGGCCCCGCTGCCGGCGCTCGTACGGCGGGAGGGGCGCGGCGACACCGCGACGCAGCTCCCGGGCGGCGCCGCCCGACCGGCTCCCGCGCCCCTCAGCCCCCGACTCCCGGCCCCCGACTCCCGGCCCCCGAACACCCGGCCCCCGAACTTTCGCCCTCCGAACTCCCGTCCCCGCCCCCCGGCCCCGGCGCCGTCCCCCGGTCCCGTCCTCCGGCCCCGCCCCCCGGTCCCGCCTCAGGGGCGGTGGAAGCGGACCTCCGGGTGGGACGGGTCCGGACCGTCGAGGAGGGGCTGTTCCCTGCCCCGCAGGTGCTCGTCGAAGAAGGCGGCGACGTAGGCGCGGGTGACGGCCACCGCGCGCCCGGCGGGGAGGTCACCGCCGCCGGGGATGCCGAAGTGGTCGAAGAGGACCGGCGCGTCGGAGAAGCCCAGGTGGTCGGCGCGGTCGACGGTCAGCCAGTGCTTCGCGCCGCCGAGGGCCGCCCAGACGGAGTCCCAGCTGGTGTCCTCACCGCCCGGCCGGTGCCCGTCGGTGCCGAGCAGCAGGAACGGGCGTCCGCCGAGCCCGTCGGCGGGCGGCGCGTCCCAGAACGTGCCGTCCATGTTCACTCCGGCGTCGATGCGCCGGTCGGACGCCATGGCGGTCGCGGTGCTCGCGCCGCCGATGGAGTGCCCGGCCATGCCGATCCGCGTGCGGTCGACGGAGGACGCGTACCGCCAGGCGGGCCGGGGCCCGGTCAGCCGGTCCAGGACGAACCGGGTGTCGGCCGCGCGGGTCGCGGAGACCAGCGCCCCCTCGGTCCAGCCGCTCTCCTCCATGACGGTGCACGCGACGCAGGTCAGCACCCGTCCGTCCGGTGTCGACGTGCCGGACGACTCGTAGGCGTGGTCGATCGACGCGACGACGTAGCCGCGGGAGGCGAGGTCCACGGCGAGGGCGGTGAGGGTGAACCGCGGCATGCCGAAGCCGGGCGAGAGCACCACCAGCGGATGCCGCCCCGGAGCGGGACGGACGTCCACCGCGCTGTGCGCGCGGGCCCGTTCCAGCCGCCGGATCGAGGCCGGGTCCTCGATCGCGGCGGCTTTCAGCAGCAGCCGGGCCTCGTCCCGGGTGGCGTACGGGGCGGGGCGGCCCGGCGTGCGTCCGCCGGCCGCGGGGCGGGCCGAGGGGTAGTGCACGGTGACCATCAGCTCGCGGCCGTCGGCCGCGGGCACCCAGGGGTCCGTACGGGAGCGGTCCACGAGGTGGAGGACGGAACTCCCCACTCCGTACGCCCCGGTGGGGGCGGGCACCGCCATCCTCCCGGCGGGCCGGTCCGGTCCGGTCGCGGCGATCCGGTCGGCACGCGGCACGTCGGCCGCGGTGGCCGCGACGGCGGGGGCGGTGGTGGCGGCCGGTAACGCGACCGCGCAGGCGAGAAGGGCGGCGGCTGCCACCCGCGTCAGCTTCTTCATGCCAGGGACGCTACGGCTCCGTCGCCACCCTCCGCGTCCCCCCGTGGTCGCACCCGTCACCGCCCGCGTACGCCCCGGGTCGCACACCGCTCTCCACCCTGCGAGCAGCGCCGATGCACCTCCATGGGGCCCCGTCACGAAGGCCGAGGGCACGGTGACTCGACGCGAACCGGACAGTCGCGACATGGCCGCCGTGCGACTTGACGGACTTCGGAACTGCTCGGTGATCTTGCTTGCCGCATGGTTCACCCGGGGCGTTGGATGGGCCGGTTCAAACAGAACATGACAATCGGGGTGGGAATCACATGCGGACCATGCGTGGCTTCGCCATGCCCTTTTTCGGTCCCTCGGGCAGACCGGGATCGAAAAGGCGGGCAAGAGCAGGAATCGTGGGTGTGGTGGCGGCGGGCCTGAGCGTGTCGCTGCTCTCGGCACCGTCCTGGGCCGTACGGGTGGAGCCGCCGGGCCCGCCCGGCGTACCGAAGACGCAGTCGGTGGAGGGCCGGGACTTCGTCCCGGGAGGCGCACGCAAGAGCTCCGCCCCGTCCTCGCCCTGGCGGGCGCCGGCCGTGTCGTGGCCCAAGGGGGGGCAGAGCCGGATCGCGCTCGTCGGCGCCACCACCGGCACCGTGTCCGCGGCACCGGCCGCACGGACGGACGCGGAAGGGAACGCCCGGTCGACCATCGTGGGCGGAGTCCCCCTCCGGCTGACGAAGTCCGCTGCGTCCGGCACCGCATCAGGTATCGCGCCGGGCCTTGTGTCCGACGCGATGGACGTCACGGTCGCCGACCGCGCAACCGCCCGCAAGGCGGGCGTCGAGGGTCTTCTGCTCACGCTGCGCCCGGTCGTGGCGGCCACCAAGAGCAGCACCGGGTCCAACACCGGTTCCAGCACCGGCTCCAAGCCCGGCCGGCGCGCCGGTGTCGGCGTCGAGGTGGACTACGCCGCCATCCGGGGCGCGTACGGCGCGGGCTGGGCCTCCCGTCTGCGCCTGGTGACCCTCCCCGCGTGCGCGCTCACCACGCCCGACAGGGCCGAGTGCCGCCGGCAGACGCCGCTCGCCACGCGGAACGACACGGCGGACGCCACCCTGACCGCGACGGTCCCCGTGGCCGCCACCGGCTCCGCGGCGCCGGCCGCTGCGTCCGGCGCCGCGAGCGCGTTCGGCGCCACCCTGCTGGCCGCGACCGCCGGCACGGACGGCGCCGACGGCTCGTTCAAGCCGACCTCCCTCTCGCCGTCGGGCTCCTGGTCCGCGGGCGGCAGCTCGGGCGGCTTCGGCTGGAACGTGCCGATCGGCGTGCCGACGGTGCCGGGCGGCATGATCCCCAAGATCGAGCTGTCCTACAGCTCCTCCTCCATCGACGGCCGCACGGCCTCGACGAACAACCAGTCGTCGTGGATCGGCGAGGGCTGGGAGTACTCCCCGGGCTTCATCGAGCGCAGGTACGTGTCCTGCGAGAACGACCGACAGGGCGGCAACAACCTCGCCGCCAAGTCCGGCGACCTGTGCTGGAAGTCGGAGAACGCGACCCTGTCGCTCAAGGGATCGTCGAGCGAGCTGATCTGGGACGCGGCGAAGAAGACGTGGAAACTCCGTGGTGACGACGGTTCCCGCGTGGAGCGGATCTACGCGCCGGAGACCAACAACTCCGGTGACGAGGACTCCGAGTACTGGCGGGTCACCACCGTGGACGGCACCCAGTACTGGTTCGGCAAGAACCGGCTCCCCGGCTGGGCCGACGGCGAGACGGAATCGAACTCCGTCTTCTCCGTGCCCGTCTACGGCAACCACGACGGCGAGCAGGGCAACGGCTCCGACTTCGCCTCCTCCGCCGAGCAGCAGGGCTGGCGCTGGAACCTCGACTACGTCGTCGACCCGCACGGCAACGCCATGGCCCTCTACTACACCAAGGAACAGGGCCACTACGCGCAGAACGGCAAGACCGACGCGCCCCAGCCCTACACGCGCGGCGGCTACCTGAAGCGGATCGACTACGGTCTGCGCGGCGGCGCCGTCTACGCCGCGGCCGACCCGGCGGCCCGCGTCACCTTCACGACCGCCCCGCGGTGCACCGCGACCGACTGCGCGTTCACGGAGGCCAACGCGGTCAACTGGCCGGACACCCCGGTCGACCTCGCATGCACGACGGGCGAGAAGTGCCTCCAGGCGGCCCCGTCGTTCTGGACGAAGCAGCGACTGACCTCCATCGACACCTACGCCCTCTCCGGGACGACCCTCCAGCCGGTCGACACCTGGACCCTCGCCCAGTCGTTCCCGGGAACGGGCGACACGTCCACGCCGGCGCTGTGGCTGGACTCGGTGAAGCGGGTGGCCAAGGCCGGACCCCTGCCGGACATCAGCCTGCCCGCGACGGTCTTCACCGGCGAGCTCATGCCCAACCGCGTGGACGCCGCCGAGGGCCGGCCGCCGCTGAACCGCAAGCGCGTCACGACGGTGACGAACGAGACGGGCGGCCAGACCCTGGTCACCTACAGCGCCAAGGAGTGCACGCCGACGACCCTTCCCCCGGCCGCGGACACCAACACCAAGCGCTGCTACCCGTCCTGGTGGACGCCGGACGGCGCGGTCGAGCCGGTGAAGGACTGGTTCCACAAGTACCTGGTCACCCGGGTCGACGAGAACGACACGACGGCCGGCACCGGCTCGCCCTCGAAGGTCACGACGTACGAGTACGCCGACGGCCCGCGCTACCGGCGCGACACCGGCGAGTTCACCCTCGACAAGCACCGCACCTGGAACGACTTCCGCGGCTACGGCACCGTCCGCACCTACGTCGGCTCGACGAACCGCGTGAAGACCGAGAGCACCTACTACCTCGGCATGGCCGGCGACACCCTCGCCGACGGCAGCGCCCGGCCGGTCGCCACCGTCAACGGAGTCGTCGACCGCGCCGACTTCGGCGGCCGCGCCGCCAGCAACGCCACCTACGACAAGGACGGCACCGGCGGCAAGGTCGTCGCCAGGACCACGTTCACGCCCTGGGTGTCGCCCGCGACGGCGACGCAGACGGTGAAGGGCATCACCGACCCCGACAAGCCGAACGACCCCGCCCCGGCCCTTCCGGCGAAGACCGCGTACCTCTCCGGCACCGTCGAGGAGGCGTCGAGCGTCCTGCTGGACACCGGCACGTGGCGGACCCTCACCAAGAAGCGGGAGTTCGAACCCGTCCACGGCCTGCTGGTCGAGGAGAGCGACGACGGCGCGGGGACGGTCGAGAAGAAGGTCACCTGCACCTCCTACGTCACGCCGGACACGGACCACTGGCTGATCGCCTACCGCAGCGAGGTCGTGACCGCGAACCAGTCCACCTGCACGACCCTGGCCACCGACAAGGTCACCAGCCGGGCGCGCACCTTCTACGACGGCCGTGCGTCGGGCCAGGCGCCCCTCCCGGGCAAGGCCTTCGTCACGAAGACGGAGCAGCTCTCCGGATACGAGGGCGCGACCCCGATCTGGGAGACGACCTCCAGGACCACCCATGACCAGTACGGCCGCCCGCTGACGGCCGAGGGCCAGGACGGCAAGGCGCTCACCACGGTCTACACCCCGGACACCGGCGTCCAGCCGACCTCGGTGACGACCACCAACGTCAAGGGGCACAGCACCCGCACCACCTTCGACGGCCTGCGCGGCCTCAACCTGACGGCGAGCGACGCCAACGGCCGGATCGCGACGAGCGAGTACGACGCGCTCGGCCGCCTGACGAAGGGATGGAGCACCGGCCGGGACCGGACGGAGCAGCCCAACGCCACCTTCGTCTACACCATGTCCGCCACGGCTCCGTCGAGCGTCGTGTCGAAGAAGCTCTTCGAGGACGGGACGTGGGGCACCTCGACCACGTTCTACGACTCGCTCCTCCGGCCGCGCCAGACCCAGTCGGACGCGGTCGGCACGACCGGGCGCCTGGTGACGGACACCTTCTACGACGGCCACGGCCGCGCCTACCTGTCGAACGCCCCGTACTACAACAGCAGCGCGGTCTCGACGTCGACGATGTTCGTCGTCACGCCGAACCAGGTGCCGCAGGCCGCCCTGACCGAGTACGACGGCCGCGGCCGGGTCACGGCCGTCGCCCAGCTCTCGCTGAACGTCGAGAAGTGGCGCACCACCACCACCTACGGCGCCGACTGGTCGGCCGTCGTCCCGCCGGCCGGCGGCACCGCCACCCTGTCCGTGACGGACGCGCGCGGCCGTACGGTCGAGGAGCGGCAGTACAAGGACCGGAACCCGGTCCCGGGCGCGGCGGCGACGCAGTACGAGAAGGCCACGCGGACGTACGACCAGGCGGGTCTGCTCGCCTCGTACACCGACTCGTCGGGCCGCAACACCTGGAAGTGGAGCTACGACCTGCGCGGTCGGCAGGTGTCCGCCACCGACCCGGACAAGGGCCTGAGCACCACCCACTACAGCACCGTCGACGGCCGTCCCGACCTGATCACCGATCCGCGCGGCGCCCTCGCCACCACCTACGACGAGCTGGGCCGCAAGACGTCCCTGCGGTCGGGGTCGGTGACCGGCGCGAAGCTGGCGGAGTGGACCTACGACACCGCTCCGGCGGGCAAGGGCCTGCCGCACAAGTCGATCCGCTACGACTCCTCGGTCACGGCGAACGCCGCGTACACCAGCGAGGTGACGGGGTACGACGCCGGCGGCCGCTCCAAGGGCACCAAGGTGACCGTCCCGTCGGTGACGGGCGAGGAGCTGCTCGCCGGCACCTACACCGTGGGGGCCACGACCACGCCGGTCAACGGCCTGGCCGCCACCTCGGCCTACTCCACCACGAACGCGAACGCGTCGGCGGCATTGCCCGCGGAGACGGTGACCCACCACTACGGCGCCAAGGACCTCCTGGGCATCGTGGACGGCACGCTGGACCACGCCTACCTGCGCGGGGCGACCTACACCGAGTTCGGCGAGCTGGCACAGGCGCAGCTGGGCAACATCGGCAAGCTCGTGACCCAGACGATGGAGTACGAGCGGTCCACACGGCGCCTGATCGGGGCCACGGTCGACCGTGAGGCGACGGGCCCGGCGACGGTGTCGGACCTGACCTACGGCTACGATCCGGCCGGCAACGTCACCACGATCCGGGACGTCCAGAACGACGGGACCGTCGTCGACCAGCAGTGCTTCGCCTACGACTGGGCACGGCGGCTGTCGGAGGCCTG
>NZ_BMVV01000015.1 GCF_014650895.1 Streptomyces omiyaensis
GGCGCGCTCGACGAACCCGGGGGCGTACTCCCAGCCCTCGCCGATCCACGACGACTGGTTGTTCGTCGAGGCCGTGCGGCCGTCGATGGCGGAGGAGTTGTAGGCGAGGGCGATCTTCGGGGTGAGCTCGCCGGGGACGGTGGGCACCCCGATCGGCACGGTCCAGCCGAAGCCGCCCGAGTTGCCGCCCGCCGACCACGAGCCCGACGGGGCCAGCGAGGTGGCGGTGAAGGAGCCGTCGGCGCCCGAGGTGCCGGCCGTCGCGGCCAGGACGGTGACGCCGGACGCCGCCGCGGTGGCCGCGGTGGGGGCCGCTGCCGCCGTCCTGGCGGTGCCGGACGCGGCGGCGCCGTCCGTGGCGGTGAGGGAGGCCCGGAGCGTGTGGGTGTCGGCGTCGTTCCGGGTCGCCAGGGGGGTCTGCTCGCGGCACTCGGCCCTGTCGGGCGTGGTGAGCGCGCACGCGGGCAGGGTCACCAGGCGCAGGCGGGAGGCCCAGCCGGCCCCGTAGGCGCCGCGGATGGAGCCGTAGTCGACCTCGACCTCGGTGCCGGCGGGCGCGCCGGTGGTGCCGGTGGTCCCGGGGCGCAGCGACACGAGGAGGCCCTCGACGCCGGCCCGCAGGGCGGTGGTGCGGTCCGCGACGGTCACCTTCACGGGGGCGGCCGCGCCGGCCTTCTTCGCGCGTGCGGCGGGCGGCGTGAGGCGGACGGGGAGTCCGCCCGCCGTGGTGGCGCTGGTCGTGCCGGGCCGGAGGGCGAGCTGCTCGGTGGCCGGTGCGGGCCAGGTGACGGGTGCGGCTCTCCAGGGTGGTGAGGGGGTGGGTCTTTTCCGGGAGCCGGTGGCGCGGAAGTCGGTCCCGTCGACGGATTCGGCCTTCTGCACGGGCGGGACGCCCGGCTGGACGAGCGGTGCGACGGGCATGGCCCAGGACGGCGCGGAGAGCAGTGAGATGCCCAGCGCGACGGAGAGGGCTCCGACGAGTCCCGTCCTCGTCCGGTCGGTGAGACGTTTTCCGGGACTACCGGAAAAAAGCATGAGTGAACCGCGGCGGTACTTTATGGGAATCCCCACCCTGTGCATGTGTTCGGCGAGTTGATCAGGGGGCATCCAAGCGCTGCGCGGCGAGAGGCGACAAGAGGTGGATTGAAAGGTGGACCGAATACGTCAGATGCGTATTCAATCGGAATTCTGAGATCCGTTTTATGTGTCGGTGCGAGGAGGGGCGGGATGCGGAGCCTGGTGGCCGAGGGCGCGCCGTTCGAGGTGCGGGGCGGGGTCTACGTGGGCGGGGCGAGGACCCTGCGGGAGTTCGTCGAGGTGGTGTGGGGGTACGGGGACCGCCCGTTCCTGGTCTCCGAGGCGGGGACGGTCGGCTACCGGGAGTTCTTCGACGCCGCGTGCGGGCTGGCCCGCCGGCTGGTGGGGGAGTACGGGCTGCGGCGCGGGGACCGCGTGGTGATCGCCATGCGGAACCTGCCGGAGTGGCAGGTCGCCTTCTGGGCCGTCCAGCTCGCCGGGCTCGTCGCCGTGCCGCTGAACGCCTGGTGGACCGAGGACGAGTGCGCGTACGCGCTCGACGACTGCGGGCCGGGGCTGCTCCTCGTCGACGGGGAGCGGGTGCCGCGGGTGCGGGCCTGGGCGCGGCGGGCCGGGGTGCCGGGGATCGTCTTCCACGGGGAGGCGGAGCCCGGCTTCGCGGCGTACGAGCCCGACACCGATCCCTTCGCCGGGCCGCCCGGCGTCGAGGTGCTGCCCGAGGACGACGCCACGATCTTCTACACCTCGGGGACCACCGGGCGGCCCAAGGGGGCCGTCGCCACGCATCTCGCGCAGGCGGGTGCGGCCGTCCACCCGCGGTACTTCGCGGCCCGCGCGGCGCTGGTCCGCGGGGAGCGGCCGGGGGGCGGGGCGCCGATCGTGTCGCTGACGACCTTCCCGTTCTTCCACGTGGCCGCCTTCACCTCGCTGTACGCGGTGATGGCGGGGGGCGGGACGCTGGTCATGATGCGGAAGTGGGATCCGGCGCGGGCGCTGGAGCTGGTCCGGGAGCACCGGGTGACGCACTACGCCGGGGTGCCCACCACCGCGCTGCAGCTGCTCGCGCTCGCCCGGGAGACCGGTGACCCGCTGGAGACCCTGACGCTGCTGAGCACGGGCGGGGCCGCCGCGCCGCCCGGGATCACCCGGGGGCTGGCGGAGGGGTACGGGGAGCGGATCGAGCCCCGGAACGGGTACGGGCTCACCGAGACCTGCGGCGGGGTCCTCGCCCACGTGGGGGCCGAGTACCGCGCCCTGCCCGGCAGCGTCGGGCGGCCCTCGCCCGCCACCGAGGTGCGGATCGAGGCGCCCGGCGAGGACGGGGTCGGCGAGCTGTGGCTGCGGGGGCAGTCGCTCTTCCGCGGCTACTGGCGGGACGAGGCCGCCACCCGCGCCGCCTTCGCGCCCGGCGGCTGGTTCCGGACCGGCGACCTCGCGCGGGTGGACGGGGAGGGGCGGGTCACGGTGGTCGACCGGCTCACCGACATGGTCGTCCGGGGCGGCGAGAACGTGTACTGCGTGGAGGTCGAGGGGGTGCTCCAGGACCATCCGGACGTGCTCGACGCCGCCGTGCTGGGGGTGCCGCACCCGCTCCTGGGGGAGGAGGTCGGCGCGGTCGTGCGGCTCCGGCCGGGCGCGGCGGCCGGCCCGGAGGGGCTGCGGGCGCACGTCGCCGCGCGCCTCGCCGCCTTCAAGGTGCCCGCGCACGTCCTCGTACGGGACGGGGAGCTGCCCCGGAATCCGGCGGGGAAGCTCCTCAAGGGCCCGCTGCGGGAGCTCCTGGCCGGCTCCGGCCGGGTCAGTCGCGGCTGACGCGGACGCGGAAGCCGCCCGTCGCGTCCTCGTCCACCACGCCTATGCGGATGCCGTTGGCGCGGTCGGTGAAGGTCTCGCCGGGGCGGAAGGGGGCGTCGGAGAGTTCCGCGTGGACGTTGGGGCGGCGGGTGCAGCCGCCGCTGGCGTGGTCGCTGTCGGCGACGGTGACCGGGCCGTGGCCGGTGTCGACGTCGGTCTCGACGCGGTAGACCAGGACGCCCGGTTCGCAGACGGCCTCGTCGTTGCCCTCGCGGGTGCGCACCTCGACGGCGTAGCCGGTGGTCTCGGAGAGCGGCACGAAGACGAGCTTGGGGCCGCCGGCGACGGCCAGCGGGGTGAGCAGGTGCTCGCTGCTGCCGGTGGCGGAGGCACAGCGGATCTGGTCGTTGTCGAGCCAGCCGAGCTTCCACTTGTGCCAGCCGAGCAGGTCGTTGTTGGCCCCCCAGTCCTCGGACATGATGTCCCAGTGGCCGACCGTGCCGCCGCCGTCGGCGGTGTACAGGTCGGGGAGGCCGAAGACGTGCCCGTTCTCGTGGGGGAGGACGCGGTAGCCGGTCTCGGCGAAGCTGCCGGAGCCGTCGTCCTGGCGGCTGTAGACGAAGGACGTGTTGGCGAGCGGGACGCCGTCGGCGTAGGGCGCGTCGGCGTTGCCGGAGAAGGTCACGGACAGGACGGTGTCCAGGGCCGAGGGGCCGGCGTTCGGCGTCACCAGGATGTTGACCAGGTCGTAGGCGCTGAAGTCGACCCTCGGGTCGGCCGCCTTCACGATGTCCTCGACGAAGGAGCGGTACCCCGGTTCGTACGGGGCGCCGCGCTCGATGCCGTACGAGGAGAACGGCCGCGGCATCCGCAGCCAGTCGGGTATCGGCGTCTCGGCCTCGTAGTGGAGCCGGCCGTAGGAGCTGACCCGGAACCAGTCGGCGGTCTGCGGGAAGAACTCGCGGAAGCGGGCCGTGGCGGTGCCCTCGCCGGGCGCGTCGGGGAAGTCGACCATCAGCGTGAGGGCGCGGACCCGGCCGGTGGAGCGGGCGTACCCGGGGGCGGTCGGCAGCCCTTCCGACATCTGCACGCCCATGGTCGTGGCGATGCGGCACGGTCCGAGCCGGGTGGTGTCCGGCGCGGCGGCCACCGGGCCCGCCGAGGCCGGGGCGGGCCCGGGGAGCGTGGTGCTCGCCGAGACGAGGACGGTGAGCAGGAGGGCCGCGGTCGCCGCGAGGGCGACCGGTCTGCGTATCCGCCGGCGGGTGTGCTGCATGCGGTCGCCTCTCCGGTCGGGGCCAGGTCAGCGGCGTGGTGCCGCGCGATCAGCCTGTGCGGAGCGGTGCGGGGGCGCGCGCCGGGTGGACCGATCGTGGGTATCCGGCGACACGGCGTGCATGTGAGCCAGGTCACAGTTGGAGGCGAAATAACCGGGGATTCCTTCCCCGTTCAGGAGAGAGTCCGACGAAGTGGGGAGAGTTTCCCCGGATGGCTCCGCGAGGCCGAGAGGCGCGGGGAGCCGACAGTGGCCGAGGAGGTCGTGGCGTGATCCGCACCGACGGTGGAGTCCCCGCGGAGGGCGCGGACCCGGAGCGCCCCGCGCGCCGGGTGCCCCGGCCGCGCGCCGACGCCGTGCGCAACCGCGAGCGGCTGGTGGCGGCGGCCCGCGAGATGTTCGTGGAGTTCGGCTGTTCCGTGCCGTACGACGAGATCGCGCGCCGGGCCGGAGTGGGCAACGCCACCCTCTACCGCAACTTCCCCGAGCGGCCCGGGCTCGTCCACGAGGTCGTCCTCTCGCTCCTCGCCCGGCTCACCGAGCGGGCCGAGCGGGCGGCCGCCGAGGAGACCGACACCTTCGCCGCGGTCCGCCGCTTCGCGCTCGCGGCCGCCGACGAGCGGGTCGGCGCGCTCTGCCCGATGCTCGACGGCACCTTCGACAAGGACCACCCCGACCTCGTCGTCGAGCGCGAGCGCCTGGAGGAGGCCGTCGAGGGCCTCGTCCGGCGGGCGCAGGCGGCCGGCCGGCTCCGCGCCGACATCGGCGTCGGCGACCTGATGGTCGGCGTCTCCCAGCTGACCCGGCCGCTGCCGGGCACCGGCTGCGAGGCCTTCGCCCCCTTCGTCCACCGCCACCTCCAGCTCTTCCTCGACGGCCTGGAGGCCCCCGCCCGCTCCGAGCTGCCGGGGACGACGGCGACCCTGGGGGACCTGAGACGCGACGCGTGACGGACCCGCGGTCCGACCCGATCACTTCCTTCCGGAAGCCCTCGGCGCCCTCCCGGAGGCCTTCGCGGCCCTCCCGGAAGCCCCCGCGGCCTTCGTAGAAGCCCTTTTTCCTCCCTTACGCACCAAGAGGTGGCTCCCGCCATGCCCGAAACCGCCGAGACCGCACGGTCGACGGCCGCCGTCCAGCCCGACCCCGGCCGCTGGAAGGCACTCGTCTTCATCGCCCTCGCCCAGCTGATGGTCGTGCTCGACGCGACCATCGTGAACATCGCCCTCCCCTCCGCCCAGCAGGACCTCGGCATCTCGGACGGCAACCGGCAGTGGGTCATCACCGCCTACGCCCTCGCCTTCGGCGGCCTGCTGCTCTTCGGCGGCCGCATCGCGGACCTCTGGGGCCGCAAGCGCACCTTCGTCGTCGGCCTGATCGGCTTCGCCGCCGCCTCCGCCCTCGGCGGCGCGGCGACCGGCGAGGCCATGATGCTCGGGGCCCGCGCGCTCCAGGGCGCCTTCGGCGCGCTGCTCGCGCCCGCCGCGCTCTCGCTGCTCGCGGTGACCTTCACCGACGCCAAGGAGCGCGCCAAGGCCTTCGGCATCTACGGCGCGATCGCCGGTGGCGGCGGCGCCGTGGGCCTGATCCTCGGCGGCTTCCTCACCGAGTACCTGAACTGGCGCTGGACCTTCTTCGTCAACATCCCGTTCGCGATCGTCGCCGCCGTCGGCGCGTACCTGGTGATCCGCGAGCCGGCCGGCGGCCGCAACCGCTCCGCGCTCGACATCCCCGGCGTGATCCTCTCCACCCTGGGTCTGGTCGCGCTCGTCTACGGCTTCACCCGCGCCGAGTCCGAGGGCTGGAGCGACGCCGGCACGATCGGCATGTTCGCGGCCTCGGTGGTGCTGCTCGGCGCCTTCGTCCTCGTCGAGGCGAAGGTGAGGAACCCGCTGCTGCCGCTGCGCGTCCTCACCGACCGCAACCGCGGCGGCGTCTACCTCTCGCTCGGCCTCGCCGTCATCGCGATGTTCGGCCTCTTCCTCTTCCTCACCTACTACCTCCAGGTCGTGAAGGGGTACTCGCCGGTCAAGACGGGCTTCGCGTTCCTGCCCATGATCGCGGGCATGATCATCGGCTCGACCCAGATCGGCACGCGGCTGATGACCCGGGTCCCGCCGCGCCTGCTCATGGCCCCCGGCTTCCTGACCGCCGCCGTCGGCATGCTGCTCCTGACCCAGCTGGAGGTCGGCACCTCCTACGCGGGGCTGATCCTGCCCGCGCAGCTGCTGCTCGGCCTCGGCATGGGCACCGCCTTCATGCCGGCCATGTCGCTCGCCACGCACGGCGTGGACCCGAAGGACGCCGGCGTGGCCTCCGCGATGGTCAACACCTCGCAGCAGGTCGGCGGCGCCATCGGCACGGCCCTGCTGAACACGATCGCCGCCTCGGCGACGACCGCGTACCTCGTCGACCACGCGGCCGGCGCGACCACCCCGGCCGCCCGGAAGCTGCTCCAGCTCCAGGGCATGGTCGAGGGCTACACCGCCGCGATCTGGTGGGCGGTCGGCATCCTGGCCGTCTCCGCGGCCATCGCCGCGGTGCTGATCACCACGGGGAAGCCGGAGACGGGCGTGGTCGCCGGTTCCGGCGCGGGCTCCGAGGACGAGGTGAAGGTGCCGGTCATCGCGCACTGAGCCCGGAGCCGCGGGGGCCGGTGCCGAGGGCCGGGGACTGCTGCCGCCTCCAGCCTCCAGCCTCCGGCCCCCCGCCTCGGGCCTCCCGCCCCGGCCCTCCCGCCCCGCCTGCCCTGGTTCCGCTCAGCGGAGCCAGGGCAGGTCCGCTTCCGGGTCCGTCGGCTCCAGGCCCTCCGCCATCACCCGCATGATCGCGCCGAGCTGTTCGACCTGCTCGGGGGCGAGCCGGTCGAACATCGCCTGGCGCACCGCCGCCACGTGCCCGGGCGCGGTCCGCCGCAGCACCTCCATGCCCTCCTCGGTGAGCCGGGCGAACTGGCCGCGCTTGTCGGAGGGGCACTCCTCGCGCCGCACCCAGCCGTTCTTCTCCAGGCGCGCGACGGCGTGCGAGAGGCGGGAGCGGGTGATCTTCGCGCTCTTCGCGAGCTCGGTCATGCGCAGCCGGCGGCGCGGTGCCTGGGAGAGCTGGACGAGGAGCCCGTAGTAGACGTGCGGCATGCCCGCGTCGCGCTGCAACTGGCGGTCGAGGTGATCCTCCAGGAGCGTGGTCGCATGGAGGTACGAGCGCCAGACACGCTGTTCGTCGTCGTTGAGCCAGCGCGGTTCGGTCGTGTCTCCCATGGTGTCCATCGTACGACCCATTCTTGAAAGTTGAACTATGTAGGTTTACGCTGCGAGCATCGAGCTTGAAGTTTCAAGGACTTCTGCCGGAGGAGGAGGCCGTCACCATGGACGCCACGCTGGAACGGATGCCCGCGCTCTACCTGTCCCACGGCGCGCCCCCGCTCGCCGACGACCCGGTCTGGCCCGGCGAGCTCGCCGCCTGGTCGGCCGGACTGCCCCGCCCCCGGGCGATCCTCATGGTCTCCGCCCACTGGGAGGAGGCCCCGCTCGCCCTCGGCGCCACCGAGACGATCCCGCTCGTCCACGACTTCTGGGGCTTCCCCGAGCACTACTACCGGGTCCGGTACGACGCCCCCGGCGCGCCCGCGCTCGCCGAGTCCGTCCGCAAGCTGCTGCGCTCGCCGGGCACCCCCGTCCAGGACATCCCCGACCGGGGCCTCGACCACGGCGCGTACGTGCCGCTCGTCGAGATGTACCCCGGGGCCGACATCCCGGTCCTCCAGATCTCCATGCCGACCCTCGACCCGCGCCGGCTCATGGACATCGGCCGCAGGCTCGCCCCGCTGCGGGACGAGGGCGTGCTGATCGTCGGCAGCGGCTTCTTCACCCACAACCTCGCGGCGCTCCGGCACACCGGCGGCGGCGTGCCGGGCTGGTCCGCCGAGTTCGACGCCTGGGGGCACGAGGCCCTCGCCGCCCGCGACGTGGACGCGCTGCTCGACTTCGAGCGCAAGTCCCCGGCCGGCCGCCTCGCCCACCCCCGCACGGAGCACTTCGCGCCGCTCTTCGTCGCCATGGGCGCGGCCGACGCCGCCGGCGACCTCGACGCCGAGCGCTCGGTGATCGACGGCTTCTGGATGGGGCTGGCGAAGCGCTCGGTGCAGTTCGGCTGAGCGGGCGGCGGGGCGGGGGCGGCTGACGGGACCGGCGGAGCGGGGCCGGCGGAGCTATCCGTACGCCGGCGGGTTCAGCTCCACCGAGCGGACGGCGGCGGCCAGCGCGAGCGCGCCGCCGACGTCCAGCGCCGTGTCGGCGAACTTGATCGTGTGGTCGTCGCCGTGCGCCGCCGCCCGGGCGAAGACCTCCTCCGCGGTGAGGCCGGCCGGCGCGTACGGAGCGGCTTCCCGCGGCGCGTACGCGGCCGTCACCGCCGCCGAGGCCGTCCAGGCCGCCGCCAGGCTCGGCGCCCACAGGGCGCGGGGCAGGGCGGGCAGGGTCCGCAGGACGGCGTTGGGCGCCGTCGCCGCGTGCACCAGCATGATCGGCTCGCCGTGCCCGTGCGTCGCGTACCGGTGCACGGCCGCCGCCACCAGCTCCTCCAGCCGCTCCCGCGCCGCCTCGGGCCCGGTCTCCGCGCCCCAGGCGGGGAAGCCCGTCAGCTGCGCGAGCCGCTCCCGGATCCCGCCCTCCTGCCGGGGGACGGGCGGTACGGCGGCGAGCGCGGCGGCCGCGTCCGGCGCGGCGGCCAGCGGGGCGAGCGCGGGCAGCGGCCGGTGCCGGGCCGCCCAGTACCCGAGGGCGTGCGCCAGCTCCGCCCGCCGCGGCCCCGTCTCCCCGCCCGGCGCCAGCAGGGTCCGTACGGCGTGCCCGGTGCGGATCACCGGATGGGTGGCGCCGCCCGCGATGCCGGGCAGCAGCCGCGGCCACCACTCCGCCAGCACCTCCCGCCAGGGCCGGTCCGCCAGCTCGCGGGCGAAGTGGCGCGTCCAGTCGGTGATCCGGACCGGGTCGCCGAGCGCCTCCCGCCAGTTCGCGGCGGTGACCGGGGCGTACGGGGCGGGCGCCTCCTCCAGCTTCGGCGCGTACGCGTCGAGCCAGCGGTGCACGCCGGCGGCGTGCCCGTGGCGGGCCAGCGCCTCCACGGCCATCGGCGCGTGGTTGGTGAGCCAGCCGTTCCGCTCGGGTCCGGTGGTGTGGAGCCGTTCGAGGGCCTCGTCGAGGATGCCGGTGGTGTCCATGGACCGGACGGTAGGGCGGGGGAGGGGCGGGCCGTAACGGGCCCGGGACCTACACCGCGGGGCGGACCCGCGCCTCGGTCGCGGGTCGAGGTCGTGGGTCGAGGCCGTGGGCCTCGGCCGCGGGTTGAGGTCGCTGCGACCGGGTACGAGGGGGCGGCGGTGCGGGCGCCCGGCGGGTGAGGCCGGGGGCGGGACCGAAGGGCGGGACCGAGGGATGAGACGGGAGGTGGCCGAGGCAACTTCACGCCACCGCCCGGCGTCGTAGAAGGAGAAGGGCGGACGGCCCATCGGTGTGACGGCCGTCTCACCGACAGTGCGGTCGGGGAAGGCCCGGAAGGCCGCTCGGCAGGCTCTGACCTGCGGATCCGCGTCGGCGACGAGCCGCCGGACGGGGCGGCGGCGGCGCAGGATACTGCATGATCGCGAAAATCCTGAGTCTCCTGGGAATTCTGTCCCGATTCCGGTCGTTGTTTCCGTCGGATGCAGGGCACCCGAAAGGTGTCGCGACCTACTCAGCAAGGGAGCACGCATGGCAACCCGTGCCGTCGCCCGTCGTCAGTCCGCCGCCAAGAGCGGGGACGGCCGGGCAAGCAGCGTTCGCGTCGTGGGCGGGGAGATCGCCGACCGCGACCTGGTCGGCATGTACCTCGACGAGATCGCGCGCACGCCCCTGCTCGACGCCGCCAAGGAGGTCGAGCTCTCCCAGACCATCGAGGCGGGCGTCTACGCCCAGCAGATCCTCGACGGCGAGGTGGAGGAGACCGGGGCGGGCGGGGCGACCCGCGAGGAGCTGGAGGTGCTGGCCGCCGAGGGCGAGCGTGCCAAGGACCTCTTCATCAAGTCCAACCTGCGGCTCGTCGTCGCCGTGGCCCGGCGCTACCCGCGCAGCGGCCTGCCCCTGCTCGACCTGATCCAGGAGGGGAACGCGGGCCTGGTGCGCGCCGTCGAGAAGTTCGACTACGCGAAGGGCTTCAAGTTCTCCACGTACGCCACGTGGTGGATCCGCCAGGCCATCACCCGGTCCATCGCCGACCAGTCCCGCACCATCCGTCTCCCCGTCCACCTGGTGGAGGAGCTGGGCCGCATCCGCCGGGTCCAGCGCGAGTTCAACCGCGAGCACGGGCGCGAGCCGGAGCCCGCGGAGGTCGCGGAGGAGCTCGGCTCCACGCCGGAGCGGGTCACCGACGTCCTCGACTGGGCGCGCGACCCGGTCTCGCTCAACATGTCGGTCGACGACGAGGGCGAGACGCAGTTCGGCGACCTGCTGGAGGACACCTCGGCGATCTCGCCGGAGCAGTCCGTCCTCACGCTGCTGCGGAGCGAGGAGCTCGACGACCTCATCGACAAGCTCGACCACCGCACGGCGTCCATCATCCGGATGCGGTACGGGATCGAGGACGGGCGCGAGCGGACGCTGACGGAGGTCGGCAAGGAGCACGGGCTCACGCGCGAGCGCATCCGCCAGATCGAGAAGCACGCGCTGCTGGAGCTGAAGAAGATGGCCCGCGACACCGGCTTCGACGCGGTCGCCTGACCCCCGCCCCTCCCCGCGGGCGGCGCCCCCCACCGGGCCGCCGCCCGTGCCCCGCACCCGCGTCCGGCGGAGGTGCCCTCCGCTGCACCTCCGTGGGGCAGGCGCCCCGCAGGGCGATGGGGGTCAGGCGAGGGCTGTGGCCAGGCGGGTGGTGAGGGCCTGGAGGTGCGTGCGGAGCGCCTCGGGCGCATGCACCTTGAAGGGGACGTCGAGCATCGCCAGCCGGATGGCGAGCCATTCGACGGACTCGGGCACCCGCCCCCGCACCCGGCACGTGTCCTCGCCCGTGGCCACCGGCGCCAGGTGCGCCGGCAGCCGTCCGGCGACCGTCTCCGCGGACGCCCCGAAGGTGACGTCCAGGTCCAGTTCCCCCTGCGCCCGCGCCATCGAGCGCGCGAGGTACGCCGCCTCGTCGCCCTCCGGCAGCTCCCGCGGCGTGAAGCGCGCCCCGGTCGCGAGCGGGTCGGTGATCCGGTCGACGCGGAAGGTCCGCCAGTCCTCCCGCCCCAGGTCGTACGCGACGAGGTACCACCGCCGGCCCGTCGACACCAGCCGGTAGGGCTCCACGAGCCGCTTGGACTCGGCGCCGTCCCCCGCCCGGTAGCTGAAGCGGAGCCGTTCGCGGCCGGTCACGGTGCCCGCGAGGGCCGTGAGGGTGGAGGGCGCGACGGTGGCGCCGTCGCCACGGGTCAGCGGCAGGGTCGCGTTCTGCAGCGTGGAGACCCGGTGCCGCAGCCGCGCCGGGAGCACCTGCTCCAGCTTGGCCAGGGCCCGCACGGACGCCTCGTCGACGCCCTCGATGGCGTGCCCCGCGCCGGCCCGGAGTCCGACGGCGATGGCGACGGCCTCCTCGTCGTCGAGGAGCAGCGGGGGCATGGCCGTGCCGGCGACGAGCCGGTAGCCGCCGATCGCCCCCTTGGTCGCCTCGACGGGATAGCCGAGGTCGCGGAGGCGGTCGATGTCGCGGCGGATCGTGCGCGCGGAGACCGAGAGCCGGTCGGCGAGCTCGCTGCCGGGCCACTCGCGCGGGGTCTGGAGGAGCGAGAGCAGAGTGAGGAGTCGTGCCGGGGTGTCCGTCATGCACGCCATCATGCGCCGGAATTAGGACGTAACCCGACCTACATCACTCCTATGGTTCTCCTATGAGCGCACACGAGACCGACGCCGCCACGGGGGCGGACAGCAGCACCGCGGGGGACAGCAGACGCTGGATCGCCCTGGCCATCGTCATGACGGCCGCCTTCATGGACCTGGTCGACGCCACGATCGTGAACATCGCGATCCCCAGCATCGAGCACGACCTGGGCACCACGACCACCGCGATCCAGTGGATCACCGCCGGCTACGCGCTGGCCTTCGCCGCCGGCCTGATCACCGGTGGCCGCCTCGGCGACATCTACGGCCGCAAGCGGCTCTTCCTGTTCGGCACGGCGGGCTTCACCGTCGCCTCCGCGCTGTGCGGTCTCGCCGCCAACCCGGAGATGCTGGTCGCCTCCCGCCTCCTCCAGGGCGCGGCGGCGGCGATGATGGTGCCGCAGGTGCTGTCGATCGTGCACGTCACCTTCCCGGCGCACGAGCGCGGCAAGGTCTTCGGTCTCTTCGGCGCCATCGTCGGTCTCGGCGCGGTCTCCGGACCGCTGCTCGGCGCGCTGCTCACCGAGTGGAACATCGCGGGCCTGGAGTGGCGGCCGATCTTCCTGATCAACCTGCCGGTGGGCATCGCCGCGCTGCTGCTCGGACGGAAGTACATCACCGAGTCGAAGGCGCCGAAGGCACTCCGGCTCGACCTGGTCGGCGTGGTGCTCGTCACGGCCGCGCTGCTCCTGCTGATCTACCCGCTGACGCGCGGCCGCGAGCTGGACTGGCCGCTGTGGGGCCACCTGATGATGGCGGCCAGCCCGCTGGTCTTCGGCGTCCTGGTGGCGTACGAGCGGTACAAGACGAAGAAGGACGGGTCGCCGCTGGTCGAGCTGTCGCTGTTCCGCGTGAAGTCCTTCGCGGCCGGCATCGCCGTGCAGCTGACCTTCGGCATCGTGCTCGGCATCTTCTTCCTGGTGTGGACGCTCTACATGCAGCTCGGCCTCGGCTGGAGCGCCCTGCGGGCGGGCCTGACCGGGGTGCCGTTCTCGATCGCCGTCTCCATGGCGGCGGGCCTGTCGGTGCAGCTGCTGGTGCCGCGCTTCGGCCGCAAGGTGCTCCAGACCGGCGCGCTGACGATGGGCGCGGGCATCCTGCTCTACTTCTTCGTCGCCGGACGGTACGGGGCGGAGATCACGTCCTGGCAGATGGTCCCCGCGCTGGTGGTGATGGGCCTCGGCATGGGGCTGATCGTGGCGCCGCTGACCGACGCGGTGCTGTCGGAGGTCCCGAAGGAGCACGCGGGTTCGGCCTCCGGTCTGATCAACATGACCGGGCAGATGGGCAACGCGATCGGGCTCGGCCTGGTGTCGGTGGTCTTCTTCGGCACCTTCGACGAGGAGCGGCTCCAGCGGGCCCCGCAGGAGATCACGACGGCCTTCACGGAGGCCTTCCGCAACTCCCTCGGCTGGGCCGCGGTGGTCCTCGCCGGGATCTTCCTGGTGATGTTCGCCCTGCCGGCCAGGCCCAAGCAGCACCTGGAGGGCGGCGCGGGCGAGGACGACGGCACGGCCGGGGACGGCCCCGCGCCGCTGGAGAAGGAGCCGGCGCTCACCTCCTGAGCCTCCGGTCCTTCTCCTGGCCGCCGAGTCTCCCGGGCCTCGGACCCTGAGCCCTCTGGGCTCCCCGGGCCTCCTGGGCCTCCGGGGGCGGTTCCCGGCGAAGTCTCCGGGCCCGCCCCTCCCCGCACGACCGCCTAAGGGCCCCGGTCTTCCGACCGGGGCCCTTCGGCGTGCGCACGGGCCGCCGCCCGGCAGCGGCTCAGCGGACCCGGGAGCGGGCCTCCATCGCCCCGCGCGCCGCGGCCTCCGTCTCGTACACCTCGCACATGTGCCGGCCGTCCGGGGTGGCCGTGTGCTCGACCTCCCAGAGGCTCAGCTCGGTGCCGTCGAGCAGCAGGAACTGGTGCTCGTAGAGGGTGAATCCGGCCTCCCGGCCGCCCTCCACGGGGCAATGACGGCCGAACACCTGGGTGATGTGGTGGGCGAAGGCGATCCGCAGCCTGCGGGCGGTCCGCTCGGCGGGCCGGTCCTCGTTCTCCGCACGGCGCAGCACGCGGCGGGCGTGGTCCGCCGAGTTGTCCGGCACGTACATCCGGGGCTGGGCGGGTATCGGGCGGGCCAGCAGGGCGCCCAGCGCCGCCAGGTCGTCGTCCTCGTCGGCGGGCCGCCCGTCGGTCCGCTCCACGGTCCACTCGGGCAGCGGGCCGGCCGGCAGCCGGGAGGCGGCCAGCCGGGCCTCCGTCTCCTCCGCGTACAGCTCGTGCTGCTCGGTGCCGTCCCGGCCCGCGTTGTGCACGAGCTCCCAGAGGACGAGGGCGCTGCCGTCGGACAGCAGATAGGCGTGGCGGTAGGTGGCGCGGTGCAGCGAGGAGCCGTGGTGCGAGGAATGCAGCGCGGTGGAGTGGGCGAGCGCCGACTCCAGGCGCTCCACCATCGCGTCGGGCAGGTCGAAGGAGTTGAGCGCCCGGCCGAGGAGCCGCTCGACGTGCGTCTCGGTCGTCTCGTACGGATCGAGGTGATCCCGCGGATCGTTCAAGAGGGTCTCCAGGCCGTCGCCGCATGTCACTTGGTGCTTGCTTAACGTAGTCCCTGGGTCCGACAACGGGGTCGGGGTTACGGAAAACGAGGGACCGGCGACGGAAGTTCCCGGCTCCGGCGCACCCCCGACTCCCGTGCCGTCAGCGGGAGTACGGGGCGGCGGGCGAGGCGTGCGGCCGGTCGTACAGCTCCCCGTACGAGGGGAAGTCGCCGCCCGGGCCGCGCAGGCCCCCCGGGGCGGCGAGGACCGCGCGGACGATCGCCCGGGTCACCAGGTCGGCACCGGCCGCCAGGATCCCGTTCAGCGCGAGCGGCCCCGGCTCCGACGGCAGCTCGCGGGCCCCGGTGGCGAGCGCGAAGACCGTGTCGCCGTCGTTCATCAGGTGCACCGGCCGGATCGCCCGGGCGATGCCGTCGTGCGCCGTGCCCGCCACCTTCTGGGCCTGGGCGCGGGTCAGCGCGGCATCCGTGGCGACCACCGCGAGGGTCGTGTTCAGCGGGGGCCGGACGGAGGCGGCGCGCGCCTCGGCGAGCCGCCGGACCGCGGCCTCGTGCACCGCGCGCGGCGGGCGGTCCGGCCACCCCTCACGGGCACCGCCGGGGCCCCCGCCGACGGCCGCGGCGTCCTCGAAGAAGCCGCCGTACAGGACGCCGGTCGCCGGGTCGACGGCCGAGCCGACCGCGTTCACCACCACCAGGGCGGCGACCGTGATCCCGGACTCCAGGCGGAGGCCCGCCGTGCCGACCCCGCCGCGCATCCCGCCGACGACCGCCCCGGTGCCGGCGCCGACCGCGCCCGTCGCCACGCGCGCGTGGTCCCCGGACGCCGCCGCGGCCTCCACGGCGGCCCGGCCGGTGGCCGCGTCCGGGCGGGCCGCGAAGTCGCCGCCCCGGCCCAGGTCGAAGACGCAGGCGGCCGGCACGACCGGCACCACGTGGGACGGGTGGGGGCCGACCCTGACCCCGCGCCGGCGCTCCTCCAGCCAGGCCATCACCCCGGCGGCGGAGTCCAGGCCGTAGGCGCTGCCTCCGGTCAGGACGAGGGCGTCGATCCGCTGGACCACGTTCCTCGGGTCGAGGGCGTCCGTCTCCCGGGTGCCGGGACCTCCGCCGCGCACGTCCACGGCGGCCACCGCGCCGCCCTCGGGGGCGAGGACGACCGTGGTCCCCGACAGGGCCCGGGGGCCCGCCACGCGCGCGTGGCCCACCCGGACGCCGGGCACGTCGGTGAGGCCGTCGGGGGAGAGCAGCTCTGCCGTCATGCCCCCCTTCCTACCTCAGGAGGCGCGGCCCGTCCCGGTGGCGGGAGCGCGTGCGGCGAGCGTCACGCCGACCGCCACCGCGGCCGCCGCCACCAGGCCCGCCGAGAGCACCGCCCAGCCGCCCGCGAAGGAGCAGAGCAGGATCGCGAGCGCCGCTCCCGGCAGCACCGCCTGCTGGGCGAGGCCGACCTTGAAGTAGCGGGCGTGCAGCAGCCACACCGACAGCAGGAACACGGCCGTCGGGATCGTCACCGAGGCGGAGGCGGCGAGCGTGCTGATGTGGGCCTTGCCGACGGCCTGCTCCACGGCGATCTCCAGGCCGGCGCCGATCGCCGCCGCCGACATGAAGATCACGAAGTGTCCGTACCCCCACAGGAAGCCCTGCCGGCTGTCCGTCAGCCGGTCGTGCGCCGGGACGACGAAGTAGATCCACCAGGCGGCGAAGACGATGAGCAGCCCGCCCGCCGCGATCGGCAGCAGCTCGTTCAGGGCGTCGTTCTCGACCACCCCCGACTTCACCGCCACGGTCGCCGCCGCCACCGACTCGCCGAGCACGATGATCGTGAACAGGCCGTACCGCTCCGCGATGTGGTGCGGGTGCCAGGTGCTGGGCGCGTCCTTCTCCGCGTACACCGGCACCGCGAGCTCCGCCAGCGCCATCACCAGGAAGACCCACGGCAGCGCCCCGTCCGGCACGAACAGCAGCGACAGCCAGCCCAGCTGCACCGTCAGCACCCCGCCCGCGTACCGGCGGCACATCGTCCGCTCCTCCGCCGACGCCGCGTGCCGGGCGGCCCGCAGCCACTGCGAGGCGAGCGCCACCCGCATCACCAGATAGCCGAGGTAGACGACGAGGAAGTCGTGCTCCTCGAAGGCGCGCGAGACCCCGGCGGCCAGGATCAGCACACCGGCGATCTGCACCAGCGTGATGACCCGGTAGAGGACGTCGTCGTTGTCGTAGGCCGAGGCGAACCAGGTGAAGTTCATCCAGGCCCACCAGATGGCGAAGAAGACCATCGCGTAGTTCACGACGCCCTCGCCCGCGTGCCCCTCGGCGACCGCGTGCACGAGCGCCGCGCCCGCCTGGGCGACGGCGACCACGAAACACAGGTCGAAGAAGAGCTCCAGGGGCGTGGCGGTCCGGTGCGACTCCTCGCGGGAGCGCGCGGTCAGCGGCAGGAAGGGTTGTGTCATGGGGCCAGCACAGCAGAGCCCGCCCCGGGGCCCCTCAAGCCACGCGGAGCGGTACGGCCTCCGGGAGCCGCGCCGCGGCCTCGTGGCGGGCCGCCACCAGCCGGGCCAGCCGCGGATGGTCCGCCAGCGGCGCGGACACCGCGTGCGCGTCCGGCAGCGCCGCCAGGGCGCGGGCGAACCGGCCCGGCGCCAGCAGGTGGGCCGCGACCGCCACCCGCCGGAAACCCGCCGCACGCGCGCGTGCCACCGCCTCCTCCGGAGAGGGCGACGCGGCCGAGCAGTACGCGACGGTCACCGGCACCGGCAGGAGGAGCCCCAGCTGCTCCGCCGCGGCGAGGGTCCCGTCGTTCCCGGCCGGGCGGGACGAGCCGGCGCCCGCGACGACGACGGCGTCCGCGGGGGCGCCCGCCGCGCGCTCGGCGGAGCGCAGCCGGTCGTACAGCGCCAGCGACACGGCGCGCTCGCCCGCCAGGGACGGCGTCACGACGCACGCGAAGCGCCGGGCGACGGCCGGCACGTCCACGGTGCGGTGGTAGCCGTCGCCCAGCAGCAGCGGCACCACCACGGCGCCGGGGCGGCCGGCGAGCACGTCCGGCAGGGACGGCGTCCGGTGGTCCAGGTACGCGACGGTGACGGGCGCGGGGGTCAGGGCGCGGACCCCCGCCGCGAGGCGCTCCACCGCGGTGGCGGCCTCCGGCAGTCCGCTGCCGTGCGCCACCACCACGACCTCCCGGACCATTCCGCTCTCCTCTCTCCACGGACCCCCGTCGCCCTGCGGGACGCCTGCCCGCACGGGGCTGCGGCGGAGGGCCCCGTTTCCGCGGGGCGCGGGCCCCACGGGGTACGGCGGAAGGCGCCGCCCCACCGGGCGCGGTGCGCGCACGCGGGGGCGCGGTACGGCGCCCCGTCCCGTCGGGGGCCGCGGGGGCACGCGGGGCGCGGCAGGCGGTGCCGTTCGCCGCGGGCTCCCGGGGTGCACCGGCCCGGGAGTCGCGGCGGGGGCGGCCGACGGCGGTGTCGTGGCGCCGACGGCCCGTGGTCTCCACGCTACGGGACGCGCACCGCGCCGCCGCACGCCGTAAGGCCCCGCCGAGGGGGCCGCAAGTCCCTTCCGGTCGGGCCCTTTTCGGGGCGGACGCCCGCGCGTCCCCGCCTACGGTCGAAGGTGCGGGCCGACCGCACGCCGATCCCACCGGCCGCACCGCCCACCGATCACCGGCCACCGATCACCGATCACCGGCCACCGGCCACAGACCCCCCGGAGCGCCCCCATGCCGTCCCCGACCCCCCGCCTCGTTCTCGTCGGTCACGGCATGGTCGGGCACCGGCTGCTGGAGGCGCTCGCCGAGCGGGGGGCGCTGGCGGCGCACCCGGCGGCGCCGGGCTGGCGCGTCACCGTCCTGGCGGAGGAGGACGTGCCCGCGTACGACCGGGTGCACCTCTCCTCCGTGTTCGCCGGCACCGACCCCGGCCGGCTCGGGCTCGCGGCGCCCGGCTTCCTCGCCGCCCACGGCGTCGACCTGCGGCTGGGCGACCCGGCCGAGCAGGTCGACACCGCCGCCCGGACGGTCACGACCACCTCCGGCGCGGTCGTGCCGTACGACGCCCTGGTGCTGGCCACCGGCTCGTACCCCTTCGTGCCGCCGATCCCCGGCGCCGACGCCCCGGGCTGCTTCACGTACCGCACGCTCTACGACGTGGACGCGCTCACCGCCTACGCCGAGCACGCGCGGACCGGCGTCGTGATCGGCGGCGGGCTGCTCGGCCTGGAGGCTGCGGGTGCGCTGCGCACCCTCGGACTGGCCGCGCACGTCGTGGAGTTCGCGCCCCGCCTGATGCCCCTCCAGGTGGACGACGGCGGCGCGGCGGCCCTGCGGTCCACGATCGAGTCGATGGGCGTGGCCGTGCACACCGGCGTGGGAGCCACCGCGGTGGAGACCGGCGCGGACGGCCGGACCACCGCCCTCGTCCTCTCGGACGGCGAGCGGCTCCCCGCCGACCTGGTGGTCTTCTCGGCCGGTGTGCGCCCGCGCGACCGGCTGGCCCGCGAGGCGGGGCTCGCGGTCGGCGACCGGGGCGGGGTCGCGGTCGATCCGCACTGCCGGACCACCGACCCGTACGTGTACGCGATCGGCGAGTGCGCCCAGACCTCCGACGGGCGCGTCTACGGCCTGGTCGCGCCGGGCCACCAGATGGCGGAGACGGTCGCGGACCAGCTGGCGGGCGACGGGGCGACGGAGTTCACCGGGGCCGACACCTCCACGAAGCTGAAGCTGATGGGCGCGGACGTGGCCTCGTTCGGCGACCCGTTCGCGGGCGGCGGGGAGGCGACCGAGATCGTCTTCTCGGACGGTCGCGAGGGCGTCTACAAGAAGCTGCTCCTGGGCCCGGACGGGCAGCTGCTCGGCGGGATCCTGGTCGGCGACGCCGGGGCGTACGGCTCGCTGAAGCCGCACGCCGGGCGGCGCCTTCCGGCCCCGCCGGAGGCGTACCTCCTGCCCGCGGCGGCCGGCGGCGCGCAGCTCCCGGGCGCGGACGCCCTCCCCGACGACGCCGTCGTCTGCTCCTGCCACAACGTGACCAAGGGGGCGGTGAGCGCGGCGATCGCCGAGCACGGCCTGACCGACGTCGGCGGCGTGAAGCGCTGCACCAAGGCGGGCACGGGCTGCGGCGGTTGTGCCGGCACCCTCCAGGCCGTCCTCGACGCGGCGGGCGTGGAGAAGCGGCGCGGGCTGTGCGAGCACTTCCCGGAGCTGACCCGGCCGGAGGTGTACGAACTGGTCCGCACCGAGCGGATCCGTTCCTTCACCGAGCTGCTGGAGCGGTACGGCGCCGGGGGAGCGGGCTGCACGGTCTGCAAGCCGGTCGTCGCCAACGTCCTGGGCACCCTCGCTCCCGAACTGGGCCTGCGGCACGTCCTGGAGGGCGAGCAGGCGGCGCTCCAGGACTCCAACGACCTCTTCCTCGCCAACCTCCAGAAGGACGGCACCTATTCGGTCGTGCCCCGGGTCCCCGGCGGCGAGATCACCGCCGGACAGCTCATCGCCATCGGCGAGGTGGCCCGCGACCACGGCCTCTACAGCAAGATCACCGGCGGTCAGCGGATCGACCTCTTCGGCGCGCGCAAGGAGGACCTGCCGGCGATCTGGCGCCGGCTGATCGCGGCCGGCTTCGAGTCCGGGCAGGCGTACGGCAAGTCGCTGCGGACCGTGAAGTCGTGCGTGGGCGCGAGGTTCTGCCGCTTCGGGCAGGGCGACTCCGTGCAGCTCGCGACCGACCTGGAGCTCCGCTACCGGGGCCTGCGCGCCCCGCACAAGATCAAGGGCGGGGTCTCGGGGTGCCTGCGCGAGTGCGCGGAGGCCCGCGGCAAGGACATCGGCGTCATCGCCACCGCGGGCGGCTGGAACCTGTACGTCTGCGGCAACGGCGGCGCGACCCCGCGCCACGCCGACCTGCTCGCCTCCGACCTGTCGGCGACCGGGCTCTTCGCGCTGATCGACCGTTTCCTCATGTACTACCTGCGGACCGGCGAGCGGCTGGAGCGCACCTCGGCCTGGCTGGAACGGCTCGGCGGTTCCGGCGACGGGATCGCGCACCTGCGGGAGGTGCTGATCGAGGACGCGCTGGGCATCGGCGCCGAGCTGGAGGCGCAGATGGAGCGGCACGTGGCCGCCTACCGCGACGAGTGGCGGGCGGTCCTGGAGGACCCGGCGGCGCTGGCCCGCTTCGCGCCGCACGCGACCGGGGCGGAGTTCCTGGAGCCGGGGCGCGGGCGGGCGGCGGTGCTGCCGGACGGGACGGAGGCGGCGCTGTTCAAGGACGCGGCGGGCGAGGTGTACGCGGTGGGCAACCGGGATCCGTACTCGGGCGCCCACGTGATCGCCGACGGCATCATGGGCACCCGCGACGGCGTGCCGGTGGTGGCCTCGCCGATGCACAAGCAGGAGTTCGACCTGCGGACCGGCGCGAGCCTGGACGACCCGGACGTGTCGCTGCCGCTGCTGCCGGTACCGGAGCCGCCGCGCTCCTCCTGAGCGCCCGCGCCCCTCGCCCCCTTCCGGCCTTCTCCGCCTCCCCTTCCCTCCCCTTCCCTCTTTCGGCATCTCCCTCCTTCCCCCTCCTCCCCTTCCCCCTCCTCCCCGTACTGCCCCCGGCCCGTGCGCGACGGCCCCACACCCCTTCCGGGGGTCGTCACGCCGGCCGGGGGCACCCCCGTCTCCCCTGCCTCCCCCTCTTCCTCCCTCCCTCCCTCGCGCAGGAGGTCCGACCGGCCCCCGCCCCCGGGACCTATGGCCGCCCCGGCAGCCGACCTAGGCCCGTCCGGGGCGGCGACCATCGGCACTGACGACGCGCCAGAACCGAGGAGCAGCCTGGAAAGGCAAGGAAGAAGCCTCGAAAGGGCTCGTAAACGTCAGGGAAGTCAGGGAAGCGCCATGAGTTCCGTAGTCCAGGACAGCAGAACCACGGGCGGGTCGCCCGCCTCGTACGACGCGGAGCAGTACCGCCCCGGCCGGACCATCACGGACTGGGAGCCGGAGAACGAGCTGTTCTGGAAGTCGTTCGGCAGGAAGGTCGCCGGCCGCAACCTGTGGATCGCGGTCCCGGCCCTCCTCGTCGCCTTCGTCGTCTGGCAGGTCTGGTCCGTCACGGCGACCAACCTGAAGGACGTCGGCTTCGGCTTCTCGACCTCGCAGCTGTTCTGGCTGACGGCCATCCCGGGCCTGACCGGCGGCACGGCCCGCATCTTCTACACCTTCCTCGGCCCGATGATCGGCCAGCGGCGGTTCACCGCCCTGTCGACCGCCGTGCTGATCGTCCCGCTGATCTGGCTGGGCATCGCCATCCAGGACCCGACCACCCCGTACACCGTGATGGTCGTCATCGCCGCCCTCTGCGGCATCGGCGGCGCCAACTTCGCCTCCTCGCTCGCCAACATCGGCTTCTTCTTCCCCAAGGCGAAGAAGGGCAGCGCGACCGGCATCAACGGCGGTCTCGGCAACCTCGGCGTCTCCGTCGTGCAGCTGCTGACCCCGATCGTCATCACCTGGTCGACGATCGCGATCGGCTCCGCCCAGCACAAGGCCGACGGCACCCCCGTCTATCTCCAGAACGCCGCCTTCCTCTGGGTTCCCATCCTGCTGGTCCTGGCCGCCGTCGCCTGGTTCGGCCAGAACGACCTGAAGGTCGCCTCCACCCCGTTCAAGCAGCAGAAGGTCATCTTCAAGCGCAAGCACAACTGGCTGATGACCTGGCTGTACGTCGGCACCTTCGGCTCCTTCATCGGCTTCGCCGCGGCCCTGCCGATGCTGATCAAGACCACCTTCCCCGACTACTCGGTCGCCACCTACGCCTGGATGGGCCCGGCCGTGGGCGCCCTCGCCCGCTGGGCCGGCGGCTGGATCGCCGACAAGTGGGGCGGCGCCCGGGTCACCATCCTCTCCTTCGTCGGCATGGCCGCCGCGATCATCGGCGTGATCGACTTCCTGCCCTTGGGCGGCGACGGCGGCAACTTCTACGGCTTCTTCTTCTGCTTCCTCGCCGCGTTCTTCTTCTCCGGCATCGGCAACGGATCGACCTTCCGCCAGATCCCGGTGATCTTCCGCGGCACCCACCTGAAGGGCCTCGCCGAGGGCACCCCCGAATACACCAAGGCCCTCAAGCAGGCCGAGATGGAATCGGGCGCGGTCACCGGCTTCACCTCCGCGATCGCGGCCTACGGATTCTTCTTCATCCCGGCGCTCTTCGGCTCGGTCGCCGTCACCAGCGCGATGTGGGGCTTCGTCGCCTTCTACGTCAGCTGCATGGTCGTGACCTGGTGGTTCTACGCCCGCAAGGGCGCCGAGGCGCCCAGCTGACCGACCCCGGTGGTCCGCTCCGGCGGGCTCCGGAAACCCGCGCGAAAGGTCCCGCCACGGCGGGGCCTTTCCGCATGCCCGGAAAGGGGACCTAGGGCCCTCCGCCGGTGACCAATGCCGCCACAAATGATCGATCAAAAGGAGTGGAATGAAGGTAAGCAACGACGCGATCGAATGAATCGAAGAAGGCGGTGCGGGAAGTGACTGCGACCCCTGCGGAGACGACGGTGACCGAGCGGGCCTGGAAGGGCTTCAAGGGCGGGCTCTGGCGCGACGCCATCGACGTCCGCGACTTCATCCAGCAGAACTACACCCCGTACGAGGGCGACGACTCCTTCCTCGCCGGCCCCACCGGGCGGACCACCGCCGTGTGGAAGGCGATCACGGACAGGTTCCCGGAGGAGCGGGCCAAGGGCGTCCACGACGTCGCGTACGACATCCCCTCCACCATCACCGCCCACGCCCCCGGCTGGATCGACCGCGACAAGGACCTGATCGTCGGCCTCCAGACCGACGCCCCGCTGAAGCGGGCGATCATGCCCTACGGCGGCTGGCGGATGGTCGCCGGCGCCCTGGAGACCTACGGCTACCCGGTCTCCGAGGAGCTGGAGAAGGTCTTCACCGAGTACCGCAAGACCCACAACGCCGGCGTCTTCGACGCCTACACCCCGGAGATCCGCGCCGCCCGCAAGGCCGGCATCGTCACCGGCCTCCCCGACGCCTACGGCCGCGGCCGCATCATCGGCGACTACCGCCGCGTCGCCCTCTACGGCGTCGACCGCCTCCTCCGGGTCAAGAAGGAGGAGAAGGCCGAGCTCGACGTCCTCCCGGCCGGCGACCGCTCGCTGGAGGAGACCATCCGGCTCCGCGAGGAGCTCTCCGAGCAGATGCGCGCCCTCGGCGAGCTGAAGGCCATGGCCGCCTCGTACGGGCACGACGTCTCCGGCCCCGCCGCCACCGGCCGCGAGGCGATCCAGTGGCTGTACTTCGCCTACCTGGCCGCCGTGAAGGAGCAGAACGGCGCCGCGATGTCGCTGGGCCGCACCTCCACCTTCGTCGACGTCTACCTCCAGCGGGACATCGAGGCCGGCCTCCTCACCGAGGAGCAGGCCCAGGAGCTCGTCGACGACTTCATCATCAAGCTCCGCATCGTGCGCTTCCTGCGCACCCCCGAGTACGACGAGCTGTTCTCCGGCGACCCCACCTGGGTCACCGAGTCGATCGGAGGCATGGGCGAGGACGGACGGCCGCTGGTCACGAAGACCTCCTTCCGCTACCTCCAGACGCTCTACAACCTCGGCCCGGCGCCCGAGCCGAACATGACCGTCTTCTGGTCGCCGCGGCTGCCGCAGGGCTTCAAGGAGTTCTGCGCCAGGGTCTCCATCGACACCTCCTCCGTCCAGTACGAGTCGGACGAGCTGATGCGGCCGCGCTTCGGCGACGACACCGCCATCGCCTGCTGCGTCTCGGCGATGCCGGTCGGCAAGCAGATGCAGTTCTTCGGCGCCCGGGTGAACCTCGCCAAGACGCTGCTGTACGCGATCAACGGCGGCCGCGACGAGAAGTCCGGCGCCCAGGTCGGTCCCGCCACCGGCGCCCTCACCTCCGAGGTCCTCGACTACGACGAGGTGATGGACAGGTTCGACGAGCAGATGGAGTGGCTCGCGGACGTCTACGTCCACGCGCTGAACGTCATCCACTACATGCACGACAAGTACGCCTACGAGCGCCTGGAGATGGCCCTCCACGACCGTGACGTGCGCCGGACCATGGCCTGCGGCATCGCCGGCCTCTCGGTCGCCGCCGACTCGCTCGCCGCGATCAAGTACGCGAAGGTCAGCCCCGTCCGCGACGAGACCGGCCTCGCCACCGACTACGTGATCGACGGCGACTACCCCGCCTACGGCAACAACGACGAGCGGGTCGACGGGATCGCCGTCTGGCTGGTCGAGGAGTTCATGCGGAAGGTGCGCAAGCACCCCACCTACCGGAACGCCGAGCACACCCAGTCCGTCCTGACCATCACCTCGAACGTGGTCTACGGCAAGAAGACCGGCAACACCCCCGACGGGCGCCGGGCCGGCGAGCCCTTCTCCCCGGGCGCCAACCCCATGAACGGCCGCGACACCCACGGCTACGTCGCCTCCGCCCTGTCGGTCGCGAAGCTGCCGTACGAGGACGCCGAGGACGGCATCTCGCTCACCAACACCGTCACCCCCGACGGCTTGGGCCGCACCCCCGAGGAGCGGATCGGGAACCTGGCGGGCGTGCTCGACGGCTACATGGCGAGCGACGGGTTCCACATGAACGTCAACGTCCTCGACCGGGACGTGCTGATGGACGCCATGGAGCACCCGGAGAACTACCCGCAGCTCACCATCCGGGTCTCGGGCTACGCCGTGAACTTCGTCCGCCTCACCCGCGAGCAGCAGCTCGACGTGCTGAACCGCACCTTCCACGGGTCGCTGTAGCACCCCCTCCGCGCGGCCCGGGGCCACGGCCCTCACCCCGGCCCCGGGACCGCGCCCCCACCACCCCCGCCCCGCTCCCTCCCAGGAGGCCCTGCCATGGCCACGCTGCTCGGCCCGGACATCCCCGTCCGGCCCGCCACCCCGGTCCAGGCCGCCACCCCGGCCGCCGCCGCGACCCACCGCCCCTCCGAGGGCTCGGTGCACTCCTGGGACCTGTCCACCGGCGTCGACGGACCCGGCACCCGCTTCGTCACCTTCCTCTCCGGCTGCCCGCTGACCTGCCTCTACTGCCACAACCCCGACACGTGGAAGATGCGCAGCGGCAAGCGGACCTCCGCCGACGACGTGATCGCCGAGGCCTCCAAGTATGTCCGCTTCATCTCCGCCTCCGGCGGCGGCGCCACCCTCTCCGGGGGCGAACCGCTCCTCCAGCCCGTCTTCACCGGCGAGCTGCTGCACCGCATGAAGCACGAGCTGGGCCTGCACACCGCCCTCGACACCTCCGGCTTCCTCGGCGTCCGCGCCACCGACGCCCTGCTGCGCGACGCCGACCTCGTCCTCCTCGACATCAAGTCCTGGGACCCGGAGACGTACCGCAGGGTCACCGGCCGGCCGCTGAAGCCGACCCTGGACTTCGCCCGCCGCCTCGCCGACCTCGGCCGGGACGTGCACGTCCGCTTCGTCCTCGTCCCCGGCCTCACCGACGACCCCGCCAACGTCGAGGGCGTCGCCGCCTTCGCCGGCGGCCTCGGCAACGTCTCCCGGGTCGACGTCCTCCCCTTCCACAAGCTGGGCGAGGCCAAATGGCAGGCGCTGGACATGCCGTTCACCCTCCACGACACCCCGTCGCCCACCCCCGGGCAGGTGGCGGCCGTCCGCGAGGTCTTCCGCTCCCACGGCCTGAACGCCGTCTGACGGTCCCGGGCGGCACCCCGGGCGACGCGTTCACTCTCCAATAGCTCAAAACGGGCTCAAAGGGCACATAAGTCCTACCGTGGCCCCGTGACCGAGCCACCGCAGACCGCCGAGCCCACCACTCCCGAGCCGGAGGCGACCGCCCCGGTCCCGGAAGCCCGCGCGCCCCAGACCCCCGCCGCCGTGCGCCGCCGCGCCGTCCTCGCCGGCACCGCCGTCTCCGTCCTGCTGATCCTCGCGATCGTCTTCGGCAGCCGGCTGCTCCGCGACTTCGACTCGGCCCTGCTCCCCTACGCCGTCGCCACCGTCTTCCTCGCCTTCGGCGTCGCCTACCGCTACACCGTCTGGGTCTCCGCCCCCGGTGCCCGGCGGCTCTTCCGGCAGGGCTGGCGCTCCTTCTTCTCCGTCGCCAACTTCCGCAGGGCGCCCACCGCCCTGCCGAGGATGATCGCCACCTACCTCGGCTTCCAGAAGTTCCTCGGCGCCCGCTCGCACGCCCGCTGGGCCGCCCACCAGCTCCTCTTCTGGGGCTGCGTCCTCGCCGCGCTCATCACCTTCCCCCTCACCTGGGGCTGGTTCACCTTCACCTCGAACACCGGCGACGGCCCCGGCTACGAGATGCGGATCTGGGGCATCAAGGTCCTCGGCTTCAACGCGCTCAACATCATCGGCTGGCTGATGTTCCACGGCCTCGACATCGCCGCCGTCCTCGTCATCGCCGGCGCCTCCTACTTCCTGTGGCGCCGCATGAAGGACCGCGGCGCCGTCACCGGCCAGCGCTTCGCCTACGACCTGATCCCGCTGATCGCCCTGATCGTCATCTCGGTCACCGGCCTGCTGCTCACCTTCTCGTCGATCTTCCTGCACGGCGGCGGCTACGAGTTCCTGGCGATCCTCCACATGGTCTCGGTCGTCTTCACCCTCATCTACATCCCCTTCGGGAAGTTCTTCCACATCGTCCAGCGGCCCGCCGCCGTCGGCATGCAGCTCTTCAAGTACACCTCCCGCCGCAAGGACGGCGCCGGCGAGGAGCTCCAGACCTGCCGCCGCTGCCACGAACCCATCGACACCCCCGAGTACGTCGAGAACCTGCGCGGCACCATGCAGGACCTCAAGCTCGACTTCGACGCGTGGGCCGAGTACTGCCCCCGCTGCAAGCGCGTCCTCCGCGGCAACGCCTACCTCACCCACGTCAAGAAGGGCTTCAAGTAAGTGACCGCGACCGACCCGTCCCGCGCGCTGCCGCTCGATCCCTCCGTCGCGCCGCCCGGCACCCGGAACTTCCGCGACGCCGGGGGCATCCCCGCCGACCGCTGGCACGCCGACCAGAACGGGGAGACCCTCGTCCCCACCCACTGCTGCTTCTGCGGCGTGCAGTGCGGCATGTACCTGCGGGTCGACCGCGCGGGGAAGGTCTTCGGCGTCGAACCCCGCAACCACGACATCAACCGGATGCGGCTCTGCCCCAAGGGCATCAACGCCTACCAGCAGGTCAACCACCCCGACCGGCTGACCTCCCCGCTCATGCGCCGCAACCGGGACGAGGAGTTCCGCCCGGTCAGCTGGGAGGAGGCGCTCGACCACACCGTCGCCGAGATCCGCCGCATCCAGGGCGAGTACGGCAACGACGCCTTCGGCCTGCTCGGCGGCGCCAGCCTCTACTCGGAGAAGACCTACCTCGTCGGGAAGTTCGCCCGGGTCGCGCTGAAGACCAAGCACGTCGACTACAACGGGCGCCTCTGCATGGTCTCCGCCGCCGGCGCCAACAAGCTCGCCTTCGGCATCGACCGGGCCGGCAACCCCTTCTCCGACATCCTCCTCACCGACTGCCTCCTCATCGCCGGCTCCAACGTCGGCGAGTGCTTCCCGGTGATGACCCAGTACCTGTGGGGGGCCCGCGACCGCGGTGCCACCCTCATCGTGGTGGACCCCCGGCAGACGGCCATCGCCCGCACCGCCGACGTCCACGTCGCCCTCAAGCCCGGCACCGACTCGGCCTTCTTCAACGCCGTCCTGCACGTCATCGTCGCCGAGGGGCTCACCGACGAGGCCTACCTCGCCGACCGCACCACAGGCTGGGACGAGGTCAAGGCCACCGTCGCCCAGTACCCGCCGTCCCGCTCCGCCCCGATCTGCGGCGTCCCCGAGGAGCAGATCGTCCAGGTCGCCCGCATGTTCGCCGGCGCGGACAGGGCCATGGCCTGGCACGCCCGCGGCGTCGAGCACCACTCCCAGGGCGTCGAGAACTGCCTGACCATCATCAACCTCTGCGTCGCCACCGGGAACATCGGCAAGCCCGGCGCCGGCTACGGCACCATCACCGGCCAGGGCAACGGCCAGGGCGGCCGCGAACACGGCCAGAAGTCCGACCTCCTCCCCGGCGGACGCTCCATCTCCAACCCCGAGCACCGCCGCCAGATCTGCGAGATCTGGGGCATCGAGGAGTCCGAACTCCCCGCCGCCGGCACCTCCATGATGGAGATGGTCTGGCAGATGCAGCGCGCCGAGATCCGCGGCCTCATCGGCATCTGCAACAACCCCTTCGTCTCCCTGCCGAACTACGCCACGGTCAAGGAGGGCTACGACACCCTCCAGTTCCACGCCCAGTTCGACTTCTTCCTCTCCGAGACCGCCGCCAACGCCCACGTCGTCTTCCCCGTCACCGTCTGGGCCGAGGACGAGGGCGTCATGGCCAACGCCGAGGCCCGCGTCGTCAAGCACAACAAGGCCCAGGAACCCCCGGCCGGCGTCCGCACCGACACCTGGGTCATGTGCGAGCTCGCCAAGCGGCTCGGCGCCGGCGACAAGTTCGCCTTCCCCGACTCCCGCGCCGTCTTCGAGGAGCTGCGGATCGCCTCCGCCGGCACCGTCAACGACTACTACGGCATCACCTACGAGCGCCTGGAGGAGACCGGCGGCATCGCCTGGCCCTGCCCGACCACCGAGCACCCCGGCACCCCCCGCCTCTTCGAGGACGGACGCACCTACCACCCCGACGGCAGGATCCACATGCAGGTCGTCGAGTGGCACCCGCCGATGGACCCCTACAGCGAGGAGTACCCCCTCTCGCTCACCACCGGCCGCACCGTCGCCCACTTCCTCTCCGGCAACCAGACCCGCCGGCTCGGCGCCCTCGTCGAGCAGACGCCCCGCCCCTGGGTCGAGGTCCACCCCTCGCACGGCTTCCGCAACGGCGACCCGGTCCGCGTCGTCACCCGCCGCGGCAGCGAGGTCTTCCCGGCCCTGGTCACCGAGGCCATCCGCCCCGACACCGTCTTCGTCCCCTACCACTGGCCCGTCCCCACCGCGGCGAACGCCCTCACCATCGACGCCCTCGACCCCCGCTCGAAGATCCCCGAGTACAAGGTCTGCGCGGCCCGCATCGAGGCCGCCGAACGCGTCGACGAGGTCCCCGCGCCGCCGACGGCCCCGGGGCGGCCCGCCTACCCCGAGACCCAGGTCTCCCGCACCGACCCCCTGCCGCCCACGTCCCCGCAGGGCCGGGGCACCGCGGAGAGGAGCTGACCGCACATGATGGGCCGCACGATCTTCATCGACCCGGGCCGCTGCATCGGCTGCCAGGCCTGTGTCTCCGCCTGCCGCGAATGCGACTCGCACCGCGGCAAGTCGATGATCCACCTCGACTACACCGACGAGGGCCACTCCGTCGCCTCCCTCCCCACCGTCTGCATGCACTGCGAGGACCCCGTCGCCCCCTGCGCCGAGGTCTGCCCCGCCGACGCGATCCTGGTGACCGCCGACGGCGTGGTGCAGCAGGCCGACACCACCCGCTGCATCGGCTGCGCCAACTGCGTCAACGCCTGCCCCTTCGGGGTCCCGAAGATCGACCTCCAGGCGAAGCTCCAGATGAAGTGCAACCTCTGCTACGACCGCACCGCCTACGGTCTCGCCCCCATGTGCGCCACCGTCTGCCCCACCGGCGCCCTCTTCTACGGCACCCTCGACGAGCTCCGTGCCGAGCGCCCCGGCGTCCAGGTCGCCGACTCCTTCACCTTCGGCGACGTCGTCGTCCAGACCGGCGTGGCCATGGTCGTCCCCGCCGACAAGGTCCAGTGGCCCGTGCCCGGGGGGCTTCCCGTCGTCGAGATCAACGGAGTGGACGTGAGCGGAGCGAACCCGAACCAGGGCGGCGGCGCGCGACAGGAGGGCGTGCGATGAGCGTCACCGACCCGCAGCCGCCCGCGCCGGACGCCGGTGCCGACGCCGCCCAGGAGGCGCTCCGCGACCGGATCGCCGCCGACTCCCTCACCACCCGCCGCGACTACCTGCGGATCGTCGCCACCGTCTCCGGGGGTCTCGCCGTCGGCGGTGTCGCCGTCGCCTCCGGCATCCTGCACCGCCACGGCGACGCCGACGGCACCCCGCAGCCCAAGCGGATCGCCGACCGGATCCTGCCCGGCGAGTCCCTCGCCTTCCGCTACCCCGGCGACGAGGACCGGGCCATCGCGGTCCGCATGGAGGACGGAACCCTCGCCGGCTACTCCGCCGTCTGCACCCACCTGGCCTGCGCCGTCCTGTGGCGCAAGGACCGGGGCAGTGAGGGCGAGCTGTACTGCCCCTGCCACGAGGGGATCTTCGACGCCCGTACGGGAGCGGTCACCGCGGGGCCGCCGCCGCGCGGCCTGCCGAAGGTGATCCTGATCGAGCAGCTCGACGGCAGCGTCTGGGCCATCGGCACCGCCCGCTCCGGCGAGAGCCTCCAGGAGGGACTCTGCCGCCAGCAGGGCGACGCCCTGCGCCTGTGCCAAGGCGTCTCGGGACCCGGTGCCGCCGCCGAGAGGAGTGAGCGGTCATGACGGACGCACCCTTCCCCCGGGACCCGGAGGCGCCGCGGCCGCCGGCCGGCCCGCCGCCGGCCCAGCCGCCCTCGTACCACCCCGGGAGCGCGCAGCCGCGGCTGAACAGGCCGGTGTACGAGCGCTATCCGCAGATCCGGCCCACCAGCGGCTACGGCGACCCGCGGATCCGGCACACCGGGCCGGGGCCCGGGGCGGGCACGGAGCAGGAACCGGAGCGTTCCTCGAAGCTGTCGGCGCGGCTGGCGCTGGCGCTCACGGTGCTGATCGGCCAGCTGTGGGGGCTGACCATCGTGGTGGACGAGTGGATGTCCGGCGACACCGGCACCGCGTGGTGGGGCGCGGGATTCCTCGTCCTGTCGTTCCTGGTGGTCCTGGGTCTGTGGGCGCTGGACCCGAAGGACCGCTGACGGCGGGGCCGCCGAGGGGAAGGGCCGGGGGCGGGGGAGCGGGCGTACCCTGAAGACATGAGCACCGCCCCCGCCCACGGACCGCGAGACGCGAAGCCGCACGGCATTCGGCCGAATTCCGAGAACGCTCCGAAGCCGGTGATCGTCTTCGACGATCCGCTGGACGCGCAGTCCGCGGACGACACGGACCGCGGGTGGGGTGAGCGGCCTCCGGCCGGCGGGAGCGCCGGCGACCTCGCGCGCTTCCTCGACGAGAAGCCGCCGCACCACCTCTGACGCCGGGGCGCCGCTCCGGTCAGGGGGTGGAGTGCGTCGCCTGGTTGCCGCCCGGGCCGCGCTGCGCGACCAGGTGGTCGCGGATCTCCTTGAGCACCTCCAGCTCGCTGACCTCCATCACCTCGCCCACGCCCTCCTTCGCCTTGTCGTGCGCGGCACGCTTGGCGAGGACCTTGGCCATCGGCAGGACCATGAGGAAGTAGACGACGGCCGCGGTGATGAGGAAGCTGAGGATGGCGCTCAGCACCAGGCCCCACTGGAGCTGGATGCCCTGCATCTCCCCGTCGACGATCCGGCAGGGGTCCTTGATGCAGCTCGCGTAGCTCTCCAGGTCCTTGGTGCCGAAGGCGCCCACGATCGGGTTGATGATGCCCTTGACCACCGAGTTCACGATGTTGGTGAACGCGGCACCGATGACGACCGCCACCGCGAGGTCGATCACGTTTCCGCGCATCAGGAAGGCCTTGAAGCCCGCCATCACGCTTTCCTTCTTCTCGGCCACCGAGGTGCCTTTCTACGGGTGTGGTGCTGTCTGCGGAGTCATTAGGCCGTGGAGGGCGCAGAACAGTCCAATCCGTACACACGGGACGGTGACTTGACAGCGAGTCAGTGCGAATCAGTGCCATGTCACCGCCAGTTGGGAGGTGACACCGGCACCGGCCAGCGCCGTCGCGGTCGCCCGGGGCACGGTCAGGACGATCAACGCCCCTCCGTCGGTGCGAGTCTCGTCCGTGCGCGGGACTTCGGCCACCCGGGCGCCCCGCGCCATCACCCGCACCGCGCTTCCGCCGCCGCCCGGGAGGGAGCCGGCGGCCGCGGCGGCGATGACGTCCACCCGGTCGCCGGCGCGCAGGAGCCGGACGGCCTCCGCGTCCGCGATCCGGACCGGCGCGGAGACGAGCCGGACGGGGGCGGGGGAGCGGGCCGCGGGTGCCGCCGCGGGGCGTGACCCGGGGTGGGGCGGGCCGGCCGTGCCGGGGAGCGCGGCGGCCAGGGCGAGGGCGGCGGCGGGCAGGGCGAGGAGCGCGCCGGGGGCGCGGCGGAGCCGGGGCCGGACGCGGGGCCGGAAGCGGGTGCCGCGGACCCGCAGCGGCGGGAAGTCCGGGACCTCGCAGGGGGCGGGGACGGGGGTGGACGGCCGGTTCGTGTTCATGCGCCCACTCTCCCGCCGGTCCCGCCGCCCCGCTCCGGCCTGTGGACGGCCGGCCGGTTGTGGACGACGGGCCCACTCCCCCAGGTGGTTTCGGCGGGTTCTACGGCAGTTCGATGCCGAGGTCCCAGCCGTCGTGGGCATGGGTGCAGAGACAGTCGCGGTCCACCGTGGCGGGGAGGGCGGCGATGGCGTCGAAGAGGACGTCGCGGAGCCGGCCGATGTTCGCGCCGAAGACGCGCAGGACCTCGGTGTGGGAGACGCCCTCGCCGGTCTCGGTGCCCGCGTCGAGGTCGGTGACGAGGGCGAGGGAGGTGTAGCAGAGGCCGAGTTCGCGGGCGAGGACGGCTTCGGGGTGGCCGGTCATGCCGACGACGGACCAGCCGTTGGCCGCGTGCCAGCGGGACTCGGCGCGGGTGGAGAAGCGGGGGCCTTCGACGACGACGAGGGTGCCGCCGTCGACGGCCTGCCAGTCGCGGCCGCGGGCGGCCTTGACGGCGGCCTGGCGTCCGTCGGGGCAGTAGGGGTCGGCGAAGGAGACGTGGACGACGCGGGGGACGGCGCCGTCGGGGCGGGGCTCGCCGTCGAAGTAGGTCTGGGCGCGGTTCTTCGTCCGGTCGATCAGCTGGTCGGGGACGAGGAGGGTGCCGGGGCCGTACTCGGGGCGCAGTCCGCCGACGGCGCAGGGGCCGAGGACCTGGCGGACGCCGACGGAGCGGAGTGCCCAGAGGTTGGCGCGGTAGTCGATCCGGTGCGGGGGGATGCGGTGGCCGCGGCCGTGGCGGGGGAGGAAGGCGACGCGGCGGCCGGCCACCTCGCCGAGGAAGAGGGAGTCGCTGGGGTCGCCGTAGGGGGTGGTGACGGTGACCTCGCGGACGTCGTCGAGGAAGGAGTAGAAGCCGGATCCGCCGATCACGCCGATCTCGGCGCGGTCGTCGTCGGGGGCGGGGACGGTGCCCGCGGTCGTCGCCATGCCGTCACCCTACGCAGCCGCCCGCCCGCCGCCGAGCCCGGTCCTGCGCAGCCGCCCGCCGCCGAGTCCGGTCCTGCGCAGCCGCCCGCCCGCCGCCGAGCCCCGGCCTTCGGGATCCCTGCCCTCGGACGGGCTCCGGCCCACCGGAGGAACCCTGTCCTCCGTCAGGCCCCGCCGTCCGGCGAGGAACCCCTGCCCGGCGCCGGCCCGCTCCGGGCATGCCGCGGCCCCGGCCCCCTCGTGAGGGGGCCGGGGCCGGGGTGACGCGCGCTGTGCGGGTGGGCTCAGGCGGCCGGGGTCGAGGGCGACGACGAGGACGTCGAGGCGGACGTCGACGAGGCCGGCTTCGCGTCCGACGCGGTCGAGGAGGTGGACGTCGTGGTGGACGTCGAGCTCTTCGAGGCCGGGGAGCTGCTGGACGAGGCGCCGCGGCTGTCGTTCCGGTAGAAGCCGGAGCCCTTGAAGACGATGCCGACGGCCGAGAAAACCTTCTTGAGGCGGCCGTGGCAGGCGGGGCACTCGGTCAGCGCGTCATCCGTGAACTTCTGGACCGCCTCAAGGCCCTCGCCGCACTCGGTGCACTGGTACTGGTAGGTCGGCACTAGTCTTCCTCCTGGCACTCACACTCATCGAGTGCTAACGACGTTCCATAGTGACGTATTCCGCGGGTTCAGTCCACCGTCACCGGCACGCGGTGACCGACACCACGTGCCGTGACCCGTGCGGCGACCCGGCTCGACTCGCGCGGCCTGAGCTTCCCGCGCAGGGCGACGAGCGTGACGAAGGCCAGCGCGGTGCCGGCGGCCGGGACGAGGAATCCGGCGCCGGAGCCGTGGGCGTCGGCGAGGCGTCCGGCGACCGTGACGGCCAGGGCCTGGCCGAGGGCGACGGCGCCGGTGAGCCAGGTGAACGCCTCGGTGCGGGCGGAGGCCGGGATCAGGGTCTCGACGATGGTGTAGCCGGTGATCAGGGCCGGGGCGATGCAGAGGCCGACGACGAGGCCGAGGGCGCCGAGCAGCACCACCGAGTGGGCGGTCCACAGCAGGGACGCGGCGAAGGTGAGGCCGGTGTAGCCGAGGATCAGGCGGCGGCGGGGGCCGGACTTCCAGGCGATGGCGCCCATGGCGATGCCGGCGAGCATGTTGCCGGCCGCGAAGACGCCGTACAGCAGGCCGTTGGCGCCCGGGTTGCCGATCTCCTCGCTGAAGGCGGTGAGCGAGACCTGCATGCCGCCGAAGACGGCGCCGATCCCGAGGAAGGCGACGATCAGGACGCGGACGCCGGGGACGGAGAGCGCCGAGCGGTGGGGTTCGCCGTCGGCGCGGCCGGCGGCGGCGAGCAGGCCGTACGCGGGCTGGGTGGCGCGCTGGGCGGCGAAGAAGAGGCCGCCGACGAGGGTGAGGGCGGCTTCGGTGATCAGGCCGGCGGCCGGGTGGACGCCGGTGCACAGGGCGGTGGCGAGGACCGGGCCGACGACGAAGGTGAACTCGTCGGTGACCGACTCGAAGGCCGCCGCGGTCGGCATCAGGGGCGTGCCGTCGAGCTTGGCCGCCCAGCGGGCCCGGACCATGGGACCGACCTGCGGGACGGAGGCGCCGGCGGGCACCGCGGCGAGGAACAGCGCCCACAGCGGGGCGCCGGCCAGCGCGAGCACGACGAGCAGCGAGACGGAGGCGGAGTGGACGAGGACGCCCGGGACGAGCACGGCCCGCTGGCCGTAGCGGTCGGCGAGCTTGCCGGACTGCGGGGCGAAGACCGCCATGGAGACACCGGTGACGGCGGCGACGGCGCCGGCGCTGCCGTAGGAACCGGTGGTGTGCTGGACGAGCAGGACGATGCCGATGGTGAGCATCGCGAAGGGCTGCCGGGCGGCGAACCCGGGGATCAGGAAGGAGAGCGCACCGGGGGTGCGCAGCAGCTGCCCGTAGCCGGGCCGCTTCTCGGAGACGACCGTGGACGCCACGGTCCTGGCCTTTCTGCCGCCTGGTAGCGCGCGGGCACGGTGGTGCCGGTCTCGCCGAGAGCTGTCCTCTTGCGCGGAACTGCGGTAGATACCGGGAGGGCCCCCACTGCGGGAGGGTGCACCGCGGCCGCCATACGGTCGCGCCAGCTCTGCGTCAGGCAGAGTTGGTTCGATCAAGTGTGCCTTCATGGTACAGGGAGGAGCGCTCTCCTGCCTGTGATTCCACAGGGAAGAACGCTCCCGACCCCGAAATAATGCCTGCGATTAACGTTCTGTCGGCTTGTTCTTTCCCGTCACGGACGCGGGCCGGTGGAAGCGGGTCGCGGTCGTGGTGACCGCCTTCCGTCCGTCCCCGGTGCCGAGCCAGCCCGCGAGCTTGCCGCCCTGGCCGACCGCGCGGAGCCGGCGCTCGGTGGCGTCGCGCACCGGGTCGGTGGCGACGACGAGCAGTTCGTCGCCCTTGCGCAGGACGGTCGCCGGGCCCGGCACGAAGCTGGCGTCCTCCCGTACGACGAGGGTGACGGCGGCGCCGGTGGGCAGCCGCAGCTCGGCGACCTCGACGCCGTGCATCCGGGAGCCCTCGGGGATGGCGACGGAGAGCAGGTGGCCGCGGAGCCGCTCCAGCGGCGCGGACTCGACGCCGAGGTCGGCGGCGCCGGAGGAGTCGCCGAGCTTCAGCGCCTTCGCCAGGTAGGGCAGGGTCGGGCCCTGGACGAGGGTGTAGACGACGACCAGCACGAAGACGATGTTGAAGATCCGCTCGCTGCCCTCGATCTGCCCCACCATCGGGATGGTGGCGAGGATGATGGGGACGGCTCCGCGCAGGCCGGCCCAGGACATCAGGGCCTGCTCCTGCCAGGGGATCCGGAAGGGCAGCAGGCTGACCAGGACCTCCATGGGGCGGGCCACCATGGTGAGGACGAGGCCGATGACGACGGCGGGCCAGAAGTCGTTGACGAGCTCGTGCGGGGTGACGAGCAGGCCGAGCAGGACGAACATGCCGATCTGGGCGATCCAGCCGAGTCCCTCGGCGAAGCCGCGGTTGGCGGGGGCGTGCGGCAGCTTGGCGTTGCCGAGGACCATCGAGGCCAGGTAGACGGCGAGGAAGCCGGAGCCGTGGGCGATCGCGCCGGCCGCGTAGGCGGCGACGGCGATGGCCATGACGGCGATCGGGTAGAGGCCGGAGGCGGGCAGGGCGACGTGCTTGAGTCCGTACGAGCCGACGAGGCCGACCGCGAGGCCGACGGCGGCGCCGATCGCGAGCTCCAGGGCGATCTTCCCGACGAGGACGTACCAGTCGTCGACGGGTTCCGCGGAGGAGAAGGCGACGACGAGGATCACGACCGGGGCGTCGTTGAAGCCGGACTCGGCCTCCAGGACGCCGGTGACCCGGGACGGCAGCGGCACCTTGCGCAGGACGGAGAAGACGGCGGCGGCGTCGGTGGAGGAGACGACCGCGCCGATGATCAGCGCCTGCCGCCACTCCAGGCCGACGAGGTAGTGGGCGCCCGCGGCGGTGATGCCGACGGAGACGGCGACGCCGACGGTGGAGAGGACGACCGCGGCCGGCAGGGCCGGCTTGACCTCCTTCCACTTCGTCCCGAGACCGCCCTCGGCGAGGATGACGACGAGCGCCGCGTAGCCGATGACCTGGGTGAGCTCGGCGTTGTCGAAGGCGACGTTGCCGATGCCGTCCTGGCCGATGGCGACGCCGATGCCGAGGTAGAGCAGGAGGCTCGGGAGCCCGCTCCGGGAGGAGATCCGGACGGCGGCGACCGCGATCAGCAGCACCAGTGAGCTGATCAGCAGGAGTTCGTTGAGCTCGTGGACAGTCAGTGCGCCGTTCCTTCCCCTCGCACGCGCCGGATCGTTCCTCCAGCCGCAGGTACTTCGTTACCTTACCTAATCTTTAACGCTTTCTTGACGCCTTCTTTGCGCTCCGCCGTTCTCCCGTGCGGTCATCAGTGCGGTTTCTCCCCGACACCGAGTCCAGGGCGCCCAGGTGCTGCGCCTAAGGTTGCTCCCGTACTCCAGGACCACCCTGCCCCTCGAAGGACAGCGATGCCCTCCAACACGACCGCGCCCCCCGCCAAGAAGAAAGGCAGGCGCGCCCGCCTGATCGTCCTGCTCCTGGTCCTTGCGCTGGTCGGGGCCGTCGCCTTCGGCGGCTGGTGGGGAGTGGGCACCGTCCGGGCCTCGTTCCCGCAGACCACCGGCGAGATCCGGATCGACGCGCTCTCCGGCGACGTCGAGGTGAAGCGGGACGCCAACGGCATCCCGCAGATCTACGCGGACAACGAGACCGACCTCTTCCGCGCGCAGGGCTACGTCCAGGCGCAGGACCGCTTCTACGAGATGGACGTCCGGCGGCACCTCACCGCCGGCCGCCTCTCCGAGATGTTCGGCGACGGCCAGGTCGACACCGACGCCTTCCTGCGCACCCTCGGCTGGCGCCAGGTCGCGCAGCAGGAGTACGACAAGGTCCTGACCCCGGAGACGAAGAAGTACCTCCAGGCGTACGCGGAGGGCGTCAACGCCTACCTGAAGGACCGCGCGCCGAAGGACGTCTCCGTCGAGTACGCGGCCCTGGCGCTCACCAACGACTACGCGATCGAGCCCTGGACCCCGGTCGACTCGGTCGCCTGGCTCAAGGCCATGGCCTGGGACCTGCGCGGCAACATGCAGGACGAGATCGACCGCTCGCTGCTCACCAGCCGGCTGACCCCGGCCCAGGTGAAGCAGCTCTACCCGGAGTACCCGTACGACCTCCACCAGCCGATCCTCGACCGCGGCGCGGTCGACCCGGTGACGAAGAAGTTCGACCCGAAGGCCGGCGCGGAGGACGGCGAGGACGCGGACGGCAGCGGTACGGGCTCCGGCTCCGGCGGCGCGAGCGCCCAGCTCGCCGCGCTCTCGGGCCTCTCCGACGTCCTCGACGAGGTCCCCGCGCTGCTCGGCCCGAACGGCAACGGCATCGGCTCCAACTCGTGGGTCGTCTCCGGGGAGCTCACCACCTCCGGCAAGCCGCTGCTCGCCAACGACCCGCACCTCGCGCCGATGCTGCCGTCCCTCTGGTACCAGATGGGCCTGCACTGCCGCTCCGTCTCGGCGACCTGCCGCTACGACGTCGCCGGCTACACCTTCTCCGGCATGCCCGGCGTGATCATCGGCCACAACGACTCCATCGCCTGGGGCCTCACCAACCTCGGTGCCGACGTCACCGACCTCTACCTGGAGAAGGTCAGCCCCGAGGGCTACCTGGTCGACGGCAAGGTCAAGCCCTTCGACACCCGTGAAGAGGTCATCAAGGTCGCCGGCGGCGCCGACCGCACCATCACCGTCCGCTCCACCGACCGCGGTCCGCTCGTCTCCGACCGCTCCTCCGAACTGGAGAAGGTCGGCCAGAAGGCCCCCGTCGGCAACGCCGCCCCCGACCGCGGCACCGGCTACGGCGTCTCCCTCCAGTGGACCGCCCTCCAGCCCGGCAAGTCGATGGACGCGATCTTCGCGCTCAACCGCGCCCAGGACTTCAAGCAGTTCCGGGCCGCCGCGAAGAACTTCGAGGTCCCCTCGCAGAACCTCGTCTACGCCGACACCAAGGGCAACATCGGCTACCAGTCGCCGGGCAAGATCCCGCGCCGCGCCACCGGTGACGGCACCCTGCCCGCCCCGGGCTGGGACTCCCGCTACCGCTGGAAGGGGTACATCCCCTTCGACCGGCTGCCGTACGAGTACAACCCGGACCGCGGCTACATCGTCACCGCCAACCAGGCCGTGATCTCCCCGGAGCAGTACCCCGACCTGCTCACGAAGGACTGGGGCTACGGCTCCCGCAGCCAGCGGATCAACGACCTCATCGAGTCGAAGACCAAGGACGGCGGCAAGATCTCGCCGGACGACATGCGGACCATGCAGACCGACAACCGCAGCGAGATCGCGACCCTGCTCAACCCGCTGCTGCTGAAGATCGACGTCTCCGACCCCTACGTCCGCGAGGCGCAGAAGCTCCTGGAGGGCTGGGACTACACCCAGGAGCCCGACTCGGCCGCCGCCGCGTACTTCAACGCGGTCTGGCGCAACGTCCTCAAGCTCTCCTTCGGCGACAAGCTGCCCAAGGAGGTCCGGGCCGAGGGCGACTGCGTCATGGTGCGCCCGGTCGACTTCACCGGCCCGGTGGACGAGCAGAACAAGCTGGTCCGCGAGTGCGGCGAGCGCGACGCCGACTCGGCCCAGCCGGACGGCGGCGACCGCTGGTACGAGGTGGTCCGCCCGCTCCTCAAGCAGGAGAAGAGCGCGTGGTGGAAGACGCCCGCCACCCGCACCGACCCGGCCACCGAGACCCGCGACCAGCTGCTCGCCCGCGCCATGAGGGACGCCCGCTGGGAGCTGACCGCCAAGCTCGGCAAGGACGTCTCCACCTGGAGCTGGGGACGGCTGCACCAGCTGACCCTGAAGAACCAGACCCTCGGCACCGCCGGTCCCGGCCCGGTGCAGCGGATGCTCAACCGCGGCCCGTGGAACCTCGGCGGCGGCGAGGCCGCCGTCGACGCCACCGGCTGGAACGCGGCCGGCGGCTACGAGGTCATCTGGGTGCCGTCGATGCGGATGGTCGTCAACGTCGGCGACTGGGACAAGTCCCGGTGGGTCAACCTGACCGGCGCCTCCGGCCACGCCTTCCACGACAACTACACGGACCAGACGGACGCCTGGTCCAAGGGCGAGCTGTACGACTGGGCCTACGGAAAGGCGGCGGTCGACGCGGCGGCGAAGGACACGCTGACGCTCAAGCCCTGACCGGGGAAGCCGGGCAACGCCCGGGCCGTGATCAGGAACGGCCGAAACGGGCCACCCCGTCCGGGGTGACCACCGCGTGCACGGGGTGGTCGTGCGGTTCCTCCGGGACCCGCGCGACCACCTCGTCCGCGTAGAGGAGCACCACCAGGGCCGGGTCCTTCCCGGCGCGCGCGAGCCGGGCGAGGACCCGGTCGTACGAACCGCCGCCCCGGCCCAGCCGCATGCCGCGCGCGTCCACCGCGAGCCCCGGCAGCAGCACCGCGTCCGCCGCGCACACCGCCTCCGGGCCGAGCCGCGGGCCGGTCGGCTCCAGCAGGCCGCGGCCGGCCTTCGCCAGCGCCCCGCGCCCCTCGTACGCCGCCCAGTCCAGGTCGTTGTCGGGCAGCAGCACCGGCAGCAGGACCCGCACCCCGCGCGCGTGGAGGGCGTCGAGCAGCGCGCGGGTGCCGGGCTCGCGCCCGACCGACACGTACGCGGCGACGGTGGCGGCGCCGGCCAGCTCGGGCAGCTCCAGACCGCGCCCGCCCAGCGCCTCGGCGGTCCGCGCCAGGGCGTCGGGGGCGAGGGCCGCGCGGGCGTCGAGCAGACGGCGGCGCAGGAGGGCTTTTTCGGACAACTCAGGATTCTCTTTCCGCACAGGTGATCCCCAGGAAACTCTCGTAACCGTATTTATAGGGAGAAAGTTAATCGGAGCCACATCTTCCTCTCATTCCCTAGCGGATAAGGTGCCCGCATGACTCAGTCGTTCCCCCGCCTCGGCCGGATCAGCAAGGCTGTCATCCCGGCCGCCGGCCTCGGCACCCGCTTCCTGCCGGCGACGAAGGCGACGCCCAAGGAGATGCTGCCGGTCGTCGACAAGCCGGCGATCCAGTACGTCGTCGAGGAGGCCGTCGCGGCCGGGCTCTGTGACGTGCTCATGATCACCGGCCGGAACAAGCGTCCGCTGGAGGACCACTTCGACCGGAACTACGAGCTGGAGGAGGCGCTGACCCGCAAGGGCGACGACGAACGCCTCTCCAAGGTCCGGGAGTCCAACGACCTCGCCACCATGCACTACGTGCGCCAGGGCGCCCCCCGCGGCCTCGGGCACGCGGTGCTGTGCGCGGCCCCGCACGTCGGCGACCAGCCCTTCGCCGTCCTCCTCGGCGACGACCTGATCGATCCGCGCGACCCCCTCCTGTCGCGGATGGTCGAGGTCCAGGAGCGCGAGGGCGGCAGCGTCGTCGCGCTGATGGAGGTCGAGCCCTCCCAGATCCACCTCTACGGCTGCGCGGCGGTCGAGCCGACCATCGACGGCGACGTGGTGCGCGTGACGGACCTGGTGGAGAAGCCGGAACCGGCCGAGGCGCCCAGCAACTACGCCGTCATCGGCCGCTACGTGCTCGACCCGGCCGTCTTCGGCACGCTGCGGGAGACCGAGCCCGGCCGGGGCGGCGAGATCCAGCTGACCGACGCCCTGCAGAAGCTGGCGGGCGACGAGAAGCTCGGCGGGCCGGTGCACGGCGTCGTCTTCAAGGGGCGCCGCTACGACACCGGCGACCGGGGCGACTATCTGCGTGCCATTGTCAGACTCGCGTGCGAACGTGAAGATCTGGGACCGGACTTCCGGGCCTGGCTCCGGAGATATGTCAGCGAGGAGATGTAGGACCTTGAGCAGCGAGACGGCACCGTCCCAGGACCACGGTCACGACCACGGCCCCGGCGACCCCTGCGCGGGACCGGAGCGGGACGGGGCGCGCCTGTGGTCGGTCGACGAGCACCTGGCCGACATCCTGGCGACCGTCCGCCCGCTGGAGCCGATCGAGCTCCAGCTGCTCGACGCGCAGGGCTGCGTCCTGGTCGAGGACGTGACGGTGCCGGTGGCGCTGCCGCCGTTCGACAACAGCTCCATGGACGGGTACGCGGTCCGGGTCGCCGACGTGGCGGGCGCGACCGGGGAGTTCCCGGCCGTCCTCACCGTCGTCGGCGACGTCGCCGCGGGCGCGGGCGGACTGCCGGAGGTCGGCCCCGGGCAGGCCGCCCGGATCATGACCGGCGCGCCGCTCCCGCCGGGCGCCGAGGCCGTCGTGCCGGTCGAGTGGACCGACGGCGGCGCGGGCGAGGGCGCCGCCACCGGCATGCGGGCCGCGAGCGACGCCCCGGAGGGCGCCGCCGGCGAGGTGCGGGTGCACCGCGCGGCGGAGGCGGGCGCCCACGTCCGCCGGACCGGCAGCGACGTGCGGGCCGGCGAGCTCGCCCTCGCGGCCGGCACGGTCCTCGGGCCGCCGCAGCTCGGGCTGCTCGCCGCGATCGGCCGGGGCACGGTCAGGGTCCGGCCGCGCCCCCGGGTGGTCGTCCTCTCCACCGGCAGCGAACTGGTCCAGCCCGGCGAGGAGCTGGGCCCCGGGCAGATCCACGACTCCAACAGCTTCGCGCTGGCCGCCGCCGCCCGGGACGCGGGCGCGCTCGCCTACCGGGTCGGCGCGGTCGCCGACGACGCCGAGTCGCTCCGCTCCACCATCGAGGACCAGCTGATCCGGGCCGACCTCCTCGTCACCACGGGCGGCGTCAGCGTCGGCGCCTACGACGTGGTGAAGGAGACCCTGGCCGCCGACGGGCAGGTCGACTTCCGCAAGCTGGCCATGCAGCCGGGCAAGCCGCAGGGCTTCGGCGCGATCGGCGCCGAGCAGATCCCGCTCCTCGCCCTGCCGGGCAACCCGGTCTCCTCGTACGTCTCCTTCGAGCTCTTCGTCCGGCCGGCGATCCGCGCCCTGATGGGCCTGGAGGACCTGCACCGCCCGGTGGTCCGCGCCACCCTGAAGGCCGACGCGCCGCTCTCCTCGCCGCCCGGCCGCCGCCAGTACCTCCGGGGGACGTACGACGCCGAGTCCGGCACCGTCACCCCGGTGGGCGGCGCCGGATCCCATCTGATCGCCGCCCTCGCCCACGCGGACGCGCTGCTCGTGGTCCCGGAGGAGCGCACCGCGGCCGACCCGGGCGAGGAGCTGGACGTGGTCCTTCTCGGCTGAGGAGGCGCAGGTGGGGGTACGGTGTCGTCCCACACAGCGACCGGGAGTGTCACGGCCATGAGCACGCAGCAAGGTCTCACCCACATCGACGAGGCGGGCGCCGCCCGCATGGTCGACGTATCGGCGAAGGACGTCACGTCCCGCACGGCACGCGCCAGCGGACGGGTGCTCGTCTCGCCGCGCGTGATCGAGCTGCTGCGCGGGGAGGGCGTGCCGAAGGGCGACGCCCTGGCGACCGCGCGGATCGCCGGGATCATGGGGGCCAAGAGGACCCCGGACCTCATCCCGCTCTGCCACCCGCTGGCCGTCTCCGGCGTGACCCTGGACCTCACCGTGGCGGACGACGCCGTGGAGATCCTGGCGACCGTGCGGACCACCGACCGCACGGGCGTCGAGATGGAGGCGCTGACCGCCGTCTCGGTGGCCGCGCTGACCGTCGTGGACATGATCAAGGCGGTCGACAAGGGCGCGGTCATCTCCGACGTGCGGGTGGAGGAGAAGACCGGCGGCAAGTCGGGCCACTGGACCCGGGACGACGCGTGACGCGCGACGGCCGGGCGGCGGGCGCGCACGACCACGGGCACGGCCACGCGGCGGAGGAGCCCTCCGGGGCCGCCCTGCGCACGCCCTACGCGGCGCTCGTCGTCACCGCCTCCAACCGGGCCTCCGCCGGGGTCTACGAGGACAAGGGCGGTCCGCTGATCGCCGAGGCCCTGCGCGGGATGGGCTTCGCCGTCGACGGCCCGCGGGTCGTCCCGGACGGGGCGCCCGTCGAGGAGGCCCTGCGGGCCGGGATCGCGGCCGGGTACGACGTGATCCTCACGACCGGGGGCACCGGGATCTCGCCGACCGACGAGACGCCCGAGGCCACCGCCCGGGTCCTGGAGCGGCCGATCCCCGGCATCCCGGAGGCGATCCGGGCGTACGGCCGGGAGAAGGTGCCGACGGCGGCGCTCTCGCGCGGGCTCGCCGGGGTCGCGGGCGGCACGCTGATCGTGAACCTGCCGGGTTCGCCCGGCGGGGTGCGGGACGGGCTCGCCGTCCTGGAGCCGCTGCTGCGGCACGCCGTGGACCAGATCCGCGGCGGCGACCACCCGAGACCGGCGGAAGCGGGCCCGGCGTCATGACGACGGCCTGGCCGGCCGTCCTCGTCGACGGGGACGTGCTGCTCCGCCCGATAAGGATGCGCGACCAGCGGGACTGGCGGGAGCTGAACCGCCGCAACCGCGAGTGGCTGCGCCCCTGGGAGGCGACGGTGCCGCCGCCCGCGCCGGGCATGCCGCCGGTGCAGCGCCCCACGTACCGTCAGATGGTGCGCCACCTGCGCGCGGAGGCGAACGCGGGCCGGATGCTGCCGTTCGTCATCGAGTACCGGGGCCGGATGGCCGGGCAGTTGACGGTGGCCGGGATCACCTGGGGCTCGATGTGCTCGGGGCACGTGGGGTACTGGGTGGACGGCGAGGTCGCCGGGCGCGGGGTGATGCCGACGGCGGTCGCGCTCGCCACCGACCACTGCTTCCGCGCGGTGGGGCTCCACCGCATGGAGGTCTGCATCCGTCCGGAGAACGGCCCTTCGCGCCGGGTGGTGGAGAAGCTCGGCTTCCGCGAGGAGGGGCTGCGGCCGCGCTATCTGCACATCGACGGGGCCTGGCGGGACCACCTGGTCTTCGCGCTGACGGCGGAGGAGATTCCGGAGGGGCTGCTCGCCCGCTGGCACCGCACCCGGCGCCGGGACGCCGCTTAACGGGAGGTCAACCTCTCGGTAATTCATATAACTGTTCGAATTCCAGTGGCATATGAACACCGATCGATCTGAACAATCACAAAAAAGTTCAGTGATATCAGCCAGATCGTGCGACACACCGGGCCAATTGGCCGATGCCCCGTCTCGAACCCCTCTACCGTGTGAGGCGTGAGCAGCAGCGGCCTCATCTACGCAGTCATCGTCGGGGCCTGGGCCGCCTACCTGGTGCCGATGTGGCTCCGCAGGCAGGACGAGCTGAACGAGGCCCGTCCGACGGAACGCTTCAGCACCGCCATCCGGCTCCTTTCCGGACGGGCGGGCATGGAGCGCCGTTACGCCAAGGAGCTTCGCGAGCGGGACCGTACGGCCCTGGAGGCGGCGACCGACGTGGACCCGGACGCGGCGACCGAGCAATGGAGCTCGGTCGACGTCCGGGCCTTCTCCGCGCCTCCGGACAGGACCGAGGCGCGCCTCGAACTCCCCGCGCTCCCGGAGCCCGAACCGGACCGCAGGCCCGGGCGCGAGCCGGAACCGGCCCCCGCGGCGGCCCGGCCGGCCGCCGGCGCCGCCGAACGGGCCCGCCGCGGCAAGGCGCTGGCCCGCCGCCGGCGGACCACCATCGTGCTCTTCTCCGCCTTCACCCTCGGGGCCGTGGTCGCCGCCGTCGGCGGCGTCGCCTTCCTCTGGGCGCCCGCCGTGCCCGCCGTGCTGCTCAGCGCCTACATCGTCCACCTGCGCGGACAGGAGCGCCGCCGCTTCGTCTACGTGATGGACCGGCGCCGCGCCGAGGCGGCCGCCGCCCGGCTCCGCGAGAGCCGCCGGGCCGCCGCGCCGACCCCCGAGCCGGAGCCGACGCCCGCGCCGGTGGTCTCCCCGCAGGAGGCCGACCGGCGCGCGCTGGTCGAGCAGACCGACCACGCGGAGTGGGTGGACCAGCAGCGCGAGCGCGGTCCGGCCCGCGGCGACAGCTGGGACCCGGTGCCGGTGCCGCTGCCGACGTACGTGACCGCGCCGGTCGCCCCGCGCGCCTCCAACGGCGTGGACGTCACCGACCCGGAGACCTGGAGCGCGGCCCGCTCCTCCACCGCCGCCGAGCAGCAGCCGGCCCCCGCGCCGGCCCCGCGCCGCCGCCCGGCCCCGCCGCGCCGCGGCCGCGACCAGGGCCGGACCCCGCTCTTCGACCAGTACGCGGACGAGGACCGGCCCCGCGCCGCCAACGAATGACGGCGGCGTGACGGCTCCTCGTCTGACCTGCGGCGTAAGCGATTTTTCTTCTCGCCGACCGAGGTGCTAATGTTTCACACGTCGCAGGGGCCTGTGGCGCAGTCCGGTAGCGCACCTCGTTCGCATCGAGGGGGTCAGGGGTTCGAATCCCCTCAGGTCCACCAGCGGATGACGGGATCCCGTCCGATCGAGAGATCGGGCGGGATCTTCGTCGTTGAGGCCCCATGACATCCTTCCGCCCGCCCGACGCCTGGGGTTGATCACGTGCTGGAGCAGCCGTTCTTCGGGCGCCGGCTCAAGCGGCTGCGCACCGAGCGGGGCCTGTCGCAGGCCGCGCTGGCCGGGGAGGGCATGTCCACCGGCTACCTCTCCCGGCTGGAGTCCGGGGCCCGCAGGCCCACCCCGCGCGCCGTGGAGCACCTCGCCGCGCAACTCGGCGCCGACCTCTCCGTCTTCGACACGGAGGCCGCCGAGGACTCGCTGAGCCAGGCCGTCGCCATCGCCGCCTCCCTGGAGTCCGACGAGACCCTGGAGGCGCTGGAGCGCGCCCTGGCCGACGGCTCCGGCTCCGACCAGGACCCGCCGCTGCGCTGGCAGGCCCTCTGGCTGGTGGCCGGCTGGCACCGCCGCCACCACCGCCAGGAGCGCGAGCGGGCCCGCCTGGAGGAGCTCGTCGCGCTCGGCGAGCGGCTCGGCCAGCCCGCCCTGCGGGTCCGGGGCCTCGCCCGGCTCGCCCGCTGCCTGCGCGCGGGCGGCGAGCTCGGCCGGGCCGTCGACGCGGCCGCCGCCGCCCACCGGCTCGCCCGCGAGCACGGTCTGGCCGTGCCGGACGTGGCCGCCGCCCTGCTCGCCCTGGTCTCCGTGGAGACCGAGGCGGGCCGCCTCGCCGAGGCCCGCGCCCACGCCGACGAGTTGACCGCGCTGACCGCGGGACGCGGGGACGCGCTGTGGGCGGAGGCCCTGTGGACCGGGGCGGCGGTACGGGTCCGCCAGGGCGAGCCCGACGCGGCCCAGGCCCTCCTCGGCGAGGCCCTCGCCGGTTTCCCCGGCACGGGCGACCTCGACCTGTGGACGCGGCTGCGGGTCGCCGCCGCCCGGCTCCACGCGGAGAAGTCGCCGCCCGAGCCGGCCGCCGCCGAGCGGTACCTGGAGCAGGCCGAGAGCGGCCTCGCCTTCCTCGGCATCCCCGCCCTCGAACGCGAGGTGGCCCTCATCCGGGCCGAACTCGCCTTCCGGGACGGCCGGTTCGCCGAGGCGCGGACCCTGCTCGACCGGCTGCGCGGAGCGGCCCTGCCGGCGGCCTACCGCGACCGGGCCCGGCTCGGCGTCCTGGACGGCCGGCTGCTGATCGCCGAGGGCGAGGAGCGGGCCGGGCTCGACCGGCTGCGCGCCCTGGCCGAGGAGGCCCGGGCGTCGGGCCACCTCGACCTGGCCGCCGACCTCTGGCGCCTCCTCGCGGAGCGGCCGGGCGGGGCGGGCGGCGGCCGGTCCTGACCCCCCGGGGCCGCGTCAGCCGAGCCGGCGGCCGCGGAACAGGCCGGCGCCGGCCAGGGCGAGCAGGGCGAGGCACCCCAGGACCAGGCCCGCCCAGCCGTGCCGGGCGTACAGGGCGGTGCCGCCGAGGGAGCCCAGCGCGCCGCCGCAGAAGCTCGCCAGCATGAAGACGGTGTTGAGGCGCGCCCGGGCCTCGCCCGGCAGCCGGAAGATCCGCACCTGGTTGGCGACCTGGGAGCAGGCCCCGCCGTGGACGAGCAGGTTGGCGCCGATGACCAGGGCGGCGGGCGAGTCGCCGCAGGGGCCCATGACCGCGAAGGCCAGGGCGCAGCAGCCCAGCGCCGTCAGGTTGACGTACCGGGGGCCGCGCCGGTCGCTGAGCCGGCCCGCCCGGTAGGAGAGCAGCGCGGCCGGCAGGGTCAGCAGGCCGAAGAGCCCGGCTCCGGCCGGGCCGAGGGCGAAGGGCGGTGCGGCCAGGTGGAAGGCGAGGGTCGCCCAGAAGGCGCTGAAGGCGCCGAAGACCGTCGCTCCCAGGAAGGCCGAGAGCCGCAGCTCGGGGTGGGTGCGGAGCAGGGCGGGCAGGGAGGCGATCAGCCGTCCGTACGGCAGCCTCGCCCCGCCGCCGGGGGACCGCTCGGGCAGGGCCCGGGGCACGACGGGGATCAGGGCGCCGGTGAGGGCGGCCGCGACCAGGTAGGCGGCGCGCCAGTCGTCGCCGAGGGCGGCCACCGTGCCGGAGAGGGTGCGCGAGAGCGTCGAGCCGAGGGTGAGTCCGATCCCGATCAGGCCGACGGCCCGGCCGCCGTGCGCGGGCCCCGCCAGGGAGGCGGCGGTGGGCATGAGCACCTGGGGCAGCACGGTGGTCGTGGAGAGCGCGGCCGTGGCCAGGGTGAGGGTGAGCAGGTCCGGGGCGGCCGCGGCGACGAGCAGGCCGGTGGTGGTGAGGGCCAGCAGCCAGGTGGTGAGCCGGCGCAGCCGCGCGGTGTCGGCGAGCGGGACGACGAGGGCGATGCCGAGGGCGTAGCCGGTCTGGGCCGCGGTGGCGACCAGGCCGGCGGCGGTGTCGGAGACCCCGAGACCGGCCGCGATGGCGTCCAGGAGCGGCTGGGGGAAGTAGACGTTGGCGACCGTCAGGGCGCCCGCGGTCGCGAAGAGCAGTGCGGTGGGTCGGCGCAGTCCGGGCGGTGCGGCGGCCTGCGCGGGGGCGCGGTCGGCCCGGACGTCGGTGGCCATGGTCCGTCCCCTCGGCGCGGCGGCTCGCGGCCGGCCGGGTGCGTGCCCGGCCACGAAGGTGCCCGACCGATGTTGCCAGCCTCGGCAATCTCTTGGCAAGAAATTGCCAAGAGGGGGGATGTCGGGGGGTGCCCAGGCGGAGGGGACCGGTGGTCAGACCAGCGGCTTGGCGAAGCAGCGGCTGGCCTCGTGGTGCCGGTAGTGGCCGAACTTGGCGCAGGGCTCGTAGCCGCTGGAGGCGTAGAGGGCGATGGCCTCGGGCTGGGCGGTGCCGGTCTCCAGGACCATCCGGGTCCGGCCGGCGGCGCGGGCGTCCTCCTCCAGGAGGGCGAGGAGGCGGCGGGCCAGGCCCAGGCCGCGCGCCTCGGGTATCACGTACATGCGCTTCAGCTCGGCGTCCCCGTCCGCGTACCCCTCCTCGTTCTCGTCCTGGCGGCGCCAGGCCCCGCTGGCGACCGGGCGCTCCAGACCGTCGTAGGCGAGGAGGTAGAGGCCGAGCGGCGGGACGAACATCGAGGGGTCGAGCGGTGTGGCGTCGCCCTCGTCGTCGCCGTAGCGGACGACGTACTCGGCCTGCACCTCGTCCTGCAGTTTCACGGCGTCGGGGTGGTCGTACGGCGTCGGCTGGATGCGCATGCCCGACATCGTACGTGTATGCGAGTGGCGGGTGTCGGTATTCTCCCGGGATGTTCACTGTCACGACCGCGAACGTCAACGGCCTCCGCGCCGCCGCCAAGAAGGGCTTCGTCGCGTGGCTGGCGCAGACGCCCGCCGACGCCGTCTGCCTCCAGGAGGTACGCGCCGAGGAGGCGCAGCTGCCCGAGGAGGTACGGGCCCCCGAGGGCTGGTTCACCGTCCACGCCCCGGCCGCGGCCAAGGGCCGCGCCGGTGTCTCCCTCTACCTGCGCCGGGAGCCCGACGCCGTCCGCGTCGGCTTCGGGTCGAGCGAGTTCGACGGCTCCGGCCGCTACGTCGAGGCCGACCTGCCCGGCGTCACCGTCGCCAGCCTCTACCTGCCGTCCGGCGAGGCCGAGACCGAGAAGCAGGACGAGAAGTACCGCTTCATGGGCGAGTTCCTGCCCTACCTCAAGGAGCTGCGGGTCCGTGCCGCCGCCGACGGGCGCGAGGTCGTCGTCTGCGGCGACTGGAACATCGCCCACCGCGAGGCCGACCTGAAGAACTGGAAGGCCAACCGTAAGAGCGCCGGCTTCCTCCCCGAGGAGCGGGAGTGGCTCACCCGGGTCCTGGAGGAGGCCGACGGCGGGTACGTCGACGTGGTGCGGGCCCTCCACCCCGACCAGGAGGGCCCCTACTCCTGGTGGTCCTACCGGGGCCGGGCCTTCGACAACGACACCGGCTGGCGGATCGACTACCAGATGGCCACGCCGGGGCTGGCCGCGAAGGCGGTCAAGGCGTACGTGGAGCGGGCGGCCACCCACGCCGAGCGCTGGAGCGACCACGCTCCCGTCACCGCGGCGTACCGGCTCTAGCGGGCACCCCGCCGGACGGCCCGCGCCGCGCTCCGGGCCGCCCGGCCCCGGTCAGCCGCCCGTGCCCCGGAGGAGCCGGTCGAGGGCGAGTGACAGTTCGGCCTCGACCACGCTCTTGGCGAGCGGCCGCAGCCGCTGGAAGTCGCCGTCCGTGACGTGCGGGGCCAGCACCTCGGCGAAGAGGGCGGCGAGCGCCTCCGCGTGCTCGCGGACGCGGGCGCCGGCCTTGAGGACCTCGGCGAGCGGCACGCCCTCGCGGACCAGGGCGGCGGAGACGTCGAGCAGCCGGCGGCTGACGTGGACGATGTCCTCGCCGTCGGTGGCGAGGTAGCCGAGGTCGAGCGCGGCGGCGAGGTTCTCCGGCGTGACCTCCCCGGCGAAGTGGTCGGCCAGCTCCTCGGGGGTGAGCCGGACCGGCTCCTCCTCGGTCGGCGGGCCCAGCTCCAGGACCTCCCCGACGTCCCGCCCCGACTCGAAGGCGGTGGTGAGGTCGGCGATGCCGGTCAGCGTGTGGCCCCGCTCCAGGAGCGCCGCGATCGTCCGCAGCCGGGCCAGGTGCCGCTCGTCGTACCAGGCGATCCGGCCCTCGCGCCGGGGCGGCGGGATCAGCCCGCGCTCCCGGTAGAAGCGCAGGGTCCGCACGGTGATCCCGGCCGCGTCGGCCAGCTCGGCCATGCGGTACTCGTGCGCGGCCTCCGGGGCCCGCGCGGGCATCGCCTGTTCTCCTGATCGTTCCGCCACGCCCGCCAGCCTATGTTGTACCGCCGGTAACTTTCCCTTGCGCGACCCCTACCGCTCGGTATGGAGCTGCTCTACAGTCCCGACTGTGCCAGTGATTGCTGGCGGAATCTTGGCCGGGCGCACGGGAGGCGGCATGGCGAAGCACGAGCACGTTCGGGTGGCGGTGATCGGATCGGGGTTCGGAGGACTCGGGGCCGCCGTCCGGCTGCGCCGCGAGGGGATCACCGACTTCGTCGTCCTGGAGCGGGCCGACTCGGTGGGCGGCACCTGGCGGGACAACAGCTACCCCGGGTGCGCCTGCGACGTGCCCTCCCACCTGTACTCCTTCTCCTTCGCGCCCAACCCGGACTGGCCGCGCACCTTCTCCGGGCAGCGGCACATCCGTGCCTACCTGGAGCACGTCACCGACACCTTCGGCCTCCGGCCGCACCTGCGGCTCGGCCACGAGGTGCAGCGGATGGAGTGGAACGCCGACGAGCTGCGCTGGCACATCGAGACCGGCTCCGGCTCCTTCACCGCCGACGTCGTCGTCTCCGCCACCGGGCCGCTCTCCGACCCGAAGATCCCGGCCGTCCCGGGACTCGACGGCTTCACCGGCAAGGTCTTCCACTCGGCCCGCTGGGACCACGACTACGACCTGCGCGGCAAGCGCGTCGCCATGGTCGGCACCGGTGCCTCCGCCATCCAGATCGTGCCCGCGATCCAGCCCGAGGTCGCGAAGCTGACCCTCTTCCAGCGCACCGCCCCCTGGGTCATGCCCCGCATGGACCGCGCCATCAGCGGCCCCGAGCGCTGGCTGCACCGGAAGCTGCCGGTCACCGCGACCCTGCGCCGCGGCATCCTCTGGGGCATCCGCGAGCTCCAGGTCGGCGCCTTCACCAAGCACCCCGGCGAGCTCGGCCTGGTCGAGAAGCTGGCCAAGGCCAACATCGCCAAGTCCGTCAAGGACCCGGTGCTGCGGGCCAAGCTGACCCCCGACTACCGCATCGGCTGCAAGCGGATCCTGCTCTCCAACGCGTACTACCCGGCCCTCGCCCGGCCCAACGTCGACGTCGTCGCCGGCGGGCTCAAGGAGGTCCGCGGCAACGTGGTCGTCGGTTCCGACGGCACCGAGACCGAGGTCGACGCGATCGTCTTCGGCACCGGCTTCCACGTCACCGACATGCCGATCGCGGACCGCGTCTTCGGCACCGACGGACGCGCGCTCTCGGAGCACTGGAAGGACGGCGTGCAGTCGCTGCGCGGTGCCACCGTCGACGGCTTCCCCAACTGGATGACGATCATCGGGCCCAACACCGGCCTCGGGAACTCCTCCATGATCCTCATGATCGAGTCCCAGCTGAACTACATGGCCGACTACCTGCGCCAGCTGGACGTCCTCGGAGGCCGCTCCGCGCTCGCCGCCCGCCCCTCCGCCGTCCACGCCTGGAACCGCAAGGTCCAGAACCGCATGGAGCGGACCGTCTGGAAGTCCGGCGGCTGCGACAGCTGGTACCTCGACGCCAACGGCCGCAACACCACCCTCTGGCCCGGCACCACCGGCGAGTTCCGCCGCGAGACCCGGCAGGTCGACCTCTCCGAGTACGAGGTCGTCCGCGCCCCCCGGCCGGTGAAGGCCACCCCCGAGCCGGCCGCCCGCCGCGCCGCCCGCGCGAAGGAGGCCGCCCAGTGATCCGCCTCCCCGAGCCCCGCTCCCTCACCGTCCGCTCCGCCGACGGCGCCGAGCTGCACGCCGAGGTGTACGGCCCCGAGGGCGCGCCCGCCGTCGTCCTGGCCCACGGCTGGACCTGCTCCACCGGCTTCTGGGCCGAGCAGATACGGGCCCTCGCCGCCGACCACCGGGTCGTCGCCTACGACCAGCGCGGCCACGGCCGCTCCCCGGTCCCCGCGTCCGGCGGCTACTCGACCACCGCCCTCGCCGACGACCTGGAGGCGGTGCTCGCCGCCGCCCTCGGGCCCGGCGAGCGGGCCGTCGTCGCCGGCCACTCCATGGGCGGCATGACGATCATGGCCGCGGCCGGCCGCCCCGGCTTCGTCCGGCACGCCGCCGCCGTCCTGCTCTGCTCGACCGGCCCGTCCCGGCTCACCTCCGAGGCCACCGTGGTACCGCTCGGCCCCGGCGGGCTGCGGACCCGGCTGACCGGCGCCGTCCTCGGCTCGAAGGCCCCGCTGGGCCCGGTCAACGGCCTCTCGAAGCGCATCCTCAAGTACGCGACGATGGGTCCCGGTGCGGCGCCCGACCGGGTCGAGGCCTGCGCCCGGATCGTGCACGCCTGCCCGCGCCCGTCCCGCCACGGCTGGTCGCAGGTGCTCGCCGGACTGGACCTGGAGGCGAACGTCCGGGAGCTCAGGGTGCCGGCCGCGGTCCTCGTCGGCACCGCCGACCGGCTCACCCCGCCGGTCCACGCCCGGGGCCTGGCCGAGGCGCTGCCGCACTGCACCGGCCTGACCGAACTGGCCGGCATGGGCCACATGACGCCGGTCGAGGCCCCGGAGGCCGTCACCGCGCAGATCCGCGAACTGACGCTCACGTATCTCGGAGTCAAGGAGGCAGGGGCATGAGCAGGATGAGCCTGGAAGGACAGGTCGCGGTCGTCACCGGCGGCGCCCGGGGCGTCGGCGAGCTCCTCGCCCGCAAGCTCTCCGCGCGCGGCGCGCGGATCGCGCTCGTCGGCCTGGAGCCCGAACTCCTCAAGGAGGTCGCCGGCCGCCTGCACACCGAGGCCGACTGGTGGGAGGCCGACGTCACCGACCACGAGGCGATGGCCCGGGTCGCAGCCGAGGTCAAGGAGCGCTTCGGCAAGGTCGACGTCGTCGTCGCCAACGCGGGCGTCGCCGCGGGCGGCCCCTTCGTCGACTCCGACCCCGCCGCCTGGCGCCGGGTCATCGAGGTCAACCTGATCGGCGGCGCGGTCACCGGCCGCGCCTTCCTGCCGGTCCTCATGGAGTCCCGGGGGTACTTCCTCCAGATCGCCTCGCTCGCCGCGATCACCCCGGCCCCGATGATGACCGCCTACTGCGCCTCCAAGTCCGGCGTCGAGGCCTTCGCGCACAGCCTGCGCGCCGAGGTCGCCCACAAGGGCGTGAAGGTCGGCGTCGGCTACCTCTCCTGGACCGACACCGACATGGTCCGCGGTGCCGACCAGGACGACGTCATGAAGGAGCTGCGCCAGAGGCTTCCCTGGCCGGCGAACCGCACCTACCCGCTCGGCCCCGCCGTCGACCGGATCGTCGAGGGCGTCGAGCGCCGCTCCGCCCACGTGTACGCGCAGTGGTGGCTGCGCGGGATGCAGTCGGTCCGCGGTTACCTGCCCGGCCTCATCGCCACCGTGGGCAAGCGCGAGGTGGCCCGCTTCGGGCCCCGCCTCTCCACGGTCTCCAAGGGCCTGGTGGGCGCGGGCGGCGCGGCGGACGAGCAGGCCCGCACGGAGCGCGCGTGACCGTGCTCCGCACCTCCGGCAACTGATCGAAATGCGTGGAATGTTCGCTCGTGCAAGGCTGGTCGAGGCCCAGGGGGCAAGCCGCCCCGTACCCCTCGCACCCCTCTAGGAGTGAACTTCATGGGCATCAAGGACCAGTTCCAGGACAAGGCGCAGGAGCTCGCCGAGCGCGCCAAGCGGGCCACGGGCAACGCCAAGGACGAGGCGTCCCAGCGGGCCTCCCGGGGCCGCGAGGGCTCCCCGGAGGCGAAGGAGCGCGCCGAGCGCGAGCTGCGGGAGCGCACCGACCGCGGCCGCGAGGCCTGACGCCCGTCCTGCGACGAGGGGCGCACCCGGGACGCCGGGTGCGCCCCTCGCGTGCGTGCGGGGGGCGGTGGCGTAACTCACGCGCGCTCGCCGGGCGGATCTTCGTACGCTCCTCCCATGTCCGTCGTACTCGAGCGCATACGCTCCGACCACGCCGCCGCCCTCCTCGTCTTCGAGCGCGAGAACCGGGCCTTCTTCGCCGGCCGCGTCCCCGACCGGGGGGACGCGTACTTCGCCGAGTTCGACGCCCGGCACCGTGAGCTGATCGAGGCGCAGGAGGCGGGGGAGATCCACTTCCACGTGCTCGTCGGCGAGGACGGCGAGGTCCTGGGCCGGATCAACCTCAACGAGGTGGACCCGGTGGCGGGCACCGCCGAACTCGGCTACCGGCTCGCCGAGAAGGCGACCGGGCGTGGGCTCGCCACGTCCGGGGTGCGCGAGGTGATCCGGCGGGCCGCGGAGGAGTACGGACTCCTCCGGCTGACGGCCGTCGTCTCCCACGGCAACGACGCCTCCCGGGCGGTCCTCGCCCGCGCCGGTTTCGGTGCCGTCGGTGCCGTGGTCCTGGAGGTCGGCGAACTCGGCACCGCCTACGAGCTGGACCTCGGGGGCAGCTTCGGGCGGGAGCGGTCCGGCACGTCCTCGTAGCCGGGCGGGCTCGCCGCCGGCTCCGCGTCCAGCAGGGCCAGGGCCTTGTGGACGGCGTCGTCGAGCTGGGCGTGCCGGCCCTCGGCCCAGTCGAGCGGGGTGCGCAGGACGGCCAGGTCGGGCTCGACGCCGTGGTTCTCCACGGACCAGCCCCCCGCGGTGAACCAGGCCGCGTTCATGGGGACGGTGATCTGGGTGCCGTCGCCGAGCTTGTGCCGGCCGGTCATGCCGACCACCCCGCCCCAGGTGCGCTGCCCGACGACCGGGCCGAGGCCGAGGAGCTTGAAGGCGGCGGTGATCATGTCGCCGTCGGAGGAGGTGGCCTCGTCGGCGAGGGCGACGACCGGGCCGCGCGGCGCGTTGGAGGCGTAGCTGACGGGCTGGGCGTCGCGGGTGAGGTCCCAGCCGATGATCCTGCGGGTGAGGGTCTCCACGACGAGTTCGCTGATGTGGCCGCCGGCGTTGCCCCGCACGTCGACGATGAGGGCCGGCCGGGAGACCTCCATCCGCAGGTCGCGGTTGAACTGCGCCCAGCCGGAGCCGCCCATGTCGGGGATGTGGAGGTAGCCGCAGCGGCCGCCGCTCAGCTCCCGGACCACGGCCCGGCGCTTGGCGACCCAGTCCTGGTAGCGGAGCGGGCGCTCGTCGACGAGCGGGACGACGGCGACGCGGCGGGAGCGGCCCTCGCCGCCGGCGGGGGTGAAGGTGAGCTCGACGGTGGTGCCGCCGGTGCCGGCGAGCAGCGGGTAGGGGCCGGTGACCGGGTCGACGGGCCGCCCGTCGACGTGGGTGAGGGCGGCGCCCTCGCGGATGCCGGTGCCGCCGAGCGGTGAGCGGGCCTTGGAGTCGGAGGACTCGCCGGGCAGGATCCGCTTGACCACCCAGCCGCCGTCCCTGGGCACCAGGTTGGCGCCGAGCAGGCCCTGGGGGCGCTGGTAGTGCGGGGGGCCCTCGTTGCGCCGGGCGGGGGTGACGTAGGCGTGCGAGGTGCCGAGCTCGCCCATCACCTCGCGGAGCAGGTCGGCGAACTCGTCGGGCGAGGCGACCCGTTCGAGGAGCGGCCGGTACTGGTCGAGGATCGCCGTCCAGTCGACGCCGCCCATGCCGGGCTCCCAGAAGTAGGCGCGGACGATCCGCCCGGCCTCGTCGTAGGACTGCCGCCACTCGGCGCCGGGGTCGACCTCGTGGAGGATGCGGCGCAGGTCCAGGTAGACGGTGGAGTCGCCGTCGCCGGGCTCGGTGGCGGGGACGGCCCGCAGCTCGCCCTCGTCGAAGACGACCAGCCGGGTGCCGTCGCCGCTGACGGCGAACCAGTCGAGGTCGCGGGCGAGTTCGGTGCGGCGGGCCTTCACGACGGAGAAGTGCTCCAGGGTGGGGCGCCCCGAGGTGTCGGCGGGATTGGCGAAGGTCTCGCCGAGGGCGCCGGAGATGGGCCAGCGCAGCCAGACCAGGCCGCCGCCGGAGACCGGGGCGAGCGCCGAGTACTTGGAGGCGGCGACGGGGAAGGGGGTGACCCGGTCGGGGAGTCCCTCGATCTCGACGGTGACCGTGCCGTCGCCGCTGTCGGCGCCGTCGTCGGCCGGGTCCATGCCGCCGGCCGCGGGCCGCCCGTCGGGGAGCAGGGCGAAGGGGGACGGGGTCGCGGAGGAGAGCGGGACGAGGTAGGGGCGGCAGCCGAGCGGGAACGACAGGTCGCCGGTGTGGACGTCGTACACCGGGTCGAAGCCGCGCCAGGAGAGGAAGGCGAGGTAGCGCCCGTCGCTGGTGAAGACCGGGTTCTCGTCCTCGAAGCGCCCGTTGGTGACGTCGGCGATCGCGCGCGGGCCGGGTCCGGAGATGCGGACCAGTTTGATGGAGCGCAGCGAGCGGCCGATGCCGGGGTGGGACCAGGTGAGCCAGGCGCCGTCGGGGGAGAAGGCGAGGTCGCGGACGGGGCCGTTGACGGAGCGGATGAGTTCGGTGACCTCGCCGTTGGAGTCCTCGGTGGCGTCGATGAGGAGGAGCCGGCCGTCGTGCGAGGCGATGGCGAGCCGTTCGCCGTCGGGGTCGGCGACGAGTTCCTCGACGCGGCCCAGCTCCCCGGCGGCGAGCCGGCGCGGGGCCCGGTCGCCGCTGGCCCGGGGGAGGTAGGCGATCTCGACGGCGTCCTCGCCCTCGGCGTCGGTGACGTAGGCGACCTGGCCGCCGCTGCCGAGCATCTCGGGGAGCCGGACGCGGACGCCGGGGGTGTCGGTGATGGTCCGGGCGGGGCCGTCGCGGTGGGTGAGCCAGTACAGGCTGCCGCGCACCCCGACGGCGCTGGCCCGGCCGGTCTCGTCGACGGAGAGCGCGTCGACGTGCCGGGCGGCGGGCACCTGGTAGGGGCGGCGGCCGGCCCGCTGTCCGCCGAGGCGGACCTCCAGGCGGCGCGGCTCGGAGCCGGCGGTGAGGTCGTCGACGATCCACAGCTCGCCGGCGCACTGGTAGACGACCCGGTGCCCGTCGGAGGAGGCGTGCCGGGCGTAGAAGTCGGCGTGGTCGGTGTGGCGGCGCAGGTCCGTGCCGTCGGGGCGGCAGGAGTAGAGGTTGCCGATGCCCTCGTGGTCGGAGAGGAAGGCGATCCGGTGGCCCTCCTCGCCGGGCGGCGCGGTGACGAACAGGGGGTCGGCGAGGTGGCCGCCGATGTCGGGCAGGAGCCGTTCGCCGTGCAGCCAGAGGCGGCCGGTGGCGCCGCCCCGGTAGCGCTTCCAGGCGGCGGGCTCGTGCGGCGGGGTGCCGGTGAGCAGGAGGGTGCGGCGTTCGCCGTCGACGTCCCGGACGGCGATGTCGCAGACCGGGCCCCAGGGCATCCGGCGGCCGGGCGAGCCGTCGGTGGCGACGGTGTGGGCCCAGGAGAAGTAGGAGAAGGGCTGGCCCTGCGAGGAGACGGCGAGGATGTCCCCGTCGGGGGACCAGCCGCAGACGCGGGTGTCGGCGGAGCCCCAGTGGGTGAGCTGGCGGGCGTGGCCGCCGTCGACGGGCACGAGGTGGATCTCGGGGTCCAGGCTGCGCCAGTTCGTGTAGGCGATGTGGCGCCCGTCGGGGGAGAAGCGCGGGTGTCCGGCCCGGGTGCGGTCGACCGTGAGCCGCCAGGCGCGTCCGGGGCTCTCCCCCTCGGGGGCGAGCGGCGCGAGCCAGAGGTCGTCCTCGGCCGTGAAGCACAGCAGGTCGTCGTGGAGGTGCGGGAAGCGGAGGTAGGCCACGTCGTCTCTCACCCGTTCATGCTTTCCGCGCGGAGGGGGTGCGGCAACTCGTACAGGAGTGCGTGTGCCCGGCGGTGTGGCCCAGAACACGTACGAAACGGTTTCGTTTCGCTGGACGGAGGGGTACCTTCGTACCGTACGAAGAGTACGAAACCGTTTCGTTCGGTCCGGAGGTACGGCATGGCCCGCAGCAGACTCACTCCCGAGCGGGAGTCCGAGCTGTACGCGGCCGTCCTCGACCTCCTCCGCGAGGTCGGCTACGACGCCCTCACCATGGACGCCGTCGCCGCCCGCACCCACTCCAGCAAGGCCACCCTCTACCGCCAGTGGGGGAGCAAGCCGGAGCTGGTCGCCCGGGCCCTGCGCCACAACAAGCCGGTCAGTCTCACCGAGATCGACACCGGCTCGCTGCGCGGCGACTTCCAGGCCCTCATGGAACTGACCGACGACTGCCAGATGGAGAAGGACACCGCGCTGATGCGGGGTCTGGCCCATGCCGTCCACGACAACCCGGACCTGCACCGCGCCCTGCGCGAGCTGCTCATCGAGCCCGAGCTGAACGGCTTCGACGAGGTCCTCGCCCGAGCGGTCCGCCGCGGCGAGATCGATCCGGACAACCCCGCGCTCAAGCTCGTCCCCCACATGCTGATCGGGGCGTTCGTCGCCCGCCCGCTGGTCGACGACCAGCCGGTCGACCGCGCCTTCCTGCTCGCCTACGTCGACGCCGTGGTGCTCCCCTCACTCGGCGTCTGACCCCGCACCACCGTTCGTCCCCGCTCCACCTGACTGCGCACCGCTCACGCCGTCGGGCCGGCTCCCCATGCCCTGTCCCGCCCCACTATGGGAGTACGCACCCGTGGCCACCTTCCTGTACAAACTGGGCCGTACCGCCTTCCGGCGCCGACGGCTCGTCGCCCTCCTCTGGGTGGCGCTCCTCGCCGTCGCCGGCATCGGCGCCGCGACCGCGCCCGCCGCGACCTCCAGCTCCTTCTCCATCCCCGGCACCGAGGCCCAGCGCGCCTTCGACCTGCTCGAGGAGCGCTTCCCCGGCGCCGGCGCCGACGGCGCCACCGCCCGGATCGTCTTCAAGGCCCCCGACGGCGGCAAGATGACCGACGCGGCCCCCAAGGCCGTCGTCGAGGAGACCGTCGCCGCGCTGAAGTCCGGCTCCGACCAGATCGTCTCCGTCTCCGACCCGTACACGGCCCGGGCCGTCTCCCAGGACGGCTCCACCGCCTACGTCTCCGTGGCCTACAAGGTCAACGGGATGGAGCTGACCGACGAGACCCGTGAGGCCCTCAAGCAGGCCGGTCACGCGGCCCAGGGCAAGGGCCTGACCGTCGAGCTCGGCGGCGACGCCCTCCAGAGCATGCCCGAGACCGGGGCCGGCGAGATCGTCGGCGTCGTCATCGCCGGCATCGTCCTCGTCATCACCTTCGGCTCGCTCGTCGCGGCCGGACTCCCGCTGCTCACCGCCATCATCGGCGTCGGCATCGGCGTCTCCGCGATCACCGCGCTCGCCAACGTCCTCGACCTCGGCACCACCACCTCCACCCTCGCGATGATGATCGGCCTCGCCGTCGGCATCGACTACGCCCTCTTCATCGTCTCCCGCTACCGCGCCGAACTGGCCGACGGGCGCGACAAGGAGGAGGCCGCGGGCCGGGCCACCGGCACCGCCGGCTCGGCCGTGGTCTTCGCCGGACTCACCGTCGTCATCGCCCTCGTCGGCCTCGCCGTCGTCAACATCCCGATGCTGACGAAGATGGGCTTCGCCGCCGCCGGCACGGTCGTCATCGCCGTCCTGATCGCGCTCACCCTGATCCCCGCGCTGCTCGGCTTCGCCGGCGACAAGGTGATCGGCCGCAAGCAGCGCAAGGGCGCCGGGTCCCCGGAGGAGTCCGGGAAGCCGAACGCCGGCACCCGCTGGGCCCGCTTCGTCATCCGCCGCCCGCTCTTCGTCCTGCTGGCCGGCGTCCTCGGCCTCGGCGCCATCGCCGTCCCGGCCGCCTCCCTGGAGATGGGCCTGCCCGACGACGGCGTGAAGCCGGTCTCCGCCACCGAGCGCCGCGCCTACGACCTGCTCTCCGAGGGCTTCGGCCCCGGCTTCAACGGCCCGCTGCTCGTCGTCGTGGACGGCGACAGGGCCACCGCCGACAAGACGGTCTCCACCATCGAGCGCCTCGACGGCATCGCCGCCGTCACCCCGGCCACGCCCAACAAGGCCGGCGACGCCGCCATGATCACGGTGATCCCGAAGGACCGCCCGTCCTCCGGCGCCACCGAGAACCTGGTCCACGACATCCGCGACGCCACCGGCGACGACGTCCTCGTCACCGGCGCCACGGCGATGAACATCGACTTCTCCGAGAAGATGAACGACGCCCTCGTGCCCTACCTGGCGCTCGTCGTCGGCCTCGCCTTCGTCCTGCTCACCGTCGTCTTCCGCTCGGTGCTCGTCCCGCTCAAGGCCGCCCTCGGCTTCCTGCTCTCGGTGGTCGCCGCCCTCGGCGCCGTCGTCGCGGTCTTCCAGTGGGGCTGGCTGGGCAGCCTGTTCGGCGTCGAGCAGACCGGCCCGATCATGTCGATGATGCCGATCTTCATGGTGGGCGTCGTCTTCGGCCTCGCCATGGACTACGAGGTCTTCCTCGTGACCCGGATGCGCGAGGCGTACGTCCACGGCGAGCGGCCCGGCGAGGCGATCGTGACCGGATTCCGGCACAGCGCCCGGGTGGTCACCGCCGCCGCGGTGATCATGATCGCGGTCTTCTCCGGCTTCATCGGCATGACCGACCAGATGATCAAGATGATCGGCTTCGGCCTCGCCGTCGCCGTCCTCTTCGACGCCTTCGTCGTCCGCATGGCGATCGTCCCGGCCGTCCTCGCGCTCCTCGGCCACAAGGCCTGGTGGCTGCCGAAGTGGCTCGACCGGGCGCTGCCCAACGTGGACGTGGAGGGCGAGGGGCTCACCGCGCACGACGACCGGACCGGCGCCCCGGAGCCGGACCTCGTGAAGGCGTGACACCCCCGTAGTCCCCGGGGCGGCCCCTGAGCGGGGGGCGCCCCGGACCGCGCCGGAACCTGTGGGGACGGGGAGCCGACGCGGCCGTACGCCGTCAGCGCGTCGTCAGTGACGACGTGCCGGCGGCGTACGTGTGTTCCAGGAAGCGGTTCAGGGCGGAGCTGTCGAACTGGACGACGGAGACCCGGTCCTCGCCGTGGAACTCGACGACCGTCTGGACCCGCCCGCACGGCCAGACCGCGATGTCGCCGCGGTGCGCGGGCTCCCGCAGGCCGTCCTCCAGGAGGGCGCGGGGAAAGGACCACTCGACCCCGCCGGGGAGGACGAAGCGGACGGTGGCGGGGGAGAAGCCGGGGTCGTAGCGGAGGGCGACCGGTACGGCCCGTGCCACGGGTGCGTCGCTGATCAGCCGGCCCCGGGCGTGGTCCTCGACGGCGGCCATCGCGGGCTCCTCACGTAGGGATACGGTTTGCTACTCAATGTGGCATTCTTCCCCCGGAGCCGCACGCTCACTCCCGAAGCGGACGGAGAGTGTCCGGCCTCACAGTGGCCATCTTGTGATCCGGACGCTCTTGCGAGCCTTTTGCAGGAGCGCTCATCATGCGGGACGTGCATGTACCCGACGGATTCATCAACGCCCCCGTGTCGGCCGCCGCCGGCGTCGTCGCCGCCGCCGCCGTCGCCGTGAGCCTGCGTGGCGCGCGCAAGGAGCTCGACGAGCGGATCGCCCCGCTCGCGGGCCTCGTCGCGGCCTTCGTCTTCGCCGTCCAGATGCTCAACTTCCCGGTCGCCGCCGGAACCAGCGGCCACCTCCTCGGCGGAGCGCTCGCCGCGATCCTCGTCGGACCCTGGACCGGCGTCCTGTGCATCGCCGTCGTCCTGCTCATGCAGGGCGTCCTCTTCGCCGACGGCGGCCTCACCGCCCTCGGCGTCAACATCACCGTCATGGGCGTGGTGACCGTCGTCACCGCCCACCTCCTCTTCCGCGGCCTCCAGGCGGTGCTGCCCCGCACCCGGGGCGGCGTCACCGCCGCCGCCTTCGTCGCCGCGCTCGTCTCCGTACCGGCCTCGGCCGCCGCCTTCACCCTGGTCTACGCCGTCGGCGGCACCACGGACGTGCCGATCGGCAAGGTCCTCACCGCCATGCTCGGCGTCCACGTCCTCATCGGCATCGGCGAGGCCGTCATCACCGCCCTCACCGTCGGCGCCGTCCTCGCCGTCCGCCCCGACCTCGTCCACGGCGCCCGCGGCCTCGCCGCCCCGCTCAAGCTCCGCGTCGACGGCGAACTCGTCGACGCGGCCCCGGCCCCCGCCCCCGCCCCGTCCCCGGACGGCGGCTCCCCGAAGAAGGTGTGGATCGGCGGCGTCGTGGCCGCCCTCGTCCTCGCCGGCGTCGTCTCCTTCTACGCCTCCGCCAGCCCCGACGGCCTGGAGAAGGTCGCCGCCGACCAGGGCATCGACGCCAAGGCCGACGCGTACGAGCACGCCACCGCCGACTCCCCGCTCGCCGACTACGGCGTCCGCGGCATCGACTCCGCCCGCCTCTCCGGCGGCCTCGCCGGAGTGATCGGCGTCGGCCTCACCCTCGCCGCCGGCACCGGCGTCTTCTGGGCCGCCCGCCGCCGCCGCGCCCAGGGCGACACTGGCGCCCGGGTCTGACGTGGGAGCGGGGCACGCCCACAAGCTGTACCGGCGGGGGGACTCGCCGGTGCACGGCCTGCCCCCGCACACCAAGCTCGTCGCCGTCCTCGGCTTCGTGCTGGTCGTCGTCACCACCCCGCGCGAGGCCGTCTGGGCCTTCGCCGGCTACGCGGCCCTGCTCGCCGCGGTCGCCGCGCTCGCCCGCGTCCCCGTCGGCTTCCTGCTCCGGCGGCTCGCCATCGAGGTCCCCTTCGTCGCCTTCGCCCTGCTCATGCCCTTCGTGGTCCCCGGCGAACAGACCACCGTCCTCGGCGTCGCCGTCAGCGTCCCCGGCCTCTGGGGAGCCTGGAACATCCTCGCCAAGGGCACCCTCGGCGTCGCCGCCTCCGTGCTCCTCGCCGCCACCACCGAACTGCGCGGCCTGATCCTCGGCCTCCAGCGCCTCGGACTGCCGTCGCTCCTCGTCCAGATCGCCTCCTTCATGATCCGCTACGGGGACGTCGTCACCGACGAGATGCGCCGGATGTCCATCGCCCGCCGCTCCCGGGGCTTCGAGGCCCGCGGCGTCCGCCACTGGGGCGTCCTCGCCAAGTCCGCCGGCGCCCTCTTCATCCGCTCCTACGAGCGCGGCGAACGCGTCCACCTCGCCATGGTCAGCCGCGGCTACACCGGCACCATGCCGCTCCTCGACGAGCGCCCCGCCGACCGCGCCCAGTGGGCGGCCGCCCTCGCGCTGCCGCTCGCCGCCCTCCCGATCTGCCTCCTCGCCCTCCTGGGATGACCACGATGACCAGCACCCCCTCCCTTGACGTGCGCGGCCTCGCCTACGCCTACCCCGACGGCCACCAGGCCCTCTTCGGCGTGGACCTCACCATCGGGCGCGGCGAGCGGGTCGCCCTCCTCGGCCCCAACGGCGCCGGCAAGACCACCCTCGTCCTCCACCTCAACGGCATCCTCGCCGCCGGCGCGGGCAGCGTCACCGTCGCCGGGCTGCCCGTCGGCAAGAAGCACATGGCGGAGATCCGGCGGAAGGTCGGCATCGTCTTCCAGGACCCCGACGACCAGCTCTTCATGCCGACCGTCCGCGAGGACGTCGCCTTCGGACCCGCCTCCGCGGGACTGCGCGGCGCCGCACTCGACGCCGTCGTCGAGCGGGCCCTGGAGAAGGTCGGCATGGCCGGCTACGCCGACCGGCCCCCGCACCACCTCTCCTTCGGGCAGCGGCGCCGGGTCGCCGTCGCCACCGTCCTCGCCACCGAGCCGGAGATCCTCGTCCTCGACGAACCGTCCTCCAACCTGGACCCGGCCTCCCGCCGCGAACTCGCCGACGTGCTGCGCTCCCTCGACGTCACCGTCCTCATGGTCACCCACGACCTGCCGTACGCCCTGGAGCTCTGCCCGCGCTCGCTGGTCCTCAGCGAGGGCGTGATCGCCGCCGACGGCCCGACCCGCGAGATCCTCTCCGACGAGGAGCTCATGACCCGCCACCGCCTCGAACTGCCCTTCGGTTTCGTGCCGGGTTCCGTCGCCTGAGACCATGGGACCCGTTCGTACGAAAGGATGAGTGGGTCAGGTGGACGTCCAGGGCACGGTGGCACCGGGCTGGGAGCCGGTCGGGGACGCGTTCCTGCGCAACTTCGAGCAGCGCGGCGAGAAGGGCGCGGCCGTCGCCGTCCACCACGACGGCGCCAAGGTCGTCGACCTGTGGGCGGGCACCAGGGACGCCGACGGCACGGAGCCCTGGGAGGAAGGCACCGCCCAGGTCGTCCGCTCGGCCACCAAGGGCGTCGCCGCCGCCGTCCCCCTCCTCCTCCACCAGCGCGGCCGGATCGACCTGGACGCCCCGGTGGCCACGTACTGGCCCGAGTTCAAGGCGGCGGGCAAGGACCGCGTGACGGTACGGCAGCTCCTCGCCCACCAGGCCGGCGTCCCCGTCCTCGACCGCCCGCTCACCCTCGCCGAGGCCACCGACCTGGAGGCGTCCACCGCCGCCGTCGCCGCCCAGGCCCCCGCCTGGGACCCCGGCACCGCCCACGGCTACCACGCCCACACCTTCAGCTGGCTCCTCTCCGGCCTGGTCCACCGCGTCACCGGCCGCACGATCGGCCGCTGGATCGCCGAGGAGATCACGGACCCGCTCGGCCTGGACCTGTGGATCGGCCTCCCGGAGACGGAGGCCCACCGCGTCGGCCGGCTCGCCCCGGTCGACGCCCCCGAGGACACCGGAGCCCTCCGCCTCCGCCCCAAGCGCTCGGTCACCCAGGCGTGGGAGGACCCCGCCTCCCTCACCCGCCGGGCCTTCGAGGTCATCACCCCGAAGCCCGACGAGAACGACCCCGCCTACCGCGCCGCCGAACTCCCCGGCGCGGCCGGAGTGGCCACCGCCCGCGCCCTCTCCCGCTTCTACGCCGCCACCCTCGGCCCCCTCGCCGACGGCGCCCCCCGCCTCTTCGCCCCCGCCACCCTCGCCCTGGCCCGCACCGAGGAGTCGGCGGGCCCCGACCGCGTCCTCCTGGTCGGCACCCGCTTCGGCCTCGGCCACATGCTCCACGGCCCCGCCTCCCCCCTCCTCGGCCCGACCTCCTTCGGCCACCCCGGCCGCGGCGGCTCCCTCGCCTTCGCCGACCCCGAGTCCGGCACCGCCTTCGCCTACGTCACCAACGGCATGCGCCGGACGGTCACCTCCGATCCCCGCGCCCAGGCACTGGTGAGGGCGGTCGCGTCCCTGCTCTGATGGGCGGCATGAACCGTTTCGAGGGACAGACGGCACTGATCACGGGCGCGGGCAGCGGCATCGGCGCGGCCACCGCCCGCCGCCTGGCGGCGGAGGGCGCGCACGTCCTGGTCACCGACATCGACGAGGCGGCGGCGCACCGGGTGGCGGCGGAGCTCCCGCGCGCCACGCCCCACCGCCTGGACATCACCGACCGCGCGGCGATCGACCGGCTGATCGGCGGACTCCCCGCCCTCCACGTGCTGGTCAACAACGCCTTCGTCCCCTTCGTCGACGACCCCGACGACAACTGGCGCCGCCAGCTCGACGGCACCCTCCTCGGCGCCGTCCACTGCTCCCGGGCCGCCCTCCCGCACCTGACGGCGACCGCCGGCGCGATCGTCACCATCGGCTCGGTCAACGCGGAGGCCGACTTCGGCGACCACGCCTACAGCGCCGCGAAGGCCGCCCTGGGCTCCTTCACCCGCACCCTCGCGGGCGAGGCCGGCCCCCACGGCGTCCGCGTCAACCAGATCAACCCCGGCACCGTCGCCACCCCCGGCTGGGCGGGCAGGGAGAAGGGCCTCGCCGCCCTCGCCGACCGGGCCTACCCCCTCGGCCGCGTCGGCACCCCCGAGGACGTCGCCGCCGCCGTCGCCTTCCTCGCCTCCCCCGACGCCGCCTGGATCACCGGCACCACCCTCCGCGTCGACGGCGGCCTGATGGCGGTGAACCGCCACTTCCGCGAGATCCTGGGCGACTGAGGACGAGCCGGAGAATCCCCCGGCCGGGACGCGACCCCGGCAGGCGCCGCACGCCCGGTGGGCCGCAGGAGCCTCCGGACCGTGTCCCCCGGCCGCGCCCCGGCCGCGCCGAAGGCCACCGCGCCGGACCACCAGTGCGTGTACGCGACGTGCGGGACCGCCGAGGCGATCGGGTACGGCCACGCCCCGGCCGCCGGGGCGGGCACGAAGGGGACGGGCGCCGGACCGATCGGCGCCCCGCCGCCCGCGAGGAGGGCGAAGGAGAGCGGCTGGCCGCGGATGCGGTGGGCCGGGACGGTCCACGGGGCGTGGTGACCGCCGCGACCAGCACCACGCAGGCGACCGGCGGGGTCAGGCGGTGCGCTCGCGCACGTCCGCGAGGGTCGCGCCCGCGTGGGCGACCAGTTCCTTCGGCGGCAGGGCGAAGACGGAGTGCGGGGTGCCGGCCGCCGCCCAGACCCGCGCGTGGTCGAGGAGGCCCTCGTCGGCCAGGACGCGGGTGCGGACGAGGTGCCCGAAGGGCGGCACGCCGCCGATCGCGTACCCGGTCGTCTCCCGGACCGCGCGCGCGTCGGCCCGCGTGACCTCCTCCGCGCCCAGCGCCTGCCGGACCCGCTCGACGTCCACCCGCGAGGCCCCGTCCATCAGGACCAGCACCGGGACCCCGTCGGCGGCGAAGATCAGCGACTTCACGATCTCGGACACCTCGCAGCCGATGGCGTCGGCCGCCTGCTGCGCGGTGCGCGTCTCGTCGGGGAAGCGGCGGACCTCCACGTCGAGCCCCAACTCGGCGAGGGCGGCGGCGAAACGGGGATGGGCGGCGGCGGTGGCGTCGTTCGTCATGCCCGCACGGTAGCGGCGCGTCGAGAGGACACGCGACGCATTTCCCCACCCGGCCCCGCCCCCGGCCCGGTGCCGCCTCCGCCTCGGCCCCCGCCCGCGCTCAGCCCGCCTTCAGGACCTTCGCCACCAGCGGGCCCGCCGCGTCGCCGCCGTGCCCGCCCGCCTCGACGACGGCCGCCGCGGCGAGGTCGCCGGAGTAGCCGGTGAACCAGCTGTTGGAGGTGGTCTGCGTCCCGACCTCCGCCGAGCCCGTCTTCGCGCCCTTCGGCCCCGGCACCCCGGCCATCGCCCGCAGGGCGGTCCCGCGCGCGCCGGTGGCCGTCTCCTTCATCATCGCCCGCAGCCCGGAGGCGATCGCGCCCGGCAGCGGCTCGGCGGTGGCGAACTCCCGCCCGTCCAGGTCCTTCGGGACCAGGTAGGGCTGGCGGAAGCGGCCGTCCTTCACGGTGGCGGAGACCGACGCCATGTTGAGCGCGTTCATGGTGATCCTCCCCTGGCCGATGTACGAGGCGGCGGTCTCGGTGCCGCTGGACTCGGGCACGGACCCGTCGCTGGTCTGCACGCCGACCGACCACACCTCGCCGATGCCGAACCACTTGCGGGCCGTGTCGCCGAGCGCGGTGTTGTGGACGCCCTTGTCCTTCAGCGGGGTGATCGCCTTGATGAAGGCGGTGTTGCAGGACATGGCGAACGCGTTGGTCAGGTCGCCGGTGGTGGCGAAGCGGTCGAGGTTCTGGAAGGTGGCCCCGTCCCACTGCACGGTCGGCGGACACTCCACCCGGGTGTCCGGTCCGGCGATCCCGTACCGCATCATCATCGCCGCCGTCACGATCTTCATCGTGGAGCCGGGGGCCTGCTGTCCCTGGAAGGCGGTGTTGAAGCCGGAGGCGGGGTTGTTGGCGACCGCCCGCACCGCGCCCGTCGACGGCTCGACGGCGGCGACGGCCGCCTTGGGGAAGGCCTTGACCGCCTTCTCGGCCGCCGCCTGCACGTCCGCGTCGATCGTCGTCCGCAGCTCGCCCGGCTTCCCGGCGGACAGCACCAGGAGCGTGCTGCTCGGCGTGCCGTTCGCGTGCTCGATCCAGGTCTCGACGCCCGCCTCGCCGCCGGCCGTCCCGCCGTACCGCTGCCGCAGCGCGTCCAGGACGGGCACCAGCGACGGGTACTTCTCGGGCGGCAGCGCGACGCCCTCGTGGTCGAGCGCCTTCACCGCCGGGATCTTCGCGGAGCCGGTCCGCAGCGTGGCGCCGGCCGTCAGCTTCGGGTGCAGCACGGAGGGCGTCCACCGCACCAGCGGCCGGCCGGTGGACTCGCCGCGGACGACGCCGAGCTTCGACGTGTACGTCCACGGCTTCGACACCCCGCCGTACGTCACGGTCGCCTTCACCGTGAACGGCACGACCGTCCCCGCCGGCGTCCCGGCCGTGAGCTCCATCGCGGAGACCCCGGCCCCCTCCCGGTACGCGGCGATCGCCGGGCCCGCCGCCACCGGGTCGTTCGTCAGCCCGCCGGCCCGCTCGGCCTCCCCGGCCGCCCAGGCGGCGAGGAAGTCCCGCGCGGTGGCGGTGACCTCCTCCGCCGTCACCGGACCGGTCCGCGGCGCCGACCGCGTACCGACGTCCTCCGAGCCGCCCGTGACCCCGTTCCAGAGGTTGTAGCCCCCGTAACCGACCCCGCCGGCGACGACGGCGAACACGCCCCCGACGACGGCCACTTTCGCTCCACTGCGCATGATGTGGGTTCCCCTCCCCGTGTGGACCCACGAGTCAAGCAGCCGCCTCCGACACCTGTCGAGCACCACCCGCCCCTCCCGTCACCTTCGGAGCGCGTACCCCACCCGTCCCCTCCGGGGTGCCCCCGGAGGGGACGGCGGGGCCCTTCCGCGGGCGGTGACGGACGGGAGGAGGCGGCCACGAACCCCGTCGCCGGAGCGGGAGGTGGCTCTTTCGCGGGCGGGGCGTGGCGAACAGTGGCGAACCGTCGATCACGCACGGGAGTGCTCCGGCGTAGCGGTAGGTTGCACGTGTCTGCTGCTTTCTCTCCCAGAGCACCTGTCGTGCGACAGGTTCCCCGTACCGCCGGGGAGTCGAGAGAGGAGCTCGGACCTGATGGGGCGATCGACAAAGAGGAACCCCCGCCGTGACGCTCGGCCGCGAGGCCGGGCCGAACCAGCGGTGCCGGCTTCGACGGCGATCACTGCCATGGCGGAAGGCGTCAAACGCTTCGTCTGACGCGGCAGCAGGGACTGGACGGCTGGCCGGGGCATCGAAGGGGCCCGGCCGACGTGTACTCGGCCGGGCCCACGCTGCCCCGCACACGGGCCCGGCTATGGGCGGCATCCCATAGCCGGGCCCGACGTGCGTACAGCGCACGCGCCCCAGGCGCTGAGCCGTGGAGCCGCCGCAGGACGAGGTAACCGCAGTTGCCCGGCTTCATCAAGCACCAGCCCTCGAATATGGGAGGGATGAGGCTTTTGCCGGTGGCGCAAAAAGCGTGGCTGCCCCTGGCGGAGGTTGGCGGAACAAACTGAAGCCGCAGGCAGGGGCTTTGGGGGGGTGGCGAATCGTGGCGCATCGAGACGGACGTCCCTCGCCGCCGGTGAGGGCCCGAACCGCGTTCACGCCCTCCGCCGCTTTCCCGCCGCTACACCCACGTGTCCAGCCACATCCGCGCCCGCCACTGGTCCATCGGGATCGGGGTGGCCGTGTAGATCGGCCAGAAGTAGATGAAGTTCCAGACGATCAGGAGGACCAGGCAGCCGGCGGCCACGGCGCCGAAGGTGCGGCGGCGCTCCGTGACGCCCTTGGGGCCGATGATCGCGCCGATCATCATGGCGACCGCGAGGCACAGGTAGGGGACGAAGACGACCGCGTAGAAGAGGAAGATCGTGCGTTCCTGGTAGAGGAACCACGGGACCCAGCCGGCGGCGACGGCGCAGGCGATCGCGCCGGCGCGCCAGTCGCGGCGGAACGCCCAGCGCCAGAGGACGTACACCAGGGCGAAGCAGGCGGCCCACCAGAGGAGGGGGGTGCCGAGGGCGAGGATCTCCTGGGCGCACTTCTCGCCGGCGGAGGCGGGGCAGCCCGCGGTGCCGGGGGCGGGCGACTCGTAGAAGTAGGAGACGGGGCGGCCGAGGACGATCCAGGACCAGGGGTTCGACTCGTACGTGTGGGGCGAGGTGAGGCCCACGTGGAAGCTGTAGACCTCGGTCTCGTAGTGCCACAGGCTGCGCAGCCACTCGGGCAGCCAGGACCAGGTGCCGCCGCCGTTCGGCAGCGCGTCCTGCTTCGCGGCCCAGTCGCGGAAGTAGCCCTTGTCGGTGACGAGCCAGCCGGTCCAGGTCGCCAGGTAGGTCACCAGGGCCACCGGCACCACGGAGACGAAGGCGGGCAGCACGTCCTTCTTGACCACCGCGAGGTACGGGCGGACCGCGCCGGCCGTGCGGCGGGCGCCGACGTCCCACAGGACCGTCATCAGGCCGAAGGCGACCATGACGTAGAGGCCGTTCCACTTGGTGGCCGCCGCGAGGCCCAGCATCACGCCGGTCGCGATGCGCCACGGGCGCAGGCCGAGCCGGAGGGTCTCGGCGATCTCCGCGTCGGGGCGGAGCACGCCCTCCCCGTCCTCCGGCAGCGCGGCGGCGAGCCGCCGGCGCGTCCGGTCCCGGTCGAGGACCATGCAGCCGAACGCGGCCAGCACGAAGAACATCAGCACCTGGTCGAGCAGGGCGGTGCGGCTCATCACGAAGTGCAGGCCGTCGACGGCGAGCAGCAGGCCGGCGAGGCAGCCGAGGAAGGTGGAGCGGAAGAGGCGGCGGCCGATGCGGCAGAGCATCAGGACGGAGAGCGTGCCGAGGAGCGCCACCATGAACCGCCAGCCGAACGGTTCGAAGCCGAACATCTTCTCGCCGAGGCCGATGACCCATTTGCCCATCGGGGGGTGGACGACGTAGCCGGGGTCGGTCGGGATCAGGACCGAGCCGGGGTCGGTCAGGATCGTCTTGTCGATGTCCTTGGGCCACGCCCCCTCGTACCCCTGGTTGATCAGGGCCCACGAGTCCTTGGCGTAGTACGTCTCGTCGAATATCACCGCGTGCGGCTTGCCGAGGTTCCAGAACCGGAGCACGCCCGCGACGGCCGCGACCAGCAGCGGTCCGCCCCACGCGGCGAGCCGCCACAGCCGGTCGGCGGCGGCCGGTCCGAGGCCGAGCAGCGACACGACCCGCGGCGAGGGCCGGGTGTACGGCGGGTCGAGCCGGTCCCTGGTGCCGAGGGAGAGCGTGCCGGTGGCGGGCGGACGGTAGCCGAAGCGGCGCAGCCGGAGCTGCCACGAAGGGGGCTCGGCCACGGTCTTCGCCATGGAGTGCTGGCCCTCCGGGGCCTCGGGTGCGGTTCGGGTCACCGCGCCATCGTAGGGACTGCGTCTGTGCGCGCGTAGGGACCGGGCCCGCGCAGGTCGCCCGCCGGGGGCGGGACCGGGCGCGTGCGGGTCGGCCGCGCGGCGGGGCCCGGCCCCCGCGGGCCGCCCGCCGGGGGCGGACCGGGCGTGCGCGGGCTGCTCGCCGGGGGCGGGGGCGGGCGTGCGGGGGCGGCGCCGGGACCGTCCCGGGGGTGCCTCCCGCCCGGGGGCGGCGGGGGCCCGGCCGGGCTGGGAGGATGGGCGGGTGACAGGAACGCTGGTACTCGCAGGCACCCCCATCGGCGACATCGCGGACGCCCCGCCCCGGCTCGTCGCCGAGCTGGAGGGCGCGGACATCGTCGCGGCCGAGGACACCCGCCGGCTGCGCGGGCTGACCCGGGCGCTCGGCGTGCACACGACGGGACGGGTCGTCTCCTACTTCGAGGGGAACGAGTCGGCGCGGACGCCCGAGCTGGTCGAGGCGCTGGCCGGCGGCGCCCGGGTGCTGCTGGTGACCGACGCGGGCATGCCGTCCGTCTCCGACCCCGGCTACCGGCTGGTCGCCGCCGCCGTCGAGGCCGACATCAAGGTGACGGCGGTCCCCGGCCCGTCCGCCGTGCTCACCGCGCTCGCGCTCTCCGGGCTGCCCGTCGACCGCTTCTGCTTCGAGGGCTTCCTGCCGCGGAAGGCGGGCGAGCGGCTGGGGCGGCTGAAGGAGGTCGCCGCCGAGCGGCGCACCCTCGTCTACTTCGAGGCCCCCCACCGGCTCGACGACACCCTCGACGCGATGGCCGAGGTGTTCGGCGCCGAGCGCCGGGCCGCCGTCTGCCGCGAGCTGACCAAGACGTACGAGGAAGTGAAGCGGGGCCCGCTGGGCGAGCTGGCGGCCTGGGCGAAGGAGGGCGTGCGCGGCGAGATCACGGTCGTCGTCGAGGGCGCCCCGGAGACCGGGCCGGAGGAGCTGGACGCGGCCGAGCTGGTGCGCAGGGTGCGGGTGCGCGAGGAGGCGGGGGAGCGGCGCAAGGAGGCGATCGCCGCGGTCGCCGCCGAGGCCGGGCTGCCCAAGCGGGAGGTCTTCGATGCGGTCGTGGCGGCAAAGAACGCGTCGTGAAAAAGGCCTCCGGGCCCCGGAAACGGTAAAGGGCTAACCTGAAAGGCAAAGCCGAAACCGGTGCCGGGAAGCCGCGGTGAAAGCGCGTGGCAAGGGAACGCCAAAAGCGCTCCACGGACCTTCCATGGTTTCCTCCGTGCTGATGCGCTCCGGCCCGAAAAGGCGTCCACTGGACCAGTGGAGAGGAGCTGGCATGAGCGAGAGCACCGGCACCGGCATATCCGTCGCCCATGAGGCCTACGCCTTCGCCTGCATGCGATGCGGGTACGGGTGGGAGCAGGCCTACGACATCGAGCACCACGTCGACGCGCGCGGTCAGGCGTTCGTCGTCTACAAGGCGGAGGGCGAGCGGGTTCCGTCCCCGCTGTCGAGTCCGACCTGCATGAACTGCGGTGGGCACGTCGTCCGGATCATGCGGGCGGGCCAGGTCTCCTCGGTCCTCGACATGATCGCCGCGACGGAGCACCACCGGCCCGGCTCCAAGGAGGCCGCGCCGGTCTCGGCCGCCGGCCCCATCGGCCAGGAGCTGACCGAGGGCGACGAGATCCCGCCGGTGCCGCACCACTGGCACCTGTCGGACCTGCTCCACCCGTTCCGCAGGAAGTAGCCGGTAGTCCCGTGCCCATGGCCCTCGTACGATCGGGGCCATGAGTGCCAAGGACGCCCCGCCGCCGCTGCCCGAACCCCTCCTGGTGGAGGTCGCGGACTCGCACACCCACCTGGACATGCAGTCCGGCACGGTCGACGAAGCGCTGGCCAGGGCCGCGGCCGTCGGTGTGACGACGGTCGTGCAGGTCGGCTGCGACGTGAAGGGCTCCCGGTGGGCCGCCGAGACCGCCGAGCGGTACGGGAACGTGCACGCGGCCGTCGCCCTGCACCCCAACGAGGCCCCGAGGATCGTCCTGGGCGATCCCGACGGCTGGTCCCGGCAGGGGGCCCGGGAGGCGGGCGGCGACACGGCCCTCGACGACGCGCTCGGCGAGATCGACCGGCTCGCCGCCCTGCCGCACGTCCTCGGCGTCGGCGAGACCGGCCTCGACTTCTTCCGCACGGGCCCCGAGGGCATGGCCGCGCAGGAGCGTTCCTTCCGCGCCCACATCGAGATCGCCAAGCGGCACGGCAAGACCCTCGTCATCCACGACCGGGAGGCCCACGCCGACGTCCTGCGCGTCCTCGACGAGGAGGGCGCCCCCGAGCGGACCGTCTTCCACTGCTACTCCGGCGACGCCGCCATGGCGGAGATCTGCGCCGCCGAGGGCTACTACATGTCCTTCGCCGGCAACGTCACCTTCAAGAACGCCCAGCCGCTGCGGGACGCGCTCGCCGTCGCCCCGCTGGAGCTCGTCCTCGTCGAGACCGACGCCCCCTTCCTGACCCCGGCGCCCTTCCGGGGCCGCCCCAACGCCCCCTACCTGATCCCGGTCACCCTCCGCGCGATGGCGGCCGTGCGCGGGATCGACGAGAACGCGATGGCGGAGGCGATCGCGGTGAACACGGCCCGCGCCTTCGACTACTGACCCCCATGACGGCCGCCTATACCGGCCTCCGCACCGGCGGCCTGTGCCGGCCCCCGTACCGGGCGTGCGCGGCCGGCCCGCATCACCGATCCATAACGGTTACGTGGCGTAGTCGCGTCGTTTTGGAGAGTGACGGGCGCCGGGGCTAGGGTCCCGGCCTCGTGAGCACTTCCCAGGCCAGTCACCGCGCCGGGCGGCGGGGGGCGGCGGCCACGCTGCCCGTCCACGAGCAGCCCACCCAGGCGGCGCCCCTCGTCACCGGGCCGCCGCCGCCCGCGCCCGCCGCTCCCGCGCCCGCCGCCGTGCCCGCCCAGGGCCGGGCCGCCGCCCGCCGCGGCGCCCGCCGCCGCAAGGCCGCCCGCCCCGCCGGGGACGGGCTGCGGCGGCTCGTCCCGCAGGCCCTCGTGGTCGCCTTCCTGGCCGGCGGCACCAGCGCCTTCGTCGCCGACGACAAGGCCGTCCGGCTCTCCGTCGACGGCGTCCCGCGCACCCTGCACACCTTCGCCGACGACGTCGGCGAGCTCCTCGCCGACGAGGGCCTCGCGGTCGGCGCCCACGACATCGTCGCCCCCGCCCCCGGCGAGGCGCTGGCCAGCGGCGACGAGATCGTCCTCCGGTACGGGCGGCCGGTCTCCCTCACCCTCGACGGCTACCGCCGCCAGGTGTGGACCACCGCCGACACCGTCGAGGGCGCCCTGCGCCAGCTCGGCGTCCGCGCCGAGGGCGCCCACCTGTCGGTCTCCCGCTCCGCCGCGATCTCCCGCACCGGCCTCGCCCTCGACGTCCGCACCGAGCGCGCGGTCACCTTCCTCGCCGACGGGCGCGAGCGGACCGTCCGCACCAACGCGGCCACCGTCGGCGAGGCCCTCGACGAGGCCGGGATCACCCTCGGCGGCGAGGACACCACCTCCGTGCCCCGCGAGGCCTTCCCCCGCGACGGCCAGACCGTCACCGTGCTGCGGATCACCGGCTCCACCCAGACCCGCGAGGAGGCCGTGCCGTACGCCGTCGAGCGCGTCCGCGACCCCGCCCTGTTCGCCGGCACCGAGGTCGTCGAACGGCAGGGCGTCCCGGGCCTGCGCCGGATCACGTACCACCTCCGGTCCGTCAACGGCGTCCGGCAGAAGCCCCGCCGCACCGGCGAGGAGATCGTCCGCGAACCCGTCTCCCGCAAGGTCCGCGTCGGCACCCGCGCGCTCCCCGCCTCCGTCGCCGGCGCCGACGGCCTCGACTGGGGCGCGCTCGCCGCCTGCGAGTCCGGCGGCCGCCCGAACGCCGTCGACCCCTCCGGGACCTACGGCGGCCTCTACCAGTTCGACCCCGGCACCTGGCGCTCCCTCGGCGGCTCCGGCGTCGCCCAGGACGCCCCCGCCGCCGAGCAGACCTTCCGCGCGAAGAAGCTGTACGTGCAGCGCGGCGCCGGACCGTGGCCGCACTGCGGACGCAGGCTCTTCGGCTGAGCGGCGGGCCCTGTCCGGCCGATCGGCGCCGGACAGGGCCTAGGCTGTACCGGTGAGCACCACCACCGGCCCCGACGGCCCCGACGCCCTCCTCGGCCCCGCCGACATCCGTGAGCTGGCCGCCGCCCTCGGCGTGCGCCCCACGAAGCAGAAGGGCCAGAACTTCGTCATCGACGCCAACACCGTCCGGCGCATCGTCCGCACCGCCGGCGTGCGCCCGGACGACGTCGTCGTCGAGGTGGGGCCCGGACTCGGCTCCCTCACCCTGGCGCTCCTGGAGGCCGCCGACCGGGTGACCGCCGTCGAGATCGACGACGTCCTCGCCGCCGCGCTGCCCTCGACGATCGCCGCGCGGATGCCCGGACGGCAGGACCGCTTCGCGCTCGTCCACTCCGACGCCATGCTCGTCCAGGAGCTGCCGGGCCCGGCGCCGACCGCGCTCGTCGCCAACCTCCCGTACAACGTGGCCGTGCCCGTCCTGCTCCACATGCTCGACCGCTTCCCGACCATCGAGCGGACCCTCGTCATGGTCCAGGCCGAGGTCGCCGACCGGCTCGCCGCCGGACCGGGCAACAAGGTGTACGGGGTCCCCTCCGTCAAGGCCAACTGGTACGCCGACGTCAAGCGCGCCGGCTCCATCGGCCGCAACGTCTTCTGGCCCGCGCCCAACGTCGACTCCGGCCTCGTCTCCCTGGTCCGCCGGACCGAGCCGGTCGCCACCACCGCCACCAAGGCGGAGGTCTTCGCCGTCGTCGACGCGGCCTTCGCACAGCGCCGCAAGACCCTCCGGGCCGCCCTCGCCGGCTGGGCCGGCTCGCCCGCCGCCGCGGAGGAGGCGCTGGTGAAGGCCGGGATCTCGCCGCAGGCGCGCGGCGAGTCGCTGACCGTGGAGGAGTTCGCGCGGATCGCGGAGGCGAAGGCATGAGCGGAGTGACCGTACGGGTCCCGGCCAAGGTCAACGTCCAGCTCGCGGTCGGCGCCGCCCGCCCCGACGGCTTCCACGACCTCGCCAGCGTCTTCCTCGCCGTCTCCCTGTACGACGAGGTCACCGCCACCCCGGCGGACACCCTGACGATCACCTGCGAGGGCCCCGACGCGGACCGGGTCCCCCTCGACCGCGGCAACCTCGCCGCGCGCGCCGCGGAGCTCCTCGCCGCCCGGCACGGCCTCTCCCCGGACGTCCACCTCCACATCGCGAAGGCCATCCCGGTGGCCGGCGGCATGGCCGGCGGCAGCGCCGACGGCGCGGGCGCGCTCCTCGCCTGCGACGCGCTGTGGGGGCTCGGCACCCCGCGCGAGGAACTCCTGGAGCTCTGCGCGGAGCTCGGCTCCGACGTCCCCTTCAGCCTCGTCGGCGGGGCGGCGCTCGGCGTCGGCCGCGGCGAGCGGCTGACCCCGCTGCCGGTCGCCGGCCCCTTCCACTGGGTCTTCGCGGTCGCGGACGGCGGCCTTTCGACCCCGGCGGTGTACGGCGAGTTCGACCGCCTCGCGGAAGGCGTCGAGATCCCGGAGCCGGTGGCCTCCCCGGCGCTCCTGGACGCCCTCGCCTCCGGCGACACCACGGCCCTGGCGGCCGCCCTCGTCAACGACCTCCAGCCCGCGGCGCTCTCGCTGCGCCCCTCGCTGGCCGCGACCCTGGCGGCCGGCACGGAGGCCGGCGCGCTGGCCGCGCTGGTCTCGGGCTCGGGTCCGACCACCGCGTTCCTGGTGAAGGACGCCGAGTCCGCCGAGGCCGTCGCGGCCGCCCTCACCGCCTCCGGCACCTGCCGGGCGACGCGGCCGGCGACCTCCCCGGCCCCCGGGGCGACGCTCCTCTAGCCCCGCCCGGCCCGGCTGCCCCCGGGAGCACGGCCTCCGGCCCGGGCCCGGTCGTTCCGGGGCGTACTCAGGTCCGAGGTGAGTATCCGAGCGCTGCCGGTGGTCGCGGGGCGACCGGCATCGTGCCGGTATGGGAACCAGCGCACGTGACCTCGCCGCCGCGACACCGGCGACCCGCGACCGCTACGTCGACCTGCTCCGGGTCGCCTCGCTCGCGGTCGTCGTGCTCGGGCACTGGCTGATGGCGGCCGTCACCACCGACGGCCGGGTCGGCAACCTGCTCGCCGTCGTGCCCGGCCTCCAGGTCCTGACCTGGGGCCTCCAGGTCATGCCGGTCTTCTTCTTCGTCGGCGGCTTCTCGCACGCCCTCGCCCACCGCTCCCGCCCCCGCTACGCGGCCTTCCTGCGCACCCGGCTCCAGCGCCTGCTGCGGCCCACCGCGGTCTTCATCGGGGCGTGGGGCGCGCTCGCCCTCGCCGTGCAGCTGCTCGGCGCCGACGGGGGGCTGACCGGGGTGGCGCTGCGGCTCGTCACCCAGCCGCTCTGGTTCATCGGCGTCTACCTGGCGATGGTGGCCCTCACCCCGCCGCTCCTGAAGGCCCACGGGCGGTACGGGTGGGGCGCCTTCCTCGCGCTCGCCGCGGGCGCGGCGCTGGTCGACGCGGCGCGGTTCGCGGCCGGGGTGCCGTACGTCGAGTTCCTGAACTTCGCCCTCGTCTGGCTGGCGGTCCACCAGCTCGGCTTCCTGCGCGCCGACGGCATGATCCGCCGCCCGGCGGTCCTCGCGGGCGCCGGCCTGCTCGGCGCCGCCGCGCTCGTCGCCCTCGGGCCGTATCCGCTGTCCATGGTCGGCATGCCCGGCGAGAAGGTCTCCAACATGGCGCCGCCCACGCTCGCCCTGCTCTGCCACGGCCTGTGGCTGGTCGGCGCGGTCGAGCTCCTGAAGGGCCCGGGCGCCCGCTTCACGGCCCGCGCCCGGGTGTGGCGCGGGGTCGTCGCCGCGAACGGCATCGCGATGACCGCGTTCCTGTGGCACCTGACCGCGATGCTCGGCGTGTACGGGGCGCTGCTCGCCGCCGGCGTCCGCCTCCCGGAGCCCGCGACGGGCGCCTGGTGGGCACAGGTCCCGCTGCGGATCGCCGCCGCGGCGGCCCTGACGGCGCTGCTCGTCGCCGTCTTCCGCCGCTTCGAGCACCCCGTGCCCGCCGCCCCGGCGACCGGCACCGGCGGACCGGCCGCGGCGCTCGGCATCACCCTGGCGCTGCTCGGCGTCCTCGGCCTGTCGATGACCGGCTTCGGCGGCCTCCTGGAGGGCCGGACGGCGACGCTGATCGCGCTTCCGGTGACCGCCCCGGCCGCCGTCGCGATGGCCCTCGCGGGCTGGTTCCTGGTGGAACGGGCCGGCCGCGGGAACTAGGGCCTGTCCGACCCTTCCCGTCGGGTCCGGCCCGCCCGGCGCGCACTCCCCCGTAGCCCTTCGGGCGCGGGAGGTGCCCCCGTGCCGCACGGCCGGGGCGCCCGAGTAGCTCCTTCCCCGAGCTCTCGGCTTCGCTCGAGCGGGGGAGACCCCGACCGAGGGCGCCCCGGCCGCACGCCGATCGCACGCACCGGACGACCCGGCCTGATCCGACGCCCATGGTCAGACAGGCCCTAGGGGACGTCCCGCCGGTGCGCGAGGGTGGCCGCGAAGCCGTCCAGGACGGCCCGCAGGCCGAAGTCGAAGGTGCTGTCGGGCGCCGCGGCGCCCAGGGCGCTGCCGAGGACGAAGACGAGGACGGTGGCGGCGGCCCGGTCGGCGTCGGCGGGCGCGAAACCGGCCCGCTCGTACAGGGCGAGGCCGTGGTCGTCGAAGCGGGACTTCCCGGGGCCGTAGAGCAGGTGGCTGCCGAACGCCTGCCCGAGCCACGGGTGCCGGGTGGGCATCGCGTGCGTGCCGCCCGCCATGGCCGGACCCTATGTGAACCGAGCGCGTGAACGGCCGCGCGATCCCGCCGGACGGCCACGGGGACGCCCGCCGGGACGGCCCCGGACGGCCACGGGGACGACCGCCCGCGCGGCCGGACGCCCCCCCGGAGCGCCCGAAGGGCCCGGGGGGCCCGCCCGAGCGCCCCGGCGGCGGTGCCGGGCGACGTACCCTGGGACGTCGATCGCAAGCCCCGTACAGGAGTGAAATGGCCGTCAACCTGGTCAATGTCGAGAACGTCAGCAAGGTGTACGGCACCCGTGCCCTGCTCGACGGGGTCTCGCTCGGCGTCTCCGAGGGGGACCGGATCGGGGTCGTGGGGCGCAACGGCGACGGCAAGACGACGCTGATCCGGATGCTGGCGCGCCTGGAGGAGGCCGACACCGGCCGCGTCACGCACAGCGGCGGACTGCGCCTCGGGGTGCTCACCCAGCACGACTCGCTCGACCCGAAGGCCACCATCCGGCACGAGGTCATCGGCGTCATGGCCGACCACGAGTGGGCCGGCAGCGCCAAGATCCGCGACGTGCTCACCGGTCTCTTCGGCGGCCTGGACCTGCCCGGCTTCGAGAACGGCCTCGACACCGTCATCGGCCCGCTCTCCGGCGGCGAGCGCCGCCGCATCGCGCTGGCCAAGCTGCTCATCGAGGAGCAGGACCTGCTCGTCCTCGACGAGCCCACCAACCACCTCGACGTCGAGGGCATCGCCTGGCTCGCCGGCCACCTCCAGAACCGCCGCTCGGCGCTCGTCTGCGTCACCCACGACCGCTGGTTCCTCGACCAGGTCTGCACCCGCATGTGGGACGTGCAGCGCGGCGACGTGTACGAGTACGAGGGCGGCTACTCCGACTACGTCTTCGCCCGGGCCGAGCGGGAGCGGATCGCCGCCACCGAGGAGGTCAAGCGGCAGAACCTGGTGCGCAAGGAGCTGGCCTGGCTGCGGCGCGGCGCCCCCGCCCGCACCTCCAAGCCCCGCTTCCGCATCGAGGCGGCCAACGCGCTCATCGCGGACGTGCCGGAGCCGCGCGACAGCAGCGAGCTGATGAAGTTCGCCAACGCCCGGCTCGGCAAGACCGTCTTCGACCTGGAGGACGTGACCGTCACCGCCGGTCCGAAGACGCTGCTCCAGCACCTCACCTGGCAGCTCGGCCCCGGCGACCGCGTCGGCCTGGTCGGCGTCAACGGCGCGGGCAAGACCTCACTCCTGCGGGCCCTGGCGGACGCGGCCGTCTCCCAGGGCGAGAAGCAGCCGCCGGCCGGCCGGATCGTCGTCGGCAAGACCGTGCGGCTCGCCTACCTCTCGCAGGACGTCACCGAGCTCCCGGCGCAGCTGCGCGTCCTGGAGGCCGTGCAGCAGATCCGCGACCGGGTCGACCTCGGCAAGGGCCGCGAGATGTCCGCCGGGCAGCTCTGCGAGCAGTTCGGCTTCGGCAAGGACAAGCAGTGGACGCCGGTCGGCGACCTCTCCGGCGGCGAGCGCCGCCGCCTCCAGCTGCTGCGCCTCCTCATGGACGAGCCCAACGTCCTCTTCCTCGACGAGCCCACCAACGACCTCGACATCGAGACCCTGACCCAGCTGGAGGACCTCCTCGACGGCTGGCCCGGCTCCATGGTCGTCATCTCCCACGACCGCTTCTTCCTGGAGCGCACCACCGACCGCACCTTCGCCCTGCTCGGCGACCGCGCGCTGCGGATGCTGCCGCGCGGCATCGACGAGTACCTGGAGCGGCGCCGGCGGATGATCGAGGCGGCCGTCCCGGCGCCCGCGGCCCCCGCCGCGCAGGCCGCGCCGGGCCTCTCCGCCGCCGACGCGCGCGCCGCGAAGAAGGAGCTGCAGAAGGTCGAGCGGCAGATCGACAAGATCGCCGAGAAGGAGGCGAAGCTGCACGCGCAGATCGCCGAGAACGCGACCGATTTCGCGAAGGTCGCGAAGCTCGACGCCGAGTTGAGGGAACTCGGCGGAGAACGTGAAGAGTTGGAGATGCGCTGGCTCGAACTCGCCGAGAACGCATAACGACGGCATCACGGACCGGTCCTCCCTTGGGCACAAGGGATGGACCGGTCGCTTTTGCGCCACCGGGTGAGTGGTAGAAAGAAAACCCGCTCACAGCCAAGGGGGAAGCGCTGATGACCCAGCCGCCCAGCAACCAGCCGCCGGGGGGCTTCGGAGCTCCCCAGGATCCGGGCCAGGGCGGCGTGCCGCCGCAGATGCCGGCCCAGCCGCCGCAGATGCCGCCGGTCCCGCCGCAGGCCCCGGGCCAGGCGCCCGCCCAGCCGCCGACCGCTCCGGCCCAGCCCGCCGCCCAGCCCGGTTACGGCCACCCGCAGCAGGCCCCGCAGCCCGGCCCGTACGGCTACCCGCAGCAGCCGGGGCAGCCCGGCCCCTACGGGCAGCAGCAGCCGGGACCGTACGGCCAGCAGCCCGGACCCTACGGGCAGCCGACCAGTCCCTACGGCCACCCGGGCCAGCCGCAGCCGGGCTACCCGGCGCCGCCCGCCCCGCCCGGCGGTTCCGGCGGCGGCCCCTTCAAGGGCCGCACCGGTGTCGTCGCGGCCGTCGCGGCGGCGGTCGTCGTCATCGCGGGCGTCACCACGTGGGCGGTCGTCGGCAAGGGCGACGACGAGAAGCCGACGGTCGCCCAGTCGCCGTCCACCGGCTCCAGTGCCTCCACGGCTCCCGAGCCGTCCGACTCCGTCGACCAGGGCGACGGCTCCGGCGACGGAGACAAGGGCGGCGAGGACGACCTCAACGCGGCCCGCCAGGACGGCGAGGCGAAGGTCAACTTCCTCACCACCAACGACGTCGACCTGCCCCGCAACGGCTCCGAGGTCTTCGGCCCCTGGATCGTCGGCGACACGGTGATCAAGGGCATGTACAAGGGAGTCTCCGGCTACAGCCTCGCCGACGGCGCCAAGAAGTGGCAGGTCGACCTGCCGTTCAAGCTGTGCGCGGCCCCGGCCCGGCCCGGCGCCGGCGGCCTGATGGTCTTCGGGTACGAGGAGAACGCCAAGGACGGCGCCAAGTGCTCGATGCTCCAGCAGATCGACCTCAAGACCGGCAAGGCGGGCTGGAAGAAGGCCGTCCCGAAGCCGACCGGCCTCTTCGCCTTCTCCGACAACACCCTCGCCATCGGCGGCAACACGGTCACCGCGGCCGGCAGCAGCAGCGCCTACGGCTTCTCCCTCACCGACGGGCGCCAGGTCTTCACCGGCCCCACCGGTGACTGCAAGCCGTACGCGTACGCCGGCGACGCCACCAAGCTGATCGCCGCCAACCAGTGCCGCACCGCCGACGCGAGCAAGGAGCAGCACACGGTCAGCGAGGTCGACCCGAACACGGGCAAGCCCAAGTGGACCTACCGGCTGGCCGCCACCTGGGAGGTCGACAAGGTCTACTCCGTGAACCCGCTCGTCGTCTCGGCCTTCCAGCGCGAGCAGAAGAAGTGGTCGGTCGTCGCGCTCAACCCGAACGGCACCGTGCGCTCCCAGATCCAGGGCGGCGCCACCGACAAGTTCGCCCCGAGCTGCGGCGGCGGCTTCGTCATCTTCGGCCGCAACCTGGAGGGCTGCACCGGTGTCGCCGCCGCCGGCGACACCTTCTACATGTCGACCGACACCTCCTACGGCACCTCCAACGAGGTCGTCGCCTTCGATCTCAAGACCGGCAAGCCCAAGTGGCGTTCGAAGGCTCCCGACGAGCAGCAGATGACGCCGCTGGGCATGGAGGGCGGCGAGGTCCTGGTCTACGTCTCGCCCAAGTACGACAAGGGCGGCGCGGTCGCGACGATCGCCCCGGCCGGCGGCGCGCCGAAGATCCTCCTCAAGCACCCGGTCTCGGTCGCGCAGATCGAGAGCAGCTTCTTCAGCGCGGGCTACGCCTACGGCAACGGCACGTTCGTGGTGGCGGCGGGCCGCGTCTCCGCGCCCAGCGACGCCGAGGAGAAGCAGACCAAGACGATGATGGGCTTCAGCAAGTGAGGTACGCGGACCGATGACCCAGCCACCCCCGCCGCCGAACCAGCCGCCGGGCCCGCCGCCGAACCAGCCTCCCGGCGGCCACCCGCCGCAGGGCGGCTTCGGCGCCCCGCAGGACCCGGCCCCCGGCCAGGGCGGCTTCGGCGCGCCGACGCCCCCGCCCCCGCAGGGGCAGCCCGGCTACGGCTACCCGGAGCAGCAGCCGCAGCCCGGCTACGGCTACCCGCAGGCACCGCAGCCCCAGCCCGGCTACGGCTACCCGGAACAGCCGCCGCAGCCCGGCTACGGCTACCCGGACCAGCAGCACCAGCAGCCGGTGCCCCCGCCGTACGGCTACCCGGCCCCGCCCCAGCAGCCGTACGGCTACCCGACCGCCCCGCAGCAGCAGGTCCCGTCCCCCGGGCCGGGCGGCGGGAAGAAGCTGTCGGCGCAGGCGCAGATCGTCATCGCGGCGGTCGTGGCCGTCGCCCTGATCGTCGGCGGCGGCATCTGGTACGCCAACTCCGGCTCGGACACCCCGCCGGACGCCAAGCCCACCGGCGGCACCAGCCAGTCCCCGAACGGCGGCGGTGACGCCGCCGGCGGCTCCGGCGGCGGCAACGGCCTCGGCGGCAACGGCAAGGAGAAGCCGGGCGCGAAGACCGGGGCCCGCCTCGCCTTCCGCGTCGACGTGCCGAAGGTGCCGGACACCACGCCCGTCGACGGCTCCTGGCTCACCGACACGACGTACGTGAAGTCGGGCGTCGACTCGATCGTCGGCTACGACATCGACAAGGGCACGGTCTCCTGGACCCTCCCGCTGGCCGGCCAGGTCTGCGGCGCCTCCCGGCACATGACCGCCGACCACAAGGTGCCGATCCTCTTCGAGGAGTCCAAGCGCGTCGCGCCCCGCTACTACCAGAGCTGCAACCAGGTCGGCATGGTCGACCTGAACACCGGCAAACTGCTCTGGTCCGCCTCGGTCGGCGCCGGCGGCGACGAGAAGGCCCGCTTCAGCGAGGTGACGCTCGGCGGCGGGACCGTGGCCGCCGGCGGCACCGGCGGCGGCGCGGCCTTCGACGCGGCCACCGGCAAGGTCCGCTGGAAGCCGCAGTCCAACGACCAGAACTGCTACGACATGGGCTACGGCGGCGGCGCCGGCCTCGTCGCGGTCCGCAAGTGCGGCAGGTACGGCGCCGAGACCGTCCTCGTCCAGAACCTGGACCCGGTCTCGGGCAAGCCGCTCTCGGAGTACAAGATGCCGACCGGCGTGAAGTACGCGTCGGTCGTCTCGACCAAGCCGCTGGTCGTCGCGGCCAACGTCGGCGACGCCGCCGACGACGGCAGCAGCATCTCGGACTTCTTCTCGATCGACGAGAAGACCGGGAAGCTCCGCACCAAGATCGCGGCCAGTGCCGACCGCTACGGTGCCGAGTGCGGCGCCACCTCGGTGGAGGAGTGCCGGCAGGTCCTCGTCGGCGACGACCGGCTCTACGTGCCGACCGAGGAGCACGAGGGCTCCACCGGCGAGTACAGCGACAAGACGAACGAGATCATCGCGTTCGACCTCGCCACCGGCCGGACCGCGCCCGAGAAGGCCGACGCGGGCGACGGGTACACGCTGATGCCGCTGCGCATGGACGGCGGCGACATCATCGCGTACAAGGTGGGCCCGTACGACAAGGGCGGGCAGATCGTCTCCGTCAACGCGGGCACGATGAAGGAGACCCTGCTCATGGAGACCCCGTCGGACAAGGGGAACCGTGACATCGTGAGCAGCTTCTCGATCACGGGCGCGGAACTCCTCTACGCCGACGGCCGGTTCTTCATCTCGGCCACCTACGCGAACAAGCCCCGGGAGTCCGACGGCTCCCTGGGCAAGAAGTACCACGCGGTGTCCTACACCACGAAGGACTGACCCCGCGGCCGCCGCGGGAAGGGCCTCCCCGGACGTTCCGGGGAGGCCCTTCCCGCGTCCGTCCCCCGTTCGTGCCGCGGAGGTTGACGGGCCGTGGGGCGGGGGAGCGTGTAGCTTGCCGGGTCAGAGGTGCCGGGGGACGGCACGCCCGGGGGATGGGGGATGACGGGATGGGCGTTCGGCTCGTGGTCGTGGACGACCACCGCCTGCTCGCGGAGGCGCTCGCCTCGGCACTCAAGCTGCGCGGGCACCGGGTGCTCGCGGCGGCCGCGCCGACGGCGGGGGCGGCGGAGGTCGTGGTGGGCCGGGCCCCGGAGGTCTGCCTCTTCGGCACGGCCTCGCCCGCCGCGCCCGGGGTCTTCGAGCCGGTCGCCCGGATCAAGCGGGAGCGTCCGCAGGTGGCCGTGGTGGTCCTCGGCCCGGTGCCGTCGCCCCGCGGGATCGCCGCGGCCTTCGCGGCCGGCGCGTCGGGGTACGTCCGGCACGACGAGCGGATCGAGGGCGTCGAGCGGGCGCTGCTGAAGGCGCGGGCGGGGGAGGCGGCGGTGGCCCCGCAGCTCCTCGCGGGGGCCTTCGCCGAGCTGCTGAACCCCGCCGCGCAGCCGGACGACGAGGCGCAGCGGCTGCTGCGGCTGCTGACCCACCGGGAGGTGGAGGTCCTGGTGCGGGTCGCGGAGGGCGAGGACACCCGGGGGATCGCGGCCGGGATGGGCATCGCGTCGAGCACCGCCCGGACCCACGTGCAGCGGGTGCTGATGAAGCTGGGGGTCGGCTCGCGCCTGGAGGCGGCGGCCCTGGCGGCCCGCACGGGCCTCCTGGAGCGCGCGGTGCCGGTGCAGCGCACGCCCCGCTGAACCGGGGCGGGTCCCGCCGGGCCGCCGGCCGGTCCCCCCTCTCTCACGCACGCGCGCCCATGCACCCGCGCACCCGCGCATCCCCTCGGACGAGGAGCGGTGCCGGGCCGCGCCATTGACTCCGATGTTCGGTTGTGGTTCTTTGTGCGTGGTTCTGTTTGATCCCGCCCGGAGGGCACCCGTGAAGAAGACCGTCACCACGCTCGCCGACGGGCGCGAGCTCATCTACTACGACATGCGCGACGACGTCGTGCGCACCGCCGTCGACCCGCGCCCGCTCACCCCCGTCACCTCCCGCTCGGAGATCCGGTACGACGAGCTGACCGGTGACCACGTCGCCGTCGCCTCCCACCGGCAGAGCCGCACCCACCTCCCGCCGGCCGACGCCTGCCCGCTCTGCCCCGCCCGCGAGGGGCGCGAGAGCGAGGTCCCCGAAGAGGGTTACGAGGTCGTGGTCTTCGAGAACCGCTTCCCCTCCCTCTCCGGCGGCGTCGGGCGCTGCGAGGTCGTCTGCTTCACCGACGACCACACCGCCTCCTTCGCCGACCTCACCGAGGAGCGGGGCCGCCTCGTCCTCGACGCCTGGACCGACCGCACCGCCGCACTCTCCGCCCTCCCCGGCGTCGAGCAGGTCTACTGCTTCGAGAACCGGGGGCGGGAGATCGGCGTCACGCTGCCCCACGCGCACGGCCAGATCTACGCCTTCCCGTACGTCACCCCCCGCACCGCCCTCACCCGGCGCCGGATCGACGAACACCGCCGGGCCACCGGCCGCAACCTCTTCGACGACCTCGTCGCCCGCGAACGCGCCGACGCCGAACGGGTGGTGCTGGAGGGCGAGCAGTGGATCGCCTTCGTCCCGTACGCCGCCCACTGGCCGTACGAGGTCCACCTCCACCCCACCCGGCGCGTGCCCGACCTGCTCGCGCTCGACGAGGCGGCCCGGGCGGAGTTCCCACAGGTCTATCTGGAACTCTTGAGGCGCTTCGACCGGATCTTCGGTCCGGCGGAGCCGCCCACGCCCTACATCGCCGCCTGGCACCAGGCGCCGTTCACGGACGCGCGGCGGGAGGACTTCGGACTGCACCTGGAACTGTTCACCGTCCGGCGCGCCTCCGACAAGCTGAAGTTCCTCGCCGGCACCGAGTCCGGCATGGGCGCTTTCATGAACGACATCCGGCCGGAGGACGCGGCCCGGCGCATCCGAGAGGTGGCAAGCGCATGACCCTGAGGTATCTGGTGACGGGCGGGGCGGGGTACGTGGGTGGCGTGGTCGCCGCCCACCTCCTGGAGCGGGGCCACCGGGTCACCGTCCTCGACGACCTCTCCACCGGCTTCCGCGAGGGCGTCCCGGACGGAGCCGAGTTCATCGAGGGCCGCATCCAGGACGCCGCGCGCTGGCTCGACGGCTCCTACGACGGAGTGCTCCACTTCGCCGCGTTCTCACAGGTCGGCGAGTCGGTCGCCCGGCCCGAGAAGTACTGGGAGAACAACGTCGGCGGCACCATGGCGCTGCTCGCCGCCATGCGCGCGGCCGGCGTCCGCAAGCTGGTGTTCTCCTCCACCGCCGCCACCTACGGCGAGCCGGAGACCGTGCCGATCACCGAGTCCGCGCCGACCGCCCCCACCAGCCCGTACGGGGCGAGCAAGCTGGCCGTCGACCACATGATCACCGGCGAGTGCGCCGCCCACGGGCTCGCCGCCGCCTCCCTGCGCTACTTCAACGTCGCCGGGGCCCACGGGGCGATCGGCGAGCGCCACGACCCCGAGTCCCACCTCATCCCCCTCGTCCTCCAGGTCGCCCTCGGGCGCCGCGAGGCGATCTCCGTCTACGGCGACGACTACCCGACCCCCGACGGCACCTGCGTCCGCGACTACATCCACGTCGCCGACCTCGCCGAGGCCCACCTCCTGGCGCTCGACGCCATGGCGGCGGGCGAGCACCTGATCTGCAACCTCGGCAACGGCAACGGCTTCTCCGTCCGCGAGGTGATCGAGACCGTCCGCAAGGTCACCGGCCACCCGGTCCCCGAGGTCACCGCCGCACGCCGCCCCGGCGACCCGGCCGTCCTGGTCGCCTCGTCCGAGGCCGCCCGCGAGCGGCTCGGCTGGACGCCGTCCCGACCCGACCTCGCCGAGGTCGTCGCCGACGCCTGGGCCTTCGCCCGGCTCCGCCACGAGGAGGACCCCGCATGACCGTCGCCGCCGACTTCGAGACGCTGTACGGCAGCGCCCCCGACGGCGTCTGGGCCGCCCCCGGGCGGGTCAACCTCATCGGGGAGTACACCGACTTCAACGACGGCTTCGTGCTGCCGCTGGCCCTGCCGCACACCACCGTCGCCGCCGTCTCCCGCCGCGACGACGGCGTCCTGCGCCTGCACTCGGGCGATGCCGACGGGGGGATCGTCCAGCTCGGCGTCGACGCCCTCGAACCGCTCTCCGGCGGCGGCTGGGCCGCCTATCCGGCCGGTGTCGTCTGGGCGCTGCGGGCGGCCGGCCACCCGGTGACCGGCGCCGACGTGCACCTGGCCTCCACCGTGCCGACCGGCGCCGGGCTCTCCTCCTCGGCCGCCCTGGAGGTCGTCACCGCGCTCGCCCTGAACGACCTCTTCGGCCTCGGGCTCACCCGCCCGGAGCTGGCCCGGCTCGCCCAGCGCGCCGAGAACGACTTCGTCGGCGTGCCCTGCGGGGTGATGGACCAGATGGCCTCCGCGTGCGCCCAGGAGGGCCACGCCCTGCACCTGGACACCCGCGACCTGTCGTACCGGCAGGTCCCCTTCGACCTCGCCGCCGAGGGGCTCGCGCTGCTGGTCGTCGACACCCGCGTGAAGCACGCGCTCGGGGACGGCGCGTACGCCGAGCGGCGCGCCGGTTGTGAAGCGGGCGCGCGGGCGCTCGGAGTGCGCGCCCTGCGCGACGTGGACGCCGCGCACCTCCCCGCGGCGCTCGACCGGCTGGACGACGCGACGGTGCGCAGGTACGTCCGGCACGTGGTCTCGGACAACGACCGGGTGGTCCGGGTGATCTCCCTGCTCGACGCCGGCGCGACCCGCGCGGTCGGGCCCGTCCTCACCGAGGGCCACGCCTCGCTCCGGGACGACCTGCGGGTCTCCTGCCCGGAGCTGGACCTGGTGGTCGAGGCGGCGAACGCGGCCGGGGCGCTGGGCGCCCGGATGACCGGCGGCGGCTTCGGCGGCTCGGCGGTGGTCCTCGTGGGGACGGACGGGGCGGAGGAGGTCGGCGCGGCGGTCCGGAAGGCCTTCGCCGACGCCGGGTACGCGGAGCCGGGGATCTTCCCGGCCGTCCCCGCGGCGGGTGCCCGCCGCCTCTGACGCCCCCCGCAGGACCGGACGTCCCCCGCGGGTGGTCTTCCGGGTCACACGTACGGTCGACTTCGGACACTTCCGCCAATCGGCCCCCACGGTGCCGCCCCGCCCCTACTCTGTGGGGCAGCGCCGGTGGGGGCCGGTGCCGTTCAGGGGGCGAGACCCGTCGGGTACGGCGCCGGGAGCGGGGTAAGCAGTCAGGGCACGGCGGCGGCCGGCGCCCGACGGCCCCGCCTCCGGCGCCGTACCGCGCCGGCCTCTCCTCGACACTTGGGGGTGTCCGTGGCACGAATCCGGGTCCTGGTGGTCGACGACCACCGCGTCTTCGCCGAGTCGCTGGCCGCCGCGCTCGCGGCCGAGCCGGACGTCGACGTGGCCGCGGCGGGCAGCGGCCCCGCCGCCCTGCGCTGTCTGGACCGGGGCGTCGCCGAGGGGCGCCGCTTCGACGTGCTGCTCGTCGACGCCGACCTCGGCGCGCTGCCCACGGCCCCGGCGGCCGTGCCGGAGGGCGAGCCCGTCGTGGACGGGATCTCGCTGGTGGCGGGGGTGCGCAAGGCCCAGCCGGCGGTCCGCGCGGTGGTGCTCGCGGAGCGGGACGACGCCCGCAGGGCCGCGCTCGCGCTCCAGGCGGGGGCCTCCGGCTGGGTGGCGAAGGACTGTTCGCTCCAGCGGCTCCTGGCGGTGGTCCGGGGGGTGCTGCGGGACGAGACCCACCTGCCGCCGGCCCTGCTCACGGGGGTGCTGCGGGAGCTGACGGCGGCCCGGAAGCACCGGACGGAGAGCGAGCGGCTGGTGGAGTCGCTGACCCCGCGCGAGCGGGAGGTGCTGCGCTGCATGGTGGCGGGTCTGGGCCGCAAGGCGGTGGCGGAGCGGCTCTTCCTCTCCCCGCACACGGTCCGCACGCACATGCAGAACGTGCTGGGGAAGCTGGGCGTCCACTCGACCCTGGCGGCGGTGGCGCTGGCCCGGCGTGCGGGCGTGGGCCCGGCGATCCTGCCGGAGCTAGCCGGGGACGTTGTCGAACGGGGCGGTCAGCCGGCGTAGCAGGGCGGCGAGTTCGGCGCGCTGGGGGCGGGAGAGCTGGGCGAGGATGGCCCGCTCCTGGGCGAGCAGCCCGGCGAGGGCCTCGTCGGCGCGGTCGCGTCCCTCGGGGGTGAGCCGGACCAGGACGCCGCGCCGGTCGCTGGGGTCGGGCAGCCGCTCGACCAGGCCCTTCTTGGTGAGCCGGTCGATGCGGTTGGTCATGGTGCCGGAGGTGACCAGGGTCTGGGTGAGGAGCTGGCCGGGGGAGAGCTGGTACGGGGCTCCGGCGCGGCGCAGCGAGGTGAGGACGTCGAACTCCCAGGGCTCCAGCTGGTGCTCGGAGAAGGCGAGCCGGCGGGCGCGGTCGAGGTGCCGGGCCAGCCGGGAGACGCGGCTGAGGACCTCCAACGGTTCCACGTCGAGGTCCGGGCGCTCTCGGCGCCATGCAGCGACCAGCCGGTCGACCTCGTCCTCCATGTGATCAGTGTAGTGGGTCTGTTGACATAAAGTCTCTTGCATTCGAGTTTCTCGATCCCATGAATCTTGAGATCGAGATATATTTGCGGGACGAGGGGGAAGAGACCCGGCCGAAACCCGGTTCCGCTGGGCCGGCTCACGCCTGCAAGGAGGCTTCGCACATGCGTTCCGCCGACTCCGTCTCCGCCCCCGTCTGGGACCCGCGGCAGTACCTCCGCCACACCACCCACCGCACCCGCCCCTTCCTCGACCTCCTCCAGCGCATACCGCCCCTGCCGAACCGCGGCCGCCCCGCCCGCATCGCCGACCTCGGCTGCGGACCCGGGAACGTCACGGCCCTCCTCGCCGACCGCTGGCCCGACGCCCACATCACCGGCTACGACCTCTCGCCCGAGATGCTCGAACGGGCCGCGAAGGACTGGTCCGGCACCACCCCCGGCGGCGGCTGGCTCGACTTCCGCCCCGCCGACGCCGCCCACTGGACCCCCGCCGAGCCCCACGACCTGATCGTCTCCAACGCCGCCCTCCAGTGGGTCCCCAACCACCCCGAGTCCCTCGCCGCCTGGATCGACGGCCTGCGCCCCGGCGGCACCCTCGCCTTCCAGGTCCCCGGCAACTTCACCGCCCCCAGCCACGCCCTCCTCGGCGAGCTGTGCGCCCTTCCCGAGTGGCGGACCCGCCTCGGCGGCCAGGGCCGCCGCTTCGTCCACATCCTCGAACCCGCCGGCTACCTCGCCCGCCTCACCGCCCTGGGCTGCGAGGCCGACGTCTGGGAGACCGTCTACTGCCAGCTCCTCCAGGGCGAGGACGCGGTCCTCGACTGGGTCAAGGGCACCGCCCTGCGCCCGGTCCTCACCGCCCTGGGCGACGACCGGGAGGCGGCGGCCGCCTTCCTCGCCCAGTACCGGGCGCTCCTGCGCGAGGCCTACCCCGCGGGCCCCGACGGCACCGTCTTCCCCTTCCGCCGCGTCTTCGCGGTGGCCCGCAAGCCCTCCTGAGACGGCGAGAGCCCCGCACCGGAGATCCGGTGCGGGGCTCGTCGCGGTGGAGCGGGAGGGCTAGGAGACCGAGTTGTAGATCTGGAAGCCCGGGCCGTACTTCACGCGCGCCGAGAACTTCTTCGGCAGCGTGTTCTGGTAGGTGTACAGGTCACCGGCGGAGGTGATGCCGATGAGGTCGCCCTTGCCGTCGGCGTTGAGGTCGCCGGGCGCGACCAGGTACTTGTACGTGTTCCAGCCGGAGCCGACCTCGGAGCGCGCGCCGAACGGCGCGGTCGCGTTGCCGGTGCCCGGGTAGAGGTACAGGACGCCGCCGGTGGTGCGGGCGAGCAGGTCCGCGCGGCCGTCACCGGTGTAGTCGCCGGCGCCGACCAGCGCGTTGAAGGCACCCCAGCCGGAGCCGACCTTGAGGCGCGACGCGAAGGCGTCGCCCTCGCCGTTGCCCCGGTACAGCCACAGCACGCCGGAGCTGTCGCGGGCCAGCAGGTCGCCCTTGCCGTCGCCGCTCAGGTCGCCCGGACCGACGAAGGCGTTGAAGCCGCCCCAGCCGCCGCCGATGTACAGCATGTCGACGTACAGGCTGCCGTCGAGGCGCTCCAGGGCGTCCGTCATGCCGTCCGAGTTCAGCGAGGACAGGGCGGCCCAGGTGCGGTTCTTCCACTCGCCCGGGTCGCTTATCTCCTCGCGGCGGTTGATCTTGCCGGTGGTGGAGCTGCGGTAGAACCAGAGCGTGCCGGCCGTGTCACGGGCGATGAAGCCGTCCTTGCCCGTGTACGGCACGTTGCCGCCGAGCGCGAACTGCTCGATGCCCGCGAAGTCGCCCGCCGCACCCTGCTGCCCGAGGGCGTTGAGGGCGCCGTCGCCGCGCGGCGTGTACAGGAAGAACGTGCCCGCGTTGTCCCGCGCCCACAGGGAGCCGTCCTGGCCCGCCGGAAGGATCTGGTTGAACTTGCCCCAGCCGCCGCCGATCAGCTTGCGGGTCGCGAACGGACGCGTGGTGGAGCCCGTGCCCGTGTAGAAGTACAGCTGGCCGTCGGGGGTCCGGCCGTACAGGTCGGCCTTGCCGTCGCCGTTGGCGTCGCCGACGCCGATCAGCTGGTCGTAGGCGTTCCAGCCGCCGCCGACGCTGATGCGGGTGCCCAGCGGCTTGGTGGTGCTGCCGGTGGCCAGGTACAGGTAGAGCGCGCCGTCCTTGGTGCGGGCGATCACGTCGGCGCGGCCGTCGTTGTTCACGTCGCCCGGCGAGGTGATCTTGCTGTAGGCCTGCCAGCCGCCGCCGAGCACCGTCTCGTACGGGGTGCCGGCCGGGTCGACGTCCCGGTACATCGTCAGCGTGCCGTTCTCGGAGAGGACCAGGATCTCCGGCTCGGCCTCGCCCGACTGGTTGCCGATCGGGATGATGTCCTTGGCGATGTCGGCGTAGCGGAACAGCGCCAGCGGGTCTTCGCTGCCCGCGGTCGAGTAGACCTCGCCGTCGATCGCGCGGAAGACCAGGTCCTCGTTGCCGTCGACGTTCAGGTCCGACAGCAGCGGCGAGGTGCCCTGCTCGGCCTGGGCGCGGGCGGTGCCGCCGGCGTCGGGGCGGACCAGCTTCGGCGGGGTGAAGGACGGCGCGGTCTTCTCGACGGAAGCGCGCGGCGCCGGCTCGGCGGCCGACGCGGGAGTCGCCAGCAGCATGCCGGCGGAGAGGGCGAGCGCGGTGCAGGCGGCCACACGACGGCCACGCCCGGAGAAAGCGGAACGCAAGATTTCCCCCCCTGGGGAACGAAAACAGTCCGGACCGGGGCAGGGTTCCGCAGCGCCTCCGCGCGTCCGCGCGCAGAGGGCGGGCACCCCCCTCGGATGTGCCGTGAGTGTACCTCCGGCCCCCGACATCCGGACGAACGGATATCGAACGGGAGGGACCCCTACCGCGCGGACAGCGCGACGGCGCGGGCCCCTCCCCGGAACCCCTCCGGCCTAGAACAGGTCGGAGTAGACCTGCCAGCCGCCGCCGACCTCGGCGCGCGGCGCGAACACGCCGCCCGCACCCGTCGCGTGGTAGCGGTACAGCGTGCCCCCCGACGTCGTCGCGAGCAGGTCCGCGCGCCCGTCGCCGTCCAGGTCGCCCGGGACCACGATCTGCCGGTACGCGTTCCAGCCGCCGCCGATCCTCTGCCGGGCCGCGAACGGACGCGTCGACACGCCCGTCCCCCTGTACAGCCACAGCGTGCCCGAGCCGTCCCGGGCCAGGACGTCCGCCCGGCCGTCGCCGGAGACGTCGCCCGCGCCGACCAGGCGGTTGTACGCGCCCCAGCCGCTGCCGACCCGGATCCGCGACGCGAAGCCCGTCCCTTCGCCGTTGCCCCGCATCAGGTACAGCACGCCGGAGCGGTCCCGCGCCAGCAGGTCGCCCTTGCCGTCGCCGTTCAGGTCGCCGGGGCCGGAGATGTGGTTGTAGGAGCTCCAGCCGCCGCCGGTCCAGCCGTTGGCGTAGAGGGTGCCGCCGATGGTGAAGTACAGGTCGCCGAAGGCGTCCGCGCCGAGCGAGGAGGCGAAGCCCATCGGGGCACCCGCCCAGCCGCCCGCGTCGCCGACCTGGTCGCGCGCGGTCAGCTTGCCGTTGTTCGTCGTCCCGTACCAGTACAGCGTGCCGCCGGGCGTCCGCGCCATCAGCGCGTTCTTGCCCGCGGAGGCGATCGTGCCGGAACCGGCGAACTGGTCGACCGAGAGGTACCCGCCGGCCGACGAGGCGCGCGTACGGGCCGTGAAGGTGCCGTTGCCGCGGCCCCGGTAGGCCCACAGCGTGCCGTCGACGGACCGGGCGAACAGGTCGGCGTGCCCGTCGCCGTCGATGTCGTCGGCCGACAGGAGCTGGTTGAACGTGTTCCAGCCGCCGCCGATCAGCTTCTTCGGCTTGAACGGGCTCGTCTTCACGCCCGTGCCGCCGTAGAAGTACAGGTTGCCGTCGGGCGTGCGGGCCACCGCGTCGCCCCGGCCGTCGCCGTCGCTGTCGCCGATGCCGACGAGCTGGTCGAACGCCCCCCAGCCGACACCCGCCTTCACCGGCCCCGAGAGCGGCGCGTACGGGTTGCCGGTGCCCCGGTAGAAGTACAGCTCGCCGTTGTGCTTGCGGGCCAGCAGGTCGAAGCGCCCGTCGCCGTCGACGTCACCGGGCGAGAAGACCTTGTTGTAGACGCCCCAGCCGCCGCCGGTCCAGGAGAGCGAACCGCCGCTCAGGGTGGCGTCGGCCTGGAGCTCGGCCTTGCCGTACTTGGTCAGCACCAGCACCTCGGGCTGGCCGTTGCCGTCCTGGTCGCCGAGCGGGACCAGGTCCATGGGGACCTCGGACGCCCCGGAGCGGTACCAGGTCCCGCCCTGGGCGTCGCTGCTCGGCACCACGCCGAGCTCGGAGTTCCAGTCGCGGTACAGGATGTCCGTGAGGCCGTCGCCGTCCACGTCGAACCGGGACGGCAGCACCTCGCCCGCCTGCGCGGTCCGTGCCGCCGCACCGGAGCGCAGCGCGGACAGGTCGAGGTCGGGCAGCGGCGCCGCGGCCCGGCGCGGCAGCTCGGCGGAGGGCCGGGGCGCGGGCTCGGCCACGGCGGGAGACGCCAGCAGCATGCCGGCGGAAAGGACGAGCGCGGTGCACGCGGCGACACGACGGCCGCGCGGGGAGAAAGCGGTACGCAAAGGTGATCCCCCCCCTGGGGAACGTGAGAACAGGTACCAGGGGCGAGGCTCCGCACCACCTCCGCGCGGCGGAACACGGCACGCGCGAAGGGCGGACACCCCCCCGGATGTGGGGGGATCATAACCCTGATCGTTGAGCAGGCAACGAAGTGTTTCCGAATCCGTCAGGTCACACCCCGACGGACCCGGCCCCACCCGCTCAGTTCTTCCGGTGCCCTATCAGCCGCGGCTTCTGCTCCAGGCCGTCCAGACCGTGCCACGCCAGATTCACCAGATGCGCCGCGACCTCGGCCTTCTTCGGCTTCCGGACGTCCAGCCACCACTGCCCCGTCAGCGCCACACTCCCCACCAGCGCCTGCGCGTACAACGGCGCCAGCTTCGGGTCGAAGCCACGGGTCTTGAACTCCAGACCCAGGATGTCCTCCACCTGCGTGGCGATGTCACTGATCAGCGACGCGAAGGTACCCGTGGACTGCGCCACCGGCGAATCCCGCACCAGGATCCGGAAACCGTCCGTGTAGTTCTCGATGTAGTCCAGGAGCGCGAACGCCGCCTGCTCCAGCAGCTCACGCGGATGCCCCGCGGTCAGCGCCCCCGTCACCCCGTCGAGCAGCTGCCGCATCTCCCGGTCCACCACGACCGCGTACAGCCCCTCCTTGCCGCCGAAGTGCTCGTACACCACCGGCTTCGAGACCCCGGCCTTCGCCGCGATCTCCTCCACCGACGTGCCCTCGAACCCCTTCTCGGCGAAGAGCGTCCGGCCGATGTCCAGAAGCTGCTCCCGGCGCTCCGCACCGGTCATCCGCACCCGGCGGCTCCGCCGGGGCTTCGCTCCGGTACCGCCCGTACCGCTGGTGCTGCTGGAACTGCCGTCGATCGCCACGTCTTCCATCATGCCGCGTCGGCGGAGGCGGCCTGGCGCCGGGCGTCGATACGGGACTGCGCCGGCCACCGCACGTCGGTCGCCCAGCCCGCCAGCTCGAACCAGCGGATCAGCCGCGCACTCGAATCGACCTGCCCCTTCAGCACCCCGTGCCGCGCCGACGTCGGATCCGCGTGGTGCAGGTTGTGCCAGGACTCGCCGCACGACAGCACCGCCAGCCACCACACGTTCCCCGAACGGTCACGCGACTTGAACGGCCGCTTGCCCACCGCGTGACAGATCGAGTTGATCGACCACGTCACGTGGTGCAGCAGGCACACCCGCACCAGCGAACCCCAGAAGAACGCCGTGAAAGCGCCCCACCACGACCACGTCACCAGACCGCCCACCACCGGCGGGATCGCCAGCGAGACGACCGTCCACAGCACGAACTGCCGCGAGATCCGCCGGATCGCCGGGTCCTTGATCAGATCCGGCGCGTACTTGTGCTGCGGCGTCCGCTCCTCGTCGAACATCCAGCCGATGTGAGCCCACCACAAGCCCTTCATCAGCGCCGGCACCGTCTCCCCGAACCGCCACGGCGAATGCGGGTCGCCCTCCGCGTCCGAGAACTTGTGGTGCTTGCGGTGATCCGCCACCCACCGCACCAGCGGCCCCTCGACCGCCAGCGACCCCATGATCGCCAGAGCGATCCGCAACGGCCGCTTCGCCTTGAACGAACCGTGCGTGAAGTACCGGTGGAAACCGATCGTGATGCCGTGGCAGCCGATGTAGTACATCGCCGTCATCAGCCCCAGGTCCAGCCAGCTCACCCCCCACCCCCAGGCCAGCGGCACCGCCGCCAGCAGCGCCACGAACGGCACCACGATGAACAGCGCCAGCGCGAACTGCTCGACGGAACCCTTGCTGTCACCCCCCAGCGTGGCGGAGGGCAGGGCCTGGGCCGGATCGGTCGCCTCGGACGCCGAGGTGACCTCGGGGCTGATGGTCATGCGTGTCCCTGGGGGGTGAAGGAGAGGGGGGTACGTACGAAGAGGAAACAGGCCGAGGCTACGCCTGCGTAACCTACGGCGACGTAAGTATGGCAGCGCGGCGGCACGCGGCAAGAGGGCACAAGCGGGGGGCTGCCCGACGTCCAGGGATTGGACACCTATCCTGGGGACGTCGGACAGCGCGGTCCGCAAGCCTCCAGAACCCTCCAGACGTGCTTGAACACTGCAAGGAGCCGCACCTGTGAGCAGTGCCGACCAGACTCCCACCACCAACGCCGAGCTGCGCGCCGACATCCGCCGACTGGGCGACCTGCTCGGCGAGACCCTCGTGCGCCAGGAGGGCCACGAGCTCCTCGACCTCGTCGAGAAGGTCCGCCGCCTCACCCGAGAGGACGGCGACGCCGCAGCCGAGCTGCTCCGCGGCGTCGAACTGGAGACGGCCGCCAAGCTCGTCCGCGCCTTCTCCACCTACTTCCACCTCGCCAACGTCACCGAGCAGGTCCACCGCGGCCGCGAGCTCCGGGAGAAGCGCGCCGCCGAGGGCGGCCTCCTGGCCCGCACCGCCGACATGCTCAAGGACGGCGACCCCGCCCACGTACGCGAGACGGTCAAGAACCTCAACGTGCGCCCCGTCTTCACCGCGCACCCCACCGAGGCCGCCCGCCGCTCCGTCCTCAACAAGCTCCGCCGCATCGGCGCCCTCCTGGAGAGCCCGGTCATCGAGGCCGACCGGCGCCGCCACGACCTGCGGCTCGCCGAGAACATCGACCTCATCTGGCAGACCGACGAACTCCGCGTCGTCCGCCCGGAGCCCGCCGACGAGGCCCGCAACGCCATCTACTACCTCGACGAGCTGCACGCGGGCGCCGTCGGCGACGTCCTGGAGGACCTCGCCGCCGAGCTGGAGCGCGTCGGCTACGAGCTCCCCGCCGGCACCCGCCCCCTCACCTTCGGCACCTGGATCGGCGGCGACCGCGACGGCAACCCCAACGTCACCCCCCAGGTGACCTGGGACATCCTGATCCTCCAGCACGAGCACGGCATCACCGACGCCCTGGAGCTCATCGACTTCCTCCGCGGCCTGCTCTCCAACTCCATCCGCTACACCGGAGCCACCCAGGAACTCCTGGACTCCCTCCAGCGCGACCTGGACCTCCTCCCCGAGATCAGCCCCCGCTACAAGCGCCTCAACGCCGAGGAGCCCTACCGCCTCAAGGCCACCTGCGTCCGCCAGAAGCTCCTCAACACCCGCGAACGCCTCGCCCACGGCACCCCCCACCAGGACGGCCGCGACTACCTCGGCACCGCCGAGCTCATCCGCGACCTCACCCTCATCCAGAGCTCCCTGCGCGAGCACCGCGGCGGCCTCTTCGCCGACGGCCGGATGGACCGCACCATCCGCACCCTCTCCGCCTTCGGCCTCCAGCTCGCCACCATGGACGTCCGCGAGCACGCCGACGCCCACCACCACGCCCTCGGCCAGCTCTTCGACCGCCTCGGCGAGGAGTCCTGGCGATACGCGGACATGCCCCGCGACTACCGGCAGCGGCTGCTCGCCAAGGAACTGCGCTCCCGCCGCCCCCTGGCCCCCACCCCCGCACCGCTCGACGCCCCCGGCCAGAAGACCCTCGGCGTCTTCCACACGGTCAAGGAGGCCTTCGAGCGCTTCGGCCCCGAGGTCATCGAGTCCTACATCATCTCGATGTGCCAGGGCGCCGACGACGTCTTCGCCGCCACCGTCCTCGCCCGCGAGGCCGGCCTGATCGACCTCCACGCCGGCTGGGCCAAGATCGGCATCGTGCCGCTCCTGGAGACCACCGACGAGCTCCGCGCCGCCGACGTCATCCTCAACGACATGCTCGCCGACCCCTCCTACCGCCGCCTCGTCGCACTCCGCGGCGACGTCCAGGAGGTCATGCTCGGCTACTCGGACTCCTCCAAGTTCGGCGGCATCACCACCTCCCAGTGGGAGATCCACCGCGCCCAGCGCCGCCTGCGCGACGTCGCCCACCGCTACGGCGTCCGCCTCCGCCTCTTCCACGGCCGCGGCGGCACCGTCGGCCGCGGCGGCGGCCCCTCCCACGACGCCATCCTCGCCCAGCCCTGGGGCACCCTGGAGGGCGAGATCAAGGTGACCGAACAGGGCGAGGTCATCTCCGACAAGTACCTCATCCCCTCCCTGGCCCGGGAGAACCTGGAACTCACGGTCGCCGCCACCCTCCAGGCCTCCGCCCTGCACACCGCTCCCCGCCAGTCCGACGAGGCCCTGGCCCGCTGGGACGCCGCGATGGACGTCGCCTCCGAGGCCGCCCACGCCGCCTACCGCGCCTTCGTGGAGGACCCCGACCTCCCGACGTACTTCCTCGCCTCCACGCCGGTCGACCAGCTCGCCGACCTGCACCTGGGCTCGCGGCCCGCCCGCCGCCCCGGCTCGGGCGTCTCGCTCGACGGCCTGCGCGCCATCCCGTGGGTCTTCGGCTGGACCCAGTCCCGCCAGATCGTCCCCGGCTGGTTCGGTGTCGGCTCCGGCCTCAAGGCGCTGCGCGAGGCCGGCCTCGACGCCGTCCTCGGCGAGATGCACGAGCAGTGGCACTTCTTCCGCAACTTCCTCTCCAACGTGGAGATGACGCTCGCGAAGACGGACCTGCGGATCGCCCGCCACTACGTCGACACCCTCGTCCCGGACGAGCTCAAGCACGTCTTCGAGACCATCGAGGCCGAGCACGCGCTCACCGTGGCGGAGGTCCTCAAGGTCACCGGCGGCGAGAAGCTCCTCGACTCCCACCCGGTCCTCCAGCAGACCTTCGCCATCCGCGACGCCTACCTGGACCCGATCTCCTACCTCCAGGTCGCCCTCATCGCCCGCCAGCGGGCCGCCGCCGAGGCCGGCGAGGACCCGGACCCGCTGCTCGCACGGGCCCTGCTCCTCACGGTCAACGGCGTGGCGGCGGGCCTCCGCAACACCGGCTGACCCCACCGCACGACAGAAGTGCCCCCCACGGGACTCCCGTGGGGGGCACTCCTCGTGACGGGGCGCGTCAGCCCTGCGCGGCCTTGCGGCGACGCACCACCAGGAACGCGCCGGCCGCGGCGAGCGCGGCGGCGACGCCGGCCATCACGCCGACCGGCGCGCTCGAACCGGTCTCCGCGAGGTTGCCCTCCTCCGAACCGCCCTGGGTGTCGGTGCCCGCGGCGGTCCCGCCGGTGGCGGACGTCTCGCCGGTGGCCGTCCCGCCCGTGGTGGCCTCACCCGTGGCGGTCCCGCCGGTGGCGGTGGTCTCCCCCGTGGCCGACCCGCCGGTGGTGGTCTCACCGGTGGTGGTGGTCTCGCCGGTCGTGGACGTCTCGCCCGTGGAGGACGTCCCGCCGGTCGTGGTCCCGCCGGTGGTGGTGGTCTCGCCGGTCGTGGACGTCTCGCCCGTGGAGGACGTCTCACCGGTCGTGGTCCCGCCGGTGCTGGTGCCGCCGGTGCTGGTGCCGCCGGTGGTGGTCCCGCCGGTCGTCGTCCCGCCCGTCGTGGTCCCGCCCGTCGTGGTCCCCCCGGTGGTCTCCTCGCCCGGCTTGTCCGCCGCGCAGGTGTGGGAGAGCTGGAACTCGTCCTGCGGCGTGGTGCCCTTGATCGTGGCCGAGGCCTCGGTCAGCTCGGCGCCGGCGGGGGACGCCACGTAGGCGTGCTTGCCCGCCGGGTTGCCGAAGGCACTGAAGTCCTCGATGACCTGCGTGCCACCCGGCTTGAAGGTGACCTCCAGCTTGACGAACTCACCCTTGTTGCCGGGCAGGACGAAGTGCCAGCCGTCCTGGTCGGCGGGGATGCTGTCGGGGCACTCACCCGGCTTGGCGTCGGCGGCCGTCAGCGGCAGCTTCTGGTTCAGCGTGATCTCGTTGTCCGAACCCGTCGCGAAGGCGGTCGGCGCCAGGATCAGAGAGCCCGCCATGGCCGCGACGAGCGTGGCGGCGGGTGTGAAGGAGCGTCGCATGTGCAGTCGTCCATCTGTGGAATGAGGGATGCCGTGGGGGATGGCGCTCGCAGCCTATCCGCCTCTTCGAGCCACCCTCGACCCGGCGGGGGATAACGATCCCGCCGGGAGAACGGAGAGTTCGGCCGGACCACCGCACCCGTCACAGCGTCAGGAACGCCCCCACCCACACTGCCGCACCCGCGCCCGCCATCGACCACGCCGTCCTGCGCAGCCGCAGCCCGCCCGCCACCAGCGGCGCCGCCAGCACCAGCGCCCCGCCCAGCGGCAGCCACGCGTGGAGCCCACCGCCCCAGCCGGCCCGCACCCCCTCGTCCGTCCCCGGCTTCACCACCACCGGGATCACCGACCCCGGACCCGCCGCCACCGACCGCCCGATCGCCAGCGTCCGCCGCGGCGCCCCCGGATCGTCCGGCACGTAGCTCCCGGAACACCGCTCCTCCGAACACCCCGCCACCGTCAGCGTCCCGTGCTCACGCCCCTTCGCCAGCAGGACGTGCTGCGCGGCGCCCCACGAGGCCCACACCCCCGCGACGACGAGGAGGACGGCGACGAGGGCCATGGCGGCGTTCCGGACGTGCGTCATGACCCGCGATCGTACAGTCGTACCCCCCGGAACCCGACGGCCCGGGAAGTCAGGAGTTGTACGCCGACTGCGCCCGCTCCAGACCCTCGGTCACCAGGCACTCCACCGCGTCCGCCGACCGGTCCACGAACCAGTCCAGCTCCTTGCGCTCCGTCGACGAGAAGTCCTTCAGCACGAAGTCCGCGACCTGCATCCGGCCCGGCGGACGCCCGATCCCGCACCGCACCCGGTGGTAGTCGGGACCCATCGCCTTCGTCATCGACTTCAGGCCGTTGTGCCCGTTGTCCCCGCCGCCCAGCTTCAGCCGCAGCGTCGCGTAGTCGATGTCCAGCTCGTCGTGGACCGCCAGCACGTGCGCGGTCGGCACCTTGTAGAAGTCCCGCAGCGCCGTCACCGGACCACCGGACAGGTTCATGTACGACATCGGCTTCGCCAGCACCACCCGCCGGTTCGCCGGGCCCACCGGTCCCAGCCGGCCCTCCACGATCTGCGCCTGGGCCTTCTGCGCCCGCTTGAACTTCCCGCCGATCCGCTCCGCCAGCAGGTCCACCACCATGAAGCCGATGTTGTGGCGGTTGCCCGCGTACTCCGGCCCGGGATTGCCGAGGCCGACGATCAGCCAGGGCGCGTTCGCGTCGTCGGTCATCGCCAACTCCTTGATCACAGGAAAAGAGAAACGGGGTGACGGGCCGCACGGCCCGTCACCCCGTCACGTCGGACAAGAGCCTACGGCTCAGGCCTCGGCGGCAGCCTCGTCGCCCTCGGCGGACTCCGCGGCCGGCTCCTCGGCCTGGGCGGCCAGGACCTGCAGGACGACGGCGTCGGCCTCGGTCACCAGGGTGACGCCCTTCGGCAGCTCGATGGCGTCGGCGGTGACGGAGGCACCGGCCTCCAGGCCCTCGACGGAGACCGTGACGGCCTCGGGGAGGTGGGTGGCCTCGGCCTCGACGGAGAGGGTGTTGAGGACGTGCTCCAGCAGGTTGCCACCGGCGGCGAGCTCGCCCTCGGCGACGACCGGAACCTCGACGGTGACCTTCTCGCCGCGCTTCACGATGATGAGGTCCACGTGCTCCAGCGAGCCCTTCAGCGGGTCGCGCTGGGCGGCCTTCGGGATGGCCAGCTCGGTGCCCTTGCCCTCGATGTCCAGGGACAGCAGGACGTTCGGGGTGCGGAGCGCCATGACGGTCTCGTGGCCCGGGAGGGTCAGGTGGACGGGCTCCGAGCCGTGACCGTAGAGGACGGCGGGAACCTGGGCGTTGCGGCGGATCTTGCGGGCGGCGCCCTTGCCGAACTCGGTACGGACGGAGACGGCGAGCTTGACCTCGGACATGTGCACTCCTCGTAGTGGTGGTGACGGTTGCGACTGTCACCCGGCCGCCGACTGGCGATGGCCTGCTACGAAGAGCGCGTCGATAACGGAGCGCCGACCCGATACGGGTACCGGCCTCCCTCGCCGAGCAACCTCAGCAGTCTACCCGCCCGCCTCCGGCCCCCCAAATGGATCACCCCCGGGAGAACGCCCGAGGGCCGCCTCCCCCGAACGGGGAAGACGGCCCTCGGGCGTGGACCCCGCGGCTCAGTGCTCCTCGAAGAGGCTCGTCACCGAACCGTCCTCGAAGACCTCGCGCACCGCGCGCGCGATCGTCGGCGCGATCGACAGCACCGTGATCTTGTCCAGCTCCAGCGAGCCGGGCACCGGCAGGGTGTCCGTGAAGACGAACTCGCTCACCTTGGAGTTCTTCAGGCGGTCCGCGGCCGGACCCGACAGGATGCCGTGCGTCGCCGTCACGATGACGTCCTCGGCGCCGTGCGCGAAGAGCGCCTCGGCCGCCGCGCAGATCGTGCCGCCCGTGTCGACCATGTCGTCCACCAGCACACAGACGCGGCCCTTCACGTCACCGACGACCTCGTGGACGGTCACCTGGTTGGCGACGTCCTTGTCGCGGCGCTTGTGCACGATCGCCAGCGGCGCGTCCAGACGGTCGCACCAGCGGTCGGCGACCCGGACGCGGCCGGCGTCGGGGGAGACGATCGTCAGCTTCTCGCGGTCGACCTTGCCGCCCACGTAGTCCGCCAGGACCGGCAGCGCCGACAGGTGGTCCACCGGACCGTCGAAGAAGCCCTGGATCTGGTCGGTGTGCAGGTCCACGGTCAGGATGCGGTCCGCGCCGGCCGTCTTCATCAGGTCCGCCACCAGACGGGCCGAGATCGGCTCGCGACCGCGGTGCTTCTTGTCCTGACGGGCGTAGCCGTAGGACGGCACGATCACGGTGATGCTCCGGGCCGAGGCCCGCTTCAGAGCATCGATCATGATCAGCTGCTCCATGATCCACTTGTTGATCGGAGCCGTGTGGCTCTGGATCAGGAAGCAGTCCGCACCACGGGCCGACTCCTGGAAGCGGACGTAGATCTCACCGTTGGCGAAGTCGAACGCCTTGGTCGGAACGAGACCGACACCCAGCTGGTGCGCGACCTCCTCGGCCAGCTCGGGGTGGGCGCGGCCGGAGAAGAGCATCAGCTTCTTCTCGCCGGTCGTCTTGATCCCGGTCACAGCACTGTCTCCTCAGACGTGTTCCCTGGCCGCAAGACCCGCGCTCCCGAGCGCGTGTGCGAACCAGCCGAATTTGTGTGCACGTATCACGGTACGCCTCGTTCGACGTACCTGTTTCCGGTCAGCTTTCGCCGGCGGATCCTTCCGAGCTCGCCTCGGCGGCCTGCGCCGCCGCGCTGCCGGGCCGCTTCCGGGCGACCCAGCCCTCGATATTCCGCTGCTGGCCCCGCGCGACGGCCAGCGCACCCGCCGGCACGTCCTTCGTGATCACGGATCCGGCGGCCGTGTAGACGCCGTCCCCGATGGTGATGGGAGCCACAAACATGTTGTCCGACCCGGTCCGGCAGTGCGACCCGATCGTGGTGTGGTGCTTCGCCTCGCCGTCGTAGTTCACGAAGACGCTCGCCGCGCCGATGTTCGTGTACTCGCCGATCGTCGCGTCACCCACGTAGGACAGGTGGGGGACCTTCGTGCCCTCGCCGAGCGTCGCGTTCTTCATCTCGACGTAGGTACCGGCCTTCGCCTTCGCGCCGAGCCTGGTGCCCGGACGGAGGTAGGCGTACGGACCCACCGAGGCGCCCTCGCCGATCACGGCCGAGACCGCCACGGTGTTGTCCACCCGGGCGCCCCGGCCCACCGTCGTGTCCGTCAGGCGCGTGTTCGGGCCGACCTCGGCGTCCTCGGCCACGTGCGTGGCACCCAGCAGCTGCGTACCCGGGTGGATCACCGCGTCCGGCTCGAAGGTCACGGTCACGTCCACCACCACGGAGGACGGGTCGACCACCGTCACGCCGGCCGTCATCGCGGCCTCCAGCAGCCGCCGGTTCAGCAGCGTCCGGGCCTCGGCCAGCTGCACCCGGTTGTTGATCCCGAGGATCTCCCGGTGGTCGGCGGCGACCGACGCGCCGACCCGGTGACCCGCCTCGCGCAGGATCGACAGCACGTCGGTGAGGTACTCCTCGCCCTGGCTGTTGTCCGTCCGCAGCTGCTTGATGGCCTGCGAGAGCAGCGCCCCGTCGAAGGCGAACACCCCGGAGTTGATCTCCCGGATGTCGAGCTGGCCGGGAGAGGCGTCCTTGTGCTCGACGATCGCCGTCACGGCCCCGGTGGACAGGTCCCGCACGATCCGCCCGTACCCCGTCGCGTCCGGCACCTCGGCGGTCAGCACGGTCACCGCGTTGCCGTCGCCGGCGTGCGTCTCGGCGAGCGCCTTCAGCGTCGCGCCGGACAGCAGCGGGGTGTCACCGCACACCACGACCACGGTCCCCCGGGGCGCGGCGCCCAGCTCCTCCAGCGCCATCCGCACCGCGTGACCGGTCCCGTTCTGCTCCTCCTGCACGGCGGTACGGGTCCCCGGGTACACCTCCTCCAGGTGCCCCCGCACCTGCTCCCGGGCGTGTCCCACGACCACGACGAGGTGCTCGGGCTCCAGCTCGCGCGCGGCGGACACGACGTGACCGACGAGCGAACGCCCGGCGATCTCGTGCAGAACCTTGGGGGTCTTGGACTTCATGCGGGTGCCCTCACCCGCTGCGAGGACGACGACGGCTGCCGGGCGGTTGGCGCTCACGGAAATGCCCTTCGGCTCTGGGTGGTGGACGCACGAAGGATACCGGTGGGCCGGGGGGCACCCATGAGGAAGGGCCCTGACCTGCGCGGTCAGGGCCCGAAACCAGCTGGCTCCCGGGGGAGGACTCGAACCCCCATAAGTGACACCAAAAGACACCGTCTTGCCCTTAGACGACCCGGGATTACCGCTATGCCCGATTTGGTACACCGGGTGCGGTCGCCGCCCCTACTATGCCGTACCGGGAGCCTTCGATGCGACGGTACAAGTCGGTGCCGGCCGAGACGCGGACGGCGAGGCATCCCCGGTACTCGGGGCCCGTGTTCTTGCGCACGGTCGGCCCTGATGACGTCCGGGTCGCTGTTGACGAATGCGACCGTCTCGTCCCGCCGGTAGGGCTTGCTCTTGGATCCGTCGGCCCGGTGAAGCGCCACGCCCGCGAGGAAGAGCTCCCGGGCGGTCGGCTCTCCCACCGCCTTCTCCGCCTCCTGGACCATCGCCGTGCGGGCCGCCTCGCGCGAGGGGTGGTCATGGACCCAGCGCTCGCGGGCTGCCTCCCTCCCCCGCTCGGCGGGTGTCCGGCGGTCGGCTTTCGGCAGGTCCCGTACCCACAGGCTGATCGAGCTCTTCGAGCAGTCCGGCTCGACCTGGATCCGGTCGCGGGTCATGCCCCGGAGCCGCAGCTCGCGGGCGCGGTCGCGGAGGTCGTCCTTGGCGTCGGGGCGCCGGGTCCACTCCGGCGGGGGCCCGCCCTCGACGAGGCGCTGGAGGAGGTCGTTGTCGAAGGTCTTCAGGCGGTCGCGGATCTGGCGGAGGCTGAGGCCCTCGCGGCGGAGGGCCACCGCCTGGGCGCGCAGGCCCTCGAAGTCCGCGTACCGGTCCATTTCCGCGGTCATGTGAAAAGCGTCGTCCGGAATGCGGACCCCCGTGTCGAAAGTTCGGACGGTTCAACGGTTCGAGGGACTGGTGTGCGGGGAGGTTGACGTCCTTCGGGCGGCGCGGGGGGCCGCCCGTAGGGTGGGGGCATGACTGCAACGGGGGCAGATCGGGACGCGCCGGGCGCGCTGTGGTGGTGGGGGCGGCGGCGCAGCGCCGTGCTCGACGTCGGGCTGGCGCTGGTGTCGGCGGCGGAGTGCGCCGTCGAGGGCGTGGGGTTCGCGGGGAAGGCGGGGGTGCCGGAGGGGCTCGGGGCGCTCTTCGGGTTCCTGGTGGGGTCCGTGCTGCTGGTGCGGCGGCGGTGGCCGATCACCGTGGTGCTGGTGTCGATCGCGGTGGCGCCGGCCGAGATGGGCTTCCTGATGGGGATCGTCGGGTTGTACACGCTGGCGGCGTCGGAGGTGCCGCGGCGGTACACGGCGGTGCTGGCGGGCATGGCGACGGTGGCCGTGTTCGTCGTGACGGCGGTGGAGATGCGGCGGGACATCGCCGCGCAGGCCGACGACTTCGATCCGAGCACCTGGTACGTGCCGGTGATGGCGCTCTTCATGACGCTGGGGCTGAACGCGCCGCCGGTGCTGTTCGGGCTCTACATAGGGGCCCGCCGGCGGCTGATGGAGAGCCTGCGGGAGCGGGCGGACTCGCTGGAGCAGGAGCTGTCGCTGCTCGCGGACCGGGCGGAGCAGAGGGCGCAGTGGGCGCGGCAGGAGGAGCGGCGGCGGATCGCGCGGGAGATGCACGACGTGGTGGCGCACCGGGTGTCGCTGATGGTGGTGCACGCGGCGGCGTTGCAGGCGGTGGCGCTGAAGGATCCGCAGAAGGCGGTGAGGAACGCGGCGCTGGTGGGTGACATGGGGCGCCAGGCGTTGACGGAGCTGCGGGAGATGCTGGGGGTGTTGCGGGAGGAGTCGGTTCCCGCGGTTTCGGGTGGGGTGCCGTTGGCGGCGGTGGGGCGGGCCGCGGCGGCCGCGGCACAGGCCGCGGCGTCGGAGGAGGGGCCGGGGCTGTGTGCCCTGGAGGGGTTGTGCGAGCAGTCGCGGCTGGCGGGTGCGGTGGTGGAGCTGGTGGTGCTGGGGGAGTCGGGGGCGTATCCGCGGGAGGTGGAGCGGACGGCGTACCGGGTGGTGCAGGAGGCGTTGACGAACGTGCACAAGCACGCGCCGGGCGCGGAGGTGGTGGTGCGTCTGGCGCACCGGGGGGCCGAGGTGGCGATGCAGGTGGAGAACGGTCCGTCGGACGCGGGTGCGGCGGACGCGGGTCTGCCGAGCGGGGGGAACGGTCTGGTGGGGATGAAGGAGCGGGTCGTGCGGTTGGGCGGGGTGTTCGTGTCGGGGCCGACGGACGCGGGTGGTTTCAAGGTGTCGGCGGTGATTCCGGTGTCGGTTCCGGTGGCGGGGGACGGCGTGTAGGGGGTGTCCTCCGGGTGGGGGCGCGGGTCTAGCCGGTGGTGAGGCGGGCGGGGCGGGTGCCGGTGACGAGGGTGGCGAGGGCGGTGTCGATGTCGCGGCCGAGGTACCAGTCGCCGGCGTGGTCGAGGCTGTAGACGCGTCCTTCGGCGTCCATGGCGAGGACGGCCTGGTGGTCGCCCTCTTCGCCGAGCGGGGCGAGTTCGGTGCCGAGGGCGCGGCCGAGGTCGGCGAGGGTGCGGGCGAGGTGGAGGCCGGCGAGGGGGTCGAAGCGGAGGGTGGCGGGTGCTATCTGGCGTCCGTGGCCGGGGGCGGTGAGGCGGAGGCCGCCGAATTCGGCCCAGGCTTCGACGGCGGCGGGGAAGACGCTGTGCCGGTGGCCGGCGGGGGAGACGTGGGCGCGGAGGGTGTCGGCCCATTCCTCGGCGATCTTGATGTCCCAGCGTCCGGGCTGCCAGCCGGCGTCGCGGAGGGCGGCGTCGACGTTGACGGGGAAGCGGGTGGTGTCGGACACGTGGGTCAGCCGTTCTGGGCGGGTGGTGCGGGGGCCGGGTCGACGGTGCGGACGCCGAAGTGGTCGAGCAGGGCGGCGCAGGAGCGGCAGGGTGCGGCGTAGCTGCCGTGCAGGGGGTCGCCGTCCTCGCGGATGCGGCGTGCGGTGATCTTGGCGTGTTTGAGGCTGCGGCGGGCCTCTCCGGCGGTGAGGGGTTTGCGCTGGGCGCGTCGGGAGCGGTTGTTCTCGGCGGCGGTGAGGTGCCGGGAGAGCAGGATGGCTTCGGGACACCGTCCGGTGAAGCGTTCGCGCTGGCCGCTGGTGAGGGTGTCGAGGAAGTCCTGCACGAGGGCGTGGAGGACGGGCGGGGCGTCTCCTCGGCCGGCGGTGCAGGTGAGGGTCTCTCCGCGTACGGACAGGGCGGCGCCGACGGCGGGCAGGATGCCGTCGCGGCGGTGGAGCAGTAAGGGGGCGCGACCGTTGTCGGTGTCGCTGCTCCAGTTGAGGCGTGGGTCACCCTGCGTGGGCGTCGTGCTGGTGTACATGGTGCTGTTCTTCCCCTCCTGCAATCCCCCGAGTTGCGGTGCACAGCCTGCCAAATAGGGAGCCATATGGGGAAGCTGGGTGGGGGTTTCGACATGCCGGTGTGTCGGAGCCGTGGTCGGGTCGTCATGGCTTCGTGACGGTTGGTGACGGTGCGTGTGCGGGGACGGTGTGCGGGGGCGAGGGCCGGTTCGTGCTCTTGTGGCAGCGCATAGGCTGTGCGGGATCGGTCGGGCGAGCTGTGCGCAGCGGGGTCCGGCAGCAGGAGCAAGCAGTAGCAGCCAGTGACGCCATGCAGGGGGCAACCGCCATGACGACAGGTCGGCTCGGGCAGTCCACCGCGCCACCGAACGCGGCCTATGCCGGGCAGGTCGTGCGTTTCCCGGATCCGGTGCGCGCCTCGCGGCATCCGCGCGGCGTGCGGGTGGACGAGCGGGGTTTCCCGGACTTCTCGCCGTACGCGCGTGCGGCGGCGGAGATCGCGGAGCCTCCGGAGGGTTTCGGTGTCGACGAGCTGCGGCTGACGGACTACGTGTCGGCGAACGCGGCGATGGCGGCGACCGGACACGAGTTGTGGGACACGATTCCGGCGGTGGCGACGCCGCACGGCTGGACGTGGCACCACGTGGTGGGTTCGCGGCGTCTCGAACTGGTGCCGGTCGAGGTGAAGGCGTTGCTGCGGCATCACGGTGGTGTGGCGACGGCGGCGGTGGACCACGCGAAGCGGGGCACGCGGCCGTTGCAGGAGACCCGGCCGGTGCACTTCGGGCTGCCGAAGAGCGGGATGTCGGTGTCGGAGCAGCAGTTGCAGGGCGTCGAGGAGGACCTGGGGTACCGGCTGCCGGGGGCGTACCGCTCGTTCCTGAAGGTGGCGGGTGGCTGCGCCCCGGTGGGCGCGGCGCTCGACGCGGAGCTGGGTCTTCTGGTGGACCAGCCGTTCTTCACGGTGCGCGAGGAGGCGGGGGTCAACGACCTCGTCTACGTCAACAAGTGCCTGCGGGACCATCTGACGAAGGACTACCTGGGGGTGGCTTTCGTGCAGGGCGGTCTGGTGGCGGTGAAGGTGCGGGGCGCCGGGGTCGGTTCGGTGTGGTTCTGTGCCTACGACGACGTGCGGGACTCCGGCGAGGAGGCCGCGGGGTGGTCGGTGGACGAGCGGGTGGAGCGGTTGCTGCTGCCTTGCGGTGCGGACTTCGACGCGTTCTTGTTGCGGCTGGCCGGCAATCCGCCGGAGCTGGAGACGGTCGCGAACCTGATGGTGGACGGCGGCTTCGCGCGCGCCGTGCCCGTGGCCCCGGTGGGAGGGTGAGCCGGCTGTGGTGACGTTCGCGCAGGCGCAGGAGCGTGCCGAGGAGTGGGTCAACGGTGATCTGCCGCCGTACCAGCACCAGGAGGTGCGGGTGCGGGAGTTCGGTCTGGGTTTCGTGGTGTGGGCGGAGGGCCGCGAGGGCGGTCCGACGGCGGACGCGGGGCGGCAGCGGTTGGTGATCGCCCGGGATTCGGGTGAGGCGACGCTGTGGCCGGGGTTGCCGGTGGGTGAGGTGATCCGGCGGTACGAGGAGGAGTACGGGGCGGTGGAGGAGGCGGCGGTGCCGGCTCCGGCCGCGCCGCCGGCGCGGATCGATCTGAATCAGACGTCGTTCCTGTTGAGTCCGCCGGAGTGGTTGCAGGACGCGGCGGACAAGATCGGTCTGCCGCAGCGGCCGAACGCGTCGCAGGAGGAGCGGGGGTCCGAGCCGGACACGGGTGCCGGTGTGCTGCCGGGTCCGGCGGCGTCGGTGTCGTCGGCGGAGTCCGGGGGGTCGGCGTCGGTGTCGTCGGACGGGGCTCCTTCCTCGTCGGTGTCGTTCGAGGAGTCGGACGCGGAGTACGAGCCGACGGCGATGGACGGGGTTCCGGCGTCGTCGGGCAGTCCGTGGGCGGACGCCAACGCGAGTGCGGGCGGGGTGGAGGGCGTGCCGCTGCCGGCGACCGTGTTCGCGCCGCCGTTGTCGGGGGCCGATGACGAGGACGCGCCGGCGCCGGTGGTGGGCGCGGACGCGCCGACGGCGCTGATGCAGGGCGGGAGCGCGCTGCCGAAGACGGCCGTGGCGCCGCGGCTGGATCCGGCGGCTCCGCCGCCGCCGGGCGCGACGCCGCCCCCTCCGGCGGTTCCGCCGTCGGTGCCGGGTGCGGGGGACATCGCGGACGCGGCGACGAGCAAGGCGACGCTGCCGCCGAAGAAGGCGGCCGCGCGGGGGCCGGTGGCTCCGCCGTCTCCGCCGGGGGTGCCCGGTGGGACTTCCGGTGGGCCGGCGCCGGCCTACGTGCCGACGCAGTTGGTGGCGCAGACGCCGCCGCCGGTGCCGGGGCAGCCGGGGACGCCTCCGCCGCCCGCGCCGCCGGGGCCGGTGACGCCCCCGCAGCCGGTGCACCACGCGGCGACGATGCTGGCGCATCCGGGGCAGGCGGGTCCGGCAGGTCCGGGGACGCCGCCGCCTCCGCCCCCGCCGCCGGGGGCTCCGGGTGGTCCGGGGACGCCGGCGCACGGGATCGAGCACGCGCCGACGATGCTGGCGCAGCCGGGGCCCGCGGGTCCGGGCGCGCCGCTGCCGCCGCCGGGGCCCGCTCCGGCGGCTCCGCAGCCGCCCGGTCCGGCTCCGGTGCCCGGTCCCGGCCCGGCTCCGGCGTACGGGTATCCGCAGCAGCCGCCGGCCGGGGTGCCGACGGTGGGGCCCGGGTACCAGGCGGTGCTGCGGTACCGGGCGCCGGACGGTTCGGAGCAGCAGATCATCCGGCGTTCGGCGCCGGGCACCCCGCATCCGGAGTGGCAGATCCTGCACGAGCTGCGCGGGCTCGGTGTGCCGCCGCAGCAGGTGCTGGAGCTGCACACGGAGCTGGAGTCCTGCGAGCTGCCGGGCGGGTACTGCGCGCGGATGATCCGCGAGACGTGGCCGCAGGCGCGGATCACGAGCATCGCGCCGTACGGGCGTGATCACGCGGGTCGTCAGCAGGGGATGCGTCAGCTCCTGACGCATCAGGGCGAGTTGCACCAGGTGGCGGACGGTCCGGCGCGTCCCGCGCCGGTGCGTGCGCCGCTGCCGCAGGTGCAGCCGGCGCCGCCGGTTCCGCCGGAGGGCGTGGCCCAGGAGCTGGCGGGTGCGTTCGGGCCGGGGATCCTGCGGTTCGACCAGCGGGCGGTGTCCCGGCAGGGCGTGCCGGAGCTGGTGGCGGTGACGCTCATGTGGGCGGGGCTGCCGGCGGACTTCGGGCCGTTCTTCTGGGCGCAGCCGGCGATGCCTGTGGTGCCGACGCTGGCCGAGCTGGCGCAGCAGCGGCAGGTGCCGGCGGCCGCGGACGCGAGTTCGTACCTGGTGCTGGGGTCGGACTTCGGGCGGGCGATCTGTGTCCAGTACGGGACCGCGCACATCGTGGCGGTGCCGGTGGAGGCGGGTCCGGGCGGGGTGTCGGTGCCGCCGCAGTTCGTGAACACGGGGCTGCCGGAGTTCACCCGGTCGATGGCGCTGCTGGGCCGGATGTGGCGGCTGAGGTTCGGGCTGACGCCGGAGCAGGCGGGGCGGTGGACGGTCGATTTCCAGGCGCAGCTGGCGATGCTGGATCCGGCGGCGCTGGCGTCGCCGGAGAACTGGTGGTCGGTGCTGCTCGAGCAGATGTGGGACGGCCTCCTCTGAGGTTTCCGTCCGGGGATCTCCGGAGATCTCGGAGGTGTTCCCGGAGATCCCCGGAGATCCCCGGAGATCCCCGGAGATCCCCGGGATCCCCGGGCATCTCCGGGGGAGGCCTCCCCGATGTCGTTCTCTGACGTTTTCTGACGTTCAGTGAGACGGAATGTGACGAAGGGCGCTCGACGTGTCACCACGTCTGGCGCCTTTTGTCCGTTCTTATGGCGCATCCTGGGAGGGACCGCAGGGAAGGGGCGCCAAGGATGAGTTTTGCCGTCGGACGGGGTCGGGGGTACCGCCCGGAGCAGGTCGACCGCCACCTCGCCGTGCTGACCGAGGAGCGCGACGGGGCGTGGGCGCGCGCCTCGCGGCTCGCCGCCCTCGCCGAGGAGGCGGAGGCGGAGCTGGCCGCGCTGCGGGAGACCGTCGCGGCGCTGAAGCCGCAGCGGTACGAGTCCCTGGGCGAGGCCGCGCGGCAGATCCTGAAGCTCGCCGAGCAGGAGGACGAGCGGCTGGTCCGGGCCGCAGAGGCCGAGGCGCAGGCCGTCGCGGAGGCGGCCGACGCCGCCGCCCGCGAGACCCGCGAGGCGGCCGGCGCCCATGCCGAGGAGGTGCGGACCGCGGCCGAGGCGCACGCCCGCGCCGCCCTGGAGGCGGCCCGTGAGCGCGCCGGGGAGCTGGACACCATCGCCCGGCGCGACGCCGAGGGCGCCAGGACGGCGGCGGGGGAGGCGTACGAGGAGACCGTGCACCGCGCCGCCGAACTCCTCGCCCACCAGGCCGAGGAGCACCGCACCGGTCGCGCCGACGCGGAGCGCGCCGCCGAGGCCGCCGCCGCCGGCCTCGACGCCCGTCACGCCGAGCAGTTCGCCGCGGCCGAGGCCCGCCTGGAGGAGGTCCGCCGGGCGCTGGCCCGCACCGAGGAGGAGGCGCGGCACGGCCAGGAGGACGCCGACGCGAAGGCGGAGGAGATCCTGGCGGAGGCCCGGATGAGGGGCGAGCGCGTCGAGCGCGAGACGGAGCGGGTGCTGCGCGAGCACGACGAGGCCCGCGACGAGATCCATGCGCACATGGAGCACATCCGCCACTCGCTGGCGGCGCTGACGGGCCGCCCGGTGGCGGCGGCCGCGGAACCCGGCGGGGAGGCGCGGGGCGCGGGCCCCGGCGGGTCGGATGAGACCGCGGGCACCGGCGGGGCCGGCGGGGAGGACGAGACCGAGGGCGCAGGCGAGACCGGCGGGGCCGAGGGGACCCAGGGAACCCAGGGAACCCAGGGAACCCAGGGAGCTTCCTGAGCCGAGGGGCTCCGGGGCCTGCCGGGCCCGTGGACCCCGCCGGGCCCATGGACCCCGCCGGCTCCGGGGACCCCGCCGGCTTCGGGCCCGGTCGGCCCCCGTGGGGAAAAGTCCGGGCCGGAGGGCGGGCCCCCGGCGTGGGAAAAGTCCGGGCCGGAGGGCGGGCACGGAACCTAGGCTCGGGCCCATGCAGATGCGACTGACGGCCGTGAACCTCGACTGCCCCGACCCGCTCGCCCTCGCCGCCTTCTACGCGAAGGCCACGGGCCTGCCCCTGCACGAGCGCTCCGACGACGGCTTCGCGGGCCTGGTGGACGGGGACCGGCTGCTCCTCGGCTTCCAGCGGGTCGCGGACCACCGCCCGCCGACCTGGCCGGGCGGCGAGGTCCCGCAACAGCTCCACCTGGACTTCGAGGTGGACGACCTGGACGAGGCGGTGGCCGGGCTGACCGCCCTCGGCGCCACGGTCCCGGCCGGGCAGCCCCGCCCCGACCGGTGGCGCGTCCTGCTGGACCCGGCCGGGCACCCCTTCTGCCTGACGCCCCGCACACCGCTTCGGAGCTGAGCGGCCGGAGGAGGTACGCTCCGGATCTTCCGAGGGGGAGGGGAACCCACCACATGATCCACGCGCGCGCGTACACCAGCCGGAGAATCGCGGCGGCCGCCGTCACCGTCGCCCTCGCCGCGGCGGGCGTCACCGCCCCGGCGTTCACGGCGGCCGCCGCGCCGGCCACGGGCCAGGACCAGCAGGACACAGCCGTATCGTTTCCGCGCAACGCGGACGTCGTGGGCGCGGGGCCGAGCGGCTTCCTGTCGAAGACGCGGGGAGAGACGCCGGAGTACCGGTGGACCTGGTACGCGGACGGGACCTCGGTCGTCGTGCCGGGCGCGTTCGTGGGCGGCGGGCCCGCGGACCTGATCGCCGTCGGCGACGAGACCGAGCTGCGGTCCCAGCGCGTGCTGAGGCTCCGTGACATGTCGACGCCCGCCTCGGCGGCGGCCGACCCGGTCGTGGTGGACCTCGACGCCTTCGGGCCCCGCCACCGCTTCGCGGCCGTCTTCGGCTCCACCCTCGCGGTCTCCGTCGTCTCCGCGACCGGCACGCACCGGCCGCACCTCCTCACCGTCGAGGACGGCAAGCCGGTCCTCCGGGCGGTCACCGGGATCTCGGGCGACTGCGAGCCGAGCCTGCAAGGGGGTTTCGGCGCCGGGGCCGCCGTCTACGACTGCGTGGACGCGGAGCAGCGCTACCGCAAGGTGGTCGTCGACCTGGTCGCGGCCGCCGCGGAGTACACGGCCCCCGCCGACGAGCCCCGCCGCGTCGAGATGTGGGGCGCGGTCTCCGACGCGTACGCGGTGTGGCGCGAATCGGACGCCACCGCGGACTGGTTCGGCGTGCACAAGCGGGGCACGACCGAGCGCGCGCTGGTCAGGGCGACCGGTGTGCCGTACGACCCGCTCCACCTCGTCGGCGGCTGGATCGTCCAGGGCCAGCCCGTCCACATCGAGACGTCCTCCTTCACCGACGGCGCGAGCAACCCCCGGAAGCGTCCCCTCACCGCCTGGCCGATCGGGACCGGCGGCACGGTCGACGACGCCGCGCGCGTCGAACTCCTCACCGCCCACTCCTCCGCCGTCCCCGGCCCCGGCGGCACCCTCCTGGTGCGTGGCGGAACCGCCGACCGCGGCGAGGGCCTCTACCGGATCTCGCCGAGCCCCGAGGGCGGCCGGCCGCTGGTCGAACTCGTCGCGTCGACGGGCCAGTCGACCGTCGTCGCCGTCACGGGCGCCTCGGTCCCGAAGGAGCTGACCGGCGAACAGGCCGCGCGCGGGGTCGACCTCGCCTGGGACCTGTCCCGGGGGGACAGCCGCGTGTGGCTGACCGTCACCCACGTGTCCAGCGGGACGACCGTGTACAGCGGCTGGCCCGTCGCGAACGGCGCCGCCGGCGCCCCCCGCCGGATCACCTGGCACTGGGACGGCAAGGACCTGGAGGCCGGGGACTGGGGCGCGCCCGCCCGCAACGGCGCGTACGAGTGGAAGCTCACCGCCCGCCCGGACGACGGCATCGGCCCCGAGGCCGTCGCCACCGGCCGGTTCTCCGTCACCCGTCCCGCCGCCGCGCACGACTACGACGACGACGGCACCGCCGACCTCCTGACCCGGGACCCCGAGGGCGTCCTGTGGCGCTACGGCACCCGGCCGACCGCCCCCGGCGGCTCCCTCACCGACACCGGCGGCTCCCGCGTCGGCGGCGGCTGGAAGGCGTACGACCGGCTGGCGTCCGTCGGGAACGTCGCGGGCGGCCCGGCACCCGACACCCTCGCCCGCGACCGCTCCGGCATGCTGTGGCTCTACCACGGCACCGGCTTCCGGCACTCGCCGTTCACGGCGCGGAGGCCGATCGGCGGCGGCTGGCAGGTCTACGACCGGATCACCGGCGGCAGCGACGTGACGGGCGACGGCCGCCCCGACCTCCTCGCCTCCGACAGGACCGGCGTGCTGTGGCTCTACCCCGGCACCGGCAACAGCAGCGCCCCCTTCTCCGCCCGCAAGAAGGTCGGCGCCGGCTGGGGCGTCTACAACGAACTGACCGCCGCCGGGAACCTCGGCGGCGCGAAGGCCGGCGACCTCCTCGCCCGGGACCGCTCCGGCGTCCTGTGGCTGTACCTCGGCAAGGGCGACGGCACCTTCACGGCCCGCAAGCGGGTCGGGGCCGGCTGGGGCGCCTTCACCGGCCTCACCGCCGTCGGCGACGCCAACGGCGACGGCCGCGCCGACCTCCTCGCCTGGAACGGCGACGAGACCTTCTACGCCGGCACCGGCGACTGGTCCGCCCCCTTCAAGCGCCGCACCCCCGCCGCCCTGACCCAGGACTCCGCCTACGACACCCTCTTCTGACCCGCCGGGTCAGGGCTCCTCGCCCGTCGTCTCCTTCAGTACCGGGAAGCGGCGGGGGGCCAGGGTGAGGAGGGCCAGGAGGGCGAGGGCGGCGGCGGCCGCGGCGCCGAGGTAGACCCAGTCGACGGCCGCGTCGACCGCGCGGCGGATGGTGTCGGTGGTGTCGAGGGAGCGGGCGAGGGTGTCGAGGTCCGTGTCGGAGCCGAGGCGGGCGGCGAGGACGCCGTTGGCGACCGCGCCGAAGGCGGCGGCGCCGACGCTCTGGCCGACCTGGCGGCAGAAGAGGACGGACGCGGTGGTGGTGCCCCGTTCCCCGTAGGGGACGGTGGACTGCACGCCGACCATCAGGGGCAGCTGGAAGAGGCCGAGGCAGCCGCCGAGCACCAGCATCAGGAGGGCCGGCTGCCAGGCCTCGCCGGGGTAGGGGAGGAAGGGGAAGGCGAGGAGGCAGGCGAGGGCGCCGGAGATGCCGAGGACGGCGGTCAGCCGGAAGCCGATGCGGGTGTAGACGCGGTTCGAGAAGGCGGCCGTGATCGGCCAGCTCAGCGTCCACGCGGAGAGGACGAAGCCGGCGGCGATGGGCCCGAGGCCGAGGACCGACTGGGCGTAGGTCGGGAGGAAGACGGTCGGGGCGACCATGAGGAGGCCGAGGGCGCCCAGGGACAGGTTGACGGCGGCGATGGTGCGGCGGCGCCACACCCAGCCGGGGAGCATCGGCTCGGCCGCCCGGCGTTCGACGGCCACGGTCGCGGCGGCGAGGAGCGCCGCGCCGCCCAGCAGGCCGAGGGAGGGCGCCGAGAGCCAGGGCCAGGCGACGCCGCCCTGGACGAGGGCGGCCAGCAGCAGCGCGCCGGTCGCGAAGACGCCGAGCGCGCCCTTCCAGTCGACGCGGACCGGGGCCGTGCGCGGGGGCCGTGCGGGTTCGGCGAGGTGGCGGACGATCAGCCAGAGGGCGACGCCGCCGACCGGCAGGTTGATGAGGAAGATCCAGCGCCAGTCGGCGTATCCGGCGAGGAGGCCGCCGACCGCCGGGCCCGCGACGGCGGCGGTGGCCCACACGGAGGAGAGCCTCGCCTGGATCCTGGGGCGTTCCTTCAGCGGGTACAGGTCGGCGGCGATCGTCTGGACGGTGCCCTGGAGGGCGCCGCCGCCGAGGCCCTGCACGACGCGGAAGGCGATGAGCGCGGCCATGTTCCAGGCGGCGGCGCAGAGCAGGGAGCCGGCGAGGAAGAGGACGGTGCCGGCGACGAGGACCGGCTTGCGGCCGAAGGTGTCGCTGAGCTTGCCGTACACGGGCAGGGTGACGGTGACGGCGAGGAGGTAGCCGGAGAAGAGCCAGGAGAAGACGGAGAGGCCGCCGAGGTCGCCGACGATCTGGGGAACGGCGGTGGCGACGATGGTGCCGTCGAGGGCGGCGAGCGCCATGCAGAGCATGAGGGCGGCGACGACGGCACCGCGGCGGCGGTCCGCGGGCGGGGCCTGGGGGGTGGACCGCTCGCGCGGGGCCGTTCTGCCGTCCGTCACCCTGATCGCCCTTCTCTTTCTTCGTACACCTAAATGTGTGCGGACAGGGTCTCACTCCGACCGTGGGCCGAGGAACCCCTAGGGGGAGCTCCCCCATGCGAGCCAGGGGGCGGTCGTCCCGGCGGAGGACGAGAAGGAGCGGGTGCCGTCCTTAGCTTGTTCTTACACACCACCCGCTCTCGTTGAGGAGAAGACCGTGACCACGGCTGTGACCATCCCCCGGCACGGGGGTACCGAAGGGCAGACGGCCGTCGCCGCGCGGGCGCGGCAGGTCGTCAAGGCGTACGGCTCCGGGGAGACGCGGGTCGTCGCGCTGGACCACGTCGACGTGGACATCGCGCGCGGCCGGTTCACCGCGATCATGGGCCCCTCGGGGTCCGGCAAGTCGACCCTGATGCACTGCCTCGCCGGCCTCGACACCGTCACCGGCGGGCAGATCTTCCTCGACGAGACCGAGATCACCGGGCTCAAGGACAAGAAGCTCACGCGGCTGCGCCGGGACCGGATCGGCTTCATCTTCCAGGCGTTCAACCTGCTGCCGACGCTGAGCGCCCTGGAGAACATCACGCTGCCGATGGACATCGCGGGGCGCAGGCCCGACCGGGAGTGGCTGGACCGGGTCGTCGACACCGTCGGCCTCGCCGGGCGGCTGGGGCACCGGCCGGCCGAGCTCTCCGGCGGCCAGCAGCAGCGCGTCGCCGTCGCGCGGGCGCTCGCCGCCCGCCCGGAGATCATCTTCGGGGACGAGCCGACCGGGAACCTGGACTCGCGGGCCGGCGCCGAGGTCCTCGGCTTCCTGCGGCAGTCCGTGGACGAGCTGGGGCAGACGATCGTCATGGTCACCCACGACCCGGTCGCCGCCTCCTACGCGGACCGGGTGCTCTACCTGGCGGACGGGCGGATCGTCGACGAGATGGAGCGGCCGACCGCCGACGCCGTCCTCGACCGGATGAAGGACTTCGACGCGCGCGGGCGGACGTCATGACCGTCTTCCGCACCTCGCTGAGAAACCTCCTCGCCCACAAGGGCCGGATGGCGCTCTCCGCGGTCGCCGTCCTCCTCTCCGTCGCGTTCGTGTCCGGGACCCTGGTCTTCACGGACACGATGAACACGACCTTCGACAAGCTCTTCGCCGTCACCGCCTCCGACGTCACCGTCTCCCCGGCGGAGGCCGACCCGCAGGACGAGTCCCCGGACACCGGCCGCCCCGAGTCCTTCCCGGCCTCGGTCGTCGACGAGGCGCGGAAGGCGAAGGGCGTCGCCGACGCGCAGGGCTCCGTCACCTCGATGGGCGTCACCGTCGTCGACGAGGACGACAAGAACGTCGGGCCGACCACCGGCGCCCCCACGATCGCCGTCAACTGGAGTCCGTACGAGCTCCGTTCGGTCCGGCTCGTCGAGGGCCACGAGCCGCGCGGCCCCACCGACGTCGTCGTCGACCGGGGCACCGCCGACAAGCACGGCCTGAAGCTCGGCGCCCCCCTCCGCACGATCTCCGCCGCCGGCGACTTCACCGCCGCCGTCTCGGGCATCGTCGAGTTCGAGGTCACCAACCCGGGCGCCACCGTCGTCTACTTCGACACCGCCACCGCGCAGCGCCGGCTCCTCGGGAAGGAGGGCCTGTTCACCCAGGTGATGGTGGACGCGGCGCCCGGCGTCAGCGACGAGGCGCTGAAGGCGGACCTCGCCGCCGCGCTCGGCGACGGCTACCGGCTCCAGACCGCCGCCGAGGCAGCCGACGCGGGTCGCGAGGACGTCGCCGGCTTCCTCGACGTCATGAAGTACGCGATGCTCGGCTTCGCCGGGATCGCCTTCCTCGTCGGCATCTTCCTCATCGTCAACACCTTCTCCATGCTGGTCGCCCAGCGCACCCGCGAGATCGGCCTGCTGCGGGCCATCGGCTCCAGCCGCGAGCAGATCAACCGCTCCGTGCTGGTCGAGGCCGTCCTGCTCGGCCTGATCGGCTCGGTCGCCGGCGTCGCCGCCGGCGTCGGCCTCGCCGTCGGCCTGATGGAACTCATGTCCTCCATGGGCATGGAGCTGTCCACCCGTGACCTCACCGTCGCCTGGACCACCCCCGTCATCGGCCTCGCCCTCGGCGTCCTCGTCACCGTCCTCGCCGCCTACGTCCCGGCCCGCCGGGCCGGCAAGGTCTCCCCGATGGCCGCCCTCCGCGACGCCGGCACCCCCGCCGACGGGCGCGCCGGGCGGGTCCGCGGCGCCCTCGGCCTGCTGCTGACGCTCGCCGGCGGCGGCGCGCTGTGGGCGGCGACCCAGGCCGAGAAGGCCGGTACGGGCTCCCTGTGGCTCGGCGTCGGCGTCGTGCTGTCGCTGCTCGGCTTCGTCGTCGTCGGCCCGGTCCTCGCGGGCGGGGTCGTGCGGGTCCTGGGCCTCGTCGTCCTGCGGGTCTTCGGGCCCGTCGGCCGGATGGCCGAGCGGAACGCCCTCCGCAACCCGCGCCGCACCGGCGCGACCGGCGCGGCCCTGATGATCGGCCTGGCGCTGGTCGCCTGCCTCTCCGTCGTCGGCTCCTCCATGGTCGCCTCGGCCACCGAGGAGCTCGACCGGTCCGTCGGCGCCGACTACATCGTGCAGAACCAGACGGGCGCGCCGATCGTGCCGCAGGCGCAGGCCGCGGTGGAGAAGGCCGCGGGCCTGGACCACGTCACCGAGTACCGGCCCGTCGACGTGCGGATCACCGACCCGCGCGGCACCGTCTCGAAGGAGTGGCTGGCGGCGACGGAACCGACCTACCCGCAGGACCTGCGGCGGGAGGTCGCCTCCGGTGACCTGGCGGCCGCCTACGGGCCGGGTGCGATGTCCGTCGGCAGCGACTACGCCACCGAGCACGGCGTGAAGGTCGGCGACACCCTCACCGTCTCCTTCGCCCACGGTTCCACGGCGAAGCTGCGGGTCGCGGCGATCACGGCGGACGTCGGGAACGTCGACAACGGCGCCATGTACACGAACGTCACCACCGCCCGGGCGCACCTGCCGGCCGAGCGGGTGCCGGCCAGCGCGCTGCTCCTCGCGAGCGCGAAGGACGGGCAGGAGGCGGCGGCGTACGAGTCCCTGAAGACGGCGCTCGCCCCGTACCCCCAGTACAAGGTCTCCAACCAGGCCGACTACAAGGAGGACCTGAAGAACCAGGTGGGCCAGCTCCTGAACATCGTCTACGGCCTGCTGGCCCTGGCGATCGTCGTCGCGGTCCTGGGCGTCGTGAACACCCTGGCGCTGTCGGTGGTCGAGCGCACCCGCGAGATCGGCCTCATGCGGGCGATCGGCCTCTCCCGCCGCCAGCTGCGGAGGATGATCCGCCTGGAGTCGGTGGTGATCGCCCTCTTCGGCGCCCTGCTCGGCCTCGGCCTCGGCATGGGCTGGGGCACGGCCGCGCAGAAGCTCCTCGCCCTGGAGGGCCTCGGCGTCCTGGAGATCCCCTGGCCGACGATCCTCACGGTCTTCGCCGGCTCCGCCTTCGTCGGCCTCTTCGCCGCCCTGGTCCCGGCCTTCCGGGCGGGCCGGATGAACGTCCTGAACGCCATCGCGAGCGACTAGGGCCTGTCTGACCATTCCCGTCGGGTCCGGCCCGCCCGGCACGCACTCCCCCGTAGCCCTTCGGGCGCGGGAGGTGCCCCCATGCCGCACGGCCGAAACGCCCGAGTAGCTCCGCTACAAGGGCGCCCCGGCCGCACGCCGATCGCACGCACCGAACGACCCGGCCTGATCCGACGCCCATGGTCAGACAGGCCCTAGCACCCCTGGACGCGCACCCGTACGGCCCCGGAGCGGCTCTCCCGCCCCGGGGCCGTACGGCTGCCCGGGACGGGGCGGGGCGGCGCGTGGCGGGATACCCCGCGCCGGGGGTCCGGCGTCGTCGTAGGGTGGAGACCCCGGCCCGTGCGACGTGTCGGGCCGTTCGCGTTGTCCGCTCGTCCGCTCCTCTGTTCACCCTCGTACGTACCGGGATGGAAGCTCCATGAGCCTGCACGGTCTGCTCGACCTCGTCGTCAAGGACGCGGCCCTCGCGGAGGCGGTGACGGCCGCGTCCGACGGGAACCGCCCGCACGTGGACCTGGTCGGGCCCGCCGCCGCCCGGCCCTTCGCGGTCGCCGCGCTCGCCCGGGACTCGGGGCGGCCGGTGCTCGCCGTGACGGCGACCGGCCGGGAGGCCGAGGACCTGGCGGCGGCGCTGCGCTCGCTGCTCGACCCGGACACCGTCGTGGAGTACCCCTCCTGGGAGACGCTGCCGCACGAGCGGCTCTCGCCCCGCTCGGACACCGTCGGGCGGCGCCTGGCCGTGCTGCGCCGGCTGGCGCACCCGAGCCCGGACGACCCGGCGGCGGGGCCGGTCAGCGTGGTCGTCGCGCCGATCCGGTCGGTGCTCCAGCCGCAGGTCAAGGGGCTGGGCGACCTGGAGCCGGTGGCCCTGCGCAGCGGGCGGACGGCGGACCTCGGCGCGGTCGTCGAGGGGCTCGCCGCCGCCGCGTACTCCCGGGTCGAGCTGGTCGAGAAGCGCGGCGAGTTCGCGGTCCGCGGCGGCATCCTCGACGTCTTCCCGCCGACCGAGGAGCACCCGCTCCGGATCGAGTTCTGGGGCGACGACGTCGAGGAGATCCGCTACTTCAAGGTCGCCGACCAGCGCTCCCTGGAGGTGGCCGAGCACGGCCTGTGGGCGCCGCCCTGCCGCGAGCTGCTGCTGACGGACGAGGTGCGGGCGAGGGCCGCGGCCCTCGCCGAGGAGCACCCGGAGCTGGGCGAGATGCTGGACAAGATCGCCGAGGGCATCGCGGTCGAGGGCATGGAGTCCCTCGCGCCGGTCCTCGTGGACGACATGGAGCTGCTGCTCGACGTCCTCCCGGCCGGGTCGATGGCGGTCGTCTGCGACCCCGAGCGGGTCCGCACCCGGGCCGCGGACCTGGTCGCCACCAGCCAGGAGTTCCTCCAGGCGTCGTGGGCGGCGACGGCCGGCGGCGGCGAGGCGCCGATCGACGTGGGCGCGGCCTCCCTGTGGGGGATCGTGGACGTCCGGGACCGGGCGCGGGAGCTCGGGATGATGTGGTGGTCGGTGTCGCCCTTCGCCGCCGACCTCGACCGGGAGGCCGACACCCTCACGCTGGGCATGCACGCCCCGGAGACGTACCGCGGCGACACGGCCCGGGCGCTCGCCGACACCAAGGGCTGGCTGGCCGACGGCTGGCGGACGGTCTACGTGACGGAGGCCCACGGCCCCGCCTCCCGCACCGTGGAGGTGCTGGGCGGCGAGGGCATCGCGGCCCGGCAGGCGGCCGACCTGCGGGAGGTTGACCCGGCGGTCGTGCACGTGGCCTGCGGGTCGATCGACTTCGGCTTCGTGGACCCGGCGCTGAAGCTGGCCGTGCTGACGGAGACCGACCTGTCCGGCCAGAAGGCGGCGGGCAAGGACGGCCGGCGGATGCCGGCCAAGCGGCGCAAGACGATCGACCCGCTGACCCTGGAGGCCGGCGACCACATCGTGCACGAGCAGCACGGCGTGGGCCGCTACCTGGAGATGGTGCAGCGCACGGTGCAGGGCGCGACCCGCGAGTACCTGCTCGTCGAGTACGCCCCCGCCAAGCGCGGCCAGCCCGGCGACCGGCTCTACATCCCGACCGACCAGCTGGAGCAGGTCACCAAGTACGTCGGCGGCGAGGCGCCCACCCTGCACCGGCTGGGCGGCGCCGACTGGACGAAGACCAAGCAGCGGGCCAAGAAGGCGGTCAAGGAGATCGCCGCGGACCTGATCAAGCTGTACAGCGCCCGGATGGCGGCTCCCGGCCACGCCTTCGGCCCGGACACCCCGTGGCAGCGGGAGCTGGAGGACGCCTTCCCGTACGCGGAGACGCCCGACCAGCTCTCGACGATCGCCGAGGTGAAGGAGGACATGGAGAAGACGGTCCCGATGGACCGGCTCATCTGCGGCGACGTCGGCTACGGCAAGACGGAGATCGCCGTGCGGGCCGCCTTCAAGGCGGTCCAGGACGGCAAGCAGGTCGCGGTCCTGGTGCCGACGACCCTCCTCGTCCAGCAGCACTACGGCACCTTCTCCGAGCGGTACGGGCAGTTCCCGGTCAACGTCCGCGCCCTCTCCCGCTTCCAGACCGACGCGGAGGCGAAGGCGACCCTGGAGGGGCTGAGGGAGGGGTCGGTCGACGTCGTCATCGGCACCCACCGCCTCTTCGCCTCCGAGACGAAGTTCAAGGACCTCGGCCTGGTCATCGTCGACGAGGAACAGCGCTTCGGCGTCGAGCACAAGGAGCAGCTGAAGAAGCTCCGGGCCAACGTCGACGTCCTGACGATGTCCGCGACCCCGATCCCCCGGACGCTGGAGATGGCGGTGACGGGCATCCGCGAGATGTCCACGATCACCACGCCGCCCGAGGAGCGGCACCCGGTCCTCACCTTCGTCGGCCCGTACGAGGAGAAGCAGATCGGCGCGGCGATCCGCCGCGAACTCCTGCGCGAGGGACAGGTCTTCTACATCCACAACCGCGTCGACTCGATCGACCGCGCGGCGGCCCGGCTGCGCGAGATCGTCCCGGAGGCGCGGATCGCGACGGCCCACGGGCAGATGGGCGAGAGCGCCCTGGAGCAGGTCGTGGTGGACTTCTGGGAGAAGAAGTTCGACGTGCTCGTCTCGACGACGATCGTCGAGTCCGGCATCGACATCTCCAACGCCAACACGCTGATCGTGGAGCGCGGCGACAACTTCGGCCTCTCGCAGCTGCACCAGCTGCGCGGCCGGGTCGGCCGCGGCCGGGAGCGCGGCTACGCCTACTTCCTCTACCCGCCGGAGAAGCCGCTCACCGAGACCGCGCACGAGCGGCTCGCGACCATCGCCCAGCACACCGAGATGGGCGCGGGCATGTACGTGGCGATGAAGGACCTGGAGATCCGCGGCGCGGGCAACCTCCTCGGCGGCGAGCAGTCCGGTCACATCGCGGGCGTCGGCTTCGACCTGTACGTGCGGATGGTCGGCGAGGCGGTGGCGGACTACCGGGCCTCCCTGGAGGGCGGCGCGCAGGAGGAGGAGCCGCTGGAGGTCAAGATCGAGCTGCCGGTCGACGCGCACGTCCCGCACGACTACGCCCCCGGCGAGCGGCTGCGCCTCCAGGCGTACCGCGCGATCGCCTCGGCGAACTCGGAGGAGGACGTCAAGGCGGTGCGGGAGGAGCTGACCGACCGGTACGGCAAGCTGCCGGAGCCGGTGGAGAACCTCCTCCTGGTGGCGGGCCTGCGGATGCTGGCCCGTGCCTGCGGCGTCGCCGAGATCGTCCTCCAGGGCCCGAACATCCGCTTCGCGCCGGTGGAGTTGAGGGAGTCGCAGGAGCTCCGGCTGAAGCGCCTCCACCCGAAGTCCGTGATCAAGCCGGCCGTCCACCAGATCCTGGTGCCGCGCCCGGCCACCCGTCCGATCGGCGGCAAGCCGCTCGTCGGACGCGAACTGCTGGCGTGGACCGGGGAGTTCCTGACGACGATCCTGGACTGACGCCCTTCCGGGGGCGGTCACGGCCCGGCGGGCGGTCCTTCCGGGCGGCGGGTCAGTCCCGCGGGTCCGTGAGGAAGCCCGTCAGGCCGTCGAAGTACTCCTCCGGCGGGACGCCGCCGACGGCGTCGTCCACGTTGTGCGTGAGGTACAGGGTGGCGAAGCCGTGGGCCAGGGACCAGGCGGCGATGCCGGTGGCGCGGGCGTCCCGGCCGGGCGGGGCGGCGACGCCCGCGCGGAGTTCGGCGCCCGCCCGCTCGCGCGCCGCCGCGAGGTCCGGGTCGTCGGCGCGCAGCAGGGCGGGCGCGAACATGACCTGGAAGTGCGCCGGGTGGCCGGCCGCGAAGCGGACGTACCGGCGGCCCCGGTCGGCGAGGGTGGTGCCGCCCGCGAGGGTGTCGGCGAGGAGCTCGAAGCCCTGGGCCGCGATGGCGGTCAGCAGGCCCGTCCGGTCGCCGAAGTGGTGGGCGGGGGCGGCGTGCGAGACGCCCGCCCGGCGGGCCAGGTCGCGCAGGCTCAGGGCGCCGGGGCCCTCGGCGGCGATGACCTCCAGGGCCGCCGCCAGGACCGCCTGCCGCAGGCCGCCGTGGTGGTAGCTGCTCCGCTCCGTGCTCCGAGGTGTCATGGCGGCAGCCTAACCCGTGTCTAGTCATTGACAAGTTCTCCGGGCGGGCGCAGTCTTGTCAGTGGCTAGATTCGCGCCCGCCGTCCCGGAGGTCCCCATGGACACCGCTCGCGTACGACAGATGTGGCACCTGCTCGAACCGCTGCACGCCCTGCACTACTACGCCCCCGAGGCCTTCGAGGAGGCCGCCGCGCTCGGGTACGGCACGGCGGAGCGCTGGCCCGCCTACTTCGCCTGGCGGGCCGCGCCGCTGGGAGCCGTCGGGCCCGGCCGGGTCGCCTCCGCCTTCTACAGCTTCAGCCCGGCCATGGTGGGGCGGTACGTCCCCGCCGCCTGGGAGGCCGCCGCGCCGGCGGAGGTGCTCGCCGCGCGGCTGCGGGCGGTGGACCGGACGTACCGGGGGCTGTTCGGCGTGGCCGGGCTCGACGAGGCGGCCGCGCTCGCCCGGCGCGCCGCCGAGGCCGCGGACACCGCCGGGCGGCCGCTCGCCGCCGCCCACGCCGACCTCGCCTGGGCCGACGCGCCGCACCTGGTGCTCTGGCAGGCCGCGACCCTGCTGCGCGAGCACCGGGGGGACGGGCACGTCGCCGCGCTGCTCGCGGCCGGGCTCGACCCGGTGGAGGCGCTGGTGTCGTTCGCCGCGGTCGGCGCCGCGCCCGAGGGCGTCTTCGCGAGCCGGGGATGGAGCGAGGGGGAGTGGGCGGCCGCCCGGGACCGCCTCGCCGGGCGCGGTCTCGTGGACGCGGCCGGCGCCGCCACGCCGGCCGGGCGGGAGCTGCGGGCCGGGATCGAGCGGCGCACCGACGAGCTCGCCGCCACCCCCTGGGCCGCGCTGGGCCCCGACGCCACCGCGCGGCTCGCGGAGCTCCTCGGCGGCCCCTGGCTCGCCGCGATCGGCTCGGGGCTGCTGCCCTCGGAGAACACGCTCGGGATCGGCAAGATCTGACGAAATGATCGCTATCGGCACTTTCGGGCCTAGGATTCCCGCGTGCTGATACGTCGAAGGCTCCACCCCGTCGCCGTCCTCTGCGGGCTCGCCCTCCTCTCCGGGTGCACCCTGCCCGGCCAGGAGTCCGGCGGGTCCGGGTCCACCGGACGGGTCGTGAGCCCCTTCCTCAACCCGGACGGTACGAAGCCGGGGCTGGCGCCGGTGACGGCGAAGGACGAGCGGGCGCGGGCCCGGACCCTCATCGAGGGGCTCGCCACCCGGAAACGCGGACCGCGCACCGGTTACGCGCGGGACGAGTTCGGGGAGGCCTGGCTGGACAAGGCCGACGGCGTGCCGCTCGCGCGCAACGGCTGCGACACCCGCAACGACCTGCTCCGCCGCGACGGGCGGGAGCTCCGCTTCCGGGACGGCTCGAACTGCGTGGTCGTCTCGATGACGCTGGACGACCCCTACACCGGCACCGTCATCGACTGGCGCAAGCAGAAGGCCTCCGAGGTCCAGATCGACCACGTCGTCCCGCTGTCGTACGCCTGGCAGATGGGCGCCTCGCGCTGGACGGACGCGAAGCGGCAGCGGCTCGCCAACGACCCGCTGAACCTCCTGCCGGTGCAGGGCCGCGCCAACTCCTCGAAGGGGGACTCCGGTCCCGCCTCCTGGCTGCCGCCGGCCAAGGGGGTCCGCTGCGCCTACGCGGTCCGCTTCGCGCAGGTGGCGGAGAAGTACGCGCTGCCGGTGACCGCCCCGGACCGGAAGGCGATGCTGGAGCAGTGCGGCGGCTGAGGCGCGTCCGCCATCCGGTCGACATGATCGAATATTCGGTTGGTCGGATCGAACGGACCTTCTAGCCTGCGGTCATGAACCAGGAACTGACGATCACCACGCTCGCCGAGCGCCCCGAGCTCGAGGGCCCGATGTGGTCGATGAAGGACCTCTGGCCCGAGTTCATGATGTACGACCCGGTGGGCTGGTCCCACATGGGCCGGATCGTCCGCGAGTTCCCCGAGTACGTGCTCGTCGCCACCGACCCGGACGGCGCCGTCGTCGCCCGCGGCTTCGGCGTGCCCTTCCGGCTCGACGCGGAGGGGCGGCGCGCGCTGCCCGAGCGGGGGTGGGACGAGGTGCTGCTGTGGGCCTTCTCCGACCTGCGGCACGGCCACGCGCCGGACACGGTGAGCGCCATCGAGATCACCGTCGACACCCGCTTCCTCGGGCGCGGCGTCTCGCACCGGATGCTCGCCGCGATGCGGGAGAACGTGCGCCGGCTGGGCTTCCGGGAGCTCGTCGCCCCGGTCCGGCCCAACGGCAAGCACCTGGAGGCCGGGGCCTCCATCCACGAGTACGCCTTCCGGACCCGGGAGTCCGACGGGCTGCCGCACGACCCGTGGCTGCGCGTGCACGTCCGCGCGGGGGGCCGGATCGAGGCCGTCGCGCCCGCGTCGATGACGGTCTCCGGCTCGGTGGAGCAGTGGCGGAAGTGGACGGGGCTGGCCTTCGACACGGACGGGCCGGTCGAGGTCCCGGGCGCGCTGGTGCCCGTCCACTGCGAGGCCGCGCGCGGCTACGCGGTCTACGTCGAGCCCAACGTGTGGGTGCGTCACCCGGTCTCCGCCGGCTGACCCGTCCGTCACCCGGTCTCCGCCGGCCGACCCGTCCGGCATCCGGTCTCCGCCGGCCGACCCGTCCGGCATCCGGTCTCCGCCGGCCGACCCGTCCGGCATCCGGTCTCCGCCGGCTGACCCGTCCGGCCTCCTGCCCGCGGCGTCAGGACGTCTTGGTCCAGTCGCCGCAGCCGACCGACTTGAAGTAGCCGTCCTTGGCGGTGATCTTGACGATGGCCGTGCCGGTCACGTTGTCGTTCGCGAGGATCGCGTCCATGCCGTGGCCGGCGTCCTTCGCGCGCTCCCAGTAGCAGCCGGCGTCCTTGTTGCCCGTCGACCTGTAGGTGCCGGGCGCCACGTCGACGCCGACCTTGAACATGCCGCCGTCGCCCTTCAGCGTGGCCCCGGGGGTGCCGGCGGCCTTGGCGTCCACCGCCTCCCAGGTCTCGCAGCCCGTGGACTTGAAGAGCTTGTCGCCCTTCCGGATCTCGACGTAGGCCGTGCCCGTCACGTTGTCGTTCGCGAGGATCGAGTCGAGTTCGCCCTTGGCGTCCTTCGCCCGCTCCCAGTAGCACATCGCGTCCTCGTTGCCCGTCGAGCGGTAGAGGCCCGGCTTCACGTCGGAGCCCACCTCGAAGTCGCCGTCCCCGTCGAGGGTGACGGCCTTCTTCTCCGGGGCCGCGGACTCCGGGGCCTTCGACCCCGCCGCCCCGGAGCCGGCCCCCGTCGTCTTCCCGCCCGCGGCCGCCGTGGCCGAGGGCTTCGCCTCGGCGGTGCCCGCGTCCCCGCCCCCGCCCATCGCCGCGCCGACGGCGACGACGACCACGACCGCGCCGGCGGCGGTGAGGACCTTGTGGCGGGCGAACCAGCTGCGCTGCGTCTGAGACTTCGACATGGCTGTGAACACCTTTCGGGTGTCGAGAGGTTCCTGTGGACTCCGTGTTCCGATGCCGTAATCACACCAGAGCCTGTGAACCGAGTCAACCACGTTCGCGGGAATCGACTCGACTCACGCCGTGAACCCCTTCGATCGGTATGCTCGGCGTTCACGAGTCGTACGAGCGGGAGGACGGAGGGTCCAGGTGCCCGAGGACAGCGCTACAGAGGTCACCGCCGCGGGCATCGCCCGGCTCGCGGGCGTCGGCAGGGCCGCCGTCAGCAACTGGCGCCGTCGGCACGCCGACTTCCCCAAGCCCGTGGGCGGCACCGAGACCAGCCCCTGCTTCGCCCTCGCCGAGGTCGAGCGGTGGCTCCGCGAGCAGGGCAAGCTCGCCGAGATCCCGCTCCGCGAGCGCGTCTGGCAGCAGCTCGCCGGCCACCCCGCCGGCACCCTCACCGGCCTCGTCCACGCAGGCGCCGTCCTGCTGCTCCTGCGCGAGCGCCCGCCCGCCCTCGCCGCCCTCGCGGCCCTCCCCGACCCCCGCTTCGCCGAGGCCCTGCCCGGCCCCCTCGAAGAGGTCCTGACCGTCCGCTTCGGCATCCCCAGGGCGGTCCCCACCCCCACCGCAGGCGCGCTCGCCCCCACCGCCCCGCTGCTCCGCGCCGCCGTCGAGCTCGCGGCCGAACTGGGCGGCCCCCGGCAGGCCTTCGAGTTCCTCCTCGGCCGCCACCTGGACGCCAACCCGCGCCAGTACACCCTCACCCCGCCGCCGCTCGCCGAACTGATGGCCGCCCTCGCCGCCGCCGCGACCGCGAGCGCCGGCGACCCGCCCGCCGGCGTCCTCCTCGACCCGGCCTCCGGCACCGGCGGCCTCCTCCGCGCCGCCGCCCGCCCCGCCACCCTCGCCGTCCAGGACGCCGACCCCGAGCTGGCGGCGCTCTCCGCGCTCCGCCTCGCCCTCCACGGCGACGCCGACGTCCGCTCCGCCGCCGGCGACACCCTGCGCGCCGACGCCTTCCCCGAGCTGCGCGCCGACACCGTCCTCACCCACCCGCCGTTCAACGAGCGCGCCTGGGGCCACGACGAACTCGCCTACGACCCCCGCTGGGAGTACGGCTTCCCCGCCCGGACCGAGTCCGAGCTCGCCTGGGTCCAGCACGCCCTGGCCCGGCTGCGCGACGGCGGCACCGCCGTCCTCCTCATGCCCCCCGCCGTCGCCTCCCGCCGCTCCGGCCGCCGCATCCGCGCCGACCTCCTGCGCCGGGGCGCCCTGCGGGCGATCGTCGCCCTCCCGGCCGGCGCCGCGCCCCCCTACGGCATCCCGCTCCACCTCTGGGTCCTGGTCCGCCCCGCCGCCGGCCGCCGCCCCCCGGCCGAGACCCTCTTCGTCGACACCGCCGGGCTCGCCCCCGACGCCGGACGCGACAAGCTTCCCTGGACCGCCCTGCAGAACGCGGTCCTCGACGCCTGGGCGGGCCGTGCCGGCGACGGCTCCCTGGCCCGCTCGGTCCCCGTCATCGACCTCCTCGACGACGAGGTCGACCTCGCCCCCGCCCGCTACCTCACCGCCCCCGACGCGGGCGGCTCCGCCGCCGAACTCGCCGCGGTCCGCGAGCGCCTGGACGCCACCCTGCGCCGCACCCTCGCCCTCGCCCCGGCCCCCGAAGCCGCCCGCCCCGCGCCCCGCCCCCACACCACCGTCGGCGAACTGGCCCGCACCGGCGCCCTCCAGCTCCGCACCGGCGGCCAGGGCACCGCCCCCGCCGGCCGCGAGGTCCCCGTCCTCACCGAGCACGACGTGCTGACCGGAGCCGCCCCCTCCGGCACCCTCCCGGAGTCCGCCGACGGCCCGGCCGAGGATCCCGTCCTGGTCCGCGAGGGCGACGTCGTCGTCCCCGTCCTCGGCGGCGGCCCGTCCGCCCGGGTCGTCGACGCCGCCACCGCCGGCGCCGCCCTGGGCCGCGGCCTCCAGCTGCTGCGCCCCGATCCCGTCGCCCTCGACCCCTGGTTCCTCGCCGGCTTCCTGCGCGGCACCGCCAACAACCGGCAGGCCAGCAGCTTCGCCTCCACCGCCACCCGGCTCGACGTCCGCCGCCTCCAGCTGCCCCGGCTCCCCCTCGCCGACCAGCGCCGGCACGGCGCGCGCTACCGCTCCCTGTCCGAGTTCGAGGAGGCGCTGCGGCTCGCCGCCCGGCTGGGCGAACAACTGGTCCAGGGCCTCTACGACGGCCTCGCGGACGGAAGCGTCCGACCCGGGTGACGGCGGGGCTACCCTCGTAGCCTGATCAGCCGTCCCAGGGGGGAATCCGCATGTACGGACAGATGCCTGCCGCTCCCGCGCCGAGACCCGGAGGCGGATCGTCCGCCGGGAAGGTGGCCGTCCGCGTCCTCGTGACGGCGGCCGTCGTGCTCTCCCTCGGGCTGCTCGCCTGGGTGGCGATGCTCCGCCTCGCGATCATGCGCAGGACCATCCGCGACTGGGTCCTCTTCTGGGCCCAGCTGGCGCTCACCGTCGGCTGTTTCGTCCTGCTCCAGGAGGAGGACCAGGACTCCTGGCAGATCAACGTCGGCGCGGCGGTGGTCCTCGCCATGGCCGCCGCCGTGGTCTGGCACTACCTGGCCACGGACATCAAGCACCACCGCGCGGCCGCGGTCCCCGGCGCCCGCCCGCCGCACGGCGCGCCCGCGTACGGCTACCCGCCCGTCGACCCGGCGACGGCCGTCACCCTGCCGGGCCCGAACCCGAACCCGTACACGCAGCAGCCCCAGCCCCAGCCCCCGAACCCGTACGCGACGACGCCCCCGGCGTCCGCCCCCACGCCCCCGCCGTCCCCCCGCATCGACCAGGTCCGCGCCGAGCTGGACGAGCTCAGCGACCTCCTCCGCAAGGAGGGCGAGAAGTGAACGGACGGGTCGTCGGCGGACGGTACGAACTGGCCACCGTCATCGGCCAGGGCGGCATGGGCCAGGTGTGGACCGGGTACGACACCCGCCTCGACCGCCGGGTCGCCGTGAAGCTCCTCAGCCCCGCCGCCCTCACCGGCCCCGCCACCGCCGCCGACGAACTGCGCCGCCGCTTCGTCCGCGAGTGCCGGGTCACCGCCCACGTCGACCACCCCGGCCTGGTCACCGTCCACGACGCCGGCAGCGACGCCGACGACCTGTACCTCGTCATGCAGTACGTCGACGGCGCCGACCTCGCCGACCACCTCGCCGAGCACGACCCCTACCCCTGGGAGTGGGCCGTCTGCGTCGCCGCGCAGCTGTGCGCGGTGCTCGCCGCCGTCCACGCGGTGCCGATCGTGCACCGCGACCTCAAGCCGCGGAACGTGATGATCCGCCCCGACGGCACCCTCACCGTCCTCGACCTGGGCGTCGCCTCCGTCCTCGACTCCGACACCACCCGCCTCACCCACACCGGCGAACCCATCGGCAGCCCCGCCTACATGGCCCCCGAACAGGCCATGGGCGGCGCCGTCGGACCGCAGACCGACCTGTACGCCCTCGGCGTCCTGCTCCACGAACTCCTCTCCGGGAACGTGCCGTTCGCCGGATCCACCGCCCTCGGCGTCCTCCACCGCCACCTGTACGAGCCGCCCGTGCCGCTCCGCCAGGTCCGCCCCGAGGTCCCCGAGCTCCTGGAGGCCCTCGTCCTGCGGCTCCTCGCCAAGGACCCGGCCGCCCGCCCCTCCGGCGCCCCCGAGGTGTACGAGGCGCTGCTGCCCCTGCTCCCCGCGCGCGGCACCCCGGCCGGCCCCATGGACCCCACCCGGCCCTTCCTCCGCCCGCACGCCCCCTGGCCCGCCGCCTCCCGCCCCGCCGCCCCGGCCCCCGCGGTCCCGGCCGCCCGCCCGTCCGTCGCCGACCCCCGGGTCGCCGCCCCCGCCCACCCCCCGCTCCCGCCCCACGCGCCCCCCGTGCCCCGGGGCGCCGACGTGGCCGGTGCCGTGGAGGAGGTCAAGCGGCTCCTCGGCGAGGGCGCCCTCACCCAGGCCGTCGACATGCTCGGCGGGATCCTCCCGGCCGCCGCGGCCGAGCACGGCGAGGCCTCCCCGGTCGTCCGCATCCTGCGCAAGCAGTACGCGTCCACGCTGCTGGACGACGGGCAGTACCGGCGCGCCCTGCCCGAGCTGCGCCGGCTCGCCGCCGACGACCCGGGCAACGCGCAGTTCCGCTACGACATCGCGCTCTGCCTGGAGCAGCTCGGCGAGACCGCCGAGGCCCTCGCCGCCTTCCGCGCGGTCCTCCCCGCCTTCGAGCGGGGACCCGCGCCGGACCCCGCCCGGTCCTTCGACATCCGGCGCCGCACCGGCCTGCTGCTGGTCGCCACCGGACGGCACGCGGAGGGACGGGCGGAGCTGAACCGCCTCCTCCTGGACGCGGAGCGGCTCTACGGGCCCTACCACCCGTCGGCGGTGGAGCTGCGCCGGGCCCTGGAGCACCAGCGCCAACTCGGCCTCCACGGCTGATCGTTTCGGCCGATATGCATCGGTCGGAGGCGGGGGCGGGTCACGTACGGTCGGAAGGGTGACACTTCCCGAGGTCCAGCTCGACCACACCGTCGTCCACTCCACCGACCGCTCCGCCTCCGCCCACTTCCTGGCCGGGATCCTCGGTCTGGAGGTGGGCGCCCCGTTCGGCCCCTTCCTCCCCGTCGACCTCGCCAACGGCGTGACGCTCGACTTCCTCCAGACGTCCGGCCCCGTCCGGGAACAGCACTACGCGTTCCTCGTGCGGGACGAGGACTTCGACGCGATGATCGGCCGCCTGGAGGCGGCCGGAGTCACCTACTACGCGGACCCGAACCACCGCCACCCGCACGAGGTCAACGACCTCTTCGGCGGCCGGGGCGCCTACTTCGCCGACCCGGACGGGCACAACATGGAGATCATGACGGTCCGGTACGAGCGCCCGTAACGGGACGGGACGGGCGCGCCGGCCCCGGAGCGCCGGGGTCCGTACAACCTTCCGGTCACGGCGCGGGTCCGGACGGGACGAGCGGACCTACGATCCCGTTCGCCCGCCCGGGCCCGCCGGCCCCGCCGAACCGACCGGGAGACTCGACCCGTGAAACGCACCGCCCCCGAAGTCCTGCGTGCCGCCGCGTTCGGCTGCGCCGCCGTCGCCCTCGTCCTCTGCCTGGCCCGCGACAGGGCCGACGGCCCCCGCCTGGACGTGCTGGCCGCGCTGGTGGCCGGCGCGGCGTGCGCGGGGGCGTGGGCCCTCATGACCCGGGGCGCGCCCGCACCGCCCCCGCCCGGCCCCGCGCCGTGGCGGGGCCTGCCGTCGGTGCTGCCCCGGGACCGGGTGGACTGGTGCGCGGTCACGGGCATGGTCCTCGTGGCGCTCGCCCCCTTCGCGGCGTACCGCCACGCCGCCCTCGGCGAGGTGCACGAGGTGGCCCTGGTCCTCGGGGCCCTGCCCCTGGTCCTCTGGGTCCTGGTCCCCCTCCCCGTGCTGTGGAGCCTGCTCGTCCGGCCGCTGCCCGAGCGCCACCGGCTGCTCGCGCGGGACGCGCGGGAGGGGCGGGTCGTCGCCGTCCGCTTCGAGCTGGAGGCCGGCGAGTGGGTGCGGATCATCGACGAGGAGAACCGGCGGCTGGTCGACCCGGAGCCGGACGTCGCGCAGATGCTGAAGCTCCGCGACGCGCACGGCGCCTACTACGGCGTCCAGCCGCAGGGCCCGGGGCTCTTCGGGCAGAGCCCGGTCGGCCGCTTCGGCCTCTTCGCCGCCACGTTCCGGGGCGGGCCCGTCTGGGTCGTGTGGCCGGACCGGTGGGAGGCGGTCCTCGCGGTCGCCCGCCGCCAGGGCCCGCCGTCGTACCCCGTGGCCGTGGTCTCCGAGACCGGCGAGATGGTCTGGGGGTACTCGGCCATCACCTGGAGCGACCGCTACCTGACCGACCCGGCGAACCGCCTCCCCACCGTCCCCGGCGCGGCGGCCCGCCCCCTCCGGCACCGCCCCTCCTTCCACGCGCCCCTCCACGGGCGCCTGTTCGCGAGCCTGGGCATCGCGCTCGCGGCCCTGACGCCGCTCCTGCTGGACCTGGTCTCCGGCGCGGCGAGCGCGTGGCTGGGCGCGCTGGCCGCCGTCGCCCTGGCCGCCGCCCCGTTCGTCGCCTCCCGGGCCGCCGCCCGCTTCCCCGACCCGGCCCGCTGGCACGTTCCGCCGGTCCAGGACTTCCGCGTCCCGGGGTCGGGAGAGCGGTGGGGCGAGGCCGGCCCGGACGCCACGGCCTGAAAGTGCCGCAACCCTTTCCGGGGAGGCCGGGAACGGTGGCCGGGGCGGGGACCCGGGGATAGGTTGCCCGCCATGACCGCACCCGCATCCGCCCCCTGGCCGCCCGCACCGATACGCACCGGACGGCTCGTGCTCCGCGCCTCCGAGGCCCGTGACCGCGCGGCCTTCGTCGAGCTGTTCTCGTCACCGGAGGTCGGCGCGCACGTCGGCGGCGCCCGGCCGCGCGACGAGCTCGACCGCGCGATGCCCGAGGTGCCCGGCAGCCGCGCCGGCGTCTTCGTCGTCGTCCTCGACGACGCGATGATCGGCCTGGTCACGCTCGACCCGCGCGGTGCGGACCGCCCCGGCCACGTCCTCCCGGAGGGCGGGGAGGCCGAGCTCGGCTACCTGTTCCTGCCGCGGGCGTGGGGCCACGGGTACGCCGCCGAGGCGTGCGCGGCGGCGCTCGGCTGGTTCGCGGGCGCGCGGCCCGGCGAGCCGGTGGTGCTCTCCACGCGGACCGCCAACGAGCGGGCCCTGCGCCTCGCGGAGAAGCTCGGCTTCGTCGAGCGGGAGCGCTTCGAGGAGTACGGCGCCGAGCAGTGGTTCGGCGTGCTGGAGCCGGCCGCCGGGTAGGACCCCCGCCGCCGTCACCCCGCGCCCCGCCGGCCGGGGCGGCGGAGCCGGGTCGCCAGGGTCAGGGCCAGGGCCGACAGGGCCGCGACCGCCAGGCCGGGGACGAGGCCCGGCGGACGGAAGGCGCAGCTCACCGTGGTCGTTCCGGTGACGGGGACGGCCAGCAGGCCCGCGTACGACCGGGGTGCGCGGCCCCGGCAGGTCCAGCCGGGGATCGCGGGCACGGCGACGACCGCCGTGCCGGCGGTGCCGGACGGGAGGCGGGCCGTCAGGCCCGTGGGGGTGGTCTCCACCGTCCCGGCGGCCCGGCCGCGCAGGGCCGTCACCGCCGCGCGGAGGAGGTCGTGGCGCAGACAGCCCAGGAGGGCCGGGCCCTTCCCCGGCGGGAGCACGGGACGGACGCCCGGGGCGGGCTGGAGGCCCAGCGAGGTCATCGCGGCCCGGCGCCGGGGGGCGCCGCCGAGGAGGCGGACCGGGGCGCCCGCGCCGAGCCTGGCCGGGCCGGTGCGGTCGGGGGCCCAGAGGAAGACCTCCGTACCGGCCGGGCAGGCGCCGGACCGGTCCGGGCGGGCGTACACCTCGGCGCCCAGGAGGAGTTCCTGGTTCCGGAAGGGGTCGGCGCCGAGGACGGGCGCGGGTCCCGGCGGCCGGACCGTCACCAGCGGCAGCACCGTCCCCGTACGGACGATCCCGCCGTCCCGCCACCGGGCGCCGACGGCGAACAGGGCGTCGGTCACCGGGTTGTCGAGGCCCTGGAGGTTGCGGCCCCGGGAGGTCCAGCCGCCGCCGAGGGCGGTGAGCAGTCCGGTGAGGACGGCGGGGGTGTGACTGCTGTAGTAGGCGGCGCCCTGGCCGCCCAGGAGGAGCGGGTCGTTGCCCGCGACGCGGGGGAGGCCCGGGTCGGTGCGGTGGGCGGGCCAGCCGTCGGCCGCGGCGAGGGCCGCCCTCCGGCGCTCCTGCTCGGGGCCGTACGGCGGGTAGTCGTCGAGGTGCGCCGCGCGCCGCCGGTCCGCGTGGGCCGTCGTCGCGGCGGCCTGGCCGAGGAGCGTGCCCGTGACGAGCAGCGCGGCGACGGCGGCGTACCGGCGGCGCCGGGGGAGCGCCAGCGCGGCGGCCGTCACGGCGAGGCCGGCGAGGGCGAGGAGGAGCGCGGGGCGGGTGGCGAGGCCGCTCGGGAGGGCGGCGGCCGTGAGGGCGAGGACGACGGCAAAGCCCGCGGCGAGGGGGCGGCGGCCGGGGAGGCCGTGGGCGAGGCCGGCGTACGCGGCGATCACCAGGAGGCCGGCGAGGACGAAGGTCTGGCGGTACGGGCTGCCGTTGGGCGTGGCGAAGAGGTGCCACACCAGGTGGGTCGGGCCCCACTGGAGGGAGACGGCCGTGCCGAGGACGAGTCCGGGCCACACCCACCGCTCCCGCCGCGGCACCTCCCGGCGGAAGGCGAGCGCCGCCGCGAGGAGCAGCACCGGCGTGGCGACGAAGGCGGCCGGGGTGGAGAAGCCGTACGTCCCCGGCAGCAGCCGGGCCAGCACGTCGGCCGTGCCCGCCGGCTCGAAGGCGCGGACGACGCCCGGGTGCGCCTGCCGGGTCGACAGCAGGACGGGGGCGAGGAGGGGGGCGGCGAGCCCCACCCCGAGCAGCACCGTGCCGGCGGCCCGGAGCGGCGCGCGGCGGCGGAAGGGGCCGGCCGTCGCGAGGCGGGCGAGGAGGAAGAGGCCCGCGCCGAGGGTCGCCATCCAGGCCGTGTAGAAGTTCGCCGTCCAGCAGACCGCCACCGTCAGGACGGACAGGACGGGGCGGACGCCCTCGCGGGCCCATTCGGCGGCCAGGCACAGCAGGGGCAGGGCGATCAGGCCGTCCAGCCACATCGGGTTGGAGGCGCCCTCCGCCAGCGACCAGCCGCACAGGGCGTACGCGGCGCCGAGGACCGCGGGCCACCACGGGGCGGGGACGGTGGAGAGGCGGCGCAGCAGGAGCGCGGTCGCGGCCGCGGCCAGCGCCGTCTTCAGGACGGTCAGGGCGTAGACGGCGTACTCGATGTCCGCGCGGGGGGCCAGGGCCACCAGCGGCGCCAGCGGGCTCGACAGGTAGGTGCCGTAGTCGGGGAGGAAGCCCGTGCCCCAGCCGGACCCCCAGTCGAGCGTGATCCCGCCGTCGGCGCGGCCGTGCAGCAGGTCCCACAGGCGCGCGTGGAAGGGGACGAACTGGTTCGCCAGGTCGTTCACCGACCGGTGGCGCGGGCCGAAGGGGAAGGTCCGGGCCGCCGCGTCCCCGGCGCAGACGGCGGCGACGGCGAGCAGGCCGGCCAGGGCGCAGGCGGCGGCCGTGGCGCGGCGCGCCGGCCCCGGGGCCGGCGCGGGGTCCGGTCCGGCCGGGGGTGCGCCGGGCGGGGCGGTGCGTGCGGCTGCGCGCGGGGAGAGGCGCGGGGAGACGCGCGGGACGGTTCGCATGGCGGGTCGAATATCGCAGCGCGGGAGGGGGCGGAGGCGTCCCCCGCGGGGCAGTTCACGCAATGGTCGCCTCGGCGTCACCCCGGTGGGGCGGAAGGGACACCGCCCTGCCTTTGGGTGTCCGGTGTGCTGCTCTCTCTCGTCGTCCCCTGCTTCAACGAGGAAGACGTCCTCGCCCGCTTCCACAGCCATGTGACGAAGGAACTCGACGCCCTGGAGGGCGACTTCGAGATCGTCTACGTGGACGACGGAAGCCGCGACCGGACCCTCCCGATCCTGCGGGACCTCGCCGCCGCCGACCCGGCCCGGGTCCGCTTCGTCTCCTTCAGCCGCAACTTCGGCAAGGAGGCCGCCATGCTGGCCGGGCTCCGCCACGCGGCCGGGGACGCCGTCGTCCTCATGGACGCGGACCTCCAGCACCCGCCCGAGCTGGTGCACCGGATGGTCGCGCTGCACGCCGAGGGGTACGACCAGGTCGTCGCCCGCCGCACCCGCGAGGGCGACCGGGTCACCCGCACCCTCACCGCCCGGCTCTACTACCGGGCGATCAACCGCCTCGTCGACGTCGAACTCGTGGACGGCGTGGGCGACTTCCGGCTGCTGTCCCGGCGCACGGTCGACGCGGTCCTCGGTCTCGGCGAGTACAACCGCTTCTCCAAGGGCCTCTTCTCCTGGGTCGGTTTCCGGACCACGACCTTCGCCTACGAGAACGCGGTGCGCGAGGAGGGCCGGTCCAAGTGGACCTTCGGCAAGCTCCTCAACTACGGCCTCGACGGCCTCCTGTCCTTCAACAACAAGCCGCTGCGGGCCGCGGTCTACCTCGGCCTGCTGCTCGTCTCGCTGGCCCTCGCCTACGCGGGCTGGATCGTCGTCGACGCCCTCGCCCACGGCGTCGACACGCCCGGCTACGTCACCCTCCTCGTCGCCGTCACCGCCCTCGCCGGCGTCCAGATGGTCATGGTCGGCCTGATCGGCGAGTACGTCGGTCGCATCTACTACGAGGTGAAGCGCCGGCCCCACTACCTGGTCGCCGAGACCCACGCGGGCCGGGAGAAGGGCGAGGGCCGGGCCGACACCCGGGCGGCGGGTGCCTCGTTGTGGGAGACGGTCGTCCGGAAGTGACCCCCGTGACGCGGTGACGGGCAAGTTGTCGCCGCGAAGTAGTGGCTACGGCCCCGGCGACTCCCTACCATCGATCACCGCAAGGTCGTCCAACTGACGCACGACCAGCCCGGGAGGCTCCTTTGCACCGCCGCGACCGCCGCCACGACCGCTCCGCACGCCGCCGCACCGCGCTTGCCCTCTCCGCCGCGCTCCTCGCCGCGGCCCCCCTGCTCACCGCGTGCGGCGGCGAGGCCCATCCGGGGGCCGCGGCCGTCGTCGGGGGGGAGCGGATCGACGTCGCCGGCCTCCAGGCGGAGGTGAAGGCGGCCCGCGACGCGCAGTCCCGGTCCCCGCAGTCCGCCCAGCTGATCGCCGCCACCGGCGACCTCGGCCGGCAGAAGCTCAACGGCATGATCTTCGACCGGATCCTCGGCGAGGTCGCCGCCGACCTGGGCGTCACCGCCAGCCGCGCCGAACTCCAGCAGACCCGGGCGGCGTTCGTCCGGGAGAACGGCGGCGAGGAGGGTCTGCGGGCCGTCCTGCTCCAGCAGCAGGGCGTCGCCCCGAGCCAGGTCGACGACGTCGTCCGCCGCAACGTCCTCATGACGAAGATCATCGAGAAGCTGGGGATCACCGAGACCCCCGAGGGCCAGAAGAAGCTCCAGGACCTCTTCGCCGAGGCCTCCGCCGCCCTCGACATCGACGTGAACCCCCGCTACGGCGCCTGGGACGACGCCAGGGTCCAGCTCGACACCGGCGCCGACACCACCCCCTGGCTGCTGAAGGTCACCCAGGACGGGGCGGCCGCCGGGGCGGAGCAGCTGCCGGGCTGATCCGGGCCCGGGGTAGGTTCGAGGGGTGACTCCAGAGAACCCCGGCCGCGCCGTCCTGCTCACCGCCAGCCACCGGGTGGCGCCCGGACTGCTGTCCTGGCCCGCCTGGCAGGCGCTGCGCGGCGCCGACCGGGTCCTCTGCCCCGACGAGCACCACCCCCAGCTGCCGTACCTGCGGGAGGCGGGCGTCGCCGTCGAGCACGTCCGCCCCACCGCGGAGGAGCTGGTCGCCGCCTGCGCCGGCGGCCGGACCGTCGTCGTGCTGCCCTCGGGGGAGGGCGACCGGTCCCTCACCGACGGGCTCGCCCGGCTCGCCGGCTCCGGCCGGGCCGCCATGCCCGACCTGGAGCTGCTGCCCGGCTCGTACGACCTGCCGGGCGCGCGGCTGCTCGACCTCGTCCAGGTCATGGACGTCATCCGGCGCGCGTGCCCCTGGTCCTCGCGCCAGACCCACCGGGGGCTCGCCAAGTACGCCATCGAGGAGGCGTACGAGCTGGTCGAGGCGATCGAGGCGGGCGACCGGCGGGAGCTGCGGGAGGAGCTCGGCGACGTCCTCCTCCAGGTCGTCTTCCACGCGCGGATCGCGGAGGAGGACGCCGAGGAGCCGTTCTCCGTCGACGACGTGGCGGGCACCCTCGTCGAGAAGCTGATTCAGCGCCACCCGCACATCTTCGGCGACGAGACCGCCGAGACCCCCGAGGACGTCCGCGCCCACTGGCTGCGCGCCAAGGCGGTCGAGAAGGGCCGGGAGTCGGTGACGGACGGGGTGCCGGTCGGGCAGCCGGGTCTCGCGCTCGCGGCCAAGCTGGCGAGCCGCGTCCGCACGGCCGGTCTCGGCGTGCCGCTTCCGCAGGGCGCGGGCGTCGGCTACGAACTGCTGGCCCTGGCGGTCCGCGCGGAGGCCGGGGGCGTCGACCCGGAGGCGGCGCTGCGGGCGGCGGCGCGGGCGTACCGGGACGCGATCCGGGCGGCGGAGGGGCTGTGAGCCGGGTCCGGCGCGCGGGGCGGTGGCTGTTCGGCGACGGGTCGGACAAGCCGGGACACACGGTCCTGATGATGTCGGCCTTCGTGGTGTGGTCGTCGGGCGACGACACACCGGTCTGGGTGCGGTGCGCCCTGCTGCTGGCGGCGGGCGCGTGCGCCGTGGAACTGGTCCGTCCCGCCCTCGCGCGGTGGAGGGCGCGCAGCTCCGGACGGCGGGCGGCCCGGGCGCCGCGGGGCCGGCGGGATCCGGAGGGGACGGTCTAGGACCGGTCCTCGTGCGGGATGCGGGCCGCCGGGTCGTGCCAGTGGACCGCCGGGGGCTCCAGGAGCCATTCGGCGCGGGTCGCGGGACGCGTGGCGAAGCGCCCGGCCGGCGGGAGGACGTCGTGGTGGGTGCGGGCCGGGTCGGCGCCCAGCTCGGCCAGGACCTCGGAGACCTCGGTGAGGAAGCCGGGCGGGCCGGCCAGGTGGACGTCGTGGTCGGCCCAGCGGCCGCAGGCCCGCAGCGCGGTGAGGAGGCGTTCGGTCGCCTGCCGGCGGGGGTGGCGGGGGGCCGAGGTGATGAGGGTGACGCTCAGGCCGGGGAGCCGGGCGGCCAGTTGGTCCAGGTCCTCGCGCCCGTACAGGTACTCGCGGGAGCGTGCCACGACGAAGATCCGGCCCTCGGCCGCCGGGTCGTGCGCGGCCGCCTCCTCCAGGAGCGCCCGCACGGGCGCCCAGCCCGTGCCGGCGCATATGTAGGTGCGGAGCGCGCCGGGGGGCGTGCGGGAGACGGCGGTGCCGCCGGCGGCGCTCAGCCGCAGCGTCTCGCCCGGGCGGACCCCGTCCACCAGGGCGGTGCTCATCGCCCCGCCCCGGATCCGGCTGACGTGCAGGTCGAGCGTGCCGTCCTCGCGGGGCGCGTTGCCGAGGGAGTAGGTGCGCCACACGCGGGGGACCCGGAGCGTGCTGACGCCGGCGTACTGGCCGGGGAGGTAGGGGTACGGCCGCCGGGGGCGGAGGGTCAGGACGGCCAGGTCGTCGCCGTGCCGCCGGTGGCCGACGACGTCCGTGTCCCACCAGGCGGGCTCCCCGGCCGCCACGGCCTCCTGCGCGCCCCGCAGCATCAGCTCGGCGACCAGCCCGTACGCCTCCGACCACGCCTTCTCCGCCTCGACCGTCCACATCGCCCCGGCGGTGTGGGCGAAGGCGGCGAGGAGGCTCTCGCCGACGGCCGCGTAGAGGGCGGGGGTGGCGAGGAACTTGCGGTGGTCGCGGCCGAGGCGGCCCAGATAGGCGGGGAGGCCGGGATCGTCGAGGCCGGTCACCACGTGGGTGAGTGCGGCGAAGAGGCGGTCGCGCTGCGGGACCATGTCCTCGGGGAAGAGCTCGCGCACCCCCGGGTTGCGCCAGAAGAGGTGCGAGTAGAAGTACGTGACGGCGTGTTCGGCGCGTCTCTCGACGACCGCGAACGTGCTTCTGAGCAAGGGGAGGTCCACGCGGGAAATGTAGGGCACGGGCCGTCACGACGTGATCACCGGGCGGTGATCACGTCAGGTCGGCCGGAGGGGTGCGGAGAGCCTGACGGTACGGTCGGGGAGTGAGTGAAGGACCCGCCCCGATGCCCGGTACGCCCGGTACGCCCGCCGGACCCGGCACGCCGGGCGCCCCCGCCGCCCCCCGCCCCCCCGCCGCGGGCCCCGCCCCCGCCGCCTGCCCGGTCTCCGGCGGCGCCGGGGACGGCGGCGCCGCTCCCGGACCCGGCGGCGGGCCGGTGCCGGAGCTGTTCAGCTGGGAGTTCGCGAGCGATCCGTACCCGGCGTACGCCTGGCTGCGGGAGCACGCGCCGGTGCACCGGACGACGCTGCCCAGCGGGGTCGACGCGTGGCTGGTGACCCGGTACGCGGACGCCCGGCAGGCCCTCGCCGACCAGCGGCTCTCCAAGAACCCGGTCCACCATGCCGAACCGGGCAAGACCGGCATTCCCGGCGAGCGCAGCGCCGGTCTGATGACCCACCTCCTCAACATCGACCCGCCGGACCACACCCGGCTGCGGCGGCTGGTGTCGAAGGCCTTCACGCCGCGCCGGGTCGCCGCCTTCGCGCCGCGCGTGCAGGAGCTGACGGACCGGCTGATCGACGACTTCGCCGCGCGGGGGAGCGCCGACCTCATCCACGAGTTCGCCTTCCCGCTGCCCATCTACGCCATCTGCGACATGCTCGGCGTGCCCGCCGAGGACCAGGACGACTTCCGGGACTGGGCCGGGATGATGATCCGGCACGGCGGGGGCCCGCGCGGCGGGGTGGCGCGGTCGGTGAAGAAGATCCGCGGATACCTGGCGGAGCTCATCCACCGCAAGCGGGAGCGCCTGGGCGAGGACGGGTCGGACGACCTCATCTCCGGGCTGATCCGCGCCTCCGACCACGGCGACCACCTCACCGAGGCCGAGGCCGTCGCGATGTGCTTCGTGCTGCTCTTCGCCGGCTTCGAGACCACCATCAACCTCATCGGCAACGGCGCCTACGCCCTGCTGCGCAACCCGGGGCAGCGGGCCCTCCTCCAGTCCTCGCTGGCCGCCGGGGAGCGGGGGCTCCTGGAGACCGGGGTCGAGGAGCTGCTGCGGTACGACGGGCCGGTCGAGCTGGCCACCTGGCGGTACGCGACCACCGGCCTGACCCTCGGCGGGCGGGCGATCCCGGCCGGGGACCCGGTCCTCGTCGTCCTGGCGGCGGCCGACCGCGACCCGGACCGCTTCGGCGCGCCGGACACCCTCGACCTCGCCCGCGGGGACAACCAGCACCTCGGGTACGGGCACGGCATCCACTACTGCCTGGGTGCGCCGCTCGCCCGGCTGGAGGGGCAGACCGCGCTCGCCACCCTGCTGACCCGCCTGCCGGACCTGCGACTTGGCGTGGATCCGGACGAACTGCGGTGGCGCGGCGGGCTCATCATGAGGGGGTTGCGCACGCTTCCGGTGGAGTTCACCCCATCCGCACCCCCGCAGGTCACGTGACGACGTGTCAGAAATGTGATCTTCACGTGATCGGGAAGCCATCGACTTGTGACGGACGTTCGAATGCGGCTACCTTCGCGCCAGCGTTCGGCCGGAACCCGGCCGTCCCCACCGTCCCTGCCGTCACGCGAAAGGCCCCGACATGCTTTCCGGAAACGGACGACACCGTCGACCCCGTCAGGCTCCCGCGCTCGTCGTCACCGCGGGAGTGACCGGATCCGCCATGGCGCTGCCGCTGCTCGCCACCGGCTCCGCCTCCGCCGCCGACGCGGCCACCTGGGACCGGGTCGCCGCCTGCGAGTCCGCCGGCCAGTGGAGCGCCAACTTCGGCAACGGCATGTACGGCGGCCTCCAGATGACGCAGGAGGCGTGGGAGCGGTACGGCGGACTCGCGTACGCCCCCAGCCCCGACCTCGCCAGCCGCGCCCAGCAGATCACCGTCGCCGACAAGGCGCTCGCCTCCGGCAGCACGGACTGGGCGACCTGCGCCCCCATCGCCGGCCTGAAGAACGACGGCAGGGCGACCGGCGTCCAGCCGGGTCCCGCCGTCCAGCAGGAGGACGAGGGCGGCGTGGCCCCCGAGTCGAACTGGACCGGCGGCGCCTCCGCCTCCGGAGCCGCCCCCTCCTCCGCCCCCACGGCGGCGCCGGCCCCCGCGGTGGGCGAGAAGGCGGAGAAGGCCGCGGAGCGGCAGGAGGCCGTCACCGCCCCGGCGACGCCCACCGCGCCCGCCGGTTCCGGCGCGCCCTCGGTCCCGGCGCCCTCCGGCACGGTCACGCCGCCGCCCGCGGGCGTCACCCCGGAGACCCCCGTGGGCACCACGCCGGGCGTCCCGGACGCCTCCACGGGCACGCCGGTCGCCCCGGAGGCCCCGGACACCCCCGTGGCGCCCCCGGAGGGCTCGGAGTCCCCCCTGGCGCCCACCACCCCGGTGACCCCCGGCGCGGACGGGACCGACGCGTCGCCGGCCGCGCCCGGGACGGGCAAGCACCGGGGCGAGGCCGCCCCGGAGGAAACCGGCGTAACGGACACTGCATCCGATTCCGGTCGTCATGCCGCAGCAGAGGACAAGGTCACCTCAACCCCCGTCAACGCGGACGCAAGTGACGCGTACACGGTGCAGCCGGGTGACAGCCTGTCGGAGATTGCGCAGGAGAACGATCTCCCCGGCGGCTGGGACGCCCTCTACGACGCCAACCGCCGGACGGTCGGCGTCGACCCGGATCTCATCCTCCCTGGTCAGAGCCTTGAGTTGACGACCCCTCCGTCGGAGAAGTGAGGGCGTTTCAGGGGATTATGTCCAGTTTTGGGAAAGTGAGACATGGGTCTCTTCGCCCCAACTGGCGTGTCACGTCCGCAAACTTTGCTTCCGTCAGGCCTCACCTGGGCAAACGAGGTCTGACGGAGTGCAAGTAAGGGCGATTTGTCCGACGTGAGCCTCTTTGAACTTCGAGCACGTGTGTGTCTACGGTCGTCACCGCTCGCCACCGCGGGCCCCGTCGACCGAAACGCCGAGTCCTGCCGTCGGCCGCCGGGAACCGTCGTCGCGAAAGCGCCGCAGGCAGGAGTGGGGGACCCAAGGTTTGCGCCGGTCCCGGCCGTCGAGAACGACGGCCGACGACCGGCTAGGGGTGAAGCCGCGCGCAAGGACGCGCGGCCGGGCGAACTCTTCCGGCCCGAACCCGACAGCTCACCTCACAGGCGTCGGTAGAAGAGGAAACTCCATGCTGTTCTCCGGCACGGGCAAGCGTCGTCGTCCCTCCAAGGCCACTCGCGTCGTCGCCCTCGTCGGCGTCACCGGTGCGGCCGTCGCCGCCCCGCTGATGGCCGCCGGCACCGCCTCGGCCGCCACCGCCTCCGAGTGGGACCGCGTCGCCCAGTGCGAGTCCGGCGGCAACTGGTCCATCAACACGGGCAACGGCTACTACGGCGGCCTCCAGTTCTCCGCCTCCACCTGGGCCGCGTACGGCGGCACCGCCTACGCCTCCACGGCCAACCAGGCCAGCAAGTCGCAGCAGATCGCCATCGCCGAGAAGGTCCTCGCGGGCCAGGGCAAGGGCGCCTGGCCGAGCTGTGGCGTGGGCCTCTCCTCCGCCTCCTACGACGGCGGCTCCGCCGAGGCCGCGCCGCAGCAGCAGAGCGCCCCGAAGCAGAGCGCCCCGGAGCGCACCGCCGAGCAGCCCGCCAACCGCAGCGAGCAGCGCCAGGCCCCGAAGCGCACCACCGAGGCCGCGCCGCAGGCCGCCGCCAAGAAGACCGTCACCACCCCGACCGGCAAGAAGGTCAAGAAGGGCGACGGCGAGTACAAGGTCACGGCCGGCGACACCCTCAGCAAGATCGCCCAGGCGCAGGGCGTCGACGGCGGCTGGGCCGAGCTCTTCGAGCTCAACAAGGACGTCGTCGAGAACGCCGACCTGATCTACCCGGGCCAGCAGCTCCACCTGAAGTGACCCCCGCGGTCCCGGTGAGTCCGGCGGCTCACCGGTACCCGACGACCCTCCCGCGGTGACCACCCCGGTCCCGAGCCCCCTTCCCCCGTGGCTCCGGACCGGGGTCCTGCCGTTACCGTCCAGTAGATTCCAGGTCTTTCGTCCTTCCATGGGTGCTCTTGGGCCCTTTTTCGTCCCAGGGGACGGGCGGTCGGCTGGCCGGAGCGCCCGAGCCGGTTAGGCTCTTGTCGCAAGGCGTACGAGACCTTGCGACCCATGCGTCACACCTAGCGTCACATCCCAGAAGGAGATGCTCGTGCCGTCCATCGACGTCGTCGTAGCCCGGGAAATCCTGGACTCCCGAGGCAACCCCACGGTCGAGGTCGAGGTCGGCCTCGACGACGGCAGCACCGGCCGTGCTGCCGTGCCGTCCGGTGCCTCCACCGGTGCGTTCGAGGCCCTGGAGCTTCGCGACGGCGACCAGAACCGCTACCTCGGCAAGGGTGTCGAGAAGGCCGTCCTCGCCGTCATCGAGCAGATCGGCCCGGAGCTCGTCGGCTACGACGCCACCGAGCAGCGCCTGATCGACCAGGCCATGTTCGACCTGGACGCCACCCCGGACAAGTCGTCGCTCGGCGCCAACGCCATCCTCGGCGTCTCCCTCGCCGTCGCGCACGCCGCCTCCGAGGCCAGCGACCTCCCCCTCTTCCGCTACCTCGGCGGCCCGAACGCGCACCTGCTGCCCGTTCCGATGATGAACATCCTCAACGGTGGGTCGCACGCCGACTCCAACGTCGACATCCAGGAGTTCATGATCGCCCCGATCGGCGCGGAGTCCTTCTCCGAGGCCCTGCGCTGGGGCACCGAGGTCTACCACACCCTCAAGTCCGTCCTGAAGACCAAGGGCCTCTCCACCGGCCTCGGCGACGAGGGCGGCTTCGCCCCGAACCTCGGCTCCAACCGTGAGGCGCTCGACCTCATCCTGGAGGCCATCAAGCAGGCCGGCTACGTGCCCGGCAAGGACGTCGCCCTCGCCCTGGACGTCGCCGCCTCCGAGTTCTACAAGGACGGCACGTACCTCTTCGAGGGCAAGGAGCGCTCCGCCGCCGAGATGACGGAGTACTACGAGGAGCTCGTCGCGGCCTACCCGCTCGTCTCCATCGAGGACCCGCTCTTCGAGGACGACTGGGCCGGCTGGAACGTCATCACCGAGCGCCTGGGCGACAAGGTCCAGCTCGTCGGCGACGACCTCTTCGTCACCAACCCGGAGCGCCTGGCCCGCGGCATCGAGGAGAAGTCCGCGAACGCCCTGCTCGTCAAGGTCAACCAGATCGGCTCGCTCACCGAGACCCTGGACGCCGTCGAGCTCGCCCAGCGCAACGGCTTCAAGTGCATGATGTCCCACCGCTCCGGCGAGACCGAGGACGTCACCATCGCCGACCTCGCCGTCGCCACCAACTGCGGCCAGATCAAGACCGGCGCCCCGGCCCGCTCCGAGCGCGTCGCCAAGTACAACCAGCTGCTGCGCATCGAGGAGATCCTCGACGACGCCGCCGTCTACGCCGGCCGCAGCGCCTTCCCGCGCTTCAAGGGCTGATCGCCGGGGCTGTGACATCCGCCCCGGCACCGTAGTTCCGTCCGTCCCCGCACCCGGTCCCGTACCGTGTGCGGGGACGCACGTTTGAGGGACACCGGAGACAGGGGAGGCGACACGAGATGCCCGTGAAGGACCGGGACCGGTTCTCCACCGCGACCCGGATCAGGCTGCTCGGAGAGCAGACCGCGGCTCGTGTCTACCGCTCCCAGACCCGGCGCCAGGCCCGGCGCTCCCGGCTCACCGGCCGCGCCGCCTTCCTCGCCCTCGTGGTCTGCTCCCTCGTCGTCGCCCTCGCCTACCCGATAAGGAGCTACGTCTCCCAGCAGGGCGAGATCGCCGACCAGGAGCGCAAGGCCGCCGAGGCCGCCCGGCGGGTCGAGGAGCTGCGGGACGAGAAGGCCCGCCTCCAGGACCCCGCCTACGTGCGCCGCCTCGCCCGCGAGCACCTCCACTACGTGCTCCCCGGCGAGACCGGCTTCACCGTGAACGACCCCGGGGCGGCCGACCGCCCCCGCGCCGACCAGGGCGCGGCGGACCGCCCCTGGTACGACAACCTCTGGGACGGCGTGGACAACGCCGACCGCCGCTGACCGACCCGACTCAGGATCCACGATGGAAACGCCCCCTCCGCAGACCGAACGCACCGAGCCCACCGAGGCGGACGTCGCCGCCTTCGAAGCCCAGCTCGGCCGGCCGCCGCGCGGCCTGCGCGCCATCGCGCACCGCTGCCCCTGCGGCAACCCGGACGTCGTCGAGACCGCGCCCCGGCTGCCCGACGGCACCCCCTTCCCGACCACGTACTACCTCACCTGCCCCCGGGCGGCCTCGGCCATCGGCACCCTGGAGGCCAACGGGGTCATGAAGGAGATGCAGGCCCGGCTCGCCACCGACCCGGAGCTCGCCGACGCCTACCGCGCCGCGCACGAGGACTACCTCGCCCGCCGCGACGCCATCGAGGTCCTGGAGGGCTTCCCCAGCGCCGGCGGCATGCCCGACCGCGTGAAGTGCCTGCACGTCCTCGTCGGCCACTCGCTGGTCGCCGGCCCCGGCGTCAACCCCTTCGGCGACGAGGCCCTCGCGATGCTCCCCGAGTGGTGGGCCAAGGGCCCGTGCGTCACCCCGTGCGCGACCGGGGAAGAGGGGGAGGGCGAGTGACCAGGGTCGCCGGGATCGACTGCGGCACGAACTCCATCCGCCTCCTCGTCGCCGACGTGCACCCGGAGACGGGCGAGCTGATCGAGCTGGACCGGCGGATGACGATCGTCCGGCTCGGCCAGGACGTCGACCGGACCGGCCGGCTCGCCCCCGAGGCGCTGGAGCGGACCTTCGCCGCCTGCCGCGCCTACGCGGCCGTCATCGAGGAGCTCGGCGCGGAGCGGATCCGCTTCGTCGCCACCTCCGCCTCCCGCGACGCCGAGAACCGGCAGGACTTCGTGGACGGGGTCGTGGCGATCCTCGGCGTCGAGCCCGAGGTCATCACCGGCGACCAGGAGGCGGAGTTCTCCTTCACCGGCGCCACCGGCGAGCTGCGCGGCGACGACCGCCGGCTGGTCGTGGACATCGGCGGCGGCTCCACCGAGTTCGTCGTCGGCAACCGGCACGTCGAGGCCGCCCGCTCCGTCGACATCGGCTGCGTCCGGCTCACCGAGCGGCACGTCCGCCACGACCCGGTCACCGCCGAGGAGGCCGAGGCGATCCGCGCCGACGTCCGCGCCGCCCTCGACCTCGCCGCCGCGACCGTCCCGATCGGCACGGCCGAGACCCTCGTCGGCCTCGCCGGCTCCGTCACCACCGTGGCCGCCATCGCCCTCGGGCTGCCGGAGTACGACTCCACGAAGATCCACCACGCGCGGATCCCCGCCGCCCGGGTCGCCGAGGTCACCCGCCTGCTGCTCTCCTCCACCCACGCCGAGCGGGCCGCGATCCCCGTGATCCACCCCGGCCGGGTGGACGTCATCGTGGCCGGCGCGCTCGTCCTCCAGGAGATCGTCGAGCGGGTCGGAGCCGCCGAGGTCGTGGTCAGCGAGCACGACATCCTCGATGGGATCGCCCTATCCGTGGCATAGCGGGCAGCTATCGAGGCCTCCGGCGACACCCCGCCGGAACAGCTTCGTGAAGTTCTTCACAAGGAAAAGGGCCCTGATGGCGCCGGAGGGAGGTCTTTGGGCCTTCCGAGGGGCTCCTCGGGGCCCTTTCGCAGGCGCGGAGGCCACTTCGCTCGAGGTTTCCATCGTGTGAACGCACCCGCTGCTTGGGCGTTAACGGGGGCTCTCCGGTCCAGTTCAGTAGGGGTGAACAACGTTCACCACTGCATTCCGGTTCCTTTGCACGACCATGACGTGGATCACGTGGGCGGCGGAGTGTAGCAGAGCGCCCCGGGGAGCTTGTGAAGGGGCGCACGAGGTGGCCCCCCCGACTGGGTGGATACTCGATGCCATGAGCACCACGGAGCGTCCCAGGATCCTCATCGTAGGCGGCGGGTACGTTGGCCTGTACGCCGCGCGGCGCATCCTCAAGAAGATGCGTTACGCCGAGGCGACCGTCACGGTCGTCGACCCCCGGTCGTACATGACCTATCAGCCCTTCCTCCCCGAAGCCGCCGCCGGCAGCATCTCGCCGCGCCACGTCGTCGTCCCGCTGCGGCGCGTCGTGCGTGGAGCCGAGGTGCTCACCGGCCGGGTCACCACCATCGACCAGGACCGCAAGGTCGCCACGATCGCGCCGCTCGTCGGCGAGGCGTACGAGCTGCCCTTCGACTACCTGGTCATCTCGATGGGTGCCGTCTCCCGCACCTTCCCGATCCCCGGCCTCGCCGAGCAGGGCATCGGCATGAAGGGCATCGAGGAGGCCATCGGCCTGCGCAACCACGTCCTCGAGCAGCTGGACAAGGCCGACTCGACCACCGACGAGGAGGTCCGCCGCAAGGCCCTGACCTTCGTCTTCGTCGGCGGTGGCTTCGCCGGTGCCGAGACCATCGGCGAGGTCGAGGACATGGCCCGCGACGCCGCGAAGTACTACCAGAACGTCTCGCGCGAGGACATGCGCTTCGTCCTGGTCGACGCCGCGGACAAGATCCTTCCCGAGGTCGGCCCCAAGCTCGGCCAGTACGGCAAGGAGCACCTGGAGAGCCGCGGGATCGAGATCTACCTGGAGACCTCCATGGACTCCTGCGTGGACGGCCACGTCGTGCTCAAGAACGGCCTCGAGGTCGACTCCAGCACCATCGTGTGGACCGCCGGCGTCAAGCCGAACCCGGCCCTCGCCCGTTTCGGTCTGCCGCTCGGCCCCCGCGGCCACGTGGACTGCAACGAGAAGCTCCAGGTCAACGGCATGGACCACGTCTGGGCCGCGGGCGACAACGCCCAGGTCCCGGACCTGGCCGCGATCAAGGCCGGCGTCCCGGCCGAGCGCGCCTGGTGCCCGCCGAACGCCCAGCACGCCCTGCGCCAGGCCAAGATCCTCGGCGACAACGTCGTGTCGGGCATGCGCGGCTTCCCGCAGAAGGAGTACAGCCACGCCAACAAGGGCGCCGTGGCCGGACTCGGTCTGCACAAGGGCGTCGCCATGATCGTCATGGGCAAGTTCAAGATCAAGCTCAAGGGCCGTCTCGCCTGGTACATGCACCGTGGCTACCACGGCATGGCGATGCCGACCTTCAACCGCAAGATCCGCGTCTTCGCCGACTGGACCCTCGGCATGTTCCTCAAGCGCGAGGTCGTCTCGCTCGGCGCCATGGAGACGCCGCGCGAGGAGTTCTACGAGGCCGCCAAGCCCGCCCCGGCCCCCGCCGCGGCCGCCCCGGCCCCGGAGAAGGCCAAGGCGTCGTAACACCCCGCTGTACCGAAGGGCCGTCCGTCATCCGTGGTGCGGGCGGCCCTTCGGCGTGTTTCCGGTCCTTTCCCGCGTCGCGGCGGGATGGGAAAGCCCTACCGACGGTGTTCCCCTGGTGACGGAGGAATCTGGGGCAAGGACCACGGAGGTGTTTCACCATGGCCGACGCCGCGAGGCGGCTCGCGACTCTCGCCGAGGAACTGCTGGGCACTCCCCTGCCGCTGCGCCTGCGCGCCTGGGACGGCAGCGAGGCGGGCCCGGCGGGCGACGGACCCGTGCTGGTGATCCGGGACCGCAGGGCACTGCGCCGGGTGATCTGGAAGCCCGGCGAACTGGGCCTGGCCCGCGCCTGGGTGGCCGGCGAGATCGACGTGGAGGGGGACCTCTACGAGGCCCTGGACCTGCTCTCCGGGCTGCTCTGGGAGCGCGACGGGGAGAAGGGCGGACCGCTCACCGCCCTGCGCGACCCGCGGGCGCGGGCGGCCGCCGGGGAGCTGCTGCGGCTGGCCGGGCCGCTGCCGCCGCCGAAGCCGCCGGCCGAGGAGGCCAGGGGCCGGGGCGGCGGCCGGCACAGCAGGCGCAGCGACAAGCGGGCGATCAGCCACCACTACGACGTGGGCAACGACTTCTACGCGCTGGTGCTCGGCCCGTCGATGGTCTACTCGTGCGCCTACTGGGACTCCGAGGGCGCCGCCGGCACCCTGGAGGAGGCCCAGCGCGCCAAGCTGGACCTCGTCGCCCGCAAACTGGCCCTGAAGGAGGGCGACCGGCTCCTCGACGTGGGGTGCGGCTGGGGCTCGATGGCGATCCACGCGGCCCGCGCGTACGGCGCCCGGGTCGTCGGCATCACGCTCTCGCGCGAGCAGGCCGCCTTCGCCCGCAAGCGGATCGCGGAGGAGGGGCTCACCGACCGGATCGAGATCCGGGTCCAGGACTACCGCGACGTGCCCGACGGACCGTTCGACGCGATCTCCTCCATCGGCATGGCGGAGCACGTGGGGGCGGAGAGGTACCGGGAGTACGCCGGCCTCCTGTACGGCCTCCTGAAGCCCGGCGGACGGCTCCTGAACCACCAGATCTCGCGCCGTCCGGAGCCCGACGAGGAGGCGTACCGGATCGACCCCTTCATCGACGCGTACGTCTTCCCCGACGGCGAACTGGCCCCGATGGGACGGACCCTGACGACCCTGGAGGACGCCGGCTTCGAGGTCCGCGACGTGGAGGCGATCCGCGAGCACTACGCGCTGACGCTGCGCCGGTGGGTGGCGAACCTGGAGGGGGAGTGGGACCGCGCGACCCGCCTCGTCTCCCCGGGCCGGGCCCGGATCTGGCGGCTCTACATGGCGGCCTCCGCGGTCTCCTTCGAGCGCAACCGGATCGGCGTCAACCAGTTCCTTGCGGTGCGGACGCCGGCCTCGGGGACGAGCGGGCTGCCGCTGCGCACCCGGGAGTGGACCGAGTAGGGACGAGAGGACAGGACGGGAGGGCCGGTGCCCCGTGGGAGCACCGGCCCTCCCGTCGTACCGCCGGGGCTACTCGGCCTTGATGGCGGCGAGCATGTTCAGCCGGGCGGCGCTGCGGGCCGGCCAGAGCGAGGCCAGGACGCCGACCAGGGCGGCCAGGCCGAGGAAGATCCCGACGCGGTCCCACGGGACGACCAGGGCGTACCCCGGCAGGCTGGACTCGAAGGTCTTGCCGATGGCCCAGGCGAGGAAGGTGCCGAGGCCGACGCCGACGATCGCGCCGAAGACCGAGATCACGACGGCCTCCAGGCGGACCATCCGCTTCACGCGGCGCCGGTCGAGACCGATCGCCCGGATCATGCCGATCTCCTGCTGGCGCTCGAAGACGGACATCGCGAGGGTGTTGACGACGCCGAGGACGGCGATGATCAGGGCCATCGCGAGCAGGCCGTACATGATGTTCAGCATCAGGTTGATCTGGCCGCCGAAGGTGTCCCGGATGTCCTTCTCGTCCATGACGGAGATGGCCGGGTTGTCGCCGAGGGCCTTGATCAGGGCCTGCTCGTGGGCGTCGCCGGGTCCGCCCTCGGTGGAGACGAAGATCTGCGGGATGTACTTCTGCGGGTCGTGCGCGTCGAGGAGCTCGGTGTCGACGAGGACGGGGGAGAGGAACTCGCTGTCCTTGTAGACGGCGGTGACGGTCAGCTCGCCCTTCTTCTTGTCGAGGTACTCGACGGGGACGCGGGAGCCGACCTTGAGCCCGCGCTTCTCCGCGGTCTTCTCCGCGACGGCCATCTGCCCGTCGGCGAGCCCGGCCAGCGAGCCGTTCACGACGTCGACCTTGAGGACCTGCTCGATGTCGCCGGGGGTGACGCCGGAGACGGAGGTGTACGTCCCCTTGATGTCGAAGGCGCCGGCCTGCTGCGGGGAGACGGCGGTGACGCCGGGAGCCTTCTCCAGGGCGGTCAGGGCCTCGGCCGACAGGCCGTCGCCGCTGGCCATGGAGACCATGTAGTCGGCCTTGATGCCGTCGACGGTCATCTTGTCGAGGGCCTGGCCGGCGCTGACGCCGATCACGGTGAGGCCGGTGACCAGGGTGAGGCCGATGGCGAGCGCGGAGGCGGTGGCGCCGGTGCGGCGCGGGTTGCGGACCGCGTTGAGGCCGGCGAGCTTGCCGGAGATCCCGAAGGCCTTCACGAAGAAGGGGCGGATCAGGGCGATCACGGGCCGGGAGAGGAACGGGATCAGGACGATGATGCCGATGAGGGTGGCGAAGGCGCCGCCCGCGATGACCATGCGGCCGTCGTCGCCGCCCTGGTTCGCGCCGAGCACGATCAGCACGGCGCCGATCGCGGTGATGGCGGCGCCGATCGCGTTCCGCACGACGAGCGACTTGGTGTTCGGGGTGGCGTGGACGCTGTTCATCGCGGCGACCGGCGGGATCTTCGCCGCACGGCGGCCGGGCAGCCAGGCGGCCAGCATGGTGATGACCACGCCGACGCCGAAGGCGGAGAGCACCGGGGCGGCGCCCAGGACCAGGTCGCCGTCCGGGACCTTCATGTCGAAGGCGGCCATGCCGGAGCGCAGGGCCACGGCGAGTCCGATGCCGAGGACGTAGCCGACGGCGGAGGCGACCAGGCCGACGATGCCGGCCTCGGCCAGGACGGAGCGGGTGATCTGCTTGCGCGAGGCGCCGACCGCGCGCATCAGGGCCAGTTCCTTGGTGCGCTGGGCGACCAGCATGGTGAAGGTGTTGGAGATCAGGAAGACGCCGACGAAGAGCGCGATGCCGGCGAAGCCGAGCAGCATCTGGTTGAGGGCGCCGAGGCCGGACTCGATCTGGCGGGCCTGCTCGTCGGCCAGGGCCTGGCCGGTCTGGGCGGTGGCGGCCTTCGGGACGACCTTCAGGATCTCGTCGCGGAGCTTGTCGTCGTCGGCGCCGGCGGCGGCCGAGACGTTCAGGTCGGAGTAGTAGCCGGGCTTCAGGTAGAGCTTCTGGGCCACGGAGGCGTCGAAGACGACGAGGCTGCCGCCGGCGTTGACGGCGCCGTCCTCGGTGGTGAAGACGCCGGAGAGGGTGTACTCCTTCACCGGGCCGTTGGTGGCGACGCGGACCGGCTCGCCGACCCGGTAGCCGCCCTTGTCGGCGGTCTCCTTGTCGAGGGCGATCTGGCCGGGGGCGGTGGGACCCGCGCCGGTGGTGAACGCGAGGGCGGGGTCCTTGCCGTCGGGGCCGGGGGCGAAGTTGGTGCCCTTGTTGGACCAGCCGCTGCCGATCAGCTTGCCCTTCGCGTCCGGCACGCCGGCGAAGCCGTCGACGCGCGGCTGGACGCCGGTGACGCCGTCGAGCTTCGCGACCCTGTCGACGGTGGCCTGGGAGAGGCCGGGGTTCTTGGCGGCCTCCTCCGGGCTCGGCCGCAGGCTGACGGCGACGGCCACGTCGTCGTAGCTCTTCGCGGACTGGTTGCGGAAGGCCTGGGAGAGGGTGTCGGTGAAGACGAGGGTGCCGGAGACGAAGGCGACGCCGAGCATCACGGCGAGCACGGTCATCAGCAGCCGCGCCTTGTGCGCGAGGACGTTGCGCAGGGCGGTACGGAACATGGGTGAGGTCCTGGAGGAAGGCGGGACGGAAGTCGGGTGCGGGGCCGGAGCGTGCGGGGCGCCCGCGGGGGCGCCCGTGCGTCAGCTCGTACGGCCCTTGGCGTCGAAGGCCTTCATGCGGTCGAGCACGCCGTCGGCGGAGGGGCGCAGCATCTCGTCGACGATCCGGCCGTCGGCCAGGAAGATCACGCGGTCGGCGTAGGAGGCGGCGGCGGGGTCGTGGGTGACCATGACGACGGTCTGGCCGAGCTCGCGGACCGAGTTCCGGAGGAAGCCGAGGACCTCGGCGCCGGAGCGCGAGTCCAGGTTTCCGGTGGGCTCGTCGCCGAAGATGATCTCGGGCTGGGAGGCGAGGGCGCGGGCGACGGCGACGCGCTGCTGCTGGCCGCCGGAGAGCTCGGTGGGGCGGTGCTTGAGGCGGCCGGAGAGGCCGAGCATGTCGATGACCTTCTGGACCCACGCCTGGTCGGGCTTGCGGCCGGCGATGTCCATGGGGAGCGTGATGTTCTCCAGGGCGGTCAGGGTCGGCAGCAGGTTGAAGGCCTGGAAGATGAAGCCGATCTTGTCCCGGCGGAGCTGGGTGAGCTGCTTGTCCTTGAGGGTGGACAGCTCCGTCTCGCCGATCCGGACCGAGCCGGAGGAGAAGGAGTCGAGGCCGGCGACGCAGTGCATGAGCGTCGACTTGCCGGAGCCGGAGGGGCCCATGATCGCGGTGAACTCTCCCTGGCGGAAGTCCACGCTGACCCGGTCCAGCGCGATCACCTGGGTCTCGCCCTGTCCGTAGACCTTCGAGAGCTCCGTGGCGCGGGCGGCCACCGCGGTGGTGCGGGGCACGGTGGGGGTGGTGGTCACGAGGGGACTCCTGTCACGACGTCGATCGGAAACCCGGTGTCCCGGGAACCACTCCATCGTTTCGAACGTTCTTGTCGAGGTCGTCCGTCCACGTGCCCGTTCGAGGGGCCCTCTTGGGTCGGACCACGGCCTCCGGGACTCCTCCTCTGGTATGACGGCGTCCCTGAGGACGGACGTGACACACCTGCGGCGAGATCTGGTCAATCCGGGGGTGGCGCTTTGCGCCTGCGACCCCGGTCACAGTTCGAGAAAACCCCGCCCACCTGCACTGACGCACCCTCAGACGTCAATAAAATAAGACAACATCGGTCGCTCGTTCCGCTGAACGAGGGAAGGGCCCCGATAGGCTCCTGTGCCGACGCGGAGCTTCGCGGTAACGCCCGGATGGTGGAATAGCAGACACGGCGAGCTTAAACCTCGCTGGCCTTCGGGCCGTACCGGTTCAAGTCCGGTTCCGGGCACCATCCCGCCCCTCCCGCCGTCCCCGTCCGGGGGCCATGGCCGGTCAAGATCGAAAGTTGTCGCAAAAGATCCTCCCCGAGCACTAGAGAGTTTCTTTTGCCTACGCATTACCCTTGACGCAAGGCCGCGCAGTGCGGCCGTCCATGGAGGAGTGAGATGAGGAGCAGCAACCCGGTCTTCTCGCGACGGGGGTTCAGCCGCGACAACGGCTCCGCGGGCTTCAACGCGCAGCAGCCGCAGGCCGGGGGCCCCGCCGTCGGAGCGAACCCGTACGCGACCGGCAACCCGTACGCCGAGGGTGCGACCAACCCGTACGCCACCAACCCCTACGCCCCGCAGGACGTCCAGGCGCGCGCCCCGCAGCAGGCGCGCGGCAACGTGATGACGATCGACGACGTCGTGAGCCGTACGGCCATGACGCTCGGCACGGTCGTGCTCACCGCCGTCCTGTCCTGGCTGCTGCTGCCGGTCGACCCGGCGAACCTCGGGAAGTCGTACGGCATCGCCATCGGCGCCGCCCTCGTCGCCCTGGTGCTGTCGCTGGTGCAGTCCTTCAAGCGCAAGCCGTCGCCGGCGCTGATCCTGGGCTACGCGGCCTTCGAGGGCGTCTTCCTCGGCGTGATCTCCGCGGCGGTCTCGACCTACATCGCCGACGGCGTGGTCATCCAGGCGGTCCTGGGCACCATGGCGGTCTTCGCCGGCGTGCTCGTCGCCTACAAGATGGGCTGGATCCGGGTGAACCGCAGGTTCACCGGCTTCGTGATGGCCGCGGCCATGGGCTTCATGCTGCTCATGGTGGTCAACCTGCTCTTCGCGGTCTTCGCCGGCGGCGACGGCCTCGGCTTCCGCAGCGGTGGCCTCGGCATCCTCTTCGGCGTCATCGGCATCATCCTGGGCGCCTGCTTCCTCGCCCTCGACTTCAAGCAGGTCGAGGACGGCATCACCTACGGTGCCCCGCGCGAGGAGGCCTGGCTGGCCGCCTTCGGTCTCACCATGACCCTGGTGTGGATCTACCTGGAGATGCTGCGTCTGCTGTCGATCCTGCAGGGCGACGACTGACGCACCCCCCGACTCGGGGGAGGGGCCCGTCCGGCAGCCGCCGGGCGGGCCCTTCCGCGTGTCCGGGGGCTGCCTACCGGGCCGCGTCGAGCAGGACCCGGGCGGCCTCGCGGGCCTGGGCGGCCGGCCCGGGGGAGCCGGTGATGCCGGCGAGGACCATGGCGCCGTTGGCGAGCAGGGCCAGCTGGTCGGCGAGGAGCGGCGGGGCGCCCAGGGCGTCGGTCTGCTCGGCGAGGTGGGCCCGGAAGGCCTCCTTGTGGTCGCGGGCGATCGCCGCGACGGACGGGGTGCCCCCGCCGAGCTCCCCGAAGGCGTTGATGAAGGCGCAGCCCCGGAAGCCGGGCTCCGCGAACCAGTCGGCGAGCCAGTCGTAGACCGCCAGGACGCGCTCGTACGGCCCGCCGGCGACCCGGGCGCCGTGGGCGGCGAGGGAGGCCCTGACGGCCTCGTCCCGGCGCCTCAGGACGGCCTCCACGAGCAGTTCCTTGGAGGGGAAGACCTGGTACAGCCGCTTGAGCGAGACGCCGGACGCGGAGCGGATGGCGTCCATGCCGACGGCCTGCACCCCGCGTTCGCCGAAGAGCCGCTCCGCGGTGTCGAGCACTTTCGTCCCGGCGGTTTCCGCGTCCATCGTCCGATCACCCCTTGCGTGGAGAACCATCGTTCTCGTACTCTACAGGGCATCGGGAGAACGATCGTTCTCCCGATGGGAGACCGGAAACGGGGAGTCAGCCATGTCCAGCTTCGCCCTGCGCGCCCACACCGTCGCCGTCGACGGGCTCGACGTCTTCTACCGGGAGGCCGGCGACCCGGCGAACCCCACCCTCGTCCTGCTGCACGGCTTCCCGTCCAGCTCGCACATGTACCGCGGCCTCATCGCCGAGCTCGCCGACTCCTACCACCTCATCGCCCCCGACCACATCGGCTTCGGCGCCTCCGCCGCCCCGGCCGTCGAGGACTTCGCGTACGGCTTCGAGAGGCTCACCGAGATCACCCTGGGCCTCCTCGACCGGCTGGGCGTGGAGCGCTTCGCGCTCTACGTCCAGGACTACGGCGCCCCCATCGGCCTGCGGATCGCCTCCCGGAACCCCGACCGCGTCACCGCGATCGTCAGCCAGAGCGGCAACGCCTACCAGGAGGGCTTCACCCCCTTCTGGGACGTCCTCTTCGCCCACGCCCGGGACCGGGCGGCCCACGAGGCGGAGGTGCGGGAGCTGCTCACCGCCGAGGCCACCCGCTGGCAGTACACCCACGGCGTCCCCGCCGACCGGCTCGACCGGATCGCCCCCGAGACCTGGACCCTGGACCAGGCCGGCCTCGACCGGCCCGGCAACCGGGAGATCCAGCTCCAGCTCTTCTGGGACTACCAGTTCAACCTCGACGGCTACCCGGCCTTCCAGGAGTACTTCCGCACCCACCGGCCGCCGCTGCTCGCCGTCTGGGGGCGCAACGACGAGATCTTCGGCCCGGCCGGCGCCGAGGCCTTCGCCCGGGACCTGCCCGACGCGGAGATCCACCTGCTCGACGCCGGGCACTTCGCCCTGGAGACCCACGGCGAGGAGATCGCGGCCCTGGTCCGCGACTTCCTCGGACGCCACGCGAAGTGACGGGCCGGACCGGGGTGGGGGACGGGGGTCTCCACCCCGGTAGGGTCGGGCGGGTGCTGGATACGAGTGAACTGACCACCGCCGTGGAGCGCTTCGCGGACCGGCTCCGGGCGGCCCCGCAGAGCCGCCTCCAGCGCGGCGCGGCCGCCGAGGGCCTGGCCCTGGCCAGGGAGCTGGCGGTCCGCGCGCAGCGCGCCGAGGACCCGGACCGGGAGCCCCGGACCCTCCCCGACGCGGGCGTCTTCACCGTCGCCGACCAGCTCGCGGTGGCCGGCAACGACCTGGCCGAGATCCTGAGAACGGCCCCGGCCGACTCCCGGGAGCGGGAGCTGGACGAGGCCGTGAGGCTGGTGCGGGAGGCGCGGGACCGGTCGGGGCTGTAGCCCGGGCGTCCGGCGCGGCGGGCGGCCGGGCGGTCAGAGGGACGCGATGACCCGGTCCGCGAGGATGTAGACGTTCTCCTCGTCGGTCTCGCCGTACGAGAAGGTGAGGGCGAAGGCTCCCGAGACGCCCGAGCCGCCGAGCAGCACCGGGGTGCGGCCGGCCCGGAGGGCCTCCGCCAGGCGCTCCGCGGTCTCGCGGTGCCCCGGGGTCATGCAGAGCGTGGTGCCGTCGGCGAAGACGTACACGTCGAGCGTGCCGAGCGGGCCCGGACGCACGTCGGTGAGGGCGGTGGCCGTGTCGGCCAGCTCCTCCAGGCGCGCCACCGTGCGCTCGTGGTCCGTCACGACCGGCGTCTGCACCGGCACGAAGTCCGGATGCGAGGGGTGCCGGCGGCGGGCCGCGGCCAGCTCCGGGGAGTCCTCCGGGTACTCCGGGAAGTCGTCCACCGGGTCCGCGAGGCCGTCGAGGGAGGCCGCCTCGGCCTCCATGGCCTCCAGCGCCATCGCCTCCAGGCCCACGAAGTCCGTCTGGCGCGGCACGAAGAGACCGCCGGTCTCCTCGCCGCCCAGGCCGCCGAGGAGGGCGGAGGGCGCGTCGGCCGCGTCCCGGGCCTCCTGCGCGGCCCAGAAGGCACGCGCCTCGGCGAGCTCGCGCTCGCGCTCCTCGGCCAGCGCCTCCGCCACCGCGGCCCGTATCTCGGCGGCGGGCGTGGCGCGGGCCGCGGGGACCGTCACGCCGTGGCCGGCGGCCAGCTCGGTGCGCAGGGCGGTGACCTCCTTGCGGAGACCCCGCACGTGGTGCAGGGCAGCGGCGCCCACGGCCGTGGCAGCGGCCGTGGTCAGCAGCAGGGCAAGAGACATGGCGCTCACTGACGTACTCCCGGTTCGAGTCGATCCCCCGACTTCCTACATCAGCTTGTCGTGGGACGGGGCTCCCTGTCAGTGCATTACGTCACGAATTGGACAGGTATTTCGACCGGGCGTTTAGTCCTGGAACCGCTCTGACCTGGGAAAACGAACTCCCCCGGGATATAGGTCACATCCTGGGGGAGATTCGGTCACGGCTGGGACGCGGTGAGGTTGACGCGCTCGGCGAGTGGAGAGCGGACCCGTTCCCGTACGGGACGGGGCACCGCCCTCGTACCGGCCCGGCCGCTCGATTCCTTCGGCCGCCCCGGGCCCCGCCTCCGTTGCGGGCAGGTGCCGCCCTCGTTCCTCGGGCGACCCCTACCCTCCGCTGCGGCTCAGCTCAGCCGCTCGATTCCTTCGGCCGCGCCGGGCCCCGCCTCCGCTGCGGGCAGGTGCCGCCCTCGTTCCTCGGGCGACCCCTACCCTCCGCTGCGGCTCAGCTCAGCCGCTCGATGACCATCGCCATGCCCTGGCCGCCGCCCACGCACATGGTCTCCAGGCCGAACTGCTTGTCGTGGAACTGGAGGCTGTTGATCAGGGTGCCGGTGATGCGGGCGCCGGTCATGCCGAAGGGGTGGCCGACGGCGATGGCGCCGCCGTTGACGTTGACCTTGTCCAGGTCCAGGCCGAGGTCCTGGTAGGACGGGATGACCTGGGCGGCGAAGGCCTCGTTGATCTCGGCGAGGTCGATGTCGCCGATGGTCAGGCCGGCGCGCTTCAGGGCCTGCTTCGACGCCTCGACCGGGCCGAGGCCCATGATCTCGGGGGAGAGGCCGGAGACGCCGGTGGAGACGATCCGGGCCAGCGGGGTCAGGCCCAGCTCGCGCGCCTTGGTGTCGGACATGATGACGAGCGCGGCGGCGCCGTCGTTCAGCGGGCAGCAGTTGCCGGCGGTGACCAGGCCGTCGGGGCGGAAGACCGGCTTCAGGCCGGAGACGCCCTCCAGGGTGACGCCGGCGCGCGGGCCGTCGTCGGTGGAGACGACCGTCCCGTCCGGGAGGGTCACCGGGGTGATCTCGCGCTCCCAGAAGCCGTTCTTGATGGCCTGCTCGGCGAGGTTCTGCGAGCGGACGCCGAACTCGTCCATCTCCTGGCGGCTGATGCCCTTCCAGCGGGCGAGGTTCTCCGCGGTCTGGCCCATGGCGATGTACGCGTCGGGGACGAGGCCGTCCTCGCGCGGGTCGTGCCAGGAGGAGCCCTCGGAGGCGGCGACCTCGGCGGTGCGGGCCTCGGCGTCGGCGAAGAACGGGTTGTGCGTGTCCGGCAGGGAGTCCGAGTTGCCCTTCACGAAGGAGGAGACCATCTCGACGCCGGCCGAGACGAAGACGTCGCCCTCGCCCGCCTTGATCGCGTGCAGCGCCATCCGCGAGGTCTGGAGCGAGGAGGAGCAGTAGCGGGTGACGGTGCAGCCCGGGAGGTGGTCCATGCCCATCTGCACCGCGACGATCCGGCCCAGGTTGTTGCCCTGCTCGCCGCCCGGGAGGCCGCAGCCCAGCATCAGGTCGTCGATGTCGCGCGGGTCCAGCTCGGGGACCTTGGCGAGCGCGGCCTGGATGATCGTGGCCGTGAGGTCGTCGGGGCGCAGGTCCTTCAGGGAGCCCTTGAAGGCCCGGCCGATGGGGGAACGGGCGGTCGAGACGATCACGGCTTCGGGCATCACGGCTCCAGGGGGCTGGTGGCGGTCGGACTCCTTGGGAAGTTACCCGCACGTACCGGGCGGGGTCACCGGGATCGGCGTGTGATGCGGACCTCTTTTCTAAGCGCTTGCTCAGGTGCGCGGCGCATCCTGCGGCAGCGGCTCCCCACGGCCCCCGTGCGCCCCCTCCGCGGCCCCGGCGGGGCCCCGGGGCTCCGCCGCGTCCGCCTCCGCCGCCTCCGTCAGCCGCCGCCGGCGCCGGTGCTTCAGGAGCGCCCACGGGGCCCGGACCCCGGTCACCTCGGTGCCCGCCTGCTTCACCGCCTCGGCCGCGGCCTTCGCCACCGGCAGCACGTCCTCGCTGCGGCCCGGCTCCAGGCGGTCCGGTTCCGGCCACACGCCGAGCGAGGCGCACAGGGTCGGCAGCACCGCCATCGCCGCCGTCGCGTACCCCTCCGCCGACGGGTGGAAGAGGTCCACCCCGAACATCTCCCGCGGGTTCGCCGCGAACTCCGGGCCGAGCAGGTCGCCCAGCGACACCGTCCGCCCGCCCTGCTCCACCACCACGATCGTCTGCGCCGCCGCCAGCTGCCGCGAGGCCCGCCGGGCCAGCCAGCGCAGCGGCTGGTAGACCGGCTCGATGGTGCCCAGATCCGGGCAGGTGCCGACGACCACCTCCGCCCCGGCCGTGCGCAGCCGCCGCACCGCCGCCGCCAGGAGCCGCACCGACTCCGTCGCCGGCATCCGGTGCGTCACGTCGTTCGCCCCGATCATGATCACGCAGACGTCCGGCGGGCCCAGCGGCTGCGCGAGCAGCAGCGACACCTGACGCTCCAGGTCGTCCGAGCGGGCGCCCGACAGCGCCACGTTCCGCAGCGCCACCGGGCGCTCCGCGACCGCCGCCAGCCCCGAGGCGAGCAGCGCGCCCGGCGTCTGACCCGCCCGGCGCACACCCTGGCCGGCCGCCGTGGAATCACCCAGAAGGGCCAGCCGCAGGGGGTCCTCCGTGCCGAACGCCCTCCCGTACAGCCCGTCCGCGGCCGGCGGCAGCGGGGCCGTCCCCGTGCCCACCGTCCGCTTCGCGAGCTGCGCCTCCGCCAGCACGACCCCCACCGCGGCCACGCCGATCAGGCCGATGCTCCCGCCGCCGTACGCCGCTCCCGCCGCGATCCGGCGCGCCACCCTCGCCCTGGACATCGGGGGCGTCACCTCCTTCGAGCCGTACAGGTCCTCACGTCCTTCAAGCCGTTCAGGGTCTAACTGCCCCGAAAGGCGTCCCGACTACGCATACGCTGGCCACACCATTACGGAGACCCCGGAGAACACGGTGCAATTCCACGACTCGATGATCAGCCTCGTCGGCAACACCCCGCTGGTGAAGCTCAACAACGTGACGGCAGGCATTCAGGCCACCGTCCTCGCCAAGGTCGAGTACTTCAACCCCGGCGGGTCGGTCAAGGACCGCATCGCCCTGCGCATGATCGAGGCGGCCGAGCAGAGCGGCGAGCTGAAGCCCGGCGGCACCATCGTCGAGCCCACGTCCGGCAACACCGGCGTCGGCCTGGCGATCGTGGCCCAGCAGAAGGGCTACAAGTGCATCTTCGTCTGCCCGGACAAGGTGTCCCTCGACAAGATCAACGTGCTGCGGGCCTACGGTGCCGAGGTCGTCGTCTGCCCCACCGCCGTCGATCCGGAGCACCCGGACTCGTACTACAACGTCTCGGACCGGCTCGTCCGCGAGACCCCCGGCGCCTGGAAGCCCGACCAGTACTCCAACCCGAACAACCCCCGCTCGCACTACGAGACCACCGGTCCCGAGCTGTGGGAGCAGACCGAGGGGAAGATCACCCACTTCGTGGCGGGCGTCGGCACCGGCGGCACCATCTCCGGCACCGGCAACTACCTCAAGGAGGCCAGCGGCGGGACCGTCAAGGTCATCGGCGCCGACCCCGAGGGCTCCGTCTACTCCGGCGGCTCCGGCCGTCCGTACCTGGTCGAGGGCGTCGGCGAGGACTTCTGGCCCACCGCCTACGACCGGAACGTCACCGACCGGATCGTCGCGGTGTCCGACAAGGACTCCTTCCAGATGACCCGGCGCCTCGCCAAGGAGGAGGGCCTGCTCGTCGGCGGCTCCTGCGGCATGGCCGTGGTCGCCGCCCTGGAGGTCGCCCGCGAGCTGGGCCCCGACGACGTCGTCGTCGTCCTGCTGCCGGACTCCGGCCGCGGCTACATGTCGAAGATCTTCAACGACGAGTGGATGGCCGACTACGGCTTCCTGGAGTCCACCGCCACCGCCACCGTCGCCGACGTCCTGCGCCACAAGGACGAGGGCGGCCTGCCCTCCCTCGTCCACATGCACCCGGACGAGACCGTCGGCCAGGCCATCGAGGTGCTGCGCGAGTACGGCGTCTCCCAGATGCCGATCGTGAAGCCCGGCGCCGGCCACCCCGACGTGATGGCCGCCGAGGTCATCGGCTCGGTCGTGGAGCGGGAGCTCCTGGACCACCTCTTCACCCAGAAGGCGCAGCTGGAGGACCCGCTGGAGGGCCACATGTCCGCGCCGCTGCCGCAGGTCGGCTCGGGCGAGCCGGTCGCCGACCTGATGTCGGTCCTCGGCGGCGCCGACGCCGCGATCGTCCTGGTCGAGGGCAAGCCCACCGGCGTCGTCAGCCGCCAGGACCTGCTCGCCTTCCTGGCCGGCGGCGGTTCGAAGTAGCACCCCGCCGGGGGCGGCGGGTGCGCGCGGGGGCGTTCGCGCAAACGGTACGAGCGCGTCACGTCCACGCAGCACCCGCTTAACACGCCTCCGGCAGAGTGTTCCTCGTCGGCGTCACAGAACTTCCGGAGCGGCTCCCGGACCTCTGAAGACGCCGCGGACGCGGAGACCGGCCCTGACCCGGGCCCGTGTCCCCCGCGGGGACCGCCGTCGTCCCGCCCCCCAGCGATGGGGGTGCGGCGGTCCCCGCGCCACCTTCCTCCCGGCCCGGAGCGCCCCTGTCCGGAGCGCCCACGGCCCGGAACCCTCCCGCCCGGAGCGACCCGGTCCGGAGCGCCCCGGTCCGGAGCGCGTCCGGATCAGAGCTGGGTGATCGGCCGCATCGCCAGGCCCTCGGTGCCGGCCCAGCCGTTCACCCGCGCCGCGTCGTCGACCGAGATCGTGCCGAGGCCGCCGGGCAGGTCGAAGACGAGCGTGCCGCGCAGCTCGGTGCCCTCGCCGGCGACCAGGGTCGCCGTGAAGCGGTCGGACCGGTCGTACTCGGCCTCGCCGCCCTCGTCGTTCCCGAAGGCGTACAGGCCCGCGTAGGCCTTGCCGCCGCCCTCGACGACGACGGGCTCGGAGTCCGGCTCGCCGAGCGTCTCGACGATCGGGGCGTCGTCGCCCGCCTCGAGCCGCAGGATCGGCGCCTCGTTGAGGACGCACGGCGTCTTCGAGCCGTTGGTGACCGTCAGCAGGAAGTGGCGGGGGGTCTCCCCGGCCGGGTCCTGGAGCTCGACCGCGGTGGTGAGCCCGTCGGCCTCGCAGTCGGCGTACTCCGTGCCGTTGCCGCCGCCGGTCTCGCCGCTGTCCCCGGTCCCCGTGGCCGACGGGCTGCCGCCGCCGGTGCCGGAGTCGCCCGTGGGCGCGGTGGCCTCCGGCGTGCTCCCGCCGGCCGACGCGGAGCCCGAGGGGGCGGCCGCCGACGGGGCGGTCGCGCTCGGTCCGGCGGCGGCCGGCTCGTCGCCCTGGCAGGCGGTGGTCGTCAGCAGGGCCGCGACCGCCGCCGCGCCCAGGACGGCGCCGCGCACGCGCCGCCGCGGTGAACCGGCTCTCGTCGTCCTCGCGTTCATGTCGATCCCTCTTCCCCCGTGACCGGCCCGGAGCCGGTCGTCACGTCTGCGACACGGCTATTGTTGCCACGCGGGGGAGCCGGTTCACCGGCCTCCGCCGTTTGTTACAGCCCCCGCACGATTCGGATGTCCGGGCGTGACCGCGCCCGCCCGTCCGCCGCTCCCTCCCCGCCCCGCACCCCCTCTGCATATCCTTATGCAGACAGGGTCAGGGATGAATGGATGAAGGGGGACGGCATGAGCGACAGCCCGGCCGGGCGGCTCCAGGCGCTCTTCGAGGGGCACCGGCTCACGCCCACGCAGCGGCGGATCGCCCACTGCATGGTCCGGCGGGCCGCCGACGCGCCCTTCCTCTCCAGCGTCGAGCTCGCCGAGCTCGCCGGCGTCAGCCAGCCCTCCGTGACCCGCTTCGCGGTCGCCCTCGGCTTCGACGGCTACCCGGCGCTCCGCCGGCACCTGCGGGAGGTCGCGCCGCCCGAGCGGCCGGCCGCCGCCCCGGGGGAGGACGCCGGGCACAACGAGTACCAGCAGGCCGTCCTCGCCGAGATCGAGAACCTCCGGCACCTCGCCGGGCTGCTCGCCGACCCCGCGCCGGTGGAGCGCGCCGGACGGCTGCTCGCCGCCTCGCGGCCGCTGCCCGTCCTCGGTCTGCGCGCCGCCTCCTCGCAGGCCCGCGGCTTCGCCTACTTCGCCGCCAAGGTGCACCCGGACGTGCGGCTGCTCGACGAGGGCGGTTCGATGCTCGACGACCGGATCGACGCGGCCGTCCGGGCCGGGGCCACCGCGCTGCTCTGCTTCGCGCTGCCCCGGCACCCGCGGGAGGTCGTCGAGGCGCTGGAGTACGCGCGGACGGCCGGGCTCACCGTGGTGACCGTGGCCGACTCCGCCTTCGCGCCCGTCGCCGCCCACTCCGACCTGCTCATCCCGGCCGCCGTCGGCACCGGGCTCGCCTTCGACACCGCCTGTGCCCCGATGCTGCTCGGCCGGGTCCTGCTGGAGGCCATGGCGGACGAGCTGCCGGACGCCCAGGCGCGCCTGGAGCGCTTCGACGCGAAGGCGGCGGAGCGGGGGCTCTTCGTGGAGTGAGCCGGCGGGGTCAGACGTCCAGCTCGGCCTCGATCTTCTTCAGCTGGTGGCGGGCCATCGCCAGGTTGGCCCGGTCCTTGGCCAGCGCCAGGTAGAGGAAGAGGCCGTTGCTGCCGCGGGACTTGAGCAGCCGGATGAGGTGGTACTGGCTGCCGAGGGTGATGAGGATGTCCTCGATCTCCTCCTGGATGCCCAGCATCTCCATCGTCCGCACCTTGGCGCGGACCACGTCGGTGTTGCCCGCCGCGGCCACGGTCAGGTCCAGGTCCTTGCCGCCGCCGAGGGTGCCGAGGGCCATGCCGCTGGTGTAGTCGACGAGGGCCGCGCCGATGAAGCCCTCGATCGAGGAGGCTTCCTTCAGGGAGGTCTCGGTGTTCGCCATGGTGTGCCACTTCCTTCTTCTGTGCGTGTGACGGGTGTCGGGTGGGGGAACGGCCGCCTCGCGGGGCCGGACCGGTGGATCAGACGAGGTCCCTGCGCTCCAGTGCGCCGTCGACGAGGTCGCCGATGCGGAGGCTGGAGCGACGGGCCTCCAGGTGGAGCCGGCCCACGTTGATGCGGGGCTCGGCGAGCAGGGTGAGGACGGCGGAGCCGCCCGCGGCGTAGGTGGCCACGTAGCCGGCCTCGCCGCGGACGAGCAGCTCCCGGAAGCCGCCCTGGCCGGTGGATTCGGTCAGCCGCCGGCCGACGCCGAGCGCGGCGGCGGTCAGCGCGGCGACGCTCTCGGCGGCGCCGTCCACGGTGTCGTGGGCGAGCACCAGCCCGTCGGCGCTGGCCGCGAGCGCCCCGGTGAGCTGGGGCAGCCGGGCGCGCAGGCGTCTGAGCTCGCCGAGCACCTCTGCTTCGGCTGTCATCAACTGTCTCCTCTCGGCGCGCAGGCGCAGAGCACGCCTCATCACAGGTGTGCCTCCAGGGCGTCACGGAGCCGGCGCAGCAGGGCGATGTCGGGGTCGGACACCGGGGGGACCGGAGACCACTCCGGGGGCGGCGGTGGGGGGGTGGCGTCGGGGGCCGCGTCGAGCGGGGTCTCGACGAGTCCGGCGGCGGCGAGCCTGCGGACGTCGAGGAGGGTGTGGAAGGCGGGGCGGCCGAGGACCCGGGCCAGCTCGGCGGGGGTGCGGACCCCGTCGGCGGCGGCGAGCAGGGCCCTGCGGCGGGCGCCCACGCCCTGGCCGGGGGCGGCGGGGCGGGGCACGACGGGGGCGCTGTCGACGGAGGCGTACGGCCAGACGGCGTCGAGGAGTTCGCGGCGGCGGAGGGTCTCGCGCTCGACGGCCTCGGCGGAGACCGGGCGGACCGTGCCGAACCAGTGCCCGACGCCGTACCGGAAGCGGGTGGGGCCACTGGTGGGGGAGAGGGCGAAGAAGGCGGCGTCGAAGACGGCGCCGAGGTGGCATATCTCCAGCTCTCCGTCGCGCAGCCGTCCGCTGTCGACGAGGAAGCGGCCGACGGCGCGGTGGGCTCCGGCCCGGTCGACGGCCTCGTCCCAGTTCTCCCGGGGGAGCCGGCCCGCGGTGGTGAGGAGGACGTCCATGCCGGGGGAGGCGGGGCTCTCGGCGTGCACCACCCGGCCGTCGACGAGGTAGAGGGTGCCGTGGTCGCGGAGCAGGGCGCCGGTGGCCCGCTCCGCCGCGAGCCGCACGAGCATGGGGGAGACGCTCATCCCAGGACCAGTTTTTCGGCGAGGTCGCCGAGGCGTATGCGGGCGAGGGCGAGGTTGCCGGTGTCGCGGTCGAGCCAGAGGTGGAGGAAGACGCTGCTGTCGAAGGAGGTCCGGACGAAGCGTATGACGTGGTAGCCGGCGCGGGTGGTGACGATCAGGTCCTCGACGGGCGGCACGCCCCCGTCCTCGGCCGGCGGTTCCTCCGCGGCGGCGGTGAAGGAGTCGAACTCGGCTGCGGCGCGAGCGAGTTCGGCGGTCTCGGCGGCGGTCGTCTCGTGGTCGCCGACCGGCGACTCGCCCGCGGTCCCGAGTGCGAGGCCGCTGTTCCAGTCGACCAGGGAGGCACCGCGAGCACCCGGCAGGGTCATGGCCTCCATGAGGCACTCGTCGATTCCGGGCACGCGGGCTCCCCTCCCGATACGGCGTGCGAGCAACGGCAGTGACGGTGACGTTACTGAACGGCGTGGCCCGCGGAGGGGGTTCTGGCATTTTCCATCGGAACATGCCCACAGGAGGCCGGAATTGACCGACGATGGAGGGTGGAGCCCCGGGCGGAGGGCGTCCCGGGCCGGGTCAGTACCGGCTCTCGACCGCCCGCGCGATGTCCTCCAGGTCCTTCGTGAGCGCCCTGGAGACCGCCCTCGCGCCGAAGCGGGCGAGGAGGCGGCCGGCGAGGCCCGTGCCGCGGCCCCCCGCCGGAGTGGCCGAGAAGGCCATCCGCAGCACGCTGGCGTCCGGCCCCTCGGCGCGCAGGGAGAGCTCGGAGGCGTAGTGCATGCCGTGCGAGTCGGCGACCGTCACGTACCGGTCGGGCGGCTCGCACTCGGTCACCGTCATCTCCTCGGTGGCCTCCTTGCCCATCATGCGCCGGGTCTCCCGCCAGCGGGTGCCCACGCCGAAGCCGCCTTCCGTGAGCACCTCGACCCGCTGGACCCCGGACAGCACCCGGGGCATGTCCGGCAGGTCGGTGATCGACTCCCAGACACGGCCGGGCGAGGCGGCGACCCGGCGCTCCACGACGACGGTTGTGGTGGTGGTCATGGCTCCATCGAAGGGGGTGTCCCGGCACGGCGCTACCGGACGAGCGCGTCGGCGCGGGCGCCGCCGGCCTCGGCGACGATCTCCCGCGCGGTCTGTGCCGGGCGGACCAGGGCGAAGGAGACGGTGCCGTCGCCGGCGAGCGAGAAGCCGTGCACGGCGGGGCGGGGCAGGCTGTTGTAGGCGTAGTGGTGGGCGAAGGCGTACGCGCCGGTGTCCGGGACGGCCACCACGTCGCCCGGGCGGAGCCGCGGCAGGGCGCGGCCGGCGGCGAGCAGGTCCCCGGCGAAGCAGGCGGGGCCCGCCACGTCCTGGACGACGGCCTCGCCGGTCCGGGGGCGGCCCTCGGAGTCGTAGGCGAGGATCCGCAGCGGCCAGGCCTCGGGGGCGTAGACGGTCCGGGTGGCGAGCTGGACGCCGGCGTGGGTGACGGCGATGGGGCGGCCGCCGGAGGTCTTGGTGTACTCGACGCGGGTGAGGACCGTGCCGTGCTTGGCGAGCAGGGAGCGCCCGAACTCGGTGACCAGGCGGTAGCGCCCGTCCAGGAGGCCGGGGGCGGTGGCGGCGAGCAGCCGGGCGTACGCGGCGTGGGTGGGGGTCTCCTCGTCGGAGGCGAAGTTCACCGGGAGGCCGCCCCCGATGTCGAGGGTGTCGACCTGCGGGCGGCCGGCCTTCGCGTTGATCTCCTCGGCCAGCTCGTGGGCGGCCCGGACGCCTTCGGCCATCAGGGTGAGCGGGACGCCCTGGGAGCCGGTGTGGGTGTGCAGCCGGGTGAGCCAGGGGCGGTCCAGGAAGGCCCGGACGACGGCCTCGCGGGCGCCCTCGTCGCGCAGCGCGACGCCGAACTTGGAGGTGGCGGTGGCGGTGGACAGGGCGCCGATGGAGCCGGCTCCGACCTGCGGGTTGACCCGCAGCCCGAGGGGGGAGGCGGTGGGGGCGGCGGCGACCAGGGCGTCGAGGCGCTCCAGCTCCTGGAGGTTGTCGGCGTTGACCGCGATTCCGAGGGCGAGGGCCTCGCGCAGTTCGGCGGAGGTCTTGGCGGGCGAGTCGAGGACCGTGCGCGACGGGGGCAGCCCGGCGGCGCGGGCGAGGGCCAGCTCGCCGGGGCTCGCGACCTCGGCGCCGAGTCCGGCCTCGGCGAGCAGCCGCAGGACGGGGACGAGCGGGGCGGCCTTCACGGCGAAGGCGTGCAGCACCTCGGCCCGGGTGACGGCGGCGAAGGCGCCGGTCAGGGCGGCGGCGGAGGCGCGGATGCCGGCGGTGTCGAGGAGGGCGACGACGGGGGCGTCGGGGGCGAGGAGTCCCTGGGCGACGGCGGCCCGGACGGCGAGGTCACGGCGGTGGGAGGCCATGGGGTCCATCCTGTCGGGCCGGGCGCGGCCCGTCACCGGGGCGTACGCGGGGGGCGCGGAGGGGGCGCGGCAGGGCGCGTGGCGGGACGGCCGGAGCCCCCGCGCACCGGGCGGTCGCGCCGCGCCCTGTTGACTACAACTATTCAGCAAGCCAGGATGTGAATATCTGAACGACATTCGAGGAGGCACCGCCATGTCAGGACCCCGCCCGCCCGTCTCCCGCCGCCACCCTCAGGCGGGGCCCTCCGGGCCGCGGCCCCGTCTCGTACGGGCCCCGCGCGGTACGGAACTGAGCGCCCTGGGATGGCAGCAGGAGGCCGCCCTCCGGATGCTCCAGAACAACCTGGACCCCGAGGTCGCCGAGCACCCCGACAAGCTCGTCGTCTACGGCGGCACCGGCAAGGCCGCCCGCGACTGGCGCTCCTTCGACGCCATGGTCCGCACCCTGCGCACCCTCAAGCAGGACGAGACCATGCTGGTCCAGTCCGGCCGCCCGGTCGGCGTCATGCAGACCCACGAGTGGGCGCCCCGCGTCCTCATCGCCAACTCCAACCTCGTCGGCGACTGGGCCAACTGGGAGGAGTTCCGGCGCCTGGAGGCCCTCGGCCTCACCATGTACGGCCAGATGACGGCCGGCTCCTGGATCTACATCGGCACCCAGGGCATCCTCCAGGGCACCTACGAGACCTTCGCCGCCGTCGCCGCGAAGAAGTTCGGCGGCACCCTGGCCGGCACCATCACCCTCACCGCCGGCCTCGGCGGCATGGGCGGCGCCCAGCCCCTCGCCGTGACGATGAACGACGGCGTCGCGATCTGCATCGACGTCGACCCGCGCGCCATCGAGCGCCGCATCGAGCACCGCTACCTGGACGTGAAGGCCGACGACCTCGCCCACGCGCTCCGGCTGGCCACCGAGGCCCGCGACGCCCGCCGCCCGCTCTCCATCGGCCTCCTCGGCAACGCCGCCGAGCTGCTCCCGCGGATGCTCGCCGAGGGCGCCCCGGTCGACATCGTCACCGACCAGACCTCGGCCCACGACCCGCTCTCCTACCTCCCGGTCGGCGTGGCCTTCGAGGACATGGCCGACGCCGCCGCCAAGGACCCGGCCGGCTTCACCACCCGCGCCCGCGAGTCCATGGCCCGCCACGTCGAGGCCATGGTCGGCTTCATGGACGCCGGCGCCGAGGTCTTCGACTACGGCAACTCCATCCGCGGCGAGGCCCAGCTGGCCGGCTACGACCGCGCCTTCGCCTTCCCCGGCTTCGTCCCCGCCTACATCCGCCCGCTCTTCTGCGAGGGCAAGGGCCCCTTCCGCTGGGCCGCCCTGTCCGGCGAGGCCTCCGACATCCACAAGACGGACAAGGCGATCCTCGACCTCTTCCCGGAGAACGAGTCGCTGCACCGCTGGATCAAGATGGCCGGCGAGCGCGTCCACTTCCAGGGCCTGCCCGCCCGCATCTGCTGGCTCGGCCAGGGCGAGCGCGACAAGGCCGGCGCCATGTTCAACGACATGGTCGCCGACGGCACCCTCGCCGCCCCCCTCGCGATCGGCCGCGACCACCTCGACTGCGGCTCGGTGGCCTCCCCGTACCGCGAGACCGAGGCCATGCTCGACGGCTCCGACGCCATCGCCGACTGGCCGCTGCTCAACGCCATGGTCAACGTCGCCTCCGGCGCCTCCTGGGTCTCCCTCCACCACGGCGGAGGGGTCGGCATGGGCCGCTCCATCCACGCCGGCCAGGTCTCGGTGGCCGACGGCACCGAGCTCGCGGGCGAGAAGATCCGCCGCGTGCTCACCAACGACCCCGGCATGGGCGTCATCCGGCACGTCGACGCCGGCTACGACATCGCCGAGCGGGTCGCCGACGAGAAGGGCGTCCGCGTCCCGATGCGCGAGGGCGACCAGGCGTGAGCGAGACCTTCCACGCCATGTGGCGGTCGCTGCGGCCCCTCGGCCGCAGCGCCGCCTCCGGCGGCTACCGCCGCTACGCCTGGACGGGCGCCGACGCCGACTGCCGGCTCTGGTTCCGGATGCAGGCCGAGGCCCGCCGCCTGGACGTCGAGACCGACCGCAACGGCAACCAGTGGGCCTGGCTCGGCGACCCTGCGGCCGGCGACGCCGTCGTCACCGGCTCCCACCTGGACTCCGTCCCCGACGGCGGCGCCTTCGACGGCCCCCTCGGCGTCGTCTCCGCCTTCGCCGCCCTCGACGAACTCCGCGCCCGCGGCGTCTCCTTCCGGCGGCCCCTCGCCATCGTCAACTTCGGCGACGAGGAGGGCGCCCGCTTCGGCCTCGCCTGCGTCGGCTCCCGCCTCACCGCCGGCCGGCTGACGAAGGAGCAGGCGTACGAGCTCCGCGACGCCGACGGGATCACCCTCCCGCAGGCCATGGAGGCGGCCGGACACGACCCCTCGCGGATCGGCGCCGACCCGGAGCGGCTCGGCCGCATCCGCGCCTTCGTCGAGCTGCACGTCGAGCAGGGCCGCGCCCTCGACCTCTCCGGCGACGCCGTCGGCATCGCCTCCGCCATCTGGCCGCACGGACGCTGGCGGTACGACTTCGCCGGCGAGGCCAACCACGCCGGCACCACCCGGCTCGTCGACCGCCGCGACCCGATGCTCACCTACGCCGAGACCGTGCTCGCCGCCCGCCGCGAGGCCGAACTCGCGGGCGCCGTCGCCACCTTCGGCAAGATCGCGGTCGAGCCGAACGGCGTCAACGCCATCCCGTCGATGGTCCGCGGCTGGCTGGACGCCCGCGCCGCCGACCAGGGCTCCCTGGACGCCGTCGTGACCGGCATCGAGACCGCCGCCCGGGAGTACGCCGACCGGCACGGCATCGACCTCGCCGTCGTCCGGGAGTCCTTCACCCCGGTCGTGGACTTCTCGCACGCCCTGCGCGACGAGCTGAGCCGCGTCCTCGGGGAGAAGACGCCCGTCCTCGGCACCGGCGCCGGCCACGACGCGGGCATCCTGTCCGAGTCGGTCCCGACCGCCATGCTGTTCGTGCGGAACCCCACCGGCGTCTCGCACTCCCCGGCCGAGTCCGCCGCCGAGGACGACTGCGTGGCCGGGGTCCGCGCACTCGCCGACGTACTGGAGGAGCTGGCGTGCCGCTGACGACGTACTGGCTGGAACACGCCTGGCTCGGCACCTACGCCGAGCCGGGCGTCGCCCTGGAGGCCGCCGACGGCCGGATCACCGCCGTCCGCACCGGCGTCGACGCCCCGCCGCCCGGCGCCGTCGTCCTGCGCGGCTTCACGGTCCCGGGACTGGCGAACGCCCACAGCCACGCCTTCCACCGGGCCCTGCGCGGCACCGTCCAGGTCGGCTCCGGCACCTTCTGGACCTGGCGCGAGGTCATGTACGGCGTCGCCCAGCGGCTCACCCCGGACTCCTACTTCGCGCTCGCCCGGGCCGTCTACGCCGAGATGGCGCTGGCCGGCGTCACCGCCGTCGGCGAGTTCCACTACCTCCACCACGGCCCCGGCGGCACCCCCTACGCCGACCCCAACGCCATGGGCGAGGCCCTGATCGCGGCGGCCCGCGAGGCCGGCATCCGCATCACCCTCCTCGACACCGCCTACCTCTCCGCCGGCTTCGGAGCCGCCCCCGAACACCACCAGCTCCGCTTCTCCGACGGCACCGCCGAGCGGTGGGCCGAGCGGGCGGGCGCGCTGAAGGACCGGGACGGCGTACGGATCGGAGCGGCGATCCACTCCGTCCGGGCCGTCCCCGCCGACCAGCTGTCCACCGTCGCCCGCTGGGCCGAGGAGCGGCGGGCGCCCCTGCACGTCCACCTCTCCGAGCAGACCGCCGAGAACGAGGCCTGCCACGCCGCCCACGGCGTCACCCCGACCCGGCTCCTCGCCGACCACGGCGTCCTCGGCCCCCGCACCACCGGCGTCCACAACACCCACATGACCGACGCCGACATCGCCCTCGTCGGCTCCACCTCCACCGGCACCTGCATGTGCCCCACCACCGAACGCGACCTCGCCGACGGCATCGGCCCCGCCACCGCCCTCCAGAAGGCCGGCTCCCCGCTCTCCCTCGGCAGCGACAGCCACGCCGTGATCGACCTCCTGGAGGAGGCGCGCGCCATGGAGCTGAACGAGCGGCTGCGCACCCACATCCGGGGCCACTGGACCGCCGCCGCGCTGCTCCGCGCCGCCTCCGCCGACGGCCACGCGGCGCTCGGCTGGTCCGACGCGGGCGCCCTGGAGCCCGGCGCCCTCGCCGACTTCACCACGATCGCCCTCGACACCGTCCGCACGGCGGGCCCGCTGCCGCGCCTCGCCCCGGAGACGGCCGTCTTCGCCGCGAGCGCGGCCGACGTCCGCCACGTGGTGGTCGGCGGCCGCACCGTGGTCCGCGACGGCGTCCACGTCTCCGTCCCGGACGCGGCGGGAGCCCTGGCGGACGCGATCGCCGCCCTGCGGGACTGACCCCGGCCACGGCCCGCCCACCCCCCACGCCCCTACCGGAGAGCACCCATGACGACCACGGTCATCACCCACATCGGCAGCCTGGTCACGAACGACCCCGCCGTCGGCGAAGGCCTCCTGGGCCTCGTCGAGGACGCCGCCCTCGTCCTGGACGGCGACCGGGTCGCCTGGGCGGGCCCCGCCGCGCAGGCTCCGGCCGCCGACCGCCGGGTCGACGCCGGCGGCCGCGCCGTCCTCCCCGGCTTCGTCGACTCCCACTCCCACCTCGTCTTCGCGGGCGACCGCACCGCCGAGTTCGACGCCCGCATGTCCGGGCAGCCCTACCGGGCGGGCGGCATCCGCACCACCGTCGCCGCCACCCGCGCCGCCACCGACGCCGAGCTGTCGGCGAACGTGGCCCGCTACCTCCGCGAGGCCCTGCGCCAGGGCACCACCACCTTCGAGACCAAGTCCGGCTACGGCCTGACCGTCGAGGACGAGGCCCGCGCGCTGCGCATCGCCGCCGAGCACACCGACGAGGTGACCTACCTCGGCGCCCACATCGTCTCCCCGGACTTCGCCGACGACCCGGCGGCCTACGTCGACCTCGTCACCGGCGCGATGCTGGACGCCTGCGCCCCGCACGCCCGCTGGGTGGACGTCTTCTGCGAGAAGGGCGCCTTCGACGGCGACCAGGCCCGCGCGATCCTCACCGCCGGCAAGGCGAAGGGCCTCCTGCCGAGGATCCACGCCAACCAGCTCTCGTACGGCCCCGGCGTCCAGCTCGCGGTCGAGCTGGACGCGGCGAGCGCCGACCACTGCACCCATCTGACGGACGCGGACGTGGACGCGCTGGCCTCCGGGAACACGGTCGCCACCCTCCTCCCCGGTGCCGAGTTCTCCACCCGGGCGCAGTGGCCGGACGCCCGCCGCCTCCTCGACGCGGGCGTGACGGTCGCCCTCTCCACGGACTGCAACCCGGGCTCCTCCTTCACCTCGTCGGTGCCCTTCTGCATCGCCCTCGCCGTCCGCGACATGGGCATGACCCCCGACGAGGCCGTCTGGTCCGCCACCGCCGGCGGCGCGGCGGCCCTGCGCCGCACCGACGTCGGCCGCCTCTCCGCCGGCGCCCGCGCGGACCTCGCGTTCCTCGACGCCCCCTCCCCCGTCCACCTGGCCTACCGGCCGGGCGTCCCGCTGGTGTCGGAGGTCTGGCGCGCAGGCGTCCGCGTCGCATGACGCACCGGCAACCCGGTGGTGCGCACGGGGCCGTTGAGTAGCGGTACTCATGTGGGCGGTCGGGTCCCGCCCGCATGATTCCGGCATGCCCACTCCGCAGCGCCTCCTCACGACCGTCGCCCTGACCGCCGCCGCCCTCGGCGCCCTGACCCTGACCGCCTGCGGCACGCAGGGCGCCGCGGGGAAGCCCGCGCCGGCGGCGCTGTCCGCGACGCCGTCCGCGACCCCGTCGCCCCGCATGCTCTCCGGCGAGGAGCTGGAGAGGCACCCCGACCCGACGGTGCGGGCCCAGGCCGTCGCCATCCGCATCACCAACACCTGCGCCCCGGGTACCGCGAGGGAGCTGCCCCCGCTGCCCGCGGTGACCGACCTCGCGGAGGAGGTGAAGGGACCCCCGGGCGGCGAGCAGCCGCCGGTCCCCGCCGAGCCGCCGGTCCCCGCCGAGCCACCGACCCCCGCCGACGTGCCCGTCCCGCTCCCCACGGACCTGCCCGAGCCGCCCGGCGTCGACGCGCCCGCCTCCTACGACGAGGTGCCCCTGGACAAGGTCGACCGGTGCGCCGCCGACGCGCACGCCGACCGCGTCCGCGCGGCCTTCGCCGCCGGCCCCCCGGCCGACGAGGCCGCCCTGCGGAAGGCGCTGGCCGGCGCCGACTACCTGCCGGAGAACGTCCACCGGATGCCCGGCGGCGGCGCCCTCCGGGTCCGCGTCGACCTCCGCGACCTCTCCCCGAACGACAACCTGGCCCTGGAGGTCACCGCCACCGCCGGCGGCGTGCGCGTCGACGCCTTCGGCGCCCCGACCGGGCGCGACCGGGAGATCACCGAGATCCGCCGCACCGGCAGGACCTGACCGCTACGCCCCCGGCGCCCGCCCCCGCCCCACCCGTGCTCCGGTCACCCTCGTCCCCCTCCGTGATCCAAAGGGCGAGTATGCCTGCCGGGGAGGGGTTCGGGCCGGTACCTTCCTGTCCAGAAGGTGCTCGGGGGATGACCGGGGGGTCGGCTAGGTGAGTGCGTGGCGGGTGCGGGTCGTGCGGCCGGGGGAGCTGGGCGAGCGCGAGATCGAGGCGTGGCGCGAGCTGCGGGCCGGGTCCGGTGCTCCCGCGAACCCCTTCATGGAGCCGGAGTTCACCCTCGCCGTCGGAGCCGTACGCCCCCGCTCGCGGGTCGCCGTCTGGTGGGAGGGCGACGAGCCCGTCGGCTTCTTCCCCCACGAGAAGGGCCCGTTGGGGCGCGGCCGGGCCATCGGCTTCGGCGTCTCCGACAGCCAGGGCGGCATCTTCCGGCCCGGACTGCGGCCCGGCGCACGGGCGCTGCTCCGCGCCTGCGGCCTCGTCCTCTGGGAGTACGACAACCTGGAGACCGGGCAGCCCGTCTTCGAGGGCGCCGCCGACGAGTCCTTCGCCTCGCCCGTCATCGACGTCGGCGAGGGGTACGAGGCCTACGAGGCGCTGCTGCGCGTCCAGTCGCCGAAGTTCCTCAGGACCACCCTCGCCAAGGACCGCAAGCTGGCCCGGCAGTCCGGCGCCGAGCTGCGGTTCGTCTTCGACGAGCGCGACCCGGCCGCCCTGCGCACCCTCATGGAGTGGAAGTCCGCCCAGTACCGCAGGACCGGCCGCGGCGACCGCTTCGCCCAGGAGTGGATCAGCGCCCTGGTCCGCCGGCTCCACGAGCAGCGCGCGCCCGGCTGCTCCGGCGTCCTGTCCGTGCTGTACGCCGGGGACCGCCCCGTCGCCGCCCACTTCGGCCTGCGCTCGGCGACCGTCCTGTCGTGCTGGTTCCCCGCCTACGACCCCGCGTACGCCAAGTACTCCCCGGGCCTCGTCCTCCATCTGCGGATGGCCGCCGGCGCGGCGGAGGCGGGCATCGGCATGCTCGACCTCGGGCGCGGCGCCGCCGAGTACAAGGACTCCCTGAAGACCGGCGAACTCACCGTCCACGAGGGCGCCGTCACCCGCCCCGACCCGCGCACCGTCCTGCACCGGCTGCGCCGCGAGCCGGTCCGGGCGGTCCACGCCTACGTCCGCGAGCGCCCCGCCCTGGCGGCCCGCGCCCGAGAAGCCCTGAACACCGTCGCCCGCCTCAAGGGCGACCGGTAGCCGCAGGTGTACGTCCCTGGGGGAACCCCGTGAACCAGCAGCCCGCCATATCCGTCGCCGAGCTGGAGCTCGACGCGTCCGGCGCCGCCGTCGGCCTGCGCGCCGCCCCCGGCGCCCCCGAGCCCGTCCCCGGCGAGGTCTACGCCCTCGTCCGGGTCGACGGGCGCCCCGCCGCCACCGTCCTCGGCCGGTACGAGGAGGGCGAGGACCCCGCCCGGGTCCTCGCCGCGCTCGCGGCCGCACGGCTCGCGGAATCCGCCGCGCCCCGCGCCGACGCCGAACGGCTCGCGGCGGCGCGGGGCCCGGCGGAGGACGTCGTCCCGCCCCGCGCCTCCGTGGTCGTCGCCACCCGCGAGCGCCCCGCCTCCCTCGCCCGCGCGCTCGACTCGCTGCTCGCCCAGGACCACCCCGACCACGAGCTGATCGTCGTCGACAACGCCCCCGCCACCTCCGCCACCCACGACCTGGTGACGACGGAGTACGCGGGCCGGGTGCGGTACGTGCGGGAGGACCGGCCCGGCCTGGCCGCCGCCCACAACGCCGGGGTCGCCGCCGCCGGCGGCGAGGTGCTGGCCTTCACCGACGACGACGTGATCGCCGACCCGCGCTGGCTGGGCGCGCTCGCCGCGCCCTTCGCCGCCGATCCCGGGCTCGGCTGCGTCACCGGCCTCATCCTGCCCGCCCGGCTCACCACCCCCGCCCAGATCCTCCTGGAGTCCCACGGCGGCTTCGCCAAGGGCTTCGCGCCCCGGCTGTACGACCCGGCCCGGCCGCCCGCCGACGAGCCGCTGTTCCCGTTCACCGCGGGCAGCTTCGGCTCCGGCGCCAACATGGCCTTCCGGGCCTCCGCGCTCCGCCGCGCGGGCGGCTTCGACCCCGCCACCGGCACCGGGACCCCGGCGAAGGGCGGCGACGACCTGTACGCCTTCGTCGCCGTCCTCGCCGCCGGGCACCGGCTCCGCTACACCCCCGACGCCCTCGTCTGGCACCACCACCGCGAGACCTGGCAGGACCTGAGGAACCAGGCGTACGGCTACGGCGCCGGTCTCACCGCGTACCTCACCGCCACGCTGGTCCGCCGTCCCGCCCTGCTGCCCGCGCTCCTCGCCCGGGTGCCGCGCGGCCTCGCCCACGCCCGGACCATGACGGCCGGACGCGGCGCGGCCGACGGCGACGGCGTGCCCGGCGAGCACGGCACCCGGCACCACCCCTGGCCCACGTCCCTCTCCCGCCTCGAACGCCGCGGCATGCTCTACGGCCCCGTCGGCTACCTCAAGGCGCGTCTCTCCCCGGGAGCCCCCCGATGAACGGCGCCCCCGCGCACACCCGCATACCGGTCCTCCTCTACCACCCGGTGATGGACGACCCGCCGTCCTGGATCGCCGAGTTCACCGTCACCCCGAGGCAGTTCGCCTCGCACCTGGACGCCGTCACCGGAAGCGGCCGCACCCCCCTCACCGTCGGCGCGCTCGTCGGCCACCTCGCCGCCGGCACCCCGCTGCCGCCCCGGCCCGTCGTCCTCACCTTCGACGACGGCTTCGCCGACCTCGCCGGGCCCACCGCGGAGGCGCTCGCCGCCCGCGCGCTGCCCGCCACCGCCTACCTGACCACCGGCGCCCTCGCCCCCGGCCGGCCCTGCCTGCTGCCGCCCGCGCCGATGATGACCCTGGACCAGGCCCCGCGCCTGGAGGAGTACGGCATGGAGGTCGGCGGCCACACCGTCAGCCACCCCCAGCTCGACACCCTCCGGCCGGCCGCGCTCCGCTCCGAACTGCGCGACTCCAAGGCGGAGCTGGAGGACGTCCTCGGCCACGAGGTGCGCCACCTCGCCTATCCGCACGGCTACAACAGCCCCGCCGTCCGCCGGGCCGCGAAGGCCGCCGGCTACGCCTCCGCCGTCGCCGTCCGGCACGCGCTCAGCTCCCGGACCGACGAGCTCTTCCGGATCGCCCGGCTCATCGTCCGGCGGAGCCACACCGCCGCCGACGTCGAGGCCTGGATGGAGGGCACGGGCGCCCGCTCCGCCCCGTACCCCGACTCGCTCCCCACCGTCGGCTGGCGCCTCTACCGCAGGGCCCGGGCACGGGTGAAGGGGCCCGAGTTCGCGGGCTGAGCGGTTTTCCGGATCGTCAGGAATCGTCGCCGCGGCGGGAGTTGTGCCACCGCGCAGAACCGAAGTACGTTCCCTTGCTTCGTCACAGGGGACCGTGGGGGGAGAGGGCTTCGTGCAGCACGACCAGGAGTCGAGAGCGGTGAGCGAGGGGACCGGGCCGGACGGCCGGGAGCAGGGGGCGGCCACGGCCACGGCCGACACCGCGCCACCCCGCCCGGAGGAACCGGCCGGCACCCCGGATGATCCGGCCGGCGCCGCGCCGCCCCGCGCGGAGGAACCGGCCGGCACCCCGCCCGCCCCGGAGGATCCGGCCGGCGCCGCGCCGCCCCGCCCGCCCGCGGGCACCGCCCGGGGCCTCGCCGCGCTCCGCGGCCCGGCCGCCCTCGCCCTCGCCCCGCTGCTCGTGGCCGCGGCGCTCTGGCTCTGGTCGCTGTCCCGGATCGGCTTCCGGAGCATCGACGAGTTCGGCCTCCTCGACCGCTTCCCGGTCTCCTTCTACGCCTCGCTGGTCGTCCTCACCCTCGGCTTCGTCCTCACCCTCCGCCGTGCCGGCACCGCGCCCGCCTGGCCCGCCGTCTACAGCGTGGCCATGCTCTTCGCCCTCAAGGCGCCGCCCGCGATCCTCTACGACACCGTCCGCTACGCCTGGGCCTCGAAGCACGACGCGATCATCACCCGGCTCCTCGCCGAGGGCACCGTCCACCCCGGCGCCGAGCTGACCGGCGGCATGTCCGCCTACGACCAGTGGCCCGGCTTCTTCGCCCTCGACGCCGCCCTCGTCCGGGCCTTCGGCGTCGAGGCCGCCGCCTCCTTCATCAACTGGGCGCCGGTCGTCCTCGGGCTGCTCACCCTGCCCCTGCTGCTGCTCGTCTACCGCACCTTCAGCGACGACTGGCGGCTCGTCTGGACCGCCGTGTGGATCTTCCAGCTGGCGAACTGGGTGGGCCAGGACTACCTCTCCCCGCAGGGCTTCTCCTACCTGCTGTACCTGACCGTCCTCGCCGTCGTCGTCCGCCACTTCGTGCGGCCCGGCTCGGCCGGACCGCTGCGCGACCGCGCCTTCCTCGACCCGGCCGCAGCCGCCGTCCCGCCGGCCACCACCGCCCGCCGGCGGGCCGTCGCCGTCGTCCTCCTGGTCCCGGTCGTCGCCGCCGTCAACGCCTCGCACCAGCTCACCCCGCTCATGCTCTGCATGACCCTGGCGGCGCTCTGCCTCACCCGCCGCTACCGCAACCTCGGGCTGCTCGCCGTCTCCGGCGCCCTCATGCTGGCCTGGTACCTGACCATGGGCCGGGAGCTCTTCCTCGGCACCCTCGCCACCCTCCGGGAGAAGCTCGGCGACCTGCTCGGCAACTCCCGCCCCGGCTTCGCCGGCGACCCCACCGGGCCCGGCCCGGAGCTGGTCGGCAACGCCAACGTCCTGATGATCCTCGTCCTCGGCGGGCTCGCCGTCGCGGCCGTCCTGCTCCGCCGCCGGCTGGCCCGCAGCGCCCTGCCGCTGATCCTCGCCGCCGGCGCCTCCGCCCCGCTCGTCGCCGTCAACGACTACGGCGGCGAGATGATCTTCCGGGTCTACCTCTTCGGCCTGCCCGGCGCCGCCTTCTTCGCCGCCGCCGCGATCGTGCCCGCCGCCGGGGCCGCGAGCCGGGCCGCGCTCGCCGCCCGCCGGGCCGCCGTCGTCGCCCTGCCCCTCGCCCTGGTCGCCATGCTGGCCGGCTTCCTGCCCTCGTACTACGGCAAGGAGGGCATGCACTACGTCCAGCCGGGCGAGATCGAGCTCACCCGCCGCGCCTTCGACCGGGCCCCCGAGGGCGCGCTGGTCCTCGCCGCGACCGGCGCCTTCACCGACGCGTACTACCGCTACGACCGCTACGAGCGCTGGTTCTTCACCGAGCAGGAGGTCGACGAGAACCTGCGGATGCTGAAGGACCCGGCGGGCTACCTCGCCGGCGGCATCCCCGCCGGGCGCCCCGCCTACGTGATCCTCACGCCCACCCAGGCCGAGGCCGTCATCGGTGAGGGCTACCTGCCGCCGGGCGGCTTCGCCACCCTGACCGACTCCCTGAAGAAGTCCCCGCTCTTCGCGGTGGTCGAGGAGAGCCGGTTCGGGGTCGTGCTGCGCTACCGGCCCACCACCACCGGCTGAACCCGCCACCGGCCGGGCCCGCCACCGGCAGACCTCGCCACCGGCCGGGTCCGCCCCGCCGCCCCGACCCCGCCGCCCCGCCCGCACCGACCCGACCGAAGGAGCCGGCACACCATGGCCCGCCCACGCCTGACGACCCCGCTCGCGCGCAGCAGAGCCGCCCTCGCCGCCTCCGGCTGGGTCGCGCTCGCCGTCACCGCCCTGCCCGGCGGCTCGCCGCTGCGCTGGATCCCCGTCCTCGCCTTCGTCGGTCTCGCGCCCGGCCTCGCCCTGCTGCTCCCGCGGCCGGCCGCCCCGCGCCCCGGCGCCGGCCTGGAGCTCTTCGCCTTCGCCGCCCCGCTCAGCCTCTCCCTGGCCACGCTCACCGCCACCGGGCTCTTCCTCGCCGCCGCCTTCTCGGTCGGCGCCTTCCTCGGGATCCTGGCCGGCTTCGTCACCGTGGCCGCCCTGCTGCCCGGCGTGCCGCTGCCCGCCGCCGGCTCCGGCCCCGAGGAGCCCGGGCCGGACGCGCGGCCGGCCGGCACCGCCTTCCGGTTCCGCGAACGGGGTCGGGACGGCACCGGGTGAACGGGCGGCACACGCGGGGCGGCGGAGCCACCGGCCGGATCGCGGTGGCGCTCGCGGCCGCCGGGGCGCTGACCGCCGGGATCGGGGTGTGGGCGGCCCTCGGCGAGGACGACGACCGCTGTCTCCCCGACGCCCGCCTGGTGGCGCCGTGCGGGGCCTGGTGGGGCGCCTACGTTCCGCACGACGCGGACAGCTCGCTGACCCGGCCGGTGTACGCCTTCGAGGAGAGGATCGGCCGCAGGCTGGACCTCGTCTACACGTACCACGACATGTCCGGGAGTCCCGAGGACGGCACCCTGCTCACCCCCGACGAGGTGGAGCTCGGCCGGGACCGGCTCCTGATGCTCGCCTGGGAGTCCACGGTCTGGACCGAGAAGCACCACGCCAACTGGACCGAGAAGCAGCTCGGCTGGAAGAACATCGCCTCCGGCCGCTACGACGCCTCCGTCATCGACCCGCAGGCCCGGCGCCTCAAGGAGTACGGCAAGCGGGTCTTCTTCTCCTTCGACCAGGAGGCCGACTTCCGGATCCCGGAGGGCGCGGGCACCCCCGAGGAGTACGTCGCCGCCTATCGCCACCTCCACGACCGCTTCCGCGAGCTCGGCGTCACCAACGTGGTGTGGGTGTGGACCGTCTCCGGCTGGACCGGGAACGCCGCCACGATGAAGGCGCTCTACCCGGGCGACGCCTACGTCGACTGGATCGGCATGGACCAGTACAACTACTACCTCTGCCACAAGTCGCCCGACTGGCTGGACTTCGAGAAGAGCCAGCGCCCGGGCTACGACTGGCTGAGGAAGAACGTCTCCGCCGACAAGCCGATCATGTTCTCCGAGTTCTCCACCGCCCCCGACCCGGACCGCCCCGAACGGCAGCGCGAGTGGTACGAGAAGATCCCGGAGGTCGCGCCGAGCCTGCCGGAGGCCAAGGCGTACGTGCACTGGAACCGGGCCGTGCCGGGGCCCGGGTGCGACCTCACGGTGAACTCCGGTCCGGCACTGGAGGGATACCGGACCGCCGGGCGGGCCCCGTGGTTCAGGCAGCCGCTGCCCGAGCGCTGACTCAGGCGCGCAGGCCCCGGATCGCGTACGCCGCCATGGTGATGCCGGCGAGGCCGAGGAGCGGCGGGAGGGGGGCCCCGGCGAGGAACTGCTGCCCCGCCCAGCCGGCCCACACCAGCACCCACACCACCCCGGCCGTGGTCCGCCCGCGGGCCCCCAGCACCCGCAGCAGCGCGGCGGCGACCAGCAGGCACAGGGCCTGCGCCACCACCGGCGCCGCCCGGGCCGCCGGGCCCGTGCCGAGGAGCTCCGCGCCCGGGCCCGCGGCGACCGGCGGGAGCAGGCCGAGCAGCGGCGGCGCGGAGTGCAGGGCCAGGAAGGTGGCCAGCAGCACGGCCGCCGCGTAGCCGCCGTGGAAGGCGCGCGGCACGACCGCCGCGCCCAGGAGCGCGACCAGCGCGAGACCGGCCGCCAGGGTCGGCGCCGGCAGCGCGGTCAGCAGCTCCGTGCCGGACAGCGGGTCCGGGCCGAGCGGCTCGGCGACCGCCAGCGGCAGCCAGAAGGCCACCGCCGCCACCCCGAGCAGCGCCCACCGGACGGGCCCCGACCGGTCCCGCGCCGGCGGGGGCGGCGGGGGCGGCGGTGCCGTCCGGCGGGCCGGGGCGGGTGCGGGCGGGTGGGGCCGGGGCACGAACACCGGGATGCCGAACGCGGGCGTCACCGTGTCCTGGGCCGCGGTGGTGCGCAGGTAGGCGCTCTGCCGGGCCCAGTTGGTGCCGTAGTAGTCGTCGTCGTAGGGGGCGGCGGCCGCGGCGGCGGCGGTGTCGGCGGCGGGGGAGGCGTCCTGTGCCGTCGGTCCGCCCCGCGCGGTCCGGCCCCTCAGCACCGCGCGCAGTCCCGGCACGCACACCAGGCCCATCACCGTCATCCCGCCGAGGACCGCCCAGCCCGCCCCGCTGATGCCGTACGGGCCGAGCAGCACGGCCGCGCTGCCCAGCACCAGGACGCACATGCCGGCCTGGACGGCGGCGAGCACGCCGGTGCGGCCCTGGACGCGCAGGACGCCGATGTACAGCTCCACGGCGACCCGGGGGAGCGCGCCGGCGGCGAGCAGCCGCAGCACCGTGGAGCCGTTGTCGGTGTACCCCTGGCCGAAGGGGGCGAGGATCAGCGGCGCGAAGAGGACCAGGACGAGGACGACCGGGACGAGCAGCAGCACCATCCGGCGCAGCGCGCCCCGGACCCCCTCGGCGAGGGACTCGGGACTGTGGGAGGCGTGCGCGGTGAGCGAGGAGGCCATGTTGATGGCCATGAACTCCATGGTGCCGCCGACGGTGTACGCCGTGTAGAAGAAGGCGTTGTGCGCGGCGTCGAAGCGGACCGCGACCATGACCGGCAGCAGGCTGATCATGACGAGGCTGAAGAAGGCGCCGACCGCGTCCCCGGCGACGAACCGCCCGATCTCGCGGTACGTGGGGGGCTCGCGGTCCCGGTCGGCGCGGGCCTGCTGCGGGATGAGCCGGCGGAAGACCAGCCAGGCCAGCGGGATCGTGGAGAGCGCGATCGCCGCGGCCCAGGAGACGAAGACGCCGAGGACGGGCAGGGCGGCGGCGAGGACGACGAGCAGGACCAGCTTGCCGACGGAGAAGACGGCGTTGCCCACCGGCACCCAGAAGGCCTTCCGCAGGCCGGTGAGGACCCCGTCCTGGAGGGTGAGCAGCGCCCAGCCGACGGAGGAGAGGGCGAAGAAGATCCCGGCGGAGAGGGTGCCGAGCGGGGCGTACGAGGGTCCCCACCAGTCCAGGGTGAGCAGGAAGATCCCGGAGGCGGCGGCCACCACGACCGTGCTGAGCAGGTAGAGGCGGACCACGAGCGGGCCGGTGGCGCGGCCGGCCCGGGGGACGTAGCGGACGACCGCGCCGGAGAGGGTGGTCGCGGTGATGGAGGCGAGCATCCGCTGGGCGGCGATGGCGGCGGAGCCCTGCCCGACGGCCTCCTCCGTGTAGTAGCGGGCGGCGACCAGCCAGAAGCCGAGGCCGAGGGCGGCGGAGACGCCGGTGGAGAGCATGAGGGCGTAGGCGTTGCGGAAGAGCGAGTCCTCGCCGGTGGAGCCGCCGTCGCCGCCCTTCGCCTCGGTGGTCCCGCCGCCGGGCTGCCCCGGGGCGTCCGGGTCGGCGCCCCGGGTCCGTACGGTCTCGGTCACCGGGCGCCGCCGAGGGCGGGCGAGGGGACGGCGGGGCGGGCTCCGCGGGCGCGCAGCGCGGCGAGCGCCTCGTCGGCGCGGCGCGGGTCCACGGGCAGGGCGTGCCGGGCGAACCAGGCGGCGCCCTCCGGGGCGGGGGAGGGGTCGGTGAAGGCCTCCCCGGCGTAGGCGTCGAGCGGCGGGTCGTAGAGGTAGCCGACGGTGATCCGGCGGCGGGCGAGCGCGGCGACGGCGGCGTCCCGGTCCTCGACCAGGAGCGGCACCCGGAAGAGCGGCGGGACCTCGCCGCCGGCGGGGAGGCCCCGGCCGGAGTACTCGCTCGCGAGGAGGCGGGCGGTGCCGGCGCGGTGGGCGTCGAGGACGGTGTCGAGGGCGGCGAGCCTGCGGCGGGTGCGGGCGAGCCGGGCGGCGCCGGGGCGGAGCCGGTAGGTGTGCATGTCGACCCGTATCCAGGAGTCGAAGGGATCGAGGGCGGGTGCCGCGCCGAGCGCCCGGGTCAGCTCGTCGGGGCGTAGCGGCATCCGGATCCCCGGCCGTTCGTGCAGGCCGGCGGCGCGCAGGGCGGCGTGCGCGGGCCGGGCCAGGCGCAGTCCGCGGGCGGCGGACTCGGCGTGGGGGCGGAGCAGGTAGGCGATCTCCTTCGCGAGCCGGGCGGGGCGCAGCAGGGCGTCCCGTTCGGCGGCGAGGGCGTCGCGCTCCGCCGGGTCGGCGACGGAGAGGAAGCCCCCGGTCTTGGCGCCGGTGTGCTTGGAGAGGCTGAAGACGGAGGCGTCGCCCCAGGTGCCGACGGGGCGGCCGCCGACGGTGGTGCCGACGGCGTGGGCGGCGTCCTCCAGGAGGGGGATGCCGAGCCGGTCGCAGCGGGCGCGCAGTTCGGGTGCCGGGTCGGGGTTGCCGTACAGGTTGGTGGTGAGGACGGCGGAGAGCCCGGACCAGACGGAGTCGGGCACGGCGGCCGGGTCGAGGGAGCCGTCGCGCGGGTCGAGCGGGGCCTGGACGGGGCGGAGTCCGGCGGCGAGCACCACGAAGAAGATGACGTCGTCGTTGACGGGCGACATCAGCACCCGGCCGCCGGGCGGGCACCAGCGGCGCAGCGCGAGGTAGAGGCCGAGGCGGCAGGACGGCACGTGGAGGCACGCGCGGCCGCCCAGCCGTGCGCGCATGTGTTCTTCCAGCTCCGCGTACGCAGAAACCATGACAGATTCCCCCCTGAATCCCCGGGCTCAATGTCGCCCATTCCGGACGGTCCGTCAACAACGGTCCGGCCGGCCTCCCCGCCGTGCTCGCGCGGAAGGGCCCGTCCGGGTCGATCGACCGTGAACGGGCCCTTTCCGTCGCCATTTTGGCGGTTCGGGGGAGCCGGTGGGGGCGGTTCCTCCAGAGAGGCGGTCATTCCTCCAGGGTCAGGCCGCGGCGCAGCCTGGCGAGGGTGCGGGAGAGCAGCCGGGAGACGTGCATCTGGGAGATGCCGAGCTCGGCGCCGATCTCCGACTGGGTGAGTCCGGTGACGAACCGCAGGGAGAGGATGAGCCGTTCGCGTTCGGGCAGCGAGGCGATCATCGGCTTGAGGGAGGCGATGTACTCGATGCCGGTCAGGCCGTGGTCCTCGTAGCCGAGCCGGTCGGCGAGGGTGGTGTCGTTCTGCCCGTGGTCGTCGTCCTCGGTCTGGGCGTCGAGGGAGGCGGCGGTGTAGGCGTTGCTGGCGGCCATGCCCTCGACGACCTCGTCCTCGGTGCGTCCGAGTTCGGCGGCGAGTTCGGCGACGGTGGGCGCCCGGTCGAGGCGCTGGGAGAGCGCGTCGCCGGCCCGGGCCAGGTCGAGGCGGAGCTCCTGGAGCCTGCGGGGCACGTGCACGGACCAGGAGGTGTCGCGGAAGAAGCGCTTGATCTCGCCGATGATCGTCGGCATCGCGAAGGTGGGGAACTCCACTCCGCGGGAGAGCTCGAAGCGGTCGATGGCCTTGATGAGGCCGATGGTGCCGACCTGGACGATGTCCTCCATGGGCTCGCTGCGGGTGCCGAAGCGGGCGGCGGCGAAGCGGACCAGGGCCAGGTTGAGTTCGACGAGGGTGTTACGGACGTACGCGTACTCGTGGGTGCCTTCCTCCAGCACGGCGAGCCGGGCGAAGAGGTCCTTCGAGAGGGCCCGCGCGTCGGCGGGGGCGACCCGGTCGAGGGGGCCGTCGAGCGCCGGGTGCGGCGCGGGTGTGGGGTCGGCGGGACGGGGAAGGCGTGCTGTCGACGGCGCGGTGGGGGTGCGCGTGGCGTCGAGCCGGGGTGACATGGGTCTCCTCCAGGGGTGGGTGTCCGGTGCGGTGTGCGGTGCCTCCAGGCCGGCTGAATCGGGTGTCACCTCTAGCCCTACCCGCTCGGCGGTGATCGTTGCAAGTGCCAATAATCCGTTATGGGCGCTTTGCGGTGGCCTCGTGTGCGCCGGAAGGCGCCCCCCTAGTAGGGTTCCTGGCAAGTCGAGCGAGGAGGGACCCGACCATGGATCGCCAGCACATCGGCAGTGCGCAGCAGCCCGAGCGCCTGCGGGTCGAGGCAAGGGCCGTGGACGGCGAAGCGGAACTCCTCGTACCGGTGGGTGAGCTCGATCACCACACCGCCGAACTGCTGAGGGTCCCGCTCGACGCGGCCCTCGACGCCGGCCGCGTCCGGCTCGTCGTGGACTGCGCGGGGCTCGGCTTCTGCGACTCGACCGGGCTCAACGTGCTGCTCTCGGCACGGCTCCGGGCCGAGGCCGCCGGCGGCGGGGTCCACCTCGTGGCCATGCGGCCCGCGGTGGCCCGGGTCTTCCGGATCACCGGCGCGGAGGCCGTCTTCACCGTGCACGACACCCTCGCCACGGCCCTCCCCGGATCGGGCTGACGCCGGGCCACCCGCGCGCCGCCCCCCGCCCCCCGCCCCCTGCCCCTGCTGTCTCGTCGACCGGTGAGGTGAAGTGATGATGGACCAGGCTTCCGACGTCCGTACGCTCGCGCTCGGCGAGACCAGCGGCACGGTCCCGCTCGCCCGAGACTTCACCCGGACCGCGCTGACCGAGTGGGGCTGGCTGCCCGCCGCCACCGCCGACCGCCGCGCCGCCGCCGAGGACGTCCTGCTGGTCGTCTCCGAACTCGTCACCAACGCCTGCCTGCACGCCGAGGGCCCCGAGCGGCTCCGGGTGGTCCGCCTCACCCGTTCCGTCCGCCTGGAGGTCACCGACCGCGGCGCGGGGCAGCCCGCGCCGCGCACCCCGCACCGGGCCGGACGCCCCGGCGGACACGGCATGTTCATCGTCCAGCGGCTCTGCCTGGACTGGGGCATCGAGCGGATCCCGGGCGCCCCCGGCAAGACGGTCTGGGCCGAACTCTCCTCTCCCGCCTGAGGGTCGCCCGCGTTCCCGGCGCGGGCACCGCAGGACTTTCACCGTCGCCCTTCTTCCCTCCGTACGGCCCCGGGCGTACCTTGACGCCCAATCTGATGGGACGTCAGGAAATTGCGGTGAGGGGTCGAGGGTGGACAGGAAGCCGAACCGGAGGAGGACGGCCGCCGTGCTCACGGCCGCCGTCGCGGTCTGGGCACCGGCCGGCCTGGCCGCCGCGCCCGCCGCCCGCGCCGAGGTCGTCGACGTGACCTACGCGTGCACGACCAAGATCGGCGACCGCGGCGCCGTCTCCCCCGTGGACATCACGGCCGAGCGGAAGGGCGACGCCTACACGCTCACCATGACCTTCGACAAGGGCGTCTCCGACAGCCCCGTCGAACTCCCCAAGGGCGTCATGACCCCCCGAGCCGACCTGGTCCTCGGCGGCGACGACCGGGGCACCGTCAAGGTCACCGGCACCCCCAACGCCGCCGCCATCCCCGCCTTCACCCCGATCAGGATCGGCACCCTCACCGGCACCTACACGCCGAAGCGCAACGGCACGGTCACCTTCACCGCCGGACTGCTCACCGTCCACGCCCTCGGCATGGACGCCGCCGTCTGCACCGCCGCGAACAAGCCCGCCCCCTCCCTCGCGCTCACCGTCACCGGCCTCCCCGGACAGGACGAGGAGCCCCCCGCGGACCCCGGGGGGACCGACGGGGCCGACGGCCTGCCCGGCGGCGAACTGCCCAGGACCGGCGGCCTCCCCACCACCACCGCCCTCGCCACCCTCGGCGGCACCGTCCTCCTCGGCGGCGTCGGCGGACTCCTCTGGCTCACCCGCCGTACCCGCACCCGTCCGGCCCGCCCGTGACCAGGGCCCGGTACGCGCTCCTCGCCGCCGCCGCCGTCCTCGGCACGCTCGCCGCCGCGCCCCCCGCGCCCGACGGGTGGACCGCGGCCCCCGCCGCCGGACGGCCCTACGCCTACCTCGAAGGACCGGCCGGCAGCGTCCTGGAGGACACCCTCTCCGTCACCAACCCCGGCGCCCGCCCGCTCACCGTCACCCTCACCGGCGAGGGCCCCGCCGCCGTCGCCTTCGCCGCCCGCACCGTCACCGTGCCCGCCCGCACCCGCGCCGACGTGCCCTTCGCCGTCACGCTCACCGCCGCCACCCCGCCCGGCGAACACCGCGGCACGGTACGGGCCTCGGCCGGCGGCCGGCGGACCGACGTCGACCTCCGGCTGAAGGTCAGCGGCCCGCGGCTCGCCGCCCTCACCGTCGAGGACGCCCGGGTCGACCGCGCCACCGGCACCCTCCACTACACCCTCGTCAACCGCGGCAGCACCGTCCTCGACCGGCCCCGCCTCGCCGTCCGCGCCGACGGCCTCCTCGGCACCCTCCTCGACCGCCCCGGCCAGGCCCTGCCGCTCACCCTGCGCCCCGGCGAGCGCGCCGCCCGCACCGCGCCCTGGCCCGACCCGCCCGCGCTCGACTCCGTCACCGTCCGGCTCACCGCAACCGCCCCGGGAGCCACCCCCGCCACCGCCACCGCCGAGACCGTCTTCGCCTCCGGGCCCGCCCTCGCCTCCGCCGCCGCGGTGCTGCTCGCGGCGGCGGGCGGCGCGGCCCGCGCGGTCCGGCGCCGGGACCGGGACCGGCGGCGCACGAAGGGAGCACCCGCATGAGACCGGCCGCCCCCCGCGCCCGTGCGGCCCTGGCCGCGCTGCTCACGGCCCTCGCCCTCGCCCTGCTCCCCGCCGTGCCCGCGCACCCCGCCCCCGCCGAGGGCGACCCCGCCGTGGCCGTCTCGCAGAACGAGGCGGCCAAGGGCGGCGAGATCACCGTCAGCGGCACCGGCTGGAAGGCCGGCGCGCTGCTGATGGTGCTGCTCTGCGGCCAGGGCACCCCGGAGAAAGGCGTCGTCGGCGGCACCAACTCCTGCGCCAACACCGACGGCCGGGCCGCCACCGTCGACCCGCGCGGCGCCTTCAGCGTCAAACTGCCGGTCGTCGCCCCGCCCCGGCCCTGCCCCTGCGTCGTCCACGTCTCCGGCGTCACCGGACAGCAGGACGTCGTCGACGCGGCCCTCGCCGTCGCCGGGCACGCCACCGCCCCGCTCCCCGACGCCGCCGGCGACGGGCGGCTCGCCGTCCTCACCGCCGCCCGGCTCGACGGCTCCGGAGGCGTGCTGACCTGGTTCGGCGCGCCACCGGCCCGCACCCTCGTCCTCACCGTCGGGAACCTCGGCACCGCGCCCGTCCGCGACCCGGTCTTCACGGTCGGCACCGCCCGCGGCGTCCTCGCCCCCACCGACGAGGAGCACCGGTGGAGCGGCACCATCGCGCCGGGGCAGAAGGCCCGCATCGAGCTGGAGGTCGAGCTCCCCGCCGGAGCCCACGGCGACCACCGGGTCTCCGTCTCCTACGGCGGGAAACTGCTGGCCGAACAGCCCTGGCGGGTGGGCCGCCCCTGGGGAGTGGTCCTCTTCTGGGCCCTGCTCGCCGTGGTGGTGCCCGCCGCCCTCTTCCGGATCGGCATGGTCCTCGTCGACCGGGCCGGCGGCCGGAACCGCCACTCCGTCCCCGTCCCCGTACCGGCGGACGCGGACGGCCCCGGGACGACCGCGGTCCTGCCGTGGTTCCTCCCCGACTCCGCACCGTCCGAGAACAGTCCGACGACGAAGGGACATTCGTGAGCACGCAACGGAGGACGATCGCGGCCGGGGTCGCGCTGATGCTGGGCGGTGCGGGGATCCTGCTGTCCGCCGGCCCCGCCCGGGCCGCCCAGATCTCGTTCGCGACGGAGTGCATCCCGCCGTCGATCTCCGGCCTCCCGCCGGTCCAGGGCACCACCACCGTGCTGGTCACCGCGCCCGCGACCGCGAAGGTCGGCGACACCGTCGAGGTCGTCTGGAAGACCGTGAAGCCCGCCTCCAAGAACCCGGGCTTCATCGACCTGGGCGAGAACACCGTCAAGCCGACCGGCACCATGAAGGTCGGCGGGGCGCAGAGCGGCACGGTCTCCATGACGGGCCCCCGGCAGAACCCGCCGATCCCCAAGAACACCGACATGAAGCTGCCCGAGATGAAGGGCACCCTGAAGCTGACCGAGGCCGGCGACGTCACCCTGACGCCCGACGCCTACACGATCAACGTGTCGAAGCCGATGTCCACGGACACCACGTGCACGCCGAAGCAGCAGGTCCCGGTCGGCGCCACGATCAAGGTGACCGACGGCGGGGGCGGCTCGGGCTCCGGCAGCGGCTCGGGCTCCGGGTCCGGCTCCGGGGGCTCCGACGGCGGCGGCTCCGGGGGCGGGCAGACCGACTTCCCGGGCAAGGAGGTCGCGGTGGCCTTCACCTGTACGTCCCCCGGCCCGGCCACGATCGACTCCAAGGTCACCATCAGCGCCCGGAAGAACGGCGGCGCCTACGACCTCACGGTCAAGACGGCCAAGAACGTCATGAACAGCCCGGCCCCGCTGCCCGCGAAGGCCCTGACGCCCACCATGGACATCAGGATCGGCGGGGACGACGGCGGAACCGTCAAGGTCACCGGCGCGCCCAACCCCACCGCGCTCAAGATGAACGACCCGGTGAGCCTCACCGACATGAAGGGCACCTACCGCCCGGGCGCCACCGGCAAGGCGACGCTCTCCCCGGGCACGCTCACCATCTCGGTGGTCCTCGCCGCGGGCGCCGACCCGATCAAGATCCCCTGCCAGGTGAAGGGCGCGGTCGCCGCCTCCCTCACCCTGGACACCGCCAAGCAGTCCGGCGGCGCCTCCGGCTCCTCCGACAACGGAGGATCGGACAACGGCGGCTCGGACGGCGACGGAGGCGACGGCAACGGGGGCAACGGCCCGGGCGGCGGCGGGAACCTCGCCGAGACCGGCGCGGAGGGGGACGGCGCGCTGCGCGCCCTCGGCCTCGTCGCCGGCACGGTGATCCTCCTCGGCGGCGCGGTCTTCACCTTCACGCCGTGGCGCGGGCTGGCCCGGCGCGCGCGCTAGGCCGCGGACACGGGACGGCCCCGGCACACCGTGGGGTGTGCCGGGGCCGTCCCGCGCGTGGCGTCCGGCGTCAGTGGACGTCGCCCATGAGCGCCTGGACCTTCTTGCGGTACATGAAGACCGCGAGGCCGGCGACGACCGCGAGGCTCGCCTCCATGGCGATCACCCCCGTGCCGTTGAGGTCCACACCGGCCAGCGAGAGCAGACCCGTGGTGCAGTCACCGGCGGTGACGGCGAGGAACCAGACGCCCATCATCTGGGAGGCGTACTTCTGCGGCGCCATCTTCGTGGTGACCGAGAGGCCGACCGGGGAGAGGCACAGCTCGCCGATGGTCTGGATCATGTAGATCGAGACGAGCCACATCGGGGAGACCTTGGTGCCGTCGCCCGCCATGTTCATCGGGACGACGAAGACGAAGAACGAGGCGCCGACCAGGACCAGGCCCATCGCGAACTTCACGATGGTGTTCGGCTCCTGGTTCTTGCGGGCCAGCCACAGCCACAGCCAGGCGAAGACCGGGGCCAGCGCCATGACGAAGAGCGGGTTCAGGGACTGGTACCAGGTGGCCGGGAAGCCGAAGCCGAGGACGGTGTCGGCGGTCTTGCCGTCGGCGAAGAGCGACAGGGTCGAGCCGCCCTGGTCGTAGATCATCCAGAAGACGGCGGCGGCGACGAAGAACCAGATGTAGCCGGTCATCTTCGACTGCTCGGTCTTCGACAGGTCCTTGTCGCGCTTGATGCGGACGAGGACGGCGACCGGGATGATCAGGCCGGCGAGGGTGATCGGGACGATCGCCCAGTTCAGGGTGTACATCCCCAGGGCCACGACGACGCCGTAGAAGACGGCGGCGACGACCAGCACGGTGGCGACCTTGACCAGGACGCTCTTGCGCTCGGCCGGGCTCAGCGGGTTGGGGACGACGTTGCTCTTCGGGCTCAGGTTCTTCGTGCCGATGAGGAACTGGACCAGGCCCAGGCCCATGCCGACCGCGGCGAGCGCGAAGCCGAGGTGCCAGTTGACCTTCTCGCCGACGGTGCCGACGACGAAGGGGGCGACGAAGGCGCCGAGGTTGATGCCGATGTAGAAGAGGGTGAAGCCACCGTCACGGCGCGGGTCGTCCGGGCCGTCGTAGAGGTGGCCGACCATCGTCGAGATGTTGGCCTTCAGCAGACCGGAGCCGGCGGCGACGAGCGCCAGGCCGACGAAGAACATCGCCTGACCCGGCAGCGCCAGGGACAGGTGACCGGCCATGATCACGAAACCGGCGATCGCGACGGTCTTGCGCGCGCCCCAGACGCGGTCGCCGAACCAGCCGCCCGGCATGGCCATCAGGTAGACCATCGACACGTACACGGAGTAGATCGCCGTGGCCGTAGCGGCCGTCATGGCCAGTCCGCCACCCTGGCTGCCGGTCGCCGCGTCGGCGCCGCCGGAGACCAGGTACAGGACGAGAAGCGCCCGCATGCCGTAGTAGGAGAAACGCTCCCACATCTCGGTCATGAAGAGGGTGGCGAGGCCGCGGGGATGCCCGAAGAAGGTCTTCTCCGAACCCGCGGGAACGGTCGTTGCCGCCATGTCGATCCTTGCTCTGTCGGGACGCGACGCCTCGTGAGCGTGATGCGCCCGGTGGGGGGTGGCCGGCACCGGCCGGGACGTACGAGCCCCGCCCGGGATCCACGCCCCGCCGCGCGTCGTCGCGCCGCGGGACCCGGCCCACAGGTCGTTCACCGTCTACCGGGCCGGCCGAGCCGACCCTGAGCAGAAAAGAGGACCTTGGCTGACGAAGCAGTCCAAAGGTCCCCGATTACCGCCACAGACGTCTCGCCACCATACGACACGACAGTGCCGGATATGGAAGGACTTGAGAGATGGATCACAGGTGACCATGGAACCAACAAGCGCTATTCCAAGGTGATAGCCAGGTTACGCGCCCTGCTTCGGAGGCGGCCGGAGCCGGTCGCGGGCGCCGCGCGATCTCGCCCCGGCCCGGCACCCGTGCGGACTACCATCACCCCATGACCCGTGTACTGCTCGCCGAGGACGACGCATCCATCTCGGAACCGCTGGCCCGCGCCCTGCGGAGAGAGGGGTACGAGGTCGAGGTCCGCGAGGACGGGCCGACCGCCCTCGACACCGGCCTCCAGGGCGGCGTCGACCTGGTCGTGCTCGACCTGGGCCTGCCCGGCATGGACGGCCTGGAGGTCGCCCGGCGACTGCGCGCCGACGGGCACACGGTCCCGATCCTGGTCCTCACCGCCCGCGCCGACGAGGTCGACACCGTCGTCGGGCTCGACGCGGGCGCCGACGACTACGTCACCAAGCCGTTCCGCCTCGCCGAGCTCCTCGCCCGGGTCCGGGCCCTGCTCCGGCGCGGCGCCACCGAGCCCGCCCCCGCCCCCGCCACCCACGGCGTCCGCATCGACGTCGAGTCCCACCGGGCCTGGATGGGCGAGGAGGAGCTCCAGCTCACGGCGAAGGAGTTCGACCTGCTGCGGGTCCTGGTCCGGGACGCGGGCCGGGTCGTCACCCGCGACCAGCTGATGCGCGAGGTCTGGGACACCACCTGGTGGTCCTCCACCAAGACCCTCGACATGCACATCTCCTGGCTCCGCAAGAAGCTCGGCGACGACGCGGCCAACCCCCGCTACATCGCCACCGTCCGCGGCGTCGGCTTCCGCTTCGAGAAGAGCTGACGGCCCGGGGCGCCCCGCCTCCCCGGGGGCGGGCGTCCGCCCGTGACGGCGCCCCGAGCGGCACCCCGCCCGCGCCCGAGGCCGCCGCGCGTCCCCGGGCCCGCACCCCCGTCCCCGCACCCCGGGCCCCGCACGTCCCAGAGCTCAGGGCCCGGGGCCCAGGGCCCAGAGTCCCGGCCCCGGAACCCAGGGGCCCAGAGCCCCGGCCCCGGAACCCAGGGGCCCACGACCCGGGGGCCGCAGCCCCGGCCTCCGGCCCCGCGCGGCCGGGGGCCCGTGCGCCGGGGCCCCCTCCCGAAGCCCGCGCGGCACGGGGGCCCCGCCACCCACCCCCGTACCCCCGCCCGGGAGGGCAAGTGCGTCGCCGCCTCATCACCAGCACCCTCGCCGTCGTCCTCGTCGTGATCGCCGTCTTCGGGGTCTCCCTGGTCCTCGTCGAGACGAGGACCATCACCAGCAGCGCCCAGGAGAGCGTGGACGCCGAGGCGCTGCGGATCGTGTCGATCGTCGACAGCCGGCTGATCGGCGGCGAGCCGGTCAACCCGGACATCCTGGCCGAGCAGAGCGGCGCCAAGCGGTACGCGCTGGTCACCATCCCCGGCCGGCCCTCCATCGAGATCGGCGCCCGCCCCACCGGCAGCGTCATCCGCGGCTACGCCGAGGGCGAGCGCGGGGAGACGGTCGTCGTCGAGGAGTCCCGCTCGGCCGTCACCTCCGAGGTCGGCAGCACGGCCCTGATCATCGTCGCCGTCGCCGGGCTCGCCGTCATCGCGGCCGTCCTCCTCGCCGTACGCCAGGCCAACCGGCTGGCGTCCCCGCTCACCGACCTCGCCGAGACCGCCGAACGGCTCGGCTCCGGCGACCCCCGGCCCCGGCACAAGCGGTACGGGGTCCCCGAGCTCGACCGGGTCGCGGACGTGCTCGACGCCTCCGCCGAGCGGATCGCCCGGATGCTCACCGCCGAGCGCCGCCTCGCCGCCGACGCCTCCCACCAGCTCCGCACCCCGCTGACCGCCCTCTCCATGCGCCTGGAGGAGGTCGCCCTCGCCGACGACCTCGACACGGTCAAGGAGGAGGCGACGATCGCGCTCACCCAGGTCGAGCGGCTCACCGACGTCGTCGAGCGGCTCCTCACCAACTCCCGCGACCCCCGCTCGGGCTCCGCCGTCGCCTTCGACGTCGACGAGGTCGTCAAGCAGCAGATCGAGGAGTGGCGCCCCGCCTACCGCAGCGCCGGCCGGGCCGTCGTCCACTCCGGCAAGCAGGGCATGCGCGCCATCGGCACCCCGGGTGCGGTCGCCCAGGTCCTCGCCGCGCTCATCGAGAACTCCCTCATGCACGGCGGCGGCACCGTCGCCCTGCGCACCCGCGTCACCGGCAACCAGTCGGTGATCGAGGTCACCGACGAGGGCCCCGGCGTCCCCGCCGACCTCGGCGCGCGGATCTTCGAGCGGGCGGTCAGCGGCCGCAGCTCCACCGGCATCGGCCTCGCGGTCGCCCGGGACCTCGCCGAGGCCGACGGGGGCCGCCTGGAGCTGCTCCAGCAGCAGCCGCCCGTCTTCGCCCTCTTCCTCAGCCGCGAGGCCCGCAGCCCCTCCGACGAGCCCCGGGACCGCCCGGTCCGCTAGGAGCCGTCCCGCCCCCGGCAACGCGAAGGACCCGGACCGAGGACGGTCCGGGTCCTTCGCGGAGCGGGCGGCTCAGACGCGATCGGGCTGCCGGCGGCGGGCCTGCCGCGGCGTCGCGGGCTCGGCCCGCTTGCGCGCGTCCGCCTCCAGGAAGGACTCGGCCGTCTGCACGGCCTCCTTCGCGGGCAGGGCCCGGAACACCCAGGTGCGGTACGACCAGAAGCGGAACAGGGTCGCCACGCCGATGCCGAAGAACTTGAAGAAGTTGCTGGCCAGCGGGGAGTTCCAGCCGAGGCCGTAGGTCGCCGCGTAGAGGATGCCGTTCTCGATGACCAGCCCGACCAGGCTGAACAGCAGGAAGAGGGTCATCTCCTTGGTCCGGCCCGACTTGTCGCGGTCGCGGTACGTGAAGTAGCGGAACCCCACGTAGTTGAAGGCGATGGCGACGACCGTGGCGATCAGACTGGCCCGCACCACCGGAAGCTCCGTGGTGTGCCGGACCAGGTTGAACACGGCCAGGTTGACCAGGACACCGAGGCCGCCGACCACGCCGAACTTGGCGACCTCTCGGCCGAGCAGGGCGAGTCGCATGCGCAGCGCGCCGGGTTCGCTCATGGTGGGGTCGGTCCGTCCGTCGGGTGACGTCCGGGTGACGTCAACCCACTCATGCTAACCAGCCTCCCCTGTCACCCGCCCGGGTAGGCGAGAAACCTGTGGAAAACCGAGCCTTACCCCGTCACGCCTTGTGTCAATCCACAGCCGGAAACGTGTTCATCGATGGTGCGGATACCCTAAGAGGGTGACGTTCCCGGTAGTAGGCATGGTCGGCGGCGGGCAGCTCGCCCGCATGACGCACGAGGCGGGCATCCCCCTCGGCATCAAGTTCAAGCTCCTCAGTGACACCCCGCAGGACTCGGCGGCGCAGGTGGCCGGCGAGGTCGTCATCGGCGACTACCGGGACCTGGACACGCTCCGCGCCTTCGCGCGCGGCTGCGACGTGATCACCTTCGATCACGAGCACGTCCCCACCGAGCACCTGCGCGCCCTGGAGGCCGACGGCATCCCCGTCCGCCCCGGGCCCGATGCGCTCGTGCACGCGCAGGACAAGGGGGTGATGCGGGCGAAGCTCGACGAGATCGGCGCGCCCAGCCCCCGGCACCGCATCGTGGCCGACGCGGCCGACGCGGTCGCCTTCGCCGACGAGGTCGGCGGCTTCCCCATCATCCTCAAGACCGTCCGCGGCGGCTACGACGGCAAGGGCGTCTGGTTCGTCCGCACCGCCGAGGACGCCCGCGACCCCTTCCTCGCCGGCGTGCCCGTGCTCGCCGAGGAGAAGGTCGACTTCGTCCGCGAGCTCGCGGCGAACATCGTCCGCTCCCCGCACGGCCAGGCCGTCGCCTACCCGGTGGTCGAGTCCCGCCAGGTCGACGGCGTCTGCGACACCGTGATCGCGCCCGCCCCCGACCTCGACGAGGAGCTGGGCGGGCAGGCCCAGGAGCTGGCCCTGCGGATCGCCAAGGAGCTCGGTGTCGTCGGCCACCTGGCCGTGGAGCTCTTCCAGACCACCGACGGGCGGATCCTCGTCAACGAGCTGGCGATGCGCCCGCACAACTCCGGCCACTGGACCATGGACGGCGCGATCACCAGCCAGTTCGCCAACCACGTCCGGGCCGTCCTCGACCTGCCGCTCGGCGACCCCCGCCCGCGCGCCCCGTGGACCGTGATGTGCAACGTCCTCGGCGGCGACTACCCCGACATGTACCAGGGCTACCTGCACTGCATGGCCCGGGACCCGCAGCTCAAGATCCACATGTACGGCAAGGACGTGAAGCCCGGGCGTAAGGTCGGCCACGTCAACACCTACGGCGACGACCTGGACGAGACGCTGGAGCGCGCCCGCCACGCCGCCGACTACCTGCGAGGGACGATCGTTGAGTAACCCGCTCATCGGCATCGCCATGGGGTCCGACTCCGACTGGACCGTCATGGAGGCCGCCGCCCAGGCGCTGGACGAGTTCGAGATCCCGTACGAGGTGAACGTCCTCTCCGCGCACCGGATGCCGCGCGAGATGATCGCGTACGGCGAGCAGGCGGCCGGCCGGGGCCTCAGGGCGATCGTGGCCGGCGCCGGCGGCGCCGCCCACCTCCCGGGCATGCTCGCCTCCGTCACCCCGCTCCCCGTCGTCGGCGTCCCGGTGCCGCTGAAGTACCTCGACGGCATGGACTCGCTGCTCTCCATCGTGCAGATGCCGGCCGGCATCCCGGTCGCCACCGTCTCCGTCGCCGGCGCGCGCAACGCGGGCCTGCTCGCCGCCCGGATCATCGCCGCCTCCGACCCCGAGCTCCGGGCCCGCATGGAGGAGTTCCTCCAGGACCTCAACGCCCAGGCCACCGAGAAGGGCAAGCGGCTCCGCGCCAAGGTCGAGGGCACCGAGTCCTTCGGGTTCGCCCGGTGAGCGCGGCCGAGCGGCTCGCCGAGGCCCGTGCCCTGCTCGCGGAGGCGCCCGTCGCCGACGGGCACAACGACCTCCCGTGGGCCCTGCGCGAGCAGTGCGGCTACGACCTCGACAAGCTCGACATCGCGGGCGACCGCTCGGCCACCCTCCACACCGACCTCGCCCGGCTCCGCGCCGGCGGGGTCGGTGCCCAGTTCTGGTCGGTCTACGTGCCGGGCCGGTTCGCCGGCGACCACGCGGTGAGCGCCACCCTGGAGCAGATCGACGCCGTCGACCGGCTGGTCGAGCGGTACGCGGCCGACCTCGCCCCCGCCCGCACCGCCGACGACGTCGTCAAGGCCCGCGCGGAAGGCCGGATCGCCTCCCTCAAGGGCGCCGAGGGCGGCCACTCGATCGACAACTCGCTGGCCACCCTGCGCGCCCTGCACACCCTCGGCGTGCGGTACATGACCCTCACGCACAACGAGAACAACGACTGGGCCGACTCCGCCACCGACGAGCCCCGGCACGGCGGCCTCACCGCCTTCGGCCGGGCCGTCGTCCGCGAGATGAACCGCTGCGGCATGCTCGTCGACCTCTCGCACGTCGCCGACGGCACCATGCGCGACGCCCTCGACGCCTCCGTCGCGCCGGTGATCTTCTCGCACTCCTCCTCCCGCGCGGTCTGCGACCACCCGAGGAACGTCCCGGACGACGTCCTGGAGCGGCTGCCCGGCAACGGCGGCGTGGCGATGGCCACCTTCGTCCCGAAGTTCATCCTCCCCGCGGCCGTCGAGTGGACCCTGCGCGCCGACGCCAACCTCCGCGCCCACGGCCTGCACCACCTCGACACCACCCCGCGGGCGAGGGAGATCCACGCCGCCTTCGCCCAGGAGCACCCGCGGCCGATCGCCACCGCCGCCACCGTCGCCGACCACCTCGACCACATGCGCGAGGTCGCCGGCGTCGACCACATCGGCATCGGCGGCGACTACGACGGCACCGCCTTCACCCCGGCCGGTCTCGACGACGTCGCCGGCTACCCCCACCTGATCGCGGAGCTCCTGCACCGCGGCTGGTCCCGCGCCGACCTGGCCAAGCTGACGTGGTCGAACGCGCTCCGCGTCCTGCGCGACGCGGAGGACACCGCCCGCGACCTGGCCGCCCGCACGGCCCCGTCGCACGCGACGATCGCGCAGCTCGACGGGGCCTGAGCCCCCGGACCGGGAGAGGGGGATCCGGGCCACGGCGGTCCGGGCCGGCGGCCGCGCGGCGGTCCGGGTGTCGATCATCCGGTCGCGGTTCCCCTCCTCCGGGCCGGCCCCGCGGCCCCGGCCCGCACCCCGGGCCCGTCACCCGGACGGCGCAGCCCGGCGGGCCCCCGGCCGGGGCCGCTGGCACGGTGGACCGTACTGCCCCGCCCCTTCGGCGGGGTAGTACTGCATCACCGAGTTCGGAAGTGTGAGTAGTGCCATGGCAGACCTAGACGACCACCCCCCCTTCTCTGCCGCCTCCGGCGCCGTCGGCGCGCTGGAACCCCCGGAGCCACCACCCCAGCCGCTCGACGAGACCGCCCGCGCCCGGGCGATCCTCGCCGCCCAGCCCGTCCTCGAAGGGCACACCGAACTCCCCGTGCTCCTCGACCCCGAGGACCTGCCGCCCGCCCGGGCCCAGGAGGCCGGCGCCCAGTTCTGGTCGCTGCACGTGGACGCGGACGACGGGGCCATCGGCACCCTGCGCCGCATCGACCTCATCCGCGCGCTCGTCGCCGCCTGCCCCGAGGACCTGCGCCTGGCGCACACCGTCTCGGAGATGGTCCACGCGCGCAACTGCGGCCGGGTCGCCGCCCTCCTCGGGCCGGTGGGCTGGACCGCGCTCGGCGGCTCCGCCGCCACCCTGCGGGCCTACCACGCCCTGGGCGTCCGGGCCGTGAACCTCACCCGCTACGACCGCTTCGCCCGCGAGGCGGTCCGGGAGATGAACCGCATCGGCCTCGCGGTGGACCTCACCGGGGCCGATCAGGACACCGTCCGCAAGGTCCTCGCCGTCACCCGGGCCCCCGCCCTGGTCACCCGGGCCGCCCCGGACGCCCTCCCGGACGACGTGCTCCGTCTCCTCGGCGAGAACGGCGCCGTCTGCATGGTCCCCGTCGGGGAGGACCCCGCGGCCACCGCCGACCTCCTCGACCGGGTGCGCGACGGGGCCGGCCCCGGCTCCACGGGCCTCTCCCACCTGGCGGACCCGGCGGCCGGCTACGTACCGCTCTTCGCGGAGCTGCTGCGGCGCGACTGGCCCGCCCGGGACCTGGTCGGCCTGGCCCACGGCAACGCCACCCGGGCCCTGCGCGAGACCGAGTTCCTCGCCCGCACCAACCGGATCAGGCCGGTCGCCGCCTGACCCGTGCGCGCACCGGATGCGCGTACCGGAAGGGGCGCCCCGTCCACGACGGGGCGCCCCTTCCCGTGTTCCGTGCCGTCAGGCGCGCGGGCGGCCCATCGCCCGGTACGTCCAGCCGGCCGCCCGCCACCGCTCGCCGTCCAGGGCGTTGCGCCCGTCGAGGACGACCGGGGAGGAGACGACCGCGGCCAGCTCCGCCGGGTCCAGCTCGCGGAACTCGCGCCACTCGGTCAGGTGCAGGACCACGTCCGCGCCCCGGACGGCCTCCAGGGCCGAGTCCGCGTAGCCGAGGGTCGGGAAGACCCGGCGGGCGTTCTCCATGCCCTTGGGGTCGTAGACGGTGACCTGGCCGCCCTGGAGGTGTATCTGGCCGGCCACGTTGAGCGCGGGGGAGTCGCGGACGTCGTCCGAGTCGGGCTTGAAGGTGGCGCCGAGGACGGCGACCCGGCGGCCCAGGAAGGAGTTCCCGCCGAGCGTCTCGCGGGCCATCTCGACCATCTGGCCGCGCCGCCGCATGTTGATGGAGTCGATCTCGCGGAGGAAGGTCAGCGCCTGGTCGGCGCCGAGCTCGCCCGCGCGGGCCATGAAGGCCCGGATGTCCTTGGGCAGGCAGCCGCCGCCGAAGCCGATGCCGGCCCGCAGGAACTTGCCGCCGATCCGGTCGTCGTGGCCGATCGCCTCGGCCAGCTTGGCGACGTCGCCGCCGGCCGCCTCGCAGACCTCGGCCATCGCGTTGATGAAGGAGATCTTGGTGGCGAGGAAGGAGTTCGCGGCCGTCTTCACCAGCTCCGCGGTGGGGAAGTCGGTGACGACGAAGGGCGAGCCCTCGCCGACGGGCCCCGCGTACACCTCGCGGAGCGTCTTCTCGGCCCGCCCGCCGTCGTCGCCGGGGACGCCGACGACGATCCGGTCCGGGTGCAGGGTGTCCTGGACGGCGAAGCCCTCGCGCAGGAACTCGGGGTTCCAGGCCAGCGCCACGCCCTCCGGCAGCACCCCCGCCAGCCGCTCGGCCGAGCCGACCGGCACGGTCGACTTGCCGACGACCAGCGAGCCCTCGCGGGCGACCGGGGCGAGCGCGGCGAAGGCGGCGTCGACGTAGCTCATGTCGCAGCCGTACTCGCCGTGCTTCTGCGGGGTGTTCACGCAGACGAAGTGGACGTCGCCGAAGGCGCCGACCTCCTCCCAGGAGGTGGTGAAGCGCAGCCGGCCGCTGGAGCCCTCGATCCCGGCGACGTGCCGCGCGAGCAGCTCCTCCAGGCCGGGCTCGTACATCGGGACGCGTCCGGAGGCGAGCAGCTCGATCTTCTCCGGCACCACGTCGAGGCCGAGGACCTCGAAGCCCATCTCCGCCATGGCCGCGGCGTGGGTGGCGCCGAGGTATCCGGTGCCGATCACGGTGATCTTCAGGGCCATGCGGGACTCCAGGGACGTCGGGCGGAACTGCCTGCCCGAGCATAGTCGGGCCCTGACAGAGCCCCCCGTCACGCCCTACCCTTCGAGTTACTTAACGGTAGTTAGCAAGCGTGGGAGTGGATGATCGTGGCGGGATCTGCTGATTTCGACCTGTACCGGACCTCCGAGGAGCACGAGATGCTCCGGGAGTCGGTGCGTGCGCTGGCGGAGGCGAAGATCGCCCCGTTCGCGGCGGCGGTGGACGAGGA
>NZ_BMVV01000016.1 GCF_014650895.1 Streptomyces omiyaensis
CCGACCCCACAAAGGCCCACGGCCTCGAACACACCCCCCGGCAAAGGTCACACGTACGTGTGAGACCACACCCGGCGCGCCCCCCGGGGGCAGAACGGCCCGGGGAGGTACGGGACCGGGCCGGGCCGGGCAGGACCGTACGCGAGAGCACGGGGCAGGACGGTCCGGGACGGGACGCGAGAACACAGGGCAGGCAGGGCTCTTCGCCCGCGGCATCGGCCGGGCCGACGCTGTTGAAGAACGGGAAGGCGCGGCCCTCGTCAGCGGCATCCGGCCACAGGCCGATCGAATTCTTCCTTCCGGGACCCAGCCCCGCCCCGCCCGGCCCCGGCCCACAACAGGAGAACTGACGGGGCGGGACGGGACAGGCGGGGCCGGGGGTGATGGGTGAGGTGGCGTCAGGTCACGACGGAGAGCAGGTCCACCACGAAGACCAGGGTGGAGCCGGCCGGAATCAGGGGCGAGGGCGACTGCTTGCCGTAGCCCAGGCGCGGCGGGATGACGATCTCGCGGCGGCCGCCGACCTTCATGCCCCGCACGCCGCGGTCCCAGCCCTTGATGACCCTGCCGCCGCCGACGGCGAACTTGAAGGGCTCCTGCCGGTCCCAGGAGGCGTCGAACTCCTTGCCGGAGGCGAAGGTGACGCCGACGTAGTGGACCCTGACGACCGCGCCCGGCTTCGCCTCGGGTCCGTCCCCGACGATCAGGTCCCGGATGGTCAGCTCGGTGGGGGCCTCGCCCTCGGGGACCTCCACCTCGGGCTTGGTCGGTTCGCTCATCATGGCCTCGTCGCTCTCGTCGTCGTCCGCCGGGAATCCGCGTGGGAGCCGGCCGGCACGCATGGACGTTCCATGCGGCACACGATCACGCTACCGAGCATGCCCGGCCCACCCGGCAAACACCTCGGCCCGGTCCGGGACGGGCCGGATCCTCCGGCCGGGCCGCGGCACTCGGTACAGGACTCTATGCGGACCTCCGAACACCGGCGCAGGCCCGGATACGGGTGCGGATACAGGTATGGGCTTCCGTCACCGGCCCGGATACAGGTACGGGCTTCCGTGCGGGGGCGGTCCCCGCCGGGACTCCGCGTGTGCGTCGCGGGGGCGCGGCTCCTGCTCTCCCAGCTGTCGCGGCCCGTCCTGCTCGCGGTCGTCGGCGGGCAGCTCCAGGGCGTGGACTTCCGGCGCACCGGCGGCTACCGCTCGTGCGTCCCGCCCCCGCGAGCCGACACGGCACGCGCGCTGGCGGGCAGTCCGCAGCGGTGGGCACACCGGTTCGCGCGGTACCTCGACGAAGCGCCCGACAGCCCGAGGCACACGGGCCGGTGGCTGCTCTCGTGCGACGTTCCGCTCCCCCGGTGGCGCCCCGCCGGCATGTCGCACGCCGAGTACGGGGACGCGATGCTCGTCGAAGGGCATCCGGACGGGCACGTCGACTGGTTCGCGCACTCAGGATCGTGGGAGGTCCTTCCGCTGCGTCCGATGCCCGACGCCGACGACGGCCGGGTCAGGGCGTACCGGAAGCAGGCGCGTGAAGGAACGCTCCCGCCCGTCCTGCTGTGGTGGGTCAGCGGCCTCGACTGCCGTCTGGTCCTGGGCGGTCACGCGCGGCTCGCCGCGGCGATCGCCGAATCCGCCGAGCCCGCGCTGCTGGAGCTGCACCGCACGGTGCCGCGCGACGACCTGGCCGCGGGTACGGAGGAGGCCGTGGGCCTCTACGAGGACGAGCCGGCGCGCTTCGCGGCGCTCCGCGCCGTGCACGGCCCCGCCGTCCCGGACGGCGCCGCCGTCCTCGGCCCGCGGCTCGCCCGCCTCCTCCACGACCTGGACGCGGCGCGGCGGCCCACCTGGTCCTGGCCCCTGCCCGGCGGGGAGGACCGGTGGCGCCGCATCGCACGCGAGGTGACCGCCGGCCGGGACCGGCCCCCGCGTGAGCACCGGTCACCCCGCAGGACACGGCCACCACCACCCGGCGGCTCCGGTCGGTCCGGCGGCTCCCGGCACTCCGGCGGGCGTCACCGGACCGGTCCGCGTTCGTCGACGAGCAGGGTCGGTCCGGACAGGAAGACGTCCGGACCGACGGGGCCGTAAGCGACGTTGAACGTGTCGAGCCAGTACGACCAGCCGCGGATCCCCAGGGCGCTGCTGAACCGGTAGTTCAGCTGCCAGCGGACCCACTGCCCGGGGAGCAGCCGGACCGCCGGCGGTCTGCGCGGCCGAGGCGGCAACCCGAAGAGCGGCTCCACGGGAACGTGCACGCGGAGCCGGTCGCCTTCGTCCCGCAGGTCGGCACCGACCCGGCGGGGGTCCTGCCGGTCCGCACGCGGCTCGAACCCGTCCTCCTCGGACATCCGCACGCAGTGCGCGGACCCGGAGGACAGCTCGGGCAGCAGGAAGCCGACCGGTGCCGCGTTCCTGCGGACAGCGGCCTCCCCGCCCCGGGACCGCTTCGTCCAGGACGTCCTGATCCACTGCACCGTGATGTCCACCGCACCCGCCTTCCGCCGAAAGTCCGAGGTCTTCCCTCGCCCGGTCTCAGACCGGCTTGCGCCAGACGGAGACGTGCTTGGCGGAGTCCTGGGTGAACGGAGCCCCGCCCCAGTCCGCGACGCGGCGTTCCGGTTCGAGCCCGGCGATCCGCGCCATCAGGTCGAGCTCCGCCGGCCAGGCGTACCGGTGTCGGGAGTTCCCGCGGCGGTAGCGGCCGTCGTCGCCGTCGCGGGTGAGGTGGTGCGAGACGAGGACCTGCTCGACCAGGTCGAAGGTGTCGAAGCCGAGGTGCCGCTCGGAGACGTCGAAGGCCACCGCGACCTGGCCGGGCGGCAGGAACCGCAGCGGCGGCACGCCCAGCTCGACGACGAAGCGGCCGCCGGGCTCCAGATGCCGCGCGGCGTTGCGGAAGCACTCGACCTGCTCGTCCTGGGTGAGCAGGTTGGTGAGGGTGTTGTAGACCAGGTAGACCAGGGTGAACCGGCCGGGAACGACGGTGGTGGCCATGTCCCCGATGACGACCGGGAGCGTCTCCTCGTCGGTCTTGCGCCGCAGCACCGCCGCCATGTGCTCGGACAGTTCGATGCCGACGACCGGGACGCCGCGTTCCCGCAGCGGTACTCCCACCCGTCCGGTTCCGATGGCGAACTCCAGTGCCCGGCCGTCCCCGGCGAGCTCGGCGAGGAAGTCGAGGGTCGGTCCGAGGACGGCGGCCGAGGACATCTCCGTCTCCTCGGCGTCGTAGCGGTCGGCGGTCGCGCGTGTCCACAGTTCACTGCTCGTCACGGACGGCCACCCTGCCGGGTGTCGCGGGGCGCTGTCGACGCATTTACGTGCCCCGCTCCACCAGCTCCGCTCTACCAACCCCGCTTTACGTGCTGCGCTCTACCAGCTCCGCTTTACGTGCCCGGCCATACGTGCTCCGCGGCACAGCGTGCCGTGCCCTTCGCACCCAGCCCGGTCCTTTCAGCCGCCGCTCAGCGGAGAGGCCCACGCGGGGTCGTGCCGGGACCTTCCCGCGAGGTGGGCCAGCAGGTGCTCCGCCGCCGGGCGGGCGCCGTCGTGCGGCGCGCCGACCGCGACCAGGGCGTCGACGAGCCGCGCCGATGCCGCTTCCGGCGGATCCGGGTCGACGAGGGCGGGAAGCAGCAGCAGGAAGCGGGCGGCCTCGTGCTGAACGCCCTCGTCCTGGATGTCCTCGTCCCGCACGTCCCCGTCCTGGAGGCCTTCGTCCACGAGGGGCGGGCCGTCCGCGATCCGGATCAGTTCGTGCCACGTCAGCCCGCGGCCCGAGGAGTACCCGTCCCGGTCGGCGATCCGCTCGACGCGGCTTCCGTCCGGGTGGGTGAGGAGGTAGTCGGTGCCGTATTCGCCGTCCAGGTTGCGGTAGACCACCACGGCCCCGGGGCCGTCCGCTGCCGGCACCCTGAACACCGGCCACCGCCCAGGATCGAAGAGGACCTCGGACAGCACGTCGGCGTCGGCGCCGTCCTCACCGAACCACTCCGGAACCGGCCGCCCGGCGCACTCCCCCTCGCCGCACACCGCCAGGAGGTGGTTCGACCAGAAACCGGGCCGGAGCAGCAGCGGCTCGCCCGGCACCACCGGGTCGGCGTCGTATCCCTCGATCAGCACCCCCGGATCCTGTCACCAGCCACCGACACGCCCCGAGCCGGGGCACCCACGCCCCCGTCCGCATCGCGCACGGTGACGCGCGACCGCCCCGCACAGCGGAAAGGTGGCCTCCGTCCGGTCTGAACCCTCCTGCGGGCAAGGCCTCTTCGGCATCGGCGTTTCGGCCACTTCCTGCATCGAGGACGCCCCCTGTCCCGTACGGGTCGATGCACACCGCACGAACATGCTTTCGCTTGTTTCCGGGGTTCGAATGCCGTCCGATTCACCTGCTCTCGCCGCCCGTCTCCGGGTCGTTGAGCCGTCCGACACCCCCACTCGACCTCCGGAGACCGCGATGCCTTCTCCGTCCTCCGCTTCCGCTCCGTCCACTGATTCCGCCCCGTCCTCTGTCTCCGCTCCGTCGTCTCGACCCGGTGAGGTGCGACATGCCGCCGTCCGCTGACCACATCCGCGACCTGGTCGCCGAGTACCTCGACCGGCACCCCGCCGAGCGGGGCGCTCTGAGCGGACTTCTTTCCGCTCCCGGCGCCTGCGGCGACCCTGCCGACCGGGCCGCGCTGCCCGGGCACGTCACGTGCAGCGCCTGCGTGATCGACGCCGCCGGGCGCGTCCTGCACATCCCCCATCGGGCCTGCGGTGCACTGCCCGCCCCGGGCGGCCACGTCGAGGGCGGTGACGACACGCTGCTCGGCGCCGTGCTGCGGGAGGTCCGGGAGGAGACGGGCATCCCGGCGTCCTGTCTCGTGCTCACGCCGGAGTTCGGGAGCGCGCCGATCGACATCGACGTCCACGACATCGACGTCCACGACATCGCGGCGCGCCCTTCGAAGGGCGAACCCGCCCACCGGCACTACGACGTCCGGTTCGTCTTCCGCCTGGCGCCGGACGCCCCGGAACCGGTCCTCCGGAACGAGGGGGCCACAGGGGCCGGGTGGCTGGCACAGGACGAGGTCCGATCGCCGACTCTGCGCGCGAAACTGAGCGCCGCCGGCCTGGACGGCACGATCACCCCGGTGAACGCGTCGGCGGTGATCCACGACGGCCGGGGCCGGTACCTGCTGCATCTTCGGGACGCGAACAAGCCGGGCATCTGGGCGCCGGGATGCTGGGACCTGCTCGGCGGGGGCCGCGAGCCGCACGACGCCACCGCGCTCGACACGGTCGTCCGCGAGCTCCGCGAGGAGGCCGGTCTCGTCCTGTCCGGCCTGGAGTCGTACCGCGTCGGCTCCGTCACCGGCACCGACGGCACGCGCGTCCCGGTCGAGCTGTTCAGCGGCGTGTGGCGCGGCGACCCGTCGAAGCTGCCGCTGACCGAAGGCGTCATGCTCTCCTGGTTCCGGCCCGATCAGCTGCCCCGCCTGACCATGCTGCCGTCCACCCGGAGCCTGCTCGCGGCCCACGCGGCCGAGCACCCCGCCCCTGCCGCCGGACGGCCGGCGGGAACCGCGGCCGCCGCGGTGGGCGCGCCGGCGGGGACCGAGCCGCACATCGTCGGTGTCCACCTCCACCTCGAACGCGACGGCAAGGTCCTGCTGGGGCTTCGCCATCCGGACTCGGCGTACGCGGGGAACACCTGGCACGCCCTCGCGGGCCATTGCGAGTACGAGGCGGCGACCGACTGCCTGGTGCGCGAGGCCCGCGAGGAGGCCGGCCTGGTCCTCGACCCGGCCGATCTGGACCTCGTCCACACCGTGCACATGGTCGACAGGCCGGGAGGCCGTCCGCGCGTCAATCTGTTCTTCCGCGCCCGGTACGGGGAGGGCGAGCCGGAGGTCCGCGAGCGGGACAAGTGCGTGGCCTGGGAGTGGTTCGGGGTCGAGGACCTGCCCGAGCGGATCGTGCCGTACACGCGGGCGGCGATCGAAGGCGTCCGGGCCGACCGGACCTACACCGAGCTCGGGTGGCGTCGATGAGCGGCTCCGCCGCGGTCGGCGCCGGGTACGACGCGCGTGCGAGCAGCGGGCTGCGCACTCCGGTACCCGGCCGTCTCCGGCGGGACCGGCGGGACCGGCCGTCCTCCCCTCCCGGACTCGCCGCGCGCCTCCGCTTCCTCGGCTCCGCCGCCGGGGTCCTGGACGTCGGCGGCGAGAGGTTCGGCCTGGTGCGCTGCCACGGGGTGCTGATGCACCTGGAGGGACCGGCGACCGCGGTCGCCCGGCCGGGGCCGGTGTGGCTCGGCGTGACCGCGCTCGCCGGCGCCGCCCGTACGGCGGCCGCGGCGGCGGCCGGCACGACCCAGCGGCCGGTCCGGCAGCTGACCTGTCCGGACGAGCTGCAGTCCCACGCGCAGCAGAGCTCGGTGTGGCTGGTGGCGGGCACACGGCCCTCCGGGGCGATGACCGCCGACGGGATCGCGGCCGCCTTCGGGGTCCGCGCCGCGTTGCCGGCCGGAACCGTCGCCCACCTCGCCCCGGCCTCGCTGCTGTGGGCCTCGCCCGTCCGTCGCCTCACCACGGTGCCGACCCCGAGGAAGGGCCGCCCCGATGCCTCCTGAGACCCGCACCCCGACCGCCGTCCGGCGCGCCGCGATGGTCCGCCGCCTGGAGACCGGCGGCGGTCTGACCGATCCCCGCCTGCGGGAGGCGTACCTGTCCGTGCGCCGGGAGGTGCTCCTGCCCCACGCGTACGTCCGCGTCAGCGGGCCGGGCGCCGATCCGATCGGCCGGCGCCTCCTCGACGGCTCCCATCCCGACGACCGCGAGGAGTGGCTGGAGCTGATCCACAGCGACGAGTCGGTCCTGCTGCGGCGCGACGGGGAACGCCTCGACGCGCTCGTCCGCGGTCCGGTGACCGGCCGGAACATGACCTCGATGTCGACCTACGGCCCGGCCACCGTCGAAGCCCTCCAGGACATGCTGCTGGAGCCGGGACAGCGGTACCCGGAGCTCGGCCCGGGCCCGGGGGTCTCCCTCGCGCTCGCCGCCGCCGTCACCGGCCCCGGGCTCGCCGCCGGCGTCGAACGCGACGGCCCCATGGCCGCCTCCGCGCAGCGCACCCTCGGCCGGCTCGGCCTGGACGCGGCCGTGGTCCGAGGCGACCCGCTCGAAGGGCATCCGGACGACGGCACGTTCGACCGGATCCGCTCCGGCATCGGCGTTCCCCGCGTCCCGTCGGCCCGGGTGGCACAGCTCGCGCCGGGCGGCCGGCTGCTGACGACGCTCGTGACCCGCACCCCGAGCCGGCCCGGGCAGCTCCTCGTCACCCGCACCGGGGCCGGTCGGCTCCGGGCGGTCCTCACGGGCCGGCCGCGCGGATACCGCTCCATGCTCGGCCACCGGTGGCCGAGCGCGGTCGGCCACCGCGCCCGCGTTGAGGAGGACCCGGGCATCGCACGCCCCACGCGGCTCGCGCCGCCGCCGGACGACGCCCACGGCTTCTGGCTCGCGGCGGCGTCCCTGGTCGGCGGCGTGGTGCGGGACTTCCGGGCCGGGACCATGACCCTCGTCTCCCCCGAGGACGACTCCTGGGCCGTATCCGGCCCCGGCGACGGCACGGTCCGCGTGCACGGGCCGCGCGACGTCTGGGGCGAAGTCGAGGACGCCCGCGCCCGCTGGGTCCGGGCGGGCCGCCCCGTCCGGTACGCGGTCGACGTCGCCGATGCCACCGGTCCGCAGACCGTGACGTCCGGTCCGGGACCGCGTGCCCTGACCTGGACGCTGCCGCCGCTCGCCGCCGTCCCAGGCCGGTCCCCGTGATCACCCCGACCGGGCCTCGCGACGCCACCCCGAGACCATCCCCGGAGGCCGGCGCCCCGAGGCCACCGCGCAACGCCCCTGGCGACCGCGCCGCCGGACACGAGGAGCACCACGTCGACGCACACCGCCCACGGTCGGGGGAAGCGGCGCCACGGCGGCGGGAAGGGGGTCCGGCCGCCCGAGGCCTCGCTCGCCCACCTGATCCGCGTCCGGAGCAAGGACGGTGACCGCCCGCAGGACGAGGAGGGGGGCGGGGCATCCGTCCCTTCGAGGAGTGCTGCCGCCTGGTGTTCCGGTGGCGGGGGCGTGACGTGCCTCGGTCCCGCCCCGTTGAGCACCCGGGGCCGACATCGTGGGAGGGAGGGGAGGACGGCTGTGGGAGGACACGGCGACTGCGGACGCGCACGTGCCATGGCCGGTACCCGGGCCGCCGCTTCGTGGCGTCCTCGGCCGGGCCTCGGCCGGCATCACCCCCGGCAGAGCTCGCCGGGTACGTCCCCGTCCCCCGGTCACCGGCGGAGCTCCCGCCCTCGACCAGTGCACGGACACGGGCCCGGGCACACGGGCCGTAGCGACGGACTCGCCGTGCTCGCCCGGCATGCCTCCGCCGGTGCCCGCACCGCGGTCGTCCCCTCCACCTGGACGGCCGGCGGCCACCGGGCCGCCGAATTCGCCCGGACCCTGGAGATCCTGGGCGCCGGCGCCCCCCGGCTGCCCGGCTACGCCGATGCCCGCAACCCCGCCTCGGCAGTCGGCGATGCCGTACGCCTCGTCGCCGCGCCCCTGGACGAGGCCGTCGGCCGTCCGGTCGCGCACCTCCGGGAGGTCCGGCCCGACATCGTCGTCGGCCACGACGCCCCGGGGCGGCTCACCGGACATCCGGACCACCGGCGCGCCCACCAGATCACCCTCCTCGCCGTGCGGAGCGCGACGGGATCATCCGCTTCGAGTCCTTCACCCCCACCATCCCCACCGTGCCCGCCTGATCGGGAACGCCCACGATCGGAGACAGAGATGACCGCCACACCCTCCCCCGACGAGGCGGAGAACAGGGTGATGACCGACGAGGAGTACGGGGTCCTGCGCGCCTCGGCCGCGCTGTGGGCCGGAACGTCCGTGCTGGTCACCGACGAGCGCGGCCGGGTCCTGATCCAGCACGTCGACTACCGTCCCACCTGCCTCCTGCCGGGCGGCGCCGTCGACCGGGGCGAGGCCCCGGCCCGGGCGGCCTCACGAGAGCTCGGGGAGGAACTGGGCGTCACCATGGCCGTCGCCCGCGGCCTCGCCGTGGACTGGGTCGGTGCCGACGGCTTCGGCGCGCCCGCCGAGATGCGTTTCCCCGGCGAGATCGTGCACGTCTACGACGGCGGCACGTGGGACGACGAGCGGATCGCCTCCATCCGGCTGCCCGAAGGCGAGATCGAATCCGTCGAGTTCGTCGAACCCGCCCGTCTCCCCGGCCTCATGTCCCCCGTCGACGCCCGCCGGGCCCTGTCCGCCCTGCGCGCCCGCATCGACGCCGCCGGCCCCGCCCTGCTGGAGAACGGCCTCCCCCTCGCCCCCACCGTCCTGGACCGGGTCGGCGCCCTGAGCACCGCGCGCGCCCGTCATCACCTCCCGTTCCACCCCGGCCCGGCTCCCGCGTCGCTGTCGACCGTTCAGGCCTGGGGCTGGTTCCTCGGCCCCGACGGCCGCGTCCTGGTGCTTCTGGACCCGGACACCGGCGCCGCCTGCCTGCCCGGCGGAGCCCCCGCGCCGCAGGATCGCGACGACCCGCTCGTCACCCTGCGCCGGGCGGTGCACGAGGAAGCCGCGGCCGAGTTCGGGGAGCCGCTGTTCCTCGGGCACCTCTCCGACCCCGACGAGCCGTGCGCCCGCCTCCGCTACGCCGCTCCCCTGACCCGTCTCGGCCCGCCGCCCGTCGATCCGGCCACCGGCCGCGCCCACGTCCGGGTCCTGGCCACCCCCGAACAGGCCGTGGAGCTCTTCGACTGGGGCTCCCCCGCGGCCGACCAGCTCGCCGCCGTCCACCACGCCCGGGCACGGCTCGGGATCCCCCGCGCCGTCCGGCAGCCCCTCACCGAACTGCCGGACGCCACCGACCTCACCGCCGGGTGGCCCGCCTCGCCGTGACACCCGCACGCCGCCGAAGCGGCGGACGCCGCCCGGCCGTGCCGGGACGGCGGTGCGTTCTGCGGCCGGGACGTCGCGCTGTGCGGGCACCGTGGCGACCCGCCCGAGGAAGCGTGGACCGGGCGGGTGAGGGAAGGCCCGCCGCGGTGACGGCCGCCCTGCGGGTGGCAGGGATGGGTACGGGTGGTGTCGCCGTGCCCCGCGCCTCGGTGTGCGGTCGCCGGTGGTGTCGGCGCGCGGCCCGCGGATACGAGGGGAGCAGGCCCCCTGCGCAGAGGCTTGGCGACGGATGAGGACGACCTCGGGAAGGACGATGCCCCATGGCGGTACACGGTGACGGACCGGATCGCGACCACCAGCGCCCCGAAGGGGTCGACGACACCACGGTGGAAGCGCTCGGCTCCCTGTCCAAGGCCCTGGAGACGACCGAGCGGGCCCGCGGCCACCTCTACTCCTTCCACCAGCTCACCGGAAGCGCCGACCTGGAACTCGACCGGGCGGTGGGCCTGCTGCGCCGGGCCGGCCACGACGACTGGGCCGACCGCGTGCAGAGGGAGATCGTCGGCCGCAACGTCATCCCCGGGCACTGGACCTTCCAGATCGTCGAGGCGTACGACACCAGCTACTACGAGCCGTTCAGACACCTGGAGCGGCAGGCCCTGGCCGACCTGCTCGACGGCAGGGACCACGTGTACGAGGCCGAGATGAAAGAGGCCCGCCGCACCATCGGCCACCCCGACCACACGGCCCGGCCCGACGATCCCCGCAGCGACCGCTGAGATCCTGGGGAACGGGGCCGTGCCGTCCAGGCCGTCCCCGGGCCGCGTCGCCGGGCCCGGCGACGCGGCCCGGGGCCTCACCCCGCGGATCGGCGCGGCGGACGGCGCGGCGTCACGCGGGGGTGCCGAGCGGCGGGTGGTCGAGCACGCGGGGCGTGTACTCGACCAGCTGGATGCCGCCGTCGAAGGTGCGGTGCCCGGTCATCTCGAGGGCGACGTCCGGATAGCCGTCGTAGATGCGCTCCGCGCCCGTGGCCCCGGTGATCACCGGGAACATCACGACGCGGAAGCGGTCGACGAGGCCGGCCCGCAGCAGGGACCGGGACAGGCTGAGGCTGCCGATCGTGCTGAGGAGCCCCGAGCCGCTCGCCTTCATGGCGCGGACCGCCCCGACGGCGTCGTCGCGGACGAGCGTGGAGTTGGCCCACGTCAGCGGCGCCTCCAGCGAGGAGGAGAACACCACCTTGGAGGCTTGCGTGAGCTGGTCGACGGACGCCTCCTCCTCGGGCCTGAACTCGTCCTGGCCGCTCGGGACCTCGCCCGCCGCGAAGCCCGACATCAGGCGGTAGGTGTTCGCCCCCATCAGGTAGGTGGGCTCGGGCTGCTCACCGAGCCATGCGAGGTACTCCGGACCCTCCAGGCCCCAGAACCCCGGCCACCCCTCTCCCGACGCGTAGCCGTCGAGGGAGGTGATGAAGTCGACGAGAAGCTCTGACATGGCGGTGTCCTTTCCTGGGGTGTCACGAGCTTGGACCGGCCGGGAGCCGCGAACTCATCGCCGCGCTGTGGAGCGACGGGAAAAACCACGACGCCGCAGCAGCCGGCAGGCCGTGGCCCGGAGCGGCGGGCTCGCGCCCGGGCACCGCCCCCGGCGCCGCCGCGGCCGCGCCGGCCGGCTCGCCCCGCCGTCTCTCCCCCCGGAGCGGTGCCGGGCGCCGGCGGGGCCGGCAGCGGGGATTCCCGGCTGCGGTGGTGGGCGCGGTGGGGCTAGCGTGACGGTTTCGCGGAGCGGAAGAGGGGCGCGCGGTGTTGGTGATGCCGGGGCGGCGGACGTCGACGATGGAACTGCTGGCCGTCGAGGCCGCGGGCCGGGGGATGCCGGTGAGGGCGGCGGAGGAGCCCGGCCTGGCCGGGCCCGCGTACTGGTACGGCGGACCGGTCGCGGGTGCGCGGCTGGCCGGGCGGCTCGGGTTCGCGTTGCTGGAGCCGGCGGATAGCTGGCTGGCCGAGCTGCCGGAGGAGTTCACCGGCCGCCGGGTACGGATGGGGACCGTCGCGGACGCGTGGGCGATCGACCGGCCGACGTTCGTCAAGCCGCCCCGCGACAAGTCCTTCCCGCCCGATGTCCACACCGACGGCTCCCGGCTGTCCGGCGCCCTGGACCCGGCGGCACCGGTGCTGCTGTCCGACGTGGTGACCTTCGCGGCCGAGTACCGGCTGTTCCTGCTGGACGGCCGGATCGCCGCGGCGAGCCGGTACGCGGTGTTCGGCCGGCTGGACCCCCGACCGCTCGGCACGGACCGCGCGGACCGGACCGTCACCGCGCAGATCACGGAGTTCGCCGACCGGCTGGCCGCCGCGGCCGGCCACACGCTGCCGAGCGCCGTCGTCGTGGACGTCGGGCAGCTGCTGGACCCGTACCGCCCCGGCCACCGCTGGGCCGTGGTGGAAGCCAACATGGCGTGGTTCTCGCACGCCTACGCGGCCGACCCGGCACGGGTACTGGACGTGGTCCTGCGGGCGGCGGGGCCGCGCGAGCACCTGCGACCCCGCGACCTGGCGTTCGAACGGCACTGATCCACCCCTGCGGGGACCGGTCCTCCCGCCCGTCGGCCCCGGCCCCTCGGCCGTCGGTCCGCCGGCTCCGTCTCCGTACCGGATCACGTAGGTGTCGGCTGGCGCGCGATGACGTATCCGTCAGGTATCGGTCCAGGTCGGAGGCGTGCCGACGGCTCTGGGGCCGTCGGGGACGGGGCCGGGGTGGGGCATGATGGAGGACCTGTCCGGTCCCGTGGCTGAGGGATGCGCATGTCTGATTCCGTGGGGGCGACCGCGCCCGCGCCCGTGACGGTCCTGCTCGTCGAGGACGACGAGGTGATCCGGCGGTCCGTCGCGATGGCCCTGGAACGCTACGGCTACCGCGTGCTCGTCGCGGCCGACGGCCTGACCGGGCTCGAACTCTTCCGGGAGGGGCGGCACGACCTGCTGCTGCTCGACGTGATGCTGCCGGGCCTGGACGGCATCGGGCTGTGCCGGCGCATCCGGGAGACGTCCACGGACCCGGTCCTGATGATGTCCGCGCGCGGCGACGCCCTCGACGTGGTGTCCGGCCTGGAGGCCGGGGCCGACGACTACGTGGTGAAGCCCGTCGACACCGCCGTCCTGGTGGCGCGGATCCGTTCGCTGCTGCGCCGGGCCTCCTTCACGCCGTCGGCCGCCGAACCGGCCGGTCCCCCGGAGCAGGCCGGTCCGCTGGTCTTCGGCGACCTCTCGATCGACCCCGCCGCGCTGGAGGTCCGCCGGGGCGGCGAGCGGATCGCGCTCGCGCCGACCGAGCTGCGCCTCCTGCTCGAGTTCGCCGCCCACCCCGGGATCGTGCGGGACCGCCAGACCCTGCTGCGCGAGGTGTGGGACTACGGCTGGGACGGCGACACCCGGGTCGTCGACCTGTGCGTGCAGCGGCTGCGCAAGAAGATCGGCGCCGAGCGCGTCGAGACGGTCCGGGGCTTCGGCTACAAGTGGACGCGGTGAACGGCGGCTCCCGGGGAGCGGTCGCGGGCCTGGTGCCGCACTCCGGCTCGCTCCGCTGGAAGATCGTCCTCCTGGTGGCCCTGGCCTGTGCCTCGATGGCGCTGACGGTCGGCGTCCTGGTCCACGACTCCGTGCTGCGGAGATCCCTGCACGAGGGCGCGGGCAGGGCCGACGAGGCCCTGGCGAAGGCCATGGAGGAGGCCGCTGCCGCCGGTGGGGACGGGCCCCTGGTCTCCCCCGCGGAGCTGCCCGACGCCCTGCTGCGGCAGATCGAGCACGGCGGCGCGGCCACGTTCTACGAGGACGGGCCCCCGGCCCCCGTGTTCTGGGCGGCCCGGAAGGAGGGCGGGAAGCTGTACGCGGTCGAGACCGACATGACCGCCGACCTGCTGACCCGGCAGGCCCTGGACCGTCACATGTGGAAGTACTCCCTGCTCACCCTGGGCGTCGTCGTCCCGGCCACGGCCCTGGCGACCGAGCTCCCCGCCCGGCGGCTGCGCCGGGTCGCCCGCACGGCCCGCCGCATCACGGCGGGCGACCTCGACGCCCGGACGGGGCCGGTGCGCGGAGGTGACGAGGTCGCCGAGATCTCGGCGGTGGTCGACTCCATGGCCGACAGCCTCCAGCGGCGGATCGACACCGAGCAGCGCTTCACCGCCGACGTCGCGCACGAGCTGCGCACCCCGCTGATGGGCCTGGTCACCTCGGCGGAGCTGCTGCCCGAGGGCGAGGTGACCGACCTGGTCCAGGGCCGGGTGCGGGTGCTGCGCGACCTGGTGGAGGACCTCCTGGAGATCTCCCGGCTCGACGCGGGCGCCGAGCGGTCCCGGCCGGGCCCGGTCGACCTGGCCGACCTGGTCCGGGACTCGGTGGCGCGGACGGGCCTCGCGGCGCGGGTGACCGGGCGGGGGGCGACGGTGGTCGAGTCGGATCCCCGGCGCCTGGACCGGATCGTCTCCAACCTCGTCGTCAACGCCCACCGGCACGGCGCGGGCCCGGTGGAGGTCGCCGTCGGAGGCGGGACGGTGACCGTCCGGGACCACGGCCCCGGCTTCCCGGACGACCTGCTGGCCCACGGCCCCCAGCGGTTCCGCACGGGCGCGGCCGAGCGGGGGCGGGGGCACGGCCTGGGCCTGACGATCGCGTCCGGGCAGGCGCGGGTGATCGGGGCGGTCCTGGAGTTCGCCAACGCACCGGACGGCGGGGCGGTGGCGACCCTCCGCCTGCCCCGGGACGGCCCGCCCGCCGACGCGTGACCCCGCGCGCCGGCGGGTGGGCCGCTGCGGAGGGGCACCGGTGGGCGGGCCGCCGCGGGAGCTCTGGTGAGCGGGCCGCTGCGAGGGGGTGCTGGTGGGCGGGCCGCTGCGGCGAGTGGGCCGTTGATACACGACCGATGGGTTCCCGAGCGCGGGCCGCTGTCCGGCGCCCGTGGGCCGGAGATCCCGGCCCCGGAGTCTTGCTGCCGTACCGATCCCGTACCGCAGCCCCTGGAGGCAGCCCGTGCCCCTTCCCCGTACACCTCGTCGCCGTCTCGTCGGCGGTGCGCTGTCCCTGGCCCTGCTGACGGCCCTGGGCATCGCCGTCGTCGCCCCCTCGGGCTCCTCCTCGGCGCCGGGCGGCGAGCGGCCGCCGGTGTCCGGCATCGGTCCGCTCCCCTGGCCGCAGGACGGCCAGAGCGCCGTCGACCTCGAAGGGACGGGGTCGCTGGGCGAGCGGGGCGGGCGGCGGCCCGTGCCGATCGCGAGCCTGACGAAGGTGATGACCGCCTACGTCGTCCTGAAGGAGCACCCGCTGCGGCCGGGCGAGCAGGGCCCCCTCATCGAGGTGGACCGGCAGGCCGCGCACGAGGTGGGGGTCGGCGGCGAGTCCACCGTCCCCGTGCGGGCCGGCGAGCGGCACTCGCAGCGCCGGCTCCTGGAACTGCTCCTGGTCCCCTCCGGGAACAACGTCGCCCGTCTGCTGGCCCGCTGGGACTCCGGCAGCCAGGAGGCCTTCGTGGCGAAGATGCGGCGCGCCGCCGGGCGGCTCGGCATGGAGGACACCGTCTACACGGGGGCGAGCGGCATCGAGCCGACGACCGTGAGCACCGCCGCCGACCAGGTGCGGCTGACCCGGGCGGCGATGGAGGACCCCGTCTTCCGGGCGATCGTGGCCACCCGGAGGATCACCGTCCCCGGCCTGGGGACGATCACCAACACCAATCCCCTGCTGGACACCCCGGGCGTCCTGGGCGTCAAGACCGGCTCCAGCACCCCGGCGGGCGGAAACCTCCTGTGGGCCTGCGAGGTGCGCGTCGGCGGCACGCCCCGGCTGCTGGTGGGCGCCGTCCTGCACCAGCGGGCGGGCACGACGCCCGCCGAGGGGCTCCGGGCCGCCGTCGACGCCGGCCGCGGCCTGCTCACCGCCGTCCGCGACCGGCTGGCCTCCGCCGGGACGGAGGGTCCGGGGCGATGACGGCGACGGTGAGACCGGATCCGACGGCCGGGGGGTCCGGCGGCACGGTGGCACGGCCCGTTCCCTCCGCCGGGGCCGGCGGCGCGGCGGGCCCCCCGGACCGCGCCCCCGGGGCCACGGACCGCACGGCGGGCGCCGGGTCGCGCCGCCGCTGGTGGAGACGGCGCGGGGCGGCGGTCTCGGGCTGTTCCGTCCTCCTCGCGGTGAGCGTCGCGGGCCACGAGCGGCTGCCCCGGCTGCCCGGACGGCTGAGCAGTCTGGCGGAGACCCTGCTGCCCTGGAGCGCGTCGGCCGTGCCCGTCCTGGTGGCCGTCGCGCTGCTGCGGCGGGCGCCGGTGGCGGCGGCGGTGGCCCTGCTGGTGCCGGCGGCGGCCTGGCTGGCGGTCTTCGGCGGGGTGCCGGCCGACAAGTCGTCCCCCGGCGGGGAGCTCACCGTGGTCAGCCACAACGTCCACCAGGCGAACCCCGACCCCGGCGGGACCGTGCGGAGCCTGCTCGCCGCCGGAGCGGACGTCCTGGCGCTGGAGGAACTGAGCCCGGCCACGGCGCCCGCCTACGAGCGGGCCCTGGCCGAGGCCTACCCGTACCACTTCTACCAGGGCACGGTGGGCCTGTGGAGCGTCCATCCGCTCCGCGGGGCACGGGCCGTGCCGATCATGCCGTGGACCCGGGCGATGCGGGCCACGGTGGACGCGCCCGGCGGCCGGCTGGCCGTGTACGTCGCCCACCTGCCGTCCGTCCGCGTGGGTCCGACCGGTTTCACCGCCGGCGCGCGCGACGAGGCGCTGGGGCTGCTGGCGGCGCAGGTGCGGGCCGAGCCCGTCCGGCGCGTCGTCGTCATGGGCGACCTCAACGGTTCCACCGACGACCGTGCGCTGCGGCCCCTCACCGACCGTCTGGTGTCCGCGCAGGCGGCGGGCGCGGGCTTCGGCTTCACCTGGCCGGCGCGCCTGCCGGTCGTCCGGATCGACCAGATCCTCCTCGGAGGCGTCCGGGCCACCTCGGCGTGGACCCTCCCCGCGACGGCCAGCGACCACCTTCCGGTGGCGGCCCGGATCGACCTCTCCCCGGACCCCGCTCCCTGAGTCCGGCCGTCGGCGCCGGCGGGGTGCCCGCCCGCGACGGGAACCGGTGGACCGGTGGCGGTGTGGACGGGGATCGCCCCCGTCCGGGCGCGGATGCGCGACGGCCCGCCCGCCCCTCGGTCGGGGCGGGCGGGCCGGTTGCTCGCTCGGGGGGTTACTTCAGGCCGTTGCTGATCGCGTTGACGAGTTCGCCGTCGGTGGTGTCGCCGTTGAACTCCCAGAAGAACGCGCCGCCCAGGCCCTGGCTCTTGGCCCACGTCATCTTGGTGCCGACGGTGGCGGGGGTGTCGTAGCTCCACCAGTTGGTGCCGCAGTGGGCGTAGGCGGTGCCGGCGATGGTGCCGGTGGCGGGGCAGGTGGTCTTGAGGACCTTGTAGTACTGGTTGCCGGGCTCGACGCCGGCGGCGGGGCCGGTGGCGCTGCCGCCGGGGGCGGACTGGGTGACGCCGGTCCAGCCGCGGCCGTAGAAGCCGATGCCGAGCAGCAGCTTGGAGGCCGGAACGCCCTTGGCCTTCAGCTTGGCGATCGCGTCGGCCGAGTTGAAGCCCTGCGCGGGGATGCCGGGGTACGAGGTCAGCGGGGAGTGCGGGGCGGTCGGGCCCTGCGCGGCCCACGTGCCGAAGTAGTCGTACGTCATCACGTCGTACCAGTTGATGTACGGGGCGGCGCCGCCGTAGTCGGCGGCGTCGATCTTGCCGCCGGTGGAGCCGTCCGCGGTGATGGCGGCGGTGAGCAGGTTGTTCGGGCCGAACTTGGCGCGCATGGCCTGCATCATGTTCTTGAAGGCGGCCGGGCCGCTGGTGTCACAGGTGAGACCGCAGGAGTTGGGGTACTCCCAGTCGAGGTCGATGCCGTCGAAGACGTCGGCCCAGCGCGGGTCCTCGACCAGGTCGTAGCAGGACTGGGCGAAGGCGGTCGGGTTCTGCACGGCCTGGCCGAAGCCGCCGGACCAGGTCCAGCCGCCGAAGGACCACAGGACCTTGATGTGCGGGTACTGGGCCTTGAGCTTGCGCAGCTGGTTGAAGTGGCCGCTCAGCGGCTGGTCCCAGGTGTCGGCGACGCCGTCGACGGACTGGGCGGCGGTGTAGGACTTCTGGTAGTCCTCGTAGGGGTCGCCGATGGTGCACTTGCCGTTCTGCACGTTGCCGAAGGCGTAGTTGATGTGCGTGATCTTCGGGGCGGAGCCCGAGGTCACGAGGTTCTTCACCGTGTAGGAGCCCCAGTTGGTGAAGTAGCCCAGGTTGATCTTGCCGTTGCCGCCGGGGTTCTCGCCGCCGCCACCGCCACCGGTGGTGCGGACCGGGGTGGCGCCGGAGGCGGGGCCGGTCTGGTCGGCGGTGTCGCGGGCGACGACGGTGTAGCTGTAGTCGGTGCCGGCGGCGAGCCCGGTGTTGGTGTAGGTGGTGCCGGTGACGGTGGCGACGGTGGTGCCGCCGCGCTTGACGTCGTAGTTCTTGACGCCCTTGTCGTCGGTGGCGGCGGCCCAGGTGAGCTTCACCGAGGTGTCGGTGATGTCGGAGGCGACCGGGGTGCCGGGGGCGGAGGGGGCGTTGTCACCGGGGTTGGTGGTGCCGCCGTCGCAGGAGGCGCCGTTGAGCTTGCAGCCGGTGGGGGCGCCGGTTCCGCTGCCGTTGAAGCCGAAGGAGACCGAGGCGCCGGGGGCGAGGGTCCCGTTCCAGCCGAGGTTCTTGGCGGTCCAGTGGTCCGCGGAGTTGGTGACGGTGGCGTCCCAGGCGGAGTTGACCTTGGTGCCGGCGGGGAAGTCCCACTCGACGGTCCAGGAGGTGAGGGTGGTGGTGCCGGTGTTCTTCACCGTCCACCTGCCCTCGAAGCCGGAACCCCAGTCGGAGGCCTTGGCGTACGTGGCGGTGGCCGAGGTCGCCGCCTCCGCGGGCGCCGCGAGGCCGACCATGGCGGCCAGCGGGAGGAGCAGCGCGGTGGCGCCCGCAAGGGCCTTGGACCGCGTGTTCGGGACGATGCTCCATGGCGATCCGGTACTGCGCCGTCGCGTTCGAGTGCTCAAGGATGCTCCTCGGGAGGGGTTCGGCGGACAGGGGTGGTCCCTGGCCTGTCGACCCTGCGGGTCCCTGGGTGCGTGGTGTCCCTTCCTCGCACCCACCGCAGTGTTGTGGTGACCCTAGGAAGGACTAGACCAATCGTCAAGTGGTCTGGACCAAGAGGTTGTTGAGTGCCGGAAGCCCGTCCCGGTCCGCCCCGAGCGCCCCACCCCCTCCCACCAGCACCCGAACACGACGAGGACCCGATTGACGCCCGTCCAGGCCCGGACGGCACGCCCCCGCCGCGCGCCGGGCTACGTCTCGCCGCAGGGACGGGGGCGCTCCTCCCGGTCCGGTGACGGCGGGGCGGAGTGCGGGACCGCCGCCCCTCCACCGGCCGGCGCCGGCCCCTTGCACCACCGCCCTCGCGAGCAGGGACCTGCGCGGCCGCCCCGGAGCTCTCGACGGTCGGCTGCGGGACCGTCGCGCCGGCCACCGGTGGCAGACGGGCGTCTCCGGGACCTGCCGGCCGGTGCCACCCGGTGCGTCCCGCCGTACGCCGGCTGCGGCAGCCGGAACGGACCGGGGAGGTACGGGACGGATCGGCCACGACCACCCGGGTCCCCTGCGGGAAGGCTTCGCACCCGATCCGGCTCTGGCTCGCTTTCCGCGGTCCGTGCACGGCGGGCGGTCCCCTCTTGGGAGATCAGTGGGTCGGAAGGCGGGGCTCAGCCGCAGCGGATCGGGCCGTCGACGTCTATCGAGACCGTTCCCACTCGGTCCGGGTGAGTTCGTACTCGACTTCGCCGTGTTCGGAGCCCTCGATCGCGTCCGGCCAGTCCCCGGTGAAGTTCCGGACGAAGGACAGGCCCGACTTCTCCATGACGCGACGGGAACGGGTGTTGACGGCCATCGTGTTCGCGGTGACCCGCTCGACACCCAGGTCCGTGAACCCCTTGCGGATCAGGGCCCGGGCCCCCTCGGTGGCGTAGCCGCGCCCCCATGCCGCCCGGTTCAGGCGGTAGCCGAGTTCGACCACGGCCGAGCCGTGCTCCTCCAGGGGCCGGAACTCGAACCAGCCCAGGAACGTGCCGGTCGCCTTCTCCTGCGCGGCCCAGTACCCGTGGGTCCCCCAGCACGGGTAGTCACGCACGAGTCGCGGCAGGACCCGCGTCTCGATGGCCTCGCGGCTGGTGGGGCGGCCTCCGCTGATGAAGCGCATGACCTCGGAGTCGCCGTCCAGGGCGAACAGGTGGTCGGCGTCGGCCGCGGTGAACGCGCGCAGGGCGAGCCGGTCGGTTTCCAGGAAGTGGGCCATGCTGCGATCTTCACCATGGGACGGCCGGACCTGCCACCGATTTCCCGAGCCGGGGCAGGTGGTGGTGCTCATGCCGCTCGGGCCTCGGCCCGTTCGCCCCGGACGCCCTGTTCGAAACGGGCTCCGGTTCGGACGAGCGCGACGAGGCGGGGTGCGGCGACCGCCCGCCAGCGGGCCTGGGCGGATTTCACGAGCCTGAAGGCCATCGGTGAGGCCGCGGCCGGGCCGCCGGCACCGCGCGTGACCCTGGTCCGGAGTCTCACCGTGCTGAAGGTCGACTCGATCGGGTTCGTGGTGCGCAGAGGGACTGTACATCGTTCGGGTCTGTTCCGCAGTCGGTGGTGACGGTGAGTGCTCACCTGTGATCATCGAGCGTGCATGATGCGAACGCGCTTGTGGAGACGGTGTTTTCGGGGTTGTCGGCGTTGGTCATCGAGGATGTGGCGGACGGTGGCGAGGCAGTCCGGGTTTCGGCTCGGACCCGGCATGTTCCCGTTCCCTGTCCGCTGTGCGGGGTGCTGACGGGAAGGGCCCACGGGCATCACGGCCGGACGGTGCGGGATGTGCCGGTCGACCGCCGACAGGTCGTGGTCCGGGTGAGGATACGGCGGCTGGTCTGCCCGGTCCGGGACTGCCGTCGGCAGACCTTCCGAGAGCAGGTCCCCGGGCTCCTGGAATGCCACCAGCGCCGCACCACGCGTCTGACCGACCAGCTCTCCGAGCTGGTCAGGTAGGCATGCGGCCGGGCGTCCGCACGGCTCACCCGGTCACTGGCCATGCCCGTGTCGTACGCCTCCGCCCTGCGGCTGCTGCGGCGGGTGCCCTTGCCGGTGGTGCGGATCCCGCGGGTGATCGGGGTCGACGACTTCGCCCTGCGACGCCGGCACAGCTACGCCACGATCATCATCAACGCCGAGACCGGTCGGCGGATCGAGGTACTGCCCGGCCGCGAGGCCGCCGCCCTGGAAGCCTGGCTGCGCGAGCGTCAGGGCATCGAGGCCGTGTGCCGGGACGGATCGGCCACCTACGCCGAGGCGATCCGCCGAGCCCTGCCCGACGCGATCCAGATCAGCGACCGCTGGCACCGGTTGGCAGGGCGCGTCATGCGGATCGTGCGGTGTTCCGGGATCTGCGGTCGTGTTCTTCAGCGTGTGGCGGCGGCCTTCAGCGAGGTGGTCAGGCGTCGGTGGGCGCGGGTGAGGATGGCCGGGGTGGTGATGAGGATGATGTCGAGGAGGGCGAGGGAGGCAAGGCGGTAGACCTGCTCGCGGGAGAGATGGACCCCGTGTTCGGCCAGAGCCGGGATCAAATCGGCGGTCTGGAACATGTCCCGCTCGGCCATCAGCCGACGCAGATTCCACACGATCCCCATGCACTTCACCACGACAGTGTCGCCTCCTTCTTCGTGGCGGGCGCCAGCCGTCGCCACAGCGCACTCTCGATGAGCCGGTTGCGGTACTCGTCAGACACCCACGTGTACAAGGCTGTCTTCGAGGCGTAGGCGTGTCCGACCTGCTGCACGAACCGCTCCGGATACCCGAATTCGATGAGGTGCGTGATGTAGGTGCGCCGCAGGCAGTGCAGGTCCAGCTCGACCGGCAGCCCGGCGTGTTCGCGCGCCGTCGCGAACACCTCGTCAGGCGCCGCATCCCGATCCGGCCGCACCGCTCCGTGACTCACCACGCTGGATGCCGCCCCGGAGAGAAGCCGGGCCTCACCTCAGCCGCCCATTTCTCTATGAGGGGGACGATCCACTCGATCTCCGGGACCGTCGATACCGTCCGCCGTTTCGGTGGGCTCCCCCTGGACGCCTTCCCGTACCACACCTCCACCGCACCCACCCACCCACCCACCCGCCCGTACTGCGGTGCCCGCGGATTCCGCCGCAGGTCGGCCAGATCCAGCATCGCCGTCTCCCGACGCCGTGTCCCGTAGGCGTAGACCTGCTTGAGCGGGATCGCGTCCCGCCAGGCCGCGAGCACCCCCTTGCGTCGCTTCCGGCGGGTCTCCTCAACCCGATCGTCGGCTGCGTCGAAGAACGTCTGGAGCTCGTCGAACGTGAGCGCCCGACGCCCGGGCCGGCCCTCGTACTCGGCGACGTGAGCTGCGGTGTTCCAGTCGTGGCACACCTGAACTGGGAACCGGCCGAACTCATCCGAGCAGGCCGCCGCCCAGCCGTACCGCGAGCCGGTCATGAACGCGCAGAACATCTCCAAGTCGCCCTGCTGCCCCCGCACCGTGGACCACACCAGCTCGCCGCGCGAAAGCCGAGTGGCAAAGTACGCCTCGACGTCCTCGGGGGTCCGGTCCCAGGGGTAGGAGGTGCCGGTGAACTCGGCGAACCGGCACACCAGACTGAGCCGGTCGGTGATCGTCTTCTTCGTGAGCAGCCGACTGCGCTGCTGCTGTTCCCACTCGGTCAGCATCGCGGTGAACATCGCCGCCTCCGGATCCAACGCGGCCACATTCGCCGCCCGCACGAGCCGGATCGCCCCCGGCAAACTCGCCCCGCTCAACACCACCTCCGAGAGTTGCATCAGATGCAACATCGTGGCACTGAACGCCCCAGCCCAGGCCAGCACTATCCGACCGTCACCTCAAAGAGCGACAACCCCGTTCCCTACCTGCGCCAAGCTGTCAATAAGCGGGGGCAGAACGATGTATCGAGCCCAACTCCGCTTACTTCGAGTCGAATACCTCGGCGAGCGGCACGAAGTGATCCACGTCGAGGCGGGCGGCGCTGGTAACTACCATGTTGTCGTACTCGCCGAGCCACGATCCGCCCGTCAGCGCGCAATGGTCCGCGACCTGGGGTGCTTCGACGGCTTTGGCCAGGATGGCTTCCTTGCGGGTGTTGCAGCCGTCGGCGGGGTTGAGGCCGGTGTTCCAGTGCCTGAAGGAGTCGCGGGTGTAGCCGGTGCGGGATTCGTCGGCGAGCGGGATCCGCTCGACGGCGTCAGCGAGCGGCACGGCGCCGGCCGGGGTGGGCAGGGTGAGGGGGGCGAGGGCGAGCAGGAGCGCGGTGGAAGCGCGGAGCATGTTCTTGATCACGAACGCAGAGCCAGCCGAACTCGCCGCCGCGACATGCCGGTGGACCACAGGTCCGTCCGTCATCCGGGTGGCGGATTCACCGCCGAAACGATCACGCAGTGGGCCTCGTTGACGCCTCGTCGTCCCGGCTTCTGTCTTACCCTCGCCCCAGCGCTGATCGGCAGTATGGCGGATTCATCTCGCAACGTGGGGGCACGGGGAAAGTTCTACTGCCCGACCGACGCCTGAGTGGGAGTGCGAGCGGTGAGCCCGAAAACCAAGATCCAGCTCTTCATGATGGTGACCGTGGCAGCGACCGTTTTGGCCCTTGCCCAGGGCCTGATGATGGAAGGACCGGGCAGGGTCGTTCCGCTCGTCCTCGGCGGCCTGGGCATCCTCTCACTCGTCATGTGGGGCGTGGCTCTGCGCACCAGTCGGCGGGAATGACAGGGGGCTGCCGGCAATTGCCGAACCTGCCGCCGCGACATGCCGGTGGACCACAGGTCCGTCCGTCATCCGGGTGGCGGATTCACCGCCGAAAGGATCATGCTTTGGGTCGGGTTGACCGCGTCTCGCCGCCGTGGTCGCGTTGTCGGACCCTCATGCCAGGATCCGCACGAACGCACGGACACAGGGAGCGCAGCATGGATACCCAGGGGGCAGGTCCCTTCGGCGACGGCACGGGCACAGACGCGGGCTAGGCGGCCGTGATCGCCTAAAAGAGCGTTTTGGCCTGGCAAAGGTGTTTGGTAACTGGCACGATGCCAGCCGTTTGGGGCCCGGGCTGGCATGTGAGGATCCGCCTGTGGAGTGTGATGTGTGCGGGCGGTCGATGTGGCGGTGGCCGATGGCGTCGACGGTCTGGGAAGAGGAGATCTGGTCCTGCTTGTGGTGTCACGCCGCCACCCATGTGGGCGGCGAGTGGTTCGAGATTTCGCGACCGCCGTATCTGCCCTTGGGGATGCGCTGGGAGGAGGCCGTCGCGGATGGCCTCACCGCTGGCGTCTCCCATGCCTTCGGCATCTTCGACAGGACACTGTGCGGCATCCAGGAAACCGGCATGTCACCGTCCGACCACTGGTGGCTCCCGGAACGGGAAGACGCCTGTGGCGCCTGCCGGGAAGCGGCGGATGTCCTTGATGACCGCTGGCCGCAGGCGACGAGGGGAGAGAACGCGCGCGTCAGCGTGGCCCGGCGGCTATGAGTACTTCCAGTTCGGAGTCGACTCTCGGGTGAGCCTGCGGCTCATCAGGTCGATCATCGCGAGGCGGATCATGGCCTCGGAGTGGTGGGGGTGGGTTTTATAGTCGCGGGCGAGGCGGCGGTGATGCATGAGCCAGCCGAAGGTCCGCTCGACGACCCACCGTCGCGGGATCACCTTGAAGCCCTTCTGTCCCGGGTCGCGACGAGTGACTTCGACATCGATGCCCAGGCGGGCGCCGTGGTCGATGACCGTGGTGCGATAGCCGGTGTCGGCCCGTGCCTTCGTGATGCGGGGGTGGCTTGCGGCGATGTCCGAGAGCAGACGGATGCCGCCGGCGTTGTCGGAGACGCTGGCGGCGGTGACCAGCACGGTCAGGAGGAGGCCGAGTGTGTCGACGCCGATGTGGCGTTTGCGGCCCGCGATTTCCTTGCCCGCGTCGATGCCCTGGCCGGCCGCGGGCACGTTGGCAGAGGTCTTGATGCTCTGGGCGTCGAGAACGCAGGCGCTGGGCTCGACATCGCGGCCTTCGGCCTTCCGGACCAGGCGTCGCAGGAGGCCGTTGAGCTGGCCGAAGACCTCGTCCTTCTGCCAGGCGGCGAAGTATCCGTAGACGGTTTCCCACGGAGCGAAGTCGTGCGGCAGATATTTCCATGGAATCCCGGTCCGGTCGACGTAGAGGATGGCGTCCATGATCCGGCGCAGGTCGTGTTCGGGCGGGCGGCCGATGTCCAGGCCCTTCCCTCTCCGCTCGGCCCGCCAGGCTGTCAGAGTTGGTTCCAGCAGTTGCCAACGGGCATCGGACAGGCCACTCGGATAGGGCCGCTGCTTACGAGGCATGTTTCTGTAGTACCGATGACTGCCGCCCTGCCACAGGGCGCAAACCGGCGCAACCGGGGGCGCGTTGGGATCAGACAGGAGCGAAGGGATCGAAACGGGCCCTCGAAGGCCGTCATCCGCCTCACCTGTCACAAAACATATCTACTGCCCCAGCCGACCCGAAGCGGTCCGCTACCTAAACTGTAATGAAACACCTCTTCAGGGATAAAACGCTCTTTCAGCTCCATCAGGTTGGAAGGGGCTCACTGCTTCACCGACAAGTTCGGCAGCTTCTGGGACTGACGAGGTCAGTCACGCCTCCACTCGCCGAGCAGCTCCTCGACCAACTGGATGGGCACGAACGGATCGAAGCCAAGGTCCCCACTGTGCATAGACGACGCGGACGCAACACCAGAGCCGAGGATGCTCGCCGCCGCCGCGAGCGCCAGGAGAGCGAATGCTTTCTTGATCATGAGTTGAGCATGAAGGAACCGCAGGGATCCGCGCTTCTACCGTCCGAGTGCAGCTCGGACCGGATCGACACAACTGAATAGAGGCATCAGCGTGAGCCATACCCTCACCGACCTGTTCTGCGGCGGCGGTTCCTCGTCGGGCGCCGGGCTCGTCGAAGGCGTCGCCGTGAAGATGGCGGCTAACCACTGGCCGCTCGCCGTCGAAACCCACAACCTGAACCGCCCCGACGCCGACCACGACTGCGCGGACATCTCCCAGGTCGACCCGCGGAGGTACGCGAAGACCGACCTCCCCTGGGCGAGCCCGAGCTGCACGAAGCACTCCGCCGCCCGGGGCATGAAGGCGGACCCGGAAAACATCGCAGCAGAGCGGTCGCGGGCCACGATGTGGGACGTCCAGCGGTTCGCGGAGCAGCACCGGTACCGGTTCGGGTTCGGTTTCGGGTTCGGGTTCGGTTTCGGGTTCGTCGAGAACGTCTGCGAGGTGCGGAAGTGGCCCGGCTTCCGGGCGTGGAAGATCAGCCTGGAGGATCTCGGCTACTGCCTGCACGAGGTCTTCCTCAACGCCGCCTTTGCCGGCCAGCTCGGTGCGGCGACCCCGCAGTGGCGCGACCGGTGGTTCTGCCTGTTCCACCCGAAGGGGACGCGCTGCCCGGACATCGAGCGGTGGACGTCGCCGCAGGCCGTCTGCGCGGACTGCGGCCCGGTCGACGCCCGGCAGACGTGGAAGAACGGCAACATCGCAGGAAAGTACGGACGGCAGTACGCGTACGCCTGCCCGCGGTGCGGGGTCGAGGTGAAGCCGCCGGTCGGGGCCGCCGCCGACATCATCGACTGGATGATCCCGGCCCCGAGGATCGGGGACCGCGTCCGACCGCTCGCCGAGAAGACCGTGGCACGGATCCGCTCGGGCCTGGAGAAGTACGGCACGGCCCTGGTGCCGGTGGAGGGCCGCGACGGCAGCAGCCGTTCGGCGTCGACCGGCCGATGCGTACCTGTACCGGCAGGAACGAGACCGGGCTGCTGGTTCCGGCCGGCGGTACCTGGAACGACACCGCCTACCTGACCGACCAGCCGTGCCGCACGGTGACCACCCGGGAGACGACCGGGGTCGTCGTGCCGCCGTTCGTCGCCGAGCTGCGGGGCGGCGGCTCGAAGCACCGGCCGGTCTCGGACCCGCCCGCCACGGTGTGCGCGTCGGGGAACCATCACGGCCTGGTCGTCCCGTACCACTCGACGGGGGTGGCGCGGGCACGGACGAGCCTCTGATGACGGTGACGACCCGGGACCGCGGGGCGCTCGTCGAGCCGGCGCTGCCGGTGGAGGACTGCGGCTTCCGCATGCTCCAGGCCGAGGAGTACGCCGCCGCGATGGCGTTCCCGGAAACGTACCGATGGCAGGGCTCGAAGCGGGACCGCGTCCGGATGGCCGGGAACGCGGTGCCCTGCAACATGGCACGCGACCTGGTCGCGTGCGCAGTCGAATCGATCTCGTAGGAGGCCTGTCATGGGCGACAAGGCGAAGGCGATCGTGCGTGCCGTCAAGATCGGCTACACCTGGCACTGGCATGCCGCCTGCCAGTGCGGGTGGCAGTACCAGCGTCTGGGCGTGGAATGGGAGTTCGCCGTCTCCATCGCCAGCGCCCACACCTACCTGAAGGGGGTCCAGTGAAGCCGCGGGTGCGCGGCTACCGGCCGGGCCGGTTGTTCGCCCTCTGGTTCATCCCGTGGCGGTACCGGCCGGACTGCCCCTGCGGGTGGTCCGGCGACGTCCCGGCCGAGTTCTTCGACCGCGTCTTCCCCGTCTTCGACGAGCACCGGCAGGAGTGCCGGCGGTCTACTGCTGCATCCACCAGGTGAGGACCCCTCCGAGGAGGGTGGCGACGAGACCGATGAGCCAGCCCGGCACCCGCTGAATAATCAAGTGGACCCCGCCTATGCGGAGTTCGAGGAACGGCTGCTGCTTACCGTTCTCGGGCATGACGGTGCTCTTGGGCATGGGAGTGCCCTCTCTCGGGTGGGGTGGATTTGCTGCTTGAAGCCTACGAGCCGGAAGCGATCAACTGTTCGTTGATCACAAAAGTTCAGCCCGTTAGGGGAAGGAATGCCGGTCACACCTGTTTGTTCAGGTCGGCAGCCGGGTAATCGGGCGGATCTCCCTCGTGGTTTCGAGGGCCCAGGCGCCCTCCGGCTCCATACTTCCCGGGTTCTCACCACCGCTCCTGAGTGCGCCCCCGGTGTGCTCTGGCGCGCCGCCTCATGCGCGGTCGATACGGCTGCCCCGAACCGTCCCAGCAACCCTCGAAAAACACCGTCATGCCCCGGCCCCGACGCATGCAGGTCAACGAAGAAGCGTCCCACGCCCACACCGTCGAACACGACGAGCAGTGGGACTGCGACCGGCACTGACCGTGCGACCCCGTCAAGGAGAAGCCCGTGACCGACCTCGAAGCCGCATCCGCAAGCTCGGCACCACCAACCTCGGCATGACCATCACCAGGAACGGCGTCCTCAACGTCGTCCGAGGCAAGGTCGGCGTCCCCGACACCGGCGCCTACATCGTCGCCGACGGCGTCGTGCACGAGGCGGCGCCCCGGTACGTGAAGGAGCGGCTGTGGCCGGGCGGCCGAGTCTGGAAGTGGACGCTCGAAGCGGAAGAGCCGCTGACGCCCTTCTTCGAGGAGGGGAAGACGTACGGGCCCCGCGGCCGGACCTTCAAGGTCGAAATCATCCGCGATGACACCGCCTTCGGCTACCTGACTGGCGAGGAGTGCGGGGACCGCTGGGCAGTCCGGAACAAGGCCGACTGGGACGAGCTCGACTGGACGGAGGTCTGACCATGGCCATGATGATGCCGCTCGGCGCGGTCGCGATCCCCGCGGCCGGCGCCCACATCGTCATCAACGGTGTGGTGCACGAGCTGGACCCGGGCAGCGTCCACGTCACCTGGGATCCGTCGATCCGTGTCCGGACCTTCGAAGCGCGGACGGTGCCGAAGCCGGTCTTCTTCGAGGCGGGGAAGACGTACACGCGGTCCGTCGACTGGAGCATCGCCGCCCAGGTGGGTGACCTCATCGAAGGGTTCGAGTGCACGGTCGTCGAGAAGGACGGCGACGGCAACCCGGTCGCGTTCGGCCGGTTCACCACCGCCAAGGGCGGAACGCGCGGTCTCGGCATCGACCTCTGGTACCTGATGCAGAAGTACCACTGGGAGAAGGGCGGCTGGAAGGCGGACGGGGGCGGCTGACCTACGCCGCCCGCCACCACCGGCGGCGCTGCTCGGGCGCCGCCGGGGCGACGTCGTCCTCGGACCGCAGCATCTCGCGCGCGGCGCCTACGAGTTCTTTCATCCTCTCGGAAAACTCATCTCTGATTTCGATCTCTCTTGTGGACATGCCAGGAGCGTTTACATAGCCCGCTGCCGCGACAGCCTGCTCGGTAGTGGCGCCTGTGGCAGCGCGAAGAGTGCGCACCGCATTTTGGAACATGGTCGCTCGTTCGTCGTCCGTTGACCCTGGATTGTCGGCGCGGGCGGCAGTGTTCAATTCCTCAAAGGCATCGAGTGCCTGGTGGGCGAGTGCTGATTGGGCCGGATCTCGACCGTATGCCCGATCGACCAGGAGTCCCAGGAAGTACCGCTGCGGGCCTGAAATTTTAGCGATCTCCGCCAACCGCCCAAGGGCGTTGATCGATTTCTCTGCCGCGCACACAACGGCAAAAGGGACGATCAGTTCGATCTCGGCTAGCTTCCGCGAAACTGCCTGCTGCGCCTCGCGTAGCTGTCCTTCGATGCCTTCAGTAGCAGCGTTCTGTTCGTAGAACAGTTCGGATACGCGCCGGACTTCACGGACTGCCTGAATTAACTCGGCGACCTGAACTTGTCGGACCGTCCACAGGGCAGCCACTCGCTGGGCCTCGGCAGCGATCTTCGCCGCCTCCCGAGCAGCCGCAGCCTGATCCCGGCCTCCGTTGGCCTGGATCTTGGCACCGATGATGCTCCCGACGATGCCGCCGACGATGGCGATGGCAGCGACCAGAGCGGCGAAGATCTCGGGGTTGTCCTCGAAGTACCGCCTGAATGCGATCACGTGCACATCATGCCGAACCGGTCGGCGTCGCCGCAGAGTTGCGACGCCACCAGCGACGCTGCGGCGGTACCACCGAGGCGACGTCGCCCTCGGAGCGCAGCATGATACGAGTTTCCTCGATCAATTCCTCCATTTTGCTCTGGAAAAGTGCGCGCGCTTCTTTGAACTGGTCGAGCGTAACTCCATCAGCACGCATGTAATACCTAATCAGCGCAAAACGCTGCTCCCTGGAAATTTCCGATTCCAGTTCCGTCAACTTTCGAAGCGCATTAACACGAGCTTCGCTTCTAGCCCCTTCAGTACGAGCCGCGTCTAGCTCACACTCACGAAGCTCATGCAGAGCCGCTCGCGCATTCAGCACGGCAGGTCGAGGCCCCATCGTGCGCAGAAGCTTGTCGGCGTATGCCTCCTGGCCATACGTCAAGGCATGTTCCGCGAGACCCCTGACGGCTTCTTGCACCTCCTTGACCGCAGCAACAACTGGCGCAGTAGCGACCAACTCAAGGCCGACCTTCTTCTGCACGAGAGTGATTCTGGAAGCGTCAGCCTCACGCTTCAGTGCTCCGTCTTCGTCGTTCTCCCTGTACATCCTGACCGACAACTCCACGTGCTCACGCGCGTAGGCGATGTAGTCGACGGTCATAACCTGGCGAACGTTCCACAAGGCAGCCACCCGCTGCGCCTCGTTCGTAGCCGTCGCCACCTCGCGTGCTGCTGCCGCCTGGTCCCTGCCACCGCGGGCCTGGACCCACCCCGCCGCCCAGCTTCCGGCGAAGGAACCGAGGATCGCGAGGATCGGCACGACGACCCCGAAGAAGGCCGCGTGCTCCTCCATGAACTTTCTGAACCCATCCACCGCCCCATCATGCCCAATCGAAGGGGAAGTTGTGATCGATCCCGACCGGGCCAACGCCATCGCCACCGAGGTGGCAGCCGAGGCCACCTTCAAGGTCTTCAAGGCCTACCGCGATGCCGGCTTCAGCCGCCGCGAGGCCCTCGAACTCGTCAAAATCAACCTGTCGATGTCGCTCCAGCGCGGCATACTCCGAGGCCAGTGACAAGGGGGCCTTCATGGCCAAGCGCGTACACACAGCATCGAAGATCATCCTCGGCGGAGTGGACGTGTCCTAGTACGTCGCCGCCTGGCACGTCGGAGCAGCCGTCGGCGGCGACATCTCCCGCTGGATCGGCGCCTACCACCGCATCTCCCGCGCCCAGGAAGCCGACACCGTCGAGCTGCACATCCACTGCGACAGCGACATCCTCAGCATCAACGGCGCCCACCCCTGGGAGACGGCGGATGCCTGACCCGTTCCGCCTGCTCGTCACCGGCAGCGGGGACTGAACAGACATCATCACCGTCCGCGAAGCCCTCAACGACTACCTGCTCTGGGCGTGGCAGCAGCACCGCCGCGCCCTCACCGCCGTCCACGGCCACTGCCCGGACGGCGTCGACGCTCTCGCCGACGCCTGGACGCGCGCCAACGGCTTCACCGTCGAGCCGCATCCGGCTCGCGGTCATCCGGCGCAGGACTTCGGCCCGTGGCCCGGGGCCGGCCCCCGCCGCAACGCCTTCATGGTCGGGCTCGGCGCCGACGCCTGCATCGCCTTCCTGATGCCCTGCTCCAGCCCGAAGTGCCGCCGAACCGACCCCCACCCGTCGCACGGAGCGGCGGGCACCGCCCTGCTCGCCGAGAACGCGGGCATCCCGACCTGGAGGCTCGCCGCACGAACCCCGAGAACCTCCTCCCCGGTGCGAAGTACGTCTACAAGGAGCATCTCTCTTCGGCTGGCCAAACCTTCATCCACGTCGGCCCCGACCCTGGGGACCTCGGCTGGATCTTCCGCGTCAAAGGCACACGAAGTCCGGAAACCGACTACCCGAACTTCTCCGGCGGCATCGGCAACCTGCGGCCCACACCCGACCCCTTCTTCGAGGAAGGGAAGACGTACGTCCACCGCTACAGCCCGTACCGGAAGCGCATAAAGATCGAGGCCGTCCGCAGCGGTGACCCCGACGCGGAAGTGTCGGGACCGGTGGCGCTCGTCCTCCTCATCGTCGGCGACGGCAAGCCCTTCTGGAGATTCCCCTACGCAACCAGCAGTTCAACCGCGACCACGCCCGTCCGAGAGCTCCCGGGGAACGGGCTTTCGCACAGCTGAAGTCCTGGCGGATCCTCCGCCGGGCCCGATGCTCCACCCGACGCATCGGCACCATCGTCCAAGCCGTCCACACCCTGCTGAACTGCGGCTATTCAGGATGAAAGAGGCTCATTGCGCAGCTAAGACGGTGTCTCACGTGGTGATCTCGTCCCCTGCGGGGCATAGGGGCCGAGGGCGGGTGGACCCGTCAGGATGGCCAGCTGAACCGGCCGTGCACGACGGTCGGGAGAGACGTAGGCATCTCGTCGGTGATCCAGGCGAACTCCAGGGCCGCGAGCGTGGCTCCCCGGTCCGTCCATACGAGGATCTCGCCGACGTAGACGCCGGACGGGTCATGGACGTGCGCGTCCACGGGAACGAGCCCGGTCGGCAGTGTCGCATGCTCGCACGGTTCCCGGACCTGTAGATCGACGCTCACGGAGTCGGGCCCCCAGACAGCGGTCACCTCGGTGCGGTCCAGCTGGTTCCGCAGTTGCGACGCGCCATCGAAATCCGCCGACAGGACGTGCTCAAGCACTGCGCGCTCATCGGCGTTCAACGAGCGCGGGTCGATGGAGAGAGGAGCCATGCGCCCATTCTGAGGTGGCGAGGGCAACCGGCCCAACAACTCCACCAGCCGTCGCCGGGTGCCTGGCAGCGGCATCATGATCGTTCATGGGTGGGGATCTGCCGCAGCGGCTCGTGCCGGATGATCCATGGGCATGGGTCGAGCCGGTGCTGCCGTCCTTCCGTTCGCGCCCGCAGGGCGGTGGCACCGCGCCGGTCGGCCAACGTGCCGTGTTCACGGCCGTCGTGTACGTGCCGACCAGCGGGTGCGCGTGGCGGTATCTGCCACCGACATTCGGATTGTCGTCGGCGACGGCTCACCGGAGATTCTCCATCTGGACCGCATCCGGAGTACGGCGTCGCCTGCACCGCGTGATTCTGGACGAGATCGGAGCCCACAGCGGACTCGACTGGAGCTCTGTGATCGTCGACGCGGTCTCGGTGCGCGCGAAGGGAAGCGCCGGCGGGGCCGAATCCGGTCGACCGGGGCAAAGCAGTCAGCAAACTACACGCTCTGACGGAAGCGCAGAGGCTGCCCCTGGCGTCGGGGTGTCCGCCGCGAACGTCAACGACGTCCAAGCGCTTGGCCCGCTCGTCCCCGGGATCCCGGCCATCCGCTCACGCCGCGACCCTCGCCGGCGACGCCCCGAAAAGGTTCGGGCCGACAAGGCTTACCACTCGGCCGGCAACCTGACGTGGCTGCGAGAACGCAACATCACTCCGCGGATCGCCCGGCCGGGCGTGGAGCACTCCGAACGTTTCAGGAGACACCGATGGAAGATCCAAAGATCGATCTCACGGCTCTTCGGATACCGCCGCCTGGCCGTCCGCCATGAACGAAAGGGCAGTCACTTCCTCGGCCTTGCTGCAGCCATGACCTACTACAAGAAGCTCGCCAAGGTCACCACGTGAGACACGGTCTAAGCCATCAGGCCAGGTTGGAACATGTATAAGCTCTCGACCACAACTCCGAGGATCAATCGCAAGTCCGTGAACCGGCGGCCTGAAAAACCTCTGCGCAGCCGGACAGAAAGGTACAACGGGATGTTGAGAAGAGGCATCAGGGTGCTCGCCGCCCTGCTGGCAGCCGCGGCCCTCACCGCCGTGATACCCGCACACGCACAGGCCGCGGCAGGTGATCCCGTGCCGGTCAAACGGCAACTGACGGTGCTGACGTGGAACATATGCGGTGAGACGCTGGTCCTGCGCGGCAGAACCGGGTACTGCCCGCACCGGGCCGACGTGAAGGGCAAGGCGCTGAAGGTGGCCGAGCTGGCACGGAAGTACCAGGCCGACGTCATCATGCTCCAGGAGGTATGCGGCTACGAAGGCGACATCGACGCAACACCACGACCCCATGCGACACCCGTCCCCAACCTGTTCCCCGGAGCGAACTCCAAGAGCCACATGGCCTTTCTGCAAGAAGACCTCAAAAAAGATCTGCAAGAAGACCCCGAAAACGAATGGACGGTACGGCACGCAGTCGGCAGCCGTGCCGACGGCGAATCCTACTGCCGCAATTCCACCCTCGAAGGCTACGGTGAGATCGGCGGCAGCATCGGCGTGCTGCTCGCCGTGAAGGGGACGATGCACGACGTCCGCACCATCGAGACGACGACCGGTACCTCCCTCGAGCGCTCGATCCCCGCGCTCTGCGGCCGGCTCGTCGGCTGGCCCGACCAGCTGTGCACCACCCACCTCATCGCGGGCAACAACACGGTCCAGCGAGCCCAGACGGCCGAGATCAAGAAGCAGCTCGGTACGTCGTGGACCCAGGGCACGCTGATCGGCGGAGACTTCAACGGCGACCTCGGCGACCCGGACCTGACGGACGTCCAGGAAGAACTCGACGCCTGCGAGACGAACACCTTCACCCACCAGACCTGGGCCGCCGACAACACCACGCCCCAGACCTGGAACATGGACCACCTCTTCGCGAGCAAGCTGAGCGCCGGCACCCGGTGGACCTCCTGCCTCGCCGACCACGAAGCCATGGACAAGACCAAGAACCTGGCCGGTACAGAGCCCGACGGCTGGTCCGACCACGCGCCGGTCGTCGCCACACTGCGCCAGACCCCTGTTCCCGGCGACATGACCGGCGACGGCAAGCCCGACCTCGTCGCCGTCGACAAGGACGGCAAGCTGCGCCTCTACCCCGGCACCGGCACCGGCGCGCTCGCCGCTCCCCTCACCATCGGCAACAGCGGTTGGACCGGCGCCTCCCTCGCCCACAGGGGCGACTGGAACGGCGACGGCACCGAAGACCTCCTCGCCCGTGTCGGCAACGAGCTCCGCGTCTACCCGAACCAGGGCGACGGCACCCTCACCCGATGGACCACCCTGCACCTCCCCCTGCCCGCCACCGCCCAGGTCGCCGCCGTGGGAGACCTCGACCTCGACGGCGCACCCGACGCGGTGGTCTCCTACGACGACAGGCTCTACCGCTACGACGGCATCCGCGGCACCTCCCCCTCCGTGGCACCACCGGTGAAGATCGGTTCCGAGGGATGGGCCGACCAGGACATCACCGGTCTGGGGGACGCCGATCACGATGGGCGTCCCGACCTTCTCACCCGTCAGCACGACGGCCCCGACGTCGGCAAACTCTGGCTTCGCCCCGGACTTGCCGACGGCACGTTCGCCGCCCCCACCCAGTACGGCTACGGCTACACCGCCGGCTCCCGCCCGCTGCTCAGCGCCGCGGCGGACGCCGACGGCGACGGCGTCGCCGACCTGTGGGCCACGACCGGCGACGGAACCGGCCGGCTCCTCTACTACCAGGGCAGCACCGATGCCGCCGGAAACCCCACCGACGGGCCCTCCACCGAAGTGGGAACCGGCGGCTGGAACACCGTCATCACCGCGCTCGGCTGAGGCCTCCGGGGCTGCGGCCGCCCTCGCCGGCCAGGCCGCGCCCCGCAGGTCGTTCCGCGCCTGGAACGGTCTGATGCCTCATCGGAGCGATGCTCGACGGGCCGCCTGCTCGACCTGGGATGCGTACCCGTGTCCGCGAACGCCCTGGCCGTCCTCGCGGACGCCGGTGCGTGCCGGCGCCGTCGGTCACGCGAAGGCGGCGGCGTTGCGCCTGGCCCAGTCGGAGAACGAGGTGGCGGGGCGGCCGAGGATCTTCTCGACGTCGGGGCTGACGGCCCGCTCGCGCGGGGTGGGGGTGCCGATGATGTCGAGGGTGGTGTCGGCGACCGGGGCGGGCATGAAGGTGAGCATCTGCGTGCGGGCTTCTTCCCGGGTCTGGTCGACGAAGGTGACCTGCTCGCCGATGGCGGCGGCGATGGCGGCGACACGCTGGAGCGGGCTGGTGGGGGCGGGGCCGGTGAGTTCGTAGCCGGCTCCGGTGTGGCCGGGCCGGGTCAGGACGGTGGCGGCCACGGCGGCGATGTCGTCGGGGTCGACGGCCGGGAGGCCGACGTCGCCGAAGGGGGCGGAGACGGTTCGGCTCGCCTTGACCGAAGGCGCCCAGGCGTAGGCGTTGGAGGCGAAACCACCAGGCCGCAGGATGGTCCAGTCGGTGCCGGAGTCCATGACGGCCTGCTCGTAGGCAGCGAAGGCCCGTCCGTGGGACAGGGAGTCGGGACGCGTGACGACGCCCTGGGAGGACAGCAGGACGATCTTGCCGTAGCGGGCGAATGGGGCGACGACCGCGGTGGGGTCGCCGGTCATCATGAGCTCTCCCCCGACGAGCAGGAAGACCGCGTCCGCCGTGGCGGGCAGGTCGGCGGCGGGCCGGGCCAGGTCGGTGGCGAGGGCGTGCACGCCAGGCGGGACATCGGACGGGACGATGTGGCGTGAAGCCGCGGTCACCTGGTGTCCCTGTTCGGTCAGCAGGCGGACGAGCGTGCGGCCGACGTTTCCGGTGGCACCGGTGACAACGATCATGAGAAGGCCCCTCGTCAGAGTTTTTAGTCAGTCGACTAACTAACTGAGCCGAGAGTAGCACCGCTCGGGGCCCTATAGTGAGTCGGGTGACTGACTCCAAGGAGCCTGCCCGCGCCCGAGCTGCCGGCGCGAAGCGGCAGCGACTCGTGGAAGCCGCGGCCGACATCGTCCACCGGCAAGGCGCCGAGCGCACCACCATCGCCGACATAGCGCGCGCGGCCGAGGTGCCCGTGGGCAATGTCTACTACTACTTCAAGACCAAGGACGAACTCGTCTCCGCCGCCCTCTCGGAGCACGAGCGACACCTGAACCTGCTCATCGGCCGCCTGAATCGGCTCCCCGACCCCCGCGAACGCCTCAAGGGCCTGATCGAGGGCTGGGTGGGGCAGCGCGACCTCGCCGTCCGCTACGGCTGCCCGACCGGCACTCTCGCCGCGGAGCTGGCAAAACGCGACCAGGGCGGCTTGGACATCGAGGCGGGCAGGGTCATACGGCTGCTGCTGACCTGGGTGGAAGAGCAGTTCCGCCAGCTCGACCAGCCGGATCCCGAAAGCCTTGCCCTTACCCTGGTGGGCGCCTATCAGGGCATGTCCCTGCTGGCCAACGCCCTGCGGGACCCGGCGGTAATGGAACGCGAGGGCGCCCGCCTGACCGCCTGGATCGACTCCCTCGGGGCCGCCTGAGCCCGCCGCGCCACACCGAGAGGCGAGGGGTCGCCGTCGCGCCGGACGTCACGAAGGGGGGGTCCAGGGGGCACGTTCACCAGCGGGTGACGAGCGGCCCTGCAGCAAATGGCCCCCTTCGGCACACGCGCAGACGGTTCCCGGCTGGGCGGTGACAGGGGCGTTCGGACCGCCCCGACCTCGGCGATCAGGCGGTGCCCCTGAGAGGTCGCGCCCACCCCGGCCCGCGAGCGGCTGCCCGGCAGACGAGACCGCGAGCCCCCGACGGCGGAGCGGGAGTCCCTTCGGCCTGGAGCCCTACCGGCAGAACTTCCCGGCCGCCACCTTCGGCACCCCGCGGCGGGAAATGGCCCGCGTGCTGGACAAGCTGCCCCCGCAGCCCACCCTGTACCTCCACGGGACCGAGGACCCCGTGGTCGACGAGGCGACGCTCGCCGAGATCGTCGCCATGCCGCCACCGGGATCGGACGGCGCGATGATCGAAGGCGCCGGCCACTTCCTCCTCACCGGGAAGCCGGAGGAAGTCAACCGGCGCATCCTCGCCTTCCTGGCCCGCTGACCGCACCCCAGCGGCGCGGGGCGTTCACCGGCCGGTGAACGCCCCGCGCCGTGTCGAGTGCCCCCTGGCACCGAACCGGAACGCCTGCCCGCGGCCCGACGGACACGGACGGGCGGTGCGCACAGTCCCCCTCGGAGGTGTGCGCCGGGGACCGCGGGCGCGGGGCCCTTCCCACCGGATCCGTGATCCGCACCTCCGCCTTGCACACCGCTTCGTACCCGCCCTCCGCAGCGGCCGACCTTACGATGACCCGAATCAATGATCTTCGATTTCGAGGGTGGGGACCCGTTGAAGGACATACGCAGAACACTCGGCGGCACCACGGGCCGGTTGGCCGTCGGCCTGGCTCTGCTCGCCGGCGCCGTGACCGGAGCCTCGCAGCCGGTGGCGGCCGATCCGCTCGCACCCCAGGCGGTGCGCACGGTCACGTACAACGCGTGCGGTGCGTCCACGTGTCAGAACACCGTCGACACCGCTCAGGAATGGGCGGCGAAGTTCCTGTCGCGCATGGTCTCCGAGGGCGGGACCGCCGATGTGATCGCGCTGCAGGAGCTGTGCGCGGGCCAGTACGAGGCGCTGGAAAAGCTGCTCGTCGGCTACACCTCGGTACGAGTGGGCGAGCAGGAGCCCCCGGGGTGCGCGCGCTGGGAGGGAACTTCCACGAAGTTCGGGAACGCGGTCTTCGTCAAGGGCGCGGCAGCGGACTTCTCCACCCACCAGGCACTGGTGAACCCCGATGAGCCCCTGGTGTCGGAGCAGCGGTGGGTGGCGTGCGTCAGGGGCCCGATCGGCGGGCGGACCACGCTGGCGTGCGGGACGCACCTGGCGACGAGCATTCCGTCGAACGGCACGCCAGTGATGCTCGACCACATGGAGCGATGGGCGGCGGGCGCGCCCGCGCTGGTGCTCGGCGACTTCAACGCCATACCGGCCCACTCGGCGCTCAAGCCGATGCGGACCGGACTGTGCGGCACGGGCCCCTTCGTGGAGGCGGACGCGACCCTGAACCGTTCGACCGCATGGGCGAGTGCGGAGCCCGTCAAGTACCGGCTCAAGTACGACCATGCCTTCTTCGGCAGTAGGGACTTCACGGGCTTCACGGCGAGGATGGCCGACATCGACCTCACACCCGTGGAGGATCACAAGTTGCTGTGGGCCGAGGCCCAGCCACTGGAGCGGACCACCGCCCTTGTGCCGGGCGACCTCACCGGCGATCTCTGCCCCGACATGCTCGCGGTGCGCAAGGACGACACCCTGCGGCTGTACCCCGGCAGGGGCCGGGGTGCGTTCGACTCCCCGCGCACGATCGGCAGCGGACCCGAGTGGAACGGTGCGGTGGTCAGCCACCGCGGGGACTGGGACGGCGACGGCGACGAAGACGTCGTCGCCCGCAAGGGCAACGAGCTGATCCTGCACAAGAACGCGGGCGACGGCGCCCTCGAGGCCGGCGTGGTGATGAAGGTGTCCGAGACAGGCTGGGCCCACACCACGCCGGTCGCGGTCGGCGACGTCGACGGCGACGGAAGCCCCGACCTCGTGGCCAAGAGCAGCACGGGGCTGTGGCTCCACCGCGGCCGGGTGGCGGGAGAAGGCGGATGGCTCTCGTACGGTGCCGTCCGGATCAGCGCCGAGGACTGGCAGAGCAGGGAGATCCTCGTTCCCGGTGACACAACCGGGGACACGAAGGCGGAGATCTGGGCCCGTGACAGCGCCGGGGACATCAGGCAGTACGGCTACGACAGCGTCGCGAAAACCCTCACCGGCCCCACGGTCGTCGGCAACCTGCCGGTGAGCACCCGTGTACTCGGGCTCTCCGCGGGCGACGGCAACGCCGACGGCTTCTCCGACCTCTGGTACACCACATCGACGTTCGACCTCGCCTTCCACCCGGGAGGCTCCGTCTTCACGGAAACCGGCTCGGTGACGGTGGGCAAGGGTGGCTGGGGTTACTTCTCCCACCTCGGCTGACGGAGACACCGGCGCCTGGTCCCCGCGGACGCGGGGAGCAGGCGCCGGCCGCGCCTCGTCGCCGTCCTCCGCTGCGCGCAGATCCGGGCCGCTCCGCCGACCGGCCGTGCTGCGCGGCCCTGCTGGACCTGGAGGACTCCTCCACGGACGGGTCGCACGTCCAGGCCCCCAAAGGAGGGTCACGTCGGCCCCTCGCCTGTCGATCGCGCCCGCCCCGCTCCGAACACGACCTGGCACTTGAGCGTCAAGGAGTCCCGATCACTGGCCGGCATCACCCGATGCCGGCCGGCTGACGGGTGGATCTCGTAGGGGCCGATCAGGCGGTCCAGCTCGCAAGAGTCGGATGAAGGGGCGCAGTCGCCTGCCGCAAGGTGCTCGGCCGCCACGCGGGAAGGGGTGGGGTGCTCGTCCCGAGCCTCGGGGCGGCGGCATGGTCCGGGCGCCGGACCCTCACCGGGCATTTCGGAAGTATGCCTTCCCACTGAAGTTGACGAGTCATCAAATAAGCATTCGAGCAACGGAGTTACTTACTCAGGTCTTGACGGGTCGATGCTGCGATGACTTCATGGGAGCGCTCCCACGCACTTGTTGAACCTCACCGACCGGAGGCCCCGTGAATACCCGAGCAGCACCCCTGCCCCATGCCGTCCTCACCCTCGTGACCGGAATGGCGACCCTTCTCGCGTACGTCCTCCTCGGCGCAACCGACGCGCGGGCCAAGACCGCCGACGCCATGGCGACAGGACTCCACATCAGCGACGGAAGGCTGCTGGAGGCCAACGGCAACGACTTCATCATGCGGGGCGTCAACCACGCCCACACCTGGTACCCGGGCGAGACCCAGTCGCTCGCCGACATCAAGGACCTCGGCGCCAACACGGTTCGGGTCGTGCTGTCCAACGGCCATCGCTGGTCCGCGAACAGCCCCGCCGACGTCCAGGCGGTCGTGTCCGACTGCAGGGCCAACCGCCTCATCTGCGTCCTGGAGGTCCACGACACCACCGGATATGGAGAGGAGGCGGCCGCAGGCACCCTCGACCAGGCGGCCGACTACTGGATCGGTCTGAAGAGCGTCCTCGCGGGCCAGGAGGACTACGTCATCGTCAACATCGGCAACGAGCCGTGGGGCAACGCAGACCCGGCCGGCTGGACCGCCCCCACCACAGCCGCCGTGAAGAAGCTCCGGGCAGCCGGCTTCGCCCACACCATCATGGTGGACGCACCCAACTGGGGTCAGGACTGGCAGGGCGTCATGAAAGCCGAGGCGCAGTCTGTGTACGCCGCCGACACCACCGGCAACCTGATCTTCTCCATCCACATGTACAGCGTCTTCGACACCGCGCAGGAGATCCGGAACTACCTGGGGGCGTTCACCGCTGCCCGGCTCCCGATTCTCATCGGGGAGTTCGGAGGGCCTGCCGACCAGTGGGGCGACCCCGACGAGGACACCATGATGGCTGCCGCCGAGGAGCTCGGGCTCGGCTACCTCGCCTGGTCCTGGAGTGGCAACACCGATCCCGTCCTCGACCTCGCCGTCGGCTTCGACCCGAGCCGCCTCAGCGACTGGGGCAAGCGGATCTTCCACGGCGCGAACGGCATCGCCCAGACCTCGCGGGAGGCGACGGTCTTCGGTGGCGGCTCCCAGGACACTCAGGCCCCGACCGTCCCCGGCGCGCTCTCCGTCACCGGCGTCACCGCCGACTCCGTCTCCCTGACCTGGGCGGCGGCCGACGACGACACCGGAGTCACGGCCTACGACGTCGTACGGGTCAGCGGCGCCACCGAAACGCCGGTGGCGGCCACCACCGCCCTCAGTGCGACCATCACGGGCCTTGCCGCCGGTACCACCTACACCTTCGCCGTCCACGCCCGGGACGCGGCGGGCAACCGTTCCGCTCGCTCGGCCCCTGTCGATGCCACCACCGACGAAGGCACCTCCGTCCCCGGCGCGAACTGCGCCGTCGGCTACCGCGTCGTCGGTGAATGGCCGAACGGTTTCCAGGGGGAGATCGTCCTGCGGAACACCGGCACCACCCTCGTCCAGGGCTGGACGCTCGGCTTCTCCTTCGGCGCCGGGCAGACCGTCGCCCAGGCCTGGGGCGGCACCGCCACCCAGACCGGCAGCGCGGTCCGGGTGGCACCTGCCTCGTACACCGCCACGATCGCTCCGTCCGGTTCGGTCACCGTCGGCTTCATCGGAACCAAGGGGGCGACGAACCCGGCCCCGGCCGCCTTCACCCTCGACGGCGCGGCCTGCACCACGTCCTGACTTCTCGGGGCGCGGACACATGTCCGCGCCCCGACTCGTCCGAATAATCGCATCAGCCAGCGGCGTGAGCCGGGTGACATCTCGTCTGTTTCCGCCGATCGGGGTGAGGGCGAGGTGATGCCGTCCCTGGTGGCCGGCAGGGATGCGAAGGGCGCGCCCGCGCCGGGTCTCACCGGTGGTTCTCTTCCTGTGCCGCCACGGTGACGAGGTCGCGGTTCTCCAGGATGTGGCGGGAGCGGCCGTGACGGGCGAGGTGCAGTGCGACCTGGCCGCGGCGGCCGGACGGTGGCGGTCAGGGCGAGCGCCCCGCCCCCCGGAGGGGGGTACGAGGGCGAACGACTCGGCAGTCGACGTGACCGGACGCGGTGGCGGCCCGAATGATCGGCTGGCGGGCGACCGCTGGCGGAGCTGGTGGCATCTGCGCCGGGCGGCCGTTCCTCCTTCGGCCGCAGACTTCGCCCCGCAGACTTCGGCCCGCAGACTTCGGCCCTCAGATCGCGGCCCGCGGGCTTCGGCCCGCAGAGTTCACTCCGCAGCCCCGTCCGGAACGCGCTCGCCATCATCGGTGTCGAGGCGTGCGCCGTCGCCGCCGAGACGGCGGTGCGGTCGGTCCGGCGCTTCCGGGGGCCGGCGCGGCCGGGGAGCCGCAGAACGGTCCGGACGCCGCTGCCGGGCAGGCGGTCCGCGTTGCACCACCCCCCTCCATTCCTCGCGATCACCGCCCTGACCTGCGGATTTCGCACACGTCCCGGCCGTGAACAGTCGGTGAACCCCTCGCGTGACGGGTTTTCGAGGCTCCGCGCAGCGTCATAGCCTCCCCGCCATGTCCGACTTCTCACGCCGTAAGGTCCTCGGCACCCTCGCCGCGGGTTCCGCGCTCTCCGTCCTGCCTCCCTCCCTCCTGACCGCCATGGCCGCCCCCATGCCGCGCGGTGGTCTCCGAGCCATCGAGCACGTCATCGTGCTGATGCAGGAGAACCGTTCCTTCGACAACTACTTCGGAACTCTCCGGGGCGTCCGCGGCTTCGGTGACACCAGAGCGCTGCGCCTGCCCGACGGTACGAGCGTGTTCGAGCAGCCCCGCTCCGGCGGGCCCGCCGTCCTGCCGTTCTCCGCGCGGCAGGCGGCCGTCGACGCCGGACGGCCCGAGAGCGACATCCAGTACCTCGGCTCGCTGCCGCACGGTTTCGCCGACGGGGTGCAGGCCCGCGCGAACGGCTGGTGGAACGACTGGATCGCGGCCAAGGGCCAGAGCACCATGGCCCACTACGACCGGCGCGACATCCCGCTCCAGTACGAACTCGCCGACCGCTTCACCATCTGCGACGCCTACCACTGCTCCGTCTTCGGCTCCACGAACCCCAACCGCAACTACCTGTGGACCGGCACCACCGGGTTCGAGCCCGACGGCGGGGGCCGGGCCGTCACCAACGCCGCCTACTCCTACGGCCACGCCGGCTACGACTGGACCACCTATCCGGAGCGGCTGGAGGCCGCCGGGGTGTCCTGGCAGATCTACCAGGAGTGGGACAACTTCACCGACAACGCGGTGGAGTACTTCAAGCCGTGGAAGCGGATCGGCCGGAAGATCCTCACCTCCGCCGGGTTCCCCCACGCCACCACCGAGGAGTTCTACGACAAGCTGTGGGCGAAGGGCGACGCCGAACGGCGGGCCGACCTGGCCCGGTTCCGCACCGCGGTCGACGCCCTCCCCGAGGACGAGCGCCGGCTGTTCCTGCGCGGCGCCCACCGCTCCGAGCCGGGCACCCTGCTCACCCGGATCAAGGCCGACATCGAGGCCGGCACCCTCCCGAAGGTCAGCTGGGTGGTGCCCACGGCCGCACTGTCCGAGCACCCCGGCTCCTCCACGCCCGTCGGCAGCGCCGGCCTCGTCTACGACCTGCTGGACGCCATCGCCTCGGACCCGAAGACGTGGTCGAAGACCGCGCTGTTCATCAACTTCGACGAGAACGACGGCTACTTCGACCACGTCCCCGCCCCCACCGCGCCCCGGCCGGACAGCGGCGACGGGGACGACTGGGTGGGCGGCCGCCCCGTCGGCCCCGGACCGCGCGTCCCGATGACCGTCGTGTCCCCCTGGACGGTCGGCGGCTTCGTGAACTCCGAGCTCTTCGACCACACCTCGGTGATCAGGTTCCTGGAGAAGTGGACCGGGGTCCGGGAACCGAACATCAGCGCCTGGCGGCGCAGCGTCTTCGGCGACCTGACCTCCGCCTTCGACTTCGATCGCGCCCACCGGCAGCCCGAGGTGGAGCGGCCGGGCGCGGTCCCGGCGCCGGTCGGCCGCTGGAACCCGGTGCCGCCCGCGACGCAGGAGCTGCCCGTCCAGGAGCCCGGCGTCCGCCCCACCCGGCCCTCCCCGTACCGGCTCGCGCTGCGCGCCGCCGTCACCGGCACCGAGGTGCGGCTGGCGCTCGGCAACGAGGGCCGGCGGACCGCCGTCATCACCGCGTACCCGGGGGACGGGACCGCCCCGCGCGCCTGGACCGTCGCCGGCGGGGACAGCGCCGCCGGCAGCCTGCCGTACGGCCCCGACGGCTACGACCTCCAGGTCCACGGCCCCGGCTGGGCGCTGTGGGAGCTGCGCGGCGCCGGCATCGGAGCCGAGGCGCACGTGGTGGAGCACACCCGCACCCGCCGCGTGGACGTGGTGTGCACCAACCCTTCGAGGCGCACCCGGACGCTCCTGGTCGGCGAGTCGACCCACGCGCGACGCGGCGAGGACGGCGTCCAGACCGTGCGGCTGGCGCCCGGCGGGCAGCGGACCGTCTCCGTACCGCTCGCCCGGCACGGCTGGTACGACATCGTGGTGCTCGACGAGGACGACCCGCGCTTCCTGCGCCGGATCTCCGGCAGGCCCGCCGGCGACGGGCAGGGCGGCACCGACCCGGCCCTCGGGACCGCGCCGGCGCTGAGCGCAGCGCTCACCCTGCCGGAGCCGCTGCCTCCGCTGACCGCCCCCCTCGTGCAGGACAGCCCCGCCGATGTGGTGGTGCGCGTACGCAACGAACAGACGGACCGCATGCGGGACCTGGCGGTGTCCCTGCTCGCACCGGCCGGCTGGACGGTGAAGCCCTCCGGGCCGGCACCGCGCAGCCTGCCCGGCGGCGGAACGGCGTACCTGCGGTTCACCGTCACCCCCGCGGCGGACGCCACCGCCGCCACCCTCACCGTCGCCGCCCGCGCCGAAAGCGACGGCCTGCTCCGGGTCGCGGACGCCCGGGTCCGGGCGGAGGTCGCCCGCGCGGTGAGCCTCACCCTGAGCGCGCCCGCGAGCTCCCCCGACACCGACGGCTGCGCGCTGTCCCCGGAGAAGCCGCTGTCCGTGACGGCGACCGTCACCAACGCGGCGAGCGCTCCGCTCTCCGCCCTGTCGGTCCGGCTGGAGGTGCCGGACGGGTGGCGTGCCGAGGCGGCCGCCGGCACCCCGGCCTCGGTACCGGCCCGTACGTCGGTGAAGGTGGTCTGGAAGGTCACCGCGCCCGCATCCGCGGCCCGCAGCTCCGCGACCCTGAAGGCGACGGCCGGCGGACGCACCGCGAGCGGCGTGGTGGTGGAGCGGACCGGGGTTCTGACCGGCCGCGTGGGACCCGTCATGACCGGCCACCTGCTCGCCGAGGACTTCGAGGCCCTCGCCGACCGGCTGGCCCCCGCCACCGATCTGAGCCGTCCCGGGGTGCTGGGCTGGACCCGGACCGCGCCCGAGGGGTGGACGGTCACCAACGCGGCCGGGATGCCGCAGGGCACGGCGGAGCTCAACGGCTGGACGTTCCTGTCCCGGCAGTTCTGGTTCCCGGCCGGCCAGGAACGCCAGGCGTTCGGCCGCTCCCTGGGCATCGTCGCCGTCGCCGACCCGGACGACTGGGACGACACGGGCAGTCCGTCCGGCCGTGGCACCTTCGACTCGACGCTGACGACGCCCGCCGTCACGATCCCGGCGGGAACTCCGACGCTGTACCTGGGCTTCGACTCCCACTACCGGCAGGAGAGCCCGCAGGAGGCGGAGGTGACCGTGGTCTTCGACACCGGCGCCACCTCTCGGGTGCTGCACTACTCCAGCGCGGCGTCGGGGAACACCAACGGCGGCAGGGACCAGCAGAACCGCCTCGTCACCTCGTCCTTCCCGGTGCCGGCCGACGCGCGCTCGGTGAAGGTGGGCTTCCGGGTCCACCACGCGGGCAACAACTGGTTCTGGGCGATCGACAACATCAGGCTGGGCGTCTCCCCCATCGCCGACGCCTGACCGGCTCCGGGTGCCGCGCCGCGTTCCCGCCCCCGGGTCTCACTGTTCCTCATCCATGCGGATGACACGTCGCAGCTCGTCGGCCGCCTCGTGGCTCGCGCCCTCGCGCTGCTCCAGCAGCGCCGCGGCGATCGCGTCCAGTTTGCGCTGCACGGCGTGGCCGTCACGCTGTTCGGTGTTCTTCAGCAGGGCGAGCAGCAGGAGGTTGAGGGACGCCATGACGTCTCCGGCGAAGATCAGCCAGGACAGCGGCGGGTGCACGAAGTGCAGGGCGAACGTGCCGAGGACCAGGAGCACGCACAGGACGTGGAAGACCGGGGAGCTGGTGAGGTTCGAGACCCGATCCGAGAAGCCGGCGAACCGGTCGTGTCCGGTGCCGTCCCGATCGGCGGGGTGTTCAGTGGTCATGGTCCCCATGTTCCCTGAACACCCCGCCGTCCAGTGGCCCGTCCTCCGCGGAGGAGGCCGGCGCCCACGGTGCCGGGCCGCAGGCGACGGGGCCGAACGCGTCCGCTCGCAGGCGGTTCCGCTCGCAGCCGGCGCCACGGGCCCGGAGAGCTCAGGGGGACGGGCGCCGCGGGGCGCTCGCCACCCCTGAGGCACGGCCGCTCAGTGCGGCGTCCAGCGTCTCCTGGGCCAGGCGCATCGCCTCGGCGTACTTCGGCTCGAACATGCGCTCCCACGCCAGGTCCGGCTCGACCTCCTCGACCCGGCTCACCACCCACCAGATGTTGCCGAACGGATCGCGCACCCGGCCGCCTCGGTCGCCCCACGCGCTGTCGGCGGCCTCGGTGACCACCTGGGCCCCGTGGGCGACGGCAGCGGCCATGGCGGCGTCCGCGTCCGGGACGTAGATGCGCAGCAGGGAGGGCATCGCCGGCCAGTCGGGGCGCCGGTCGAAGGCCAGGACGACCGTGTCGCCGACGCGGATCTCGCCGTGTCCGACGGTGCCGTCCTCGACCGGGACCCGTGCGATCTCCTCGCCGTCGAAGGCGGCGGTGACGAAGTCGAGCAGCGCACCGGTGTCATCGGTGACCACCCACGGTGCGACGCTGGTGTATCCCTCGGGCGCGGTATGCCTCATCGGTCTCGTCCTCTCGTGCGGTTCCTGGCGACACGACGACCCTAGGAGCCGATGAGGACAGGTCCTGACCTAGAAGGGACGCGGGACGGCCCCGTTCTCGGCTGTCGGGGGGTCAGACGGATGCGGCGCGGAGAAGGGTTTCGGCCGCGGTGGTGCGGGCGTAGAGGACGGAGCGGCCCACCCGGTGGGCGCTGACCAGGCCCGCCTCGCGGAGCGCGGTGAGGCACTGGGACACCGCGGCCGGGGAGAGACCGGTGCGGTGGGCCAGCTGGGTGGTGGAGGCGGGGAACTCCAGCTCGGTCAGCAGCAGGGTCCGCGAGCGGCCCAGTACGGCGGAGAGGGCATCGGCCCGGTGCGCCGGGCGTGCCGTCCACAGCGAGCCGACGCCGCGCGCCGGATAGGCGAGTTGGGGCGGGTCGGGCGGTGTCGTGCGCGTGCGCAGTCCTGGTCCGGTGAAGGCCGAGGGGATCAGCAGCAGTCCCTCTCCTGCCGTCGTGCGGGTCAGCGGCTGTTTCCGGCGGGCCATCCGCAGTGCGCTGCCGTCCCAGCTCAGCGACGTGTGCAGGGTGTCGAGGAGGTGGCCCGTGCCGTGCTCGGCGGCCAGGCGGGCCCGGTGGAGGACGTCCGCGTCCAGGACCGCCCGGACGCGCGCCCAGTAGGGGGCCAGGGCCAGCTCCCAGTACGCTTCGAGCTCTTCCGCGACCTTGGCCAGGTGGCGCCGGGGGTCGTTGTGCAGGGCCCGCAGCCGGGGGCCGAGGTTCCCCTGGTGGCGGGCCAGGTGGTCGAGGTCCCGGCGCACCCGGTCGGGAGGCGAGGCCCGGATCGCGTCCCGCTCCGCCGCCGGGGTGGGTGCCGGTCCGGCGGGGGCGGGGTTGAGGAAGTCGGGGACGTAGCCGCCGGTGGGCGGGATCAGTTCGTGGAGCCAGCCGCGGTCCAGCCCGGCGGCCACCATGCGCGGCCGGGCCTGGTCGGCCCAGGGCCGGTGGACCGGGTGCGCGCCGGCGGATCTCAGCAGCCGGAAGCTGGGGGCGATCTCCCACAGCGGTGAGACGGCGAACCGCACCTGGGCCAGGTCGCTCGTCGAGAACGCCAGCTCCGCCAGGACGACCACTCCTCGATGGATTCAGGGATGTGTGAATCAATGGCGGGTCAGCCTACCGTGCGGAGATCATCCCGGCATGACCTCCCAGACGATCACCGCGGCGGCGTCCGGCACCTGGAAGCTCGGCGACCGCACAGTCCACCGGATCGGTTTCGGCGCGATGCGCCTGCCGCAGAACGGCGAGGCCCTCACCCCTGACGCCGTGCCGCGCGACCGCGGCCAGGCGATCGGCGTGCTGCGCCGCGCGGTCGAGCTCGGCGTGAACCACATCGACACCGCCGCGTTCTACTTCTCCCCCCTGCTCTCCGCCAACGAGCTGATCAACCGGGCACTGGCCCCCTACCCGGACGACCTCGTCATCGCCACCAAGGTCGGACCGGGCCGCGATCCCGCGGGCAAGTGGCTGCCGCACGCCACTCCCGAGCAACTGCGCGGCCAGGTCGAGGAGAACCTGCGCCAGCTCGGCCGCGACCACCTCGACGTGGTGAACCTGCGCGTCGTCGGCACCGATTCCCTCGCCGAACGCTTCGGCGCGCTCGCCGACCTGCGGGAGGCCGGGCTCATCCGTCACCTGGGCCTGTCGAACGTCCTGCCCCACCACCTCGCCGAGGCCCGGGCCATCGCGCCGGTGGTCTGCGTCCAGAACATGTACGGCGTCGACGCGTCGCCCGAGCAGAAGGAGTTCCTGCGCCTCTGCGGTGAACAGCGCATCGCGTTCGTGCCGTTCTACTCGATCGCCGGCACCGGTCGCACCGCCGGTGCGACGACCGGCCACAGCCCGGAGGTGCACGCCGTCGCCCGCGCCCACGGCGTGAGCGCGGCCCAGGTCCGGCTCGCCTGGACCCTGCACCAGGGCTCCCACGTCCTGGCCATCCCCGGCACCGGCGACCTCGGCCACCTCGCCCAGAACGTCGCCGCCGGCTCCCTGAGGCTGTCGGGGGAAGCACTCGCGACCCTGGACTCCCCCACCCCGCACCGGAATGAGCAGGACCCCAAGGCGTCGTGATCCACCTCTGCCGGGGCCCGGCCGGGTGACCGTCGCCCCCCCTGCGACGGGCCGGGCGCCGAGGGGAGCCCGTGCCGGGCGTCGCCGAATCGCCCGCCGTCCAGGGCACCACCCCCTGCCCCGTCCCGATGAGGCGCGAGTACGGGCTCGTTCTCGTGGCGCGGGCCCGCCCGTGCCCGCCAGCCGTCGGGCGGGCCGGGAAGGCCGTCAGGGCGCCTCGGCCGGCCGGGGGGCTTCGGCAAGGGTGCGCAGGGCTCCCTTGGTGACCTTTCCGCCGGCGTTGCGGGGCAACTGGGCGAGCGTCACGAGGTCCTTGGGCCTCTTGAAGGAGGCGAGCCTCCCGTCGAGGAAGCCGAGCAGCGCGGGAAGCGAGAGGTCCGTCCCGGGGGCGAGCGCGACGAACGCCACGGGCACCTGGCCCCAGCGCCGGTCGGACCTTCCGACCACCGCCACCTCACGCACCGAGGGGTGCTCGGCGATGAGGTTCTCCAGTTCGGCGCAGTAGATGTTCTCCCCGCCGCTGATGATCATGTCCTTCTTGCGGTCGACCACCCAGATGAACCCCTCCTCGTCGCGCCGGACCAGGTCCCCGGAGTGGAACCAGCCGCCGCGGAAGGCGTCTTCGGTCTCCTCGGGCTTGTTCCAGTAGCCCTGGGTGACCGTCGGTCCGCGGTAGACGATCTCTCCGACCTCACCGTTCGGCACGTCGTTCATGGAGTCGTCGACGATGCGGTACTGCACGTTCGGAATCGGCCGGCCGACCGAGCCCAGCTTGCGCAGGGAGTCCTCGCCCCGCAGGACGCAGGTGATGGGCGAGGTCTCCGTCTGGCCGAAGACCGCGACGTTGAGTGCGGCGGGGAAGCTCCGCTCCATGGCCCTCAGGGTCGTGTCGGCGGCCGGGGCCGCGCCCCAGCTGATGACGCGCAGTCTGAGGTCCCGCTTGTGGATGTCGGGCTGGGCGCAGATCAGGTCCCACTGCTGGGGCACGTTGAAGACGATGGTGGCGCCCTCGCGTTCGTAGGCGTCGAGAACGGCCTCCGGGTCGAAGGCGCCGAGCGGGTGGATCACCACCGTGCCGCCGAGGAGGAAGGCGGCGACGATCGAGCCCAGGCCGGCGATGTGGAAGAACGGGGCCGTGAGGAAGCTGACGTCGGAGTCGTCGGACATGTCCATCGCCCGGATGCAGGTGATGGCCTGCACCTGCATGTTGCGGTGGGAGAGCATCACGCCCTTGGGGCGGCCGGTGGTGCCCGAGGTGTACATGATGAGCGCGGTGGACTCCTCGCCGACGTCGGGGAGTTCCATCGGCTCGTAGGCGGCCAGGAGATCCTCGTACCCGGCCTCGTACGAGGTCTCGCACCCGGCCTCCTTCGCCTCCTCTCCCCCGGGCGCGTCCGGTTCGCCGATGACGATCACCGTGGTGACGGAGGCGGCGGCCGGGGTCGCCCGGAACAGCGGGAGGAGCCGGGCGTCGACCACGGCGGCCGTGGGGGCGCAGTCGTTCAGTACGTATCCGAGTTCCGGGGGCGCGAGCCGGAAGCTGAGCGGGACGGCCACGGCGCCCAGGCTGTTCGCCGCGAAGACGCTCTCCACGAACCAGGGGTGGTTGAGGGTGAGCATGACCACGCGGTCACCGGCCCGTACGCCCCGGTCGGCGAGTGCGGCGGCGAGCCGGAGCGAGCGCTCCGAGAGCTGGGCCCAGGTCGTGGTGGCTCCCGCGTAGCGCAGGGCGGGCTTGTCGGGGCGCATCATGGCGTGCGTGGCCGCTTGGGCCATCCAGTGGTGCCGGAAGGACCATGCGGGAGCCGTAGCGGGGGACATGCCACTCCTCGGATTCCAAGCGGATGGAGGTGGATCCTGCGGCCACTATGCAGGAAAAGTAGCGGCTCAGGAAGATTTTTGTTAACGGCAAATCACATGGGTGCGTCTCGGCCCCCGTGCCGCTCCGGACGCCCCCGACCCCAGACGAACGGGCCGGCCGGCCTCGCGGCGGGCGGCCGCTCCACGCCCCTCGGGGGCATCGGTCGCGAAGGCTCCGGGGGCCCGCGCCCGTCGCGACGAGAGAGCTTCCGAGGGGGCGCGCCCGGCGCCGGGGGTGTTCGCCGCACTCGCGAGGTCGAGGAGGAGCCGATCGGGAGGGACCGCATCGACAAGAGATTCCTCCTTCACTTCCCGACCTCCCCCAGCAGGTCAACAACCCATCGGGCAAAGAGTCGGCAGGAGATGCGCCTCGACGGCAACCTTGCCCTCAGATGTGATTCTTGATTAACATAGCGATGCGCTCGATCGTCGGCGACCTCTGCGCGGCCCGGAAACCGTCGCCCTGTCCAGGCCTGTCGACGCACTCCGCGCCCCTGCCGGAGCCCCGCGAACGGACAGGGCGCCTGTCACGTTCGCCCCGCGTCCGTCGGCACTTGAGGAGCCCCATGAGCACGGAGAAGGAACGGACCCGGTTCCACGCCCCGGGGTCCGGCCCGGTCGCCCCGCCGGACCCGTACGCGACCGACTCCCCGTCCGCTCCCGGCCACCCGCCCCGTGCCGGGTCAGGGTCCGGGTCCGAAGCGGGAGCCGGGGCCCAGGCCGGGACCGGGACGAGGGTCTCCGTCCTGCTCTCCCACGGCTCCGCACTCGGCGAACTCGTCGAGGCCGAACTGGACGAGCCGCGCGACGACGAGGTCGTCGTCCGTGTCGAGGCCGTCGGGGTGTGCCACACGGACCTCCTCGCCCAGAGGCGGCTGGGGAGCCGGACGGCCGTGCTGGGGCACGAGGGATGCGGCACGGTGGAGCGCCTGGGCCCCCGCGCGGAAGGGCTCGCGGTCGGGGACCGGGTGGTGATCTCCTTCGCCTCCTGCGGGAAGTGCGTCCCGTGCCGGTCCGGCTTCCCGGGGTACTGCGCCCACTCGGGTGCGCTCAACGGCTCGGGACGGCGGCGGGACGGCTCACCGACCCTGCGGGTCCAGGGCGAGCCGGTGTTCGGCTCCTTCTTCGGCCAGTCGTCCTTCGCCACAGCGGTCCTGGCCGGTGCCCGGTCCTGCGTCCCCGTCGACGGCCTGCCGCCCGAGGTCGCCGCCCCTCTGGGCTGCGGTTTCCTGACCGGTGCGGGCGCGGTGCTGAACGTCCTGCGGCCCCGGCCCTTCGAGCGGCTGCTGGTCGTCGGCGCCGGCGGCGTGGGGGCCGCCGCGGCGCTCACGGCGCTCTCCGAGGGCGTCGAGGTCGTCGTGGCGGAGCCGGTGGAGGCGCGTCGCGCGCTGCTCACCGAGCAGGGCGCCGCGGCCGTCGCCTCACTGGACGAGCCGATCCCCCCGGTGACCCATGCGCTGGACACCACGGGGCGGCCCGAGGCGATCGCCCGCGCGCTCTCCCTGCTCCGGCCGCGCGGGGCGCTCGCGCTCGTCGGGCTCGGCCCCGCCGAGGTCCCCGTCGACGTCCGGTCCCTGACGATGCGCGGGCTGCGGCTGCTCGGCTGCGTCGAGGGCGACGCGGAACCCGCCCTGCTCATACCCGAGCTGGTCCGGCGCCATCGTGCCGGGCTGCTGCCCCTCGACCGGCTGGTGACCACCTACGCCCTCGGCGACATAGAACGCGCGGTGGCGGACCAGCGGGCGGGGCTGACGCTGAAGGCGGTCCTCCTGCCGGGGGCCTGACCCTTCCGCCTCCTCCCCTTCCTCCCTCGCCCCTTCGCCCTCCCTTTCCCCTCCCCCGCCCGGACCCGCTCCGGAGCGCGGCTCCGCACCCGCCCCACCACACGATCCGAGACAGGGGTTCCCATGACCGACGTGATCTCCGCCCGGCGCGCGCTCTACGAGGACGAGCACGAGCTCCTGCGGGAGACGGCCCGCGCCTTCGCCGACAAGCACGCCGCCCCGCACGCCGAACGGTGGCGCGCCGAGGGGCGGGTCGACCGCGCCCTCTTCGAGGAGGCCGCCCGCGCGGGCATCCTCGGCTTCAACATCCCCGAGGAGTACGGCGGCGGCGGGGTGACCGACTACCGCTTCAACTCCGTGATAGGCGAGGAGTTCTCCCGTCACCCCGCGTCCGACGGGCTCGCCGGGGTGACGCTCTCCAACGACATCGTGGTGCCCTACTTCACCGATCTGACCGACGACGCGCAGAAGGCCCGGTGGCTGCCCGGCATCGCCGCGGGCGAGCTGATCGTCGCCGTGGCGATGACCGAGCCCGGAACCGGCAGCGACCTGGCCGGCATCTCCACCACCGCCGTCCGCGACGGCGACGCGTACGTGCTCAACGGCAGCAAGGTCTTCATCTCCAACGGCCAGAACGCCGACCTCGTCGTCACGGCCGTGCGCACCGGTCCCGACCGGCACCGCGGGATCAGCCTGCTGGTCGTCGAGGCGGACCGGCCCGGCTTCGGCCGGGGGCGCAACCTGGAGAAGGTCGGTCTGCACGCGCAGGACACCAGCGAGTTGTTCTTCCGGGACGTGCGGGTGCCCGCGGCCAACCTCCTGGGCGAGGAGGGTTCGGGCTTCGCCGCGCTGATGCGCAACCTCCCCCAGGAGCGGATCTCGATCGCCGCCAACGCGATGGCGTCCGTCGAGGGCGTGCTGGAGCGGACCCTGGAGTACGTGAAGGAGCGCAAGGCGTTCGGCCGGTCGATCGGATCCTTCCAGAACTCCCGCTTCGAGCTCGCGGAGATGGTCACCACGGCCCGGGTGGGCCGCTCCCACCTGGACGACCTGCTCGCCCGGCACTCCCGGGGCGAGCTCACCGCGGTGGACGCGGCCGCCGCGAAGTTCTGGGCCACCGAGCAGTACGTGAACATCGTCGGACGCTGTCTGCAGCTCCACGGCGCCTACGGCTACATGCTGGAGTACCGCATCGCGCACGACTACCTCGATTCGCGCATCACCACCATCTACGGCGGCACCACCGAGATCATGAAAGAGATCGTCGGCCGCGACCTGGGCCTCTAGGGCCTGTCTGACCATGGGCGTCGGATCAGACCGGGTCGTTCGGTGCGTGCGATCGGCGTGCGGCCGGGGCGCCCTCGTAGCGGAGAGCTACTCGGGCGTTTCAACCGTACGACGAACGTGCGTGCCGGGCGGGCCGGACCCGACGGGAATGGTCAGACAGGCCCTGGGCCGTCTCCTTCCGCTCCGGGGCGTCCCCTCCCCGTCGAGCCTCCCGCCGTCCGGGCACGTCCGGACCATTCCCGTTCCAGGAAAGGGAGCGTCATGTCCGACGCCTACATCTACGACGCCGTGCGGACGCCTCGCGGCAGGAACCGCGGCGGCGCGCTGCACGGCACCAAGCCCGTCGACCTGGTCGTGGGGCTGATCCACGCCCTCCGGGAGCGCAATCCCTCGCTCGACCCGGAGACGATCGACGACATCGTGCTCGGTGTGGTGTCGCCGGTCGGTGAGCAGGGCGGTGACATCGCCCGTACCGCCTCGCTGGTGGCAGGACTGCCGCCCACCGTGGCCGGCGTTCAGGTGAACCGTTTCTGCGCCTCGGGTCTGGAGGCGGTGAACCTCGCCGCCCAGAAGGTGGCCTCCGGCTACGAGACCCTCGTCCTGGCGGGTGGCGTCGAGTCGATGTCGCGCGTGCCCCTGGGCTCGGACGGCGGCGCCTACGCGCAGGACCCCACCACCGCCCATGACGCGTACTTCGTGCCCCAGGGCATCGGAGCCGATCTGATCGCGACCCTGGAGGGCTTCGGGCGCGAGGACGTCGACGCCTACGCGGCCCGCTCGCAGGAGCGCGCGGAGACCGCCTGGCGCGAGGGGCGCTTCGCCAGGTCGGTCGTGCCCGTCCGCGACCTGAACGGGGTCCTGCTGCTCGACCACGACGAGCACCGCCGGCCCGGCACCACGGTGGAAAGCCTCTCCGCGCTGCCCGCCGCCTTCGCCGGCGTCGGCGCGGCGGCCGGTTTCGACGCGGTCGCGCTGCAGAAGTACCACCACCTGGAGAGGATCGAGCACGTCCACCACGCGGGCAACAGCTCCGGCATCGTCGACGGCGCCGCGCTCACGCTGATCGGCAACCGGGAGATCGGCGAGCGCCTCGGGCTCGTCCCGCGTGCCCGGATCGTGGCGACGGCCGTCAGCGGCGCCGAGCCCACGATCATGCTCACCGGTCCGACGCCCGCCACCAGGAAGGTCCTCGCGGCGGCGGGCCTGAAGGCCGACGACATCGACCTGTTCGAACTGAACGAGGCGTTCGCGGCGGTCGTCATGAAGTGGCAGCGCGACCTGAAGGTCCCCGACGAGAAGGTCAACGTCAACGGCGGGGCCATCGCGCTGGGACACCCGCTGGGCGCCACCGGGGCCATGATCCTCGGCACCGTTCTCGACGAGCTGGAGCGGACCGGCGGCCGCCGCGGTCTCGCGACGCTCTGCGTCGGCGCCGGGATGGGCATCGCCACCGTCATCGAACGCCTCTGACCCCGCGCGACGAAAGGGAACCACCGACATGACCGCATCCGCCATCGCCTACGCACGCGACGCAGACGGCGTCGTCACCCTCGTCCTGGACGACCCCGTCTCCTCGGTCAACACCATGAACGACGCCTTCATGGCCGGTCTGGAGGCGTGCGTCCCGCGGCTGGAGGCAGAACGCCACGAGATCACCGGCGTCCTGCTCGTCTCCGCCAAGAAGACCTTCTTCGCGGGCGGCGACCTGAACCGGCTGCGCGCGGGCAGCGCCGACAGGGCGGCCGAGGAGACCGCCTACATCGACCGCATGAAGGGCTGGATGCGCCGGCTGGAGAAGCTCGGCCGGCCGGTCGTCGCGGTGCTGAACGGCACCGCCCTGGGCGGCGGCCTGGAGGTCGCCCTCTGCGCCCACCACCGGATCGCCGTCGACCTGCCCGGAAGCCGCTTCGGCCTGCCCGAGGTCGGTCTCGGTCTGCTGCCCGGCGGAGGCGGCATCACGCGCACCGTGCGCATGCTCGGCCTGCACAAGGCCCTGTCCGACGTCATCCTGTCCGCCCGGAAGTTCGACCCGCGGGCGGCCCTGGCCGTCGGCCTGGTGGACGAGGTCGTCGCGGACGGGCAGGAGGCCGAGGCCCGGGCCCGGACCTGGATCGCCGAGCACCCGGACGCGGCGCAGCCCTGGGACGTGAAGGGGTTCCGGCTCCCCGGCGGAGACGTCCGGAGTCCGGAGGTCGCCGCGACCCTGCCGGCGCTGTCGGGACTGCTGCGGCGGCGGACCGGAGGGGCACCCGTGCCGGCGCCGCGCGCCGCACTGGCCGCCGCCGTCGAGGGCGCCCACGTCGACTTCGACACCGCCTCGCTGGTGGAGACCCGGTACCTGGTGAACCTGCTCGGCGGCCAGGTCACCAAGAACATGATCAAGGCCTTCTTCTTCGACCTGCAGCAGATCAGGTCCGGATCGAGCCGGCCGGACGGATTCGAGCGGTTCGCCGCGCGCAGGGTCGGGGTCGTCGGCGCGGGCATGATGGGCGCGGGCATCGCGTACGTGAGCGCCAAGGCCGGCATCGACGTCGTCCTCAAGGACGTCACCCCCGAGGCGGCGGAGCGGGGCAAGGACTACGCCCGGAAGCTGGAGTCGAAGGCCCTGGCCGCGGGCCGGACCTCGCGGGAGCGCTCCGACGCGCTGCTGGGACGGATCCGCACGACGGCGGAGGCGGCCGACTTCGCCGGAGTGGACTTCGTGGTCGAGGCCGTCTTCGAGTCGGTGCCGGTGAAGCAGCAGGCCTTCCAGGAGATCCAGGACGTCGTGGAACCCGACGCGGTGCTCGGGTCCAACACCTCCACCCTGCCGATCGGCCTGCTGGCCCAGGGGGTGGCGCGCGCCCGCGACTTCATCGGCGTCCACTTCTTCAGCCCGGTCGACAGGATGTCCCTGGTCGAGATCGTCCGGGGCGCGCACACCAGCGACGAGACGCTGGCCAAGGTCTTCGACTACGTCCTTCAGATCGGCAAGACCCCCATCGTGGTCAACGACTCGCGCGGCTTCTTCACCTCCCGGGTGATCGGCCGCTTCCTCGCCGAGGCCGTCGCCGCCGTCGGCGAGGGCGTCGAGCCGGCCAGCGTCGAGCAGGCGGCGCTCCAGGCGGGCTACCCGGCGGGCGCGCTCCAGCTGATGGACGAGCTGACCCTGTCCCTGACGCAGAGGATCCGCGTCGAGACCCGGGCCGCCGAGGAGGCCGAGGGGAGGACCTGGGTGGCGCACCCCTCGGAGGACGTCGTCGACTGGATGCTGGAGCAGGGCCGTGTCGGACGGCGTGAGCGTGCCGGCTGGTACGACTACGACGTCTCCGGCAGGCGGACCGGCATCTGGCCGGGCGTCCGCGAACGGTACGGTTCGGGGCGGCTCGTCCTGCCGCTGCGGGACCTCCAGGAGCGGATGCTGTTCGCGGAGGCCCTCGACGCCGTCGACTGCCTGGACACGGGCGTGCTGACCGGCGTGGCCGACGCCAACGTGGGATCGATCCAGGGCATCGGCTTCCCGGCCTGGACCGGTGGCGTCCTGCAGTACGTCAACCAGTACGAGGGGGGCCTCCCGGGGTTCGTCGCCAGGGCGCGCGAGCTGGCCGCGGCCTATGGCGACCGGTTCCTGCCGCCCGCGTCGCTGGTGGAGCGTGCCGGGCGGGGCGAGACCTATGTCTGAGGCCGTCGCCGCCGTGCCGCGCCTGCGCACCCGGTTCACCGAACTGTTGGGGATCGAGCACCCCGTGGTGCAGGGCGGGATGATGTGGGTGGGGCGGGCCGAGCTGGCCGCCGCCGTCTCGGAGGCGGGCGGGCTCGGCGTCCTCACGGCCCTCACCCAGCCCACCCCGGCGGACCTGGCCCGGGAGATCGAGCGGACCCGCGCGCTCACCGACAAGCCGTTCGGCGTCAATCTCACGATCCTGCCGGCGATCACGCCGCCGCCCTACGAGGAGTACCGGCGGGTGATCGTCGACTGCGGGGTGACGATCGTCGAGACGGCGGGCTCCAGCCCCGCGCCGCACATGGAGTTCTTCGCGCGCCACGGCGTGCGCGTCGTCCACAAGTGCACGAGCGTGCGGCACGCGGTGAAGGCCGAGCGGCTCGGGGTGGCCGCGGTGTCGATCGACGGATTCGAGTGCGCGGGTCACCCCGGCGAGGACGACGTGCCGGGCCTGGTCCTGGTTCCCGCCGCCGCGGACGCCCTCACGGTCCCCTTCATCGCCTCGGGCGGGTTCACCGACGGACGCGGTCTCGCGGCGGCGCTGGCCCTCGGTGCGGACGGGGTGAACATGGGCACCCGTTTCCTGTGTTCCGAGGAGGCGCCGGTGGCCGAGGCCGTCAAGCGGAGGATCGTCGAGGCGTCCGAGCTCGACACCCGGCTCGTCTTCCGCGAGCTGCGCAACACGGCCCGGGTGGCACGCAACACGGTCAGCGAGGAGGTCGTCCGGATCCTGGCGGACGGCGGTGCGTTCGCCGACGTCCGGCCGTTGGTGGCGGGGGCCCGCGGTCGCCGGGTCTTCGAGGACGGCGACCTCGAAGCCGGGATCTGGTCCGTCGGCCTGTCCCAGGGGCTGGTGCGCGACATCGCCCCGGCCGGCCTGCTCGTGGAGCGGATCGTGCGCGAGGCGCGGGAGGTGGTCGAGCGGATGCACCGGGCGTTCGCCGGGACGGGCGGGACGCGTCCGGCGTAGCGGCGCGCCCGCGTCCCGTCGTCCGCCGCGGTGCCCGGCCCGCGCGGCGGACGCCCCTCCGGCGTACCCCCGCTCCCGTCCGTCCGGGCGGGAGCGCCGGCACCTGACATAAATATGACTGCCCGTCATTTATCTTTCCGCAGAAGGAACTTGAAGGACAGAAGGTACGTGAAGAACATCTCCGTCTCCGGCGCATCCGGAGTCTTGACGCCTTGTGATACGGGTCAATAGTTTCAGTCTCATCGACTCTCCGGGACGCTCCCCATGGCCCCGGTCCGCCCCACCGAGGTCCCCGCCGCCCACGACCCGCGCGGCACCGCGCGACGACGTCACCGTCCCGGCACGGACGCCCTCGCCCCTTCCCCACGTCCACACGCACCGCGCGCCGGTGGCGGCGGTGCCGACAGAAGGGACCACCCCCATGGGCCGCCACAGCCGGCTCCGCCGCATCCGGCAGATGGACCCGCGGCGGGACCACGAGCTGATCTTCCGGTGGATCACCCAGTACGACTTCTCCCGCGACTACCTCCACGGGACGTCGGTCGCCTTCCTGCGCGACTACGGCGTCCCGCGCATCTCCCGGCTCCTGGACCGCACCCAGGAGTTCGAGCGGGCCGGCCAGAAGCGGTACGACGACACGGTGCTGCTCGCCTACGAGCTGGTCCGCGAGGGGATGGACTCGGAGCACGGCAGGGCGGCCGCCCGCCACCTGAACCGCATCCACGGGCGCTACCGCATCCCCAACGAGGACTTCCTCTACGTCCTGGCCACCACGGTGGTGGGGCCGAAGCGGTGGATCGACCGGTACGGCTGGCGGCGGCTGTCCCGGCAGGAGACCGAGAGCCTGGCGCTGGTGGGGCGGCGGATGGGCGAGATGATGGGCCTCTCCGGAGTGCCCGACACCTACGACGCCTTCGAGCGCCTCCACGACGCCTACGAGCGCGAGATGTTCGCGTACGACCCCGCCAACCGCAGGGTCGCGGCGGCGACCCTGCGGACCATGGCGTCCTGGTATCCGGCCCCGCTGCGGCGGGTGGCGTCCCGGATCGTGCTCGCCACCCTGGACGAGCCGCTGCTGGAGGCGCTCGGCTTCCGTCCGCAGCCGCGCCGGCTGCGGGCCGTGGTCCACCGCGCGTTCCGCGTCCGCGCCGTGCTGATCCGGATGCTGCCCGGCAGGCCGGACCGGTTCCCCCGGAAGCCCGTGGCGCGCACCTACCCCTTCGGCTGGACCCTGGACGACCTGGGTCCCCATTGGGCGCACTCCCGCGCGCCGGAACCGCTGGGGGACGAGAGCCCTCCGCAGCCGGCCCCCGCCCCCTCCTCCGTACCGCCGTCCACCGCCCGCGCCTCCCGTCAGGAGCCCCGATGACCGACACCGCACCGGCCGCCGCAGTCTTCGCCGTCCACTCCCCCGCCACCGGCACGCCGGTGGCCGAGCACCCGGTCGCCGGGCCGCAGGAGGTCTCCCGCGCCGTGGAACGGGCGAGGAGCGTCCAGGCGGGGTGGGCGGCGCTGTCCGCCGCCCGGCGGCGCGATCACCTGCTGCGCTGGAAGAAGGCGCTCGCCGGCGAGCTGGACGCGGTGGCGGGCGTCATCGCCGAGGAGACCGGCAAGCCCGCCGGGGACGCGGCGCTGGAGGTCGTCCTCACCCTGGAGCACCTGGCCTGGGCCGCCCGCAACGCCGGGAGCGCGCTGCGCCGGCGGAGGGTGGGCACCGGCCTCTTCGCCCTCCACCAGCGGGCCTCCCTGACGTACCGGCCGCTGGGCGTGGTCGGGGTGATCGGCCCCTGGAACTATCCGCTGTACACGCCGATGGGTTCCGTCGGCTACGCCCTGGCGGCGGGCAACGCCGTGGTCCTCAAGCCGTCCGAGCTGACTCCGGGCACCGGCGTGCTGCTCGCGCGGCTCTTCGACGCCGCCGTGCCCGAGCACTCCGGGCTGCTCACCACCGTCACCGGTCCGGCCTCCACCGGGGACGCCCTGGCCCGCTCAGGGGTCGACAAGCTGGCCTTCACCGGTTCGCCGGGGACCGCCCGCGCGGTGATGGAAGCGTGCGCGCGGACCCTGACGCCGTTCCTCGCCGAGTGCGGCGGGAAGGACGCGGTGATCGTCACCGCGGACGCGGACCTGGACGCCGCCGCCGACGCGATCGTGTGGGGCGCCCTGAGCAATGCCGGGCAGACCTGCGCGGGGGTGGAGCGCGTCTACGCCGTACGGGAGATCCACGCGGCGCTGTGCGAGCGGGTGGTGGAGCGGGCGGGAGCGCTGCGGCCCGGCTCCGAGACGGACTCCCCCTACGGTCCGATGACGCTTCCGGCGCAGCTCGCGGTCGTCGAGCGGCACGTGACCGGGGCGGTCGCACAGGGGGCGCGGGCCCTGCTGGGCGGACCGGGGTCGGTGCGGGCGCCGTACGTCTCGCCGGTGGTGCTGACCGGGGTGCCGGAGGACGCGGCGGCGATGACGGAGGAGACCTTCGGCCCCGTGATGGCGATCAATCCGGTGGCCGACGTGGACGAGGCGGTGGCACGGGCCAACGCCTCCCGCTACGCCCTGGGGGCCGCGGTCTTCTGCGGCAGCGGACGGGCCGGTGCGGCGATCGCCGCGCGGCTGCACGCGGGGGCGGTGTCGGTGAACTCGGTGCTGGGCTTCGCGGCGGTGCCGGCGCTGCCGTTCGGCGGCTCGCGGGAGTCGGGCTTCGGACGGATCCACGGCGAGGAGGGGCTGCGGGCCTTCAGTTCGGCGCAGTCGATGACGGTCCAGCGGTTCGCCCCGCCGATCGCCCTGACCTCGTTCACGGTCCCGGCCGCGGCCCGGGAACGGGCCGTGCGGCTCGCCCGGTCCCTGCACCGGCGCCGCTGAGCGGCGCGTCGCGCCCGGACCGGTGGGACGGGCGGACCCGGTCAGGCGGCCAGGAGCGGGGCGAGGTAGCGGCGGGCGAAGGCCCGCGCCTGCTCCTCGTCGTCCATCGCGACGCAGCCGGCCGGGTTGAGCAGGAAGGACACGGCGACGCGCACCATCAGTTCGGCCAGCGGACGGGGATCGTCGCCGGGGCGCCCCTCGGCCTTCTGCGCGCGGCGCAGGTGGACGGTCAGGTAGTCGACGGTCGAGGAGAGCGTGGAACCGCCCCGCACGGTGAGGTGGGGCAGGACCAGTTCGGGTTCGAGGCGCAGCAGCCCGCCGAAGAGCGGGTGGACCCGGGTGTGGCGCAGGGTGACGACGAAGCCCTCGACGACCCGCTCCTCCATGGTCGGCAGCGGCGCCACCGTCGCGTCCAGCAGCTCGTAGAACCGGGCGAGTTCGCGCAGCAGGGTGGCCTCGACCAGCCTGTCCTTGCTCCGGAAGCGCCGGAAGACCGTGACGCGGGAGACCCCGGCGCGCTTGGCCACGTCGTCCACGGAGGAGCGGCGCAGACCCAGCAGGGTGAACTGCTCCAGGGCGGCGTCGAGGATCCTCAGCGCCGTGCGGTCCTCCGCCCCCACCCGGACGGGTCCCCCCGGGTGGTCCGTGTCAGTGCTCATGGCGCTCACGATACCGGCGCGTTCTCCCCCGGGATCCGGTGCGTTCCCCTGCGGGATCCGGTGCGGCGCCTCCCGTCTCCCGGTGGCGTACCGGACGCCGGAGGGAATCCGGCGGCTCGCCGTCCGGCCGCGGGATCCGCGGCCCGGCGCCGGTACGGGCACCCGCCCCGCGCACCCGTCTCCACACCCTTGCGCGAGCACGCACCCGCACCCGCGCCCGCGCCCGTACCGCCGGCGGACCGCGTCCGCGCCGCCGGCACCGACGAGAGGACATCCGCATGGACGTGCACGAGGCCCGCGCCCGGTTCCGGGAGCTCCGGGGACGCCGGGAGGAGGAGGGACCGGTCGCCCCGGCCGTGCTCGACGCGATCTGGGCCGCGCTGCCCACCGTCCGCCCCGAGGAGATCCTCGGCGTCTGGAAGGGCGGCGAGTTCCGCACCGGCCACCCCCTGAACGGCACTCTGGCGAAGGCCGGCTGGTACGGCAAGACGTTCCTCTCCCGGCACGACGCCAAGCCGCTGGTCTGCCGGGACTCCGCGGGAGCGTTCTACTCCGATCGCGCGCTCGGCAAGGGTGAGGCCAGTCTGTGGAGCGTCGAGTTCCGCGGGGAGACGACGGCCACCATGGTCTACGACGGACGGCCGGTCCTCGACCACTTCAAGCGGGTGGACGACACCACCCTGATGGGGATCATGAACGCCAAGGGGGTGCCGGCCGAAGGCCCCTTCCTCTACTTCTTCCTGGAGCGCCCTCCGGAGGCCGGGGAGCCGGCATGAGCCGCGCCCGGGTCCGTACGCCCGGCGGCGACCGCCGGTGACGGGCGTGCGGCGGAAGGCCCCTGCCGTCCGATCGCGTGTGATTCACTGATCGGCATGGTTCCCGCCTCCCCGTCCGCCCGCCCCGTCCCGGCCACCCGGCCGCGCAACCGCAGACAGCTCATCCTCGACGCGGCCGGGCGGGTCTTCAGCGAGCGCGGCTACCACGCCGCCTCCATGGAGGAGGTCGCCGTCGGCGTGGGCATCACCGCGACCGCGCTGTACCGGCACTTCCCGAACAAGTACGCGCTGTTCGCGGAGTGCGCCGATGTCATGGTGGACGGGCTGGTGGAGGCGCTCGACGAGGTGGCGCCCGAGGCGCCCCTGGCCGAGGTCCTCACGGCCGCCGCCCGCATCACCATCGCCCATCGCGCGTCGGGCGGGGTGTACCGGTGGGAGGCGCGGTACCTCAACCGCGAGGACCGCCGACGGCTCGGGGGGAAGTTCGACCGCCTCGTGGAACGGGTGGACGCCGCCGTGCAGGACGAGCGCCCGCTGCCCGACGCGCGCCTGCGGGCCACGGCGGCCCTCGGCGCGATCGGGTCCATCACCATGCACCACACCTCCATCGCCCCCCGGCGGGCCGAGGAGCTGCTGGTGGCGGCCGCGCTGCAGGTGGCCGCGACCGACCCGGCGAGGGAGGTGCGCGACGCGCCCGCCGTCGCGCTGCCCGTGCGGCCGGTGCCGCGCACGCGCCGCGAGGAGATCCTCGCGGCCTCCGTCCCCCTGTTCGCCCGGGACGGGTTCGCCAACGTCACGAACGGACAGATCGCGGAAGCCGTGGGACTGACCCCGTCCGCGCTCTACCGCCACTACCCCGGGAAGATCGACATCCTGGCCGCGGCGTGCCTCCAGGCGGCGGAGCTGCTGTCCCAGGGCGTGGAGCAGAGCCTCCGGGGGGTGACGGATCCCCGGGAGGCCCTCGTCGCGCTGGCGGCGACGTACGTGGCCTACGGCTTCGAGTACACCGACCTCAACAGCGTCGCCGAGGCCGAGCTCCCCGGTCTTCCCGACGGACTGCGGGACCCCCTGGTGCTCGCGCAGCGGCGGCACGTCGGCATCTGGGAGCAGCAGTTGCGGCTGGTCCGCCCGGAGCTGGACTCGCGCCAGGCCAGGGCGCTGGCACACGCCGCGTTCGGCGTGGTGGTGGAGGCGGGCCGCCATCTGCGCTGGCAGGACGGCCCCGCCGAACGGGCTGCCGCGACCGGCCTGGCCACGGCGGCACTGGGCCTCTGAGCGCCCCGGCCGGACGCCGCGGAGGGGACGGGACCCTGCGGGCCTGCCTCAGGCGGCCCGGTTCCCCGTGGGGATCGTGATGGGGGTCGTCTTGCCCGAGGTCCCCTTGTTGAGGAAGAGCATGGCCAGGGCCCGCACGAACTGGTCCAGCATGAAGAAGCTGTTCGGCATGATCGGCGACAGCCCCTCGCGGAAGAGGACGAAGGCCGGCCAGGCGGTGCGGACCAGCGCCGCCGCCGCGTAGTCGCGCCGCAGCCCGAGCCAGTCGCCGACCTGGTCGCTGAGGACGTACCGGACGAACTCGTTCAGGAAGCCGCGGGTGACGCCCAGGTCGACCTGGGCGGTCAGGCCGAGCAGCTCCTCGGCCAGCGCGATGCCCTCGGTCGACGGGGTGAGGATCGGGGTGAGGACCTGCGCCGACTGCCGCTCCGCCTCCGCCCAGGTCCGGGGGATGTGCTCGACGGGCACGCCGAGCAGATGGACGGCGACCTGCCACGAGTGCAGGAACGCCTCCTGGTCGGCGGCCGGAAAGGGGATCCGCCAGTCGCGCAGCTTCCGGTACACGTACGTGCCCAGGCTGTGGAAGGTGACGAGGACGTCGGCGGCGCTGATCGGGACGGTCTCGTCGGCCACCGCCCGCCAATGGGGCGACTGCGGCAGCAGGTGGCGCACGGCGGCGTGCACCACGCGCGTCTTGTTGGCCGTGACGACGAACTGTCCGGACGGCTCGAAGGCGTTCAGTTCCGCCAGGTCGTAGCCGAAGGTGAACGTCTTGGCGGCGCGGTCCTGCATGTCCGCACCGCCCGCGGACCAGTAGACGCTCTTGGCCTCGCGGGGGATGACGGTGCTCATGATGCCGCTGCCGAGGCCGTACAGCATGAAGAGGTACGTGTCCCGGCGCCGGTTGAAGTCGGCGGCGCGGGCGAGCTTGGCCGGGTCGGCCCAGGAGGGCAGCCGGTTGACCCGTCCCAGGTACGCGGCGAACTCGGGCGGCAGCCCGGCGGGCAGCGGGTCGTCGTTGTTCACCCAGGACGCCCAGGCGGCGTTGATCCCCGGCACCTCGCCCTGTTCGAGCATCGAGACCATCAGCGGGTCCGCCGCGTCGTCCCAGATCCACTCGGGGTTGGTGCCCGGGGCCGCCGGGCTCGTCGCCGCCCACGCCTGGAGGGGGTTCGCCGCGCCCACGAGGCCCAGGGCCACGCCGAGTGACAACGCCTTCCGCCTACTGAGGTTCTCCATTGACTTACCTGCTTCCCTGAGGACTCGGTTGCTTCGAGATTCCTTGACGGACTTGCCGTTCGAGCAGCACGCACAGAGGGGACACCCGTCGCACGGATGTGATTTTTGATTAACATAGCGAGGCGTTCGCCCTGCGGCAATGGGCGTGACGCAGGGCTTCCCGCTCCTCTCGCGCCCACCTCGGGAAGCAACGGCGGGCCGCGGGTCCGGGCAACCGCGGCGGCGCCCGGTTCCCGTCCGCCGGGCGGTCTCCGTCCTCGCGTCCGGGGCCGTCCGTCACCCGCTCGAAGGGTCGGACCCGCGCGTCGCCGTCACGATCCAGACCGACCCGGGGATGCGGACGCCGTCCGCGGTCTCGAACTCCGCGAGCGCGTCGCGGAGTTCGGCACGGATGCGGGCGAGGGTCGACGGGCCGGCGTGGCGGAGGTTGTGGCGCGTCGGACCCATGGAGAGGACGAAGTCCGCGGCGTCGCCCGCGTCGGCGCCGAAGGTCATGGGCGCCTCGCACGCGACCACCTCGATGCCGGTGAACCCGCCGGCGGCGAGCACGTGGCGGATGCGCGCGGGGTCGAGGAGCGAGCCCATGCCCCGGGAAGCGGGGGACGCCTCGCGCATGAACGGGGAGAGCGCGGCGGTCGCGCGGGCGTACGCACCGCCCGGATCCCCGGGCCGCGGGCAGAGGAAGGCGAGGCGGCCGGCCGGCACGAGCGCGTGCCCGAGGTGCGTGAAGGCCGCGACGTGGTCGGCGAAGAACATGACGCCGCCGCGGCTGATGAGGACGTCGAACCCGTGGACGGGGAGCGGGTGCACCTGTGCGTCGCCCTGCTCGAAGGTGACGTTGGCGAGCCCTTCCGCGGCCGCGTCACGGCGGGCGCGCTCCAGCATCGGCGCGGACAGGTCGATCCCCACGGCGTTTCCGTCGTGGGCCCTCCGTCCCGCAAGGCGCGTCGTCCGACCGGTGCCACAGCCCACGTCGAGGACCCGGTCCCGGGGTCCGATGCCCGCGGCCGCGAACAGGGGCGCGTTGAACGCGCCCATCATCCCGTCGTACCGCTCGGGGTGTTCGGCCCAGTGGACGCCCTCCCAGTCGTTCCACGCCTCTGCCTGCCGGCGGTTGGCGATCGTGTACACGGCCCCTCCCCTTCCTCTGGAGCCCACCTCTAGAGTTCAACTCTAGATATAGGCTCTCGTCATGAGCGAAGGCAAGGGGAAGCAGAGAAGCAGGGCCCGGGAGACGCGGCGCCGGATCATCGAGGCGGCCGGCGCGCTCTTCGTCGAGCAGGGCTACGGGGCGACGAAGCTGCAGGAGATCGCCGACCGGGCGGGCGTGGCGGTGCAGACGATCTACTTCGTCTTCCGGAACAAGCCCTCGCTGCTCAAGGAACTCGTCGACGTCGCGATCGCGGGCGACGACGAACCCGTGCCGACGATGGATCGCCCCTGGTTCACGGAGGTCCTGACCGCGCCCACCGCCGGGTCCGCCCTGGCCGCGCTGGTCGCCGGCACCCGCGCGACACTCGAACGCGTCGCGGCCGTCCACGAGATGGTCCGCGCCGCGACGGCCGCCAACCCGGAGATCCGGGACCTGTGGCCGGACGGGGCGGACCCCCGGTACACGGTGCTCTCGGCAGCGGCGACGTCCCTGGCCGGGAAACCAGGCGCCCGCCCCGCCGTCCCCGCCGGAGAAGCGGCGGACATCGTCTACGCCGTTCTCAGCCCCGAGCTCTTCCTGGTCCTCACCCGCGACCGCTCGTGGTCACCGGCCAAGTGGGAGCGATGGGCCCACGACACCCTCGCCTCCCAGCTGCTGGCCGACGGAGCACCCCGACCGACCCGGCCCTGAAGGAACGCCGCGCGCCGCACCCGCCGGGAACCCTCCGCCCTGGTGGCCGAGGCGGACGGGGGGATCCGCCGCAGAACCCTGCCCGGCCCTCTGGCGCACCGCCGTCCGTCGCATCGGGACGGGGCCGGGTGGCACGCGCGGATGCACCACGGATGTACCACGAGAGCAGCCGCCCCTGAGGGTTGCCCCGGGGGCCGGGGCGGGGCGGACGGTTCACCCGGGGCCGTCCGGCCGTGCCCCGGCCAGGGTCAGGAGCAGGGACTTCACCTCCGTGGCCGCCAGACGGTCCCGCACCGCGCGCGGCACCGAGCACAGGAGGAGCGGGCCCTCGTCGTCGGAGGCGGGGAGGCGGCCGTGGCTGCCCCGGACGGAAGAGGGGTCGAGGGGGACCACGGCCATGCGGTAGCGCAGGCCGAGCTTCTTGCGGACGAGGGCGCCGGCCGCCTTGACGCGTACGTAGGGGTCCCGGGGGTCCATGAAGAGCTCGGCGGGGTCGTAGCCGGGTTTGCGGTGGATCTCGACCAGTTGCGCGAAGTCGGGGGCCCTGGCGTCGTCGAGCCAGTAGTAGTACGTGAACCACGCGTCCGGTTCCGCGACGGCCACGAGTTCGCCGGAGCGCGGATGGTCGAGGCCGTGCGCCTTCTTGCCGTCGCTGTCGAGGACCTGCTCGACGCCGGGGAGGGCGGCGAGGGCTTCGCGCGCGGCCGGGACGTCCTCGGGCCTGCGGACGTACACGTGGGCGAGCTGGTGGTCGGCGACCGCGAAGGCGCGGGAGGCGGCCGGGTCGAGGTACTCCATGCCGTCCTGGGTGTGGACCTCCAGGAGTCCGGCGCGCCGCAGGGCGCGGTTGACGTCGACGGGGCGGTGCACACGGGTGATGCCGTACTCGGACAGGGCCACGACCGTGCGTCCTTCGCGCCGCGCGTCCTCCAGGAGCGGGCCGATGACGGTGTCGAGTGCGGCGGCGGCCCGGTGCGCGCGCGGGTCGTCGGGGCCGTAGCGCTGGAGGTCGTAGTCGAGGTGGGGCAGGTAGCACAGGGCGAGGTCGGGGCGGCGGGTGCGCAGGACGTGCCGGGTGGCGTCGGCGATCCAGCGGCTGGAGGCGAGGTCCGCGCCGGGGCCCCAGAAGCGGAAGAGGGGGAAGGTGCCCAGCAGCTCGGTGAGTTCGTCGTGGAGGGCGGGCGGGCGGGTGTAGCAGTCGGGTTCCTTGCGCCCGTCGGCGTAGTACACGGGACGGGGGGTGACGGTGATGTCGGTGTCCGCGCCCATCGCGTACCACCAGCAGATGTTGGCGACGGTGTAGCCGGGCCAGACGCGGCGGGCCGCGTCCCAGAGGCGGTCGCCGGCGACGAGGGCGTTGTGCTGGCGCCAGAGCAGGACGTCGCCGAGTTCGCGGAAGTACCAGCCGTTGGCGACGATGCCGTGCTCCGAGGGGAGCGTGCCGGTGAGGAAGGTGGTCTGGGCGGTGCACGTGACGGCCGGCAGGACGGTGGTCAGCGGGGCGTGCGAGCCGGAGGCGGCGAGGGCCCGCAGGTGCGGCATGTGGGCGAGGAGCCGGGGGGTGAGACCGACGACGTCCAGGACGAGGAGCGGGGTGGGGCGGTCGGCCGGCGCGGCGGCGGGGGTGGTCATGGGAGCTCCTTGAGGCCGAGGTCGGTCAGGAGGGCGCGGGCCAGGTCGAGTTCGGCGGCGATGCCGTCGTGGAGCCGGGCCCTCGTGCGCGGCCGCAGCGCGGGGGGCAGGGCCTGCCAGGTGTACGTCTCGACCTCCAGGTGGCGGGTGCGGGGGACGGGGCCGCCGACGAGCAGCGCCAGGGTCTCCCGGAGCACCGGCAGGGTGGAGGTGAGCGGCGGGGCGGGCCGCGCGTGCAGGGGGACGTGGAAGTGGGCGCGCCAGGGACCCGTGTCGGGGAGGGCGGCTCCGGCGAGGGCTTCGTCGAGGTCGTCGGTGCCGTGCCGGCCTTCGGGGGTGAGGGTGCGGGTCTGGTGGAGGAAGCGGGGTTCGGCGTAGGCGGCGAGCGCCTCCCGCACGGCGGGGAGGTGCGGGTGCTCGGCGTGGAGGGCCGCGGAGAGCTGGGCCTTGGGGACGGGGACGCCCGCCGCGTGCAGGGCGGCGAGGGCGGTGGACGGGTCCTCGAACGAGGTGGCGAGGTGGCAGGTGTCGACGCAGACGCCGAGGCGGTGCGGCGCCCCGACGGCGGTGAGGGGGGCGACGGCGTCGGTGGTCGTCTCCACGACGCAGCCGGGTTCGGGTTCGAGCGCCACGCGGAGGGACTTTCCGGTCAGTTCCTGCAACGCGTCGAGCCGTTCCGCGAGCGTGGCGAGGGCCCTGCGGCCGCTCTCGGCGCGGGCGGGGCCGAAGCGGGTGCGCCAGCCGAGGGGCAGGGTGGAGATCGTGCCCTCGGTGACGTCGTCGGGGAGCAGCGCGGCGAGGAGGCGGGCCAGGTCGGTGGTGTGGGCCAGGCGGGCGGGGTCGGCCCAGTCCGGCGCGTACACGCGGTACTTGACCTCCTCCCCGCCGAAGCCCTCGTACGGGAAGCCGTTGAGGGTGACGACCTCCAGGCCGCGGCGGTCCAGTTCGGTCCGCAGGCCCCGCAGCGCCCCGGGGTCGTCGACGAGGGCGCGGGCCGCGGGCCTGGCGAGCCAGAGTCCGACACCGAGCCGGTCACGGCCGAGTCTCCGGCGGACGGGTTCGCAGTGGTCGCGGAGCTGGGCGAGGACGCCGTCGAGGGTTTCGGCCGGGTGGACGTTGGTGCAGTAGGAGAGGTGGACGACGGAGCCGTCGGGGTGGCGGAAGCGCATCGCTCGTCCGCCTCCTCATTCCCCGCCGCGCAGCACCGAGTTGCCCTCGTGGGTGCCGTGCGCCGGTGGTGCGTCGAGGGCGAGGCGGCCGCCGGCCCCGTAGAAGGCGACGGGGTTGCGCCACAGGACCAGGTCCACGTCGTCCTCGCCGAACCCCGAGGCGAGCATCGCGTCGGCGACCCTGCGGGTCTTGAGCGGGTCGCTCCTCCCCCAGTCCGCGGCCGAGTTGACGAGCACCTTCTCCGGCCCGTGGGCGCGCAGGACCGCGACCATCCGGTCCTCGTCCATCTTGGTGTCCGGGTAGACGGAGAAGCCGAGCCAGCAGCCGCTCTCCTTCGCCTCCCCCACCGTCGTCTCGTTGAGGTGGTCGAGGAGCACGCGGTCGGGCGCCAGCGCCGATTCCCGCACGACGTCGATCGTGTGGCGCAGTCCGGCGAGCTTGTCGCGGTGCGGGGTGTGGACGAGGGCGGGCAGCCCGTGGTCGGCCGCCATCTGGAGCTGCGCGGCGAAGGCCGTGTCCTCGGCGGGCGTCATCGAGTCGTAGCCGATCTCGCCGACGGCGACGACGGAGTCCTTGGCGAGGTAGCGGGGCAGGACGTCGAGGACCGGGAGGCAGCGGGGGTCGTTCGCCTCCTTGGGGTTGAGCGCGAGGGCGCAGTGGTGCGCGATGCCGTACTGGGCGGCCCGGTACGGCTCCCAGCCCAGGAGCGCGTCGAAGTAGTCGAGGAAGCTGGCCGGGGAGGTGCGGGGCTGGCCGAGCCAGAAGGCGGGCTCGACCAGGGCGCGCACCCCGGCGGCGTACATCGCCTCGTAGTCGTCGGTGGTGCGGGAGCTCATGTGGACGTGCGGGTCGAAGATGCGCATCGGCACTCCTCCGGGGGCGGGTGGGGGCCGCGGGCGGCCAGGGCGAGCACGTGGTGCAGGTCGTCGGGGACGGGGCGGCCGGCGGCGGTGCGCTCGGCGGCGTGATCGGTGAGCATGCGCGCCAGGTCGGTGTCGCCGTGGGCGCGCCGGGGCAGGTCGGCGACGGCGGAGACGGGGACCTGGGTGAAGAGGCACTTGAGGACCGCGTGCCGCCACGCGTGCGGGTCGAGGTGGGCCGCGGCGTAGGGGCCCACGGCGGCGGCGACGAGCCGTGCGTCGTGGGTGCGCAGGGCGTCGTGCACGAGCGGCAGGGCCGCCGGGCCGGGGACGAGGTGGGGCAGGGCGAGCAGGACGGCGCGGCGTTCGGCGGCGCTGCCGCGGTGGTAGAGACGCGTGAGGTCCTCCGGGCCGGGCCGGGCCGCCGCGAGGAGGAGGGTGCGGGCGGCGTCGGCGTGCTCGGCCCCGCAGGAGCGTCCGGCGGCGGCGAACAGCGGTTCCCAGGCGGGGGCGGCGCCCGGAGGGTCGGCCGCGGGCGTGCCGCCGTCTCGTTCCGCCTCGGCGAGGGCGTCGTCCAGCCAGGCGCGGGCCGCCGGGGGAAGCCGTGCGCGGAGGGCGGCGCGCAGGGGGGAGAGGGTGTCCTGGGGCGGGGTGGCGTTCACGCGGTCAGCGATCCTTTCGGCTGCCGGGCGCGGAGGAAGGACAGGGAGGAGCGGGCGAGTTCCGGTCCGGCGTGGGAGTGGCGCGGGAGTTCGACCACGGTGAGGCCGCGGTAGCCGGTGGAGGCGAGGGCGTCGAGGACCGGCGGGAAGTCGATCTCGCCGTCGCCGAACGGCAGGTGCTCGTGGACGCCGCGCCGCATGTCCTCGATCTGGACGTGGCGCAGCCAGGGGGCCGCTTCCCGGACGCAGTCGGCGACCGGCGCGGGTTCCAGGCACCGGCAGTGGCCGATGTCGAGCGTGAGGCCGAGGACTCCGGGGCTCCCGACGAGGGCACGGAAGTGGTGGAAGTCGGCGAGGGTGGCGAGGAGATGGCCGGGTTCGGGCTCGATCGCGAGCGGGACGCCCGCGGCGTCGGCCGCCTCGACCACCGGGGCGAGGGCGGCCGCGAGACGTGCCCAGGCGGTGTCCGGGCCGGTTCCCGGCGGGGTGGGCCCGCTGAAGCAGTGCACGGCGTGGGCGCCGAGGTCGGCGGCGGTGCGCACGGCGGTGAGGAGCAGCCGGACACGTGCCGTGCGGGCCCGCGGGTCGGGGTCGAGCAGGGAGGGACCGTGCTTGCGGCGCGGATCGAGGACGTAGCGGGCGCCGGTCTCGACGGTGGCGGTGAGGCCGAGGGAGCCCAGTCGGCGCGCCACGCGTGCGGTGCGGGCGGCCAGGCCGGGGGCGAGGGGGTCGAGGTGCATGTGGTCGAGGGTGAGGCCGACGCCGTCGTAGCCGAGGTCGGCGAGGAGGCCGAGGGCGTCGTCGAGCCGCAGGTCGGTGAGGCCGTTGGTGCCGTAGCCGAAGCGGAGACCGGTCGCGGGGCCGGCGGGCGGGGTCCGGTTCACGTGGGGCTGACCTTTCGCGCGAGGCGGCGGGCGACCGGCGCGAGACCGAGCAGGGCCGTGCCCGCCACGGGTGAGCCGGAACGGGCGGCCAGCACGGCCTGGAGGGGGATCATGGCCCGGACACCGCCGCCGACCGCACGTTGCGTGAGGTGGGGGGAAGGGTTCAGGACCGCGTGGAGGAGAGGGCCGGCGACGGTACGGAGGTAGGCGCCGGCCATGATCACCGCGACCCGGTCCGACGCGACGCGGTGGCGGCCCGCCGGAGACGGGGCGGGCGCGGGTGGTGGGGCGGGTGCGGGTGGTGGGGCGGCCCGCCGGAGGATCGCGCGGGGGAGCCGCGTCGCGGTGCCGTGCCGGTCGCCGCTGCCGGTGCGCGGCGGGGTGCGGCGCTCCGCGGCGGGCGAGGGCGGTCCGGAGCCGGCGGCGAGGAGGGCGAGGAGCACCGCCGCGGCGAGGGCGCCCGCCGGAGCCGCGGTGGAGCCGCCGTCGGCTTCGTGCCGGGAGACGGCGGTGACGGCGTAGGTGTGCGCGGCCAGGGCCGCGGCGGACGGCGCGGCGGCGGCCAGGGCGGCGGTCACGGCCCGCCCGCCGCCCGCCGCCGCCCCGGTTCGCGGGGGTCCCTGCGCCGCGGGACGGGTCTCCCGCACCCGTCCCGCGGAGGCCGTCGCCAGGGCGCCGAGGAGGACGTCCAGGCCGCGGGCGGCGCCCATCGCCGCCGGTCCGGCGGCCGTGTGCTTGAGGCGGAGGTCGTAGGCCCACACCGTCGCGGCCAGTGCCGAGGCGGCGGCCAGCGCCGGCCGTCCCGCGCGGGAGGCGAGGGCCAGGCCCGCGGCGGTGAGGACGCCGGCCGCGCCGAGGGCGGCGGCCGGGGCGACGCGGCCCGACGGCAGGGGCCGCCCCGGGCGTTCGACGGCGTCGACGTGGCGGTCCGCCCAGTCGTTGAGCGCCATGCCCGCCTCGTACAGGCAGACGGAGGCGCCGACGGCCCACGCCGTTCCCCGGCCGGGCCCCGGTCCGGCGGCCGCCGCCCCCGCGAGGGCGTCGCCGGGGACGCTGGGCAGCGCCGACACCCGCAGCAGCTCGCTCCACGCCCGTGCGGTCCCCGGGCGCGGCGGGACGCCGGTCATCGGGCCCCGTCCCGGAGCCGGCTCGCGAAGGCGAGGAGGGCGTCGAACTGCTCGGCCAGGGCGGCGGGGCCGCCGTCCGGGTCCTTGAAGTAGAAGCCGAGTTCGGGACGGGGGCCGGTGAGGCCGGCCTCGTGGGCGCGGGCGACGAACCGGGCCAGGTCCAGGACGAGGGGGGCGGCGAGGGCCGAGTCGCAGCCCTGCCACACGGTCTGGAGGATCATGCGGGAGCCGAGGAATCCGTCGAAGGCGACGTGGTCCCAGGCCGTCTTCCATTCGCCGAGGGCCGGGACGTCGTCGATGTGGACGGTGCCCTCGACACCGGGGCCGAGGGTGTCGGCGAGCACGCGTTCCTTGCCGGCGTTCTTCGCCGCGGCGGCGGCCGGATCGGCCAGCGTGGCGCCGTCGCCGCCGCCGAGCAGATTGGTGCCGGACCAGGCGCGCACGGCGAGCGCCCGTTGCACGAACATCGGGGCGAGGACGGACCGCAGCAGCGTCTGGCCCGTCTTGCCGTCGCGGCCCGCGTGCGGGACGGCGCCCGCGGCGACGGCCTCGGCGAGGGCGGGGGCGAGCAGGCCGGCGGAGGGGGTGAAGTTGACGTGGGGGCAGCCGGCGCGGAGCGCGGCGGCGGCGTAGAGCGCGCTCGCCGGGAGGCGGGGGGCGTCCGGGTCCGGGAGCGGCTCCGTGGAGGCGACGTGGACGACGACGACCCGGGCGAGGGCGTGGCGGGTGCGGAACCCGGCGAGGTCGTCGGTGAAGCGGTCGATCAGTTCCTCGTCGGTCCGGAGGTCGCCGGGCAGTGGGCCGCCGGGCCGTATCTCCTCGTCCGCCGCGGCCAGTTCGGCGTGGACGGCCCGGGCGAGGCCGGTGGGCAGGACCCCGGCCGCGGTGAGGTCCTCGGCGCGTTTCGGCAGCGGGCAGTCGGCGGTGTCGTGGCCGCCGAAGACGAGGGTGTCGAGCGGAGGGAGCCCGGCGTCGGCGAACGGGGGGATCTCGGTGACCATGCCGGTCGGGGGATGGAGTCCGGCGGTGACGGCGGCGCAGCCGGCGACGGCCGTGGTCGCCACCGAGCCGCGGGCCCCGACGAACCAGACTCCGGTGCGTCCGGTCCGGTCGTCGGCCGGTGTGGGCTGAGCGTTCCCGTGGTGCACGGGCTGCCTCCCTGACGTGTGGGGTGTCATCGGGGTGGAGACGGCGGGCGGGGGGTACGGCGCCCCCTCGCCCGCCGTCGCTCGTGGGTGACCCCGCGTGCGCGGCGGCGCGCGGCGGGGTCCGTGCGGCGGGGCTACTCGCCCCGCCCCGTGAAGGCGGCGTCGAAGGCGGCGGCCGGCGGGTCGACGTCGAAGCGCTTGAGGTGGGCGAGGGCCTCCGGCGCGCCCGCGAGCCGGTCCATGCCCGCGTCCTCCCACTCCACCGAGACCGGGCCGTCGTAGCCGATCGAGCGCAGCATCCGGAAGACGTCCTCCCAGGGGACGTTGCCGCGTCCGGCGGAGACGAAGTCCCAGCCCCGGCGCGGGTCGCCCCAGGGCAGGTGGGAGCCCAGGCGTCCGTTGCGCCCGTCGAGGCGGGTGCGGGCCTCCTTGCAGTCCACGTGGTAGATCCGGTCGCGGAAGTCGTAGAGGAAGCCGACCGGGTCGATGTCCTGCCAGACGAAGTGGCTGGGGTCGAAGTTGAGCCCGAAGGCGGGCCGGTTGCCGACGGCCTCCAGCGCCCGCTTCGTGGTCCAGTAGTCGTAGGCGATCTCGCTGGGGTGGACCTCGTGGGCGAAGCGGACGCCTTCGGCGTCGAAGACGTCGAGGACCGGGTTCCAGCGCTCGGCGAAGTCCTCGTAGCCGCGCTCGACCATGTGCTCGGGGACGGGCGGGAACATGGCGACCAGGTGCCAGATCGAGGAGCCGGTGAAGCCGACGACGGTGTCGACGCCGAAGGCGGCCGCGGCCCGCGCGGTGTCCTTCATCTCCGCGGCGGCCCGCCTGCGCACCCCCTCGGGCTCTCCGTCGCCCCAGATCCGGGCGGGCAGGATGGCCCGGTGGCGTTCGTCGACGGGGTCGTCGCAGACGGCCTGGCCGACCAGGTGCTGGGAGACGGCCCAGCACCGCAGGCCGTACTTCTCCAGGAGGTCGTGGCGGCTGTGCAGGTACGAGGGGTCGGCGAGGGCCTTGTCGACCTCGAAGTGGTCGCCCCAGCAGGCGAGTTCGAGACCGTCATAGCCGAAGTCGCGGGCGAGGGAGCAGACCTGTTCGAGCGGCAGGTCGGCCCACTGACCGGTGAACAGGGTGAACGGACGGGCCATGGTGTCTCCTCAGACCTGGGCCTCGGTACGGGCGGCGGCGGCCGGCGCACTCGTCGCGGACGGCGGGGACGCGGGGCGGGTCACGGGTACGGGCGTGTAGACGGCGTTGTTCGCGGCGCTCTCCTCCACGGCCGCGAGGACCCGCTGCACCTGGAGTCCGTCGGCGAAGGAGGGCGAGGGGTCTGCGCCCGCGGCGATGGCGAGGACCAGGTCGCGGGCCTGGTGGGCGAAGGTGTGCTCGTATCCGAGGACGTGGCCGGGCGGCCACCACGCCTCCAGGTAGGGGTGGTCGGGCTCGGTGACGAGGATCCGGCGGAATCCCGCGGTGGCGGCCGGCTCTCGGTGGTCGTGGTAGAGCAGTTCGTTGAGCCGTTCCAGGTCGAAGGCGAGGGAGCCGAGGGATCCGCTGATCTCCAGCCGCAGGGCGTTCTTGCGGCCGGGGGCCATGCGGCTGGCCTCGAAGGTGGCCAGCGCCCCGGAGGCGAGGCGGCCGGTGAAGACGGCCGCGTCGTCGACGGTGACGGGGCCGCGTCCGGCGCCGCCGGACGCGCCCGGCCCGGCGGAGACGCCCGCGAGCAGGGGGCGTTCCCTGACGAAGGTCTCCAGCTGCGCCGAGACCCCGGCCAGCGGCTCCCCCGCCAGGAACTGGGCGAGGTCCACGATGTGCGCACCGAGGTCACCGAGGGCGCCGGAGCCGGCGTGCTGCCGCTCCAGCCGCCAGGTCAGCGGGAAGTCCGGGGCCACGAGCCAGTCCTGGAGGTACGTCAGGCGTACGTGGCGGAGAGCGCCGATGCGTCCCTCCTCGACGAGCCGGCGGGCGAGGGCGATCGCGGGGACGCGCCGGTAGTTGAAGCCGACCATCGCCACCTGGCCGCGGCTCCTGGCCCGTTCGGCGGCCTCGGTCATCGCCTCGGCCTCGGCGACGGTGTTGGCGAGCGGCTTCTCGCACAGCACGTGCTTGCCGGCGTCGAGCGCCGCGACGGCGATCTCGGCGTGCCGGTCGCCCGGGGTGCAGATGTCGACGAGCTGGACGTCGTCGCGGGCGATGAGGCGCCGCCAGTCGGTCTCTGCGGCTGCCCAGCCGTGCCGTGCGGCGGCGGCGTGCACGGCGGCGCGGTCCCGGCCGGCGACGGCGGCGAGGACCGGACGCAGTGGCAGGTCGAAGACGCGGCCGGCGGTGCGCCACCCCTGGGAGTGGGCGGCGCCCATGAACGCGTAGCCGATCAGGCCGACGCCGAGTGTCGGCGCGGTCTCGCTGTCCCTCTGTTCCATGGGTCTCCAATCGCGGTACCGGCCGCGGCGGCCGGTGGAGCCGTCGGCTCCGTGGTGCTCGGTGAGCCGGGGTCCCGGGCGGTGCGGCTGCGGGGTCGCCGGGTCCGTCCGGGGCGGCGCACGGGCCGTCAGTTGAAGCCGGTGGGAAGGTAGTCGCCGACGTTGTCCTTGGTGACGACGGCCGAGTAGAGGGTCACCGACGAGGGGATCTCCAGTTCGGCCATGCCGCCGATGCCCTTGCCCTGTCCGAGGGCGCGGGCGAGGTCGATGGCGGAGGCGGCCATGGTCGGCGGGTAGAGGACGGTGGCCTTGAGGACGCCGTCGTCGGCCTTGATGGCGTCCATGGCCGATCTGGCGCCGGCGCCGCCCACCATGAGGAAGTCCTTGCGGCCGGCCTGGGCGATGGCGCGGAGGGCGCCGACGCCCTGGTCGTCGTCGTGGTTCCACAGGGCGTCGAACCGGGGCTGGGCCTGGAGGAGTTGGGCCATCTTGGCCTGGCCGGACTCGACGGTGAACTCGGCCGCCTGCCGGGCCACCTTGGTGATGTTGGGGTAGTTCTTCAGGGCGTCGTCGAAGCCCTGGGAGCGCTGCTTGGTCAGTTCGAGGTTGTCCAGACCGGCGAGCTCGACGACCTTGGCGTCCGGCTTGCCCTTGAGCTGTTCCCCGATGTACCGGCCGGCGTTGAGGCCCATGCCGTAGTTGTCGCCGCCGATCCAGCAGCGGTACGCCTGCGGGGAGGCGAAGACGCGGTCCAGGTTGACGACGGGGATGCCGGCGGCCATGGCCTGGAGGCCGACCTGGGTGAGCGCCTTGCCGTCGGCCGGGAGGATGACGAGGACGTCGACCTTCTTGTTGATGAGGGTCTGGATCTGGCCGATCTGCGCGGCGGTGTCGTTGGAGCCCTCGGTGATCTCCAGCGTGACGTCGGCGTACTTCTTCGCGCGGTCCCTGGCGTTCTGGTTGATGGCGTTGAGCCAGCCGTGGTCGGCCTGCGGTCCGGCGAAGCCGATGGTGACGGGCTTTCCGGGCTTGTCGTCCGCGACGGGCGCGTTGCCGGCGGCGCTGGGGGCGGCCTGGTTCTTGGGTTCGTTGCTGGTGCAGGCCGTGAGGAGCGCTCCGGCGGAGACGGCGGCGGAGCCGAGGAGCAGTCCTCTGCGGCTGGGGATGCGGGACTCGGGCATGACGGATCGACCTCCGGGAGGGGCGGGACGGGATGCGGGGGGATGTGAGGGGGGTCAGTCGTCGCGCAGGGTGCGGCGCTGGATCAGGACGGCGGCCACGATGATCGCGCCCTTGGCGATCTGCTGGACGGCGCTCTCCAGGTTGTTGAGGGCGAAGATGTTGGTGATCGTGGTGAAGACGAGGACCCCGAGCACGGAGCCGGCGATGGTGCCGCGGCCGCCGCTGAGGAGGGTGCCGCCGATGATGGCGGCGGCGATGGCGTCCAGCTCGTACAGGTTGCCGTTGGTGTTCTGCCCGGAGCCGGCCAGCACGATCAGCATGAAGGCGGCGATGCCGCAGCACAGACCCGACAGGAGGTACAGCCAGAGGCGCTGGCGGCGGACGTCGATGCCCGCGAGGCGGGCCGCCTCCGCGTTGCCGCCCACCGCGACCGTCCGCCGCCCGAAGGTGGTGCGGTTGAAGACCAGCCAGCCCACGACCGTGACGGCCGCGAAGACGAGGACCAGCGGCGGGACGCCGAGGACGTAGGCGTCCTTGATCCCCAGGTCGAGGACGGAGTCGACGGTCACGATCTGCGTCTTGCCGTCCGTGAGCTGGAGGGCGAGACCCCGCGCGGAGGCGAACATGGCGAGCGTGGCGATGAAGGGGACCATGCCGCCGTACGCCACGAGGACGCCGTTCACGAGTCCGCAGCCGACGCCCACGGCCACGGCGGTGAAGAGGATGCCGGTGAAACCGTACTCCTGGGTGGCGACCGTGGTGGCCCAGACGGAGGCGAGGGCGACGATCGCACCGACCGACAGGTCGATGCCGCCGCCGGTGATGACGAAGGTCATGCCGACGGTCACCACGCCGATGACCGACGCCTGGGTGAGGACGAGCTGGAGATTGCTGGTGGCGAGGAACTCGGCGGGCCGGGTGAGCCCCCCGACGGCCACCAGGGCGGCGAGGACGCCGAGGAGGGAGAGGGTGCGGACGTCGGGACGGAGGACCGGCGGCCGGAGCGCGGAGGTCTTCCCGCCGGACACGGCGGGGGCGGGGGGCGCTTCCCGTCCCGCGGGGGTGGCTGAGTGGGTCATGCCGTCGGGCTTCCTTCCATCACGAGGTCGAGTACGCGGTGCTCGTCGAGTTCCCGGGCGTCGGCGGTGTGGACGACGCGGCCCTCACGGAGCACCAGGACGCGGTCGGCGAGGCCGAGGACCTCGGGCACCTCGCTGGAGACGAGGAGGACGGCGAGGCCGTCGTCGGCGAGCCGCCGGATGACCGCGTACAGCTCGGCACGGGCCCCGATGTCGACCCCCCGGGTCGGTTCGTCGAGCAGCAGCACCTTGCAGCCGCGCAGCAGCCACCGGGCCAGGACCGCCTTCTGCTGGTTGCCGCCGGAGAGGGTGCGGATCGCGGCGTCGGGGTCGTCCGGACGCAGGGAGAGTCCCCGGGTCTCCTGCCGTGCGGCGCTCCGCTCGCGCCGCCGGTCGAGCCAGCCGGCACGCGAGAAGCGGGAGAGGGTCGACAAGGTGACGTTGCGGGTGACGGACTCCATCAGGAGCAGGCCCTGCGCCTTGCGCTCCTCGGGGGCGAGGCCGAGACCGGCGCGGACGGCGGCGGGGACGCTGCCCGGCCGCAGGGCGACCCCGTCGACCAGCACCCGGCCCGCGCCGGGCCGGCGGGCGCCGTAGACGGTCTCCAGGATCTCGCTGCGGCCCGAGCCGACCAGTCCGGCCAGGCCGACGATCTCGCCGGGGCGCAGTTCCAGGTCGAAGGGGGCGAACTCGCCCTCCCGGGCGAGTCCTTCGACCCGGAGCACGGGCTCGGCGGCGGGCCCGGCGGGAGGGTCGGGGCGCTCGGGGAAGACGTACGCGACGTCGCGTCCGGTCATCAGGCGGACGACCTCGTCCGTGGAGGTGGACTTCGCGGGGAGCCCGCCGGCGACGGTCCGGCCGTCCTTGATGACGGTGACGCGGTCACCGATCCGGCGGATCTCCTCCAGGCGGTGGGAGATGTAGACCACGGCGACGCCGTCGGCGGTCAGGTCCCCGACCGTGCGGAAGAGGTTGCGGACCTCCTCCGGATCGAGGGCGGCGGACGGCTCGTCCATGACGATGAGCCGCACCTCGTGGGAGAGCGCCCGGGCCATGGAGACGATCTGCCGCTGAGCGGCGGAGAGTTCGCCGACCGGGGCGCCGGGATCGATCTCGCCGTGCCCGAGCCGCTCCAGCAGCCCGACGGTGGCGGAGCGGGCGGCCCCGGCCCGGACGACGAAGCCCGCGGAGGTCGGTTCGTGGCCGAGGAAGACGTTCTCGGCCACGGACAGGCCCTCCACCAGGTCGAGCTCCTGGTAGATGGTGGCGATCCCGAGACGCATCGCGGCGATCGGCGAGGCGGGGGCGACCGTCTCCCCGCGCCAGGCGATGGTGCCTCCGTCGGGCCGGTGGGCGCCGGCGAGCACCTTGATCAGGGTGGACTTGCCCGCGCCGTTCTGGCCGAGGACGCAGTGGACCTCACCGGGCGCGACCTCCAGGTCCACGCCGTCGAGGGCGCGGACGCCGGGAAAGTGCTTGGTGATGCCGGACATGGTGAGCAGGGGCGGTTCTGGTGCCATGACGATTCCTCGGCGAGTACGGCCGCGAACGGGCGGGGCGGAGGGGCGGGGTGGGGCGGAGGGGGCCGGGGCGGAGCGGGGCGTGCACGCGGTGCGGCGTGCGAGCCGCGGGACACGGGGATGAGCAACTGGTCGACTTGTCTGCGGGTGTGACGGAGCGCCACACGAGCCCGCGAGAGAGCGGACCGTGTGCGGTGACTGCGGTGACTGCGGTGCCGCGGTGCGGGGCGCGCCTGGTACGGGTGCTGCCGTGCGGTGGTGCCGGTACGGGTGCTGCCGTGCGGTGGTGCCGGTGCGGGTCCGGTCCCGGTCTCCGGCGGACGCCGGACCGCGGGATCAGGCCGGGGAGAACAGGTGGTCGCTGATGAGGCGGGCCGCGCCGATCACGCCGGCGGTCGAGCCGAGCTCGCCGAGGACGATGGGGAGGTTCCTGGTCGCCAGCGGCAGGGAGCGCCGGTAGACCTGGGTGCGCACGCTGGCCAGCAGCGTGTGGCCGAGGCCGGTGACGCCACCGCCGATGACGACCATCCCGGGGTTGAAGGAGTTGACGAGTCCGGCGATCACCTGGCCGACCCGGTCACCGCCCGCGCGGATGAGGTCGAGGGCGACCTGGTCGCCCGTGGCCGCGGCCGCGGCCACGTCCGCGGAGCTCAGCTTGCCGAGGGTCTCCAGCCGTGTGGAGAGCTCGGCCGAGCCGCCCGCGCGCGCCGCGTCCTCGGCGTCCCGGGCGAGCGCGGATCCGCTGAAGTGGGCCTCCAGGCAGCCCCGGTTGCCACAGCCGCAGGCCCGGCCGTCCGGCTCGACCTGGATGTGGCCGATGTCGCCCGCGCTGCCGGTCGTGCCGCGGTGGACCGCACCGCCGAGGACGATGCCGCAGCCGATGCCCGTACCGATCTTGACGTACAGGAAGTCGGCGACGGACCGGGCGACGCCGGCGTGCTGCTCGCCCAGGGCCATGAGGTTGGCGTCGTTGTCGACCATGACGGGGCAGCCGAGGTCCTGGCTGAGGGCCTCGCGGACGGGGAAACCGTCCCAGCCGGGCATGATCGGGGGCGCCACGGGGACGCCCTCGGGGAAGCGGACCGGGCCGGGCACCCCGATGCCGGCGCCGTCCAGCCCGTCGGCCAGTCCGAGCGACTTGAGCTTGGCGACCATCGACAGCACCTGCTCGAAGACCGCGACCGGGCCTTCGCGCACGTCCATCGCGTGGTTGAGGTGGCCCAGCACCTCCAGTTCGGCGTTGGTGACGGCGACGTCGATCGAGGTCGCGCCGATGTCGACGCCGAGGAAGCGCAGGCCGGGGGCGAGACGGATGTTGTGCGAGCGGCGCCCGCCGCGCGAGGCGGCGAGACCGTCCGCGACGACGAGTCCCGTCTCCAGGAGCCGGTCCACCTCGACCGCGAGCTTGGAGCGGGAGAGGTCGACGAGATCGCCGAGCTGGGCGCGGGAGTGGGGACCGCCGTCGCGCAGCAGGCGGAGCAGCCGTGCCTGGTGCGCGTTGCCGGGCCGGGCCGTCATGCGTCGCACGTGCCTTCCTCTCCCTGCCGTCCGGCGGCCCCGCGGTCGTCCCGGGGAGGGGATCGTCCGCGGGGTCGGGCTGCTTTCGAGGGGAACGTAGCAGCCGGTTTCCGGGGGCGGAAGAACTTGCGCAGAAGTACGGTGAGACTTTTTCCGAAGTGAGGACAAAGGAGGCCGCGCCCCGGGTCCTACCGCTCCGGGGCCCCGGTCGTACGGCGGCACCGGCGTCGCTCACGGCACCCCGCTCCGTGACCACCGCGTCGGCGCGGTGGTCACGGAGCGGGGTGCCGCCCGGCCGGGGAGGCCGGGCGGCACCTCACGTCAGGGGAGCGTCCACCTCTGGTTCGCGCCGGTGTGACAGGTCCACAGGTGGACGGCCGTGCCGTCGTTCCAGACGCCTCCCGAGGCGTCCAGGCACTTGGCGGACCGCGGGTTGCGGACCGTGCCGTCGCCCCGCGGCTCCCACTGCTGCGCGGCCGTGCCGTTGCACGTCCACAGCTGGACCCTGGTGCCGTCCGCGCTGCCGCCGTTCGACACGTCCAGGCACTTGCCCAGCGCCTTCACCGTGCCGTCGCCGGGAAGCGTCCACCGCTGGGCGGCCGTGCCGTTGCAGGTCCACAGCTGGATCTTCGTGCCGTCCGCCGTCTGCGCGTTGTCGACGTCGAGGCACTTGCCGCCCACGCCCTTCACCTCGCCCGTGCCCGCGCTTCCTCCCGGCAGCCGGTTCAGCGTGTACCAGGCTTCGGTGCTCCACAGGGACTCGCCGCTCGCGGAACCGAAGGGACGGGGCGAGCGGACGTGGACGACCCGGTCGGCCTTCAGGCCCGGGATCGCGAGGGTGACCGTGCGGGCGTCGCCGGACAGGGCCGCGGACTGGACGGGGAGGGTCTCCTCGTCGACCTTCGGCCCGCCGTAGTCGGCGGTCGGCGCGTACCGCCACTGCTTGACCTTGTAGTGCTGGGCGAGGTCGGCCGCGGTCTCCGCCGACAACGGCTGGGTGTATTCGAGCGCGAAGCCGCCGGGCACGGCCCGCATGGCGCGGATGTCGAAGGCGACGGTGCCGTTGGGCGTGAGCTTCTGGAGACCGTGGGCGAGCTTGCCCTCCTGGCCCCAGTTGCCGCCCGCGCCGAGCCCGCCGGCGTACAGCGCACCGTCCGGGCCGACGCTGATCCGGGTGACACCGGCCTCCAGGCCCTGGGTGAGCCGGAAGACCGCGCCCTGGTACTCCCCTCCGACCTTCTCCAGGAAGCCGCGCTGGATTCCGCCGTAGGTGACGTCACCGAACAGCATCTGGCCGGCGAACGGCCCCTCGGCCAGCTGGAGCGGGGTGCTGGGCGAGTTGGCGATCTCGTTCTGGGGCAGCCAGAGCACCGGCTTGGTGACGGGCCGGCCGTCGAAGGGACCGGAGGGGTTGGTGTAGTGGTTGAAGAAGCGGTCTTGCTTGATGTGCACGAGCTTGGACGAAGGGAGCCAGCCGCCCTGGTTGTCGGTGACGAACATGTCGCCCTCGGGACCCCAGCCGATGCCGTTGGGGGTGCGCAGTCCTCCGGCGACGTAGGAGACCGCGCCCGTCGACTTGTCCACCTTGATGGTGGTGCCTCGGTTCGGTGCGGGCTGCGGGTCCGTGGTCGCCCCGCCGTAGTCGATCGAGACCGACAGGTTCAGGTAGAAGAACCCGTCCTTGTAGAGGAGCCCGAAGCCGAACTCGTGGAAGTTGCCGCCGAAGGGCCAGGTGGCGACCCTGCGGTACCGGTCGGTGACCTCGTCGCCGTCGGTGTCGGCCAGCTCGGTCAGCTCGTGCTTCTGCGACACGTAGAGCTTGCCGTCGACGTGCTTGATCCCCATGGGCTCCTTGAGGCCCGAGGCGATCTTCTTGTACGTCACCTTGTCCGGTCCGGTGTTCCCCGTCACGTTCGACAGGAGGTAGACCTCGCCGGCGGTGGTGTTGCTGCCGCCCCACGTCGTCACGGCCAGGCGTCCGTCGGGGAGCCAGTCCATCGCGGAGACCTGGGGTTCGAAGCCGGGCGGCCGCAGGTTCGTGAGGGTGTAGTTCGGGTGGACGCCGGCGAGCGGCAGGCCGTCGCCGGGCGAGTCCGTGCCGGCCTCGCACTCCTTGCGCCCCGGTGCCGTCACGCGGACGACGCCGGCGTCCGTGCTGAGGGCCGAGTTCGGGACGACGGTGAAGCCGGAGGCGCCGGGCGGCTTCCATTCCAGTGTCAACCGCTCGCCGCCGCCTCGCTCGAAGTGCTCGATGCGCAGGGCGTGGTGCCCCGCCGTCAAGCCGATCCCGGCTTCCTTCGGTTCCGGGCCGTGCAGGCCGCCGTGGTCGATCACCAGCTGGTCGTCGACCCAGAGGCGCGAGCCGTCGTCGCTGGTGAGGCGGAGGGCGTACGTGCCCGCCGCGGGGGCGTTCAGGTTGCCGACGACCTGGGTGACGAAGTTGCTGTCGAGGCCGAAGTCGGCCGGCGAGGTCCAGTCGATCAGCGGCATCAGCTTGTCGATGTTGGGCGTCTGGCCGGGTTTCAGGGCGCATATGTCGTTGAGTGGCACCTGGACGTCGAAGACCCGGAGGGTGACCCCCGGTTCCTGCGGCGGCAAGGCGGCGGCAGCGGCGTCGTCCGCGGGAGCCGGAGCCGCCGTGAGGCCGAGGGCGAGCAGGGAGACGAGGAGCGTTCCGGCGAGGCGTCTGCCCGGCCGGCGGGCGTACAGCCGTGGATACACGTGACCTCCTGACGACCCCTCGGCGAGGAGGGGTTCGATCGGGCAATCGGGGGTTCCACCGCCGGCCGGGGCGCGCCGTCGTCCCGGTCACGGAGGCTCGGGCGGGAGGGAGTTCGGGACCCTGCGCACCGCCGCGCCGCACACAGTAGGGACTTCCTCCGGACCCGTCCATGCTTTGTCCCGCACCGGGAAGAAGTACCGAGAACTTGCGCCGCCCGGGTTACGGAGCCCGACAAAGGGCGCTAACTTCTTTGAAATGTACCGGTCATGCGATCGCGACCGGTCGCTACGGCGTGACGGCGCGCGCCCGTAGACACACCCGGTGGCCCGGCGAGGCCGCCGTCACCCCCCTCTCTCTTCGGGAGACCTTCTGTGCGCACGAGAACGCCCAGACGCAAGCGCCTCCACCTCCTGACCGGCCTGGCCTGCACCGCCGGGTTCCTGCTCCCGGTGTCCCCGGCCGCCGCCTCTCCGCCGCCGCACCACGACCCGGCCCCGGTCCCGGCGGCCGCTCCTGAGTTCCAGCAGGTCACGCTCGCCAAGGGCGTGGCCGAGACGGGCGAGCCGATGACCCTGGCCGTGCTGCCGGACCGCTCCGTGCTGCACACGTCCCGGGACGGCACGGTGCGCCGGACCGACGCCGCGGGCACGACGAGCGTGGCGGGGAAGGTCGACGTGTACAGCCATGACGAGGAGGGCCTCCAGGGCATCGCCGTGGACCCGGCCTTCTCCTCCAACCGGCACGTCTTCCTCTACTACGCGCCCAAGCTCGCCACCCCGGCCGGTGACGCCCCCGGCGACGGCACCGCCGCCGACTTCGCCCCGTTCGACGGGGTCAACCGCCTGTCCCGGTTCGTCCTCAAGGCGGACGGCACCCTGGACCCGGGCAGCGAGAAGCGGATCCTCGACGTACCCGCCTCCCGGGGCATCTGCTGCCACGTCGGCGGCGACCTCGACTTCGACGCCGCCGGGAACCTGTACCTGTCGACCGGTGACGACACCAACCCGTTCGCCTCCGACAGCTACACCCCCATCGACGAACGCCCGTCGCGCAACCCCGCGTACGACGCCCAGCGCTCGGCGGGCAACACCAACGACCTGCGCGGCAAGGTCCTGCGGATCAAGGTGGCCGCGGACGGCTCGTACACGATCCCGTCCGGCAACCTCTTCGCACCCGGCACGGCGAGGACCCGCCCCGAGATCTACGCCATGGGCTTCCGCAACCCCTTCCGGATGAGCGTCGACAAGGCCACCGGCACCGTCTACCTCGGCGACTACGGTCCCGACGCCGGCAGCGCCAGCCCCACCCGCGGCCCCGCGGGCCAGGTGGAGTTCAACCGGATCACCGGCGCGGGCAACTACGGCTGGCCGTACTGCACCGGCGACAACGACGCCTACGTCGACCACGACTTCGCCACGGGCGCCTCCGGTTCGGCCTTCAGCTGCGCCGCCCCGAAGAACACCTCGCCGAACAACACCGGACTCACCGACCTGCCGCCCGCCCGGGCCGCCTGGATCCCCTACGACGGCGACTCGGTGCCGGAGTTCGGCGGCGGCTCGGAATCCCCGATGGGCGGTCCCGTCTACCGCTACGACGCCGCTTCCACCTCCGACGTGAAGTTCCCGCAGGAGTTCGACGGGCAGTACTTCGCCGGGGAGTTCGGCCGCCGCTGGATCAGGCGCGTCGCCTCCGACGCCGGGGGCACGGTGCAGTCCATCCACGCGTTCCCCTGGAGCGGCACCCAGGTGATGGACATGGCCTTCGGACCGGACGGCGCCCTGTACGTCCTCGACTACGGCACCGGCTACTTCAGCGGGGACCAGAACTCCGCCCTGTACCGCATCGAGCACGTCACCGGCGGCCTCGCACCGACCGCGCAGGCCACGGCCGGCGTCACCTCCGGCGCGGCGCCGCTGTCCGTCGCCTTCTCCTCGGCCGGCAGCGCCGACCCCGACGGCGACGCGCTCTCCTACGCGTGGACCTTCGGCGACGGCGCCACCTCGACCGCCGCCGACCCCTCCCACACGTACACCGCGAACGGGCAGTACACGGCCACGCTCAAGGTCACGGACGCCACCGGCAGGTCCGCCACGGCCTCGGTCCGGATCACGGTCGGCAACACCGCCCCCACCGTGCGGCTGGAACTCCCCGTGAACGGCCGCGTCTACGACTTCGGCGCCGCGATCCCCTTCAGGGTGACGGTCTCCGACCCCGAGGACGGCGCCGTCGACTGCTCCAAGGTCAGGATCACCTTCGTCGTCGGGCACGACAGCCACGGCCACCCCCAGACCTCGACCACGGGCTGCTCGGGCACCCTGCAGACCCTCGCGGACGGCGAGCACGACCCCAACGCCAACATCTTCGGCGTGGTCGACGCCGAGTACACCGACAAGGGGGCGAACGGCCAGCCGGCCCTGACCGCGCACGCCCAGCACGTCACCCAGCCCAGCCACCGGCAGGCCGAGCACCACGGCGCCTCCTCCGGCGTCCAGGTGGTCACCCACGCCCCCGCCCACGGCGGCAGGACCGTCGGGTACATCGACGACGGCGACTGGATCTCCTTCTCCCCCTACGCCCTCGACAACGTCACCCGGCTCACCGCACGCGTCTCCTCGGCGGGAGCGGGCGGCACGATCGAGGTGCGCGCGGGCTCCCCCACCGGCACGCTCCTGGGCACCGCCACCGTCCCCGTCACCGGCGGCTGGGAGACCTTCCAGGACGTGACCGCCCCGCTCGCCGGCGGTCCGGCGGGATCGACCACGCTGTACCTCGTCTTCAAGGGCGGCAGCGGCTCCCTCTTCGACGTCGACGAGTTCTCCTTCGCCACCTCGCCCGCCGGCGGCTCGACGGCAGGAGCGGTGAAGGGCGTGAACGGCAAGTGCCTCGACGTGGACAACGCGCTGACCGCGGACGGTACGAAGATCCAGCTCTGGACCTGCAACGCCTCCTCCGCCCAGCGGTGGACGCTTCCCGGCGACGGCACGGTGAAGGCCCTGGGCAAGTGCCTGGACGTCTCCGGCGGCGGAACCGCCGACGGGACGAAGATCCAGCTGTGGACCTGCAACGGCACCGACGCCCAGAAGTGGGCGCCACGGGCCGACGGCACCGTCCGCAACCCGAAGTCCGGCAAGTGCCTCGACGCCTCCGGCGGCACCTGGAACGACGGCACCCCCGTCCACCTGTGGACCTGCCACACCGGCCCCAACCAGAAGTGGACCCTTCCGTAGCCCAGAAAGGAGGACGACCCCCATGCGAACCCCTCTGCAAGCGATCCTCGGTCTGTTCGCCGGCGCCACGCTCGCACTGGCCCCGCAGGCCGCGGCCCTGCCCTCGGCGACGCCCGTCCCCGTCGCCGCCCCCGAGGCGCGCGCGGCGGCCGATCCCGCGTACAAGGTCCTCGTCTTCTCCAGGACCGCCGGCTTCCGCCACTCCTCGATCGACGACGGCGTCGCGGCCCTGCGCGCCCTCGGCACGGCCCACGACTTCTCCGTCGACGCCACCGAGGACTCCCAGGCGTTCACCGGCGGCAACCTCGCCCAGTACAAGGCCGTCGTGTTCCTCTCCACGACGGGTGACGTCCTGGACGGCCCCCAGCAGACCGCGTTCGAGCAGTACGTCCAGGGCGGCGGCGGATACGTCGGCATCCACGCCGCCGCCGACACCGAGTACGACTGGCCCTTCTACGAAGGTCTCGCCGGCGCCCTCTTCCACTCGCACCCGGCGATCCAGTCCGCCACCGTCGACGTGGAGGACCGCGCCCACGACGCCACGGCCCACCTGGGCGGCACCTGGCAGCGCACCGACGAGTGGTACGACTACCGCACCAACCCGCGCACGACCGCCCGCGTCCTCGCCTCCCTCGACGAGTCCAGCTACTCCGGCGGGAACATGGCCGGCGACCACCCGATCGCCTGGTGCAAGGAGTACCGGGGCGGCCGCGCCTTCTACACCGGCGGCGGCCACACCGACGAGTCCTACGCCGAGCCCGCCTTCCGCCGCCACCTCCTCGGCGGCATCCGGTGGGCCGCGGGCATGACCGACGCCGACTGCCGGCCCGAGACCGGCTACACCCCGCTGTTCGACGGCTCGTCCACCACGGGCTGGCGGCAGGCCGGCCCCGGAGGCTTCGACCTCGCGGACGGCACCCTCACCTCGCGGGGCGGGCTGGGCATGCTCTGGTACGCGGCCCGGGAGCTCACCGGCGACTACTCCGTCAAACTCGACTGGAAGGCGGCCGGGGACGACAACTCCGGTGTCTTCCTCGGTTTCCCCGCCTCCGACGACCCCTGGTCCGCGGTGAACAACGGCTACGAGATCCAGATCGACGCCACGGACGGTACCGACCGCACCACCGGCGCCGTCTACGGCTTCAGGTCCGCGGACATCGCCGCCAGGGACGCCGCACTGAACCCGCCGGGCGAGTGGAACACCTACGAGCTCCGGGTGACCGGCGAGCGACTGGAGATCTTCCTCAACGGCCGGAAGATCAACGACTTCACCAACACCGACCCCGCCCGCAGCCTGCGCCAGGGCCACGTCGGCATCCAGAACCACGGCGACGGCGACGAGGTGTCCTTCCGCGACGTCCGGGTCAAGCAGCTCGGCGGGCAGCAGCCCGGCCCCCGGACCGGCGAGGTGAAGGGCGTGAACGGCAAGTGCCTCGACGTGGACAACGCGCTGACCGCCGACGGCACGAAGATCCAGCTCTGGAGCTGCAACGGCACCGGCGCCCAGAAGTGGACGGTCGCCGACGACGGCACGGTGAAGGCGCTGGGCAAGTGCCTCGACGTCTCCGGCGGCGGAACCGCCGACGGCACGAGGATCCAGCTCTGGAGCTGCAACGGCACCGGCGCCCAGAAGTGGACGCCCCAGAGCGACGGCACCGTCCGCAACCCCCAGTCCGGCAAGTGCCTCGACGCCTCCGGCGGCACCTGGAACGACGGCACCCCCGTCCACCTGTGGACCTGCCACACCGGCCCCAACCAGAAGTGGACCCTTCCGTGACCGGCCCCGCGAGAAGGGGGTGAACCGTGTCCCGGCGGCCGTCACCGGCCGCCGGGACACGGTCACGCTCTGCACGGACGCCGCGACGCCCCCGCGTCACCGCGGTCGTCCGGGCCTTGCCCCTCCTGCGTCACGCGTCACCCTGAGGGGGAAAGGTTCACTCCGGGAGTGACGCGTCTCACGCGCGCGCTCACGGTGTGGACCGGGCGTCCTGGGGCAGGTGTCCGCCCATGGGCAAGGGGGCGACCGGGACGCTCGGCCCCTCCGGGGGACAGCGGTTTTGAACGGTGCCCTGATCAGTGCCGTAAGGTCGGCAGCGTTCTGATTAGGTGACATGTGGAGGGGACCCCGTATGGACAGCGACGACTCGAAGCGGCTGCTGGAGCTGCTCTCGGCACGCCGTGCCGAGCTGATCGCGCAGTGGGAGCAGACCGTGGCCGCCTCCCTGCACGGCCGACTGAGCACCGTGGAGCTCGGCCGTGAGCTGAGCGAGCTGTACGACGCCATCACCGAGGCGCTGGCCGCCGGCGGCCTCGCGGGGCGCGGCCCGGAGTACGGGGTGGTGCGCAGTCTGCTGGTCGAGCTGTCGAGGAACCGGGCGCGCCAGGGCTTCACCCCGACCGAGACCGCCGTGAGCGTCTTCTCCCTCAAGGAGGTGCTGGAGTCCCTGCTCGGCGGGTCCGTCGAGGAGATCCGCGCCTACCTGCAGTTCTCGCACCTCCTGGACGACCTGGGGCTGTTCACGGTGGAGGAGTACGCGCGGACCCGCGAGGAGATCATCTCCGCGCAGTCGCAGCAGCTCCTGGAGCTGTCCACACCCGTGGTGAAGCTGTGGGACGGCGTCGTGGGCGTCCCCCTGGTCGGGACGCTGGACTCCGCCCGCACGCAGGTGGTCATGGAGAAGCTCCTGCAGGCCCTGCTGGACTCGAACTCCACTCACGCGATCATCGACATCACGGGTGTCCCCGCAGTGGACACCCAGGTCGCGCAGCACCTGCTCAAGACCGTCGTCGCGGCGCGCATGATGGGTGCGGAGTGCGTCATCTCGGGCATCCGGCCGCAGATCGCGCAGACCATCGTGGGGCTGGGCATCGAATTCGGCGACATCCCGACCAAGGCCACCCTGGCGGACGCCCTGCGTCACGCTCTCGTCGAGATCGACAAGGCCGCTTCGACCCGTGCGGCGGGCCTGCTGTGAGCGATCGCGTTCCCGTCCTCAAGATCGGGGACATCCTGCTGGTGTCCATCCAGGTCGACCTGGAGGACCAGATGGTGCTCGACCTGCAGGACGACCTGTCCCAGAAGATCGTCGCCACCTCCGCCCGCGGTGTCGTCATCGACATCTCCGCGCTGGAGATCGTCGACTCGTTCGTGGGGCGGATGCTCGCCACCACGGCGGCCATCTCCCGCGTCCTCGGGGCGGAGACGGTCGTCGTCGGCATGCGGCCCGCCGTCGCCATGACCCTGGTGGAGCTCGGACTATCCCTGGGAGGTGTCCGCACCGCGCTCAACCTGGAGCTCGGACTGGGGTACCTCCGCCGCGCACAGGCGTCATCCCCGGAAAACCGGTGAGGGACTACCCGGCCGACGAGGCCTCGCGCGAGGAAGTGCCGATCCAGGCGAGCGGGGACGTGGTGAAGGCACGCCAGACGGTACGCCTGCTCGCCCAGCAGGCCGGCCTGTCCCTGGTCAACCAGACGAAGCTGGTCACCGCCGCCAGTGAGCTCGGCCGCAACACCCTCATCTACGGGGGCGGCGGCACGGTGGAGGCCGTGGTCGTCCGCGATGTGGCCCGGGTGGGCGTGTGGGTGCGTTTCGCCGACGCCGGTCCCGGGATCCCGGACATGGAGCTGGCCCTCACGGACGGGTGGACGTCCGGGAGCGGCATGGGGCTGGGCCTCAGCGGAGCGCGCCGGCTCGTCGACGAGTTCGAACTCGACTCGACGCCCGGTGTCGGCACCACGGTGACGGTGCTGAAGTGGGCGCGGTGAACCCCGTGGCGGACGGCCGCGGCATAGAGGCCGAGGACGTGGTGTGGATACGTCTGGGAGCGGCGCTGGACGCGGTCGCGCGCCGTGAGGCCGCGCGTCTGGCGCGCCGCGTCGGGATGCCCGCCGACCGGGTGGCCCAGGTGGAGCTCGCCGTCACCGAGGCCGCCACCAACCTGCAGAAGCACGCGAAGGACGGCTCCCTCGCCCTGCGCGTCGTGACCCTGCCCGACCGGGCAGCCGTCGAGCTGATCTCGCTGGACAACGGTCCCGGCATCCCCGACCTGTCCGCGGCGCTCGCCGACGGCACCTCCAGCAGGGGCACGCTCGGCGTGGGCCTGGGCTCCATCGCCCGGTGCGCCGACACGTTCGACGTGCACTCGCTGCCGCACGCGGGGACGGCGCTCCTCGCCCGGTTCTGGTCCGTCCAGGGCGACGGCGCGGTCCCGGCCGCCGAACCGTGGGTGGCGGGGCTGACCCGGCCGATCAGCGGCGAGAGCGTGTGCGGGGACAGCTGGGCCGCACGCACCGACGAGGGACCCGGCGGGCCCGTCGTCACCGCGATGATGTGCGACGGGCTGGGGCACGGTCCGCTGGCGGCGCTGGCCGCCGAACGGGCACGGGCCGCCTTCAGGAACAATTCCCACCGATCGCCCGAGATGATCGTCAGGGCACTGCACGACCAACTGAAGGGAACCCGTGGCGCGGCGGTCGCGGTGGCACGTGCCGACCTCTCCCGCGGCGTTGTCGAGCACTGCGGTGTGGGCAACATCAGTGCCTGTGCCGTCCACGGGGACAAGCGGAGCACCCTGCTGTCGCTGCCGGGGATCGTGGGCCATCAGATGCCGAACCTGAGGACCTATCAAGCGCCCCTGGAGCGGGACGGTGTGGTGATCCTCCACTCCGACGGGCTGAGCGACCGCTGGACCCCGGCGTCCTTCCCCGGTCTGTTCGGACGGCGTCCCGCGCTCATCGCCGCGCAGATACTGGGCCAGGCGGGCGTGCGGCGGGACGACGCCGGCATCGTGGTCGTCAAGGCGACCGCCCCGTGACGTACGCGGGGTCCCACCGGCTCGGCGTCCTGTCGCTGGACGTCGACAGGGACGTGTTTGAACTCCGCAGGCAGGGACAGTTGCTCTGCAAAGCCCTGGGGCTGAAGGGCCATGAGCTGGTCCGCGTGGTAACCGTGCTGAGCGAGGTGGGGCGTGATCTGCTGGGATCTTCCGGACTCCAGGTGGAGCTCCGGGCCGAGGAGCGGTCCGAAGGGGCCTGCTTTCTCGCCTCCTTCACCTGGAGGGGTTCCGGCCGCCCCGGTGCGGAGACCGTGCGGGCGGCGCGCCGGCTCCTCGACCGCAGCGAGTACCGCACCTCGGAGGAAGGGCACACCCTGACAGTGGGACAGCGGCTGCCCTCGACGGGCACTTCCCGCCGACAGCTCATCGAGCAGGCCCACGGGGCGGTCCTCGGTTCGGGCGACCTCAGCATGAGCGAGGAACTGCGTTCGCAGAACCGCCAGCTGCTCCGGGCCCTGGAGGAGTCGCGGGCCCAGCAGGAGGAGCTGCGGCGGCTGAACGAGGAGCTGGAGGAGACCAACAAGGGGGTGGTCGCCCTCTACAGCGAGTTGTCCTCGGAGCTGGAGGAGACCAACACGGGCGTGGTCGCCCTCTACGCCGAGCTGGAGGACAAGACGCGGCAGCTGCGTCTGGCCAGCGAGGCCAAGACGAGGTTCTGGGCCAACGTCAGCCACGAGCTGCGCGCCCCGGTCAACTCGGTCATCTCCCTGGCGCGGCTGCTCATGGCCTCCGACGCCGATCCGCTGACGCCGGACCAGCGGCAGCAGCTCTCCCTGATAGCCGGTTCCGGCAGCACCCTCCTGGCTCTCGTGGAGGAGCTCCTGGACGTGGCCAAGGCGGAATCCGGGCGGCTGGAGCCGGCGCCGGCCGACACCGATCTGCGGACCCTGCTGCACCAGCTCCGCGGAACCCTGGGCGGCACGGCACACGAGGGGGTCCGTCTCGACATTCCCGACGTGTCCGATTTTCCCCGGCTGGTCACCGACGAGGTGATGCTGACCCGCGTCCTGCGCAACGTCCTGTCCAACGGGCTGAAGTTCACCACGTCGGGCGAGGTCAGGCTGACGGTCGAGACGGAGACGCGGGGCGGACGGACCTGGTTCGTGTTCACCACCACCGATACGGGCATCGGGATTCCGCTGGATCAGCAGGACCGGGTGTTCGAGGAGTTCTACCAGGTGCTGGGGATGCACCAGCGCGGACAGTCCGGGACCGGCCTGGGGCTGCCGTACGCACGCCGGCTCACCACGATCCTGGGGGGCACCCTCGCGCTGAGCAGTGCCCCGGGCGAGGGGACCACCGTGCGCGTGGACGTGCCTGCCGAGCTCGACGCGCCCGCCGCGAACGCGTCGGATCCGGACCGGGACGCACCCCGGACCGCGGAACCCGTGGGCCGGCTCGGCTCCCTCGTGGTGGTGGACGACGACCCGACGTTCCTCGGTCTGCTGCGGCCGACGCTGGAGCGCATCGCCGAAGAGGTCACCGAGGTCACGGTCAGCTCGCGGGCCTTCGAGGTGATCCGGAAGCGCAAGCCGGACGCGATCCTGGTCGACCTCGTCATGCCCGCGCCGGACGGCTACACCCTGCTCGGAGTGCTCGCCCGCGACCCGGTCACGGCGCGCATCCCCGTGGTGGTGCTGACCTCCACCGACCCCAGCGAAGTGGACCGGACCCGGCTCACCCATGCCCGTTCCGTACTGAACAAGACCCATCTCGACCGGGAGCGCATCCTGCTGGCCCTGGGGCTCGCCCCGGCCGTGTCCGCTCCCGCTTCCCCCGTGGCGGGCGACGCGCCCGCCGAGAGCGGCAGGACGACAGCGTGATCCCCGAACCGTCCCCGTCCGACAACTCGCCGGCGAGCATCCTCGTCGTGGACGACAACCCGACGAACCGGTACGTGCTGAGGACCACGCTGTCGCGGGCGGGTCACACGGTCGTCGAGGCCGAGGACGGCACCCGGGCACTGACCATCCTGAAGGCCGGTGAACCGCTGCCGGAGGTCGCCCTCGTCGACGTGCGCCTGCCCGACATGACCGGGTTCGACGTCTGCGAGCGCATCAAGGCGGATCCCGTCACGGCGGCTCTCCCGGTCATCCACGTCTCCGCGTCGGCGATCACCGCCACCGACCGGACGCAGGGCCTCAATCGCGGGGCCGACGCCTACCTGACCGAACCCATCGCCCCGGACGAGCTCCTCGCCACCGTCACCGCCGCCCTGCGCTACGCACGCGCCCGGCGCCGGGCCGAGCACCTGGCCGACCGTCTCCTGCACCTCAACGAAGCCACCCATCTGCTCTACCACGCGGACACCGCCGCCGAGGTCGCACGAGCGGCGGCGGAAGGCGCCGCGATCGTGCTGGGAACGACGGCGGTGGCGACCCTCATCTCTCCGCACGGCGAACCCACATCGGCGGTCGGCACGGCGGCACGGGCCGGCCGAAGGACCCCCGGCCCGGACGCCGCGACCGCCTCCGGCGACGCCGTCGGCGAGTTCGACGTGCGGGAACTGCCGTCGTACCAGGAGCTCGGCGAGCGCACCGGCACCCGGCTCCTGCGGGTCGACGCCGAGTCCTGGCCGGACTTTCCCCGGCACCTGATACCCGGAGGCGTGCTTGCCGCCGGTATCGCCCGGGCCAAGCCGGGGCGCCCCCCGGTCTGCCTCGCCGTACCCACCGGTGCCGTGGTGACCTCGGACGACGAGCGGCTGCTCACCCAGCTGGCCCAGGCGTGCGCCCTGGCCCTGGAAGCGCTGCGCAGCTACACGGAGGAGCACGACCTGGCGCTGACGCTCCAGCGGAGCTTCCTTCCCGACACCCTGCCCCGTTCTCCGCTGGCCGATCTGGCGGTGCGCTATCTGCCCGCCAGCGAGCACGCGGAGATCGGCGGTGACTTCTACGAGGCGCTGCCCACCCGGGGCGGGCTCCTGCTCGCCGTCGGAGACGTGGCGGGCCATTCCCTCGACGCGGCCATGCTGATGGGACAGATCCGCCATGCCCTGCGCGCCTACGCGATCGAGGAGCACTCGCCGCGGGCGATCCTCGACCGGATCGAGAACCTGCTCACGGCCATCGAGGCTCCGCTCACCCTCACTCTGTGCATCGTTCTCGTGGACGGCGACACGGGACTGCTGCACGTCGCCAACGCCGGGCACCTGCCTCCGCTTCTGCGCACCCCGGACGGAGACGTCCGTTTCATCGAGGACCACGGTCCCCTTCTGGGCCTGAGGCTCCCTCAGCCGCCGGCGGCGGAGGTGGCGGCGCCGGCGGGATCGGTGCTCGTCATGACGACGGACGGCCTGATCGAGCGGCGCCACGAGGACATCGGGGACTCGCTGACACGGCTGGCCGGCGTCATGGGGACGCTGCCGGCCGATGTGGAGAAGGTGTGCGACGGCCTGCTGACGGCGTTCCCGCCCGACGGGGAGGACGACGTCGCCCTGATGGCGGTCCGTGTCACGGGCCCGGCGGGGTGAGGGAGGGCCGCATCGGCGGCCTTCGGTCCCGTCGGCGCCGCGGAGCGGTGGCGCGCGCGGTCAGGGCCGGTCGGGTCCCAGCGCGTCGGCGGCCGTGGGCGCGAAACTGAAGACCTGGTCCAGGCCCATGATCGTGAAAACGCGGGTCAGGTCGTCGTTCACGCCCGCGAGGGAAAGGGCGCACCCGGTCGCATGCGCCTTCTGGTAGGCACCGACGAGGACGGTCACCCCGGTGGAGTCGCAGTAAGTGAGCGCGGTGAGATCGAGGACGACACGGGCGCCCGGGGCGAACAGCTCCCCCCCGAGCCACCGGGCGAGGAGCGGCGCGGTGTGGTGGTCGAGTTCACCGTCCACGACCAAGACGGTGGCGCCCGGTGCGGCGGGCCGGGGGCTGACGGTGAGGGTGTGCTCGTTCACCGGTTCTCCTGTGCGGCTGGGGTGGGTACGGGCGGCCGGTCCGGGCGAGGAGGTGTGGAGCAACGGCCTCGTCCCCGATGTCCTCCGCCTCTCCACGGCTCGACGAAGTATGTGTCACCGGCCTCCCTGCCGGGCGGGCCCATGCGCACCGGACCCCGCTTCTCCGCCGCGGCCTCGCGGGTCATGCGCACACGCCCTCGGATGCGGTGACAGGTTTATCCTACGGATCATGCCCTGTTCTCGCGGCACGCGGGCGTGTCGGCCGGGGATCGGGGCAGGCGCGCGTGGCCGGCGCCCCCACGAACCCGGTGCGACGGCGTGATGCGGGGAACGGCGGAACACGGAAAAGGGAGGACTGTCGGTGGTCGAGGGCGAGGGCCTGAAGTCCCCCGTGCCGGAAGCGGGCCCGCCCGGGGCGTTCGCCGCCGATCCGGAGATCGGCCGTGACCTCGCGGAAGTGGACTGGGCGGCGACTCCGCTGGGCCGCCCGGAGGACTGGCCGCAGAGTCTGCTCACCGCGGTCAGCATCCTGTTGTCGTCCCGCTTCTCCATGTGGATGGCGTGGGGGCCCGAGCTGACGTTCTTCTGCAACGCCGCCTACCGGCGCGACACGCTGGGACGCAAGTATCCCTGGGCGCTCGGCCGGCCGGTGCGGGAGGTCTGGGCGGAGGTCTGGGAGGACGTGCGGCCGCGTGTCGACAGCGTCCTCGCCGGAAGCTCCACGTGGGACGAGGCCCTGCTGCTGTTCCTGCGGCGCTCCGGGTTCTCCGAGGAGAGCTATCACACCTTCTCGTACAGTCCGCTCCGGGACGACGACGGCCGGGTCGTCGGCGTGCTGTGCGTCGTCAGCGAGGAGACCGACCGCGTCGTCGCCGAACGCCGGATGAGCACGCTGCGGGACCTGGGGTCGGTTCCCCTCGCGCTTCTGACCGAGCAGGAGTCGGTCGCCTTCGCCAGCCGGCAGCTGGAGCGCAACACCAAGGACCTGCCGTTCACCCTCACGTACCTGTTCCAGGAGGACGGCTCGGCCCGGCTGGAGGCGTCGACCGGAATCGCCGCGGGGCACCCCGCGGCCCCCGAGAGGCTGGTGGCCGACGACGCGTCGGCCCCGTGGCCGGTGCCGTGGCCGGCGGGGCGGGAGACCCGGCAGGAGACCGTTCCGGTGGCGCTGGACGGTCCGGCCCACGCGGCCCTGCCCGGCGGTGCCTGGCCGGAACCGCCCACGCACGCGCTGATCACGCCGCTGCCGGGCCAGGACACCACGCCGTACGGCTTCCTCGTGACCGCCCTGAACCGCTACCGGCCGCTGGACGAGGACTACCGCGGCTTCGTCGAGCTGGTCGCGGGACACCTCTCGGCCGGCGTCTCCCGTGCCCGCAGCTATCGGGCGCAGCAACGGCGTGCGGAGGAGCTCGCCGAGCTCGACCGGGCCAAGACCACCTTCTTCTCCAACATCAGCCACGAGTTCAGGACCCCCCTGACCCTGATCATGGGTCCCGTCGAGGAACTGCGGACCCGGTTGGCCGACGCCGGTGCCGCGGTGCGCGAGGAACTCGACGTCATCCACCGCAACGGACTGCGGATGGGCCGGCTGGTCAATAACCTGCTCGAGTTCTCCCGCATCGAGGCCGGGCGCGTGGAGGCGCGCTACGAGCCCGTGGACCTGGCCGCGGTCACCGCCGACCTGGCCAGCGTGTTCCGTTCCGCCGTCGACAGGGCCGGGATCGGTCTCGTGGTCGACTGCCGGCCGCTGCGGGTCCCGGTGTACGTGGACCGCGGCATGTGGGAGAAGGTCGTCCTCAACCTGCTCTCCAACGCGCTGAAGTTCACCTTCGAGGGGACGATCGGGGTCTCCGTGCGGGCGGAGGGGGCGCAGGCGGTGGTGGTGGTCACGGACACCGGCACGGGGGTGCCGGAACACGAGGTCCCCCGGCTCTTCGAGCGCTTCCACCGCGTCGCGCACGCCCGCGCGCGCTCCGGCGAGGGCAGCGGCATCGGACTCGCCCTGGTCCGGGAGCTGGTGCTCCTGCACGGCGGTGTGATCACGGTCCGGTCCGCCGAGGGCCGGGGCACACGGTTCACGGTGCGCCTGCCCTTCGGTACGGCGCACCTGCCTCCGGAAGCAGTGGCCCCCGCGGGCCCGCCGGCCACCACGGGCGACACCGCCGAGCCGTACCTGCAGGAGGCGCTGCGCTGGCTTCCCGAACCGGCGCAGGAAGGGGATCCGGTCTCCGTCGCAAGCGGCCCGGCGGCGGGAACCGTCCCGGAACCGGCCCGGAACCGCGCGGCAGCCGGCTCGACGAAGATCGTCGTGGCCGACGACAACGCGGACATGCGCGAGTACCTGACCCGTCTTTTGTCCGGTGCCGGTCACGAGGTGCGGAGCGTGCACGACGGCCAGGAGGCTCTCGCCGCGATCCGAGAGCAGGCCCCCGACCTGGTCGTCAGCGACGTCATGATGCCCCGCCTGGACGGCCTGGCGCTCGTGGCCGCGCTGCGCGCCGACCCCCGCACCGCCACCGTCCCCGTTCTGCTGCTCTCCGCCCGGGCCGGCCAGGAGGCTTCCATCGAAGGCCTGCGGGCCGGCGCGGACGACTACCTCGTCAAACCCTTCGCAGCCGGCGAACTCCTCGCCCGGGTGCGCGCCGCGGTGGAGCTCTCCCGGCTGCGCAACCACCACGCGCGCTGGCGCACCGCCCTCGTCGACTCCCTTCAGGAGGGTTTCTTCGTCTGTGACGAGGAGGGCGCGGTCATCGAGACCAACGCCGCCTTCGCCGGCATCCTCGGCTACGGCCCCCAGGAGCTGCCCCATCCGACCCCGCATCCGTGGTGGCCCGACTCCCGGCGCGACCCGGAGGCCCACCGCCAGGCGGAGGAGTCCTTCACCCGGCTGGCCCGGGCAGGAGAGGGGTCCGCCACCGTCCCCTTCACCCATCGCGACGGGCGACGGGTCTGGGTGAGTGTCACCGTGGCCCGGGCCGAGGACCCGGACACCGGGCGGCGTGTCGTCGTGGGCACCTTCCGCGACGTCACCGCCGAGCACCACGCCGTCCGGCGCGACAACGCCCTGGCGGCTCTGAGCTCCCGGATGTCCGAGGCGGACAGTACGACCGGCGTCCTCGCCGGCGCCCTGGAGGAGCTGCGCGGTCTGTGGCGTGCCCACCGGGTGACGGCAGCCGTCTTCACGGCCGGGGAGCGGCCCGAACTGACCGTGGCGGGAGCGCCGGTGACGTGGGACCGGCTCCCCGCCGGCGAACGGCGGCTGCTGACCGGGCTGAGCGGGCGGCCCCCGCTCACACCGGTGGCGGACGATCACGGCGCGGGCATCCTGGTGGAGCATCCCGACGGCCCGCTCGCGCTCCGGGTGGACCTCGGCCTCCGGCGCCCCTTCAGCGGGGAGGACGAACTGCTGCTGTCCCTGCTGGCCGGGCGACTGGCGCAGGCACTGGGCCGTGCCCGGCAGGTCGACCGGCAAAGGGAGACCGCGCTCGCCCTGCAGCGGGCCATCCTCGGTCCCTCCCGGCTTCCCGGCGGGTTCGCCGTGCGCTACGAACCCGCCGTCCGGCCCCTGGAGGTGGGCGGGGACTGGTACGACACGGTGCCCCTGGCCGACGGACGCATGGGCATCGTCGTGGGGGACTGCGTCGGCCGCGGGCTCGGAGCCGCCGCGGTCATGGGGCAGCTCCGCAGCGCGTGCCGGGCACTGCTCCTGCAGCAGCCGGATCCGGCCCGGGTCCTCATGGCACTGGACCATTTCGCGGTCGGCGTCCCCGGCGCGCTGTGCACCACGGTGTTCTGCGGCGTGCTCGATCCGCGAACCGGAAGCCTGAGCTATTCCAGCGCCGGCCACCCCCCGGGCATCCTCACCCCCGCGGACGGCGCCACGGTCCTGCTGGAAGAGGGCCGCTCCATCCCGCTCGGCGTCCTTCCCGGGAGGGACCGTCCGACCGGCACGTGCGTCATGCCGGCCCGCTCCACCCTCCTGCTGTACACCGACGGCCTGGTCGAACGCCGCGGGGTGCCGCTCACCCAGGGCATCGCCCGGGCGGGCCGTGCCGTCCAGGACGGCCGCGGCACGGACCTCGACGCCCTCGCCGGCGACCTGATGGCCCGTCTGGCGCCGGCGGACGGCTACGACGACGACGTCGCGCTGCTGCTCTACCGCCACCCCGCTCCCCTCGACCTCGTGTTCCCCGCCGAGTCGGGACAGCTCGCGACCGTCCGCCAGGCCCTACGCGGCTGGCTCAAGCAGTGCGACGTGCCCGCGGACACGGCCCAGAACGTCCTCGTCGCGGCCGGAGAGGCGTGCGCCAACGCGATCGAGCACGGTCACCGGGACTCCCCCGGCGACACCGTGCGTCTCCACGCCGAGACCTCGGGCGCCGCACTGCGCCTCCGCGTCGAGGACACCGGCCGCTGGAAGCGGCCCGACCCCCGGGCGCTCCCCCGCCGCGGACGCGGAGTGGCCCTCATGCGTGCTCTGATGCAGCAGGTCACCATCGTTCCCGGTCCTGCCGGGACCACCGTCGACATGCACACGAGGATCACTCCATGACCACGACTCCGCTCCTCCTCACCCCCGGCCGCCGGGCGGACGACACCCCGGTCCTGAAGGCGGCCGGTGAGATCGACATGAGCAACGCCGATGCCCTCGCCTCGGCTCTCGACGCGCTGCCGGGCCGCATCGTCGTCGATCTCACGGCGGTGGAGTACCTCGACAGCGCCGCGCTGAGCGTGCTGTTCGCCCGTCACGAGCGCATCGAACTCCTCACGTCCCCCTTGATCGCCCCCGTGCTGGCGGTCTCCGGTCTCGCCGACCTCACCACCGTCCGCGAGACGGACGGCTGAGGGCGGCAGGGGGGAGCCGGGCGTCCCGCGCCGGCCCCGTCGAGTGACGGCCCGGGACGCCGGGGCCGGACCGCGTCGGAGGGGACGGCGCCGGCTCAGTCCCGCGCCGGACCGGGCCGCTCCGGTCCTCGGGGGCGGCGCCCCGCGCCTTGTGCGCGGGCGTGACGCGCGTACAGCACCGTCACCGTCACCGGAAGGCCGGCGAGGAGGAGCGAGAGCCCCACGGGGAGCACGCCCGCCCACACCGTGGGCGAGAGGTACGCGGTCCCGGAGGCGTCGTCCAGCCGCGCGCGGACCGGCGGTGAGCCGATGTCGCCCTCGACGGTGGCCGCGAACGGCGAACCGCCGCCGTCCGGGGTGAAGGTGCCCGAGCAGGACTCCGGCGTTCCCCCGTCGGCCGCGGTGGCGTCGTGGGTCCGGCAGCCGATCTCGCTCACGGTGCCGGGCTCGCCCCACAGGGCCGCCCGCGGCTCTCCGGTGAAGTTCGCCAGCACGGCGTAGGCCAGGACGAGCCCGGCCAGGCAGGCGAGGGCGAGCCACGGCGCCGGTCCCACCCGCTCCCGCTGCCCGTCCAGGACGCCCCCCTCGCTCGGCCCGCGCCCACTGCCCGGCGGTCCTCCATCGTGACCGATCCGGCCCCCTCCGGAAGACCCCGCACGCGCGGCGGACGGGGAGGGGCTCGGCCGGGTCACGTGCCGACGGGGAACCACGGAAACGGAATTGGCCCTGTCGACGGCGGCGGGCCGTTCCCGAGACTGGCCCCATGAACAGCGAACGCGATCACTCCGCCGCCGGCGGTCTCCGTCCCGAGACCCTCGCCGTCCATCCGCCCCGGGTCGAGATCACCGGCAGCGTGCCCCTCGGCGTCCCCCTCCACCAGGGGCACGTCTTCGGCTTCGAGTCCGCCGACGCCCTCGCCGACTCCATGCAGTCGGGCGGGTCCTTCCTCTACAGCCGCATGGGCAACCCCACCGTCCGCACCCTGGAGGACGCGGTCGCCCGCCTGGAGGGCGGCGCCGGCGCGCTCTCCTTCGCCTCCGGCATGGGCGCCATCAACGCCGTCCTGTTCGGTCTGCTCTCCGCCGGCGGCCACGTCATCGCCCAGCGCTGCCTGTACGGCGGCACGTACGCGGTCCTCACCGACCTCGCGGAGCGCTGGGGCGTCGAGGTCACCCACGTCTCGGGCACGGACCCGGCGGAGGTCGCCGCCGCGCTGCGGCCCACCACCCGCCTCCTCTACCTGGAGACCATCGCCAACCCCACCACCCGCGTCTCCGACGTCCCGGCCCTCGCCGCCGTGGCCCGCGAGGCGGGCGTCCCGGTCGCCGTCGACAACACCTTCGCCTCCCCGCTGCTCTGCCGCCCGCTCGCGCTCGGCGCCGACCTGGTCGTCCACTCGGCCACCAAGTACCTCGCCGGCCACGCGGACGTCCTCGGCGGCGTCGTCGTCGCCGACGACCCGGAACTGCTCTCCCGGCTGCGCCACTTCGCCGTCGAGGCGGGTGCCAGCACCGACCCCTTCGCCGCCTGGCTCACCCTGCGCGGCATGCAGACCCTGTCCCTGCGGATGGAGCGCCACTGCGCCTCCGCCGCCGAGATCGCCGGCCGGCTCGCCGGGCACCCGGCGGTGGCCGCCGTCCGCTACCCCGGCCTCGCGGGCCATCCGGACCGGGAGCTCGCCGAGCGGCTGCTGCCGGACGGTGCGGGCGGCGTGGTCTCGCTGGACCTCGCGGGCGGGCGGGACGCCGGCCGGGCCTTCGTCGAGGCGGTCCGGCTGGCCTCCCTCTCGGTCTCCCTCGGCGACGTGAAGACCCTGGTCATGCATCCGGCGTCCACCTCGCACCGCCAGCTCGACGCCGCCGCCCTGGAGGCGGCCGGCATCGGCCCCGGCACGGTCCGCCTCTCGGTCGGCATCGAGCACGTCGAGGACCTGTGGACGGACCTGGAGCAGGCCCTGGGCAAGGCGTCCGCGCTCTAGGAGCGTGCGTGCGGGCGCGGACAGGGGCGCCCGTGACCGACACGGCGGCAGGCACGTCGGTGGGGACAGGGGCCGGACACCGGGTGGCCCCGATCGGCGGTGGTCCGGCCGGGGGCTTCCGGGGCGGCGGGGCGTCAGGAGGTGACCGCGCGCCCCGTTCCGTCCGCCGCCAGGCGCCGGGCCTCCGCCAGCGCCTCGGCGACCGCCGCCGGGATGTCCGTCACCGGGAAGCGCGCGTGCCGGACCGTGCGGTCGCGGTCCAGGACCAGGACGACCCGCTTCAGGCGCAGCAGTTGCCCGGCGCGGAAGGTGGGCAGCCGCAGGGCGGCGGCGAGGCGCAGGTCGACGTCCGAGAGGAGCGTGAAGGGCAGGCCCTCCTCGACCGCGAACACCCGCTGCTCGTCCGGGCGCTGGGTGCTGACGCCGTGCACTTCCGCACCCGCGGCGCGGAAGTCGTCGTACGCGTCCCGGAAGAGGCGGTTCTCCAGCGTGCAGCCGACGGTGCCGGGGATGCCCGCCCAGCCCTCCGGCAGGGGGCCGGGGCTGCCTGTCGCCGGATAGCAGAACAGGACCGTGGCGGCTGCGCCGGCCACCGGGTCCACCGGCGCGCCGTCCCGGTGGCCCGGCAGCTCCAGGCGCGGCAGTCGCTCGCCGACGAGGGCCGCCACCCGCCGCGCCTCCGCGCCCGTCCCGTCGGCGGTGCCGCTGAGCGAACCGTCCCCGAAGATCCAGCGGTCCGCCCAGTCCTGCATCGACAGCAGCACCGGCAGCAGCCCCCGACCGCTCTCCGTCAGCCGGTACTCGTGCCGCACGGGCCTGTCCTGGTAGGGGACCTTCTCCAGGACCCCCGCCTCCACCAGGTGGGCCAGGCGCTCGGTGAGCACCTTCCGGGAGATGCCCAGCTCCTCCTGGAGGGCGTCGAAGCGGTGGTGCCCGCGCGCGGTCTCCCTGACCAGGAGCAGGCTCCACCAGTCCCCCACCACTGCCGCCGCCTGCGCGATCGCGCAGGCGGCGTCCCGCTCGGGCACCGATCTCATCACAGCGTCTCCACTCCTGCGCGCACGGCGGCCGCTCCTGGGGACCATCTTGCGCCATGAGGTCAGTTCCCTATAGAAACTCACTCGGAACCAAAAGGTTCCCGAAAGAGACTGACCAGTTCCGGGGGTGGTCGCCGCATGGGCGGGGCACGAACGATTCCTCAGCAGGACCGACACGACGACGTGCCGGACACCTCGCCGCCGGGCGTCTTCTGGCGGTTCTGGGCCGCCTCCACCACCAGCGGCGCGGGCACCGCCGTCACCGCGCTCGCCCTGCCGCTCGTCGCCCTCACCGTCCTCGACGCCACCGCCTTCGAGGTCGCCCTGCTCGCCGCCGCCGGACAGGTCTCCTGGCTGCTGCTCAGCCTCCCGGCCGGCGTCGTCGCCCAGCGCGTCCCGCTGCGCCGGCTCCAGGTCGCGCTCGACCTGGTGCGGTGCGCGGCGCTCGGGTCGCTGCCGCTCGCCTGGTGGCTCGGCACCCTGACCTACCCCCACCTGCTGTGCGCGGCGCTCGTCACCGGCGCGGCGACCGTCCTGTTCGACATCGGCAACTCGACCTTCCTGCCCGCCGTCGTCCCGGCCCGGGAGCTGGCCGCCCGCAACAGCGTCATGTCCGGCACGCACTCCGTCACCGACACCGCCGGCCCCTCCCTCGGCGGCGTCCTGATCGGCGTGACCGGACCGGTCGGCGCGCTCGTCGTGGACGCCGCCAGCTACCTGGCCTCCGCCGTGCTGCTGCGCACCCTCCCCGAGGGCCGCCCCGCGCACCGCGGCGACGAGAGCGCGCTCCGGCTGATGCGCGAGGGGTGGCGGTACGTCACCGGTCACCCGGTCATGCGGCCCTGCATGATCTGGGCGACCGCCGCCAACTTCCTCAACGCGGCCCTCCTCGCCCTCACCCCCCTCTACCTGGTCCGCGAGGCCGGCTTCGGTCCCCTGGAGCTCGGCCTCGTCCTCGCCATGGACGGGGTGGGCGGTCTCGCCGGCGCCGCTGTCGCGGTCCGGGTGACCACCCGGCTCGGGACCGCGCGGGGCATCATCGTGGCCGACCTGGCCGGTGGCGCGCTGCTCCTGCTCGCGCCGCTGACCACGTCGGGGCAGGACGCGTACTGGTTCGCCCTGGGCAACGCCGGCTTCGCCTTCGGCACCGTCATCGGCTCGATCACCACCCGCACCTACCGGCAGACCCAGTCGCCGCCGGAGCTGCTCTCCCGCGTGATGGCCACGGTCCGCTTCGTCTCCTGGGGCGCGCTGCCGCTCGGCGCCGTCGCCGCCGGTCTCCTCGCCACCCGCTTCGGCGCCCACACCGCCCTCTGGGCCGTCTGCGCCGCCGCCCTCCTGCCCCCGCTCTACCTCTTCACCACCGGGGTGGGCCGCCACCGCGACCTCGTCCGGCACGCCGGCGCCGGCCCGGCGGCGCCCCGCCCCGCGTCCTGACGGGCTCCCGGGCGGAGCCCCGTGCCCGTCCTCAGGAGGGGGCGTTCCCGGAGTCCTCCGGCGTCTCTTCGGTCCGTTCGCCGGCCCCCGCGAGCACCGCGTCGAACTGCGCGCCGGCGAGGAGGGCCAGGTTGCCGAACCACAGCCAGACGAGGAAGACGACGATCCCGGCCAGCGAACCGTAGAGGCGGCTGTAGGTGCCGAACTGCGTGTAGAGGGTGAAGAGCGCCGAGGCGCCGAGCCACAGGAGGGCCGCCAGGACGCCGCCCGGGTAACCCCGGCGGCCGCCGCGGGCCCGGGCGGGACCGGTCCGGTAGAGGACGAGGATCAGCCCGGTGACGATCACGAGGAGCACCGGCCACCGCAGGACGGCCATGGAGTCCGCGTCGGGGTGGCCGGTCGCCACCGCGAGCCGGCGGACCACGGGACCGGTCGCGACCAGGCACGCGGCGCCCGTGACGAGCAGGGCCAGCAGCGCGCCGGCGGTGAGGACGAGGACGTGTGCCGCGCGCAGCGGCGGCCGCGTGTCGGGCAGCCGGTGCATCGCATACAGGGCGCGGCGGAAGACCGCCAGGTAGCTGGAGGCCGACCACAGGGCGCTCAGGACGCAGGTGACGATCAGCGGCCACAGCGAGGACGGCGCCGAGGTGAGGCCTTCCAGGGTCTCCCGGAGCACCTGGGCCGACTGGGGAGGGAGGTAGGAGGTGAGGTCGCGGATGAGGCGCTCGCGGGTGCCGGTGCCGGCCAGCCCCACCAGCGAGACCGGGACCAGCAGGGCGGGGACGAGCGCCAGCACCGCGTAGTAGGTGAGCGCCGCCGCGTGGTCGGCGACGTTGTCCTCCCAGAGGCGCACGGCGGTGGTCCGCAGGAGCGGGCCCGCGCGTCCCGGCAGGCCGGCGGGCCGGTTCCCCGGGGTGCTCCGTCGCGTGCGGAGAGTGTTCGAGGTCACGGTGGTCTCCTGCCCGGTGCGGCCGTTCCCATCCGCCGCTTCCCGGTGACCGCCGGCGGGGTCCGCCCCGTACGGCCGGGCGCCGGCGGTCCTCGTCCGGCCCCACGGGCGCGGGGCGTGGTCCGCGGGCCCCGCGGCGGAACCGTCCGCGTACCCGTCGGACGGCGGGGCCGGCCCCGGCCCGGCCCCGCCGTGGCGGACGGGTCCGCCGCCCGGCTCAGCACAGGCGCAGGCCCGGGACCTGGTTCTCGGGGACGTTCAGGTAGATGTTGGTGAGGTAGCCCCCGTACTGGGGCAGGTAGACCCACCAGTCGTTGGTGTAGGGAGGGATGCTGACCTCCTGGCCCCGCTTCTGGCAGGAGACCAGGACCTCGACGCCGGCGGGCAGCGCCGTCAGCTTCCGGGACTCCGTGGTGGCTTCCGCGCGGACGTTGACGCCGCTGCCCCACGTGCCGATCCACGTCCCGGCGGGGCGCGTGGCTCCGGGCACGTCCAGGGAGCGGGTCAGCCGGCCCAGGTCGGTGTACGCCTTGCCGTACGAGGTGCCGCCCGGGTGCAGGGTGAGGACGGCCACGATCGTGCGGTCCCCGGTGCCGACGGTGCCGGTGGTGTGCAGGGCCGGCCGGGCGAGGTCCACGTCCGCGGCGGCCGGACCGCCGGTGCGGGCGGCCGGTGCGGCGGCGATCGGTGGTGCGGCCCCGGCCGGTGATGCGGCCGCGGCCGGTGTGGTGCAACCGCCCGAGTCGAAGCCCGACCAGCCCTGCTTGACCGCCCAGGGACGCTCGAAGGCACCGGGAACGCCGAAGTGCTGGTCGTAGCCGTCGGCGGCGCAGCGGGTCGAGGAGCGCAGGGCGCCCATGACGTAGTCGCGTACGGGGGCGGGCGCGGTGTCCAGCAGGTACCGGTAGGTCCTGACGGCGTCCCGGGCCGAGAGCGCGGTGTACCCCCAGTATCCGGGGTGGGTCGCCGGGGGGCGGGAGGTGTCGGTGAGGCCGAGCCTGCGCACCATCCGGTCGATGATCGCGCCGCCGCCGTTGACGGTCCAGAAGTGGCCGGCCGCGGCGTCGTCGCTGGCGCGCAGCATGGCGTCGACGCGTGCGCGGTCCTGCGCGCCGAGCGCGTCGGGTCCGCGGTCGCCCAGGAGGTCCAGCGCGATCAGGAGCTTGACCACGGAGGCCGAGCGGAAGGGCAGGGACGGGTTGACCTGTTCGGTGAAGGAGCCGGAGGCGCGGTCGAAGACGGCGACACCCGCGGTCACTCCGGACGGCACGTCCGCACGCCCGGTCGCGGGCATCGGATGGGGTGACGGGAGGGCCGCGGCCGGCGGGGAGACCGCGAGGACCAGCGCCGCGAGCGCCGCGAGGACGGCGGCGAGCGGGCCGGCCTGGGCCGGCCGCCCCCACGGGCGGCGTCGTGCGGAGGAGGAAGGCGTACGGGATCGTGTACGGGACAGGGTCATGGATCGTCCAGACGTGCGCAGGCCTCGCACGCGAGGCCTGACCGGAGGGTCGGTGGGCCGGAGCGCCCACTCCCGGGAGCGCGGTCCTCCGTGGGGTGCGGTGCCGGTGTTCCGGCTCCCGCCCCACGGCGGACCTCAGGGGTGCGCCGGTGCCGGCGGTGCCGGCGGATCACCACCAGTCGACGCCGTTCCGGGTGGCGCAGCGGACGACGCCGTCGGAGGCGAGCGAACCGCACACCCGGAACTGGTACTGGGGGTCGGTGCTGGTGCGCTTGAAGGGGGTCGTCAGGCTCTGGCCGTGACTCTGGACGGTGAAGGGGCCGCACTGGAGCCAGGGGCGGACCGGCCATTCGGGCCTGCCCCCGTCGTCCCAGCCGGCGGCCCGCCAGTCCATCCACACCTTGTCGCCCGGACGGGTGGGGCCGCTGATCTTCCCGAAGCCGATCTGCTGGTCCCCGTACACCCCCTTCTCCAGGGTGATGACGACACCGCCGCCGAGGTCCAGCCTGCGGGGCTTGTCGGTGTCGCCGGAGGCGTTGTCCGGGTGGTCGCGGAAGCCCCGGGCGCCGCCCGTGCAGTCCGACGCGGCGGCCCGCGCCGGGGCGACGGGCCCCGTGACGGCCAGGCCGGCCGCGACGGCGCACACCGCGGCGAGGGAGGCGAGGACGGAAGGCAGTGGACGCATGTCGAGGATGCCCTTTCGGTGGTCGGTGGTCGGTGGCCGGCATGCGATGACCGGTGGTCGGTGGCCGGCATGCGGTGGTCGGTGGTCGGTGGCCGGCACGCGATGGCCGGTGGTCGGTGGCCGGCATGCGGCGGTCGGTGGTCGGTGGCCGGCACGCGGCGGTCGGTGGTCGGGGTGTCAGCCGCGCCAGACCTTCACGTAGGTGACCGCGTCGTTCAGCGCGGCGCCGACGTACGACACCTGCCCGGTGAACGAGCCGTTGCCCCGCGGACCGCTCAGATACGACGTGTTGCAGCCGCCCATCACCTGGAAGGAGGACAGGTTGTTCGACCACCACGTGCTCGGCGTGAAGCTGTAACCGGCCGCGTCGCACGGGCCGTCGTAGCCGTAGACGCGGTCGTACACGCCGCCCCAGTCGCCGTGCTCCGCCCAGAGCATGAGCTGGGTGGCGCCGGCCGGTGCCGCCCGCTCGGCGCGTTCGCCCGCACCGGGTCCCGAGAAGCAGGTGCGGCTGCGGACCGTCGACTCCCCCTCGCCCCGCTCGACGCCGTTCAGGACGGTGACGCAGTGGGTGGCTCCCGCCCGCTGCCCGGCGGCCGTCGCCGCGGGCGCCGTGACCCCCAGACAGGCGGTGGTGCCGAGCACGGCGGCGAGCAGCGCGTGGCGGCGACGGCGGGCCTGCGGCGGCGCGTCGACGGGCGCGGCCGCCGCGGCCGATGTCTTCGCGAACATGGGCGATCTCCCCGTGGGACCGGCGGACCCCGTGGTCCGTCCGCCGCCGATCATGGCGGGAACCCTCCGGGGCGGACCATGGGGAGAAGTGCGTATGGACGGCGGCGGGTTACCGTGGGAAGGCACAGCCCGCGGGGACGTCAGGGGTGGCCGTCATGTCGGACCGGTACGCACGCATGCTGGACCTGGCGGTCGAGGTGATGAGCGCCGAAAGCCCCGAGTCCGTCTGGCCGATGCTCACCGAGGAACTGCTGGCGGCGCTCGACGGGGAGCTGATCGTGGTCAAGGAGGTGCCCTGGACGCGCGAGCGGGGCAGCGTGGTGATCCGGTCCCCCCGGCGCCTGCCGGAGATCGGCGCCGGTGACGACCCGGTGCAGGAACACATCCGCTCGGGGTACCCGTTCATCGACCGCTACGGGGCCAGTGGCGACTGGACGCCACAGAGCGCCGCACGGGTGGTGGGGGCGCGGACCTGGCGGAGCAGTCCGACGGCCGACGCCCTCCACCAGGCGTTCGGGACGCGGCACGTGTTCGGCCTGCCGCTGCCGGGACGCGGGCCGCACGTCAGCGGGTTCCTGGTGCACCGCTCCGGCGGCGACTTCTCCCGGCACGACGAGCGGTACGCCACACGCGTCCAGCCGCTGCTCACGGCCGCGACGGCCCACCGGTCCCTCCTGTCGGCGCTGCGGGCGGCTTCCGGGAGCGAGCGCAGACGGCAGGCCAACCGCTCCCTGGCGGCACCGCTGACCCCGCGCGAGACGCACGTGCTGCACCTCCTGGCCACGGGGCTGACCGCCGAGGTGATCGGACGCAGGCTCGGCATCTCGCCGCGCACCGTCCACAAGCACCTGAACGCGCTGTACCGGAAGCTGGGGGCCGCGGACCGGCTCGGCGCCGTGCTGCGCGCCCAGGACGCCGGCCTGCTGCCGCGCCCCGGCGACCGGGCCGGCTGAGTCCCGGTCGCCGTTCCCGGACGGCTCGCCTCCCGGGTCGGACGGCAGGCATCGTCCTCGCCTTCCGGGCCGAGGCGGGCTCCGAGCCCCTCCCGGAGAGCGCCGGTCACCGGATCGGGCGTCACGGGGCGCGTGGCCGAGGCGGGGAAGCCGGGCCGGGAAGCGCGGGACGGGGCCGGTGCCCGGCATCGGCCGGTGGACGTGACCAGGCGGGCGATACGCCACGGCAAGATCGCTGGGCTACCGTACGGACCGGCTCGCGACAGCGCGAGCCGCCCGGCCCCTCCCGCCCTGCCGCACGGCTCGGCTCCTTCGCGCGGACCCGCGCGCGGAGCGCCGCCCGTGGCACGGTCCCCTTCGAATCGGTGTGAGCAGACGACATGAGCGATGACACCCTCTGGAACGTCCTGCTGGACGCCGTCCGGGAGGCCCCCGAGCAGCTGACGGTGCACGTGCGCGGCGATGGGACCGAGCTGGCCGTGACGTACCGGCAGTTGCTGGCCGACGCCCTGCGGGTCGCCGGCGGGTTGCGGGCGACCGGGGTGGAGCCCGGCACCTGCGTTCCCCTGCTCGCCGAGCGGAGCGAGGACTTCCAGGTGATGTTCTGGGGGCTGATCGGTGCCGGGCTGGTCCCGGTCCCGCTCGCCGCGGACGCCCGCCGGGTGGGGCCGGTGTGGGAGCACCTGGGCCGGCCGCCGCTGTTCGTGGACGCGGCGGGCGAAGAGGTGGCGCGCGGCCTGCCCGCCGGGGCGGAGGCGGTCGTGCTCCGGGTGGACGGACTGCCGGACGGCGGCGCACCGGACGCGGCCGAGGCCGAGGCCGAGGGGACCGGACCCGGTGCGCCGCCGTCCGACGCGGCCGGGCCCGGCACGGCCGTGCCGTGCGGGCCGGACGACCTGGCGTTCGTGCAGTTCTCCTCGGGCAGCACCGGACAGCCCAAGGGCGTCGAACTCACCCACGCGGCGGTGACGGCCAACCTGCGCCAGATCGTGGCCGTGTCCGATCTGGGCGAGGCCGACGTGGTGGTGAGCTGGATGCCGTACTTCCACGACATGGGTCTGATCGGCACGCATCTCGCCCCGCTCGCCGCCCGTGCGCGGCAGGTCAAGATCGGGCCCCTGGCGTTCGCCCGGCGGCCGGGTCTCTGGTTCGAGACGGCCACCGCCCACCGCGCCACGCACCTGTCGGCCGCCAACTTCGCGCTCGCGCTGGCCGTCCGGCGGATACCGGACGCGGACATGGCCCGCTTCGACCTCAGCAGCGTGCGCCGGGTGGTCGTCGGGGCCGAACCGATCTCCGCCTCCGTCTGGCGCGATTTCGTCCGCCGCACGCGGCGCGCGGGACTGGAGGCGCACGCCCTCCAGCCCGTCTACGGGCTGGCCGAGGCGACCCTCGCCGTGACGTTCCCCCCGCCGGGCGAGATCGCCGTACCGCTGGCGGTGGACCGGGGGGCGCTCGGCCGCGGCCGGGTGGTGGAGGTCTCCGGGATTGCCGGGGCCTCCGGGGATACCGGGGTCTCCGGGACTTCCGGGGTTACCAGGGCCTCCGAGTCCTCCGAGGGTGCCCGGACTTCCCGGGTTTCCGGGGCCCTTGACCCGGCCGGTACCGCCGGTACCGCCGGTACGGCCGGTGACGTCGTCGAACTCATGGACCTCGGCCACCCCGTGCCCGGCTGCTCCGTGCGGATCGTCGGTGACGGCGGACGGGTGCTCGGGGACCGCCGCGTGGGACACGTCGAGGTGCGCGGGCCGCAGCTCGCCCGCGGCTACCGGGGGCTGCCCGACGCCACCGCCTCGGCCTTCACGGCCGAGGGCTGGCTGCGCACCGGCGACCTGGGCTTCCTGCGGGACGGGCGGCTGTGCGTCAGCGGCCGGCACAAGGACGTCCTCTTCCTGAACGGGCTGAAGTTCCACGCCGCCGACCTGGAGGAGGTCGCCGCCGGCACGCCCGGGCTGCCGCCCGGAACCGCCGCGGTGGTGGGCTCCACCGACCCCGCCACCGGCCGCGAGCGCGTGCTGGTGTGCGTCGCCTGGGCCCGTCCGCCGCGCTCGGCCGACGAGGTGCTGCGGCGGGTCGCGGACCGGGTGGGCGAGGCCCTCTTCCACGACGACGTGCGGGTCGTCGCCCTGCCTCCCGGCCGGTTCCCCCGCACCACCAGCGGCAAGATACGCCGCCACGTGCTGCGGGACCGCTTCGAGGCGGGCCGCTACGCCCGTGTCGTCACCCGCACGCCGGGCGGGGCGGTGGCGGCTCCGGCCGGGCGCGGAACGGACGGACGGGGCGTGCCCCGGTCGCGGGCGGCGGCCGAACGGGCGGTGCGCGAGGTGTGGGCCGGGGTGCTGGGACTGCCCGTGGAGCGGATCGGCGCGCATACGCCGTTCCGGGCGCTCGGCGGCACCTCGCTGAAGGCGATGGAGCTGCTGGCCGCACTGGAGGACGCCTTCGGCCGGCGGCTGGAGGTGGCGGTGCTGCGCGAGGGGGCGGACACGGTGGCCGAGGTCGTCGATCGCCTGTTCGCCGGAACGGGGCCGCGGCCGGAAGCGGAGGAACGGGCCGGGACGCGGCCGGGTGAGGGCGCGGGGGCGGAAGGCTCCGGCGCGTCCGGCCGGCAGGCGGACGGCACGCTCGCCGTGGTCGGTCTCGCCTGCCGCCTCCCGGGAGCCGCGACCCCCGAGGAGTACTGGCGGCTGCTCGCCGAAGGACGGGACCTCGTCACCCCCGTACCGCCGCACCGCTGGGAGGGCGAGGAGCTGCCCGAGGCCCGGTGGGGGGCCTTCCTGAAGGACCCGGCGGGCTTCGACTCCGCGCGTTTCGGGATCGGCGACGAGGAGGCGCACGCCCTCGACCCGCAGGCCCGGCTGCTGCTGGAGCTGGCGCACGAGGCCCTGGAGCGGGCCGGGTACGCCGGTGAGCGTCGTCGCGGCCACCGCATCGGCGTGTTCACGACGGCCGGGGACAGCGGCTACCGGGACCTGCTGGAGCGGGCGGCCCGCCGGGACGGCGCGGGACTGCCGCCCGCCGCGCTGACCGGGAACCTGCCCAACCTCCTCGCCGCCCGGATCGCGCAGAGCTTCGACCTGGACGGTCCGGCCCTGGTCGTGGACACCGCCTGCTCCTCCGCCCTGGTCGCCCTCCACCTGGCCCGCCGCAGCCTCGCGGACGGCGAGTGCGACATCGCCCTCGTCGGCGGCGTCAACCTCCACCTCACCCCGACCGCGCACCGCGCGCTGCACGCCGCGCAGGCCCTGTCGCCGACCGGCCGGAGCCGCGCGTTCGGCGTCGGCGCGGACGGCTTCGTGCCCGGCGAGGGCGGTGCGGTGCTCGTCCTGCGGCGGGCGGCGGACGCCCGGCGGGCCGGCGACGACCTGCTCGCCGTGGTCCGCGGCACCGCCGTCAACAACGACGGCACCTCGCTGAGCCTGCTGGCGCCCAACCCCGCCCGCCAGCGCGAGGTCGTCACCGCCGCCCACGCCGCCGCGGCCGTCGACCCGGCCGAGGTGACGTACGTCGAGGCGCACGGCACCGGCACGGCCCTCGGCGACCCGGTCGAACTGGCGTCGCTCGCGCACGCCTTCCCGCCCCTGCCCGACGGACGCGCGCGGCTGCTGGGCTCGGCCAAGTCCAACATCGGCCACCTGCTGAACGCGGCCGCGCTGCCCGGTCTGGTCAAGGTGGTGCTGGCGCTGGGCCACGGGCAGGTCCCGCCCTCGCTGCACGCCGATCCGCCCGCCGCACCGGTCGCCGGATCCGGGTTCCGGGTGCCCGGCCGTCTCGTCCCCTGGCCCGCGCCCCCCTCGGGGGGTCCGCTCGTCGCCGGCATCAACGCCTTCGGCTTCGGAGGCACCAACGCGCACGCCGTGCTGGAGCAGGCGCCCGCGCCGGCCCGCCGTACGACCCCCGACCGGCCGGCGGACGGACCCCACCTCCTCACGCTCTCCGCCGCCACGCCACCCGCACTGCGCACCGCGGTACGGGACCTGTCGGCCCATCTGGCCGCCCATCCGGAGATCACCGAGGCCGACCTGTGCCTGACCTCGGGGACCTCCCGCGACGCCGGCCCCCACCGGCTCGCGCTCGTCTGCGACGGCGACGTACGGACACGGCTGGCCGGCCTCGCCGCGGCGGACCGCGGCACCGACCGGCCGGCGACGGCCACGGCGCCGGGTCACACCGGCAACCGGTCGGCGACGGCGACGGGCGCCCCTGTCGAGCAGCTGCCCACCGCGCCGGGCGTGTCCGCCGGCACCGTCCGCGCGCGCCCCCGTCTCGCCTTCCTCTTCCCCGGCCAGGGCGCCCAGCGACCGGGCATGGCGGCGGGTCTGTACGCCACCGCGCCCGTGTTCCGGCACACCCTCGACGAGGCGTCCGCGTGCCTCGGTCCGCTCCACGGCCGCACCCTGACCGACTGGTGCACCGACCCCGGCGTCGACCCGGCCGACCTGGCGCGGACCGAGGTCACCCAGCCCGTCCTGGTCGCCTTCGCCGTGGCGCTCACCCGTCAGCTGGGGGCCTGGGGCGTCGTTCCGGACGCCGTCACCGGTCACAGCGTCGGCGAACTGGCCGCCGCCTGCGCGGCCGGTCTGCTGGAGCTGTCCGACACCGTCCGCTTCGCCGCCGAGCGGGGCCGGCTCCTCGCCGAGCTGACCGGGCGGGGCGCGATGGCCGCCGTGCGCGGGGCCGACGACACCGTGGACGCCCTGGTCGCCGCGTCGGACGGCGCGCTCGCCGTCGCGGCCCGCAACGCCCCCGGCCGGCTGGTGCTGTCCGGTACCGTGCGCGCCGTCGAGGACGCCGTGGCCGAGCTGACGGGGCGGGGCGTCACCGCGCATCGGCTCCACGTCACGCGCGCCTTCCACTCACCGCTGATGGAACCGGCCGCGCGGGCGCTGTACGACGCCGCCCGCGCCCTGTCTCCGGGGACCGCGCGGGTGCCGTTGCTGAGCACCCTCACGGGCGACTGGGCACCGGCTCCCGACGCCTCCCACTGGCGTCGGCACGCGCTGGCGCCGGTGCTGTTCGGGGCCGCGGCACGACGACTGGTCGAGGACGGCTTCGACACCTTCCTGGAGATCGGGCCCGGCACCGATCTGCCGGGGGCCGTGCGCCTGGCCGCCGTCGGGCGGCCCGGCCCGGCGCCGGTCGCGCTCTCCGCCCTGCCCGCACGGCACGGGAAGGAGGGCGGGGGCCGGGACGCGCTGCTGCACACCGTCGCCCGGCTGTGGACGCGCGGCGTCGCCGTCGATCACGCCGCGCTCGCACCGGCGGGGCGCCGCGTGCCCCTGCCCACCTATCCCTTCCAGCGGCGGCCCCACTGGCCCGGCCCGGACGCCGCCCGACTGCTGCACCGGGTCGTCTGGGTGCCCGCACCGCTCCCCGGCGCCCCGGGGCCGGTCCGGCCGGCTCCGGTCACGCTGGTATCCGGGCCCGACGGCGAGGCGGTGCGGGAGCTGTCCGCGCGGCTGGCCGAGCACGGGGTGCCGGTGGCCGGGGCGGGATCGGAGCCCGCGCACACCGTCGTCCACCTCGCGCGGCGGGCGGACGACGACACCGGCCCGGACGCCGCGGCCGCGTTCCGGGACACGCTCCGGCTGTTCGACCGGGCCGGGGCGAAACGCCTGCTGCTGCTCACCGAGGACGCGCACCGCACCGGCGCGGAGGGCGAGGCGGTACCGCGGCCCGGGCAGGCCCTGCTCACCGGTCTCGCGCTCGCGTTCCCGGCGGAGAGCGGGGGCGCGGAGCTGGTCTGCGCCGACCTGTCCTCGGAGGAGACGCCGGAGCGACGGCTTGCCTTCGTCCTGGCCGAGTTGACCGAGGGGGCCGAGCGGGCCGAACAGGCCGAGCGGATCGAGCGGGCCGAGCAGGGCGCGGCGGGCGGCGAGGTGGCCGTGGTCGCCTGGCGCGGGGGTACGCGGCTGCGCCGGGGGATCGAGCCCCTGCCCCACGACGCCTCGGCGGACCGGGGCGACCAGGCGGGCCCGTTGCCCGCGGACGGCGTCTACCTCATCACCGGTGGCGCGGGCGGTCTCGGCTCCGCGCTCGCCCGGGACCTCGCCGGGCGCGGCCGGCCCACCCTCGTCCTCGTCGGCCGCTCCCCGCTGCCCCCGGCCGCGCTGCTCGCGGAGCTCGGCGCACTCGGCGCCGACGCCCGCTACCGGCAGGCCGACGTCACCGACGAAGGACGGCTCGACGCCGTGCTCTCCGAGGTCCCGGCGTTCGACGTCGTGTTCCATCTGGCGGGGGTGGCCGTGCCCGGATCGTTGCGCGGCACCGGCCGGGACGACACCGGCCGTTCCCTGGCCGCCAAGACCCTCGGCACCCGGTCGCTGGCCCGTGCCCTGCGCCGTCACGGGCACCGCCCGGCGCTGTGCGTGGCCTTCTCCTCGGTGGCCTCCCTCCTCCCCGGCGCCGCGGGCGCGCTCGGCGACTACGCCGCCGCCAACGCCTCCCTCGACGCCTTCGCGGCGGCCGAGCGTGCCGCGGGCCGCCGCTGGCTCGCGCTGAACCTCGGCGCCGTCGCCGGTACGGGGCTCGCCGCCGCGGCGGCGGAGCGCGTACCCCTGCGTGCCGGCGGCACGCCGCTCGCACCGGGCGAAGCGCTGCGTGCCGTACGGGCGGCCTGCGCGGTCGACGCCGCACAGCTGGTGCTCGCCGACCTCTCCGACCCCGCCGGGCCGGCTGTCCCCCTCACCCCTGTCAGCCCCGCCGTCCCCCTCACCCCTGCCGTCCCTGTGGTCCCTGCCGCGCCCGCCGTCCGCGGCCCCGGCGGCGGCGGTCCCGAGTCGCCGGTGCTCCTTCCCCGGGGACAGGCCCCCGCCCCGGACACCGCGGCCGGCACCCGTGCCCTCGTGCGCACCCTGCTGGCCGAGGCGCTCCGCCTTCCCGCCGAAACGGTCGACGAGGACGCGGCCTTCCTCTCCCTCGGGCTCGACTCGCTCACCGCGGTCGACCTGGTCCGGCGGCTGGAAGGGGCACTGGGCCGGGAGCTGCCGGCCACGCTCTTCTTCGAGTACCGGACGGTGCGGGAGCTCTGCGTCCACCTCGACGCGACCCTCGCGTCCGGCTCGGACGGGAGCACCGCCCGGGCAGCCGGCACGGAGGGCACCACCGCCATGGGCGCCCCCACGGGCAACGCCGCGCAGGGCGCGCCGTTCCCCCTCACCCCCGTCCAGCTGGCCCTGTACACCAGCAGCGTCCTCCACCCCGGGACACCTGCCCGCGGCTGGGTGCGGCAGACCGTCCGCGGGCCCCTCGACCCCGGCCTGCTGCGCCGCGCCCTCGGTGCGCTCGCCGAGCGGCACGGCATGCTGCGCGTGCGGGTCGGACAGGACGGCGGCACCGGGGACGGCGGCCCCTTCCCCCTGCCCCACCAGACGGTGACGGCGGGCGCCGACACCGCCGCGTGGTTCGAGACGCGGCCGTGCCCCGAGGGCGAGGGGGTCCTCGAAGCCCTGGAGACGGAGCTGGCCAACCGGCCCCTGGACCTCACCCGCGAACCGCCCCTGCGGGCGCTGCTGCTGACCGAGGGGGCCGGAACGGCCCATCTGGTCCTGTCCGTCCACCACGTCGCCGCCGACGGCTACAGCCTCAACGTGCTGTGCACGGAACTCTGGACGCTCTACACCGACCTCGCCCTGGGCCGCGTCCCGGCGCTGCCGCCCGCCCCGGACTTCGCCGCCCACGCCACGGGCGGGCGGCCCGCCGTCCGCACCGAGGACACCGCGTACTGGACGGCCCGGCTGAGCGGCCGCTCCCCGATGACCCTGCCGTACGACGGCCGTCCGGGTCCCGACGGGGACCCCGGGCCGCTCGTCGCCGAGCACCGCGTCCTGGACGAGGAGCTCGTCGCCCTCCTGCGCGAGCGGGCAGCCGGCTGGAACGTCTCCCTCTTCCACCTCCTGCTCGCCGCCCACGCCCGCTGCCTGGCCCGGTGGAGCGGACGGCGCGAGCTCGCCGTCAACGTGGCCCGCGCGGGCCGCGACACGCGGCTGCCGGGACTCGACCGGCTGGTCGGCCCCCTCGCCGACACCCTGCCGCTGCTGCTGGAGGCCGATCCGGACGAACCGCTCGCCCGCCTCGCCGAGCGCGTGCGACTGGCCTGGCTCGCCAGCGAGCGGCACTCCACGGTCGGCAGCCTCGACGTGGCCCGGATGCTGCCCGGCGACCTCCCGGGACCGCGTACCGTGAGCCCCGCGAGCTTCAGCTTCGCCCGCTTCCCCGCGGCCCTGGACCCGGACTGCCCGGTCGGGGCGAGGCCCACCGCCGCGGGCACCGGCTCGGCCGCCACCCGGCTGAGCCTGCTCTGCTGGGAGGACGGGCCGCTGCTGCGGCTGTCCTGGAACTTCCCCGAACGCCTCTTCACCCCCGCGACGGTCGCCCGTCTCGCCACCGCCTTCGAGCAGGAGCTGCGCGGACTGCGGGAGCCCGCGGAAGCGCGGGAGCCGTCCGAACGGCCGGAGCTGCCGGAGCCGTCCGAACAGCCTGAACGACCGGAGCTGACGGAACCGCGGCGGCCGGGTGGCCCGCCCGCCGGCCCCCTGCCCGGTCCGGCCGGCGCGGGCCGGTCGACCGTGGTCGGCGGGCTGCTGGAGCGGTTCCGCGCCGCTCCCGACGCGATCGCCGTCGACGACGGCCGACTCGCCCTGACCTACCGGGACCTGGAGGCGGCCACCGGCGCCCTCGCCCGGCGGCTCCGGGAGAACGGCGTGCGCCGGGGGGATCTGGTGGGCATGCTCACCACTCCCGGCCCCGGCACGGTGACCGCCGTCGTCGGCATCCTCCGGGCGGGCGCCGGCTGGGTGCCGCTGGACGCCGAGTACCCGGCGGCCCGCCTGGCGGAGCAGACCGGCCGGTGCGGAGTGCGGGTCGTCGTGCACGACGACCGGACCGAGGCCACCGCGCGGGCGCTCGCCGGACTGACGGCCGTCCCCGTCGCCGCACCGGTCTCCGCCGCGGACGACGGGACGGCAGTGGACGACGGGACGGCCGAGGACGACGGGACGGCGGGGGACGGAGCCGACGAGGCGGCCGACGCCGACGCGACGGCCTACGTCATCTTCACCTCCGGCTCCACCGGCCGCCCCAAGGCCGTGCCCATCACCTTCCGCGCCATGGAGAACTACCTCGACTGGGCCTCCGGCACCTTCGCGTACGGCCCCGGCGACCGGCTCGCGAACACCTCCTCGCCCTGCTTCGACGCCTCCGTGCGGCAGTTGCTCGCACCGCTGCTGACCGGTGCCACCGTGGTGACCGCCGACCGCGACCTGGTACGCGATCCGGAGCTGCTGCTGCGGCACGTGGCCCGGGCCCGGATCACCGTGTGGAGTTCGGTGCCGTCCCTGTGGGAGCGGCTGCTGACCGCCGCGGAGGACCTCGTCCGGCGCGGCGAGCCGCTGCCCGACCTGTCCGCGCTGCGCCTCGTCCACGTCGGCGGCGAGGTCCTGTGGGCGGACCGGGTGCGCCGCTGGTACGACCTGTTCGGTCCGGGACAGACGGTCGTCAACCTCTACGGGCCCACCGAGACCACCATCAACGCCACCTTCCACGTCGTCACCGAACGGCCGGGCGAGGAGGTCGTCGCGCTCCCCATCGGCCGTGCCCTCTCCGGCACCGAGCTGCTCGTCGTCGGACCCGACGGCGGGGCGCTCGGCCCGGGCGGCACCGGGGAGCTGCTGATCGGGGGCGTCGGCCTGTCCGCGGGTTACCTCGGCGAACCCGGCCTCACCCGGGAGGCGTTCACCGAGCGCGAGGGGCGCCGCTGGTACCGCAGCGGCGACCGGGTGGAGATGCTGGCCGACGGCGCGCTGCGGTTCGTCGGCCGTCTCGACGACCAGGTGAAGATACGGGGGCACCGGGTCGAGCCGGGTGAGGTGGAGGCCGTGCTGCGCGCCCGCGCGGACGTCGCGCAGGCGGTCGTCCTGGCCGGGGAGGAGCGGCTGGCCGCCTTCGTCGTGCTCCGGGACGGGGGCGCCGGCGTGGACGCGGTGACGCTGCGGCGTCATCTGGCGGCGTCGCTGCCGCCGTACATGGTGCCGGCCCGCATCACCCTTCTGGACGCCTTCCCGCTGACCGGCACCGGCAAGGTGGACCGGCGGGCTCTCGCGGCGGCGCGGGGCGGGACGGCGGCGGACACGCCGCGACCCGCCGGCGGCACCCATGGCACTCGTGGCAGTCACGGCAGTCACGGCACCAGCGGCACCGAGGAGCGGCTGGGACGCATCTGGTGCGACCTGCTCGGTCTCGACCGGGTCGGGCCGGACGACGACTTCTTCGAGCTGGGCGGTGACTCGCTGCTGGCGCTCCAGGTGTTCGCCCGGCTCGCCCGGCACGGCGGCGGCCCGCTGCCCCGGCCCACCGCCGTGTACCGGCACCGCACACTGGCCGCGCTGGCCGCCGCGGTGGACGGGGCGGCCGCGGTGGACGGGGCCGAGACCGGGGCGCCCGCCCACGGCGACGGCGACCGTGATGCCGTGGACCAGGCCGGTACGCCGCCCTACCCGGTCACCCCCGGCCAGCGTGGTTTCCTGCTCGCCGAGGCCCTCTCCCCCGGTACCGGGTCGGCCTGGCTGGCGCGGCTGCGGCTGACCGGTCCGCTCGACCGGGACCTGTTCCAGCGGGCCGTGGACACCCTGGTGGCCCGGCATCCGATGCTGCGCACGGTCTTCCCGGCCGGGGCCCGGCCGCCGGTGCAGCAGGAACTGCCCGCGTCGCTGCGCCTGCCGGTCGACTTCGCGACCGTGTCGGGGCCGCGGGAGCTGGCGGAACGGGTCGAGGACGAACGGCGCCGCCGCTTCGAGCCGTGGGCCTGGCCGCTGCTGAGGCTGCGGGTGCTCACCCTGACCCCGCGCGAACACGTCCTCGTCGTCCACGCCCACCACGTGATCGGCGACGGGTACAGCGCCGCCCTGCTGCTCGGTGAACTGACCACCGTGCACGACGCCCTGAGCCGTGGCGTGACACCCGCGCTGCCCGAACTGCGCGGCACCTTCCGCGCGTTCGCGCGGCACCTCGCCGAGCGCGCCGCGGACGGGCAGACGGAGGACGGTGCGCGAAGCCGGCGGGCGGCCCTGTCCGCGCCCTACGCCAAACCGGTCCTGCGACCCGCACCGGACCACCGGACCGGGACGGAACCCTCCCCTTCCCCTGCCTCGTCACCGTCACCGGGCTTCCACTCCCACGGCTTCGTCCTGGACGCCGCCGTCACGGGGGCGCTCCGCAGGACCGCCGCCGCCGCGGGCGCCACCCTCTACGCGCCGCTGCTCAGCGCCTACCACGAGGCGCTCGCCGCCCGCACCGGCCAGGAGGACCTGGTCATCGGCGTGGCCGTCTCCGGGCGGGACCACCCCCTGCCCGACATCCACCGGGTCTTCGGGCCGTACGCCACCGCCGTCGCGGTCCGCCCCTTCGGCCCGGGTACCGGTACCGCGCCCGGAGACTTCGCGCACCGGACCCGGCGGATGGTGGAGGAGACGGTCGCCGCCCGCCTCCACGAGGACGTCGTCCCGCGTGACGCGAGCGGGCTGCCGCTGACGTCGCAGTTCTTCTTCACCTTCCTCGACTTCGGCGCGCTCGGGCCGCGGGGCGGGGACGTCCTGGCCGTGCGGTGGGACGACGACGAGGAGAGCGGCTTCACCCCGCCCGCCGCCGGTACCGACGTGTTCCTCGCGGCGCGACCCGACGGGGACCGCCTGCGGGTCACCGTGCGCGGCGCGGCGGCGGCCTTCGACGTGGTCGCGCTCGCCGCGTTCGCCGAGGGGCTGCGCGACCGGATCGTCCGCGCCGCGGCGACGGCGGGCGGCCGTCCCCCGGTCCCCCGGCCCGCGCGGCGGACCCCGCCCCCCGCGGGGCAGGACCTGGATGCCGCGCTCGTCGGCTATCTGCCCGCTCCCGCCCGGCTGGCCCGGCTCGCGGGACTGCCGGACACCTCCTCGGCCCGTGAGGACATCCGCCGTCTGCTCTTCCCGGACGGCGGTCCCCGGCTGCTGGAGACGACCTCCACGCCGCTGGGCCGGTCCGGCTTCGTCGCCCTGCCGTTGTTCGCCGACGAACTGGCCGGAGACCGGGCGTTGCCCGAGCACACCGTACGGGCCGTGCGCACGGCCGTCGCGCTCGGCGCCCGGTGCGTCTCCCTGGCCGGCATGATCCCTTCGCTGACCGGTTACGGCTTCGACGTGCTGCGCGCCGACCGGGCCGCGGCGGCGCGGGTCACCACCGGGCACGCGGCCACCGTCGTCTCCGTGGTGCGCACGGTGCACGCCGCGCTGGCCGCGACCGGCCGGGACCTGGCCGACCTGGAGGTGGCCGTCGTGGGACTGGGCTCGATCGGCGCCTCGTCACTGGACCTGCTGCTCGCCCTGGCCGAACGCCCGCCCGCCCGGCTGCTGCTGTGCGACGTGCCCGGCAGCGGTCCCCGCCTCGGGGAGCTGGCCCGGACGCTGCGGGAACGCGGGCTCGCCGGGGAGGTCGCCGTCCGCGTCTCCGACCCGGAGCTGCCCGACGCCGTGTACGGGGCCGGGCTGATCGTCGCGGCGGTCAGCGGACACCGCGCCCTCATCGACGCGGACCGGCTGCGACCCGGCACCGTCGTCGTGGACGACAGCTTCCCGCACTGCTTCGACACCGGCCGCGCGCTCGCCCGGATGCGGGAACGCGGGGACGTCCTCGTCGTCGGAGGGGGACTGCTGAGGGTCGGCGACACGCGGCGCACCCTGGCGGACGGGCTGCCCGCCGCGGTCGCCGCCGCCGAGGCCGCGGCCGCGTACGGGATCGCCGGCACGCTGGCGTCCTGCCGTGCGGAGTCCCTGCTGCACGCGTCCGGCGCGGACGTGCCGCTGGTGCGGGGGCTGGTCGACGGCCCCACGGCGCTGGCCTACTGGCGGGCCGTGGAGAGAGCCGGGGTCACCGCCGGCCCCCTCCATCTGCTCGGCCACGTCCTGGAACCGCTCGCGCTGCCCCTGCCCGGCCCCGTGACCACCGGCGCGAAGGACGCCCCCTGACCGACGGCACCGCTGCCCCGGCCGGCCACGGCCCGCGTCGCCCCGGGGAAGGACGTACGCGGGCCGGGCCGGCGCCCCGGCCGACCGGCCGGCCGGGGGGCGGCGTCGCACGCCCGGACCTCCGGGCCGCCGCCTCCCCTCGCGGGGGCGAGCGGCCCGTTCGTGCCGGTGCCGGGCACGGCTCTCAGGCTTCCGGCTCCGGGGGTGCGGCGGCCGCTCCGTCGATCCGGGTGTCCTCGGGCAGGTCGCGGAGCCGGAGGGCGAGCTGGGTGCACAGTTCGAAGTACACCCGCCGGTCGGTGACCTCCATGTTCGCGACCTCGTCCGGGCCGCCCAGGGCCAGCGGCACCCGGTAGCCGACCACCTGGCCGAAGCCCAGCGGTCCGGCGCCGGGGTCGGCCTCCCGCCATTCCCGGAAGAAGGGGAAGGCCAGGGCGTCCTCGTCCTCGTCGGCCGCGGCCTCGAAGAACTCGTCGATGGTCAGGCCCGTGGTGAAGTGCTCGCCCTCGGCCGGGTCGACCGCGATGACGTAGCGGGGCCTGGCCTCGGGGTCGCGGATGTCGAAGAGCAGCTCGCGGCCCGTCCAGTCGAAGGCGAAGGGGTAGTAGCGCCCCTCGATGCCCTCGATCAGGCGGGCGCAGGCCTCGTACGACTCCCGGGCCGACCCGGGGGTGTGGAACCGCAGGAAGCCGTCCGCGAGGACGCTCCCCGCCGCCCGCTCGAACAGACCGGCGAGGGTGGCGGGCACGGGGTGACCGCCGCCCTCGCCGGAGGCCGTTGGATCCGCCGTTCCCGTCACCGGGAAGCGGCGGAGGAGGATCTCCAGGGACATGTCCGCTCCTACTCGATCTCGACCCTGCCGATGGTGTCACCCGGCAGCGGGCCGGGCTTCCCGACCCGCTGCGTGCTTCTGCGCACCGGGCCCGCGATCGACCGGACGGTCCAGTGTCCGCCCCTTTTCGGGAACGCCCCCGAGGAGCGGGCGACAGGGCGGGGCGGGGCGTCGGGGTCACAGGATGAGGTGGCCGGGCGGGAGGGTGCCGTCGGTGATCCGTCTGCGGGGGGTGTAGTAGGGGGCGGTCCCGGTGCCGGAGTAGAACCACGTGGCGCCCGTGGTGTCGCGGCCGATCAGGTCCGGCTTGTGGTCGCCGTTGACGTCACCGGGGGTGGTCAGGGTGTTGTAGGTGTTCCAGCCTTTGCCGATGCTCGTGCGCTGGGCGTAGTGGCCGGGCCTTCCGGTGCCGGTGTAGAGGTAGAGGTTTCCGGTGGCGTCGATGCCGAGCAGGTCGGGGTGGGCGTCGCCGGCGAAGTCTCCGGGGGCGACGAGGGTGGGATAGATGTTCCAGTTGGTGCCGATCGGCTCGCCGGGGGCGTAGCCGGTGCCGGTGCCGCGGTAGAGCCGGAGGACGCCTTGGGCGTCGCGGCCCAGGAGGTCCGGGGTGGCCTGTGCGTCTCCGTCGAAGTCGCCGGGGGCGAGCAGGAGGTTGAGGCCGGTGAAGCCCGAGCCGATCTTCTCGCGGTTGTCCCCGGAGCCGGAGTAGGTTCCGTCCGGTGTGCGCTTGTAGCGCCAGAGGGTGCCGGTGGTGTCGACGCCCAGGAGGTCGGTTCCCTGGCGGGTGACGAGCGGGAGCGCGTTCCAGCCGGTACCGACCCTGCATTCCCTGCCCAGGGTGGGGGCGGTGGTTCCGGGGAGGGCGGCGGAGTCGAGCGCGTGGCGGAACAGGACGCCTTTCGCTCCCCTGCGCAGGACGGAGCGGTCGGTCGTGTCGGAGGGTCCGCAGATCCATTCGGCCGCGCCCCGCAGGGGGACGTGGTCGGAGACCCAGGTGCCGGGGTGGGGGTCGTCGACGTCGGGGAGCGCGTCGCCGACGGGGTTGCGGAAGAACTTCGAGCCGAAGAAGACGTAGTCGATCTTCTTCTGGCCGGATGCGGGTTTCCCCTTGGCGAGGTAGGTGATCTCTCCTCGGCGGCAGGGCGGGGCCCCCGCGGGGCAGGCGGGGGCGTCGGGGAGGTGCCCGGTGAAGTGGTCGGGGTCGGTCTCGTCCGCCTCGAGGAACCGGCCGGTGGCGTTCTCGCCGGCGGCGGGGGCGTAGAGGTGGCTGAGGACGGTGGTCCACGGTGAGGTGTTGAAGTCGCCGGCGAGGATGACGGGGGTCCCTTCGTCCTCCCAGAGCGCGGCTCGCCGGGCGAGGAGCGCCGCTTCCTCGTCCATGACGTACTTGCCCGCGGCGCCGGGCGTTCCCCAGAAGAGGTGGACGGAGCACGTCCAGACCGGTCCGCTGCTGGTGAGGGTCTTCAGGCAGGGGACCCGGATGTCCTCGGTCACCAGTTTCGCGGGGTCGGTGATTCCCAGCTGGGCGTTGATCTCGGCGGCGGTGTCGAGCTCGATGACCGTGCGGTCGATTTCCTCGCCCCGTACGAGAACGGCCATGCCGTAGTCGCCGTTGGCGCTGTCGGCGGGGTCGAGCGGGTTCGCGCACCGTCCGGGTGCGAGTCTCGCCGTGGAGACGTAGTGGCCGGCGAAGGACTCCCCCAGGCGGACGGCGAGCTGGTCGAACTGGTACCTGCAGACCTCGACGAGGGAGACGTGGCCGGCGCCCCAGCCCGTGGGCGCCGTCTCGTCGAGGATCTTCCCGTAGCGCACCTCGTTGGCTTCCGCGGAGGGGTCGCAGCCGGTGGTGGCCCCGCTGCCGCAGAGGTTGTAGGTGACGGCTCTGACCTGGGGCGCTGTCGAGGGTCCGACCACGTCCGCCCGCGCCTGGGGTGGCGTCGGCGCCAGAGCGGTCAGCGCGGCGGCCAGGGCGGCCGTCGGCACGCGCCACCATGCGGTTCGTTTCATGAAGGTCCCCGTGGAGTGTCGAGAGAAAGATCCACAAGATAACGCGTGCACGATCTCGTGGGCTTCAGGGTGCTGTCGTCACGGTTCGCCCTGCCGCCGCACTGCGCGGGCACGGGCCCCGGCGGCACTCGCGGCCTCGCCCGGCGCCGCCCCTCCGCAGGGGGTCCGCCCCGAACGGACCGGCCCGCCACCGCGGGTGCGGTGGCGGGCCGGGTGCGGTGGCGGGCCGGGGGAGGTCGTCCCCCGCCCGCGAGGCAGGGTCCTGTGGGGACGGCGAGGCCGGGGCGTCCCCGCGGACGCCTCGGCCGGCCCGGGGAACGGGCCTTCGCCGTGCGCGGACCCCGGTGCGTCCTGGCGACGGCACCGGGGCCGTCACGTCAATCCGCCGCGTAACTGCCCGTCTGGTAGTCCAGACCGGGATCGGGCGGACCGCACCGCAGGATCTCCTCCACCGCGGGCCAGACGGACAGGGGCACGTCGTAGCAGTACTGCATCCAGGGATCGTCCTCGTCGGGGGTGATCACCTCGCGCAGCCTGGAGATCTGCTCCGGGGTGACGGGATGTCGGGTGCGCAGGAACTCGTCCTGCTTGCTGAACCCCTCCAGGAACCAGACGACGCCCTGCGGGGCTTCCTCGTTCATGATCACAGGGTAGATCCTCATTCCTTGCACGACGGTCCGGGAGGCGGCGCGCAACCGGTCCTCGGCGAGCGCGGGCGCCGGGCTACTTCTCCACCTCCCGCGTGGGGTCGCGGGGCTTGGTCTGCTCTCCGGTCCGGTAGTCGAACTCGCCGACGTGCTTGCCGTTCTTGTTGTACTTCTCGACGGTGTCGTGCTGCTTGTCGTGTTCGTAGATGTTGCCCTTGGCGTCCTTCCACCGCGGGCGCAGGCCGCCGCCGCCCTGGACGGGCGTCTTCCTCTTGGCGGGCTTCGCCCCGGGGAAGGCCGGCAGGGACTTGGGGGTCGGGGCCGGGCCGGTCTGGACCTTCTGCGAGGCGTTGGCGCGGTTGCGGGCGTTGCGCAGGGCGACGCCGAGGCCTTCGTCGATGCGGGAGATCCCGTCGGCGGCACCGTAGGCACCTCCGACGATCAGGGTGGAGCCGACGGCTGCGGCGGGGGCGCCCGCCAGGCAGCCGACGCCGGTGATGCAGACCGCTCCGCCGGCGACGACTCCGCCGGCTCCGGCCTCGATGGCGTAGACGCTCAGCGCGGTCTCGAAGGCTCCGGTGAGGATGTCGGTGTTGGTGAGGATCTCGGAGCCGTAGATGCCGACGGTGTTGAGCTTCTCCTCCAGCCAGTCCGGGACCCAGCCGTCGCCGGGCTCCTGGTCCCCGGGTTCGCCTTCGGCCTCGCGCCATTCCTGCTCGACGGCGCGGAAGGCGGCCTCCTCCTCGCGGTACTTCTGCACCGCCGCGGCGAAGGCCTCGGTCTCGGCCGCCTTGGCGGCATCGGCGTCCTTGCCGGCGGCGGTCGCGCTCTGCCGCGCCTGGGCGGCGGCGGCCCAGGCGGACTCGGCCTCGAAGCGGGCGTAGGTGGCGGAGCCCTGTGCGGCGGTGGCGGAACGGACGGCCTGCGCGGCGGAGTTCTGCGCCTCCTTGCTCGCCCGGTCGGCGGCCTTCGCGGAGGCGGCGGCCCGGTCGGCCGAGGCCTTGGCCGCGGCGGCGGAGTCCGCGGCGTCCTGGGCGTAGCCCTTGGCCTCGTCGGCGGAGGCGGCGGCCTGCCGTGCGGCGACCTCGGCTTCCTGGGAGGCCTTGCGCGCGTCGGCCGCGACCTTGCGGGCCGTCGCGGCGTCCTGCTGGGCGGTCGCCGCGACGGCGAAGCCCTCGGCGATCAGCTCCTGGACGCGGGCGCGGTGGACCGCCGCGAGGCCGTCCTGGCGCTGCGTCTTGTACTGGCCGGTGGTGACGAAGGAGTGCAGCAGGTCGGAGGGGCCGGCGAGGGCGACCCGTGCCGCGGCGACGGTCTCCTGGTGCTGGGGGTTCTCGTCCCGGAGCTCGACCGCCTCCAGGCGGTCGTCCTCGATGCGGGCGAGGCGTTCGCCTTCGGTGATGAAGGCGCGGTAGGTGTCGACGTCGTTGGAGGCGAGTGCGGCGCGGCCGCGCTCCTGGGTGATGGAGCCGCCGGCGTCGATGAGGCGTGCGATGTGGACGCGCAGGTCCTGGGCGGCCACGTCGTACTGGCCGTCGGTGACGAAGGCGTGCACGGCGGCCTGGTCCGACCGGAGGGCCTGGGCGGCGGCGGTACGGATCTTCTCGGACGGGGAGTCCAGTGCGAGGTGTTCGGCGTCGGTGCGCTCGTCGTCCTGGACGGCCTTCAGCCAGCCGGTGCGGGCGTGCTCCGCAATGTCGGCGTCCGTGCCGGCGAGCGCGACCTGCGCGGCGGTGCGGGCCCAGGGGCCGCCGAGCTTCATGGTCCGCAGGGCGAGGGGCCGGGCCGTGGCGGCGATGGTGGCCGTGTCGGCGCCGGGCCGGATCGCCTGGGCGGTGAGTGCGCGCTGGGCGGCGTCGAGGTCGGCGACCTGGCCGGCCATGCCGGCGCGCCGCTTCTCGCGCTCGTCCTCCTGGGCCTTGAGCGCCCTGGCGCGCTCGATGGCGGTGTCGGTGCGGGTCTTGAGCTCCTCCGTCTCCACCTCGCGGGCGATGTCGTAGGCGTCCTTGGCCTTCGCGACGGCCGAGACGGCGGTGTTCGCCGCGAGGGTGGCCGCTTCCGCGTGGGCGGTGGACTCGGCCGCGGCGGTGGCCGCTTCGCCGGCGTGTTCGGCCGCCTTGTCGGCGGCGTCCGCGGCGTTGCGCGCGTGGGTGGCGGCGCTTCGCGCGGCGTCGCGGGCCTCGTAGGCGGCCTTGGCCGCCTTGGCGGCCAGGGCCTGGGCGGCCTTGGCGGCTCGCTTCGCCTCCGCCGCCTGCTTGCGGGCGAGGGCCGCGGCGGCCGTGGCCTCGTCGGAGTGGACGCCGGCGGCGTCGGCGTGGCGGTTCGCCTCCTCGGCGGCCGCGGCGGCGTCGTCGGCGTTGGCGCCGGCGTTCACCGCGGCTCCGGCCGCCGCGCCTGCGGCGGTGGCGGCGATGCCGGCCTGGTCGGCGGCCTGGGCCGCTTCCTCCGCGCCCTTGGCGGCGTCGCGGGCGTCCTCGGCCGCACGGCGCGAGGCGGCGGCCTGCTTCTCGTCGTTGACGGCGGCCGCGGCGGCTCCGCGGGCGCGGGAGGCGGCCTGGGAGGCGCCCGCCGCCGCGGCGGCGGCCTGGGCGGCGGCGTTGGCGGCGACCCGTGCGGAGTTGCCGGCGGAGCGGGCGGCGTTGATGGCGGTCTCGGCGGCCTTGGCGGCCTGGGAGGCGGCGCTGGCCGCGCGCGCGGCGGCGGAGGCGGCGCGCTGGGAGTCCTCCCGGGCCGCCTCGGTCTCCACGGCCGCCCTCTGGGCGGCCTCCTTCGCCAGCCGGGAGGCCTCGACCGCGCGCTTGGACGCCTCCGTGGCGGCGGTGGTCTCGGCCTTGGCCTGCCGGCCCGCTTCCTTGGCGAGGGTGACGAGTTCCGCGACGGTGGCGTGCTCCTGGTCGCGGTTGCGGGCGATGTGCTGGCCGACGAGCAGGAACTCGTGGATGTCCTGGGCGGAACCGTTCAGTGCGATCCGGCCGGCGGTCCGGATGTTGGGCCCGCCGATGCTGAGGATCTGGGCGAGCTGGACGCGCTCGTCCTGCTCCTGCCACTCGTAGCGGCCCTCGTCGAGGAACGCCTTGACGTCCTCGGCGGTGCCCTTGAGCGCCTCGCGGCCCTCTTCCTGGGCGATGGGGCCGGACGTGTCGATGATCTGGGCGACCCGGATCCGCTGGTCCTGCTCCAAGGGGGCCTTCCAGCCCTCGTCGAGGAAGGTCCGCAGGTTCTGGGGGCTGCCGGCGAGGGCGGTGCGGGCCGCCGCGATCAGGTTGGTGCCGCCGACTCCGGCGATCTGGGCGACGGCGACGCGGTCGTCCTGGTGGGACAGCTCCGGCGCGACTTCGGTGAGGAAGCGGTTCACGTCGGTGTCGCTGCCCGTGAGGGCCACTTCGGCCGCGGCCTTCACTCCGGGGCCGCCGGACTTCCACAGCTCGACGACCCGGCCGCGGGGGGTCGCGGGGACGCCGTCGGACGAGCCGCCCGGTGCGTCCTGCGCGCCGGCGGTGGCCGGGGTGGTGCCCAGCAGTCCGGCGACGAGCGCCAGCATGAGGCCGGCGCGGCCGAGTGACGGGACGACCCCGTGGGTCGCCCGTGGCGTGCGTGGGCGGCGATCTCTTCGCCTCAAGGTCACTCATCTCCCTGTTCGGCCCATGGGAAAGGGGCCGTGCGGTCATGGATCGTCGTACGGGAAGGCGTGAGGTCCCCCACCGCGGTTCGGCGCGCTGTTTCTGCGCGCGCAGGATCCGGGCAGGTGGAACCGGAAAGTAGAAAGCGGAATCAATTAAGCCGCTCAGAAATGGCTTCACAGCCGTCCCCCGACGCGTGGATCTTGCCACACCATGAGCCCGGAAATCACGTCGCCCACCCTCCTGACCTCGCATTCCATCGGAGTCAGCCGACGACGGAAAAATCGCCGAGCCGGTTCCACCGCGCGAAGGTGACCATGATCACCACGGACCGATTTGACAGTGACCAGCCAACAGGAAATCTTTCTCAAGCATCAGCGCCGAACCTTTGAGAAAGGCGGTTCGGCGGCAATTCCATGCTCTTTTGCGGCCCTTTCCCGAGCCGCCTCCGGAAGGATTCCCACAGGTGCAGCACCGCGCCACCAGAATGGCCATCGCGACCATGGCCGTCGCCGCGCTCAGTACTCCGCTGGCCGGCTCCGCCGTCGCCGCCGACACCCCGTCCGCTCCGGCGGAGATGCCCTTCGCCTTCGAAGACGGCGCCTACCCGCACGCCGACCGGATCCTGGCCGAGAAGGGCATCAAGCTCCTGCGCGGCGACGGCAACATCACCCTCGCCGACTGCGACCCCGCCGCCCGGCAGATCCGCGTCATGGCGGTCAAGGACGCCGGCGCCAACCGGGAGGGCACCTACTGCTTCACCTCCCGGTCCGACACCGGCCTGCTGGCCCTCCAGCTCGACCGGGTCTTCGCCATCGACGCGGCGGACCACCCCCTCAGCGCCCGGCTCACCCCCGACGGCGGCGCCGCCAAGACCGTCACCATCGCCGCGGACGGCTACGCGAGCGTCGGTGAGGGCCAGGTCGGCGGCCTGCGCAGCGCCCTGGTGGAGATCCGGGTCACCGGACCGAGCGCCGAGGCGCCCGCCCCCGGCGCGGACACCACCCTCGCCTTCACCGGCAAGCTGACCGTGGGCGACAGCAAGCGCATGTGCACCAGCAGCCTCGTCGACCCCCAGTGGGTGCTCACCGCCAAGAGCTGCCTCGCGGACGACCCGGTCGAGAGCAACACCGTGACGGCCGGCGCCCCCAAGGAGAAGACGACCGTCACGGTCGGCCGCGTCGACCTGGCCACCTCCGGCGGTCACACCGCCGAGATCGTCCAGCTCGTGCCGCACCCCGACCGGGACCTCGTGATGGCCCGCCTGGACAAGCCCGCGACCGGCGTCACCCCGGTCTCCCTCTCCACCACCGCTCCGCAGACCGGCGAGGAGCTCACGATCGCCGGCTTCGGCCGCACGGCCACCGAGTGGGCCCCCACCAAGCTCCACACCGCCGCCTTCGCCGTGGGTTCCGTCGACGCCCGGGGCATCGCTCTCGACGCCAAGACCCCCGCCGACGCCACCGTCTGCAAGGGCGACGCCGGCGCGCCCGCCCTGCGCACCGAGAACGGCAGGCCCGCCCTCGTCGCCGTCGGCAGCCGCGCCGGACTCGCCGGATGCCTCGCCGCCGCGGAGGGAAGCACGAAGGGCGCCTGGGACACGCGCACCGACGACCTCCGCAACTGGATCCAGCAGACCCGCGCCCTCGCGGCCGGCTGGAAGACCGAGGCCGTGGTGCAGGGCGGCACCAAGCTGTTCCAGGGCATCCGCCTGGCCGACGGCAGCTGGACCGACTTCACCGACGTCGAGTCCCGGGCCGGCTCCGTCGACGGCGTGCGCTCCTCCGCCGTCGCGGGCATCAACGGCTACACCCACGTCGTCGCCCTCGGCGGCGACGGCAGGATCCACCACGCCATCCGCCGCGCCGACGGCACCTGGACGAACTTCGGCGACGTCAACGAGGTCGCGGGCCAGCTGTCCGGCATCAGCCAGGTCTCGGCCGTCTCGATCGGTCACGACCTGCACGTCCTCGCCGTCGCCGGCGGAAAGCCGTACCACGCCATCCGCCGCCAGGACGGCACCTGGACGAACTTCGGCGACGTCACCGGCGCGGCCGGCGCCCTGAGCGGCGTGACCGCCGTCGCCACCGCCAGCGCCGCCGGCCAGCTCCAGGTCGCGGCCCTCACCGGCGGCAAGGCCTTCCACACCGTGCGCGCCGCCAACGGCAGCTGGACCAAGTGGGGCAGCGTGGCCGCCGCGGCCGGCGCCACCGGCCCGATCAGCTCCCTCGCCATGGCCGGCATCGGCGACGACACGCACGTCGTGATCGCCACCGACAACGGCACCCGCCAGTACCACTCCCTGCGCAAGGGCAACGCCAGCTGGACCCCCTTCGGCGACCTCGCGGACTACTTCGGCCGCCCCGTGGCGAAGTCGGTGGCGGCGGCCCACGTCGACGGGGAACTGCTCCTCGCCGCCACCACCCAGGACGGCAAGGTCCAGCACACCCTTCGCCGCGCCGACGGCACCTGGGCCCCGACCGCACCGGTCGACCTCCAGGGCCTCAGCGGAACCGTCGGCACCGTGGCGGTCGCCGGAACGCTCTGACCCGTCATCGCCGGCCACCGCCGGCGTGACCGGTCCCCCCGCCGAGGGGCCGGGCCGGACGGCCCGGCCCCTCGGAGCACGCCTCCCCGCGCTCGCCCCGGGACGGATCCGGCCTCGCGCGGGCCACGAGGAGGCGCCTCCCCTCTGCAAGGAGCCCCCCATGCCCCGCCTCACCCCCCGCTCGCCCCGGACGGCCACCGGGCTCGCCGCCGCGGCCGTGTACGCACTGCTGCCGTCCGGTTCCGCACAGGCCGTCATCGGAGTCCCGGACACCGGGACCCGCGCCCACACCGCCCGGATCACGGTCGGCGCGGCAGCCACCGCACGGGGCTGCTCCGCCACCCTGGTGGCCGGAGACCGGCTGCTCGGCGCCAAGAGCCGTTCGGTACCGAGGTGGCCGCCGGGGTCCCGGAGCAGCCCGTCACGGCAGCCGTCGGCGGCAGGGCCTACGGCGTCACCGCGCTCGCTCCCCGTGCCGACCGGGACGTGATCCTGCCGCACCTGGACCGGGTCGTCACCGGAGTCGCCCCGGTCCGGCTCGGCTCCGGGGCGCCTGCGGCCGTCGCCGTCACGACCGCCGGACACGGCCGTACGAGGACCGAGTGGCTGCCCGGAAAGATCCACACGGTCTCCTTCACGATCGCCTCCGCCGACTCCACCACCCTCGCCCTCCAGGCCACCGGGGCGGCACCGCCCTCTACCAGGGCATCCGCCTGGCCGACGGCAGCTGGACCGGCTTCGCCGACGTCCAGGCCCAGGCCGGCGACATCGGCGGCACCCGCGCCGCCGCAGTCGCCGGCATCGGCGGGGACACCCACGTCCTGGCCATCACCGCCGCCGACGGCACCCTCCGTCACACGGTCCGCAAGGCGGACGGCAGCCGGCTCCCCTTCGGCGACGTCGGCGACGTCGCCGGCCGCCTCGGCAGCCTCACCCGGGTCACGGCCGCCTCCCTCGGCACCGACCTCCACGTCGTCGCCGTCGCCGACGGCAAGGTCTTCCACACCCTGCGCAACGCCGACGGCCACTGGACCCCCCTTCGGCGACCTCTCCGCAGTGGCCGGGCCCCTCGGCACCGTCACCCGGGCCGCCATCGCGAGCGTCGGCGGGGCACGGCAGGTCGTCACCGTCTCCGGCGGAAAGGCCCACCACACCCTTCGAACCCCCTCCGGCCACTGGACCGCCTGGGGCGACGTCACCCGGGCCGCCGGCCCCACCGGTCCCGTCACCGGCGTCGCCATCGCCGGAGTCGCCGACGACGCCCATGTCGTCGTGGCCACCGACAACGGCACCCGGCAGTACCACTCCGTGCGCAGGGCCGACGCCGGCTGGGAGCCCTTCGGGGAGCTGACCGGCCACCTCGGCGGCGGCACCGTCAGGTCCCTCTCGGCCGCCCGCGTCGACGGCGAGCTCCAGCTCGCCGCCGTCACCGCGGACGGCAAGGTCGTCCACGCCGTCCGCCACGCGGACCGCACCTGGACCACCGCGCCGGTCCTCCTTCCCGGCGTGCCCGGCCCCCTGGGCACCCTCTCCCTCACCGGCACCCTCTGACCCTTCCGTTTCCGGGAAAGCCGTTCCCCGAGGCGGGCCGTGCACAGCGCTTCCGCCCTTTACCGAGGAGCCCTGTGAAAACGCGCAAGCACCGCGCCCGCCGCGCGGCCGTCACCGCCGCCGTACTCGGACTCGCCGGAGCGGGCGTGACCGCGGTCGCGGGAGGCTCGCCCTCCGCAGCCGTCGCGGCCGCCGGCGGGGCGACGGAGAGCATGCCCTGCGCCGTCGAGGAGTTCCCGCGCACCCTGCAGGTGATGTCGTGGAACACGTGCGGCCCGCAGCGCGCCTCGTGGGGCTGCGACGGAACGGGGACCCCCGAGGAGAAGGCCGGCGTCGTGACCGGGAACGTCACCGTCAACCGGGTCGGCGCCGCGCTGCTCCAGGAGGTCCGCGAAGACGACCTGGCCCTCCTCGTGGGCCGGCTCGGGGCGGGCTGGAGCTTCGCCTTCCAGCCCTACCAGTGGTCCCAGGAGGGCAAGAGGACGCCCAGCCGCTGCGGAGAGGACGGCACCGGCCGCGCCGACCGCATCGGCACCGCGATCGTCGCCAAGGGACCGCTCGACGACCCCGCCCCTACTCCACCACCCAGCCGGTGACCGGCCTGAACACCCCCTTCCACCGCGCGACCGCGGCCGCGTGGAACGTACGCCTGCGCACCGTCCGCGCCGCCCGCCCCGGCACCGAGCAGGCACACCCCACTCCGACCACCGCGTCCTCGTCGAAAGCCTCACGGCCTCCTGACCCGCCCGCGACACGGCCTTGCCGCGGACGAAAGCCCCCCGGGAGCAGGAAGGGACGGCCGCTCGTGACGAGCGCCCGCGATCGCCGCGCCCAGGCGTGACCGCCCGTTCCCCGGGGGATGGACCGTGGGCCAGGTGTTTCGTTCTCAGGTGATCGGGCGGCCCCGTGCGGAACCAGGAAGCACGGGTGTGCGGCAGCCGGTCGGGAATCCACGGGGGTACGCAGCAGTGCAGCCTGAAGTCATGTCCGCGCTGATAGGCACCGGCGGGGTTCTGATCGGCGTCGGCATCGGATTGGTGGGGCCGCTCGTGTCCGCCCGCGTCCAGGCCCGGGGGGCGAGCGAGCAGGCGAGTGCGACCGTCGCGGCCGCCGAGCACGCCGCCAGGAGCCAGTACCGGGCGGTGATGGACGGGCAGGCCAGGCAGGCCCGGCGCAACGTCTACAGCGGCTTCCTGGAGGCGGTGCGCGAACTGGAGCAGGGCATCCGGACCAGGCCGCACCAGGAGACCCACGCGGCGGTGCGGGCGCTCGGCGAGGCGCTCGCCCAGGTGGAGATCGAAGGCCCCGACGAGGTCCAGGAGGCCGCCCTCACCGTCAGGCGCGAACTGTCGGCATGGCAGTTCGCCCGTGCGGTCGCCGACCGTCTCGCGCAGGAGGTCGCGGCGCTGGACAACCCCGACCCCGCGTGGTCGGAGTGGCAGCGGACGACCGCCCGTGAGCTGTCCGCCGCGATCTCCGCCGCGGAGGGGGTGATCGCGGACGCGCGCTCTCAGGGCGCCTTCGAGGAGTGGCAGCAATGGCGCCTGCTCCTGGTGGGCAACTCGGCCCTGGCGGCGTCCCGTGGCCGCGAGCTCAGGGAGCGGTTCTCCGGTGTCACGTGGCCTTCACCGGAGTTCACCGCCAGGTTCGACGCCGCACTGACCCGTGTGCGGGACGCCGCCATGGCCGCGCGTGGCGGCGTGTTCGACACGGCCTCGCCGACCCTGCTCGACGCCCTCGTGCGGTCCGGAAGGGTCCTGCCGGAAGGAGGTGCCGGCATCAGCGGGTGGCGCCCCCTCGACGAGGCCATGCAGCGGTTCCGCCTCGCCGCTCGCCAGGCACTGCACGAGATGCCCGAGCTGTGACCGTCACGGCACGCGCCTTCGGGAGGGCCTCCCGGGCGCGGGCGGGGCGGCGGGCGCGGCGGGGGTGACGCCCGCACCCTGCTCCGTACCCCGCCGACCGGAGCCGGTGCCGATGCCGCCGGAACCGCGCCGGCGGAGGCGGGGACCGCACGGCGTGGTCCCCGCCATGCAGCCGTTCGCGTCAACATCAGGCTGATTCCATTCGAAAACATTCGCACGGAAGAGTTTTTGACGATCCCTCTTCACCTGGTCGCATTACTCTCCATTGACTTGCCCTTGGGCTTGCTTTGGCTAATTCCGATGAGGAGACGACCGGAAGGGGGTGGCCTCGCGATGCCGTCCGTCCGCACGGGATCGACCGTGCGCGTGCCCTTCCTCCTCGTCCTCGCCCTCGCCTGGACCGCCTGGGTGCTGCCGGCGCCGGCCGGGGGCGCGCCCTGGCTCCAGGAGTCCGGTGCGCGGGAGGTCGTGGCGGTCGCCGCCCACGAGTCCGTCCACACGGAGGACGATCGGGCGGACGTCCGCGGGGGCTCCGCCCGTCAGTACGACCGGCGACGGGCCGTCAGCACGTCCGCGAGGTCACTCGGCCCGCCGTCCTCCGTCCTCCGCGACGGCCTGGCGGACGACCGGGCGACGGACCGCCCCGCCGGCGGACCGGACAGCCGGCCGAGATGCCCCGCCGCTCACGCCGCCCCCCTGCTCCAGGTCTTCCTCTGCTGACGGACGCGTGCCACCCGCGCCGACCCGCCAGCCCGACGCGCTCCCGACGACGCGCCAGGAGGAAACCTTCATGCACTCCCTCGTCCCCAGCGACCACCGTTCCGGACCCGCCCCCGCGGAGCCGGTCCCTCACCTCGCCGGCCCGGTCCCACCCGCCCGGTCCACCCCCGCACGGCCCGGCCGTCCCCATGACGGGGGCCGCGGCACCCGCTCCTTCGAGACGCCGTGAGGAGGGACGTCCGCATGCTCCGGTCCTTCCCCCACCTGCGACAGGACGCCGCCGCCTCGCTCGTCGTCTTCCTCGTCGCCCTCCCGCTCTGCCTCGGCGTCGCCGTCGCCTCGGGGGTCCCCGCCGAACTCGGCCTGATCACCGGCATCGTCGGCGGCCTCGTCACCGGCCTGATGCGCGGCAGCAGCCTTCAGGTCTCCGGTCCCGCGGCCGGCCTGACCGTGATCGTCCTCGAAGCGGTCCGCGCCTTCGGCCTCCCCGCGCTCGGCGTCATCGTGCTCGCGGCGGGCGTGCTCCAGATCGGCATGGGCCTGCTGCGGTGGGGCCGCTGGTTCCGCGCGATCTCCCTCTCCGTGGTCGAGGGCATGCTGGCCGGCATCGGTCTGGTCATCGTCGCGGGCCAGATCTACGCCGCCACGGGCCTCACCGCCCCGCACTCGGGCGTCGACAAACTCATCGCCCTGCCGGGCGCGCTGGTGGAGGCCCTGAGCAGCCGCACGGCTCTCGTCTCCCTCGCCGTGGGGGCCGGCACCGTCCTCGTCATCGTCGGCTGGAAGCGGATGCCGCGCCGGGCCCGGGCCGTGCCCGGGGCCCTGGTGGCGGTCCTGCTGGCCACTCTCGCGGCCGCGCTCCTCGGCCTTCCGGTGGAGACCGTGCGGGTCGGCGGCGTGCTGGAGGCCGTCCACCTGCCGGGGGCGGACGCCCTCGCGTCCCTCGCGGACCCGGCCCTCCTCGGCACGGTCCTCGCGTTCGCCCTGATCGCCTCCGCCGAGTCGCTGTTCAGCGCGGCGGCGGTCGACCGCCTCCACCCGGGGCCGCGCACCGACTACGACAAGGAACTCCTCGCCCAGGGCGCGGGGAACACCTTGTGCGGCCTCCTCGGCGCCCTGCCTCTCACCGCGGTCATCGTGCGCAGCTCGGCCAACGTCGAGGCCGGTGCGCGGACGAAGGCGTCGCGGGTCCTGCACGGCGTCTGGCTGCTGCTCTTCGTCGCCCTGCTGCCCGCCGTCCTCGCGTACATCCCGCTGGCCGCCCTGGCGGGGATCCTCGTCCACGCCGGCTGGAAGCTCATCCCGTTCGGCGGCGTCCGGAGGCTCTGGGGCCACAACCGGGGCGAGGCCCTCGTCCTCGTGACGACGGCGGCGGCGATCGTCGCCGTCGGCATGTTCGAGGGCGTCCTGATCGGCGTCGTGCTGTCGGTCGCGAAGGCGGCCTGGGACGCCTCGCACCTGCGCATCGAGCACAGCGACGCCGGGGGCGACACGATCCGCGTCCGGGTACGGGGCACCGTCACCTTCCTCAAGCTGCCCCAGATACTCGACAGCCTGGAGGCCCTGCCCGACTCCCGCCGGGTGGTTCTGGACCTCTCGGGGATCGACCACCTCGACCACGCCTGCCGGGCCGCGCTCGCGTCGTGGGCCGAACGGCACAGCGGCGCCGAGGTCACCGTGGCCCGGTCCGACGCCCCTCCCGGCCACCGGTCGGTCCTGGCCGCCGAACAGGGGCGGAAGCCGCTGTAGGCCGTCCTCGCGGCTCCCGGCCCGGGCAGGGCGGACGGCCGGCGGGGCGAGGGGCGCGACACCGGGGCGGGGACCGGAGCGCCGGATCCCGCCGCCCGACGGTCCGGACGGGGTCCCCGGGAACGCGTACGACCTTTCGGCCCCTTCGGGAGGCCTGCGGGCGTGGCGTGGCGTGTCGCGCCACGCCCGCACGCATGGGGAGGAACGTTCCCTTCGCCCCGTCTGATCACCACCACGCTCGCCGTCGCCCTCACCCGGGGCTCGGCGACGCCCGCGCTGGCGGCCCCCGCCGCCCCGGCCGGAGCACTGCTGTACCGCGCCACGGTCCCGGGCGCGGTCGGCTCCACCCTGCTCGCCGCCTTCCCCGACGACGCGACGGGCCGCGAGGTCCTGTGGCTCTCCCCCGGCGCCGGCAGCGCGGGCGCCTGGAAGACCCCCCTTCCAGCGGGGCTACCCGACCTCCTGCAGCAGCGAGGACGAGCACGACCTCATCTCCTGACGCGAGGCCGGCCCGGCGCGGGGCACCCCCTTCGGCGAGCCGGAGGCGCCGGGGGGCGGGGTTTCAGGGGCGGGTGTCCGTGGGGAGGAAGGCGAGGCCCGTCGGCGTGTTCAGACCGGTGGCCGGGAGGGTGGTCTGGCCGCCGCCCGCCTCCTGGACGCGGACCACCCGGTCGTGGGAGCCGTCGGCGATGTAGAGGCCGCCGCAGCCGTCGAGCGCGAGGCCGAGCGGGTCGCCGAGACCGGTGGTGGGGACGGTGGTCTGACCGCCGCCCTCCGCGATCCTGACCACGCGGTCGTTGCCGCTGTCGGCGATGTAGAGGTCCCCCGTGGCGCCGAGGGCCAGGCCGGTCGGCTGCGAGAGGCCGAGGGCGGGGACCGTGGACTGGCCGCTCCCGTCGGCCGCCACCTTGACGACGCGGTCGTTGACGAAGTCGGAGACGTACAGGTTCCCGGCGGGGTCCAGGGCCAGGCCCCAGGGGTGCAGCAGCCCCGTGGTCGGCACGGTCGTCTGGGTGCCGGTCGCCACGGACACCTTCACGACCCGGTCGTTGAAGCTGTCGGCGACGTAGAGGTTCCCGGCCCGGTCGAGGGCGAGTCCCAGGGGGCGCGACAGGCCCTCGGTGGGGACGGTGGTCTGGCCGCCCCCGTCCGCGGCCCGCACGACCACGCGGTTGTTGCCGGTGTCCGCCACGTAGAGGCGGCCCGACGCGTCCCCGGCCACGCCCGTCGGCCGTACGAGACCGTCGAAGGGCACGGTGGTCTGTGCGCCGCCTCGCGCGGGGAGGCCGACGACACGGTTGTTGCCGTAGTCGGACACGTACAGGGGCGGGTGCGCGGAGGTCCGGCCGTCCCGCGACGGGGTCGCGTCCGCCGCCGTCGCGGGCAGCGCGCACAGCGCCGCGAGGCCCGCCGCGGCAGCGAGCCGACGGGCCCACCGGCGCGCGGCGCGCCCCTTCTCGGGCGCGGACGTCACCGTTGCGGGCCTGTTCGTCGTAGGTGGCATGACTCCCCATCGGGTCCGGGCGGCCGGCCCACTGCCGTGCCTGCGCCGACCCTAGGAAGGGGCGGCGGAAGATCCGGGAACCACGCCGCCCGCCCTGCCCCGGGTCACTCCGATGTCCGGGACGGAGGGGTGACGGCAGCCGCGGCGGGGTCGTCGGTCGAGCAGGACGCCGGGGTTCAGGATGCGGTGGGGGTCCAGGGCGTCCTTGGCGCGCACGGTGCCGGCGCGAAGGGCTCCGGGCGTTGGAGGCCGTCGCCGGCACCGTGGTCACGGCCGAGCCGGCCGGAGCGTCGCGGTCCGCCGGGGCGTCCCGGCCCGGCCGCCGTGGGAGCGGGCCGGCTCCACCGCGCTCGCGAGGCGGTCGTCGACGGGCCCGGTGGCGGACTCCCAGCCCAGGACCAGGACGGAGCAGCCGTCGCGGGAGGTGCCGGAGAGAAGGGCTTCGCCGGCGTCGAGCAGGCGGCGGCCGGCCGGGGCGAGGGCGGACTGGGCGAGGGCGCGCACGGCGTCCGGCGCGTGGGGAGGCCGGTGAAGGCCACGGACGCGGAGGCTTTGTGACGGAGCGTTTCCGCAGGCACGTCCACGCCTCGGTGACGGGGGCGTTCCCGCAGGCACGTCCACGCCTCGGTGAGGACGCCGAGCGCGCCCTCGGAACCGAGGAAGAACCGGTCGGGCGACGCGCCGGCGCCGGAGGCGGGCAGGCAGGCAGGCAGGCAGGCAGGCAGGCAGGCAGGCAGGCAGGCAGGCAGGCAGGACGTACCCGTCCCGGCGGGTGTGATCACGCGCAGGGACTGCACGAAGTCGTCGATGGGGGTACGGCCGGTGGCGCAGTGGCCGCCGGCCCGCGTGGCCGGCCAGCCGCCGAGGGCGAAGTATGCGAAGCCCTACGAGAAGTGACGCAAGGTCAAGCCGTGGGTCCGCAACCGCTCCTCCGGCACGGGGCCGGGGCTCCTGCACGGGTGCGGGCCGCGCCGCCGGCGGTGTCGATCTCCAGGGCTCGGTCCATCGAGGTCGGGGCGAGCGACGGCACCGCGCGGTGGGCATCGCCGCGGTACTCCACGCCGCCGACCACCGGGGAGCCGCCGCCGAAGGGGATGACGGCCGCCTCGTGCCCGCCGGCCCGGTCCCGAGGGGATGACGGCCGCCTCGTGCCCGCCGGCCCGGTCCCGCAGGTCGGCCACCTCCCGGTCGGCGGTGGGGTGGGCGACGAGGCCGGGGATCCGGCCGGGACGGGCGCGAAGGGCCCGGACGACGCCGCGGTAGGCGTTGCCCACGGCGTGGGCGGCGCGCACCCCCGGACCGCCGGCCCCCTGGACGCCGACGCCCTCGCCCACGCCTGGGCGGCCTCCGCGCCGCTCTGGTCCTGGTGGATCGACCACCCCGAACAGTCGCCCGAAACCATGGCCCGGCGCTGCGTCCGGCCCACCGGGGCCGCCCGCGCCCTCTTCGCCGCAGGGGCGTGATCAAGCCGTCTTTCCGTCACCTGATCGGCTCACCAGGACCTAGAGTGTGCGCGTGACCGAGCAGAACCACGCACTCATCGCCGGCCGGTACCAACTGGTCGAACGCATCGGCCAGGGCGGCATGGGCCGGGTCTGGCGCGGTCTCGACCAGCAGCTCTTCGGACGCGAAGTCGCCGTCAAGGAGATCCTCTTCCCGCCGGGCATGGACGACGAGGCCCGCGAGGCGCTGCTCCGGCGGTTCACGGGCGAGGCGCGTGCGGCAGTCACTCTCAGCCATCCGGGGGTCATCACCATCCACGACGTCGTGGAGCACCACGGCGCCCCGGTCATCGTCATGGAGCTGGTCCACGGCCAGTCCCTGGCCGCGGCGATCCGCGGCGGCGGCCGGCTGCCCGTACGGCGTGTGGCCGAGATCGGCGCCGCCGTCCTCGACGCGCTGACCGCGGCGCACGAGGCGCGGATCGTCCACCGCGACATCAAGCCGGACAACGTGCTCCTCGCCAAGGACCGCGTCGTCCTGACCGACTTCGGCATCGCCCACCTCGCGGACGCCACGACCAGGCTGAGCCACAGCGGGACCGTCATCGGCACGCCGCAGTACATGCCGCCGGAGCAGCTGGACGGCAAGCGCCCGACCCCGGCCAACGACCTGTGGGCGCTCGGCGCCACCCTCTACCACGCCGTCGAGGGGCACCCCCCGTTCGAGGCGGAGGGCTTCCACGCCCTCGCCGTGGCCGTGTTCACCCGCCCGCACCGGCCGCCGGTCCACGCCGGTCCGCTCGCGCCCGTGCTGGACGCCCTCCTCACCAAGGCCCCGGCCCGACGCGTGGGCGCCGCGGAAACGGCCGAGATGCTCAGGGGCGTGCTGGCGTCCGCCGGGCCCCGCCCCGACGCACCCCACGGGCACGGCCCCGCACGGGAGTCCGGGGCGGACGGCCGGCCGGCTCCCGTCCCCGATCCACGGGCGGCCCCGGCGCCGGACGCGGCGGCGGATCCCTCCGCCGTCCCGACGATGCCGCGGCAGGCTCCCCCGTCGGCACCGTCCGTGGCGACCCCCACGGTCCCGGACTCCCCCGGATCCGACGCGGGGAACCCGCGACACCCGGTGCCGGACCGGCCGACGGACCCGCCGGTCGTGGTGACCCCGGACGAGCGGCCGCGCACGCTCGGCCCGACCGCTCGACCGGAGCGGGAAGGCGGGGCGTCCGCGGGAGGGCGGAACCTCACCCGGCGCTCGGCCGTCCTGGGCACGGCGCTCGCCGTGCTCGCCACGGGATCCCTCCTCACCTGGGCCCTCACCCGCGACGACGACGCGCGCAGCGGTGGCCGGGCAGGGGACGGCAAGCCGGCCGCGTCCTCCGTCACGGTGAGGATCGGGGTGGACGCGCCCCTCAGCGGCGGGTTCTCCTCGATGGGCGCCGGCATCAGGAACTCCGCCGAGCTGGCGGTCGAAACCGCCAACACGACCGGTCACGTCCCCGGCGTGACCTTCGAGATCACGGCGGTGGACGACGAGGCCGACCCCGCCAAGGGCGCGGCCAACGCCGCCCGGCTCGTGTCCGACGACGCCCTGGTGGGGGTGGTCGGCCCGCTCAACTCCGGCGTCGCCCGCACCCTGGTGCCGACGCTGTCCCGGGCGGGCGTCGTCAACGTGTCACCGGGCAACACCGACCCGGCCCTGACGCTGGGCCCCGACTGGGCGTCGGGCACCCGCGTCCGTCCGTACCCCACCTACTTCCGGACGATCGGCACGGACGCCGACCAGGGGCCGTTCGCCGCCCGCTACCTGCACGGGGCCGGGAAGACCAGGCTCTACGTCGTCGACGACGGGAGCGGCCACGGCACCGCCCTCGCCTCCGGCCTCACGGCCGAGTGGAAGAGGCTCGGGGGGAGCGTCGTCGGCACCGAGCGGGTGGATCCCGCGGAACGCTCCTTCGCGGGCCTCGCCGTCAGGGTGCGGTCCTCGGGCGCCGAAGCCGTCTACTTCGGCGGCTACCACGACACCGCGGCACCGCTGTCCCGGCAGCTCGGACAGGCGGGGGTGCCCGTCCCCCTGATGGGGGGCGACGGCATCTTCGACCAGCGGTACCTCACGGAGAACCCCCGGGCCGACGGCGACCTCGCGACCCAGATCGGCGCGCCCGCGACGGAGTCGGCGGCGGGACGCGCCTTCCTGACCCGGTACGACGAAGCGGGCTACTCCCAGCCGCCGGGCTGGTACGGCCCCTACGCCTACGACGCGACCTGGGCCCTCGTCGAAGCGGTGAAGGCCGTCGTGGAGGCGGAGGGCGGCACGCCCCCCGCCGGCCTCCGGGCGAAACTGCCGCGCGCCGTCGGGCAGGTGGCCTTCGACGGCGTCACCGGCCGCGTCGCCTTCGCGGGCGGCGACCCCGTCGACCGCCGGCTGACCGTGTACCAGGTGGACGGCGGGAGCTGGCGGGCCCGGACGACCGGGCCCGCCGCCCCCTGACGGGGCGCGACTCCCGGGGTCGCGGGCTCCGCCGCCCACGCGGCGGGGCTCGGCCCTTCGGCCCGAGCGGGAACGCGTAGCCGTGGGCCACCAGCTCCCTCACGAGGCTCTCCGGCAGCGGGCGCGACTCCATGGAGGGGGCCGTCATGACGTCGCACGGCGCGGTGGGGAACGGCGTCGAGCACGCCGGAACCCGGCGGATCCGGGTTCCGGTGGCTGCACGCGGACCGCCATCTCTCGGCGGAGTTCCCGGCGATGCTCTCCGTTCCCTGGTGCTCGATCAGGTTCGGGACCGACACGACGACGGGCACGCGATGGCGCTCCAGGTAATCCAGCATCACCGCGTCGTCCTCACGGCGTTCCGGAACGAGCGGACGCGCCTCTTCCGAGAAACCGGCCGCATGGTCCACGGGCAGCATCAGCGCCAGGGGCGGCGTATAGATGTCGTCGATCGCCGACGCCCATCCGGCACCGGTGAGCGCGCCCAGCCGGACCGCCGAGCCGTCGGGTCCGTCCCAGTTCGAATAGAACGCCACGGCCGACCGGGGAAACCTCACCGCCGCCGCACGCGCGACGGGCAGCAGATCGGCCGACGGCACGACGTCGTCCTGAAGCACCAGGTGGTGCGTCGCGCCCTCATCGAACGCCGCCCACGCCTCGACAATCGAGCTGGAGGAAACGTTCACCGCCGGTTCCGTGCGGTCGCGGGCGGACGTGGGGGGCGTGGGCGGGCCGCGCGAGGAGTTCCCGCGCGTCCGGTCGACGCCGTCCCCACTCCGTGTGCCCTCGCGGACGCCCCCGCCGGGTACCGGCTTCCCGGGACTCCGTTGCCTCACCAAGGCTCCGGAGCCTGTCCACCCGCGCACCCCGCCGGCGTGCTCACCCTTCTCCCCCGCGTTCCCCGCTTGTACGATCCCGTCACCGGGCCCGGTGACGGGCCGTCTCCACGGAGCCCGTGCTCCCGGGCGCGACCGGGTCGGAGATCGCGCCAGGGCACTTCGCCGACGGCACGGGCGTCGTCGCGAAGTGGCGGGACGCATTCACCCGGGAGGACCGGGGCGGCGTCGACGAGCGCTGGTGGTGACGCTTGCCCGACAGGAGCCGATGTCCGGCATCGGGGCATCGGGGCATCAGCCCATTCGAGCGGCCCGAGGGTTCCCCTTCGCTGTCACCGGCTCCCGCGTTCCGCCGGGACCGGCCGAGCTGCCCGCCGGTCCCGGCGGACGGAGGCGCCGCGAGAACCCGTGCGCCGGGCCGTGGCAAACGGGCCGGGCGGTCACAGGCCGGCGATGTCCCTGGCCTTCTTGAGTGCGGAGTCGAGGGTGTCCACCACGGCGTTGCGCTGCCTCGCAGCTGCCGCCCGGTCCTCCGGGACCAGCCTCGCGGCGGTCCGCACCGCGTGGTCGTCCGGGTCTCCGAAGGCGGTCCGCGGGTCCTCTCCCGTGTCCGCGCAGTGGGTCGTGACCTCCTTGACCGCCCGGAGCACGACCGCCCGGTCCACTCCCGGCTGTACGGCCAGCCGCACCTGGAAACGCGCCATCCACTTCTCGCGGTCCTTCTCCCGCGCCGCGTCCGTCCCCTGGTCCTTCTTCGTCACGTGTTCTCCCCGGTGATCGGCGGCCGTCCGTCATGGAGTCGGACGCCGGATCGTCGAAGCGGGTTGCGCGAGCGGGCACCCGACGGGGCTCCGGCGACTGCCCGGGGGCGCACCACCGGGCGGCACCCTGCCGGCCGGCCCCTGCTCGTCCCCTGTCACGGGACGTCACCGATCGCGGGTCCGGGCGCGGTTTCCGCTCCCGCGCGCACCGTGCGGGCGGACGGGCCCTGTCCGTGGGGTGGCGCGTGCACTAGGTTGCGACGCACACCGGGCCGAGGGGGTGGGAGCGATCAGGGGTACGTCGGCCATGGTCGGACGTGCGGGGCAGGTGCGGGCGCTGCTCGACGCCGTGGCGAGCACGCCGGCCGTCGTCCTCGTCGAGGGCGAGGCGGGCATCGGCAAGACGCGGTTGCTGCGCGAGACGCTGGGACCCGCCGTCCCCCGGGCGGCGCGGGGGCGGCCCGCCGTCCTGTACGGGATCTGCCGGCCGCTGCGCGAACCGTTCCCGTACGGACCGCTCTTCGACGTGCTGAGGGCGCTGCGGGGGCACGTGCCGGCCGGACTCTCGCCGGTGTGCGGGGCGCTCGCGCCCTACCTGCCCGAGCTGTCCGAGGAGCTTCCGGACGTCCCCGGCCCCCTGCCCGACGGCGCGGCCGACCGGCACCGGGTCTTCCGCGCGGTGCGCGAGGTGCTGGCGGCGCTCGGCCCGGCCGTGCTGGTGGTGGAGGACCTCCACTGGGCGGACGACGGCACCCGGGACCTGCTGCGCTTCCTCGCCGACGATCCCCCGCCGCGCCTCGTGGTCCTGCTGAGCCACCGGCGCGCCGCGCCCGGCGTGCGGGGCGCGCATCCCCTCGGCCGCGACTACCGGACCGCTCCGGGCGTGTCCTCGCTGCGGCTCCTGCTGGAGCCGCTCGACGCGGGCGCCGTGGGCGAGTTCGCCGCCGGGCTGACCGGCGTGGACGTGGCGCCGTCGCTCGCGCGCGCGTTGTGCGAACGGACCGGGGGCGTGCCCTACGTGCTGGAGGAGGTCGTGCACGCGCTGGGCCCGGCCGGGCTGGCGGAGCGGGCGGGCCGGCCGGGGGCCGGTCCGCTCCAGGCGCTGCCGGTGCCCGTCCTGCTGCGGGAGGCGATGGAGGACCGGCTCGCCGAGCTGTCGCCCCCGGCGGTGGCCCTCGCGCACGCGGCGGCGGTGCTCCAGGTCCCGTCGTCGGCCGGGGTCCTCGCCGCCGTCGCCGGCCAGGAGCCCGGTGCCGCGCCCGGCGCGCTGCGCGAGATCCTCCTCGCGGGTGTGCTGCTGGCCTCCGGGGACGACACGTACGGCTTTCGCCACCCGCTCGCCCAGCAGGCGGTGTACGAGGCGGTCCTGCCACCCGACCGGAGCGTCCTGCACCGGCGTGCCCGGGAGGTCCTCGGTGCCCTGGACGACCCGCCCCACCGGCGGCTGGCCCATCACGCGCGCCGCTCCGGCGACCTGGGCGATTGGTGGCGGTGCGCCGGGGAGGCCGCGGAGGTGGCCCGGGCCCGCGGCGACACGGCGGTCGCGGTGGAACTGCTGGAGGAGCTGCTCTCCGGGCCGGCGCCGGACCCGGCCGGCCGGACCTGGCACGCGGTCCGGCTCAGCCGGCTCGCCGTCTTCGGCCTGGCGCACCAGCGTTCGGCCGCGCTGCTGCGCCGCGTCCTGGACGACGGCACCCTGGAGGAGGCCGCGCGCGGCGAGATCCGGCTCAACCTCGGCCTCCTGCTGAACAACCAGGCCGGCAACCAGGAGCAGGGCCGCCGGGACACCGAGCTCGCGGCGACCGAACTCGCCCGGCACCGGCCCGCGCTGGCCGCCCGCGCGATGGCCGGCCTCGCCATGCCGGGCTGGGGCGACCATCCGCGCACGGTGTACGAGGCGTGGATGGACCGGGCCGAGGCGCTGCTGCCCCGGATGCCCGGCGAGCGCGCCCTGCACGCCGCCGTCCGAGGAAACCGGCTCAGCCTGCGCGTGAGCGTCGGCGATCCGGGCGCGGTGGACGACGCGCTCTCGCTGTTCGGCGCGGGAACGGAATCGGGAACGGGAACGGGATCCGGAACGGAATCGGAAACGGGAACGGAATCGGGAACGGGAACTGCGGGTGGGGACGGAGAGGGCGGTACCGGGGCGGGGGCCGGGCGCGGGAGGACGGGCGGGGAGGGCGGCGGGGCGGCGGAGCGGCCCGGGACCGCCGAGCGGCGCGAGCTGGCCCGCACCTGCGGCAACCTGATGGACGCGGCGTCCTGGATCGGGCGGGACCGGGAGGCGGAGCGGTTCCGGCGGGAGGGCGTGCGGCTCATCAGCCAGGAGGGGGAGCCGTTCCTCGGCGGGATCATCGACGGCACGGTCCTGCGCGCCGAGTGGCACCGGGGTGCGTGGGACGGGCTCGACGCGCGCGCCCGCCGCGTCCTGCGCTCCGCCGAGGGCGCCACCGGCATCGAGGCGGACGCCCACCTCGTCCTGGCTCTGCTCGCCCTCGCCGGGGGCCGCTGGGAGGAGAGCGGGGCCCACCTGGGGGCCGCCGCCCTCGCCGACCCCGCCAACGCCTCCGCTCCCCTGCTCGCCGCCGCGGCGGGCAGCGCGATCCGGCTCGCGCTGCTGCGCGACGAACCCCACGACGCCCTCGCCGAGGCCGACCGGATCGCCGTGCGGCTGCGCCGCAAGGACGTGTGGGCGTGGGCCGCCGAGGCGGCGCCGATGATGCTCGTCGCGTGGCTCCGGGCCGGCCGGCGCGGCGACGCGGAGCGCTTCGCCGCGGAGTTCGCCGCCGGGACCGACGGGCGCGACACCCCGCTCGCCGACGCCTCCCTGCTCGTCTGCCGGGCCCTGCTCGCGCGCGCCTCCGACCCGGCGGCGGCCTCCGCGCTCTTCCTGGAGGCGGCCGAACGGTACGGGGCGCTCCCCCGCCCCTACCCCGCCGCCCGCGCGACCGAGGCCGGGCTGCGCTGCGGGCCGCCCCTCGCCGGCGCGGGCGAACGGCTCGCCGGCGTCACGAAGGTGTACGAGCGGCTCGGCGCCACGCACGACGCGGCGCGCTGCCGCAGCGTCCTGCGGGCGGCCGGCACCGCGCCCGCCTCGCGCCGGGGACGGCGGGGGTACGGCTCCGGCCTCTCCCCCCGCGAGGAGGAGGTCGCCCGGCTCGCGTCCGACGGGCGCACCAACCGCGAGATCGCCGAGGTCCTCTTCCTCTCCCCCCGCACCGTCGAGCAGCACGTCGCCCGTGCCCTGCGCAAGGTCGGTGCCCGCGACCGCTCGCAGCTCGCCGACCGCCTGCGCGGGGCCGTACCGCCGCAGCCGTCCGACCGGAGCCGGGGCGGGGCCGGGCCGCCGGGCGATAGGTAGGAGTACGTACCCCTACCTATCGCTCCACGGATTGTTCGGCTCCGGCGGGTGCACGAGGGTGATCGTCGCCGCCGCGCCTCCCCCGCACCCCGGGGCGGTGCGGCGGTGCGACCCAGCACCCGCCGGCGTGTCCGCCGGCGGATCCCCCTGTCGAGGAGCATGTCCATGCGATCCGCCTCCAGACGTCTCAGCGCGCTCTGTTCGGCCGCCGCGGCCGCGAGCCTGCTCGTGGTCGCGGCGTCGGTCCCCGCCTCCGCGGGCACCGCCTCCGCCTCCCCCGCTCCCTCCACCGGCCAGGTCCGCGGCGCCGACAGCCCGCGCGCCCTGCCCGGCCGGTACGTCGTCGCCCTGGAGGGCCGGGCCACCGCCGGCACCGCCACGGCCGCGCGGGCCGCCGCGCACGCCCGGGTCGCCGACGAGGCGTCCGCGCTGACCGGCCGCGGCGGCGGCACCGTCCGCTCGGTCTTCTCCTCGGCGCTGCGCGGCTTCTCCCTCACCGCCACGCCGGAGGAGGCCGCCCGGATCGCCGCGCAGCCCGGTGTCCGCTACGTCCAGGCCGACCTGGTGGCGCAGGCGGTCGGCACGCAGCCCAATCCGCCCTCCTGGGGCCTGGACCGGGTCGACGGCGCCAAGGACGGCAGCTACACCTATCCCGGCGACGGCTCGGGGGTGACCGCGTACATCCTCGACACCGGCCTGTACCGCCAGCACGCCTCCTTCGAGGGCCGGGCCGCCTCGGGCTACGACTTCATCGACAACGACGCCGACTCCGCCGACTGCCACGGCCACGGCACGCACGTCGCCGGAACCGTCGCGAGCAAGGAGTACGGCGTCGCGAAGAAGGCCGCGCTCGTCGGCGTCCGGGTGCTCAACTGCCAGGGCAGCGGTTCCACGTCGCAGATCGTGGCGGGCCTGGACTGGGTGGCGCGCAACGCCAAGAAGCCGGCGATAGCCAACATGAGCCTCGGCGGCGGCGCCGACCAGGCCCTCGACGACGGCGTCCAGGGCGTCATCGACTCCGGCGTCGCCGTCGCGGTCGCCGCGGGCAACGACGCCAAGGACGCCTGCGGCACCAGTCCGGCCCGGCTCCCCGCCGCGATCACCCTGGGCTCGACCGACAGCAACGACGGCCGCTCCGGCTTCTCGAACTACGGGCGCTGCCTGGACCTGTTCGCCCCCGGCGGGTCGATCCTTTCCACCAGGAACGGCGGCGGCACCGCCACCATGAGCGGTACCTCGATGGCCACCCCGCACGTGGCCGGCGCCGCGGCGATCCACCTGTCCGCCCACCCGGACGCGACCCCGCAGCAGGTCCGCGACGCGCTCGTGCGGGGCGCCCGGTCGGGCGTCGTCGGCAACCCGGGCAGCGGCTCCCCGAACCTCCTGCTGGACGTCTCCTCGCTCGGCGCGCCCGCCGAACCCGGCAAGCCCACCGCCTCGTTCACCGCCCGGTGCTCCGTCTCCACGCCCAGCTGCTCCTTCGACGGCTCCGCGTCGAGCGACCCGGACGGCACCGTCGTCTCGTACGCGTGGGACTTCGGGGACGGGCGGACCGGCGAGGGCGCCGCACCGACCCACACGTACGCCAAGGGCGGCACCTACACGGTGAAGCTGACCGTCACCGACGACGACGGCTCCACCGGCTCGACGACCGAGCAGGTCACCGCCGGCACCGCCGAACCGCCGGCCGGCTCCGCGCCGACCGCCTCCTTCGGCGTCTCCTGCTGGCAGGCCGACTGCACGTTCGACGGCTCGGCCTCGACCGACCCGGACGACGACATCGCCTCCTACCGCTGGGCCTTCGGCGACACCACCTCGGCCACCGGCGTCACCGCCGCCCACCGGTACCCGGCCGGGCAGCGGTCGTACACCGCGCAGCTGACGGTCACCGACCGCGGCGGCCGCACGGGGACCGCGACCAAGCGGATCGACTGCTACGCCTTCGGCACCGGCGCGCTGTGCTTCGCGTCGTGACCTGACCCCCACCACCCTGCCGCGGCCCGTCCCTCCGGGGGCGGGCCGCGGCGCGTCCCCGGAGGGACGGCGCGCCCCGGGCGTCACGGGTGCCGCGTCCGCCGGGCCGCGGCCCGGCGGACGCGGCCCGGTGTCAGCCGACCGAGAGGAGGTCGACCACGAAGACCAGGGTCTCGCCCTGCCCGATGGCCGGGGACGGCGAGCGGTCGCCGTAGGCCAGGTGGGGCGGGATGACCAGCTTCCGGCGGCCGCCGACCTTCATGCCCCGCACCCCCATGTCCCAGCCCTTGATGACCTGCCGGCCTCCCAGGGTGAACTCGAAGGCCTGGTCGCGGTTCCACGAGGCGTCGAACTCCGCGCCGGTGGAGTGGGCCACTCCCACGTAGTGGACCGACACCGTGGAGCCCTTGGTGGCCTCGGCCCCGTCCCCGACCACCACGTCCTCGATGTGCAGGTAGGGGGACGGCCGCCCCTGGGGGGTCTCGATCTGCGGTCGTTCAAGGGACATGGCCCGCTCCTCGCTCTCGTCGGCCGGTCCGCCATCGGACCGGCACGCCTGGGTGATCATTCTCGCCCCGGCCGACCCGTGCGACGGGCCGCCCCCGGTGAGGGGCCCTGCCGGTGAGGGGCCGACCCGTGCGGGCCCGGTCGGGACTCCGGGTGATTCGAGTCGCGGAGCCGGGGCACGCGGGGGGTTCGGACGGAGGGAGTGACCTGACATGACCACAGCCGGATCGTCATGGGCCGCCGCGAGGCGAGCGGCCCGGGGGGACGCCGTGCGCGGAGGTGCACGGGCGGGTTTCGCGGCGCGCGGTGTGCTGTACCTGCTCATCGGCATCCTGGCCGTACGCATCGGCCTCACGGGCACGAACGAGCAGGCCGACCGGGGCGGGGCCCTCGCCGAGGTGGCCGCGACGCCCTTCGGGGCCGTCCTGCTGTGGGCCCTGGGCATCGGACTCGCGGGAATGGCCTTGTGGCGGCTCTCCGAGGCGTTGTTCGGCGCGGCGGGGCCCGACGGCGGCGGGGCGGGCAAGCGCGCCCTGTCCGGCGCGCGCTTCGTCTTCTACGGGGTGTCGTCGTTCCTCGTCCTGGCCTTCGCGGTCGGCGACCGGGGCAGCGGGGCCGGCTCCACCGACCGGCAGAGCCAGGACGTCACCGGGCACCTCCTCGGCCTGCCCGGTGGCCAGTGGTGGGTGGGCGCCGCGGCGGCGGGGTTCCTCGGCGCGGGAGTCTGGACGGCGGGCCGGGCGGTGCTGCGCACGTACCGCAAGCACCTCGTGTGGGACCGGATGTCGAAGCCCCAGCGGCGGTTCATGGACGTGACGGGCATCGCGGGGGGCGTGGGACGCGGACTCGTCTTCGGCGCGATCGGCTCCTTCGGCCTGAAGGCGGCCATCGCCTTCGACCCGAAGGAGTCCAAGGGCATGGACGACGCCATCCGCTCCTTCGCCCAGACGCCCGCGGGGCCGTGGCTCCTCGTCGCCGTCGCCGTCGGCCTCGTCCTCTTCGGCGTGTTCTCCTTCGGCCAGGCCAAGTGGCGCGACGTCTGACCACCGCGGTCCGCCCCGGGCGGCGGGGGGACGGGAGGGGCCCTGCGGGGCGGGGCGTCCTCACCTGCCCGTTCATTCCGCGTTTATGGGCACGTGTCACGGTGTTCCCTGCCCCCCTCCCCCTCGGCGGACGGAGTACGCGTGACCACGGCAGCCGCTTACGAGAACCAGGCGACCCTGACCTACCGGATCTCCTTCACCGCGGGTCCCGACCTCTCGGGAACCCTCCGGCGCACGTCGGGCACCCCCGTGACCATGAGCACCTACTACCACGGTCTGCCCGAGCCCAAGGGCAGGTTCGCGGGCGAGTACCGCCACGAGAGGGATCCGGAGAGGCAGACCGTCAACATCCTCGCCAACGCGGTCCTGGAGCGGCTCGGCTGCGACGACGACCAGTACCTGGCCCAGGTCCTGGCGCAGGTCACCGGGGGCAGCATCGCGCTCCACTCCGAGAAGGGCCCCTGCCACTCCTGCCGGGCGGTCCTCCGGCAGTTCCTGCAGGACTACCCGATGATCGCCTCCTGCGTGGTGACCTACCGCAAGACGGACAAGCGGGGCCATGCGATCCGCGCCCTCGAACCCGCCGGAGGCGACCTCTGCGGCTCCTACGGCTACGAGGACGCGGTGGAGCTCGGCGGCAACTGGCGCAAGGTGCTGCGCTGACGCCTCCGGGCGGCACACCGGGAGTCCGTCGGCGCGGCCGCGCCGACGGACTCCCGGCCGCTCCGGGCAGGCCCCCCGTGGCCGCGTCCCGTGCGTCCCGCGCGTGGTGCCCCTGGGCGGTCGGCGGGATGGGGTGGGATGGGGTGGGATGGGGGGATGGAACATGCCGTCGGCTACCGGCCTCTCACGAAGGCGCTGCACTGGAGCGTCGTGATCGCGTTCGCCGTCCAGTTCGTCCTGGGCTACGCCCTCGACGCCTCCGGGTCCGGGCACGGTCGGGGCCGGGGACGGGGCGGGGACTCCGGGCGGGGGCGCGGCCGGGGCGGGGGCGAGGGGTACGAGCCCTTCGGCGACGATGCCGTGCTGACGGCCCACGTCCTGGTGGGAGCCGTCATCGTCGTCCTGGGTGTGGCGCGACTGCTGTGGCGCCGCCGGGCCGGACTGCCGCCCTGGGCGCCCACGCTGAAGCCGTTCGAGCGGCGTCTCGCCCACCGTACGGAGGGAGCGCTCCTCCTGCTCACCCTCGTCGTCCCCGCCACGGGCGTGGTGCTCCTCGCCTCGGGCGAGGACGGCCTGGTGGGGGTGCACGTGTCCGCGCAGGCGCTGTTCCTCGCCGCGCTCACGGCCCATGTCGGCCTGGTCCTCAAGCACCAGCTCCTCGACCGGGACCGGCTCCTGCGGCGCATGCTGTGACCCGCGCACGACGGCCGTGACGCCGGCGGCGCTGCCGGGCACGTCGCCCAGGACCGCGTCCGGACTTCGTAGACTGGGGGAACGGCTCGTCACCGGCGGCGGCGAGCGGCCGGAAAGCCCGGAGCGCCGGGAAGCCCGGAGGAACCGAGGGCCCCGGGCCCGGCGAGGGAGCGGAGCGGCATGGGACGGCGTGCCCGGGAGACTGCAGGCGAGGCCGAGGGGCTGTTCGACGTGGCGGACCTCGTGGCCGCGGCCGCCCCGGCCGCGGCGGAGGAGGGGCGGGCGTTCCGCGACGGGCCCGAGGCGGCCCGGCTGCTGCGGGTGGCGGAGATCCACGCCGAACCGGCCGCCGCCGCGTCCTGGCGGGGGCGGCAGATCATCGCGCGGTTCCCCGGCGCCCGGCTCGTGGGGACGGACTCCCACTGGCGCATTCCACACCTCCACGGCAACGGCGGGAACGTCGAGCGCTGGGTCAGGATCAAGAGCGAGACGCTCGTCCTCGGCGAGCGCGCCTCCCTGACCGTCCGTCCCAACGGCCGGTCCGCCGACTGGATCGCCCCCGGGCTCTCCAACGGCTGCGCCATGGCCTGCGCGTACTGCTACGTCCCGCGCCGCAAGGGCTTCGCCAATCCCCTCACCGTCTTCACCAACGTGGAACGGGTCCTCGGCGCGCTCGGCCGCCACATCGCGGCGACCGGGCCGAAGCGGGAGCCCAACCAGTGCGACGAGAAGGCGTGGGTCTACGACATCGGCGAGAACGGCGACTGCTCGGTCGACGACCTGATCAGCGACAACACCGCCGACCTCGTGCACGCCTTCCGGCACTGGCCCACGGCCAAGGCGTCCTTCGCGACCAAGTTCGTCAACCCCGACCTGCTCCGGCTCGACCCCCGGGGCCGTACCCGGATCCGGTTCTCCCTCATGCCTCCGGAGGACTCCCGGCTCCTCGACATCCGCACCAGCCCCGTGCCCGCCCGCGTCCGGGCCGCCGCAGACTTCCTCGACGCCGGCTACGAGGTCCACTTCAACCTGTCCCCGGTGGTGATCCGCCCCGGCTGGCGCGAGGCCTGGGGCGAGCTGCTGCAGAGGATGGACGACGTGCTCCCGAGGCGGGTGAAGGAGCAGGCCGCGGCGGAGGTCATCATGCTCACGCACAACGAGGACCTCCACGGGGTCAACCTGGGCTGGCACCCGCGCGCCGAGGAACTGCTGTGGCAGCCCGGCCTCCAGCAGCCCAAGCGGTCCGAGAACGGCGCCCTGAACGTCCGCTACCGTACCGCCGTCAAACGCGAGGCGGTCGAGGCGCTCACCGCCCTGATCGGGGCCCGCGCCCCCTGGCTGCGCGTGCGGTACGCCTTCTGACCGACGGCCCGCACGGCCGCCGCGCGCCCCGCACAGCCGCCGCGCCCCGCGCGTCAGCCGGCGCCCGACAGCGACGCGTGCGCCTCGGCCAGCCGGTCGACCGCGGTGTCCAGCGCCTCGGGCGGGAGGGTGAAGGGCAGTCGCAGGAAGCGGTCCAGCGTCCCGTCGGGCGAGAAGCGGAAGCCCGGTGTCAGGGCGAGGCCGCGCGCGGCGGCCCGCTCGGACAGGTGCCGCGCGTCGGCGTCCAGGAGTTCGAGCCAGAGGGAGAGGCCGCCGTCCGGGACCCGGAACCGGCACCACGGCAGCTCCGCCAGCCGCGCGGCCAGATGGTCCCGCCGCACGCGCAGCTGCGCGATCCGCCGGGCGAGGACGGCCTCCCTGCGCTCCAGGAGGCGGGCGGCGACGAGCCGGTCGAACGGCGAGGGGGCGAGCGCGGCGGCGAGCGGGAGCGCCGCGAGCCTCCGGACGACGTCCGGGTGCGCCCGGATCCAGCCCACGCGCAGCCCCGGCCACAGCGACTTGCTCAGCGACCCCACGGACACGGTGTTCCGGTCGCCGGCGCGTCCCGCCGCGCGCGCCGGCGGGGCGGCGCCCTCGCGCAGGTCCAGGTCCCGCATGGTCTCGTCGAGGACCACCAGGGTGTCGTGGGCCCGCAGCCGCCTGCGCAGCTCCGCCCGCTCCTCCTCGCCCATGAGCAGCCCCGTCGGGTTGTGGAAGTCGGTGACCAGGTACGTCAGTGCCGGCCGGGCCGCCGCGAGGGTGCGGTCCAGGGCGGCGAGGTCCCATCCGCCGGGGGAAAGGGGCTGTGCGACCAGCCGGGCTCCCGCGCCCCGGAAGAGGGCGAGCGCCCCCGGGTAGGTGGGTGAGTCCAGCACGACCCTGGCGTTCGGCCGCAGGTACGCCGCGCTCAGCAGGCTCAGCGCGGCGTCGGCGCCGCTGGTGAGCAGCAGGTGCCCGCCGTCGGTCGCGAGGCCCTGCGCGGTGTGGAGCGCGGCGATCCTCCCGCGCAGCGCCGACGGCCGGTCGTCCTCGGAGGCGTCGGCGAGCAGCGCGCCGGGCAGGGCGTCGGCGGCCTCCCGTACGGCGTCGAGCAGGTCGTCGAGGGGAGCGGCGGGCTCCGCGACGGTGAGGTCCAGCGGGGCGCCGTTCCGGCCCGCCTCGCCCCGGTCGCTGGCCCACGGCGAGAGGCGGTCGTGCAGGGCGGGCGGCAGGCCGACCGTGCTGCCCGCGCCGGTCCGGGTGACGATCAACCCCTCCTCGCGCAGCAGCCGGTACGCCGTCGTCACCGTGCCCCGTGCCAGGCCCAGCGCCCCGGCGAGCAGGCGCTCGGCGGGAAGGACGGCGCCGACCGGCAGCCGCCCGTCGCGGACGGCCTTCTCCACGGCGTCGGCCAGCTGCCGCGGCAGCGTCCCGCCCCCGGTGCGCCACGCGCCGAGCAGCTGGGGGAGCCGCGACGCGGGGACGCGCCGCACCACCTGGTCCATTGGGCCAGTCTAGGAGGATTGGACCACGACCGGACGACGGGCGCCGTCTGGCGTCGAGACGTACCGCCCCGGCGCGGCCGCCTGCTCCCGGCGCCCGCCCGTCCCCGTAACGGGCCCCGCACCCGGCACGCACCCGCACGGACACCCGACACCGACACCGACACCGACACCCGCCTGGACGTCCCATGCCCCTGCACTACCGCCATGTCGACGTGTTCGCCGGACAGGCCTACACCGGCAACACACTCGCCGTCTTCCCCGACGACCCCGGTCTCTCCGCCGCGCAGATGCTCGCCCTCACGCAGGAGCTGCGCCACTTCGAGACGATCTTCCTGAGGGCCGAGGAGGGGACCCACTACGTCACGGCCCGCGTCTTCGACCTCTTCGAGGAGCTCGACTTCGCCGGGCACCCGGTCCTGGGAGCCGCCGCCGTGTTGCACGAACGCGACGGGGGCGGCGCGCCCCGCCGCTGGACGTTCCACCTCCCGGGCCGCACCGTCGAGGTGTCCACCCGCCCCACCGCCACCGGCTACCACGCCGACCTCGACCAAGGCGCACCCGAGTTCCTGGCGACGGTCCCGGACGCGGAGCGGGCGGGGGTCGCCGCCGCCCTCGGCCTGCCCGCGCACGCGCTCGCCGGCCTCCCGCTCCAGGTCGTCTCCACGGGGCTGCGCTACCTCGTCGTGCCCGTGGTGGCGGGTCTGGCCGGGGCGAGGATCGTCCACCGCGACTTCGCGCGGCTGATCGGCCGGTACGGAGCGCAGTTCGCGTACGTGCTCGACGTCGAGGCGCGGGAGGGCCGCCACTGGAACAACGACGGCGTCCTGGAGGACGTCGCGACCGGCAGCGCCGCCGGCTGCGTCGGCGCCTATCTGGCCCGGTACGGGGCCGTCCCCGTCGACGAGGGGTTCGTCCTGCGGCAGGGCCGCTTCGCCGGGCGCCCGAGCCGGCTCACCGTCGTCCCGCAGGGGCGCCCCGCCGCGCTGCGCAACGTCCGGGTCGGCGGCGACGTGACCATGGTGGCCCGGGGAACCCTCGACACCCTGCCCGCGTGAGGAGCCTTCCCGTGTCCCGTTTCCCCCTCCACACGGCCGACCGCATCCGCGCCGCCGTGGACCTCGCCGACCTCGTCGAGCCGGTCGCCGCCGCCCTCACCGCCCACAGCACCACCGAAGGGGCCCGCGCCCCGGTGATGGTGCTCCCCGTGGCCGACGGCGGGGACTCCCACGTCAAGGCGGCCCACCTGCCCGGCGGCCGCCACTTCCTCGTCAAGGTCGCCAACTGGTTCCCCGGCAACCGCTCCCGCGGCCTGCCCGAGGGCGGCGGGTTCGTCGCCCTCTTCGACGCGACGACCGGCGCCGTCACCGCGGTCCTGGAGGACGAGCACCACCTCTCCGACCTCCGCACGGCCGCCGCGGGAGCCGTCTGCGCCCGCGCCCTCGCCCGGCCCGACGCGAGCCGCGCGACCGTCCTCGGCACCGGCAGGCAGGCCGGACTCCAGGCCCGTGCCCTCGCCCTCGTGCGCCCCGTGGGCCACCTCCACGTCTGGGGCCGCGACCACCGGCGCGCGACCGCCCTCGCCGACCGCCTCGGCCGCGAGCTGCCGCACGTCGACGTCACCGCGGTCACCGACCCGGAGCGGGCCGTGCGCCGCTCCGACGTCGTCGTCACCGCGACGGCCGGCACCACGCCCGTCCTCCGCGGCGCCTGGCTCCGCCCCGGCCAGCACGTCACCGCCGTCGGCGCGGACGACCCGGTCAAGCGCGAGCTCGACGCCGACTGCCTGCGCCGCGCCACCCGGCTCCTCGTGGACAGCCGCGAACTCGCCCTCCGGTACGGGGACGTGTACGCGGCCCTCTCCCGCGGCGAGGTGACGGAGGACCGCATCGACGGCGAGATCGGCGCCGTCCTGGCCGGCCGGACCGAGGGCCGGCGCACCCCGGAGGACATCACCCTCGCCAAGCTCATCGGCATCGGACCGCAGGACCTCGCCGCCGCGGAGACGGCCCTCGCCCTGCTGGAGGCCGGTGCCGTCCGACCGCGGGGGAAGGGCACGGAGGAAGGGTCCGATGACCGTCCGGCGGCTCTCCGGGACTGACGTGGTGCCAGGTTTACGACGGGCTGGTGGGACAGGATGGGACGGGTGACGTTCTCCGACGCCGTCTACCTCACCGTGGGCATCGCCGCTCTGGGGGCGGCCGTGGTTCCCCGGCTCGTCCTGCACCGGCCGCTGTCGATGCCGATGGTCTTCCTGGCCGGGGGCATGCTCGCCGGACTGCTCCCCGTGCCGGCGGTGGAGCCGGAGCGCGCCCGGCTGTGGGTGGAGCACACCACGGAGCTGTGCGTGATCGTCTCCCTGATGGGAGCCGGGCTCGCGCTGAACCGGCCCGTCGGCCTGCGCCGGTGGGCCGGACCGTGGCGACTGCTGGGCATCAGCATGCCGCTGACCATCGCGGCCGTGACCGCCGCCGCGGCGCTGCTCCTGGAATGGCCCCTCGCGTCGGCACTGCTGCTCGCGGCCGTGCTGTCGCCGACGGATCCGGTGCTGGCCGCCGAGGTGCGGGTGGGTGAGCCCACCGACGACCCCGACGACGAGGACGAGGTCCGGCTTTCCCTCACCGCCGAGGCCGGACTGAACGACGGACTCGCCTTCCCCTTCGTGCTGGGGGCCGTCGCCTTCGCCGCCGCCCCCGCGGGGTCGGCGGCGTGGATCACGGACTGGATCCTGGTCGACGTCCTGGCCCGCACCGCCGTCGGGATCGTGGCCGGCGTCCTCGCCGGCCGGCTGCTGAGGTGGATGTTCTTCCGCGCGCGGCACAGGGCGCTGCGCCTGTCGGAGCACATGGAGGGGTTCGTCGCCCTCGGCGCCACGTTCACGACGTACGGAGCGACCGAGCTGATGCACGGCTACGGCTTTCTCGCCGTGTTCGTCACCGCCTGCACCATCCGGGCCGCCGAACGGAGCCACGGTTACCACAAGGTCCTGCACGAGTTCACCGAACAGATCGAACGGCTCCTGACCGTCCTCCTGCTCTTCCTGCTCGGCGTGTACCTCGTCGCCCACGGCCTTCCCTCCGTCACCTGGCGGGGTGCGCTGCTCGCGGTGCTCCTCATCCTGGTCGTCCGGCCGGTCGCCGGTTACGCGGGTCTGCTGGGCACCGGCACCGACCGGCGGGAGCGCCTGGTCATCGCCGTGTTCGGGATCCGCGGCATCGGCTCCCTGTTCTACCTCGCCTACGCCCTCGGCCACAGCGACCGCTTCGACGCGCAGGCGGCAGAGCTCTGGCCCGTCGTCGCCCTGACCGTCCTGCTGTCCGTGGTGCTCCACGGCACGACCGCCACCCCCGTCATCCGCCACCTGGACCGCCGGCGCGGATGACGGCGCCGCCGTCGGCGGGAGGCGGATCCGCGCCGTGCGGTGCCGCGCCCCGGTCCGGATCCAGGGGGAGGTGGAGTCGTCGGCCCCCGGCGGGAGGGCGGCGGGCGGGGGCTCCTGTCGTGCTGTCCGACGCGCTCCGGTCCGGGGCCGGTGGCGCGGGTCCGTGGTGACCGGTCAGTGGTGGTCGGACCGCCGGTCGGTCGGTGCCGGTCGGGCCGTGGTGGTCAGGCAGTGGCGGTCAGGCAGTGGTCGAGGAGGGCGTGGACGCGGGGGGGCGGGCAGGGAGGGGTTGGCCGCGGCGCCCTCGGCGGTGCGGGGGTCGGCGAGGAGGGTTTCCGGGGTCCCGGGGGCCAGGGCCGGGTTGGCGGCGGCCGCCCGGCGGACCGCCGGGTCCGGGTCGTCCAGCGGGGGGTCGGGCAGGGCGGGGTCGGCCGCGGCCAGGGCGCGCACCTGCGGGTCCGGGTGGCCGATGAGGCGGGCGGTGCCGGTGCGGGGGAAGCCGGACAGGGTCAGCAGGTGCGGCCGTGGACCGGGCGGGTGACGAAGACGTCGAGGAGGAGGCCCGGCGGGGCCAGGGGGTGGTGGCAGGCCAGGTCGACGCGTACCGCCTCCTCCTCGTCCCGCGCGAGCCTGTCGACGAGTGCGGCGGGCAGGCGGGGCGATCTCGCCGCGACCCGGCGGAGAGCCGGTTCCCCGGACGCGGCGCAGGCGGCGAACCACTCGGGCGGCGAGCCGCGCCGGGTCGACGTGGGGGTTGCGGGCCGGCGCGCCGCGGACGTCTCGGTCCGGATGGCGCAGGGCGGCGTCGAGGACGGCGTCGGGCAGGGCGCGCCCCTCGCACATCGACCGGCCCGCGGTCCCCGCCGCCGGGTCCAGCAGGCGTATCAGCGCGTCCGCGGGCGCGGCCGGGTTGAAGGCGATGCCGCGCAGCCACAGGGCGCGGAGGGAGTCGGACACCTCGCCATCCTGTCATCTCCCCTTTCCCGGTCCGGCGGTGGCGGGAATTGTCGTGGGGCGGCGGGCGGCGGGCGGTGGCGCGCGCGGCGGCGGCGATTCGGTCCGGCGATCCGTCCGGTGCTCCCCGCCGCGGCGACCGGTCTTCGTCGTCGCAGGTCGACGCGATCAGATGGTCCAGACCATTGACCTCGCGTCGGACCGCTCCCTAGCATCGGTGCCGTCACGGCGGCCGCCCCACGAGGGCTCCTGTCCCCCCGGACACCCTTCTCTTCATGTCCGGAATCGTTCCTTTCAGGTGCGCCCGGTTCCTTTCCGCGCGGCACCCTCGGCGGCGCCGCGCCCCCGCGTCGAACAGGAGTCCATGTGGTGACCTCGGGAGTCGAGCCGCCGGCCGGTGCCGTGGAGGGGAACGCCGGGGTGCTGTCCGTCGGGCAGGAACGGCTCTGGTTCCTGGACCAGTTGGAGCCGGGGGACCCCGCGTACAACATCCCGTACGTGCTGCGGCTCGGCGGCGCGCTCGACGCCGCGGCGCTGGGACGGGCGCTCGACGGCGTCGTCGCCCGCCACGAGGCCCTGCGCACGCGGTTCCCCGCCGAGGACGGGCGGCCGTCGGCGGTCGTGGACGCTCCCGGGCCCGTTCCCCTCGACCGGCGCGACCTGCGCGGCGCCGGCGCGCGGGAGACCGCCGGGACGCTGGCCTCGCTCACCAACGCGGGGTTCGACCTGGCCGCCGGACCGCTGCTCAGGGCGGCGCTGCTGCGCACCGGCGACGAGGAGCACCTGCTCTGCCTCGTCCTGCACCACATCGTCGCGGACGGCTGGTCGCTCGGGCTGCTCCGGGCCGAACTGGCCGACCACTACGCGGCCTACGGGGAAGGCCGCGAGCCCGCCCTTCCCGCCGTGCCCTCCTACCGGGCGCACGCAGCCGCCGAACGCGCCTGGCTCGACGGCCCCGAGGCCGCCCGCGCGCTGGCCCACTGGCGCGAGCACCTGTCCGGGGCGCCCGCGCTGGAGCTGCCGCTCGATCTGCCCCGGCCCGCCGCGCCGAGCAGTTCCGGCGCGTACCACACCCGGGTGCTGCGCGGGATCGGTCCCGCTCTGGACGCCTTCGCCCGCGCCCACCGCGTCACGCCGTTCATGGTCCTCGCCACCGCCTACACGAGCGTGCTCCACCGGAGCACCGGACAGGACGACTTCTGCGTCGGCGTGCCCACCGCCGCGCGCGACACCGTCGACAGCGAGCGGACGATCGGCTACTTCTCCTCCGCCCTCGTCCTGCGGGCCGACTTCGCCGGAGCCCCCACCTTCGCCGCCGCCCTGCGCAAGACCCGCTCCGACTGGCTGCGCGCGCTCGCCCACCGGCGCGTCCCCTTCGAGCGCCTCACCGAGGAGCTCAGGCCCGAGCGGGACGCGGGCCGCACGCCCGTCTTCCAGACCCTGCTCGCCGTCCACACCCACGAGGGCGGCGCGCTCGGCGAACAGGGCTTCGCCGATCTGACGTGCACCGAGACCGACGGCGGGCACACCGCCGCCAAGTTCGAACTCGGCCTGGACATAAGGCCGGACGGGGACGACCTGCACGCCGTCTTCGGCTACCGCACCGACCTGCTGCACGCGCGCACCGCCGCCGCGTTCGGGTCCCGCTTCGAGACGCTCCTGCGGGCCGCGCTCGCCGCCCCGGAGACGCCGGTCCACCGGCTCCCGCTGCTCGACGCGGACGAACTCCGGCTCCTCGCCGACGGGTCCCGCGGTCCCGGCCCCGCCGGGCCGGCCGCCCCGACGGTCCTCCGGGCCGTGGACCTGGCGGCGGCCGAGCGGCCCGGCGCACTCGCCGTCGTCGGGCCCGACGAGAGCCTGACCCGCGGCGCGCTCGCCGACGCCTCCCGGGCGCTGGCGGCCCGGATGGCCGCGCACGGCGTCACCCGCGGCGACCTGGTCGCGCTCTGCCTCCCCCGGGGGCCGCGGGCCGTCGTCGCGATGCTCGCCGCCTGGCGGCTGGGCGCGGGCTACCTCCCGCTCGACCCCGCGTACCCCGCCTCCCGGCTCGCCTTCATGCTCGCCGACAGCGGCGCCGCGCTGCTCGTCACCCCGGACGGGACCCTGCCCGACGGCTTCCCCGAAGGCACCCCCGGCAGTGTCCCCGAAGGCGCCCCCGGCAGCGTGCCCGGCGGCATCCCGCTCCTCTCCCTGCTCCCCGGCCCGGCGGAGCCCGTACCCGGCGCGCCGCCGGAGCCGGCCGCGGGAGACGGGGCCGGCCCCGACGACCCGGCGTACCTCATCTACACGTCCGGCTCGACGGGGACGCCCAAGGGCGTGCTCGTGCCGCACCGGGCGCTCGCCGCGCGGGTCGCCTGGATGCGCGAGGGGTACGGCCTCACCGGCGACGACCGCGTGCTCCAGTACGCCACGCTCTCCTTCGACACCAGCGCCGAGGAGCTGTTCCCCGCGCTCGCCGCGGGCGCCGTCCTCGTCACCGCCCGGCCCGACACCACCCTCCCCGACCAGCTGGCCGAGCCGTACGCCGCCGGCGTCACCGTGCTGGACCTGCCCACGCCCTACTGGCACCACCTGGTCGCCGACCTGGACGAGACCCCCTGGCCGGACCGGCTGCGCCTGCTGGTCCTCGGCGCCGACCAGGTCCAGCCGCACGCCGTCGCGGCCTGGCGGGCGCGGTTCGGCGACCGGGTGCGGCTGGTCAACTCGTACGGCCCCACCGAGACGACGATCATCGCGACCACGGCGGTCCTCGGCGACGGGGACGGCACCGCGCGTCCGCCGATCGGACGCCCGATCGGCGCGACGACCGTCGCGGTCCTCGACCGGCACGGCGGCCCGGTGCCGCCCGGAACCCCCGGGGAGCTCGTCATCGGCGGTGCCGGAGTGACCGACGGCTACCTGGGCCGGCCCGGCGCGACCGCACGCGCCTTCGTCCCCGACCCCGACGGGCCGCCGGGCGCCCGCCGCTACCGGACCGGCGACCTGGTGCGGCGCCGGGCCGACGGGGAGCTGGAGTTCCTGGGGCGCATCGACGACCAGGTCAAGGTGCGCGGCTACCGGGTGGAGCCCGGGGAGGTGGAGGCCGCGCTCCTCGAACTCCCGGGCGTCGGACGGGCGGTCGTCACCGCGCGCGGGGACGTCCTCGTCGCCCACGTGGTCCCCGTGCCGGACGCTCCCGCACCCGACGCGGACGCCCTGCGCGGCGGACTCGCCGCGGTGCTGCCGCCGCACGCGGTCCCCCACGCCTTCGTCCTCCTGGACGCGCTGCCGCTCACCCCGAACGGGAAGCTCGACCGGGCCGCGCTGCCGGCACCCGACGCGGGGGCCGCGCCCCGGGCCGTGCACGTACCGCCGCGCACGGAGGCCGAGGAGCTCGTCGCCGACGTGTGGGGCGAGGTCCTGGGCGTCGCCGGGATCGGCGCGCACGACGACTTCTTCGCCCTGGGCGGGCACTCCCTCCTCGCCACCCGGGTCGTCGCCCGCGTCCGCGCCGCCGTCGACCTGTCCGTACCGCTCCGCGCGCTCTTCGCCCACCGCACGGTGGCCGCCTTCGCCGAGGCCGTCGAAGCCGCCCTGGCCGCCGAGATCGACACCCTGTCCGAGGCCGCCGCCGTCGAACTCCTGGCCGCCCAGGACGCCCTGGAAGGAAGCCGACCGACGTCATGAGCACCACCGACACCACGACCCCGGCCGACCCGTCCCCGGAGCCCGCGCCCGCCCGCGCCGGCGGCGCCGCTCCCCCGCCCGCCCCGGCCCCCGCCACCACGGCTCCTGCCGATGCGCCCCCGGCACCCCGGCCCGCCCCCGCGCCCGCCCTCTCCGACGCCAAGCGCGAGCTGCTCCGGCGGCGGCTGGCGTCGCGGGCGAAGCCCACGGCCGTCATTCCCCGCCGCGCCCCGGGAACGCCCGTCCCGCTCTCCTTCGCGCAGGAACGCCTGTGGTTCATGGAGCAGTTCGCGCCCGGGACCTCCGCGTACAACATCCCCGTCGTACGGCGGCTGCGCGGCCCCCTGGACACCGGCGCCCTCCGGGCCGCGCTCGACGCGAGCGCCGCCCGCCACGAGACGCTGCGCTCCCGCTACCCGGCGACCGAGGACGGGCGCCCGCTGCTCGTCGTCGACCCGCCGGGGCCGGTCGCCCTCACCCTGGTGGAGGCGGCCGACGAGGCCGCCGCCGAGCGGATCGTGGACGAGGCCGCCGCGGTCCCCTTCGACCTGGAGGAGGGGCCGCTGTTCCGGTCGCTGCTGGTGCGGCTCGCCGACGACGACCACGTCCTCCTGCTGCTCGTCCACCACAGCGTGAGCGACGGCTGGTCGAGCGAGGTGCTCCTCGGCGAGGTGCTGCGGAGCTACGCGGCCCGGGCGGCCGGCGCGCCGGACCCGCTCCCGGAACTCGCCGTCCAGTACGGCGACTTCGCACTGTGGCAGCGCGAGCGCCTGAGCGGCGAGCGGCTCGCCGCCGAACTCGCGCACTGGGGACGCGAGCTGGGCGGGGTCGAGCCGCTGGAGCTGGCCTTCTCGCGGCCCCGGCCGCCCCGGCAGACCTTCGAGGGCGCCGGTTACGCCTTCTCCGTGGACCGGCCGCTGCTCGACCGGCTGACCGCCCTCGGCGACCGGCACGACGCCACTCCCCACATGGTGCTCCTGGCCGCGTTCCAGGTCCTGCTGTCCCGCTACGGCGGGCGGCGAGACTTCGCCGTCGGCTCGCCCGTCGCCGGCCGTCCGGAGCCCGAACTGGAGCCGCTGGTCGGCATGTTCGTGAACGTGCTCGCGCTGCCCGCGAGACTGGAGGGCGATCCGTCCTTCGCCGAGCTGGTCCGCCGCACCCGCGAGACCTGCCTCGACGCGTACGCCCACCAGGAGCTGCCCTTCGCCCAGCTGGTCAGCGAGCTGAACGTGCCCCGGGACGTCTCGCGGCCCCCGGTCTTCCAGGCCGTCCTCGCCGTGCAGAACTACGCCGTCCAGCGCGACGACACCGGCCTCGGACTGCCCCTGGAGGTCGAGCCGTTCGGCGTCCGGGCGAGCGGCACCCGGTTCGACCTCGAACTCTTCCTCCAGGAGTGGCCAAAGGGCCTGTACGGCTCCTTCAACTACAACACCGACCTGTTCGCCGAGGAGGACGTCGCCGTCCTCGCGTCCCACCTCGGACGGCTCCTCGCCGCCGTGGCCGCCGCGCCCGACGTCCCCCTCTCCGGCCTCGACGCCCTCACCGACGAGGAGCGGGCCTTCGAGACCGAGCGGTTCAACGACACCGCCGTCGACCGGCCGGCCACCACCCTGACCGCCCTCTTCGCCGAGCAGGCCGCCCGCACCCCGGACGCCGTCGCGGTCGCCGTCGAGGACCGGCCCGCCCTGACGTACCGCGCGCTGGACGCCCTGGCCGACCGGATCGCCGCACGCCTCGCCGCGGAGGGCGTCGGCCCCGGCGACCTGGTCGCCGTGAGCGCCGAGCGCTCGCCGGAGCTCGTCGCCGGGCTCCTCGGGGTGCTGCGCGCCGGAGCCGCGTACACCCCCCTCGAACCGGAGTACCCGGCCGAGCGCCTGGCCTTCCTGCTCGCCGACAGCGACGCCCCGATCCTGCTCACCCAGCGCGGGCTCGCCACCCCCGACGGCTGCACCGCCCGCGTCCTGCTCCTCGACGATCCCGCCGAGTGGCCGCGCGCCCGCACCGTGCCCGCCGGTCCGCGGCCGGACGACACCGCGTACCTCATCTACACCTCCGGCTCGACCGGCCGTCCGAAGGGCGTGCCCAACACCCACCGGGCCATCGCCAACCGCATCCGGTGGATGCAGGAGGCGTACCGGATCGGGCCCGACGACGCCGTCCTCCAGAAGACCCCGACCGGCTTCGACGTGTCGGTCTGGGAGTTCTTCTGGCCGCTCGCCACCGGCGCGCGGATCGTGCTCGCCAAGCCCGGCGGACAGAAGGACAGCGGTTACCTGCGCGACCTCATCGTCTCCGCCGGCGTCACCGTCGCCCACTTCGTGCCGGCCATGCTCACCGCCTTCCTCTCCGAGGAGGGCGTGGAGCGCTGCACCGGGCTGCGCCGCGTGGTGTGCAGCGGCGAGGCGCTGCCTCCGGACGCCGCCCGCGAGCTGACCTCGCGGCTGCCCGGTCTGGCACTGGCGAACCTGTACGGACCGACCGAGGCCGCGGTGGACGTCTCCGCCTGGGAGTGCGCGGGGCCGATGGAGACCGTCCCGATCGGCCTCCCCATCGACAACACGCGGCTCTACGTGCTGGACGGGCGACTGCGCCCGGTGCCGCCCGGTGCCCCGGGGGAGCTCCACATCGGCGGGACCGCCGTCGCCCTGGGCTACCACCGGCGCCCGGGCCTCACCGCTGCCCGCTTCGTGCCCGACCCGTACGGCCCGCCCGGCTCGCGGCTCTACCGCACCGGAGACCTCGCGCGCCGGCGCCCCGACGGCACGCTCGAACACCTCGGCCGGATCGACCAGCAGATCAAGCTCCGCGGTCTGCGGATCGAGCCCGGCGAGACCGAGGCCGCGCTCCGCGCCCAGCCCGGCATCGCGGACGCCGCCGTCGTGCTGCGCGAGGACCGGCCCGGCGACAAGCGCCTCGTCGGCTACCTCGTGGCCGCCGCGGGCGCCGACGAGCCCGACCCGTCCGCGCTGCGCGCCACGCTCCGGCGCAGCCTCCCCGACCACCAGGTGCCGACCGCCTTCACCGTCGTGCCGGCGCTGCCGCTCACCCCGAACGGCAAGCTGGACCGGCGGGCCCTGCCCGTCCCGACGGTCCACCGCGCCGCCGGGGCGGCCGAGCCGGAGACGCCCGCCGAGACCGTCCTCGCCGAGATCTGGGCGGAGGTCCTGGGGCTGCCCCGGGTGGGCGCCGACGAGAACTTCTTCGACCTCGGCGGCCATTCGCTCCTCGCCACCCAGGTCGTGGCCAAGGCCCGCAAGCGGCTGACGGAGGCCGGGGCCCGCCCGATCAGCGTGATGGACCTGTTCACCCACCGCACGGTCCGCGAGCTCGCCGCCGTCGCCGCCCGGGACGAGCGCGAGCGCGGCCCGCGGTCCCTGCTGCACCGGCTCACCCGCGCGGTCCCCGCCGGACGGCGGCGGCTCACCCTCGTCTGCGTCCCGTACGGGGGAGGCAGCGCCGTCGTCTACCAGCCCGTCGCCGACGCCCTGCCCACCGACACCGAACTGTGGGCCGTCGCCATCCCCGGACACGACCTCGGGGTGACCGAGGAGCGCCTCTCCTTCGACGACCTCGCCGAGGGCATCGCCGCGGAGGTCCGGGAGCGGGTGGAGGGCCCGCTCGTCGTCTACGGCCACTGCGCCGTGGGCACGGCGCTCGCCGTCGCCGTCGCCCGCTCCCTGGAGGCGTCCGGCCGGGAGCTGGAGGGCGTGTACGCCGGCGCCCAGTACCCCTTCGCGAAGCCGCGGAGCCGCGTCCTCACCGCCCTCGGGAAGATCGCCTCACTGGAGCCGCTGGTCGGCGACCGGACGTACGCGAACTGGCTGACCGGCATGGGCGTCGACACCTCCGAGCTCGACGAGGAGCAGGTCCGGTTCGTCATCGGCAACATGCGCCGGGACACGATGGCCGCCGAGGACTGGTTCACCCGGGCCATCGCGGAGGTCGCCGACGGGGCGCCCCGGCTGCGGGCACCGCTCGTCTCCCTGGTCGGCGACCGGGACCCGGCCGCCGACTTCTACCAGGAGCGCTACCGGGAGTGGCTGCTCCTCGCCGAGCGCTCGGCCGTGGCCGTGCTGGACGAGGGCGGGCACTTCTTCATCACCTACCGGGCCGTCGAGGTCGCGGAGGCCGTCACCCGTGTGCACCGCGCCGTCCTGGACGGCACGACCGACGCGCTGCCCGCGGCGGACCCGGAGAACTCCTGGTGGTTCCACGGCGAGACCGGCCCCGCCGCCGACACCACGGCACCGGTGGCCGCCGGACCGGCCTCCGGGACCGAAGCCGCCGACGCCCCGGGGGCCGCGCCCGGCCCCGTCACCGGAGCCGGCGACGGCCCGGCCGCCGGCACGGATCCGGACGACGGCCCGCAGCCCGGCATGGGGCGGTTCCTGCTGGTGGCGGGCGGTCAGCTCGCCTCCATCACCGGTTCCGCGCTCACCGAGTTCGCCCTGCCGATCTGGATCCTCCTGGAGACCGGCTCGATGGCCCGGTACGCCCTGTACGCGGTCGTCGCCATGCTCCCCGGCATCCTCGTCGGCCCGCTCGCCGGGGCGCTCGTCGACCGGATGGACCGGCGCAGGGTGATGCTCGTCGGCGACGTCGCCGCCGGCGCCACCCAGGCCGGGCTGCTCGTCCTGCTCCTCACCGGCCAGCTGCGGTCGTGGGAGGTGTACGTCCTGCTCGGCGTGCTCTCCGTCGCCCTGACCTTCCAACGGCTCGCGTACGCCTCGGCCGTGCCGCAGCTCGTGCCCAAGCGCTATCTGGGCCACGCCAACGGCATCGTCCAGCTCGCCTTCGGCACGGCGCAGTTCGTCGTGCCGCTGGCCGCCGTCGCGCTGATGGCGGCGATCGGGCTGCGCGGCATCCTCGTCATCGACGTGATCAGCTACGCCGTGGCCATCGGGATCCTGCTCGTGGTGCGGTTCCCGCGCACGCTGCCCTGGACCCGGCGCGAGTCCCTCGGCGCGGAGATCCGCAACGGCTTCGCCCACGCGTGGCGGCACCGCGGCTTCCGCTCCATGCTCCTGTGGTTCGCCGGGCTCAACGTCTTCCTCTCGCCGCTCTTCCTCCTCACCACCCCGCTGGTCCTCGCCTTCGACGACCTCGGCGGCGCGGCCCGGGTCGCGGTCGCGGGCGGCGCCGGCGCGCTCCTGGGCGGTGTGGCCATGGGGTTCTGGGGCGGGCCGCGCCGGCACCGGCTGCGCGGCATGCTCGCCCTCGCCGGGCTCCTCGCCCTGGCGGGCGCCGTCACGGGACTGCGCGCGAACCTGTGGGTGGTCGCCCTCGGGGCCTTCGGGATGTCCTTCGCCCTCGCCCTCGTCAACGGGATCTACGCGACGATCGTCCAGACGAAGGTGGCGCAGCGTTTCCACGGGCGGGTGTTCGCCCTCAACACGCTGATCGCCTGGTCCACGATCCCGCTGGGCCACGGCGTCGTCGCCCCGCTCGGCTCCGCGTTCTTCGGGCCGCTGATGGAGCCCGGCGGCGCCCTCGCCCCGGTCTTCGGGCCGCTCGTCGGCACGGGCCCCGGCCGGGGCATCGCCCTGATGTACGTGCTGTTCGGGCTGGCGATGGCGGGCCTGGTCGTGCTCGGTCTCCGGCTTCCGTCGCTGGCCCGCTTCGACCGCGACGTCCCCGACGCGGAGCCGGACGACCTGGTCGGCCTGCGGGAACGGGCCCGGGCCGCGGCGGACCGCCGGGCGAAGGCGGGCGCGGCGGACCGAGGCGCGGCGACGGACGTCACCGGGCGGCGAGCGGCACCGGGCGCCGCCGGCCGAGCGGTGGAGGCGGGCACCACGGACCGCGCGGCGGAGACGGACGCCTCCGGCCTGCGGGCGAAGGCGGGCGCCCCGTGATCCGCCGCCGCCCCGGGACCGGCGGCTCCCCCGCGGCCCCTCCCCCGGCCCCGCCCGCCACCCTGCCGGCGCTGCTCGCCCACCGGGCCGCCGCGCACGGGGACCGTACGGCGATCGTCAACGGCCCGGCGCGGCTGGGCTTCGCCGACTGGCGGGACCGCAGCGGTGCCCTGGCCGCCGCCCTGCGCGCGGCCGGGCTCGCCGCCGGGGACCGGGTCGGGCTGTGCTTCGGCACGGACCGGTGGACGGAGTACGCGGTGGCGTTCCTCGCCGTCCTGCGGGCCGGCGGCGTCGCCGTCCCGCTCTCCGACCGGATGGCGCCCGCCGGCCTGGGGCACGCCCTGACGGACTCGGGGGCCCGCCTCCTCGTGCACGCGGGTCCCGGCGTGCCGGCCGGCACGCCGCCGGGCGTGCGGGGACTCACCGAGGAGGACGCGGCCGGGCATCCCGCCGACCCGGGCCTCCCCGAGCCCGACCCGGCGGCCCCCGCCCAGATCCTGTACACCTCCGGCACCACCGGAGCGCCCAAGGGGGTGGTGGCCGCGCACGCGAACCTGGTGCACGGCTGCACGCGCGACGAGCGGCGCCGGCCGCTCCGCCACTCCCGCAGCTTCCTGCACGCGTTCCCCGTGGGCAGCAACGCGGGCCAGACCATGCTCGTCAACGCGCTCAACGCGCACGCGACCTGTGTCACCGCGCCGCACTTCACCCCGGCGCGGTTCCTCCGGGCGGTCGCCGAGCACGGCGTCGGCAGCGTCTTCGTGGTGCCCGCCATGGCGATCGAACTCCTCGGCTCACCGGCCCTGGCGGCCGCCGCCGGGAACGGCGACCTCGGCGCCGTCCGCCTCGTCGGCTCGACGGCGGCGGCCCTGCCGCAGCAGGTGGCGCTCGGACTCAGCCGGGCGTTCGCCCCGGCCCAGATCGTCAACTACTACACGTCGACGGAGGCCGCCCCCGCCCAGGTCACGCTGCTCTTCGACGCGTCCCGGCCGGAGTCGCCCGGCCGGCCGGCGTCGCTGGCCGACCTGCGCGTCACCGACGCGGCGGGCCGCCCGCTGCCGCCCGGCGAGCCCGGCGAGCTGTGGCTCCGCTCCCCCGGGGCCCCGCGCGCCTATCTGGGGGACGGCGACAACGGGGTGTTCCACGGCGGCTGGACCCGGATGGGCGACCTCGGCCGGGTCGACGAGGACGGCTTCCTGCACCTCCTCGACCGCGAGCGGGACGTCGTCAAGTCCGGTGCCCACAAGGTCTCCACGCTCCAGGTCGAGAACGCGCTGCACGCCCACCCCGACGTCGTCGACGCCGCCGCGGTCGGCGTCCCGCACCCCGTCCTGGGGAGCGTCGTGGCCGCCGCCGTCGTGCCGCGCGGCGCGGACCCGGTGGGCAGCGGCGGCGACCGCGACGGTCTGACCGCGACCGCCCTGCGGGCCTTCCTCCTCGACCTGCTGTCCGTCCACGAACTCCCCGCCACCGTCCTGTTCCTCGACTCGCTCCCCCGCAACGAGGGCGGCAAGGTCCTCAAGCGGGAGCTGCGCCGGATCCTCACCCACGACCCCCGCGAGGCCACCCCATGACCCAGCTCAGCCCGGCCCAGCACGGCATCTGGCTCACCGAGCGCACGCGCGACACCGGCGGCGCCTACCACCTGGCCGTCACCCTCGACCTCGCCGGTCCGCTCGACGCCGACGCCCTCGACCGCGCCTGCCGGACGGTGACGGCACACCACCCGGCGCTCGCGAGCCGTCCGGGACCGGACGGCTCCGTCCACCGCTGCGAGGTCCCGGCCCCGCGGCGCGCCGACTGCGCGCCCGAGGAGCTGGACGCCGCCCTGGCCCGGGAGCGCGCGGCGCCCTTCGACGCCGACGCCGGTCCCCTCTGCCGCTTCACCCTGTTCCGTACCGGCCCCGAGCGCCACGTCCTCCTGGTCGCCGCCCACCACCTCGTCCTCGACGGCGAGTCGAAGGACCGGCTCGTCGCCGACCTCGCCGCCGCCTACCGGGGCGAGCCCCTGCCGCCCGCCGCCGAGGCCCCGGCGGGCCCGCCCGCCCCGGAGGCCCTGGCCGCCGCCCGCGCGTACTGGGAGGAGCGCGGCTACGCCCCGGGCGCGCCCGTCCTGCCCGGCCTGGTGCCGCCGGCGGACGGCGGCCTGGTGGCGGCGCCCGGCGCCGAGGTGCCGTTCCGGCTCGACGCCGGGCGCTGCGCCGCGCTCGCGGAGGCCGCCGGGAAGCTCGGCGTCACCCGCTTCGAACTGCTCCTCTCCGCCTGGCACGCGCTCCTCGTCCGGTACGGGGATCCCGCCCCCTCCACGGCGATCGAGCTGTCCCTGCGGACGCCCGGCGCGCCGGTGGGCGTCGGACTCGCCGTCAACGAACTGCCCCTGCGCGTCGGCCCCGCCGAAGGCCGGGACGCGGTCCGCCTGCCGTTCGAGGACTGGGTGCGCGCGGTGCGGGGCGAGCTGCGGGCGCTGTACCCGCACCGGGCCGTCCCGCTCGGGCAGGCCGTCCGCGGCCTCGCCCCCCGGACGGCGCTCACCCCGCTGTCGGTCAGCTACCGGCGCCGCCCCGCCGCGCCCGCGCCGGATTTCGGGGCCGTGACCGCCGGGGTGCGCTGGATCGGCTTCCCCGGCGCGGTCCGCAACCTCCTCCACCTCCAGCTCGTGGACGGCGGGGACGAGATCCACGGCAGCGCGCAGTTCCGGACCGCGCCGCCCTTCGGACACGCGCCCGGGAAGGACGGCGGCCCGGCCGCGGGGGTCCCCGGCACGGACGGCCCGGCCGTCGTCCGGGGCGCGGACGCCCCGGCCGCCGACGGCGGCGGGTGCCTCACCGCCGGCACCGTCCGCCGGATCGTCGGCCACTGGACGCGGCTGCTCGACGCGGCCCTCGCCGACCCCACGACCCCCCTCGGGGAACTGCCGCTGCTCGACGGGGACGAGCTGCGCGACCAGCTCGCCGCGCCCGCCCCGCGCCCGGAACTCGCCGCGCGCACCGTCCCCGCGCTGCTCGCCGCCCGGGCGGAGGAGCGCCCGGACGCGGTCGCCGTCGTCGCGGACGGCGAGCAGGTCACGTACGCCGAGCTGGCCCGCCGGGTCGCGCACGCCGCGGCGGCGCTCGCCCGGCACGGAGCCGGACCGGGCACCCTCGTCGGCATCGGGCTGCCGCGGGGCCTCGACCAGCTCGTCGCCGTCCTCGGCACGCTGGCCGCCGGAGCCGCCCACCTGCCGCTGGACCCCGGCTACCCGGCGGAGCGGCTGGCCTTCGTCCGGGAGGACGCCGCCCTCGCCCTGCGCGTCACCCACGCCCCGGAGGGCGCCGGCGACCTCACCCCGGCGGACCTCGCCCCGGTGGCCGGCGCCGCCGTGCCGTCCCTCCCGCTCCCCGATCCGGCCCTCCCCGCGTACGTGCTCTACACCTCGGGCTCCACCGGCCTCCCCAAGGGCGTCGAGGTGCCGCACTCCGCCCTCGCCAACGTCCTCGGCAGCCTCGCCGAGCACCTCGGCTCCCGCCCGGAGGACCGCTGGCTGGGACTGACCTCGCTGTCGTTCGACATCTCCGCCGTCGAGCTGCTGCTGCCCCTGACGACCGGCGGGCGCGTCGTCCTCGTCCCCGAGGGCGCCCACCGCGACGGGCCCGCGCTGCTCGGCCTGATCCGCCGCGAGGGCGTCACCCACGTGCAGGCGACGCCCAGCGGCTGGCGGCTGCTCCTCGACGCCGGTCTCGACGGCGCCGTCCCCGTCCCGACCGCGCTCACCGGGGGCGAGGCCCTGCCCGCGCCGCTCGCCGCCCGGCTGACGGCCGCGGCGACGCGGCTGGTCAACGTCTACGGCCCCACCGAGACCACCATCTGGTCCACCCTCGCCGAGCCCGCCCTGACCCCCGGGGGCTCCGTCTCCCTCGGCTCCCCGCTCGCCAACACCCGGGTCTACGTGCTCGGTCCCGACGCGAGGCCGGTGCCGTACGGGGTCGCCGGCGAGCTGTACCTGGGCGGTGCCGGGGTCGCGCACGGCTACCGGGGGCGGCCGGGGCTCACCGCCACCCGCTTCCTGCCCGACCCGTACGGGCCTCCCGGCAGCCGCGTGTACCGCACCGGCGACCTGGTCCGGCGCGGTGCCGACGGGGTCCTGGAGTTCCTCGGCCGCTCGGACAGCCAGGTGAAGCTGCGGGGCCACCGGATCGAGCTGGGCGAGATCGAGGCCCGGCTGGCCCGGCACCCCGCGGTCGCCCAGGCGGCGGCCGTCCTGCACGGCCCGGAGGCCGACCGCCGCCTCACCGCCTACGTCGTTCCGTCCGGCGCGGCCCCGCACCCCGACGCGCTGCGGGCCTTCCTCGCCGGATCCCTCCCGGCGGCCGTGCTCCCGGGGGCGTACGTCGTCCTGGACGCCTTCCCGCTGACGCCCAACGGCAAGCTGGACCGCGCCGCGCTCCCGGAGCCGGAGGCCGTCCGCCCCGAGCCGGCCGCCGCGCCGTCGCCGGACGAGGCGCTCGATCCGGTCGGCGCCGCCGTGCTGGCCATCTGGCGCGAGGTGCTGGAACTCGACGACCTCGCCCCGGACGAGGACCTCTTCGACCTGGGCGGCCACTCCCTGATCATCACGGCCATCGCCGCCCGCATCCACGAGCGCCTCGGCGCCGTCGTCCCGCTGGACGTCTTCTTCGACACACCCACCGCACGCGACGTCGCCGCCGTCGTCCGTGCCCTGCGCGAGGAGCAGCCATGAGCAACGAGACCCGTTACGCCGTCGTCGTCAACGACGAGGAGCAGCACGCCGTCTGGCCGGAGGGCGCCCCGCTGCCCGAGGGCTGGCGGCCCGAGGGCTTCGCCGGCACCGAGGAGGAGTGCGTCGCCCACGTCGACCGCGTCTGGTCCGACATCCGCCCGCTCAGCCTGCGCCGCCGGCTGGCCGCCGAGCGCTCCGGCGGCCGGACGGAGGCCCGATGAGCACGCCGGAGCACTCGCGGCCCCTACCGCCCGACATACTGCCGCCGGACGCGCCGCCGTCGGACGGGAAGGCGCCGCACGAGAGGGCGCCGCACGAGAGGGCGCCGCACGAGAGGGCGTCGGACGCCCTGCCGCCCGCCGTTCCCTCCGACGCCGCGGAGGCGCTCCGTCCGCAGGTGGCCGCGCTCGTGTCGCGGTCCACCGACGGGCTGATCGGCGTACGGGAGCTGCTCGACTCCACCGAACCGCTCGCCGCCCTCGGCGTCAGCTCGCTCTCCCTGCTGCGTCTGGCCGACGCCGTGGAGGAGACGTACGGCGTCTTCGTCGACCTCGGTGACCGCACCCTGCACACCGAGGGCCTGCGCGGGCTCACCGACCGCCTGGTCCGGCTCGGGGCGGAGGCCACGCCATGAACCACTCCGCCGCCGGCGCCGCCCCGGAGCGGCAGGCCCCGCCGGGGGACGGCCGGCTCCCGGACGAGGTCCTGGACGTCCCCTTCGACGGCGGGCGGTCGGGCGACGCGCCCCTCACCTGGGGTCAGCGCGCCCTCTGGCACGCGATCGGCAGGACCGCCCCCCACGACCACTACTTCAACCTCGGCAGGGTCCTGCCCCTCGCCGACCGGGGCGCCCCGGTGGACACCGCCCGCCTCCGCACGGCGCTGTCCGCCCTGCTGGTGCGGCACGAGGCGCTGCGCACGCGGGTGGTGACCGAGGGCGGCGAGCCGGCGCAGCGGCTGCACGCGGAGGGGCGGGCGGAGCTCGTCGTGCGCGACGAGCCCGACCCGGACCGGGCCGGGGAGACGGCCGCGGCGCTGCTGGCGGAGCTGTCCGGGCACCGGTTCGGCTACGCGGAGGAGTGGCCGGTGCGGCTGGGCGCGGTGCGCAGCGGCGGGCGGATCACCCACGCGGTGCTCGCCCTGTGCCACCTGGCCGCCGACGGGCACGCCGCGGAGGTCCTCGTACGGGACCTCCGGCTGCTGGTGCGGCGCGGGGCGGCGGGGCCGGTCAGTCCGGAGACCCCGCTGGACCTCGCCCGGCACCAGCACGGTCCGGCCGGGCGCCGGGCGAGCGAGGCGGCGCTGGCGCACTGGGAGCGCGGGCTGGCGCAGGTGCCGCCGACGATGTTCGCGGAGCGGGTGGCGGAGCCGCTCCGGCCGCGCTTCTGGACGGGCCGGCTGGTCTCGGCGGCCCTGCCGCGCGCCGTGGACGCGGTGGCGGTCGCGCACGGGGTGAGCGGTTCCACGGTGCTGCTGACCGCTGCCGCGGCGCTGGTCGCGGCCGGCCAGGGGCACCGGGCCGCCGCGGTGATGCCGATCGCGGGCAACCGGGCGGCGGAGCGGCGGCGGACCCTGGTCAGCACGCTGTCGCAGGACGCGCTGTTCGTCCTGGCGCTGCCGGACGACCCGGCGGGCGAGGCGGTCTTCACCGACCTGCTGGCCGGGGCGTGGCCCGCCGCGCTGGCCGGCTACCGGGCCGCCGCCTACGATCCGGTCGGCTGGGACGCCCTGCTGGAGCGGGCGGCCCGCGAGCGGGGCGCCGAGGTGCACCCGTACTGCTGCTTCAACGACATGCGCCTGGTGGACCGGGCCGCGGCCACCGGCCCGGCGCCCACGGCCGCGGAGCTGGCGGAGCTGCGCCGCCGCACCGTCCTCGACTTCCCCGCGACGCAGGAACGGGTGGCCTGCCGCTACTGCCTCCACCTGACCGGCGACGCGGCCGCGCTGACCGTCACCCTCACCGCCGACACGGCCTACCTGCCGCCGGAGGCCGTCCACGCCCACCTGCGGGGCATCGAGGAGGTCGTGGTCGCGTCCGCCGCCGGCAGCCCGCCGCCGCTCTCCCGGCTGGCCGGGCTCCTCGCGGGACCGGAGGCCCGCCGGTGAGCGCCGGGCGGGTGCCCCGGCCGCTCGCCCACGCCGACACGACGTCCTGCGCGCAGGGCGGGCGGATGCGGTTCCGCGTGGCGGCGGGCGACGGGGGGCGGTTCCGGGGCCGGGTGGTCGTCACGGACGTGGTGGCGGAGCGGGTCGTGGCGGAGGCGGGCGTCACGGGGCCGGGCTGGACGCTCGACGTGCCGGAGGCGTGGCCGAGTTCGCTGTACCGCGCGTCCTTCCACGACGCCCGTCCCGAGACCCCCGCGCCGGAGCGGGACGCCGAGCACGAGGTGTGGTTCGTCGTGCGGGCCGCGCGCCCCGGCGTCTCCTCGCCCGTGCTCGTCTCGGTCCCCTTCCCGACGTGGCGGGCCTACCACCGGGCGGGCGAGCCCGGCCGGAGCATCTACTACGCGGAGCAGCCCACCCGCGCGGCCCGGGTGTCCCTCGCCGCGCCGGGCGGCGGGCCGCCGCCGGAGCGGTGGGAGGAGCCACTGCTGCGCTGGCTGCACCGGACCGGGCGCCCCGTGGAGTACTGCTCCGGCTTCGACCTGCACGACGGGGCCGGTCTCCTCGCGCCGTACCGGCTCCTGGTGGTGAACGGGCACGACGAGTACTGGACGGCGGAGATGCGCGACTCCGTCGAGGGGTTCGTGCGGCGCGGCGGGAACCTCGCCGTCTTCGCCGGCAACACGGCCTGGTGGCAGATCCGGCTGGAGGACGGGGGCCGCACGATGGTCTGCCACCGCGACGCCGCCGCCGACCCGGTCGCCGCCGTGGACCCGGCGCGGGCGACCGTCGAGTGGTCCAGTTCCCCGGTCGACCGGCCGGAGAACACGATGACCGGCGTCAGCTTCCGGCAGGGCGCCGGGGCGTGGGGCGACGGCATGGCGCTGATCGGCCGCGAGGCGTACACGGTCCGCTTCGCCGGCCACTGGGTCTTCGAGGGCACCGGCCTGCGCGACGGGGACGCCTTCGCGCGCGGGGCGCTGGGGTACGAGACGGACGCGGCGGAGCTGGACTGGTCGGCCGGGGTGCCGCGGGCCACCGGCCGCGACGGGACGCCCCGGTCGTTCGCCGTGCTCGCCACCGCCGACCTGCGGCACTGGCGGACGTACGGGCAGGGCGGCTGGGCGACCATGGGCGTCTTCCGCGCCGGGGCGGGCACCGTCTTCAACGCCGCCACCATCAACTGGGGCCGCGCGCTGCACGATCCGGCGGTCGACCGCGTCACGCGCAACGTCCTCGACCGGCTCTCGGGCGCCGTCCCGGCCCCGCGCTGGCACACCGTCGGCCCGGCGCCCGGGCTGCGGGCGCTCGCCGCGTGCGAGGGGCTGCTCTTCGCCGTGGCCGGGGACGGCCGGACGCTGCTCCACCGCGAGCCGTCCGAGCAGAACCTCCCCTGGACGCCGTGCCCGCCCGCCGACGGCTCCCCGTCGCCCGAACTGCGCTGCCTGACCGCGCCGCGCGAGGCCTCCCACCCGATGCCGCTGGCCCTGCTGGCGGTCACCGGGGACGACCGGCTGGTGCACCGGGCACCGGTGCCGGGCCCCGCCCCGTGGCTCCCGGCGGGCCGGGTGCCGGCGGGGACGACGGCCCTGGCGATGTGCGACAACAGCCTGTTCGCGGTGACGCCGCACGACGACACCCTCCACGGGCGCCGGGCCGGCGACTTCGACGCGCCGTGGCGACGGCTGGGCCCGGCGGGCAAGGCGTCGGCCCTGACCGTCCTCGGGGCTCGGCTCCACGCGGTGACCCCCGACGGCCTCCTCGGCCGCCCGCCCGTCCTCGCCGACGCGCCGTTCGCACCCGCCACGCCCCCGGTCCCCTTCCCGCCGGCACGGGCCCTCGCGGCGTACGCGGGCCGTCTGCTGGCGGCGACCGAGGACGACCGGCTGATCAGCCATCCGGGGGTGTGAGAAGGGGTACGCGAGAAGCGTCCCCGCCCCCGGCCCCTCCCCGACCGTCCCCGTCCCTCGTCAGCCGTCTCCCGTCCCCCGTCGGTCGTCCCCCGTCAGTCCCCGCTCCATGACCCGCACCAGGCGGGCTCCCGCCCGGTCCGTGCCGCGGCGGCTCCGTCCGGCGCCCCCGGCCGCCCTCTCCAGGCGCAGGCGTGCCGTGCGCCCGCGCAGGGTCAGGGTCATCAGCTGGTTGCCGAACCACGGGCCGCCGGTGCGCTCCCACCGCACCGCCGGGCGGGCGACGCGGCCGTGGCGGGCCAGGAGGTGGCCGAGGGCCTTGGCGAAGCGGCTCCAGCCGAAGCGGAAGCCCATCCGCATCACCAGGGGCACCGAGTTGTGCAGCGGCGAGCAGGTCAACTGGAAGACGCGGGAGCGCGGCTGCCGGCCGGCGGGCCAGGCGGGCTCCGCCACGTACGCGTGGTGGACGTCGCCCGACAGCACGCACACGGTCGCCGGGGCGGCGTCCTGGCGGCCCACCTCGGCGACGGTGTCCGTCAGGCGGTGGAAGGAGGCGGTGAAGGCCGCCCAGTGCTCCAGGTCCGCGCGGCGGCGCAGCCACTCCCCGAACCCGGCCCAGCGCGGGCCGCGCTCGCCCCGGCACAGGGCCGCGTGCCAGCCTTCCGCGAAGTGGACCATCGGCGGCAGCAGCCACGGCAGCGAGGTCCCCACCAGCAGGTGGTCGACGCCGCCGGGGTCGTCGAAGGCCTGCTCGCGCAGCCAGTCGGCCTCCTCGGCGTCCAGCATCGCCCGGTGCTGCTCCTCCAGGACCCGCGCGGCCCGGGTGTCGACCATCAGCAGCCGGGTGCGGCCGAAGTCCCTGCGGTAGCTCCAGCGCACCGACGCCGGATCGGCCTCGGCCCGCTCCGCGAACGCGCGCAGCACCTCGGTGCCGTCCTCGGCGGCGAGGACCGCCGCGTACACCTCGTCGGCGGCGAGCTCGGCCGGGGAGAGGTTGCCGATGTGCTGGTAGACCCAGTAGGACATCAGGCCGCCGATGATCCGCTCGTGCCACCAGGGGGTGGCCCGCATGTCGGCGACCCAGGCGGCGCTGGTGTTCCAGTCGTCGATGACGTCGTGGTCGTCGAAGATCATGCAGGTGGGCACGGTCGCCAGCAGCCGGCGCAGTTCGGGGTCGCCCCAGGACTCGTCGTAGAGGTGGGTGTACTCCTCGTAGTCGGCGACCTGGTCGGGCGGGGCGTCGGCGCCGGTGCCGGCCTCCCGCCGGTGCTCGGCGATCCACGCGCGGGTGCCGGCGGACGTCTCGTCGGCGTACACCTGGTCGCCCAGCAGGACGAGGACGTCCGGGCGGCCGTCCGCGGGGTCGGCGGCGAGACGGGCGGAGAGCGTGTCGAGGACGTCGGGGCCGACCGGGTCGGACCCGCCCTCGGCGGGCGCCGCCCACCGGCAGGAGCCGAAGGCGACCACCGCTTCCGTCGCCGGAACGGGGGGCGTGTGCAGGGTGCTGGGCGGCCGGGGCGGGTCCGCCGGGGGCCACGCCCGCTCGCCGTCGAGGTGCACCTCGTACTCCACGGCCGACCCGGGGGTCAGTCCGGTGACGACGACCAGCGCGTAGTGGTGGCCCGCGACCAGGAAGGTGCGCGCCGTGCCCGCGCCGCCGCCCGCGCACCGGACCCGGACGGTGCAGGCCCGGTCGGTCTCGACCCACACCGTCGCGCTCGTGCCCGTCTCCCAGTCGACGTACCGCACCAGCGGCCCCAGCCTCAGACCGGCCATCGCACGTCCCCTTCCGCCACCCGCCCGAACGTCCCTGCGCCCACCACGCCCCTCCGAACGGAGCGGGCCCTCACCCGTACGGTAGTCAACGGCCCGGCCCTGAGGGGCGGGCTTGGAGGTGGCGTCCAGCCGGCTGCTGGATGGGCTCCTCCGTCCAGACACCCCTAGGGGGTGGCAGGGACGCGTGACTCACGCCCCGCGGTCCACACGGTCTCGCCCTTGCGTGCGATGTTGTGGGACGCGTTGTCGTCCGCGTGGGACAGGAACCCGCAGGCTCGGCACGCGAACGCCGCCTGACCGACCCGGTTCTTCCGGTCGATGTGGCCGCACCGGGAGCATTGCCGGCTGGTGTACGCCGGATCGACGTACACCAGCGGCACCCCGGCCCGCTTCGCCTTGTACTCCACGAAGGCGGCGAGCCGGCGAAAGCTCCACGAGTGCAGAGAGGTCCGCTGGTCCTTGCGGAGCCGTACCCGGTCACGAATCCCTGTGAGGTCTTCGAGGGCGATGCCCCGGCCGGTGCGTTCAGCGGTGGTGACGATGGTCTTGGAGACGATGTGGTTGACGTTGGCGGCGTGCCGGGCCTCTTTGCGTGAGCGCTTCTTGAGGAGGCGCTTCGCGGACTTGGTGCCCTTGGCTCGGAGCTTGCGGCGCAGTTCGAGCTGCCGGGCCCGGTACCGGTTCAGCCCCCGGCCGGCCGCACGATAGCCGGTCGAGGTCGTGGCGATGTTGACGATGCCGAGATCCACGCCGACGAAGCCGTCCGGCTCGTAGGGATCCGGCTCGGGAAGGTCGCAGACGGCGACCAGGTAAAACACACCATCGCGCTCGACCAGATCGGTCTCGCCCTTGCGATGCTCGCGCAGCATCTTCAGCGCGTCCGGCGCGCACGTGAACCTGACGCCCTTGAGCCGCCCCGCCACGGTCCAGATGGACACGGTCTGCACGTCGTACCGCCACGACAGACATCGGTCGTCGTACGGCTGCGCAGCCCCGGGCCGGAACGCGATCGGCTTCGACTCCGCCTTGACGCGGCGCCTGCTGCCGGGTTTGCCGAGGTTCCCGGCGCGGATGTTCGCCTTCAGCGTGGTGTAGGCGTCACGCGTCTTCTTGATGACGTGCTGGGCGGCCTGCGCCCCCAGTCCCCGCGTCTTCAACTCGGCGTAGGTGTGCTTGCGCAGCTCGTACTCGCGCGGCACACCGCGCTCGAACACCACACCGGACACCCAGTTGGCGGCCTCGTTGACCGCCCGCAACGTCGCCGACAGCGCGGCGGCCTGACCGGCCTCCGGCATCAGCTTCACCTGCGCCACGAGTTTCACGCAGGCCATCGTAATAAAGTTGATCCACATCACCATGTCGGGAGCAGGACCCCGACATGCACGGAGACTGCAAGCCCTCCACGCCCCTGTGGTCTTCACCACCCGGGACCGGCGCCGGTCCTTCACCGACGGGATTCTTGTGGGCTGTGAGGAGACCGTGCGGGCCGTGTGCGCCGGCAGGACCCCCGCTCCGCTCCCCCGTGTGGTCACGGCGGTATGGTCCCGGCCCGGCGGGGTAACGGAGGCCCATGGCACCCGACGACGCTTCCGCCGCCGCGAGCGGCTCCGTACGGCCCGAGCTCGACGTCAGGGCCCTGGCGAGGTTCCTCGACGGCGAGTACGCCGGGGTCCGCGACCTCGTCCGGACCAATCTGGCGGCCCATTCCTCCGTCCTGGAGGACGCCGAGCGGCTCGACCGGGACGCGTTCCGCGAGCGGGTGCGCGACATCGCGGTCGAGATGGCCGGGACCGGCCAGACCGGGATGGGCTTCCCGGCGGCGTACGGCGGCGGGGACGACATCGGCGCCTCGGTGGCGGCCTTCGAGACCCTCGCCTTCGGCGACCTGTCGGTGCTGGTCAAGGTGGGGGTGCAGTTCGGTCTGTTCGGCGGCGCGATCCTGCAGCTGGGCACCGCCCGCCACCACGACGCCTACCTGGCGGACCTGGTCGCGGGCCGGCTGCTGGGCTGCTTCGCGATGACCGAGACCGGGCACGGCTCCCACGTGCAGGCGCTCGGGACGGTCGCCCGCTACGACGCCGCCGCCGGGGAGTTCGTCGTCACCACCGAAGGCGACGCGGCCCGCAAGGACTACATCGGCAACGCCGCCCGCCACGCCGAGCTCGCGGTCGTCTTCGCCCAGCTGGAGGTGGGCGGCGAGGCGCGCGGCGTGCACGCGCTGGTGGTGCCGCTGCGCTCCGGCGGCGAGGTCGTGGAGGGCGTGGAGATCGAGGACGACGGCCTCAAGATGGGCCTCAACGGCGTCGACAACGGCCGCATCCGCTTCCGCGGCGTCCGCGTCCCCCGCGAGGCGCTCCTCAACCGCTTCGCCGACGTCACCCCCGACGGCACGTACGTCAGCTCCATCGACAACCCCAACCGCCGCTTCTTCACCATGGTCGGCACGCTCGTCCAGGGCCGGGTCTGCGTCGGCGGCGCCGGGGTGGGCGTGGCCAAGGTCGCGCTCACCCTCGCTGTCCGGTACGCCGAGCGCAGGCGCCAGTTCGAGGCGTCCCCGGGCGCAGGGGAGCAGCTGCTGCTGGACTACGGGCTGCACCGGCGCCGGCTGCTGCCGCTGCTCGCCCGCACGTACGCGCTCCACTTCGCGCAGGACACCGTGCGGGGGCAGCTCCACGCCGTCTTCTCCGGCCGTGACGAATCCCCTCAGGCGCGCCGGCGCCTGGAGTCGCGGGCGGCCGGCACGAAGGCGCTCGGCACCTGGCACGCCACGCGGACCGTGCAGGAGTGCCGCGAGGCGTGCGGCGGCGCCGGATACCTGGCGGTGAACCGCTTCGCCGCCCTCAAGGCCGACAGCGACGTCTTCACCACCTTCGAGGGCGACAACCACGTCCTGCTCCAGCTCGTGGCGAAGGGCCTGCTCACCGACCACGCAGGCGAGTTCGAGGACCTGGACCAGTTCGGCGTGGTCCGCTACGTGACCGGCCTCGCGGTCGAGGCCGTCATCGAGAAGACCTCCGCCCACAAGCTCCTGGAACGGGTCCGCGACCTGCTGCCCGGGGGCGACCAGTGGGACCGGGAGGCCGGGCTGCTGGACCCGGAGTACCAGCTGGCCATGATGCGCTACCGGGAGGAGCACATGCTCGCCGGCCTGGCCCGCCGTCTGAAGGCGGGCGTCGACCGGGGGCGCGACCCCGGCGCGGTGTTCTCGTCGGTGCAGGACCACGTGATCGCGCTCGCCCACGCGCACATGGAGCGGCTGGTCCTGGAGTCGTTCACGGAGGCGCTCGGGGCCCACCCCGAGGGCGGCAACAAGGTCGCGCTGGGCCTGCTGCGCGACCTGTACGCCCTGTCGACGATCGAGGCGGACCGGGCGTGGTTCATGGAGCACGGCCGTCTGACCGTGCAGCGCTCCAAGGCGATCAGCCGCGAGGTGAACGACCTGTGCCGCAGGGTGCGCCCGTTCGCCGTCGGCCTGGTCGACGCCTGGGGCGTCCCGCCGCAGGTGCTGCGGGCACCGGACCTGCTGGGATGAGGGCCGCGCGGCGGGTTCCCCTGGTGGCGGCGGCACGGATCAGAGGGTAGGGGTGGAGACGTGGACGATCGGGAATCATCGCGGCCGGAGGCCGAGGACCTGCTGGCGGGGCTGAGCGTGGACGACCGGCGGCCGGAGCAGCCGGTCCTGCTGGACTCCTCCGGCGCGCCGATCCGCACCTGGCGGGAGAACTATCCGTACGAGCGCAAGCTCCGCCGCGCGGAGTACGAGCGGGCCAAGCGCATCCTGCAGATCGAGCTGCTGAAGCTCCAGCGCTGGGTGAAGGAGACCGGGACCCGGCTGGTGGTGATCTGCGAGGGGCGGGACGCGGCGGGCAAGGGCGGCACGATCCAGCGGTTCACCGAACGGCTCAATCCGCGCGGGGCGCGGATCGTGGCCCTGGACAAGCCGACCGAGCGGGAGGCGGGGCAGTGGTACTTCCAGCGGTACGTCGCCCACCTGCCGGCGGCCGGCGAGATCGTCTTCTTCGACCGGTCCTGGTACAACCGGGCGGGCGTCGAGAAGGTGATGGGGTTCTGCACCCCGGAGCAGTACGCGCTGTTCCTGCGCCAGTGCCCCGCCTTCGAGGCGATGCTCGTGGCGGACGGGATCCTGCTGGTGAAGTTCTGGTTCTCGGTCTCGCGGGCCGAGCAGCGGACCCGGTTCGCGATCCGGCAGGTCGATCCGGTGCGCCAGTGGAAGCTGTCGCCCACGGACCTCGCCTCGCTCGACCTGTGGGACGCGTACACGAGCGCGAAGGTCGAGATGTTCCGGGCGACCGACACCGACGCCGCTCCGTGGACGGTGGTGAAGAGCAACGACAAGCGGCGGGGGCGGCTGGAGGCCATGCGCAGCCTGCTGTGGGGCATCGACTACGCCAGCAAGGACGAGGAGGCGGTCGGCCGTCCCGATCCGCTCATCGTCGGTGCCGCGGACACGCTGCTCGAGGACGGCGAGCAGCCCTCCGACCTGTCCCCCACCCCTCTGGCGGGGCGGCCGTACGGGCCCGGCCTGCACCCCGAGCCCCCGGACCGCGGGGCCTCGTGACCGCGCGTCCGCCCGCGGCGCGCGCCGCGGGCGGGTGCGGGTGGGTGCGGGTGGGTGCAGGTGGGTTCAGTCCCGGGCGTTCAGCCCGGCGACGATCGAAGCCGGTGTGTGTCCGCTGCCGTCGGAGAGGCGGTGGAAGTCGACCGCCACGAAGTTGGGATCGCGGCCGCCGGCCACCGGCCGGCACGTCCGGTCGATGCGGTCGCGCAGCTTGGCGCCGTTGTCGAGGGCGGCGTTGATGACCGTGGGCACGTTGCGGTGGTGGCTCATGGTGAAGAGCCCGCGGAAGCCGGGCTCCCGGCGGTCCAGCGGCACGTCGGCCCACCGGGTGACGCAGGAGACGTCGTCGCCGAGGTCGCCGAGGCTCCAGTGGTTGCTGACGGTCCAGGCCTTGTCGTGCATGACGCCGAGGTGCTCGCGGTCGCCCTCGTCGCTGAAGATCAGCAGGCGCTTCCCGGAGGCGACGAGGCCGGTCATCCGCGGCCGGCCCCGCTGGCGCACGTTCCACGTGTCGGGGCGGAAGAGCACCTGGTCGAGACCGCGTACGCGGCCGAGGGCGGTGCCCAGCTGCTGCGCGCCGACGTGGTCCTCCAGGAAGACGGAGACGACCTCCTCGGGGTGGGCGACGAGGAAGTCGACGACGGTCTGCATGCCGCCCTGGAAGGACTTCCGGGGCAGCGCGTACGTGACCCCGGCGAAGGTCTTGCACTCGCCGTGGCAGAGGTGGACGTCGCTCGGGTAGCAGTCGCTGCCGAAGCTGATGACGCACAGCCACCGGCTCTTCTCGTACCAGTGCCCCTCCTCGACAACCGGGCGACCTCGCGACCGCCCAGCCGGGACTCTCCCCGTCGGCCGGTCCGGGCGCCGCCCCGTCAACCGGTCCGGGCGCTTCCGGACCAGGTGCGGCCCGCCCGCTTCCGCCCCCGGCCCGACGGGCGTCCGGACCTCGCCCGGCGAGCTCTTTGCGAGTGGCCACCGATGGAGTGGTCACTGACCGAGCGGTCCAGGCCGAGGAAGGGCAAGGACCGCAACGCACAGGGCTCCCGCGCCACCGAGGGAGGCACTCGAAGCCCCCACCCGCAGGCGCAGAAGCCCTGTCGCTCCCCGCCGTCCTGCCGCGCCCGACCCGCCTCAGGCTCTGGTCGAGCGGGTGTCCACGCCCTTCCGGGCGAAGGCGGCTCGGCAGGCGATGGCCGCCATCCGGTCGAGGACCATCGATGGCCGCCATCCGGTCGAGGACCTTCTCACGACCAGAGAAGCCGGCCTTCGGCGAACCGGCAGACCGGGGAGCCTCCCTCGGCGATCCTCGTCAGCGCCTCCGCCAGCGAGTCGAAGTACCGGGCCATCGATTCGTACTCGCCCGTGGTCGTGATCTCCCCCACGAACCAGCTGCCGACGCGCCCGTCCCGCACATCGACGAACTTTCCGCTCCAGCCGTCCCGGTCCGACAGGAACGGGATCCACTCGTTCCGCCAGAACGGATGGTCCGGCTGGTCCGGAGGGTCGAATCCGCAGGAGGTGGAGCGGTTCGCGTAAAGCCTCTCCATCGCCCGGATGCCCAGGAAGAAGCTCCCCTCGTCGGGGAACCCGTCGAAACCGCAGCATTGCACTTCGTCGTCGAAATCCTCCTCCGGAAGATCCAGGTTGTTCTGCGAGAGCCACGTCCGCAGGTCCCCGTGCAGGGAGATGCCCATCCGCTCTTCGGCCGCCGCGAGCACCTGCTCCGTGGCGGGCCCCGGCAGATCCGCGTGATCGGCCGGCGCGTGCTCCCGAAGAAGACCCATCACGCGCGACCAGCTCTCAGCCACACTCATCGCCCTCTGCCCTGTGTCCTCTCCACGGAAATGCCTCCGTCCGACCGCGCCACCGCGGAGGTCGAGAAGCACCGGCCGGAGAACCTTGCCGGGATGGTACTTCGAGTGCGCGTTCCCCCCTTCCCCGCGATCGTCTCGGCCTCGAGGCGCGGGGGCGGCCCCTCGGTGAAGCGCCCGACCGCGACTTCTCCCAGAGGGGCCACGGTGCCCGCCGGGCCCGGCCGAGGAGCTTCCAGTGCCCGCACGAGGGCCGCGGCGTCCCCCTGGGGCGGCGAAGCCGAGAACGCCCAGCACACCCCCGCAGGACCCCGCGCCGGGAGGGGCCGTACGCCACACCACCGCGCCCGGCGCCCGCGGCCGTCCGGACCCGGCCCCCGCCCCCACCGCAACCCCCCGCAATGAGGGCGAGAACACAGCCTCTCGCGCGTCCATTCGTGCATCCATCGGGGCCGTTCACGCATCTTCCGTGCGGGGGACCGTACGGTTCTCGCCGACAGCACCACTCCTACCGAGGGCAGAACACTTTGATATCCACGCCATTGCGCGTGCGCCGGGCCGTGACGGTCCTGGTCACCACCTCCGCCGTGCTGGTCGGGGGCTTCTCCGCGAGCCAGGCGCAGGCCGCGGCGCCGCCCGTTCCGTCGATCACCGCCGCGGGCGGGTTCGTCATGAACAACACGACGGGCACGACGCTGTTCGGGAAGGCCGCGGACACCCGCCGCGCCACCGGATCCACCACCAAGATCATGACGGCGAAGGTGGTGCTGGCCCAGCGGGGCCTGAACCTCGACGCGAAGGTCACGATCCAGAAGGCCTACAGCGACTACATCGTCTCCAAGAACGCCTCCTCGGCCCGGCTCATCGTCGGGGACAAGGTGACGGTCCGACAGCTGCTCTACGGCCTCATGCTGCCGTCGGGCTGCGACGCGGCCTACGCCCTGGCCGACAAGTTCGGCACCGGGTCGACGCGGGCGGCCCGGGTGAAGTCCTTCATCGGCAAGATGAACGACGAGGCCCGCCGGATGGGGCTGCGGAACACGCACTTCGACTCGTTCGACGGGATAAGCAACGGGGCGAACTACTCGACCCCGCGCGATCTGACGAGGATCGCGAGCAGCGCGATGCAGAACAGCACGTTCCGCGGCATCGTCAGGACCAAGTCCACGACGCAGAAGGTGACCACCAAGACGGGTGGCTACCGGAACATGGCGTGGACCAACACGAACAAGCTGCTGAGCACCTACAGCGGCGCGATCGGCGTGAAGACCGGCTCGGGCCAGCTGGCCAAGTACTGCCTCGTCTTCGCGGCCACCCGCGGCAACAAGACCGTCATCGGCGCGGTCCTCGCCTCGCCGAGCGAGACGAACCGCGCGTCCGACGTGAAGAAGCTGCTGGACTACGGCTTCGCGAAGTGAACGACGGCGGCGGGCACCGGACGGTGCCCGCCGCCGTCCCCCGTCCACCGTCCCCCGTCCCACCCACCTTCCGCCCTCTGCTCTCCGCCCTCAGCCCTCGGCCCTCCGCCCGGGCGGATGCGCGAGCCCCTTCTGCTAGCCTGCCGGAGGCCGTGCGAGAGAAGAAGGAGGTGGTACCCGTGAACACATCGACATGGGTGCTCTCCTCCGGGGTCACGGTCGGGCGATAGGCCGTCGCCCGGGAGCGCCGTCCACGACGCACTCCCGAAAGGCACGACCGTGCACTTCACCTCCACCCAGCTCCTCGACGGCGACGTCCTCGAACGCGCCTTCGTCCTCGGCGACGTCCCCGGCCTCCTCTGGACGCCGGCATCCGCCTCCCCCTCCGCCCCGGCACCGCTCGTGCTGCTCGGCCACCCTCCGCTCGGGCTGCGGAGGATGTACCCCCGGCTGGTCGACCGGGCCCGGCGCTCCGCGGCCGACGGGTTCGCCACGGCCACCGTCGAGCTCCCCGGCAGCGGCGAGCGGCCCCGTCTGCCCGGCCTCGACCGGGCCCGCGCCGAGCTGCGCCGGGTCATGGAGGCAGGCGAGCCGGTCGGCGACGGCCTCGTCGACGACCTCGTCCTGCCCCTGGTCGACCTCGCGGTCCCCGAATGGCAGGCCGCCCTGGACGCCCTCCTCGCGCTGCCGGACGTCGGCGGTCCGGTCGGGTACTCGGGGGGCGTGATCTCCGTCGGCGTCCGGCTGGCGGTGGTCGAACCCCGCCTCTCGGCCGCCGTGCTGTTCGCCGGGAGCTTCGTGCCCCGCGCCGTCCTCGACGAGGCCCGGCGCGTGACCGTCCCGCTCCACGTCCTGCTCCAGTGGGACGACGAGGGGAACGACCGGCAGACGGCCCTGGAGCTGTTCGACGCCTTCGGCTCCACGGAGAAGTCCCTCCACGCCCACCTGGGCGGGCACACCGGTGTCCCGCCGTACGCGGGCGACGCCGCGGCCCGTTTCCTGGCCCGGCACCTGCGCTAGCCGCGACCGGTCCCGGGGCCAGGGGGCTCCTGCCGGTCGGGCCGGACCAGCGGCGTCCGACCCGGCCGGCACTCCGCCCTCCAGGGCATCGGCTCTAGTGCATCGGCCGCGGCGGGTGCGTGGCCAGCCAGTGCCGGGCGATCTGCTCGCGCGTGGCGCACCACGCCCCGCCGCGCTGTGCCACGTGCCGCAGGAAGGCGTCGAGGGCCCGGATCCGGCCCGGCCGGCCGATGATCCGGCCGTGCAGGCCGACGCTCATCATCCGGGGCCGCTCCGCGCCCTCCGCGTGCAGCGTGTCGAAGTTGTCCACGAGGTACCCGAGCATGTCGTCGGCGGTCGTGAAGCCGTGGACGAGGAGGAACTTGAAGTCGTTCGCGTCGAGGCTGTACGGCACCACGAGGTGCGGCCGGCCCGCCGCCTCGACGTAGTGGGGGAGGTCGTCCGCGTAGTCGTCGGAGTCGTAGAGGAACCCTCCCTCCGCGGCGACGAGGCGGCGCGTCGCCGGGCTCGTCCGGCCCGTGTACCAGCCGACCGGGCGCCGCCCCACGAGGCGCCGGATCGTCGCCACCGTCCGCGCGACGTCGGCGCGCTCGGCCTCCTCCGGGACCTCGCGGTAGTCGATCCAGCGCCAGCCGTGCCCGGCCACCTCCCAGCCGGCCGCGGCCATCGCGCGCGCCGCCTGCGGATTGCGCTCCAGCGCCTGGCCGACGGCGTGGACGGTCAGGGGGGTGCGGTGGGCGAGGAGCGTCCGGTGCACGCGCCAGAACCCGGCCCGCGCGCCGTACGCGAACATCGACTCGGCGTTGAGGTCGCGGCCGCCGGTCACCGGCGGCGCGCCGACGACCTCGTGGAGGAAGGCCTCCGAGGAGGCGTCGCCGTCCAGGACGTTGCGCTCGCCGCCCTCCTCGTAGTTGAGGACGAGGCTGACGGCGACGCGGGCACCGCCGGGCCACGCGGCACGGGGCGGCACGGCGCCGTAGCCGAAGAGATCGCGCGGGTGCTCGGACACGGGCGGCACGCTACCCGCCCCGCGCCCGCGGCCCGCGCGACGCGCTGCGCCGCCGGCCGGGACCCACGCGCACGGACCCGCGGACACGGCACCACCGACCCGGACCCACCGACCCCGACCCACCGATACGGTCCTGCCGGAACGTCCGCGTAGGTCTCGCTGAGGAGGCCGCGCCGCCGGACGTAGCACTTGGGGCGGACCACGTGCCCCCACTGGGACGGACATTGCCCCCGATGCGGAACCCCCGCCCGCCGGGGCCGTCTTGACCCTCGCGTCGGCTTGATCGTCGGGTCGGCGGAAGGCAGAAGGAGGATCCGATGACGGGTCAGACCAGCACGCGGCCGGCGAGGGCGTCCGCGCCCGAGTACCAGGGGGCCCTGGGGTCCCTGTCGGTGAACGCGTCCCTCCCCGAGGTGCTCGACGAGGCCCTGCGGGCGGTCCGCGCGGCCGAGCGGACCGGAGACCTCCACGAGGTGGCCCGCTGCCGGCTGGCCGTCGCGGAGGCGTGCCGCAGGCTCGGGCGGATCGACGAGGCCGACCGGGCGTGGAAGGCGAGCTACCGGGCGGCCCGCTCGGCCGGCCGCGAAGGGGCGATGGCCTGGGCGCTGTGGAGCGGCGGCACGCTGGCCCGGCAGCGCGGCGCCTTCCGGCTGGCGTACCGGCTGCTGAAGCTGGCGGCCGAGGCCGGAGAGCGCGGCGGTGACGTCGTCGCCCGGGGGTACTCGCTGGCCGGACTCGCCGAGACCGGGCGCATCCAGGGCGACTACGAGGCCGTGGCGCGCCTGCACGAGCAGCTGCTGGCGGAGGCGCGCCGCCGCGGCGAGGCCCGGCACACCGTCTGGGCGCTGGAGGGCATCGCGCAGATGCACCGGAACGCCGGCCGCTTCGACGAGGCGCTCGCCCTCTTCGAGGAGGCGGCGGAGACCGCGTCCCGTGCCGAGGACCGGCGCGGCTGGGCCTGGGCCCTGCGGGGCATCGCCGACGTGGTGTCCGTGCGCGACGGGGACGCCGAGCGCGCCCTGGCACTGCTGTCGCGGGCGGAGGAGGCCTGCCGCGAGATACGGCTGCACGGCGCGCTCGCCTACAACCACAAGATGCGCGGCAACGTCCTGTACCGGGCGGGCCGCTACGGGCAGGCCCGTGAGCAGTACGCGCGCGCCCTCGGCGAGTTCCGCGCGATGGACGAGCCCCGGGGCACCGCCCTGGCGCGGCTCGGCCTGGTGAAGAGCGAGGCCCGTCTCGGCCGCGACGCCGCCGGCACCGCCGCCGACCTGGCGGCGCTGCGTACGTCCCTGGAGCGCATCGGACTGCTCCACGCCCGGGAGCTGGTGGACGGGGCCGCCGCAGAACTCGGCGTCGGACCGCTTCCGGAACCCGCCGGAAAGGGCCCGGCGGCGGACGGCCCGGCGGCGGTCCGGCCGGCGCTGCCGGACGTCGGGGCCGAGGCCCTGCGGACGGCCGACCCGGAGGGACTGCGATGAGCGCCCGCCCGACGCCCGCGGCCCCGGCCGTCCCACCGGCCGAGCGGAGCCGGCTCGACGGAACGGAGACGGAAGACGGACCGTCCACCTCCCCCGACCGGCGGACACCCCTCTCCCCCGGCCCGCGGTCCTCCGTCTCCCCCGACCGGCAGTCCCCCGGCGCCCCCGGCCCGCAGCCGTCGGCGCCCGGCGTCCTGCGGCGCTGCCGCGCCCTGGTCAGGCCCGCGCTGGTGGAGGCGGTCGGCCTGCTGCACCCCTGGACCGGCGAGATGGCGGCGTACGCACTCGGCTGGGCCGACACGGACGGGACGCCGGACCCGGGCGGATCCGAGGGCAAGGGGGTGCGGCAGGCCCTCGCCGTGCTCGGGGCCGAGGCCGTCGGGGCGGACCCGGCCGACGGGGTCCCGGGAGCGGTGGCCGTCGAGCTCGTCCACACCTTCTCCCTGCTCCACGACGACATCATGGACGCCGACGCCCTGCGCAGGCGGCGGGCTGCCGTCTGGAAGAGCCACGGGACGGGCCCCGCGGTCCTGGCCGGCGACGCGCTCCTCGCCCGGGCGGTGACGGGGCTCGCCGAGGCCCGCGGCGACCGCGCGCCGGCCGCGGTCCGGCGCCTCTGCGCCACCCTGAACGCCCTCGTGGCCGGCCAGGCGGAGGACCTCCGCTTCGAGCACCTGCCCTGGCACGGGCCCGGAGCGGTCACGCCGGAGCGGTACCGGTCGATGGCCGAGCAGAAGACGGGCGCCCTGCTGGGATGCGCGCTCGCACTCGGCGCGGTCCTCGGCGGCGCTCCGGAACCGACGGTGACCGCGCTCGAACGCGCCGGGCGCCACCTCGGCCTCGCCTTCCAGGCGGTGGACGACGTCCTCGGCATCTGGGGCGACCCGGAGACGACCGGGAAGCCCGTCCACGCCGACCTGCGCCGGGGCAAGAAGACCTACCCCGTCCTCGCCGCCCTGGCCGGCCGGGGGCCCGCCGCGCGGGAACTCGCGGTCCTGCTCGCCTCGTCCCGGGAGATCGACGACGCGGCGGCCGCGCACCTCGCCGCGCTCGTCGAGAAGGCCGGAGGCCGCACCGCGACCCACGAGGAGGCGCACCGCAGGCTGTCCGCCGCCCGCCGCGTCCTGCGCGCCACCCCGCTGACCCGCGCGGCCGCACGGGACCTGGACGCCCTCTGCGCCGACCTGCTGGACCGCGCCTGGTGAGCCCTCCGGCCGAGCCGCCGCCCGCCCCGCCGCCCCCGGCCGCCACCCAGGCCGCCGACCGCCCCACCGGCCCGGTCGCGTCAGGGAAGGATCGAGTCGACGTACCCGCCGTCGACCCTCAGGGCGCCCCCGGTGGTGGCGGAGGCGTGGTCGGAGGCGAGGTAGACGACCATGGCGGCGATCTCCTCCGGCTCGATCAACCGCTGGAGCAGCGACTGCGGCCGGTACTCGCGCATGAACACCCGCTGTGCCTCGTCCCAGGGCAGCGAGTCATCGACCAGTTCGTACACGAAGTCCTCGACGCCGCCCGTGCGGGTGGGGCCCGCGATGACGGAGTTCACGGTGACGCCGCTGCCCGCCACGTGCTTGGCGAAGCCGCGCGTGACCGCCAGGAGGGCCGTCTTGGTCATGCCGTAGTGGATCATCTCCGCGGGGATCGCCACGGCCGAGTCGCTCGCGATGTTGAGCACCCGGCCCCAGCCTCGTCCGCTCATGCCGGGGAGGTATCCGCGGACGAGGCGGACGGCGGCGAGGACGTTCACCTCGAAGTAGCGCCGCCACTCGTCGTCGCCGATCGTCAGCGGATCGGCCTCTCCGAAGATGCCGAGGTTGTTGACCAGCACGTCCACGTGGGGCAGCGCCTCCGCGGCGCGGCGCGCACCCTCCTCGCCCGCGACGTCGGCGACCACGGGGACCAGGTCCGCGCCGGGCACCTCGGCCCGGATCTCCTCGACGGCCCGCTCCACCCTTTCCGCGGTGCGTCCGTTCACCCCGACCCGGGCGCCCGCGCGCGCCAGGCCGGTGGCGATCGCGGCGCCGATCCCCTGGGTGGAACCGGTGACCAGAGCGGTCCGTCCTGTCAGATCGATGAGCATGGGGGGAGGCCTTCCTGCGGTTCACGGGTCGCTGCCTCCTCCCGTGTACCCGGTCCCCGGCCGGCGGCATCAGGAACCGCCCGTCTCGCCCAAGGGACGCCCCGGAGCGCGGCCCGCACGCCTGATGCTCCTCTTGGCCGTCGAGCGTGGGGAGGCGCTCACAGGGGCGAGGTACCTTCACTCCATGTCACTTGCTCCCGACCGCGAGGTCCGCAGCCGCGACGAGCTGGCCGCCGTCGTTCGAGAACTGCACCAGGACTACCTCCGCCGGGGGCACGAATGGGAGAACCAGAGCCTCGATCGCTTCCTTGAGGCCCTCGCGGCGTGGGTGGATGACTCGCCGGGCTGGTATCGAAACCGCGGGAAGCGGCTCCCCGAGGAGGGGGACTGGACCTTCCTGGCCAGAGCCCTTCAGGCCGCCACCGTCCATGAGTGAATCCGCTCCTGAAACGCTCAGGCCGCGGTGAGCCGGTCTCGGTGGGCGCTGGCGAGGTCGTCGTCGCGGCGTGTGCCGCGTTCGATGCAGGAGATCACGGCCGGCCGGACTCCGAAGTGCTCGGCGACGGTCGTGGGGGTGATGTTCTTGGCCCGGCGTGCGGACCGGAGGGCGGAGACGTCGGGGACGGTGACCGGCGGAGTGGGGTGGCGGAAAGTCTCTCCGGCGATCGCCCGCCGAGCAGGCGGATGATCTCCTTCTTCGCACCTCCGGCGGCGGTCTGCCGGGCTATGCATGCGCGGGTGCGGACGTCGTGTTCCGCGGTCAGGGCCTGGACCCGGCGGGCGAGGGTCTTCAGCGCGGTCAGGAGCACGACGCGCGGGCCATCGCCCGTGGGACGGAGCCGGGAGATCGCGTCGACCCGCGTCTTGCCGCGCAGGGCGGTGCACTTGACGCGGATGTCGTCAGGGGCGGTGATGAGGATGTGCGCGACCTGGTCCAGCGTGGCGGTGCGGGCCTTGACGGTGGACCGTGCGGCGTCGTGGAGGGCTCGTATGCCCCTGCCGGTGTCGTCCTTGGGCATGACCGATGCCCGGCCGGACAGCGCGGTGCGGACGGCGGCGTAGGCGTCGAGGGGATCGGACGTGCGATCCGGCGACGCTCGGCCTTGTCGGGCGGGTTGACCTCGATCGCGGTCGGGCCCGTGTGGCGGGCGGCGCGGGTGAACCCCAGCCCGTAGGAGGAGGTCCCCTCGACACCGACTTCCCGGCCGTCGGCGACGACGGCCGGGTGGGTCAGACAGGACATCGAGGGGGCCTCTGGCCAAGCTCCTCTCAGGTCGTGTTCCACCTGGCCGGATCCATGGAGAACGGATCCCGGTAGCCGGACAGAACAGTCGCAGGACAGCCCAGCAGGACGTCGGTCAGACCCTGAGCCACGACCACCGGAACCCGCTACGAGCATCCGTGTCCGACCCGGTTGTCAGGTTCCGGTCCATGACGGTCGAGAGGGCGGCGCACGGCGCCGCGGCGGTGCTGAGGGTCATCGAGAAGGTGCGGCAGGACCCGGGCTCCCCGGTGCTCGCGTACCAGGACGTGCCGTGGGTGCCGGGGGCGTGCCCCGCCCGCTGACCGAGGACGTCCTCGCACGGATCTCGTTCCCGTCCGGGCGGCCGCTCCCGCAGAGCCTGCGGGCCTGGCTGGGCTTCGACACGAGCCTGCTGGAGCGGTACGGCTGGTTCGCGCACGGCAGCGGGGTCCTGACGCCGCGTCCGCTGCACGCGCTGGTCGCCGACGAGTTCGGCGCGTGGTGGAAGGAGGACTTCGCCCCCTTCACGGACCGCTTCCCCGAATGCTTCCTGCTGCCCGGCGGCTCGGACTCCCGGCGCGTCCTCGCCGTCACCGAACCGGACGCGGAGGGGGAGTCTCCGGTCCTCGCGCTCGACATGGACGACCTGCCCTTCGTCGGGCTGATGTACCCGGGCTTCGACGTCTACCTGGCCGACACCGCAGGCCTCGTCGACCGCGACCGGGGCTCCTACACCTCCCTGCTCCGGCATGCCGACCACGCGCCCCGGATGCGCCACCACGCCGCCCGCTGCCTCGACGGCCGCGAGTACGTCCAGTACCCCTTCTGAGTCCTCGCCGGATCCCTCCCCCGGCTCCCTGCCGCATCCCTCCCCCGGATCCCTTCCCCTCCGGCGCCGGCCCGCCCCGTGCGGGCCGGGCCGCTCCCGTGACGTGCGGAACCGCCGGCACCGGACCACACTGGACAGGGTGAGCAGCCGGACGGAACCCGGTCCGGAGCCGCGGCCCGCGCCCCAGGCGGGCGGGCGGCTCCCGAGCCGGACGGTGGCCCTCGCGGCGATGATGTTCGCGGTGGCGATGACCTTCATCGACCAGACCATCGTCTCCGTCGCCGCCCCCGACATCGTCCGCGAACTGGGCCTCTCCAGCTCGGGGATGCAGTGGGTGGTCAACGCCTATCTGCTCTCCCTCGCCGCGTTCTTCGCCCTCGGCGGCCGGCTGGCCGACCTGTACGGGCCGCGGCGGGTCGTCGTCGTCGGCACCCTCGTCTTCGTCCTCGCCTCGGTGCTCTGCGGCTGCGTCCCCTCCGGGGAGTACGCCCAGACCTGGCTCATCGTCTTCCGCGCCGTGCAGGGGCTCGGGGCGGCGCTGCTCTTCCCGGCGGCGCTCGCCGTCGTCGTGGCGGTCTTCCCCGTCGAACGCCGGGGCGGGGCCCTCGCCCTGTTCTTCGGCGTGTCCGGCGCGCTGACCGCCGTCGGCCCGCTGCTCGGCGGCTGGCTCACGGCCTCGTGGACCTGGCGCGCGGTCTTCTGGGTCAACGTGCCGGTCGCGGTCGTGGTCCTGGTGCTCACCGCGTACGCCCGCATCGCCGACCGGCGGCGCACCGGGACCCTCGACGTGCCGGGCGCCGTCCTCGTCGCCGTCGGCATGGGCCTGAGCGTCCTCGGCTTCCAGCAGGCGTGGACCTGGGGTTGGGGGAACTGGGCGACCTGGCTGTGCATCGTCGGCGGACTCGCGGTCCTGTACGTGTTCGTGCGCTACGAGCGCGGCGTCCGCCACCCGCTGATCGACCTGCGGGTCTTCCGGGACAGGGCGTTCGCGGTGGACAACGCCGTGCTGTTCTTCGCGATGCCGGCCTTCGTTCCGGTGTTCTTCTTCTCCTCCGTCTACGCCCAGGTGTCGCTCAGCGCCTCCCCCAACCAGGCCGCCCTGTTCCTGCTCTACTTCTTCGTCGGCTTCGCCCTCGCCTCCCAGTGGGGCGGCCGGATCCTCGACAAACGGGGCGCCCGGCCGGCGCTGAAGGCGGGGACGGCCATCGGGGCGGTCGGCTTCGCGCTGTGGGCCAACGAGTTGACGAACCTGTCCATGCACGACCAGTGGCCGTACGCGGCCCTCGCCGGCGCGGGCATCGGCTTCGTCCTGGCCCCGGCCTCCACCGACGCCGTCAACCGGGCCATCGGCGCCTCGTACGGCGAGGTCACCGGCATCACCCAGACCGTCCGCAACTACGCGGCGAGCGTGGGCCTCGCCGTGTTCGGGACGCTGCTGTCCCGGGCCATGACGGAGAACGTGACGGACACGCTGCGGGCCCGTGGCGTCTCGCCGTCCGTCGCGGACCAGGTCGCGCGCGGCATCACCGAATCCGTCTCCGGCCACGGCGACGCGACCCCGCCCACCGGGACCGGCCAGGTCGCCGAGGCGACCCGCGACGCCATGTCGGCGGTCCGGCTGGACTTCGCCCAGGCCAACCAGTGGGTCTTCTACGGCATGGCCGTCGCCCTCGGCGTCGGCTTCCTGTGCGCCCTCCGCCACCCGGGCGACCGGCGCGCTTCCGAGGAGCCCGTGCCGCCCGCCGGGCCGCACTGACGGACCGTCCCGCCCGACCCCTCCTCCGGTGCGGGGCGGTCCCCGTCCTCGCGTCCGGCGCCCGGCCTCGTACCGTGGGGCCATGACGATCAACCGTCCCGGGCTCCCCGGGGACCTTCCGCCCGCCGAGACGCTGTGGGCCCGCTGGGCTCTGGTGGCCGCCTTCGGTACGACCGCCGCGAGGGAGAGCCGGCCGAGCGCGCACCGCACCGGCCACTGGATCGACGACGACGGGCTGCACCTGGACGACGGCGGCTGCACCTGGTGGGTGATGTCCCGGGCGGGCGAAGGCCGTTACGTCCTGTACGGCGAGGACGAGTCCAGCGGGACGCGCTGGCACCGGCCGCCGGTCGACGTCCTCGCCGGCGGTCCCGCGTGGCTGCCGTGGGAGGAGCTGGAGGACCGCCGGTCCGGCGGCGAACTCGGCTGTGTCTACTGGTACGAGGACGGCACCTGGGCCCGCGCCCCCTATCCGGACGGCCTGGACGACGACGGCCTGGACTGCGGGATGGGCGAACTGGCCGACCGCGCGCAGGCGGCCCGGCTGCTGGTGGAGCGGCTGGCCCCGGTGGACGGCGGGCCCGGCCCGGAGGCCGTTCTCGCCGAGGCGGAGGCCGGTCCGCTCCGGGACGTGGACGCGCTGCTGGCGCGGCTGCGCGACCCGGACGGCGAGGAGCCGGAACCGGCCACCGTGGCACGGGCGCTCGCCCGCGCCGGCCTGACGCCCCGGCCCGCCACCGGCTGAGCCGGGCCGGGTGCTCCGGCTTCTTGCCAGGCCTGCGAGGGAGCCGAGCGGGCAGACGTTCCCCATGACTGTTCCCAAGACCGGTGTGCTCGTCCTCGACAGCACCGACCCCGAGCCCCTCGCCCGTTTCTACGCCGCCCTGTTCGACGGCACCGTCGAGCCGGGCGGCGGTGACGACCTGCTGCTGGTGACCGCCGCCGGGGGTGTCGTCCTCGGCATCGCCCGCGACCCCGGCCACGCACCCCCGAGCTGGCCCCGGCCCGAGGACTCCCAGCAGTCCCACCTGTGGATCCTCGTGGCCCCCGACGCCCTCGACGAGGCCGAGCGCGAGGCCGTCTCACTGGGCGCCCGCCCGGTGACCGCCGAGAACAACGGCACCCGGACGGACCGGCGCACCGACGTCCGCCGCTTCATGGACCCGGCCGGACACGCCTTCGTCCTGTCCCCCCGCGCCCCCTCGCCGTGACACCCCGCGCCCCCTCCGCGCGGGCCCCGCTCACGCCCGCCCGGTCCCCCGGGTGCGCAGCGCCCAGACGACCAGGGGCACCTGGAGCGGGAGGCGGGCCAGGGCCACCGCCTTGAGCGGGGCGGGCCGGTGGCGCCAGTCGTACGCCATCTTGACGTTGGCGGGGAAGACGGCGGCGAACAGTCCCGCCGCTGCCAGGGCGCCCGCGTCGCGCGTGCGCGGGTGGGCGACGGCGGCGCCGACGGCGATCTCCGCGAGCCCGCTGAGGTGGGTCCAGGTTCGCGGCGCGCCGGGCAGACCGCGGGGCACGATCGCGTCGAACTGCCGTGGAGCGACGAAGTGCGCCACTCCGGCGCCGATCAGGAGGCCGCTGAGCAGTCGGGCGGACGTCGTGGAACCGGGCATGTCTCGTCTCCTCGCCGATGATGGGGGCGCGATGGGCGCACACCCAGAAGTTACCCGAGAGTACAGCCACGGCGGGGCCCGCAGGCGGGTCCGGCGGGGAAGGCGTCGTGAACGCAGAAATGCCTCAACCCCCGGACATGGTCCGGGGGTTGAGGCTAAAAATTGTTCGGCGGTGTCCTAC
>NZ_BMVV01000017.1 GCF_014650895.1 Streptomyces omiyaensis
AACCCCACCACCGCCAGCGACCCCACCGGCCTCGAAAGCTGCTACCCCAACTACTGCGCCGGCAGCAACGGCACCTACGGCACCTACAAGGAAGAGAACGACCCGGAGGTCCAGCGGAAGAAGAACAAGGGGAGCAACACCGGCGGAGACGAGGGGGGCGACCAGGGAGGGGACCCCGGGAACCGGGGAAGCACGACGACGCAGGTGCCCGAGTGCGACCGCGAGTGCAAGGCATGGCTCGAATCCATTCCGTTCGACGCCACGGCTCCGCCCGGTGTCACGTGCGGTTCCACGACTTCCGGCAGCAACTGCTCGGGCGTGCCGAGCAAGGGCTGGGGCGACGTCGGCGGAAGCCAGCTCTTCTGGCTCTGGCTGCTGGGCCTGTCCCCGGAGTCCTTCAGCTTCGGTCCGGGCGACACCTTCACGGAGGAAGTCCGCAAGGACCATTCCATGGATCTGGTCCGCGAATCGATCAAGAAGAAGATCCTCACCGGAGAAATGGGCGGTAAGGGATCGTTCAACGAATTCAAGGAGGACGGTGCCTGGAGGCTTCCCGACGACCTCTGGAACATTCTCGTGCCCGACTTCATCTCCGGACGTGAGGACGTCGTGGAGGCCTCGGGAGGGAAGACCGGCAGCGAGACGGCCGCGTTCCTCGGCTCCTACACGTACGAGTACAAGGTGCGGGGCAAGGTCCACGACGGCGCGGCGAGCATCGACATCGTCCTGCGGAACAATACGAACTGGACGTCCGCCACGCATTGGCCGGGCGGCATGCGCGACTACTACGATGCGACGGTGGGAAAGGCCTTGGACACGGCCGGAGAGATCTCCGGAATCGGTGCCGAGGTCTCGCAGACGATCTCGTGGACGGAAACGATCCGGGTGACACCCTGATGAAGGCGAAGAGGCTCGCGGTCCTCGGAGGGGGCCTGCTCGTCGTCGGGGCCTTCCTCGCCTCGGCGCTGGGCTGGGACCCGAGGGATCCCGGGACCATCACCGCCCAGCAGCTCCGGGGCGAGTGGACGGGGGAGGGCGGGGCGTTCGTCGAGTTCCGGACGGACGGAACGTTCTGCGCGCGTGACTTCCCTGTCGAGCGGTCTCCCGAGCGGCTGATCACTTCGTGCGGGGACTGGTCCTTCAGCGACGACGGCGACCGGGACCAGGGCATCGACCTGGACTTCGACAGGCCCTCCTTCGCCCTGATCTCCATGGTGAGGGTGGCGGGCTCCGGCGGCGAGGGCGGGCTCTACGTCCTGTTCGACGTCGACGACGCCTCGGACAGGGCGGTGCTCCACCGCCGGCGGTGAGGGCCGGACCGGGGCCGGCGGGGGACTCCCCCCGCCGGCCCCGGTCCCGTTTCCCGGGGATCAGGCCGTGCAGTACTGCGCCTGCTTGCCGATCGAGCGGTACATGCAGTCCGCGTTCTCCAGGAGCTGGAGGACCGCGTCGCGGTTGCGGCTGGTCTCGCGCTCGATGACCTCGTCGGGCGGGTAGAAGCCGCCGTTCCAGGACGAGGTCGGGTACATCTCGAAGGTGTAGCCGAAGATCCTGTGGGTGCCCCACAGGTAGTCGTCGATCGAGCCGTCCGTGATGTAGAGGTCGCTCGACTGCTCCGCGGTGTAGCCGTTGCTCGCGGCCATCTTGCCGCCGACCGCGGCGAAGGCGTCGCGGTCGTCCTGGGTCATGCCGGGGGCGGTGTCGGCGTTGGTCCAGCCGAAGGGCCAGAGGACGAGTTCGCTGTAGGTGTGGAAGTCGACGCCGGCCTTGATCTGCTGCTTGCCGCCCACCACGCGGGAGCGGACGAAGTCGGCGACGACCTTCACCTCGGGGGCGGACTCGGGGGCGGCGCCCCGGTAGGTCTCGGAGGACTTGGTGCCGGAGGAGCCGCCGCAGCAGCCCCACTTGTAGTCCCAGTTCCGGTTCATGTCGGTGCCGATGTACGAGGAGCCGGAGTTGGGCTGGCGGTTCTTGCGCCAGCTGCGGTAGGAGCCGGAGGCGATGTCGTACTCGCCGCCGTCCGGGTTGAGGTCCGGCACGATCCAGATCTCGCGGCCGTTCACCGCGTTGGTGACCCGGGGGTCGGAGCCGTATCCGGCGCCCAGCTCGCGCAGCAGGTAGAGCGCCATCTCGACGGTGAGGTGCTCGCGGGCGTGCTGGTGGTGGGTGAAGAGGACCTCCGGCTCGTTCTCGTCCACCGCCACGTTGTCGCTGATCTTGACGGCGACGATGTCGCGGCCCTGGTAGCTCTTGCCGATGACCCGCTTGCTCATGATCGACGGGTGGGCGGCGAGGCGCTGGTCGATCTCCGCCGTCATCTCGGCGTAGTTGTGGTACTTGGCGTCGGCCGAGGGGAAGTCGAGCGGGCCGAGGGCGGAGCGGGCGGGCTCGCCCCGGTCCGGCGGGCCCGGCAGGGCGACCGGCTCGTAGCCGAGGGCGGCGAGGCGCGCGGCCTGGCGGCCGTCGGCGCTGACCACGACCGAGCGGGCGTCGACCTCGTCGATCGAGACGCCGGTGGCGGCGAGCGCGGTGCGGGCGGCGGGGGTGGAGGGTCCGGTGATCTCGTACTGCCGGATCACCTCCTCGCCGCCCCTGGCGGCGGTGGCCGGGTCGGCGCCGGCGGGTGAGGAGAGGGCGGAGAGGGGCGCCGCGAGGGCGAGCGCCACGAGGGCCGCGAGGGTGGCGGACCTTCTGCCGCGTCGGGGACGTCGCATGGTGTCTCCTGGGTGGGGAGTGTGGGGGAGTGCGACAACAGGTGCGGGTGTCCGGGGCACATGGTGGAGCCATGTCATGGACTGGTCAAGAGAGGTGCTTCGGCCATGATCGGTTCACGGTAGGCGACGGACCCCCCGGACGCGGCGAGGCGCCGCCGGAAGACCGGCGGCGCCTCGCGGGAAGGGTCCGTCAGGGTTACGGCAGGCCGTGGACGTGCGGGCCGACCGCGTTCGACCAGGCGTTGCCGGCCGTCGCGTCCCAGTTGGTCGACCAGGTCATCGCGCCCCGGAGGGTCGGCCAGGCCTGGGCGGGCTTGAAGGTGCCGCAGCCGGTCAGCTTCGTCAGGCAGTCGAGCGCGCTGTTCACGACCGACGGGGCGACGTAGCCGCTGCCCGCGCCCCGGGTGGAGGCGGGGACGCCCAGGCCGACCTGCGACGGGTCGAGGCCGCCCTGGATCTGGATGCAGGCGAGCGCGGTGAGGAAGTCCACCGAGCCCTGGCTGTACACCTTGCCGTCGCAGCCCAGCATCGAACCGCTGTTGTAGTACTGGGTGTTGACCACCGTGAGGATGTCCTTCACGGCGAGCGCGGTCTTGAAGTACTCCGTGCCCGTGGACTGCATGTCGATGGTCTGCGGGGCCATCGTCAGGACCATCTTCGGACCCGCCAGGGCGGACAGCTGGCGCAGCGCCTTGGTCAGGTAGGTGGAGTTGATGCCGTGCTCGAGGTCGATGTCGATCCCGTTGAAGCCGTACTCCTGGAAGAGGGCGTACGCGCTGTTCGCGAAGGCGGTGGCGCTGGCGTCACTGTTGATCGTGACGTTGCCCTTCTCGCCGCCGACCGAGATGATCACCGACTTGCCGGCCGCCTTCTTGGCCGCGATGTCGGCCTTGAAGTCGGCGACCGAGGTGTAGCCGACGGCCGGGTCGAGGTTGAAGACGATCTGGCCGGGCGTGGCCGTCGAGTCCGCGAAGGAGACGGCGATGATGTCGTACGCCGCCTGCACGTCGCGGAGCTTCTGCTTCGTGGCGCCGTTGTCGAAGTTCTGCCAGTAGCCGGTCACCGCGTGCTTCGGGACGGCCGGGTTGTCCCCGCCGCCACCGCCGGTCTTGGCCGTGCGGGCGCTCACCGCGGCCGACTTGGCGGACTCGCCCGCCGCGTTGGTCGCCGAGACCTGGAAGGAGTACGCGGTGTCGGCGGCGAGGCCGGTGACCGTGGTGGAGGTGCCGCTCACGGTCGCCGCGAGCGCGCCGTCCCGGTAGACCTTGTAGCCGGTCGCGCCGGAGACCGCGCCCCAGCTGAGCGGGACCGCGCTGGTGGTGGGGGTGCCGGCGGCGAGCCCGGCCGGGGTGGCGGGGACGACCGGGTCGGGGTCCTGGCCGCCGCCGCCGTCGGGACCGAAGACGCTCACGTCGTCCACGAAGTAGGCGGCGGTGCCGTACCACCCGTGGGTGTAGATCTCGACCGAGGTGGTCGAGGCGCCGGTGGTGAAGCTGGTGGTCAGCTGCTTCCAGGACGGGGAGTCGGGCGTCCAGGTGGAGACCGTGCCGGTGCCGGTCCCGGTGCCGCTCGCGCCGAGGTAGGCGTACCCGCCCTGGACCCAGGCGCTGAGCGCGTAGGTGGAGTTGGGCTTCACGGCGACGGTCTGCACGCACTTGGCGTTGTCGAGGCCGGCGGGCAGGGCCTTGAGGGCGCCGGCGCCGGTGCGGGCCGGGGTGGCGACGGCGGTGCCGCTGCCGGCCGAGCAGGACCAGTTGGCGAGGCCGTTCTCGAAGCCCGCGTTCCGGGCGTTGTTGACGTCGGCGGCCAGCGCGGTGCCGGCGCCGCCGACCAGGGCGAGGCCGGATCCGACGGCGAGCGCGAGGGCTCCGCCGAGCCAGCGGCGGGCGGCCGGCCGGCCGGTGACCGGGCGGGGGGTGGTGCGGTCCACGTGCATCCTCCGGTGGGGGAGTCGGGAGCTGGAGGTGCCGTACGTCGTCGTACGGGGAACTGCGGTCAGGGGATCGGGTCGGTGGCCACCGCCGTTGTCGCACCAAGTTGGTCCAGACCAATTGTGTTGTCAAGACCTCTGACGAAGACGCCGCCGCGCGGAACCGGAGGGTCCGGTGACGGGAAAGGGGGCGGGAGTTGACGGATTGTGTGTTCACCACCCCGGTCCGCGTGGATAAAGTGCAGAACAGTCGTGATGTGCGGCCCCCGGGGCACCCGAGGCCGGGCGGCCGCGGAGGCGCCGGGGGGACGGGAAGGCGGGGGACTCACGTGCCGACAGCGATCGCGGTCACCGGCGCCGACCTCGTGCTGCCGCCCACCGACCCCGCGACCCCCAACGCCGCCGTCCTCGCCGACCCCGCGGCCCGCACCCTCGACGACTCCCTCACCGAACTCCGGCGCCTCGTCGACCGCTTCGGCCACGTCCTCGTCGTCTGCCCGGCCGCCGCGCCCGCCGCCGTCGCCCACCGCCTCCACACCGTCCGGAGCCTCCTGGAGAGCGACCGGATCGCCCTGGTCAGGACCGACCTCCCGCCCCTCGGCACCGCCGTCCTGGTCCGCCAGCTCCGCCAGCTCTCCGCCTGCGACTTCAGCCCCGGCGTCCTCGCCTCCGCCGCCCGCCTCCTCGCCCACTACATCTACGCCGGAGCCGTCCTCGGCTCCGTCTCCCGCCTCGACCGCGTCCCCGTCAGCCTCGGCTCCCACCTCAAGAGCTGGCTCCCGGGCGCCAACTTCGCCGTCCTCGCCGGACCCACCCCCCGGATCGTCCGCGTCGGTGCCGACGAATCCGACTTCACCGGACCCGAGTTCACCACCCGCCTGCTGATCGCCCGCGGCCAGCTCGCCACCGAGTGGCCCACCACCGCCCTCGCCCCCCGCTGGTCCGTCGCCGGCCCCGTCGAGGAGACCCCGCTGCCCGCCGGATCACCCGCCTGGTGGGGCACCCCCAAGCTCGTCGAGTTCGCCGCGTACCTCCCCGACCTGCCCGTCCTCCACCAGCTCGTCGCCTCCGTGCGCCGCGAGACCTGCCACTGGTGCGGCATGGAACTCATCGGCGACCGCTGCGGCTTCTGCGCCGCCCCGCTCGCCGACGCCGCCCCGGTCCAGGCCGGACCGACCCGATGAACCCGCCCACGCCCCCGACCGAGGAAGAACGGCCATGAACTCCCGCCAGCGCCGCGGCGTCATCCTGCTGCTGCTCTCCGTCCTCTGCGCCCTCGGCGCCTTCGCCGGCGTCCTCGCGGTCATCAGCGACGTGAACGCCAAGGTCGGGCCGGAGACCACCGCGTACCGGGTGAAGAGCGACATCAAGCCCTATGTGCGGCTCAAGGCGAGCAACTTCGAGAAGATCTCCATGCCGGAACGCTGGCTCTCCGGCACCGCCGTCACCGACCTCGCCCAGATCGACGGGAAGATCGCCGTCACCACCCTCAGGGCCGGCTCCCTCCTCCAGAAGGACATGATCGTCGCCCGCCCCGCGCTCCGCCCGGGCGAGCAGGAGATCGCCATCATGATCGACGCCGCCACCGGCGTCGCCGGAAAGATCACCGCCGGCGCCACCGTCAACATCTACGCCACCTTCGCCGGCGAGAAGAAGGACGAACCGAGCCAGTCCCGGCTCCTCGTCTCCGGCGCCCGGGTCATCGACGTCGGCGTCCTCACCCCCTTCACCCCCCAGAAGTCCGGCTCCCGCGCCACCGTCGAGGCCGTGCCGATCACCTTCGCCCTCTCGCCCGTCGACACCCAGCGCGTCGCCTACGCCGAGTCCTTCGCGGAGCACGTACGCCTCGCCCTCGTCGCCCCCTCCGCCGACGGCGCGCCCGCCCCGCCCGCCGCCGGCGACCGCACCTACACGCTCGACAAGGACAAGTGAGGCCCGGCCATGCCCACCAGGATCCTGCCGGCCGTCGGCGACCCCGACGCGGCCCGGGCCGTCGCGGCCCTCCTCGGTCAGCTCCCCGACGCCGAACCCGTCCCGCCCGTCCCCGACTCCACCCAGCTCGTCGACACCCTCGCCCGGCTCGCCGCCGAATCCCTCGACGCGCTCCCCGAGGTCGTCCTCGTCCACGAGCGGATCGGCCCCGTCCCCGCCCTCGACCTCGTCCGCGAGGTCGCCCTCCGCTTCCCCGCCGTCGGCGTCGTCCTCATCACCGCCGACTCCGGCCCCGGCCTCCTCTCCGCCGCCATGGACGCCGGCGCCCGCGGCCTCGTCTCGCTCCCGCTCGGCTACGAGGAGCTGGCCGGCCGCGTCCAGGCAGCCGCCCAGTGGTCGGCCGGCTTCCGCCGCCACCTCGGCGGCGGCGCCGCCGAACTCCTCGCCGGCCCCGGCGGCACCCTCGTCACCGTCAGCGGCGCCAAGGGCGGCGTCGGCACCACCGTCACCGCCGTCCAGCTCGCCCTCGCCGCCCGCGCCGCCGGCCGCACCGTCGCCCTCGTCGACCTCGACCTCCAGAGCGGGGACATCGCCTCCTACCTCGACGTGCAGTTCCGCCGCTCGGCCGCCGACCTCGCCGCCATCACCGACATCTCGCCCCGCGTCCTCCAGGACGCCGTCTACGTCCACGAGACCGGCCTCTCCCTCCTCCTCGCCCCCGCCGAGGGCGAGCGGGGCGAGGAGGTCACCGACCGAGCCGCCCGCCAGATCGTCGGCGCCCTGCGGGCCCGCCACGAGGTCGTCGTCGTCGACTGCGGATCCCGCCTCGACAGCGCCAACGCCGCCGCCGTCGAGCTGGCCGACACCGCCCTCCTCGTCACCACCCCCGACGTCATCGCCGTCCGCGCCGCCCGGCGGACCGTCCGCATGTGGGAGCGGCTCCAGGTCCGCAAGGCCGAGGCGAGCGTCGCCCTGGTCAACCGCCACTCCCGCGCCACCGAGATCCAGCCCGCCCTCGTCCAGAAGATCACCGGCACCCGGATCGCCGCCGTCACCGTCCCCGCCGCCTACAAGGAGCTCCAGGCCGTCGTCGACGCCGGCCGCCTCCACGAACTCGACGCCCGCTCCACCGTCAAGCAGGCCCTGTGGGCCCTCGCCGGCGAACTCGGCCTCACCGGCCCGCCGGCCGCCCCCGCCCCCGGCAAGCAGCTCGCCCGCGCCGGCGACCGCGGCTCCCTGGGACTGCGGCGGCGCGCGGGAGGACGCTGAGCCATGCGACGGCGGGGGAGCGGTGACGGGGGCCAGGTGGCGGTGGAGTTCACCGGCATGGTCCCGGTCGTCCTGCTGACCATGGCCCTCCTGTGGCAGGTCGTCCTGGTCGGCTACACCTTCACCCTGGCGGGGAACGCGGCGGACGAGGCGGCGCGGGCCGCCGCCGTGGACGGCGACTGCGACGGCGCCGCGCGCCGGCACCTGGACGGGGCGTGGGCGGGGGCCGCGGTGCGGTGCGGCGCCCCCTCCGGCGGCATGGTCACCGTGACGGTCGAGGTCCCCGTCCCGATCCTCTTCCCCGGCCTCGGCGCCTTCGACGGCGTCGTGGCGACGGCGGGAGCGGTCCACGAGGGACCGGGGGAGGGACCGTGAACCGCTCACGAGGGGCCGGGGACGCCGCCCCGAACCGTCCAGGAGGGGCCGGGGACGCCGCCCCGAACCGTCCACGAGGGACCGGGGGAGGGACCGTGAACCGCTCACGGGGGACCGGGGAGGGGGACGCGGGCCGTCCACGACGGGTCCCGGACGCCGCCCCCGGCCGTCCGCGGGTGGGACCGGGCGGTACCCGGCCGGTCCGTACGGGCTCCACGGGCGACGCCCCCCGGAGCCGTACCGCTTCCCCCCGGAGCCGTACCGCTTCCCCGCGCGCCCGCCGCGACCGGGGCCAGGCGGCCATCGAGTACCTCGGCTTCCTGCCGATCCTGCTGCTCGTCGGACTCGCCGGACTCCAGCTCGGGCTCGCCGCCTACGCGGCCCAGCAGGCCGGGACGGCGGCCCGTGCCGCGGCGCGGGCGGCGACCAGGGACCTGGCCCCCGGCGAGGAGCGGATCGGCCCCGCCGCCGCCGCGGAGGCCGCCGTCTCCGGCTGGATCGCGCCCCGGGTCGAAGCCGGCGGCGCGGGCGGCGAGTTCACCGCCGTCGTCACCGTCGACGTCCCCCGGGTGATCCCCTTCTGGTCCTTCGACCCCGTCGTCAGGACCGCCACCATGCCCCTGTCCGGGTCCCCGGAGGAGGACGACCTGCCATGAGCCTGCGCGCCCGCATCCACCACGCCGGCGACGACCCGCGCGCCCTCGGCCCCGGCGGCCGGGAGGACGGCCACCTCGTCGCCTCCTTCCGCGCCAAACTCCTGGAGGAGATCGACCTCACCGAGATGTCCGCCCTGGCGGCCGCCGAGCGCCGGGCCCGGCTCGAACGCGTCCTCGGGCACATCATCAGCCGCGAGGGCCCCGTCCTCTCCACCGCCGAACGCGGCCGGCTGATCCGCCGCGTCGTCGACGAGGCCCTCGGCCTCGGCGTCCTCGAACCGCTCCTGGAGGACGCCTCCATCACCGAGATCATGGTCAACGGCCCCGACCAGATCTACATCGAGCGCGGCGGCCGGGTCGAACTCCTCCCGCTCCGCTTCGCCTCCCACGAGCAGCTGATGCAGACCATCGAGCGGATCGTCTCCACCGTCAACCGGCGCGTGGACGAGTCCAACCCCATGGTCGACGCCCGCCTCCCCTCCGGCGAACGCGTCAACGTCATCATCCCGCCGCTCTCCCTCACCGGCGCCACGCTCACCATCCGCCGCTTCCCCCGCGCCTACACCCTCCACGAGATGATCGGCCTCGGCTCGCTCGACGAGCAGATGCTGCTGCTCCTCTCCGGTCTGGTCCAGGCGAAGTTCAACATCATCGTGTCCGGCGCCACCGGCACCGGGAAGACCACCCTTCTCAACGCCCTCTCCGGCCTCGTCCCCGACGGCGAACGCATCATCACCATCGAGGACTCCGCCGAACTCCAGCTCCAGCAGTCCCACGTCATCCGCCTCGAAGCGCGCCCGCCGAACATCGAGGGCCGCGGCCAGGTCACCATCCGCGACCTCGTCCGCAACTCGCTCCGCATGCGCCCCGACCGGATCATCGTCGGCGAGGTCCGCGGCGGCGAGACCCTCGACATGCTCCAGGCCATGTCCACCGGCCACGACGGCTCCCTCGCCACCGTCCACGCCAACGCGGCCGAGGACGCCCTCATGCGCCTCCAGACGCTGGCGTCGATGTCCGAGGTCAAGGTCCCCTTCGAGGCCCTGCGCGACCAGATCAACAGCGCCGTCGACGTCCTCGTCCAGCTCACCCGGCACCCCGACGGCACCCGCCGCGTCACCGAGATCGCCATCCTCGCCTCGCACGGCCGGGAACGCTTCCTCCTCGCCACCGTCTGCCACTTCCAGGCCGAACCCCTCGCCGCCGACGGACGCGTCCACGGCCGGTACGTCCACCACCCGCTCCCGCGCCGCGTCGCCGAACGCCTCTACATGGCCGGTCAGCCCATCCCCCCCGCCTTCGGCGTGGCCGCCGACGACACCCGCCTCGCCACCCGGGAAGCGAGCTAGGAGCGCCCGATGACCGACCCCTTCTGGCTGACCGCCGGCGCGGCGCTGCTCGCCTGCGTCCTCGGCGTCACCGGCGTCCAGGTGTACGCGAACGGGGCGCGGCGCCACGCCGCGCTCGTCGCCCGCCTCGACGACACCGCCGCGCCCGAGGCCACCGGCCGCCGCAGGCGCCGCTTCCCCGCCCTGGACCGGCGGATCCGGACCACCGCCCTCGGCCGCACCCTGGAACGCCGGATCGCCGCCACCGGACTGGACGTGACCCCGGGCGAGTTCACCGTCGCCCTGGCGGTGACGGCGGCCGTCCTCTGGACCGTCGGCCAGGCCGCCCTCTCCCCCTTCTTCGGCCCGATCTGCGGCCTGCTGGGGGTGTGGGTGGCGCTCGGCTACCTCGGCTGGCAGCGGCAGAAGCGCATCGAGCGCTTCATCAACCAGCTCCCCGAGCTCTCCCGCATCCTGGCCAACGCCACCCAGGCCGGACTCGCCCTCCGGATGGCGATCAGCCTCGCCGCCGACGAGATGGAGTCCCCGGCCGGCGACGAACTGGAGAAGGTCGCCCAGCAGCTCGCGGTCGGCACCTCCCTCGACGACGCCCTGGAGGAACTCGCCGAACGCCTCCCCTCCCGCGAACTCGTGGTCCTCGTCACGACCCTGGTCCTGGCCAACCGGGCCGGCGGCACGGTCGTCTCCTCCCTCCGCAACCTCACCGAGACGCTGGAGCAGCGCAAGGAGACCCGGCGCGAGGTCCGCACCCAGCTCTCCCAGGTGAGCATGACGGCGTACGCGGTCCCCGTGATCGGCTTCGGCTCGCTCCTCCTGATCGACAACATGCAGCCCGGCGCCCTGGACCGGATGACCGGCTCGCCGCTCGGCCAGGGCGCGGTGGTCGTGGCGTGCGCGCTGTACGTCCTCGGCTTCGCCGTCATCCGCCGCTTCTCGAAGATCGACGTGTAGGGGCCGGTGCCACCGATGCTCGAACTCGCCCTCGCCCTCCTCGCCGGCCTCTCCGTCGCCGGCTTCGCCCACGGGCTCCGCCTCTACCGCGCCGACGCGCGCCTCCCCGACGACCTCCGCCTCGCCCTGGAGGTCGGCGCGACCCGCACCGGCGCGGTCGACTCCGCCGTCGACCGCCTCGGCATGCGCTGGTCCCCGGCGGTCCTGCGCTGGATGGGCCCGAAGCGGGTCGGCGCGGTCCGTCGCCGCATCGACCTGGCGGGCAACCCCGGCGGCCTCACCATCGACCGGTACGGTGCCCGGCGCGCCGTCTACGGCTTCCTCGGCGGCCTCGGCGGACTGCTGATGCTGACCAGGGGCTCGTACGTCACCGCCGCGCTCCTCTTCGCCTTCGGGGCCTTCTGGACGGAGGTCGGCATCTGGTCGGCGGTCCGCATCCGCAAGGACCAGATCGAGCGCACCCTCCCCGACTTCCTCGACGTCCTCGCGGTCGTCGTCTCGGCGGGCCTCGGATTCCGCCAGGCCCTGGAACGCGTCGCGGACAAGTACGCGGGCCCCTGGTCCGACGAACTCCGCATCACCCTGCGCCAGATGGACATGGGCGTCACCCGCCGCCAGGCCTTCGACGAGCTGCGCCGCCGCAACGACTCGGAGCAGGTCGCCCAGTTCGTCACCGCCCTCCAGCAGGGCGAGGAGCTGGGCGCGCCCATCGTCGACACCCTGATCCAGATCGCCGAGGACATGCGCCGCACGGACGCGCAGAACGCCCGCCGCAAGGCCGCGAAGGCGGTCCCCAAGGCGACGATGGTCATCACGACCCTGATGGTCCCGGCCACGATGATCCTGCTCGGCGCGGGCCTCTTCCTCGGCACGGGCACCGACCTCGGCTCGATCGCCGGCGAATGAGGCGGCCCCGATGCGACTTCCCCCAACTCCCCACGGACCCACCGCCCCAGGCCATACCCTGCCGGAGTACAAGGTCCCACCCATGACCCGATCTGACGAACGACCCCAGGGACCCTGTGCACCACAGGGACCACGGGCGTACCGTGCGACTGCGCAAGCGTCAGACCGCGGAGGGGACCACGATGAACGACGCGCTGCTGAAAGCCCTGACCAGGACCAGACTCTTCCTGTCCTCCCGGGGCGACCGGGGACAGACGGCGGTGGAGTATCTGGGGATCATCGTGGTGGTGGCTGCGATCATCATCGCCATCACCGGTACCGATATCGGAACGTCGATCTTGAACGCGATCCGAGACAAGATCAGCGACATCACGGGCGGCGGTGGCGAATAGCGACTGCGGCGACGGATGACGGCCAAGCCGTTCCCGCCTATGTGGCTGCCATTGCAGGCTTGCTCTTCCTGGCAGTCGTCTTCTTCGTGGTCGGGAAGGCCGCTGTCATCCGCAACGGAGCGCAGACCGCCGCGGATGCCGCGGTCCTCGCGGCCGCCCAGGACGCCAGGGACCAACTACGAGAGGGTTGGCTCGGGGTGATCGACGATCCTTTGCAATGGCAGAGCTTTGTCGATGGTGATGCCTACATCGACACCCTGTTGGCGTGCCGGAGCGCGACCGACTTCGCCGTCAGTAATGGTGCTGAGGTCGACGAGTGTTCGCCGATCGAGCTCGGCTTCCGGGTCACGGTGCACAGCACGAAGAAGGTGGGCGATTCGATCGTTCCGGGAGTGGAGGACCAGCAGGGCAGGGCCACGGCGGTGGCAGTGATCGAACCTCGTTGCTCGTTCGACCCTCCAGCGCCTACGCAGGAGCCGGAACCCACACGGGATCCCGATCCCACACCCGTACCGAACCCGACTTCGACGCCTTCAGCAGAGCCCGACGAGGAGCCCGAACCGATCACGGGACTTGTCTGTGACGGGGAGGGCGTGAGCATCGACCCCGAGGATCCTGTTCTTCCTGCTGTGAGCGACCTGTTCCGTATTCGACTGACCGGCGACGACGAGTAAAGGAAGCACCCTTCATGAAGATCTCTCGCACGAGAGGGGGGTTCATCGTCCTCGCTGCCTCTGCCTCGTTGCTCGTTGCGGGCTGCGGCACGGACGAGCCCAAGGCATCGCCAAAGCCGGCCGGGACATCTCAGGCTTCTCAACAGCCCGCCCCCACACAGACCGAGCAGAGCACCGAGAAGCCGGCGGAGGAGCCCGCCGAGCCCCTTACGGTAGCCAAGGGAAGGAAGGGGGTGGAGTTGGCGATCGAATCCGCAGAGCGCGACGCAGGCGGTTTCCTCACGATCAAGGGGCGTCTCTCCAACCCCACAGGGTCGTCGGTCGTCCTGCCCGGGGAAATGAGGGGCAACGAGACCGAGGTCGTGAAGCACGGTCTGTCCCTCGGCGGCGCCACCCTCGTCGATGGGGTCGGCAAGAAGCGCTACTACGTCCTCCGCGACACCGACGGACGCCCACTGACCACCACAGGTCTCGACAGCCTCGGGCCCGGTAAGTCCACCGCCGTCTTCATGCAGTTCCCCGCGCCCCCCGCCGCCACCACCGAGGTCTCGTTCCAACTGCCCACCTTCGAACCTGCCACGCTCAAGCTCTCCTGAGGCGGCGCCATGACGACGATGACAGGACGACGCAGGGTGGCCGCGCTGGTGGTGGCCGTGGTGGTGGTCTCGGGGACGGTCGGGACGGGGAGCGCGTTCGCCGACGATCCGCCGGGGAGCCGGAGTTCGTCCGCGCCGCCCGCGATCGACTCCAACGCGCCGGGGCTGATGCTGCCCGACGGCGCCACGCTCGCGCCCGCCAAGGTGCTGGACATCAAGCAGATCGTGGAGGAGGAGGGCGGCGAGCAGCGGCGTGAGGACACCAACGTCGACGTGACCTTCGCGCTCCAGGCCGAGGTGCTGTTCGCCAAGAACAGCGCCAGGCTCAGCCCCGCCGCCGCCGCCCGCATCAGGGCCATCGCCGCGGAGGTCCGGACGCAGGGGTCCGGCCGGGTGCGGGTGTTCGGGTTCACGGACAACCTGGGGACGTACGAGCACGGGCTGAAGCTCTCCAAGGAGCGGGCCGTCGCCGTGCAGGAGGTGCTCGCGCGCGAGCTGGACCCGGGGACCTCGTACGACATCCGCGGCTACAGCGAGGACTACCCCATCGCCGACAACCGCACCGAGGAGGGCCGGAAGAAGAACCGCCGCGTGGAGGTCTCCTTCCCGCGCACCGTCTCCTCCCGGGCCGCCGCGCCCTGAGCGGCGCCGGCGGTCCCGCGGCGCTTCCGCCGGGCGCCGGGGCGGCCCCGGCGGAAGCCCCGTACGGGGGCGTCAGGCGCCGAGGGAGGCCAGGAGGGCCTGGACCGCCGCCACGACGGGGCCGCCCACCGCGCCCACGAGGGCGGCGATGCCGGCGATACGGGTGAGGGGGCCCTCCAGTTCGGCCCGGGTCGCCCCGGGGCTGAGGTCGGCGGCGGCCGCGTCGAGCTCGGCGCGGCGGGTGTCGTCGAGGTGGGAGCGGAGGCCCTCGACGGCCGCCAGGAGGTCGTCCAGGGCCGTCGCCGGGGTGGCCGCGCCGACGGTCTTGCCGCCGGCCACGATGTCGCCCGAACCCGTGTGGCTCGCCTTGCCGACGCTGCCGGCGCCGTACTGGTGGATCTGGTCGCTGCTCATGTCACCCTGCCTGAATGTTGCCGTGTCCGAAGTGGCTGGCCTTGCCGATGCTGCCGGCGCCGTACTGCTGGATGAGGTCGCCGGCGACGGCGTGCTCGACGTGGAAGACCATCTGGGCGCCGCCGGGGATGTTGATGGCCTTGGTGATCTCCAGGACCAGGTGGTCGATCTCGTGCTTGTGGGTGCTCCAGACGGTGTCCCGCTGGGTGCCGGCCGTGTTCACGATCAGGCCGTAGAGGACCGGGAGGTCGGGCTGTCTGACCTTGACGACGAGACGCCAGATCAGCAGGCCGACGACGACGGCCACCACGACGTAGGCGACGGTGTTCTCCGTGGACTGCGCGAGCGCCGCGCCGAAGCCGAGCACCAGCCAGATCCGCACGATGCCGAAGAACAGGTCCTTGCCGATCTTCTTCTTCACGGGCACGAGGCGGCGCTGGCCCACGTGCGAGATGTTCCGCAGGGGGTACGCGTCTCCGCCGACCCATAACGACCCGGTGTGGATCTGCACCTCTACCGGGTTGTGGCGTGACATTCGCTTTCCCCTTTCCCAGGAAACCGGTGCTTCACTCTAGCGGAGCAACGGTCGCCCCCAGGGGGGTCAAGAAGGCTCTCCATCAGGGGAATTGGGCGCTCCGCTCACGGGGCGAGCCCGGCCAGCGCGGCCCGGATCTCCGCCGTCATCCGGGCCGGGTGCGCGAAGACCTCGCGGGCGGTGAAGCGCAGCACCCGGCGGACCTCCGGGCAGGACTGGAGCGCGTTGAAACGGGCCACGTCCCGCTCGTGCGCCCGCCGCGTGCCGTGGTACGCGTACCCCTCCACCTCCACCGCGAGCCCCGCCGCCCGGAACAGGAAGTCCGGACGGAGCGGACGCCCGCCGGGCGTCCGCAGGAGCGGCTGGCACTCCGGCCGGAGCGAGGCGTCGGCCATCCGCAGCCGGGCCACCGTCTCCGCCGGCGACCCCGCGGCCGGGTCCGTCAGGGGGAGCCAGGCGCGGGCGCGCGGTGCCCCGGGCCGCCGGACGGCCAGCTGCGCGACCAGTTCCTCGTACCGGACCGGAGGGTCGCGCCGCACGCCCTCCACGGTCCGGCGGGAGAGCGCCGAGTCCGCCGCCACCACGGCCTCCTCCCGGCTCCCGGCCGCCCGCATCAGGTCCGCGACCGTCCGCGCGGCCGTCGTCGCCCGCAGGCCCCGGCGCAGGCAGACGTCCTCCGGCGGGAGCGACGCCCGGGAGGCCGCCGGCGCCGGCGGCCCTGCCGTCCCTGTCGCCCGCGTCCTTCCTGCCGCTCCCGCCAGGACCTCGATCCGGTGCAGCCGCGCCGCCGTCCCGAGGCCGCAGACCCGCCGCGGGCGCAGCAGCTGGAGGGCGGTCTCTTGGACCCGCCAGTCCGTCTCCTTCCCCGGCACCGCCCAGGCGCCCCGGCAGATCCGCTGCCAGCCCTCCCGGCGCAGGCACGCGGCGAGCCGGCCCGGCGGCCAGCCCGCCGCGAGCGCCCGGGCGGTGAGGAGGACCCCGCCCCGGGCGAGGGTCGCCAACTCGTACATACGCCCAACGATCCACGGATGGGGGACACTTCGCACCCCCTGTGGAAAACCGGGCGAAAGTTGTCCCCAGGAAAGCGCAAAAGTGTCGGGACGCGGGGCCGGGGGAGGAGCATTCTGGACCGAAACACCACAACGCTCCGGGGCAGGGCCGCCGATGCAGCACTTGAGACCTCAGACCGCGACCGACACGTCCGCCGACACGTCCGCCAGGACGTCCACCGACCTGTCCGCCGTGACGTCCACCGACCCGTCCACCGACCCGTCCGCCGACACGCCGACCGGTCCACCGATTCCCCCGCCGTCGTCGGGCGTACAGCTCGTCCACGACCTCCTCCTGCACGTCCCCGCCTTCCGGGGCGCCTACGAGAGCCATGTCTTCCGGCAGGGCGGGGTCCTGCCGCACGTCTTCTTCTGGGACGTCGTCCAGGGGACCGTCCGCTCCTTCCTCGCGCCGGAGGCGGAGCCCGACTGGCGCCGCACCCTCGACTTCCTGGAGGAGCGGTGCGGCCGCGGCGACACCGCCGTCGACGAGGTGATCGTGACCTCCTTCCTCGGCGACCTGCCGTCCCCGCACGAGCCCGGCCACGGCATCGTCCGGCAGCTCGGCCCGGTGATGGCCGCGAAGTTCGGACGGATGCGGCCGCAGGGCTGAACGGGCTTCACGCACACGGTGCTTGGGTAGCTTCCCGGGGATCATCCGAGGTGCCCGGGAGGCGGACGCGTGCTGAGCGACGACGAGGTGCTGGCGGCCGTCCGGCGCAGCCCCGAGGGAGCCGGAGGGGCCTTCCCGGCCGACCGCGCCCGCATCACCCGGCACCTCCTCGTCGAGGGCGAGATAGTCCGCTGCGTGGAGACCCGCACCGAGGCGGCCCGTTTCCACAAGGGCTCCCGCGACCTGTCGGACCTGCCGGAGTACGACGACCTGGCCCGGCACCCGGTGCCCGCGCCCGCCGACCCGGCGGCCGGCTCGACGCTCCGGCTGGTGCGGCGCGGTTCGGTGGCCCCCGGCATCTGCGTCTGCGCCGACGGCAGGAAGCACTGCGAGCGCTGCCGGGGCGCCGGGCACGTCACCTGCCCGAAGGCCGTCCGCTGCACCGCCTGCCAGGAGGGCGCGTCCTGTCTGAGCTGCGACGGCTCCGGCTCCCGCACCCGTGAGCCGGCCCCGCGGCCGGAGGACGAGCGGGCGGCCCGCGTCACCTGCCGGGAGTGCGGCGCCAAGGAGTCGGCGTGCGCGAAGTGCCGGGGGACCGGCACGCGCAAGTGCCCCGAGTGCGGCGGGAGCGAGGCCCGCACCTGCCCGGAGTGCAAGGGGAAGGGCACCGTGGTCCACGACGTCTGCGGGGGCACCGGCAGGTTCGTGCGGTGGACCGAGGGGGTCGTCACCCGTGTGCCGGTCACGGACGCGCTCAGGGAGACCTCCTCGCTCCCGTCCCGCGCCTTCGGGTGGACCACCGGCCGGGACGCCTGGACCCGCGTCGACGCGGAGGGCGAGAAGGCGATGTCCCCGGACGGCCTGCACGCCGCGGACGCCCGGCGCGACCCGGACGCCGAGGCCGCCCCGAAGAGCGCGGACGACCCGGACGCCGAGGCCGCCCCGAAGAGTGCGGACGGCGCGGACGGTGCGCCGGGGATCGACGAGGCCGCCGTCGCCGCCTACCTGAAGCCCCGGCTCGCCCCGCACCCCGGCGAGGTCGGCCGCCGCGTCCGCCTGCGCCACCTCTCGGTCGCCCGGGTCGCCCACGCCGATCGCCCCGACCGGGTCTTCCTCGTGATCCCCGGGCCGAGCTCGCCCCGCGTGGTCTCCCTGCGCTCCCCGCGCCGCACCCGCCAGCTGGTCGGCCTCGCGCTCCTCGTGCTCGCGGTCGCCGTCGTGATCGCCGGCCTCCTGAACTGACCCCCACGACCCCGCCCCCGCTCCCGGACGTCACCCCGTCCCCGCTCCCGGACACCGCCCCGAAGACCGCCCGGACACGCCCTCGGAGATCACTCCGGAGCCCGCTCCGGGCCCACCCCGGAGGCCGCCCCGAGGCGCCCCGCGGCACCCCCGGATAATCGACCGCATGTCCCCGCCGACCCGCCGTTCCCCGCTCCTCCTCGCCCTCGGCGGCTACGCCGCCACCCGGCTCCTGGGACTCCTCGTCCTCGCGATCGCCGCCGCCGCGACCGGCAAGGACGGCTTCCACCGGCTGAGCGGGCGCTGGGACTCGGTCTGGTACACGCGGATCGCCGAGCACGGGTACGGGTACCGGGTCACGCTCCCGAACGGGGACGTCCACTCCGACCTGGCGTTCTTCCCGCTCCTCCCCGCCCTCGAACGGGGCCTGTCCGCCGTCCTCCCGCTCGACGCGGCCGGCGCCGGGCTGCTGGTCTCCTGGACCGCCTCGGCCGCCGCGGCCTGGGGGATCTTCCGCTGCGGCGAGCACGTCGTCTCCGCCCGCGCCGGGATCCTGCTGGCCGTGCTCTGGGGCGTGTACCCGACCGCGTTCGTGCAGTCGATGGCGTACACGGAGACCCTCTTCACCGCCCTCGCCGCCTGGTCGCTGTACGCGGTGCTGCGCGGCCGCTGGCTCCTCGCCGGCCTGCTCTGCGCGCTCGCCGGACTCACCCGGCCCACCGCCGCCGCGCTGATCGCCGCCCTCGGCGTCACCGCGCTCGCGGCCCTGCTCCGGGACCGCCGGCTGCCGTGGCGGACGGTCGCCGGGGTGCTCCTCGCACCGCTCGGCTGGCTCGGGTACGTCGTGTACGTCGGGATCCGCGAGTCGAGCGCCACCGCCTACTTCGACGTGCAGGCCGCGTGGGGCAACTCCATCGACGGCGGCGTCGCCCTCGCCCGCTTCATCGCCTCGCTGCCCCGGCCCGCGTCGCTCGGCCTCTGCGCGGCCCTGGCGCTCCTCGCCTGGCTGCTGGCGCTCTGCGTGCGGCAGGGCCAGCCGCTGCCGCTGCTCGTGTACACGGCCGGGGTCGTCGTGGTGTCGCTGGTCGGCGCCGCGTACTTCGGCTCCCGGCCACGGCTGATGATGCCCGCCTTCGGCCTGCTGCTCCCGCCGGCCGCCGCGCTCGCCCGGCTCCGCACGGGCACCGCCGCCGCGGTCCTCGCCGTGCTCGCCCCGGCCTCCGCGGCCTACGGCGCCTTCACGCTGCTGGGTCCCGGCCCGCCCTGACCTCCGCCGGCGGGGTCCGTCGTGACGGTCACCCGGACCCCGGGCCGCAGCCCCCACCCCGCCATCGCGCCCGCCTCCGCCTCCAGCACGTGCCGGGCGCGGAGCCGGAGCGCCCCGAGCCGGCCCGGGCGCATCGTGACCACGGCGAGCACCCGCAGCTCCCGGTCGAGGTGGGCCACGTCGATCGGGAAGCGCATGCCGAAGGTGTGGACGCTGTTCGCCGGGGTGAGGAGCAGCGCCCCCGCGACCCCGTCCCGGCCGAGCAGCCCGCGCCGCCGCGCCCGGTAGGACGCCGCGACCTCCACCGGGACCGCCGCGCCCCCCTGCACCGACAGCGTTCCCGTCCCGTCCCGCAGACTCCGCCCCATGCGCCCGACCCTAGACCCGATCGGCGCGACACCCCCTAGGGTTCGGCCCGTGGAGGCCTCGCTGATCGTTCTCGCCGCCCTCTGGGGCGCCGCCGCCGGGCTGCTCGTGCCGCGGGCCGCGTACCGGCTCTCCGTGGAGCCCGACGAGCCCTGGCGCGCGCTCTGCCCCGCGGGGCACCGGCTGGCGGGCCCGGCGGGCGGCTGGCTCGGCGGGCCGGGCCGGGCGGCGTGCGCGACGACACCCGCGCCGTTCGCCGTGCCGCTGCTGACCGCGGCGGTCTGCGCGATGCTGGCCGCGGCCACCGGAGGGCCCCGGCCCGAGCTCGCGGTCTGGCTGCTGGCCGCGCCGTTCGGGGTGCTGCTGGCCTGCGTGGACGTCCGGGTGCACCGGCTGCCGGACGGGCTGACCCTGCCGCTCGCGCTCGCCGTGCCGCTGCTGCTCGGGGCCGCCGAACTCCTCCCGTACGACGCCGGTTCCTGGACCCACGCGCTGCTCGGGACCCTCGTGCTCGGCGGCGGCTATCTGGCGCTGCACCTGATCAGCCCGCAGGGGCTGGGCTTCGGCGACGTGAAGCTGGCCCTGCCGCTGGGCGCGGCCCTCGGCTGGTACGGCTGGGGCGTGCTCTTCACCGGCGCCTTCCTCGGCTTCCTGCTGGGCGCGGGGTACGGCTTCGGGCGGGTGCTGCTCGGCCGGGCGGGCCGCTCCTCCGCGATCCCGTTCGGCCCCTTCATGCTGGCCGGCGCGGTCCTGGGCCTCGCCCTCGGCGCCTTCACCGCCGTGCCCTGAGCGCGGCCCCGGTCCGGTGCCGCGCCGGCCGCGCAGCGCCATGGAGCGGTCGCGGAGCGCCACGCCACCCGCGTCCACCAGGGGTGGCGTCAACGCGGAGCGGGTGGGGGGCGTTCCCCCGTCGGAGGGACGGAAGTCCGCCGCCACGCCGGGGCGCAAACCCGCCACGGACCCCCGGAACCCTTGGGGCGCCTGGGATCCGGGGAAATCCGCCGCCTTCGGTCGGCGCACGTGGCGCGCAGCCCGACTGGCGAAGGGTTATGGTGGAACCCCCCCCTCGGGCCGGTCCGTATCCCCCCCACGGACCGGCCCGTTTTCTTTTCCCGTCTCCCGGCGAGGGAGGGTCAGCCCCGACCGGCCCAGATGTTGGTGCCCTCGGTGTCGACGGCGAAGGAGTCGATCTCCTTCAGCTCCTCGTCCGTCAGCGGCGCGAAGGCCAGTGCCGCCACGTTCTCCTCCAGCTGCCCGACGCTCGACGCGCCGATCAGCGCCGAGGTCATCCGCGGGTCGCGCAGCACCCACGTCAGCGCCAGCTGGGCCAGCGACTGCCCGCGCCGCTCGGCGATGTCCGCGAGGCCGCGCAGGCGGCGGAGCACCTCGTCGGAGAGCAGGTTCGGGTCGAGGGACTTGCCCTGGGTGGCGCGCGAGCCCTCCGGGACGCCCTTCAGGTACTTGTTGGTGAGCAGGCCCTGGGCCAGCGGCACGAAGGAGATGCAGCCCATCCCGGCCGTCTCCAGGGTGTCCAGGAGGCCGTCGTCCTCGGTCCAGCGGTTGATCATCGAGTACGAGGGCTGGTGGATGAGGGCAGGGACGCCCATCTCCTTCAGGAGCCGCGCGGCCTCGGCGGTCTGCTCCGCGTTGTACGAGGAGACGCCGACGTACAGCGCCTTGCCCTGCCGGACCGCGGAGGCGAGCGCCCCCATGGTCTCCTCCAGCGGGGTCTCCGGGTCGAAGCGGTGCGAGTAGAAGATGTCGACGTAGTCGAGGCCCATCCGGTCCAGGGAGGCGTCGAGCGAGGACAGCAGGTACTTGCGGGAGCCCCACTCGCCGTACGGGCCGGGGTGCATCTCGTAGCCGGCCTTGGTGGAGACGATCAGCTCGTCCCGGTACGGGGCGAAGTCCTGGGCGAAGATCTTGCCGAAGTTCAGCTCGGCCGAGCCGGGCGGCGGGCCGTAGTTGTTCGCCAGGTCGAAGTGGGTGACGCCGAGGTCGAAGGCGCGGCGCAGGATCGCCCGCTGCGAGTCGAGCGTGCGGTCGTCGCCGAAGTTGTGCCAGAGGCCGAGGGAGACGGCGGGGAGCTTGAGCCCGCTGCGGCCCGAGCGGCGGTACTCCATGGAGTCGTAGCGCTCCGCGGCGGCGCGGTAGAGGGGGGATTCAGTCACGTATCTCTGCTTATCACGGACTTGTGACACACCCGTAAGGAGTTGTGACACTCCCGGGCTGGGACCCTTCATCCGACCGCAGTAGTGTGGCGGCTTGCGATCCGCCCGCCCATGGATGGGGTAAAGAACAGTGAACCTGCGCGACCTGGTGTACGGGCTCTACGCACGCCGGGTGGAAGGCCGCCTCGACCACGCCCAGGTGCCCAAGCACATCGGGGTCATCCTGGACGGCAACCGTCGCTGGGCCAAGGCGTCCGGGGGGACCCCCGAGCAGGGACACAAGGCCGGCGCGGACAAGATCCGGGAGCTCCTCGGCTGGTGCGCCGAGACCGACGTCGAGGTCGTCACGCTCTGGATGCTCTCCACGGACAACCTGAACCGCCCCGAGGAGCAGCTGGTGCCGCTGCTCGGGATCATCGAGGACGCCGTGAAGGCGCTCGCCTCCGACGGGCGCTGGCGGGTGCACCACGTCGGCACCATGGACCTGCTGCCGGCCCGGACCCAGACGGTCCTCAAGGAGGCCGAGGAGTCCACCCGCGGCAACGCCGGGATACTGGTCAACGTCGCCGTCGGCTACGGCGGCCGGCAGGAGATCGCGGACGCGGTCCGCTCCCTGCTCCTGGACCACGCGGAGCGCGGCACCGGCTTCGAGGAGCTGGCCGAGACCGTCTCCATCGACCTCATCTCGGAGCACCTGTACACGCGCGGCCAGCCCGACCCGGACCTGGTGATCCGCACCAGCGGCGAGCAGCGCCTGTCCGGTTTCATGCTGTGGCAGAGCGCTCACTCCGAGTACTACTTCTGCGAGGTCCACTGGCCGGCCTTCCGCAAGGTCGACTTCCTGCGGGCGCTGCGCGACTACGCCGCCCGGCACCGGCGCTACGGCTCCTGAGGCACGCGCCCCCCTGCCCCCGGGGGAGTCACCCGGCGTTCACGAACACGCCGTCACATGCCGTGGCATGGCCGGGAGTGTTCGAGGGAATAAGCCTGGTGAAGTGAGCGGCACGGAGACCGCCACCCGGGAGGCCCCTTGCACCAGGACGACCGTGCGGGACACGTACGGGAGAAGCGGAGGGCCGGTGTTCGGCCCGCGCTGGGCGGTCCGATCCCGGTCCCATTCCGCAGCGACAACGGTGATTCCGTCGCACCCCGGCCTCATACGGGTCTTCTGAGGGGGTCTGTCCTTCCGTGGTGACCAGCACGAAGCGCCGCCTTTCCGACCGGCGCACCTATGTTCTCGACACCAGCGTCCTGCTCGCCGACCCCAAGGCGATGTCCCGCTTCGAGGAGCACGAGGTCGTGCTCCCCATCGTCGTGGTGACCGAGCTGGAGGCGAAGAGGCACCACCCCGAGCTCGGCTACTTCGCCCGCCAGGCCCTGCGCCTGCTGGACGACTTCCGGGTCCGGTACGGGCGCCTGGACGCCCCCCTCCCCGTCGGGGAGCTGGGCGGCACGCTGCGGGTCGAGCTCAACCACTCCGACCCCGGCATCCTCCCGGCCGGCTACCGGCTGGGGGACAACGACTCCCGGATCCTCGCGGTCGCCCGCAACCTCCAGGCGGAGGGGTACGACGTCACCGTCGTCTCCAAGGACCTGCCGCTGCGCATCAAGGCGTCCTCGGTGGGCCTGCTCGCCGAGGAGTACCGCGCCGAGCTCGCCATCACGGACGCCAACGGGTGGACCGGGATGTCCGAGCTCACCCTCTCCGCCGAACAGATCGACCTGCTCTACGACCAGGAGCGGCTGTACGTGCCGGAGGCCTCCGAGCTGCCCGTGCACACCGGCCTGGTGCTCCAGTCGGAGCGCGGCAAGGCCCTCGCCCGGGTCGGCGCCGACGGGAACGTGCGGCTGGTCCGCGGCGACCGGGAGGCGTTCGGGATCCGGGGCCGCAGCGCCGAGCAGCGGATCGCCCTCGACCTGCTCCTCGACCCGGAGGTCGGGATCATCTCGATGGGCGGCCGGGCGGGCACCGGCAAGTCGGCGCTCGCGCTCTGCGCGGGCCTGGAGGCGGTCCTGGAGCGCCGTCAGCACCAGAAGGTGATGGTCTTCCGTCCGCTGTACGCGGTCGGCGGCCAGGAGCTCGGCTATCTGCCCGGCAGCGAGTCGGAGAAGATGAGCCCCTGGGCGCAGGCGGTCTTCGACACGCTCTCCGCGGTCGCCGGCCGCGAGGTGATCGAGGAGGTGCTGTCCCGGGGGATGCTGGAGGTCCTGCCCCTCACCCACATCCGGGGCCGCTCGCTCCACGACGCCTTCGTCATCGTCGACGAGGCCCAGTCCCTGGAGCGGAACGTCCTGTTGACCGTTCTGTCCCGTATCGGCGCGAATTCGCGGGTGGTCCTCACCCATGACGTGGCCCAGCGGGACAACCTGCGGGTGGGGCGGTACGACGGAGTCGTCGCCGTGGTCGAGAAGCTGAAGGGGCATCCGCTCTTCGCCCACGTCACCCTGACCCGCTCCGAGCGGTCCCAGATCGCGGCCCTCGTGACCGAGATGCTGGAGGACAGCCGCCTGTAAGGGGCAGGTGCCCGATTCATACCCTTTGGCTCCCGTAAGGGAGTTGGCGCCGCCCGGCGAAGCGCAGGAGCTTAGCCGGGCGGCGCCCCCGTGTCCGCAACATCCGTCAAAACACCGGTGCCCGAAGAGGTGTGAGCTTTCACACGCAACACGGAATTGCCTTGCGGCGTCCCGGTCCGGCAAAGTCTTGCTTCCGTCAGGCCCCGCATACGGCACCCGTGCACCCTCGATGCTCTCGAAGGCGCACAGCAGCACCGCACAACTCCACAATCGACGCCGCATGCCGCCCACAGCACCACGGGCCCGTGTCTTCTGTGACCCGGTACGACGAAGACCAGCGCGAGGGGCACGATTTCGCCCGCGTGGTCACCGCTGCGGGTGATGCTGGAAGGAAACCGTGTGAGCCGGATCTCGGTCCGGGGATTCGCGGTGGCGTCAGCCACTGCGGTCACCACCGTCGGTGCCGTCGTCGGAGTTGCCACGGGCAACGCCGCGCAGGCCACCTCGGACGACAACTTCGAGGCCGCCGCGGCCGACAGCACGCTGCTCGCGGACATCCCCGCGGGCGCGCAGGCACAGGTACAGGTCGCCTCCCTCGCGGAGCAGGCCGACGTCCAGGCCGCCGCCGCCGACGCCACCGCGCGCAAGGGCGCCGAAGAGGCCGCGCGCCTCAAGGCCGCCGAGGACGCGGAGGCGAAGAAGAAGGCCGCCGACGAGAAGGCCGAGAAGGAGAAGAAGGAGCGCGAGGAGCGGGAGGCCCGCGAGAAGGCCGAGCGCGCCAGCCGCGACGCCGTCCGCGACGCGTCGAGCTTCGCCGCCCAGGGCTCCTACTCCGTCTCCGAGGTCAAGGCGATCGCCCGCCAGATGGTCCCGGCCTCGCAGTTCCAGTGCTTCAGCAACATCGTGGACCACGAGTCCACCTGGAACTACCGGGCGCAGAACCCGTCGTCCGGCGCCTACGGCCTCGTCCAGGCGCTGCCGGGCAGCAAGATGTCCTCGGCCGGCGCCGACTGGCAGACCAACCCCGCCACCCAGATCAAGTGGGGCCTCAGCTACATGAACGGCCGCTACGGCAGCCCTTGCGGCGCCTGGTCGTTCTGGCAGGCCAACCGCTGGTATTAGGGCCTGTCTGACCATTCCCGTCGGGTCCGGCCCGCCCGGCAGGCACTCCCCCGTAGCCCTTCGGGCACGGGAGGTGCCCCCATGCCGCACGGCCGAAACGCCCGAGTAGCTCGGCTACGAGGGCGCCCCGGCCGCACGCCGATCGCACGCACCGGACGACCCGGCCTGATCCGACGCCCATGGTCAGACAGGCCCTAGGGCCGCGCGCGCTCAACCCCAGGAAGCCCCGCACCGTCCTACGGTGCGGGGCTTCCTGCGTGTAGGTTGCCAGGGACCGAACGGGGGGAAGAAGGACGAGATGTCAAGACTGCCAGGATGGCTGAGCCGACTGGGCGAGGGCATCAGCCGCATGGGGAGCGAGCTGGAGGCCCGGCACGCCGAGGCCGCGGGGGACACGCCCGACGGACCGCCGTACGAGCGCCCGCCGGCGACGGCGGCCCCGGAGCGTCCGGACGGCCCGGCGAAGACCGCCACGGCCGCCGCGGGCGACGCCGGCTCCGCCGCGGCGGTCGCCGTCGCCGAGGGCCGTACCGTCCCCGCCCCGCCGGCCTACGCCCCGGCCGTCCCCGCCCGTCCCGACCCGGTGTCCGCCATCCCGTGGGGACTGCGGGTCGCCGGCGAGGCCGGCTGGCGGCTGCTCGTCCTCGCCGGGACCGTCTGGGTGCTGATGCGGGTCATCAGCTCCGTCCAGCTCGTCGTCCTCGCCTTCGTCGCCGCCCTCCTGGTCACCGCGCTGCTCCAGCCGACCGTGGCGCGGCTGCGGACCATGGGCGTGCCGCGCGGGCTGGCCACGGCCATCACCGCCATCTCCGGCTTCGTCGTGATGGGGCTGGTCGGCTGGTTCGTGGTGTGGCAGGTGATGGACAACATCGACAACCTCACCGACCGGGTCAGGGACGGCATCGAGGAGCTGAAGCGCTGGCTCCTCGACAGCCCCTTCCACGTGACCGAGCGCCAGATCAACGACATCGCCAAGAACCTCAGCGACACCATCGGCGCCAACGCCGAGCAGATCACCTCCGCCGGCCTCCAGGGCGTCACCGTCATCGTCGAGACCATGACCGGCATCCTGCTGGCCATGTTCTCCACCCTCTTCCTGCTCTACGACGGGAAGAAGGTCTGGGAGTGGACGCTGAAGCTCGTCCCGGCGCAGGCCAGGCCCGGGGTCGCCGGCGCCGGTCCGCGCGCCTGGCGCACCCTCACCGCCTATGTGCGCGGCACCGTCCTGGTCGCCCTCATCGACGCCGTCTTCATCGGCCTGGGCCTCTACTTCCTCGACGTGCCGATGGCGGTCCCGCTCGCCGTCTTCATCTTCCTCTTCGCCTTCATCCCGCTGGTCGGAGCCGTCATCTCCGGCGCCCTCGCCGTGCTGGTCGCCCTCGTCACCAACGGCGTCTTCACCGCGCTGATGGTGCTGGTGGTGGTCCTCGCCGTGCAGCAGATCGAGGGCCACGTCCTCCAGCCGTTCATCCTCGGCCGGGCCGTCCGCGTCCACCCGCTGGCCGTGGTCCTCGCGGTCGCCGCGGGCGGACTGACGGCCGGCATCGGCGGTGCCGTCGTCGCCGTCCCGCTCGTCGCGGTCTCCAACACCGTCGTCGGCTACCTGAAGGCGTGGAGCCACGAGCCGGCACTGCTCACCAGCCCCGAGCCGCGCGGCGCGACCGCCTTCGAGGTGGCGCCGACGCCGGCGCCCGGATCGCCGGAGCGCGGGCGGAAGGGGAAGGCGTGATCTCGGAGCCCGAACTGGAGGGCGGTGCCCCCTTCGTGACCGCCGAGGTCCTGACGGAGGAGCGGCCGCCGCGCCCGCCCCGGGGCCGCCGGCCCTGGCTGTGGGCGTTCGGCGGCGCCGTGCTCGCCTCGGCGGTGTGGGGCGCGGGGCTGTACGCGTACGGAGCGGGGCAGCGCGACGAGGGCGTGGAGCTGGGCGGGTACCGGCCGGTCGAGGAGCTGTGCGAGCGGGCCGGGCTGGAGGGCCTGTCCGTCGTCCTCGGCAAGCGCGGCACGGCGGGCATCGGGCCGTTCCTGGACGAGCCGGTGCTGAGCGAGAGCTCCTGCTTCGTCAGCTTCGGCGAGGGCGACCGCGAGCAGGGTGCCTCCGTCACGTACACCCTGCACAAGAAGGCCGACCCCGAGGTCGAGTTCGCCGCGCGGGCGAAGTACTCCGACCTCTTCGAGCCGATCGCCGGCGTCGGCGAGCAGGCGTTCTTCGGCGACCGGGGCGAGGACGGCGGCACGCTGCGGGTGCTCGACGGGCAGGCGGTGGTCCAGATCGAGGTCCACCGCAACTACTACGAGGACGAGGACGGCGAGATGGCCGAGGCGGTCGGCCCCGACCTCTCCGGGATCGACGTCCCGATGACCCAGGACCTCCTCGCGCTGCTCGCGGCGCTCAAGAAGTAGCCGGACACGGCGGAGGGGCCCCGGAGCGATCCGCTCCGGGGCCCCTCCGCCGTGAGGCTCCGCCGACTACTCGGCGAGGACGGCCTCCGCGTCCAGGGTGACGGCGACCGCCTGGATCACCGAGGCGATCTTGAACGCCTCCTGGATCGTCTCGCGGTCGACGCCGGCCTTGCGCAGGACCTGCTCGTGCGAGTCCAGGCACTGGCCGCAGCCGTTGATCGCGGAGACGGCGAGCGACCAGAGCTCGAAGTCGACCTTCTCGACGCCCGGGTTGCCGATGACGTTCATCCGCAGGCCGGCCCGCATCGTCCCGTACTCGGGGTCCGACAGCAGGTGCCGGGTCCGGTAGAAGACGTTGTTCATCGCCATGATGGCGGCGGCGGACTTGGCGGCCTGGTACGCCTCGGGCTTCAGGTTCGCCTGGGCCTCGGGCTCCAGCTCCCTCAGCACCTTCGGCGAGCGCGAGGCGATCGCGCAGGCCAGCACGGTGCCCCACAGCTGCTGCTGCGGGAGCTCGCTGTTGCCGATGACCGAGCCGAGGTTCAGCTTCAGGTCCTTGGCGAAGTCCGGTATGGCGGACTTGAGCTCATCGAGGGCCATGCTCACTCACCGGCCAGGAGCTTGCCGGCGTCCAGGGTGTCCTCGCCCTTGGTCCAGTTGCAGGGGCAGAGCTCGTCGGTCTGCAGGGCGTCGAGGACCCGCAGGACCTCCTTGGGGTTACGGCCCACGGAGCCGGCGGTCACCATGGTGAACTGGATCTCGTTGTTCGGGTCCACGATGAAGACGGCGCGCTGGGCGAAGCCGTCCTCGCCCCGGACGCCGCAGTCGCTCATGAGCTCGTGCTTCGAGTCGGCGAGCATCGGGAAGGGCAGGTCGCGCAGATCGGCGTGGTCCTTGCGCCAGGCGTGGTGCACGAACTCGGAGTCGCCGGAGACGCCGAGGATCTGGGCGTCGCGGTCCGCGAACTCGTCGTTCAGCTTGCCGAAGGCGGCGATCTCGGTCGGGCAGACGAAGGTGAAGTCCTTCGGCCAGAAGAACACCACGCGCCACTTGCCCTCGTAGGACTTGTGGTCGATCTGCGCGAACTCCTTGCCGCTCTCCAGCGACACGCAGGCGGTCAGGTCGTAGGTGGGGAACTGGTCACCGACAGTGAGCACGCGCTCTCCTTGCAGCATGGAAGGATCCCTTTTGGGGGCTTCCGTGAGGGGTTGGACGGTTCACAGCATGGCACGCAGTGCATTGATCAGTGAAATAGCTAGAGTGGGTCGTGTTGATCGAAGGTGGTTATCAGTGGCTTCCCCGTACGCCCCTCAGCACGCCCCCCAGCGGGCCAAGCAGCCCAGCCTCTCCCAGCTCAGGGCCTTCACCGCGGTCGCCGAGCACCTGCACTTCCGTGACGCGGCGGCCGCCATCGGGATGAGTCAGCCCGCGCTCTCGGGCGCGGTTTCGGCTCTCGAAGAGGCACTCGGTGTCCAGCTCCTGGAGCGGACCACCCGCAAGGTGCTGCTCTCGCCCGCCGGCGAGCGGCTCGCGGTCCGCGCCCGGGCCGTCCTCGACGCGGTCGCCGAGCTGATGGACGAGGCGGAGGGCGCGCGCGCCCCCTTCACCGGCGTCCTCCGGCTGGGCGTCATCCCGACCGTCGCGCCCTACCTGCTGCCGGCCGTGCTGCGCCTGATCCACCGCCGCTACCCGGAGCTCGACCTCCAGGTGCACGAGGAGCAGACCTCCTCCCTCCTGGAGGGCCTGGCCGCGGGCCGCCTCGACCTGCTGCTCCTCGCCGTGCCGCTCGGCGTGCCCGGCGTCACCGAGCTCCCGCTCTTCGACGAGGACTTCGTGCTGGTCACCGCGGAGGGGCACCCGTTGGCCGGGCGGGACGACATCCCGCGCGAGGCCCTCAGGGAGCTGCGGCTGCTCCTCCTCGACGAGGGGCACTGCCTGCGCGACCAGGCCCTCGACGTGTGCCGGGAGGCCGGGCGCGAGGACGGCGCCGAGGTCACCACCACCGCGGCCGGCCTCTCCACCCTGGTCCAGCTGGTCGCCGGCGGCCTCGGCGTGACCCTGCTGCCGAGGACGGCCGTCACCGTCGAGACCGCCCGCAACACCGCCCTGTGCACGGGCCTCTTCACCGCCCCGGCACCCACCCGCCGGGTCGCCCTCGCCATGCGGTCCGGAGCGGCCCGGCAGGCCGAGTTCGAGGAGCTGGCCGAGGCGCTGCGCGAGGAGCTGGAGTCGCTTCCCGTACGGGTGCTGGGCGCGGGTTCCTGACCCCCGGGGCGGTCCGTGCGCGACGGGGCGCGGGTTCCCGGCACCCCCCGGTGCCGGGAACCCGCGCCCTTCCCCCGTACATCCGTCCGGCGGGTTACTCCGTGCGCAGCCCGTCCGCGCGCATCAGCCGCCACAGCAGGGGCAGGCTCAGCAGCGTCACCGCCGCGATGAGGCCGGCCCCGACGCCGACGACCGGCAGGAAGACCCACCAGTCCTGCACCCGCTGGCCTGTCATCGCCAGCAGGACCGATCCGAGACCGATGCCGCCGGCCACCGCGAGGGCGAGGCCGACGCCGATCGGCACCGCCGTCTGCCACAGCACCGACCAGCTCAGGGTCGTGCGCCGGGTGCCGAAGGCGACCAGCGAGGAGAGCAGCCGCTTGCGGTCGCGCAGCTGCTCCAGGGTCGCGACCAGCAGCGAGGCCGCGACGAGCAGCATCGTCAGGGTCGAGCCGACGAGGATGCCGGTGCGCACGCTGAGGAAGCGGGAGCTCTGCTCGGTGTCGCTCAGCCCGCGGACGGTGGCGGTCGGGTCGATCGCCAGGGCCGCGTTCCGCACCAGCTCGGGGGCGTCCGGGGAGGCCGGGTCGAAGCGCACCATCACCTCGGCGGAGGGGTCGTCGAGCTGCCGCACGTCGAGGGAGCCGGTGGTGGCGAGGAGGCCGTAGCGGTGCAGGCCGGCCGGGTCGCGGCGGGCCTCCACCTTCCGGGCGTCCGCGGGGATCCGCCACGTCGGCACGGTCCCCCGCCGGTCCGGGTCGCGGAGCGCGACCTCGGCGCCGGGGCGGGCGGTCTGCTCGATCCAGGTCGCGTCCGGGGCGTCGGTGGCGCCCTTCGGCGGGAGGGCCACGAAGACGTCGCCGTCCGCGCAGGACGGCAGCACGGCGTACTCGCGGAGCGAGGCGCAGTCGCCGACGGAGAGCTGGGTGATCGGGGCGAAGTCCTCGCCCTCGCGCAGCGGTCCCGGCCGGAAGACGTGCGCGTCGGTGGTGCCGATCACGCGCGTGACGCCGTCGACGGAGGCGAGCCGGTCGATGGTCCGCCGGGCCTCGTCGCCGTCCCGGGCGTCCAGCGAGGTCTGGAGCTGGGCCCGGGTGGTGTCGTGGCCGGTGAGGGAGGTGAAGTCCCGCTCCATTGCCTGGAAGAGCATCTGGAGCGCGATCGCCCCGGCCGCCGCGACCACGATGCCGCTGACCGCGCGGGCGGCGGTGCCGCTGGACAGCTGGAGCCGGCGGACCGCGAGCTGCCAGGAGACCGGACCGCCGCGCAGCCGCTTCACCACCGCCTCGACGAGCCACGGCAGCAGACCGGTCAGGCCGACGAGGACGAGGACGGTGCCGCCGCCGATGGCGACGGTGTCGATGGCGGTGTCCTCCATCCGGATGCCGCCGACCGTCGGGGCGAGCAGCGCGGCCCCGGCGGCCAGGATCAGCACCCGCCACCACAGCCGGCGGCGGCGCGGGGTCGCGGCGCGGACCACGCCCAGCGGTTCGATGGCCACCCCGCGCAGGGCGAAGAGGGTGACGACGACGGAGGCCACCGGCACCACGGCGAGGACGAGCAGGGCGAGCGCGGCGTGCGGGACGACGTCGGACGGGAAGGCGTTGACGTCCCAGATCTCGACGGCCCCGGCGAACTGCCGGGAGACCAGGAAGAGTCCCGCGCCGACGACGAGGCCGAGCAGCGCCCCGGCGAGGGACTCGCCGGCCGCGATCCGCCGGGTGGTGCCGTTGTCCGCGCCGACGAGCCGGAGCGCGGCGAGCCTGCGGTCGCGCTGCTCGCCGCCGAAGCGGGCGGCGGTGGCGATGAAGACGAGGACGGGCAGCAGCAGCACCACGTACGCGATGACGACGAGGAGCAGCAGGAAGGCGTTCATCGGCTCCTCCGGCACCGACCAGCCGTAGCGCTCGGCGCGCCCGTCGTAGTTGTCGGTGGTGAGGAAGCCTGCGTGGGCCACGTACCGCAGTTCGTTCGGGCCGATGAGTCCGGCCTCGCCGATCGTCCCGGCCACCTCGTAGGGGAGCCGTTCCTTCAGGAGGGCGCCGTCGGGGGAGTCGAGCAGCCGGCCGAGGGCGGGGGAGACGAGCATCTCGCCCTCGGCGGGCATCCCGGCCGTGCCGGGCGGCGTCGGGGCCTTCGGGCCCTCCGGTTTGAGCAGCAGACCGCTGAGGGCGGTGCCCCGGTAGGAGCTGTGCTGCGTGTAGTGGAGGAAGGTGTCGGGGCGGGGGGCCTCGATCTCGTGGGCGGCGTCGGCGGCGCGGGCCGCCTCCCGGACCTCGCGCTGGAAGAGCATGCTCGGCAGCGAGGAGGCGAGCAGGAGCAGGGCCACCCCGAAGCCGACCCCGGCCGCGGTGAGCAGGGTGCGCAGCAGTCCGGAGCGGCCGCCGGTGAGGGCGAAGCGGGCGCCGAGGGTCAGGTCGCGGCCCCAGGTGCTCGGTGTCATGCCGCCCACTCCGTGTCCCGGACCGAGCCGTCGCGGACGACGACCTCGCGGTCGGACCAGGCGGCGACGCGGGCCTCGTGGGTGACGAGGACGACGGCGGCGCCGGTGTCCCGGGAGGCCTCGGTGAGCAGGCGCATGACCCGCTCGCCGTTGAGGGAGTCGAGGGCGCCGGTCGGCTCGTCGGCGAAGATCACGCGGGGGGCGGTGACCAGGGCGCGGGCCACGGCGACCCGCTGGCCCTGGCCGCCGGATATCTCGCCCGGGCGCTTGTCCGCGGTGTCGTCGACCTCCAGGCGGGCGAGCCATTCGACGGCCCGCGCCTCGGCGGCCTTCCGCTTCTCGCCGTTCAGCCGGAGCGGCAGGGCCACGTTCTCCGCGCAGCTCAGCTCGGGGACGAGCTGGCCGAACTGGAAGACGAAGCCGAAGTCGGTGCGGCGCAGGGCGCTGCGGGCGGTGTCGGAGAGGGCGGTGAGGTCGCGCCCGTCGTAGGCGAGGGTGCCCGCGTCGGGGCGGACGATGCCGGCGAGGCAGTGCAGCAGGGTGGACTTGCCGGAGCCGGAGGGTCCCATGACCGCGACGACCTCGCCGGCGCGCAGCGCGAAGTCCGCGCCGGAGAGCGCCGGGGTGGCGCCGTAGGCCTTGGTCAGGCCGGTGGCCCTGAGGAGGGGTTCGGTGGTCATCGGCGGACCTCCGCGGCGAGCCGGTCGAGACGGGCGGCGGTCAGTTCCAGCCAGCGCAGGTCCGCCTCCAGGTGGAAGAGGGCGTGGTCGCAGATGAGCTGGTCGGCGAGGTCGCCGTCCTTCTTGCGGCGGGTGAGCTCGCGCATCAGGCGCAGGTGCTCGGCGCGCTGGGTGTCGAGCAGTTCGGCGGCCCCGCGGCCGGTCAGCAGCGCGAGGACGACCTTGGTGTAGAGGGTGGACTGGAGGTACGGCTCCGGCTTCTCGGGGGTCGCGAGCCACCGGGCGACGTCGGTGATGCCGGCGTCGGTGATCGCGTACCGCTTGCGTTCGGGGCCGCCGCCGGGTTCGACGCCGTCGACGACGACGAGGCCGTTCTTCAGGAGGCGGGACATCGTCGAGTAGACCTGGCCGTAGTGGAGCGGCCGGTCGTGGCCGAACCGCTCGTCGAAGGCGCGCTTGAGGTCGTAGCCGTGGCGCGGGCCCGTTTCGAGGAGTCCGAGAAGGGTGTGACCGATGGACATGACGCCACTGTACACGCGGTGTATACGCACGCTGTATAGCGGCGCGGAGGGCGGTGGGGCCGGAGGGGGCGAGGGGCGGGCGACCCCGCTCACCGAAGCGGAACCGATCCTTCACGCAACCATCACGTCCGCCCGGGCGTCGGTTCCCCTGGGAGTGGGTGCTGATTCTCACGTCCCGAAAAGGCGTGATCGGTTGCCCTATGTCCGCACTGTCGGTGTTAGCTGTCTGAGCTGATCCGGCGGTGACGCCGGGTCAAGGGCGACGGGACACACGACGAGCGGAGCGAAGCGGGACATGGGCCGACCGGACAAGAAGGCGAAGAAACGGGGCATACGCCGCCTCTTCACCTGGAGGAAGCTGCTGGGCACCTTCCTCCTGCTCTGCCTGGTCGGCGCGGGCGGCCTCTACACCGTCTACCTGCTCGTCCCCGTCCCCACGGCCAACGCCGAGGCGACCATGCAGAGCAACATCTACACGTACTCCAACGGCAAGATCCTCGCCCGCACCGGCGAGATCAACCGCGAGATCGTGGGCCTGGACAAGATCCCGCTCCCCGTCCAGCGGGCCTTCGTCGCCGCCGAGAACAAGACCTTCTACAAGGACAACGGCGTCGACCTCAAGGGCACCACCCGGGCGGCCTGGAACACCCTCACCGGCAAGGGCAAGCAGGGCGGCTCCACGATCACCCAGCAGTACGTCAAGAACTTCTACCTGAGCCAGGACCAGACGGCGACCCGCAAGCTCAAGGAAATGATCATCGCGGTCAAGGTCGACCAGGAGCGGGAGAAGAGCGAGATCCTCGCCGGCTACATCAACACCAGCTACTACGGCCGCTCCTCCTACGGCATCCAGGCCGCCGCCCGCGCCTACTACGGCGTCGACGCCTCCCGGCTGACCACCGCCCAGGGCGCCTACCTCGCCTCCCTGCTCCAGGCCCCCAACCAGTACGACTGGACCTCGGCCAGCGCCACCGGCCGCAAGCTCGTCGAGGAGCGCTGGAACTACGTCCTCGACAACATGGTCGAGATGGACTGGCTCCCCGCCGCCGAGCGCGCCGGCCTGAAGTTCCCCGTCCCGCGCGCGCCCAAGCCGCTCCCCGGCATGGAGGGCCAGACCGGCTACATCGTCGAGGCCGCCAACCAGGAGCTGATGCGCCAGGGCGTCAGCGAGGAGGACATCAAGGCCGGCGGCTGGACCATCACCCTCAACGTCGACGAGCAGAAGCAGAAGGACCTCGTCGCCGCCGTCGACAAGCAGCTGGAAGACAAGATCGACCGCAAGGGCGACAAGAAGGCCGCCACCGTCCAGGCCGGCGCCACCTCCGTCGACCCCAGGACCGGCGGGGTCGTCGCGATGTACGGCGGCGTCGGCGCCACCGAGCACTGGATGTCCAACGCCACCCGGCGCGACTACCAGCCCGCCTCCACCTTCAAGCCGATCGTCCTCGCCTCCGCCGTCGACAACGGCTCCACCACCCAGGACGGGCGGAAGATCGGCCTGGGCACGGTCTACGACGGCACCAGCAAGCGGAAGGTCGTCGGCAGCCCCATCCCCTTCTCCCCCGAGAACGAGGACGACCGGTCCTACGGCCCTGTCACCGTCCAGAAGGCCACCAACAGCTCGATCAACTCGGTCTACGCCCAGATGATCGTCGACGTCGGCTTCGACCGGACCAAGAAGACCGCCCTCGCCCTCGGCATGAAGGACGGCCAGGACTTCGGCGAGTCCCCCGCCATGTCGCTCGGCACCATGGGCGCCTCCACCCTCGACATGGCCGGCGTCTACGCGACCCTCGACAACCACGGCAAGAAGGTCGTCCCCGCCCTCGTCAAGTCCGCCCGGCACCACGACCGCCAGGTCGACGTCGTCAAGCAGACCGGCGAGCAGGTCATCAGCCGCAAGGCCGCCGACACCGTCACCAAGGCCATGACCGGCGTCGTCCGCAACGGCTCCGGCGCCCGCGCCGCCGGCGACTACGAGGCCGCCGGCAAGACCGGCACCTCCGAGAACAACCGGTCCGCCTGGTTCGTCGGCTACACCCCCGAACTGGTCACCGCCGTCGCCCTGTTCGGCGAGGACACCTCCGGCAGGATCGCCGAACAGGTCACCCTCACCGACTCCATCGAGCCCGGCCGCGCCAACGGCGGCCGCTTCCCCGCCCTGATCTGGGGCGAGTACACCGAGCGCGCCCTGAACGGCGGCTCGGACGCCGAGTTCGACCTGGAGACCGGCTACTCCGGCGGCTACGACGAGCCGACCCGGACCGCGAGCCCGACCCCGAGCGACGAGCCGACCGAAGAGCCGACCCGGGCCACGACGACCCCGCCCGCCCCCACCACCACGGCTCCGACCGCCCCGCCGACCGCCACGACGCCCCCGCCGACCCCCACCCGGGAGACCACCACCGCCCCGGAGCCCACCGAGGAACCCACCAGGGAACCCACCAACACCGCGACGATCCAGCCGCCCGACATCGAACTCCCCGGCGGGGACGGCTCCACGCCCGACCGCACCCGGCAGCCCCGCTGACCGCGTCCGTACGGCGAAGGCCGGCCCCCTCCCGAGGGGGCCGGCCTTCGCCGTACGGACGCGCCGGGATCAGGCCCGGGTCGCCAGCTCGAACCAGACGACCTTGCCGCCCGACAGCCGGGTCGCCCCCCACCGCCGCGCCAGCCGGTTCACCAGGAACAGGCCGCGCCCGCCCTCGTCCGTCTCCCGCGCCCGCCGCTGCCGGGGCAGCTGCGGGGAGTCGTCGCCGACCTCGCAGCGCAGCACGTCGGTCCGCAGCAGCCGCAGGGTCACCGGCCGCTCCGCGTACCGCACCGCGTTGGTCACGACCTCGCTGATCAGCAGCTCCACCGAGTCCGTCAGCTCCTCCAGGTCCCAGCGGGCCAGCGCCCGCCGGGCCAGCCGGCGGGCCCGGCCCGGGGCCGCGTCCTCCGGTTCCAGGAACCAGTACGCCACGTCGCTCGGCGCGATCCCGTCGAAGCGGGCCGCGAGCAGCGCGATGTCGTCGTCCCGGTCGCCGGGCCCGAGCATGTCGAGCACGTCGTCGCAGAGCGCCTCCAGCGGCGGAGCGTGGTCGGGTCCGGTCAGCTGGGCCGCCGCCGCGAGCCGCTCCCGCAGCTGCTCGATCCCGGTCCACACGTCCCGCAGCCGGGACTCCACCAGGCCGTCGGTGTACAGCAGCAGCGTCGCGCCCGCCGGGGCGTCCAGCTCGACCGCCTCGAAGTCGACGCCGCCGACCCCGATCGGCGCGCCCGCGGGCACCCGCAGCACCTCGGCGCGCCCGTCGAGGTGGAGCAGTATCGGCGGCGGATGGCCCGCGTTGGCCACCGTGATCCGGTGCGAGACCGGGTCGTAGACCGCGTACATGCAGGTCGCCATCCGGTTCTCGCCGAGCCGCTGGGCCTGCTCGTCGAGGTGGTGCAGCACCTCCTGCGGGGGCAGGTCGAGCCCTGCCAGGGTCTGCGCGGTGGTGCGCAGCTGGCCCATGATCGCGGCCGAGGTCATGGAGTGCCCCATGACGTCGCCGACGACCAGCGCGACCCGGCTGCCGGGCAGCGGGATCGCGTCGTACCAGTCGCCGCCGACCCGGGCGGTCTCGGCCGCCGGCAGGTAGCGGGAGGCGAGCTTGACGCCGGTCGGCTGCGGCAGCGAGTCCGGCAGCATGGTGCGCTGGAGCTCGTCCGCGATGTACGCCTCCCGGCCGTAGAGCACCGCCTTGTCGATGCCGAGCGCCGTGTGGGTGGCCAGCTGGGCGCCGACGAGCAGGTCGTCCGGATCGAAGGCGGGCTGTTCGGGGCGGCGCAGGAAGACGGCGGCGCCGATCACCCGGCGACGGCCGCGCAGCGGCGCCAGTATGGCCCGCAGCCCGCGCGGCAGCGGGTGGTCCCGGCCGAGGAGCTCGCCGAGGGCGGTCCGGGCGGCCGCGGAGTCGCCGAAGACCGGCCGGACCCCGCGCAGCACCTCGGAGAGGGCGCTGCCGGAGCGCACCTCGCACAGTTCGGCGGCCGGGGTCGGGTCGGGATCGGGTACGAGGAGGAGCTCGTCGCCCTCCAGGTCGGGAGTTAACCGCAGCCGGTCGGTGCGGCGCAGCCGCAGCACGAAGGGGGCCACCGGGCGCTCGTCGCCCACCGGGAGCGGGTCGCGCAGGTAGACGAGGATCTCGTCGGAGAAGGTCGGTACGGTGGCGCGGCAGAGGCCGAGCACGATCTCGTCGAGATCGAGGCCGCGGGCGATCCGCCGGGTCGCGGCGCCGACGAACCGCAGCCGGTCGCCCTCGCGGCGCCCGGCCGGGACCGTGCCGGGGGAGACGGCGACGGCGACCGCGGGCGCGGACGGCCCGGGCTGCGGCGCCGGGGTCCCGGTCTGCGCGGGCGGCTCCGGGGCGGGCGCCGGGGGCTGCGCGGGGATGTCCGACGGCAGGCCCGCGGGCGCGGCCTCCTGGCGGGGTCGCGCCTGTTCCTGGGGCCGGTCGGCCAGGGGCTGCCGGCCTTCGTGGGAGGTGGGATGCTCCGTCACGCGTGGGATTCCGTCCGTCCGGGCCGGTGGTGCGATGCACTCGCTCTTCTCGCCGATGCCGCGCCTTCGCCGGGGATAAACCCCTCGGAGGCGGTGTTCGCGGTGGGTACGGACGATCCGCGGACGACGGCAGGGGCGGGGGGAGCGCCACCCGGGCACAGCTCAGGCACTGCTCTCCCCCTCATCGAAGACGTGCGGTGACGTGTGGTCAGTTGCCGTGCTGAGTTCGGTCGGTGGCGTCGTGCTCGCCCGGTGTCGGCCGTGCGGAGGACGATCCTACGTTTGGACCCCGGGGGCGCATCAAGGGTCTCATGGCGCCGTGTGCGCCGGAGTGCGATCCCAGTCCGCGGGAAGGGCGGGGACGGTCCAGGCGGGATCGGGCCGCCACTCCTCCCAGCCGTCCCGGAAGGGCGCGCCCCAGCCCTCCACGAGCTCCACGGCGGCCGCGCCCGCGGCCCGCACCCGGTCGGCCCGGTCCGGGTCCATCAGGCCGGACCGCTGGGCCTGGGCGAACTCGTCCTCGTCCCGCCACAGCCAGCTGCGGTCGGGATAGACGGAGATGTCGAGGAAGTGGTCCTCGGAGTCGACGCCGCCGGCCCAGCGGCGGCGCGGCTCCTCCAGGTTCACGTACCAGCTGCGGAAGCGCCAGCCGCGCTCCCAGAAGAGCCAGACGGACCACGGGTCGCCGGGCCGGGCGAGCTTGAGCACCCCGCTGCCGGCCCAGTGGGCGCGCTCGGTGGTGCGGGGCGCGGTGTAGCGGGTGGCGAGGGGCTCGTCGTGGACGGAGGTGCCGTCGGAGAGCACCGGCCGGACGCACTCGGTGCCGGGCGCCATCCACACGGCGAGCAGGTCGGGCGTGTCGCGGACGACCGTCACCGGCCGGCAGATGTGCACCTCGTCGGTGCCGATGCCGCGGTAGCGCCAGAGGATGTGCTCCCCCGGCGCCCAGTGCTGGATGTCGCCCGAGCCGTCCGATCCTGTCATGCGCAGATCTTAGGGGCGCGCTCCCACCCGCGCTGCGGCGCGCGTCACGCTTGAGTCACACGGGGGACGGGCGTGCTTCACGGTGCGGTCACGGCCGCGTCATGCGCAGCACGTCGAGGGCCTCGTCGAGCTGTTCGAGGGTGAGGTCGCCGCGGTCGACGTAGCCGGACTCCAGGACGACCTCGCGGATGGTCCTCCGCTCGGCGAGGGCCTTCTTGGCGACCTTGGCCGCCTCTTCGTAGCCGATGTACTTGTTCAGCGGGGTCACGACGGAGGGCGAGGACTCGGCGTACTCGCGGGCGCGCTCCGCGTTGGCGGTGATCCCGTCGACCGTGCGGTCGGCGAGCAGCCGGGAGGCGTTGGCGAGGAGCCGTACGGACTCCAGCAGGTTCTTGGCCATCACCGGGAGCATCACGTTGAGCTCGAAGTTCCCGGCCGCGCCGGCGACCGCGACGGTGGTGTCGTTTCCGGTGACCTGGGCGGCGACCATGAGGACCGCCTCGGGGACCACCGGGTTGACCTTGCCGGGCATGATCGAGGAGCCGGGCTGGAGGTCGGGGAGGTTGATCTCGGCGAGGCCGGTGCGGGGGCCGCTGGCCATCCAGCGCAGATCGTTGGCGATCTTGGTGAGGGAGACGGCGACCGTCCTGAGCTGGCCGGAGGTCTCCACCAGGCCGTCCCGGGCGCCCTGGGCCTCGAAGTGGTCGCGGGCCTCGGTGAAGGGCAGGCCGGTGGTGCGGGCCACCTCGGCGATGACGGCGGCCGAGAAGCCGGGCGGGGTGTTGATGCCGGTGCCGACCGCGGTGCCGCCGAGGGGGAGCTCGGCGAGCCGGGGGAGCGAGGCGCGGAGGCGTTCGATCCCGTACCTGACCTGGGCCGCGTAGCCGCCGAACTCCTGGCCGAGGGTGACCGGGGTGGCGTCCATCAGATGGGTGCGGCCGGACTTCACCACCGTCGCGAATTCGGCTGATTTTCGCTCCAGGGAGGAGGCCAGGTGGCCGAGCGCGGGGATCAGGTCGTGGGTGACGGCTGCGGTGGCGGCGATGTGGATGGAGGAGGGGAAGACGTCGTTGGACGACTGCGAGGCGTTGACGTGGTCGTTGGGGTGGACGGCCCGGTGGGCCGGGAGCCGCTCGCCGGCGAGGGTGGCCAGGACCTCGTTGGTGTTCATGTTGGAGGAGGTGCCGGAGCCGGTCTGGAAGACGTCGACCGGGAACTGGTCGTCCCAGCGGCCCTCCGCGACCTCCTCGGCGGCGGCCCCGATTGCCTCCGCGCGGTCCCGGTCGATCACGCCGAGCTCGGCGTTGACCTTCGCGGCGGCGGCCTTGATCCGGGCCAGCGCCTCGATGTGGGCGCGCTCCAGGCGCTGCCCCGAGACGGGGAAGTTCTCCACGGCGCGCTGGGTCTGGGCCCGCCACTTGGCGTGGGCCGGGACCCTGACCTCGCCCATCGAGTCGTGCTCGACGCGGTAGCCCTCGGTGTCGTTCATGGTCCTTCGTCCTCCCGGGCGTGCTCGGCTTCCCCAACGTCCTCGAAAAGATGAGCACTTGTCTTGTTCGATGTATTCCCAAGGCGTGTACCGACCACTAAAAACCGTGGGTAACCCCACTTCCAGGAGGCGCAATGACGCGCACCAGGTACAGACTCCGGTGGCCCATCGCCGCCGTCGCCGCGGCGGCCGCGGCACTCGGCTCCCTGACCGCCGCCCCCGCCGGAGCGGCCGACACCGGTACGAAGGCCGCCGTCGCCTCCGTACCCCTCTCGCCCGCGCTGGAGGCGATCCGGGCCGCCGAGGCCACCAGGATCTACGGCAGCCCCGAGGAACGCCCCCTCGGCGAGCGGAAGACCGGCCTGATCTCGCTCGGCGACAGCGAGATCTCCGGCGAGGGCGTCGGCACCTACGAAGCGCCCACCAACGGCCCCACCAACTGGTGCCACCGGTCGCCCGACGCCGCCATCCACCGCACCGGCATCGCCGCCGACCTCACCTTCAACGTCTCCTGCTCCGGCGCCTACACCGGAAACATCCGGATCGGCGGCTCGAAGCAGTACGCGGACGAACTGGTCCAGAGCGACAACCTCGCCGTCAAGGCCCGCAACACCCGGATCAAGATGGTGCTGCTGGTCGCCGGAGCCAACGACGACCTCCAGTTCGGCCCCGTCATGACCGACTGCGTCACCCGCTACGTGCTCAGCCAGGGCACCTGCGAGCCCAAGTACGCCCCCGGCTGGCAGGCCCGCGTCGACGCCCTCGTCCCCAAGGTCGAGCAGACCGTCCGCGACCTGCGGACCGTCATGCGGGACGCCGGGTACGCCGACGGCGACTACAAGCTCGTCGTCATGGGCTACCCCAGCCCCATCGGCCCCGACTTCCGCGACAACCCGAACTTCCCCGGCAAGCTGAGCTGCGGCGGCATGGGGTACGACTCCGACACCGTCTGGGGCCGGAACACCGCCGTCCCCGCCTTCGAGCGCGGCATGCGCAGGGCCGCCGCCTCCACCGGCGCCGTCTACCTCGACAACTCGCGGCTCTTCCACGGCCACGAGGTCTGCATGGAGGACACCTGGGCCCGGGGCCTCTACATCGACCTCTCCAAGCCCGGCGGCATCGACGAGAACTCCACCCGCCAGTCCTTCCACCCCAACAAGAGCGGCCACGCCGCCTTCGCCTCCTGCCTGACCCAGCTCTACGCCTCGGGCCTGCGCGAGGCGAGCTGCGCCGACGTGAACTCCTCCGGCACCCCGACGCTCTTCCCGCTCGCCTGGGACGACGTCTTCGCGCCGCTGCGGAACGAGGCGACCGGCAACTGCCTCGACGTGAACGCCTCCGCGTCCGCCAACGGCACCGCCGTCCTCGGCTGGGACTGCCACGGCGGCCGCAACCAGGGCTGGTGGTACGACTCCGCCCGCGCCACCCTCCACACCGAACTCACCCAGGACCGCTGCCTGGACGTGCCCGGCGCCGCCTACCAGGCCGGCAAGGCGCTCATCGTCTGGAACTGCAGTGGCGCCGCCAACCAGAAGTTCGTCCGCGACGGCGCCACCGTCCGCCCCGCGGCCGCGACCGGCCTCTGCCTGACGCAGGGCGCCGCGAAGGAGCCGATCCGGCTCCAGACCTGCAACGGCTCCGCGAACCAGAAGTTCGCCTAGCCCGCGGGCCCGAGGACGCCGTGGCCCTCCGTCCGGTGCGGGACGGGGGGCCACGGCCCTTCCCCGAGTGATCCGTGGCCCTCCGCGGGGCCTTCCGCGAGGTTCTGCGCGCGACCTTCCGGGCGGCGCCCCGGGACCGGCCAGGCCAGGCCAGGTCAGGCCAGCTCAGGCCAGCTCAGGCCAGGCCAGGCCAGGCCAGGCCAGGCCAGGCCAGGCCAGGCCAGGTCAGGTCAGCTCAGGTCAGTTCAGGCCAGGCCAGGTCAGGTCAGGTCGGCTTCAGGGTCGACCGGGCCAGCTCGTACGCGGCGACCACCGCGTCCTCCTCGGCGTCGAGACCGCCGAGCTCCACGATGACGACCGTGCCCTTCCCGGTCTGCACAGCGAAGGAGCGCCCCTCCCGCCACTCCTCCTCGAGCGCGCTGTACACGGAGTAGCGGGCCTCCACGGCGGGCACCGCGCCCGCCTTCACGTCCGTCAGGACGAGCTCCTTGCTCTTGTCGTCCTCGACGAACGCCTTCAGCGCGGCCCGGGCCGGGCCCTTCGGCGCGGTCCACACCCGCAGGAAGCCGATGTGCGGGGTCCCCTCCGACTTCGCCTCGCACACGATCGTGGCCGGTCCCTGCTCCACCAGCGCGGCGAAGTCGGGGTCGGCGGGCCTCTCGATCGTCTCCGGTTCCCACCCCTTGGCCAGGGAAAGCGAGACGGGGAGCGCGCAGGCGGTGCCGGGACCGCCCACGGACACCGCGGCCTCGGGGGACGGGGTGGCGGACGGCGCCGCGGAGGTCCCGGCCGCCGGCGGGGCCGCCGCGTCCGGCTCCGGGGTCGTACCGCACGCGGTCAGCAGGACCGCCGCGAGCAGGGCGGTACGGAGGAAGGGGGCTCTTACTGGCATGACCCCATCATCCCCGGCGGCGTGCGTCACCCGGACGGCGGCAGCACAATGTGAGGACGGCCCGAAGGGGGAGGAATCCCACCCCGCCAGGGAGGCAGTCCATGACCCGGAGCTTCAGGAGGATCGGCGCCCTCGGCGCCGCGACGGTGGCCGCCGTCGCCTTCGCGTCCGCCGCACCGGTGGCCGCCGCGCCCGCGGCCGACGGGTTCGAGTTCACCCTGTACGCCAAGGAGGTCCCCGCCGGCCAGGGCGGTGAGGAGACCGGCCGGGCACCCGAGCTCGGCGATTCCTTCGCCTTCGCCGACGACCTCTCCCGCACCAAGGGCGGCGAGTCGGTCGGCCGGGACGGCATCGGCTGCACCGTGGTGCGCACCGGCAACCCGGCCGACCTGCTCTGCGTCGGCAACTTCGTCCTGAACGGCGGCCCGGGCGGCCAGATCGCCGGCCAGACGCTGCTCTCCGTCGACCCCACGGACGACGCCCCGGCCGCCTTCGACATCGCGGTCACCGGCGGCACCGGCGACTTCAAGGACGTCCGCGGCTACATCCGCTCCACGCCGGACGGGGACTACTCACGGCTGGAGTTCCACCTCACCCGCTGACGGGCGACCGGCGGGGTCAGGAGAGCTTGCCGTAGTCCGGCAGCTTGAAGGCGCGCTCGGCGTGACCGCCGACGACGTCGGTCGTGTTGTTCCCGATGTTCGCGATGATCGTGTAGCCCTTGGCCTCGATCTCGGCGCGCTTCTCCGTCTTGTAGGCGCTCACCTCGGCGAAGAGGTCGGGCAGCGAGCGGACGTACAGCCCGTCCACCGGGTAGCCGACCTTCTTCAGGTTCCACTCCGTGAGGGAGTGGACGATCCCCGGGCGGGCCGTCACGAAGAAGACCTTCACCCCGCGCGCGTGCGCGTCCCGCACCAGCGCGTGGATCTCCGGGATGGCCGGCGTCGGCAGCTCCCAGAACGGGTGGAAGTCCGTCTCCAGGGAGCTGTTGTCGATGTCGAGGACGATCGCCTGCTTCTGCGTGCCGGCGTCCTCGGCGCGCTCCTCGACGTAGGGGCGGGCCTCCGCGACGACGGCGGCCACGTCCCGGCGCCAGGTCGCGTAGTCCACCCCCTCGACCGCGGCGGCCGAGGCGAGGTGGGTGTCCGGGTCGGCGGCGGAGGCGGCGGGCGCCGGTCCGACGACGAGGAGGGCGGTGAGGCCGAGGAGGCCGGTGGCGGTGGCTGCGGACTTGGCGGAGGGCATGGGGGGCTCCCGAGTGGTCGACCGTCTCAGTGGTTGACATGCTCGCGACCCATACTGACCAGTAAGTGTCCGGCTGACTACCGGTCGGTAGCGACTTTCCGTGCGGGAGGTGCCGCCCGGGAACGACACCGCCCCCGGTCCACGGGGGACCGGGGGCGGTGTCGCGTGCGGGGGCCTGGGTCTCACTGAAATCGTTTGGCGACCTCGAGCATCCGCGAGGGCTCGGTGACCTCGATCGTGTCGTCTCCGGAGCGCACGAAGATCCGCTCGCCCACCAGGGAGACGTCCTGCTGGCCGGGTACGCGAATGACGATGATTCCGTACCCGAAGTAGTTGGAGTGCGACAGGTTGGCCAGCACGGCGTCCCTCACGGGCCGAGACAGGCCCGAGGAACGGATGAAGTCCTTCCAGCGGGCGTAGTACTGCTCGGGGGTCTCCTTCAGGAGCTGGGCCTCGCGATGGACTCCTACGACGGAGCGACGTCCCACGGGATGGGCGTCGACATGGTCCAGGGACTTGATTCGACGGACATCTGCGGGCTTGTCGGCCACGCCGATGAGGATGGTTCCGGAATGGCCCTTCCCGTTGTTGGCGATCGCGCAAATCGTATGGACCACCCTCTGCATGACCGCCGTGTCGATCCCACGGTTCTCGTCCAGGCGGAGGATCCCCTGCTTCAGCTCGTAGTGCGAGGTCTCTATCTCGGAGCGGCGAATGATTGCGTCGATGTCCACCGTGGTGTGATCGCCGTAGATGTCCCGAGGTTCGCTGTCCACGAAGTGCTGTCGAATCAGCGCCTTGATGGTCTCCACGTTGGCGCGCCGCTCTTCCGGGGCGGTGGATGCCCTGCTGGTCTCGATCCTCTTGTCCAGATTGGTGATGGAATTCCTCAGGCCGGCGTAATCGGAGATCTTCTTGTTCTCGCCGATGAGTAGTTCGTGGAAGGCCACGAAGAGAACTGCGAAAGCCGACGGGAAAGGATTGGTGCTCGTCTTCGTGAAGATGATGGACCGGAGCTTCTTGGGTACTCCCTGGGTGCATATCGTGCTGATTTCATCGACGCAGAACTTGAATTCCGCGGAGAATTTTTCGCTCCCGTAGCTGTCCAGCGCGCGCATGATCCGTGCGTTCTCGCCCGACGAGGGCTGATAGATCTGGTCGAGAGCGTCCTTTGAGCGATCGATGAGGCGACCGCCGATGATCGAAGCGGCGATGTCGGCGATGCACTGCTCATCCATCGAGTCCCTGAGATCCGTCGAGCGCAGGATCCCCTGCTTCACCCAGAAGACGTTGCTCGCTTCGACCTCGTACCCGTGCTTCGTCATGGGGAGATCGATGCTGATGGACGGCATTTTCTCGAGGCTCAAGATGTCGCTCGAGGCGTCGCCCCTGACTTCGCAGGAGAGGCTTCGCACCAACGTCGAGAACTCGTCCTGCACGCCGGACTGGCGTCGTTCTTGATCGCTCAGGCGATGCCCGTAGCTGTTGATGCGAGTGAAGACGTCGTCGATCTCCTCGTCAGTGGCTCCACGCATGACGGAAACAGCGATCGGGTAGTCGAGGAAAGTCCCCACTTCGCGTGCGGTCAGCTTGGCGCCCGAAGCCACGGAGAACGCGCCTTCTTCTGTGGCGCGTGTTTTCGCGGTGACGAATTGGTCGACATCGAAATATCGACTGTCGAGAGTGGGGAAGGCGGTCTCGGCGAAAGAGAGGAGAGTGTGCAGTCGCTGCAGGCCGTCGATGACTTCGTAGTCCCCGTTTTCGCGCTCCGCCAGCAGCACTGCGGGGATCGGGTACCGCTTCAGCACGGACTCGATGAGTTTCTGCTTCTCTTCGAGCGTCCAGACCAGCTTCCTCTGGTAGCGGCGATTGACCCAGAGTTTGTTCTCGCTGTACCAGACGTAGATGGACTGGATGTTTTTCGACTGTGATTCGAACTCGGTCACGTGTGGACTGTTCCATACTTCATCGCCCAGCGTGACGGGTTCGCGGAAATTCGGGAGCCGGCCCGGTGACTCGTGTCGAAGGTGGGTCACCGGGCCGGCTGCAGGCAAGCCTCCGAGGAGACGGTGCCCTCGCCGAAGCGGCCGCGGGTTACGACAGCTGGGAGCCCTGGCGGACCGGGATGTGGGTGAAGGTCGGCTCCGGCGCCGGGTTCTGGAAGAAGTCGTTGCCCTTGTCGTCGACGACGACGAAGGCCGGGAAGTCCTCGACCTCGATCTTCCAGACCGCCTCCATGCCGTCCTCCTCGTTGTCCAGGACCTCGATCTTCTTGATGCAGTCCTGGGCGAGGCGGGCGGCCGGGCCGCCGATGGAGCCGAGGTAGAAGCCGCCGTGCGTGCCGCACGCGTCGGTCACCTGCTGCGAGCGGTTGCCCTTGGCGAGCATCACCATCGAGCCGCCCGCCGCCTGGAACTGCTCGACGTAGCTGTCCATCCGGCCGGCCGTCGTCGGGCCGAAGGAGCCGGAGGCGTACCCCTCGGGCGTCTTCGCCGGGCCCGCGTAGTAGACCGGGTGGTCCTTCATGTACTGCGGCATGGGCTCGCCGGCGTCGAGCCGCGCCTTGATCTTGGCGTGCGCGATGTCGCGGGCCACGACCAGCGGACCGGTCAGCGAGAGGCGGGTCTTGACCGGGTACTTGGTCAGCTCGGCCAGGACCTGGTCCATCGGCTGGTTGAGGTCGATCTCCACGACGTCGCCCGCGTCCAGGTGGGTGTCCTCGGTCTCCGGCAGGAAGCGCGCCGGGTCGGTCTCCAGCTGCTCCAGGAAGACGCCCTCGGCGGTGATCTTCGCGACGGCCTGGCGGTCGGCCGAGCAGGAGACGGCGAGGGCGACGGGCAGCGAGGCGCCGTGGCGGGGCAGGCGCACCACGCGCACGTCGTGGCAGAAGTACTTGCCGCCGAACTGCGCGCCGATGCCGATCCGCTGCGTCAGCTCGAAGACCTTCTCCTCCAGCTCCTTGTCGCGGAAGCCGTGGCCGGTGGCGGCGTCGCCCTCGGTGGGCAGCTCGTCCAGGTAGTGCGCGGAGGCGTACTTCGCGGTCTTCAGCGCGAACTCGGCGCTCGTGCCGCCGACGACGATCGCCAGGTGGTACGGCGGGCAGGCGGCCGTGCCGAGCGAGCGGATCTTCTCCTCCAGGAACTTCATCATGGAGGCCTCGTTCAGGACCGCCTTGGTCTCCTGGTAGAGGAAGGACTTGTTGGCGGAGCCGCCGCCCTTGGCCATGAAGAGGAACTTGTACGCGCCGCCGTCGGTCGCGTACAGCTCGATCTGCGCGGGCAGGTTCGAGCCGGTGTTCTTCTCCTCCCACATGGTGACCGGGGCCATCTGCGAGTAGCGGAGGTTGAGCTTGGTGTACGCGTCGTAGATGCCCTTCGACAGGGCCTCCTCGTCGCGGCCGGAGGTCAGCACGTTCTGCCCGCGCTTGCCCATGACGATCGCGGTGCCGGTGTCCTGGCACATGGGCAGGACGCCCGCGGCGGCGATGTTCGCGTTCTTCAGCAGGTCGAGCGCGACGAACTTGTCGTTGCCCGACGCCTCGGGGTCGTCGATGATCTTCCGCAGCTGGGCCAGGTGGGCCGGGCGCAGGTAGTGCTGGATGTCGTGGATCGCCTCGGCGGCCAGCTTGCGCAGCGCCTCCGGCTCGACCTTGAGGAACGTACGGCCGTCGGCCTCGAAGGTGGAGACGCCCTCGGCGGTGACCAGGCGGTAGGGCGTGGTGTCCTCTCCGACGGGGAGCAGATCGGAGTACGCAAACTCTGGCATGACGGCAGCCATTCCTCACTCGGCAGACAGCAGCGCACGCCTCCGTTGGCGGGCGCACCCTCCAGCGTAGAGCGAGGGCGCGGCCCCGATCCTGTGAGGTAAGGCTCACCGGGGACCGGGACCGCGCCGATGTGGAGTGTTCCGCTACGAGACGCTCGCCGTCAGCGTGTACGGGTTCGCCAGGAGCGGGGAGGTGCGGCGGGACTCGACGACCAGCTCCCACACGCCGGCGGCGGGCGCGGCGTAGGTCCGGCTCCGCGGGTCGCAGCCGTAGCCGTCGAGGTAGCCGTTGTAGCAGTAGACCGTTCCGGCGGCGGAGGCCTCACCGGAGACGCCGGTCGGCCGGAAGGCCCACCAGCGGGTCTGGGAGCCCTCGTCCAGGCCGTCCAGGGAGACGGTCAGCGCCTTCGCCCCGGCGGGCACGGCCACGGTGTAGTGGACCGTGTCGTTCCGGTACGAGACGCCGGTGACGGTCAGCGGGGCGCCGCCGGCCTCCAGCGGGACCGCGGCCTCGACCGCGAGCATCGTGTGCTGCTCGACCGCCCGCGTCAGCGGGTCGTCGAGGACGAGGACGGCGGAGTGGACGCCCTGGGTGCCCGGCCTCGCCGTGACCCGCAGGGTGGTCGGCACGCCCTTGGCGAGGACCACGGAGGACGGCACGGAGAAGGTGCCGCCGCCGCCCTTCAGACCGACCTCGTACGCCACGGGCCGGTCGGATCCGGTGGTGCGGGTGACGGTCAGCTCGTAGGCGCGCTGCTCGCCGACGCCCTGGCCGCCCGCGCCCGGGGCGCAGCTGTTGAAGAGGCCGCTGCCGCGGTGCGGGGTGACGAGCTGCCCGGAGAGCGGGGTGCAGACGGGGGCCGAGACGGTCACGGCGTCGGCCGTGGCCGCCTTGCCCCTGCCGAGCACGGACCACGCCTTCGGCACGTCGAGCCCGCCGCGTCCCTGGGCGACCGCGTCGGCCTTGCCGTTCCAGCGGGCGGTGGAGTGGATCGCGGAGCGCAGCTCGGCGGGGGAGGCGGAGACCCCGGTCTGCCGCGCGGCGGAGAGCAGCAGGGCGCCCGCGCCCGCGGCCTGGGGGGACGCCATCGAGGTGCCGTTCAGCATCGAGTAGCCGGGCGGCAGCCGGTAGCCGGTCTCGGCCACGGAGGCGGGGGCGATCCAGTCGGGGGTCGTGGAGACGGCCGAGCCCGGCGCGGTGACGTCCGGCTTGAAGCCGCCGTCCTCGCGCGGGCCGCGCGAGGAGAAGGGGAACATGGCGCGGGCGTCCCGGGTGCGCGAGCCGTAGTTCGCCCACCAGGTATCGGACGAGACGGCCGCCCCGACGCTGACGACCTTGTCGCCGCCGGTCGGGTCGCCGACCGTGTTGGTCCCGGCGCCGGAGTTGCCGGCCGAGATGAAGAGCTGGACGCCGCTGGTGTCGATCAGGCGGTTGTAGACGAGCGCGCGGGCGCTCTGCCCGTCGTTGAACTCGGGGCTCGAACCGATCGACATGTTGATCACGTCGACGCCGTACTTCGTGGCGAGGTCGATCATGCCGTCGGTGAGCGCGGCCGAGGAGCAGCCGAGGGAGTGGCACGCCTTCATCGAGACGAGCTTCGCGCCGGGCGCCTGCCCGTCCATGGCGCCGCCGAACATGCCGTGCGCGGCGGTGATGCCGGCGACGTGGGTGCCGTGGGCCTCGGTGACGACGTTGACGTTCACGCCCGTCGTGGTGGCGGTGACCTTCTTCGCCTGGACGGTGAAGGGGATCCGCTCGTTGAGCGGCGTCGCCGGGTCGTCCGTGCCGAGGTGACCGATCTGGCGGGCCACGCCGAACTGCCGCATCGCCTCCTCGTCGGTGAAGTCGAAGTCGCCGTCCGTGTCGACCCAGATCGCGCCGTCCGAGTCCCGGAAGAGCACGCCCAGCTTCTGCTGACCGCCGCCGGGCATCGTCATCGCGCGGTGCTGCACCCGCAGGTCGGAGCCGGCCGGGGCGGTCCACGCCTGGCCGTCGGGGGAGACGACCGTCGGTCCCGTCTGCTGCTTGCCCATCAGGAACCAGCTGGAGTCGAAGAGCAGGTCGATGAAGTTGTTCGGGTCGGTGCCCGTCACCGTCTCGACCAGCTTGTGCTCGCCGGTCGTGGTCCGCGCCAGCGCCGGGTGCGTCGGGTCGACGCCGGTGTCCATGATCCCGATGGTGACCCCGCGCCCGTCGAAGGCCGGGTGGGCGTCCTTGAACTCGGTCGAACCCGTCTCGCGGGTCGGCATGTACGGGTTCGCGTCCGGGGTGGCGGCGGACGGGGCGGCCGGCGGCGTGCCGTCCGGCCGGCCGGCGGCCACGGCGGCCGCGCCGCCGTCCGCCCGGGTGTCCTCGATCTCCAGCAGCTCGTCGAGGTCGACGGCGACGACCGGGTCGAGGGCGGCGACCCGCTCGACGAGGCCGAAGGGGACGTTGGCCTTGAGGTACCCGACGGACTCGTCGGTGCGGACCGTCTCCACGCCCGCGCCCAGTCCGGCGAGCGCGGCCTCGGCCTCGGCGGTGCGGCCGTCGGCGACGGCGACGATCAGGGTCGCGAAGCCGGGCGCGGCGGCCGAGCTCCGCGCGGTGGCGTGCTGCCGCTCGTACTGCGCGAGCAGGGCGCGGTCGTGGGCGCCCAGCTTGTCGGCCCCGGGGGCGGGCGAGGGGTCGGTGCCGGCCGCGGCGGGGCCCACGGTGAGGGCGAGGGAGGCGGCGGCGAGCGCGAGGGCGGTGGATATCGCGGTGGATCTGCGACGGGACATGGATGTCCTTCCGGCGGCGTCCTGGTGTGCGAACGCCGGACACGTTGCCACGCGCCCGCCGCCCCGAGAGGCCCCCGCCCGTGTCGGCTTGCCGCCTTGTCGTAAAGCCGACAGGTGCCTTCCCGCGCCTCGTGCGACCGGGCGGCGGAGCCGTGCCGAGGGGGGGCGGGGCGGGGCGCGGCGCGGGGTGTCAGAGCCAGTGGTGGCGGGCCGCGTGCCAGCCGAGCTGGAGCCGGCTGCGGACGCCCGCCAGGGCGAGCAGCCTGCGGACCCGCCGCTGCACCGTCCGCTCCGACACGCCCAGTTGGGCCCCGATCGCCTGGTCCGTGTAGCCGTTCAGGAGCAGCGTCACCAGCCGCCGGTCGTCCGCCGTCAGCGGTCCGTCGACCGCCGCCGCGAGCGCCACCGGAACCGGCAGCGCGCTGTCCCAGACCCGGTCGAAGATCCAGCCGAGCGCGTCGAGCAGCGGCCGTGACCGCAGCACCGTGGCGGTGGGCCCGTCGCCCTCCGCCGGGCCGGCCGCCCGGGTGCCGTCCACTCGCGCGCCGCCCTCCGCCGGGCAGTACCGCGGCTCGCCGTCCTCCCGGGGGGTCTCCGGCAGCGGGACGACGAGGGCCCGCGCCCGGTCCACCAGCACGAGTTTCAGCGGCAGTCCGAAGGCGACCCGCATCTCCTCGCCCAGCGACGACCAGTGTTCGAGCAGTGGCGGGGTGTCGGAGTCCGTGAGCGCGAGCGCGTCCCGCTCGTACACCACCCGGTACCGCACCCCGGCCCGCATCGCCTCCCGCTGACCGGAGTTGGCGGCGGCCGGCACCGCGACCACGGGACCCGCGGAGAGCGCGAGGATCTCGCGCCGGGCCGAGCGCTGGAGCTCCGCGTACCGCTCGGCGATGGCCCGGGCGCCGGTGACGGTCTCCACGTCCGCCGCGGAGGGCGCCCCCGGGGGCGGCGCGCCGGGCTCGCCGGGCCGCAGGGCCCGCCGGATCTCGTCGAGGCGGCTGAGGACGAGCCCCTCGAAGGTGCCCGCGTCCCGCAGGGACCCGTTCTGAGCATCCGTCACCCGTGTCACGTCCGTCATCCCTCCCGCCGGCCCGCCCGCGCGCTCATCCTGGCGGAGCGGCCGCTCCCGCGGCGGGCCCCGGAACGGCGGATTCCCGCCGCGACGCAACCCGCCACCGGCTGCGGTACGACCCGCCTCCTCCGCCGCGACGCGCCCTGCCCCCACCACGGCGAGACCCCCGCCACGGCGCGACCCGTCCCCCAGGCGCAACCTGCCACCCGCCACGGCGCGATCCGTCACGGCGCGATCCGCCACGGCGCGGCCCGGGGTGCCGCCGCCGCGGCGGTCCGCGCCCTCGCGTTCCCGCCGCTTCGCGTCCCCTAGGGGAGAGATGGGGGTTCGGATCCCTGGTCGCGATCTATCGCGTGTGCCAGGCTGGACGGGTGGACCTCGAAAAGCAGCCCGACCCCGCGCAGCAGCCCGCCCCGACCCCGCCCGAGGCCCCGGCGGCCCCGGCCGCGCCCGCGCCTCCGGCCGCCCCCGAGCCCCCGGCGGCCCCCGAGCCCCCCGCCGCCCCCGCGCCCCCCGCCGCGCCCGCCTACGCGGACCCGCAGGGTTCGCTGCGGGCCTCGGACGCCGACCGGGACCGGATCGCGGACATCCTGGCCGAGGCCCTGGCGGAGGGGAGACTGGACGCGGAGGAGCACGCCGAGCGGGTCGAGGCGGTCTACCGGGCCAAGACCGTGGGCGAGCTGGAGCCGATCGTGCGGGACCTGCCGGCGGCCCCCGGCCGGACCGCGGCCGCCCCCCGGCCGGAGCCGGTGCCGGCGGCCTACGGGCCGGAGGACGTCGAGGGGAACGCCGACCAGCTGCTCGCGGTCTTCTCCAGCACCACCCGCAAGGGCCGCTGGCGGGTCGCCCGCCGCACCAACGCCTTCGCGGTCTTCGGGAACATCGAGATCGACCTGACCGAGGCGATCTTCGCCCAGCCGCTCACCACCATCAACGCCACCTCGATCTTCGGGAACATCGAGGTGCGCGTCCCGGAGAACATCAGCCTGCGCGGCACCGGCACCGGCATCCTCGGGAACTTCGAGGTCACCTCGCTGGAGGGGGTCGATCCGCAGGCGCCGCTGGTGGTGGTCAACGGCTACGCCCTCTGCGGGAACGTGGAGGCCCGCCCCAAGCGCGGCAAGTGGGTCGTCGACCTCCAGAGCAAGATCCGCAAGCACCTGGGCCACTGATCCACCGACGGGTATCGGTCAGGTGGTGACCGGAATGCGTCGCCGGGGCCCCGGACTCCGGATGGGGGGCGCACGCAGTGCATAGGCGCGCGCACAGCGGGTAGGGCTGCTGCATCGCTGCTCGCTCGCGAAGCCGTCGTCAGGAGTAGACCGTGCTGCAACTGCCGCATCAGCCCCTCCCGGTAGCCGCCGTGCCGCCCCAGCGCGCTCCCGCGCGGGAGGACGAGGACGGCCCCTGGCACGCGGAGGCGGTGTGCCGCCGGGACGAGGCGGGGCTCTTCTTCGCCCCCTCCAAGGAGCCGACCGCCGCGCGGCTCGCCCGCGAGGAGGCGGCCAAGCGCGTCTGCGGGCGCTGCCCCGTGATGGTCGAGTGCCGCGAGCACGCGCTGATCCAGCCGGAGCCGTACGGCGTCTGGGGCGGGCTCACCGCCGCCGAGCGCCGCGTGGTGCTGGCCCGGCGCAGGCGCCGCGAGGTGGAGCTGCGCAAGGCGGCCGGGGCCGAGCGGATCGCCCAGGCCGGCTGACGGGCCGCACCCGGTCCCCCGTACGGGAAGGGGCGCCCCCACCGCACAGGGGGGCGCCCCTCTTCGCTGCCGTCGTCGTTCCGGTGTCAGTTCGCCCGGTCGAAGTCGATGTCGCTGTACGCGCGCAGCTTCGAGAGCCGGTGCGTGGAGTCGATCTGGCGGATCGTGCCGGACTTCGAGCGCATGACCAGCGACTGGGTGGTCGCCGTCTCGGAGCGGTAGCGCACCCCGCGCAGCAGCTCGCCGTCGGTGATGCCGGTGGCGACGAAGAAGACGTTGTCGCCGCGGACGAGGTCGGTCGTGGTGAGGACCCGGTCCAGGTCGTGGCCCGCGTCGAGGGCCTTCTGGCGCTCGGCGTCGTCCTTGGGCCACAGCTTGCCCTGGATGACACCGCCCAGGCACTTGATGGCGCAGGCCGAGATGATGCCCTCGGGCGTGCCGCCGATGCCCATGAGCAGGTCGACGCCGGTGCCCTCGCGGGCGGCCATGATGGAGCCGGCCACGTCGCCGTCGGAGATGAACTTGATGCGGGCGCCGGTCTCGCGGATCTCCTTGACGATGCCCTCGTGGCGGGGGCGGTCCAGGATGACCACGGTGACGTCCTCGGCCTGCATGCCCTTGGCCTTGGCGACCCGGCGGATGTTGACCGAGACGGGCGCGTTGATGTCGACGAAGTCGGCGGCCTCGGGGCCGGTGACCAGCTTGTCCATGTAGAAGACCGCGGACGGGTCGAACATGGAGCCGCGGTCGGCGGCGGCGAGCACCGCGATGGCGTTCGGCATGCCCTTGGCGTTCAGCGTGGTGCCGTCGATCGGGTCCACGGCGATGTCGACCTCGGCGCCGGTGCCGTCGCCGACCCGCTCGCCGTTGAAGAGCATCGGCGCCTCGTCCTTCTCGCCCTCGCCGATGACGACGACGCCGTTCATCGAGACGGTCGAGATGAGGGTCCGCATCGCGTTGACCGCGGCGCCGTCCGCGCCGATCTTGTCGCCGCGGCCGACCCAGCGGCCGGCGGCCATGGCGGCGGCCTCGGTCACGCGGACCAGTTCGAGGGCGAGGTTGCGGTCGGGGGCCTCGGGAGAGACCTCCAGCTCGGGGGGGAGGTGGTGCTCGGTCATCGGAGCGCACCTTTCTGTACGACGACGGCCGGAAAAAGAGAGGGTGCTGTGACTCTATCGCCAGGTCGACAAATTGAGCAGAGGGGTCCACGTATGAGCGCGGGACCGTGATGCGACCATATGGGGCGTGGCAGCTAAGCGAGGCAGGCAGACGGTACGCGGGATGATCCAGTCCCTCGGGGTGATCATGATCGCCGCGGGGGTCATGTATCTCTTCATCCCGCACGACGAGGACGCGGAGCCGGTGAAGGCCAAGGACTACCGGGTCGAGCTGATCACGGCGCAGCGGGCGGCGCCGTATCCGGTGCTCGCCCCCGAGGGCCTCGGCGACGACTGGAGGGCGACGGTGGTCTCGTACAAGCGCGAGCAGGGCAACGCCTGGCAGCTCGGCTTCCTCTCGCCGGACACCCAGTACGTCTCGGTGAACCAGTCGACGGCGGAGCCGCGGAAGTTCGTGCCCAAGGTCACCCACCAGGCCAAGGACACCGGGAGGACGCAGACCGTGGACGGGCGGGTCTGGCAGCGCTGGGAGGGCCCCAAGTACGACGCGCTGGTGCGGACCGACGGCGGCGCGACCACGGTCGTCACCGGCACGGCGTCCTTCGAGACGCTCGCGGAGATGGCGGGCGCCCTCCGCTCGAAGCAGGCCTGACGGCCCTTCCCGCACGACGAAGCCCCCGGCGCAGAGGCGCCGGGGGCTTCGTCGTGCGGGGAGCGGGCTCAGACGGTCGTGATGACGTCGTCGTAGGCCAGGCGCGGGGAGCGCGGGAACCAGGCGTCCTCGCCCGGCTTGCCGATGTTGATCACCATCAGCGGGGTGTGGTCGGCGTCCAGGAACTCCTTCTGGAGGCCGGCGAAGTCCAGGCCGGTCATCGGGCCGGCGGCCAGGCCGGCGGCGCGGACGCCCACGATGAAGTACGCGGCCTGGAGGGCGGCGTTCAGCAGCGCGGAGCCCTCGCGGACCGGGCGCTCGGCGAAGAACATGTCCTTGGCCTGCGGGAAGTGCGGGAGCAGGGCCGGGAGCTCCTCGTGGAACTCGTTGTCGGCCGAGAGGATCGCGACCAGCGGGGCGGCGGCGGTCTTGGCCTGGTTGCCCTCGGCCATGTGCTTGACCAGGCGCTCGCGGGCCTCGGGGGAGCGGACCAGCGTGATGCGCAGCGGGGTCTGGTTGAAGGCGGTGGGGCCGTACTTCACCAGGTCGTAGATCGCCTGGACCTGCTCGTCGGTCACCGGCTCGTCGGTGAACGTGTTGGCAGTGCGGGCCTCGCGGAAGAGGAGGTCCTGGGCGGCGGGGTCGAGAACGAGGGACATGCTGCGTACCTTCCGGACTGCAAGGGGACGCCCGGCGGGGACCCGGGCGATGCCTCGACAGTACGCCCAGGATTGGTGAAATTTCAACTATCTGATCCGGATAGTGATCCGCTTCACTTCCGCCAGTCTAACCGGACCGCTTTCCGGATGCGCCGGGGACGCCCGTATCCGCCTCCCGGGTCGGCCGGACCGGCCTTCTGTCCCGGTCCGACGCTCGCCCCCGGCCCGCTCCCCGGTCCCCGCTCGTCCCCAGGGCCCCGCCCGCCCCTCGGTCCCGGGCCGTGCGCTCACCCCCCGGCCCGGGACCTCACTCCCCGGGCTCCTCCTCCGTGCCCCCCGCCGCCAGCGAGGCGTCGAGCCGGGCGCGGGCGCCCTCCAGCCAGTGCCGGCAGACCTTCGCCAGCTCCTCGCCCCGCTCCCAGAGCGCCAGTGACTCCTCCAGGGTGGTGCCGCCCGCCTCCAGGCGCCGCACCACCTCGATCAGCTCGTCGCGCGCCTCCTCGTAGCCGAGCGCCGCCGTCTCCGTACCGCTTCCCATGTCTTCTCCGTCCTCCGTCACTCTCGTCGGCCCCCGGGGTCCCGCGCCGGGCCCCTCGCGGGCCCGCCCCGGCTACGACCGGCGCACCGTGAACTCGCCGTCGGCCACCCGGGCGCGCAGCTCCTCGCCCTCCGCGACCTCCTCCGCCGCCCGGACCACCGCCCCGTCCGTCCGCTGGAGCACCGCGTAGCCGCGCTCCAGCGTCGCCGCCGGGGAGAGCGCCCGCACCCGCGCGCGGGTGTGCGCCAGCTCCGAGTCCGCCCGGTCCAGCAGATGCCCCAGGACCCGCCGGCTGCGCGCGAGCAGCGCGTCCAGCTCGTCCTCCCGGACCTCCACCATCCGCTCCGGACGCTCCATCACCGGCCGGGCCAGCGCGTGCGCCAGCCCCCGCTCCTCGCGGTCGAGCAGCCCCCGGACCGTCCGCAGCGCCCGGTCGCGCAGGCCGCGCACCCGCTCCAGCTCCTCGCCCACGTCCGGCACGACCTTCTTGGCCGCGTCGGTCGGCGTGGAGGCCCGCAGGTCCGCCACCAGGTCGAGCAGCGGGGAGTCCGGCTCGTGCCCGATCGCCGACACCACCGGGGTCCGGCACGCGGCCACCGCGCGGATCAGCTGCTCGTCGGAGAAGGGCAGCAGGTCCTCGACGCTGCCGCCGCCCCGGGCCACCACGATCACGTCCACGTCCTCGTGCGCGTCGAGCTCGCGGACCGCCTGGATCACCTGCGGCACCGCCTTCACGCCCTGCACCGGCACGTTCCGCACCTCGAAGCGGACGGCGGGCCATCTGCGCCGGGCGTTCTCCAGGACGTCCCGCTCCGCAGCCGAGGCCCGGCCGCAGACCAGGCCGATCAGGCCGGGCAGGAACGGCAGCGGCTTCTTCCGGTCGGCCGCGAACAGCCCCTCGGCCGCCAGCCCCCGCTTCAGCTGCTCCAGCCGGGCCAGCAGCTCGCCGATCCCGACCGGCTTGATCTCCACCGCCCGCAGCGACAGCTGCCCGCGCGGCGCGTACCACTCCGGCTTGGCGTGCACGACGACCCGGGCGCCCTCCGAGACGACGTCGGCCACCGCGTCGAAGACCTGCCGGTAGCAGGTCACCCCGATGGAGACGTCGTGCGAGGGATCGCGCAGCGTCAGGAAGACGACCCCGGCGCCGGGGCGGCGCGAGAGCTGCGTGATCTGCCCCTCGACCCAGATCGCCCCCAGCCGGTCGATCCACCCCCCGATCATCCGGGAGACCTCACCCACGGGCAGCGGTGCTTCGGCGGACGTAGTCAGACCCATGCACCGAGCGTAACGGGGCGCTCCGACAACGTCATCGCCGCGGCCCGTCCTCCCGGGAGCCGGGCCGGCCCCCGACCGGGCCCCGCCCGGCGCCCTGCACCGCCAGCACCACCAGCCCCACGCCCAGCCAGACCACGCCCACCACCTGGGCCGCCGGGGACGCCTCCACGATCACCGCGACCAGGATCGCCGCGCCGATTACCGGCAGCACCACGTGCTTCAGCCAGTGCGGCTCCCCCTCCGCCCGCCGGACCGCGAACCAGCCCACCACGCTCGCGTGCAGCAGGACGAAGGCGGTCAGGGCGCCGACGTCCACCACCGACACCAGGTGGTCCAGGCCGTCGTCACGGCTCGCCGCCCAGACCGCGGCGGCCATCGTCACCGTCGCCGACACCAGCAGGGCCACCCGCGGCACGCCCGAGTCGGTCCGCGCGAGCGCGTGCGGCAGCCGCCCCTCCCGGCCCATCGCGAAGAGCAGCCGCCCGCCCGCCGCCTGCCCGGCCAGCGCCGCGAAGGCCGCGCCGATCGCCTTCGACGCGGCGACCAGGTCGTGCAGCCACCCGCCGACCGAGCTGTCCACCGCGTCGTAGAAGGCGGAGCCCTGCTTCCCCGGATCGGCCGCCAGCTCCGCCGACGAGACCGGTTCGAGCAGCGCCACCAGCCAGGTCTGGGCGATGAAGAGGACACCGGCGAGCACCAGGCAGAAGAGCAGCGCCCGCGCCACCTTCGACGAGCCCCCGGTCACCTCCTCCGCGAAGGAGGCGATCGCGTCGAAGCCGAGGTACGACAGGACCGCCACCGACACCGCGCCGATCACCGCCGCGAGCGAGAAGGTCCCGTCGCCGGTGAGCGGCGACCACCAGTCGCGCTGCGCCCCGTCCCGTGCGAGCACCACCACCGCCGACACCACGAAGACCAGCAGCACCACGATCTCCATGGCGAGCACCGCGAAGCCGACGCGGGCCGCGGCCCGCACCCCCCACAGGTTGAGCAGGGTGGTCACCACCACCGCGAGCCCCGTCCACACCCAGCGGTGCACCTCGGGCACCAGCGCCTCCATCGCGATCCCCGCGAAGAGGTAGGCGACGGCCGGGATCAGCAGGTAGTCGAGCATCGCCATCCAGCCGGCGACGAAGCCCGGCCCCTCGCCCAGCCCCTTGCGGGCGTAGGCGAAGACCGAGCCGGCCAGCGGGGCGACCCGGACCATCTGCGCGTAGCTGAAGGCCGTGAACGCCATCGCCACCGTCGCCACGACGTACACCAGTGCGACGGCACCGTGGGACTTCGCGTCGAGCGTGCCGAAGACGCCGACCGGCGCCATCGGGGCGATGAACAGCAGCCCGTACACGACCAGGTCGCGGAATCCGAGCGTCCGTCGCAGCCCCGTGTGGTCCGGCCCCGTTGCCGCCCCGTCCACCTGCGCGTTCTCAGCCATGGCGTCAGTTTCGGACACGGCCTCGCTCCAGGCGGTCACCGACGCGGCCTTACGATGGGACGCATGACTGCAACGCCCGCGACCCACCGCCCGAAGCGTGTCCTGCTCGCCGCTCCCCGCGGCTACTGCGCGGGCGTCGACCGTGCCGTGATCGCCGTGGAGAAGGCCCTGGAGCAGTACGGGGCCCCCGTCTACGTCCGCCACGAGATCGTCCACAACAAGTACGTGGTCCAGACGCTGGAGCGGAAGGGCGCGATCTTCGTCGACCAGGCCACCGAGGTCCCGCCGGGCAACATCGTGATGTTCTCCGCGCACGGCGTCGCCCCGACCGTCCACGAGGAGGCCCGCCAGGGCCGGCTCGCGACGATCGACGCCACCTGCCCGCTGGTCACCAAGGTCCACAAGGAGGCCATCCGGTACGCCAAGGAGGACTTCGACATCCTCCTCATCGGCCACGAGGGCCACGAGGAGGTCATCGGCACCTCCGGCGAGGCCCCCGACCACATCCAGCTCGTCGACGGCCCCGAGGACGTCGCCAGGGTCGAGGTCCGCGACCCCTCCCGGGTCGTCTGGCTCTCCCAGACCACGCTCTCGGTCGACGAGACCATGGAGACGGTCGACGCGCTGAAGGACAAGTTCCCGCAGCTGGTCTCCCCGCCGTCGGACGACATCTGCTACGCCACGCAGAACCGCCAGACCGCGATCAAGGAGCTGGCCGGCCAGGCCGAGCTCGTCATCGTCGTCGGCTCGAAGAACTCCTCGAACTCGATCCGCATGGTGGAGGTCGCCAAGCAGGCCGGCGTCCCCGCCGCCCACCTGGTCGACTTCGCGAGCGAGATCGACGAGGCCTGGCTGGAGGGCGTCACCTCGGTCGGCCTCTCCTCCGGCGCCTCCGTCCCCGACGTGCTGGTCCAGGAGGTCCTGGAGTGGCTGTCGCAGCGCGGGTACGCCGACGTCGAGCTGGTCAAGACCGCCGACGAGCACCTCACCTTCTCGCTCCCCAAGGAACTCCGCCGCGACCTGCGCGCCGAGGCCGCCCGGCTCGTCGGGGAGTAGCGGCCCGCGGATGCCCGTACGGTGATTCCATGAACGTCTTCGGAGTGGACATCGGCGGCTCGGGCATCAAGGGCGCCCCCGTGGACCTGGGGCGCGGCGCCCTCGCCGAGGAGCGCCACAAGGTCCTCACCCCGCAGCCCGCGACGCCCCAGGACGTCGCGGGCCGCGTCGCGGAGGTCGTCGGCCACTTCGGCTGGACCGGCCCGATCGGCGTCACCTTCCCCGGAGTCGTCACCGGCAGCACCGTCCGCACCGCCGCCAACGTCGACCCGTCCTGGGTCGGCACCGACGCGGGCGCGCTCATCGAGGAGGCCGTCGGCGGCCTCCCCGTCACCGTCCTCAACGACGCCGACGCGGCCGGCGTCGCCGAGATGACCTTCGGCGCCGGCCGGGGCCGCACCGGCACCGTCATCCTGCTGACCCTCGGCACCGGCATCGGCTCCGCCGTCTTCACCGACGGCCGCCTGGTCCCCAACACCGAGCTCGGCCACCTGGAGCTCAAGGGCCACGACGCGGAGAAGCGGGCCTCCTCCAAGGCCCGCGAGGACGAGGAGCTGACCTGGGAGCACTGGGCGACCAAGCGCCTGCGGAAGTACCTCGCCCACGTCGAGATGCTCTTCTCCCCGGAGCTCTTCATCCTCGGTGGGGGAGTCAGCCGCAAGGCCGACAAGTTCCTCCCCTACCTCGACGGCATCCGCGCCGAGATCGTCCCCGCCGAGCTGAGGAACGACGCCGGCATCGTCGGCGCCGCGATGGCCGCGAGGGCGGCGGCCACGCGCTAGGGTCCCCGCGGCCCCGCACCGGCGGCTTCGTGGCGTACGGGCCTCGCGGCCCCGCGCCCGCGGTCCCGCGTCGTGCGGGCCTCGCGGCTGCGGGGCGGGGGACGCCCGTCAGTGAGGTGAGGGATGTCCGGAGGAATGTCCGTCGGAGGGGCAGGGGGCGCCCGGCGACGCGTCGGAGCGACCTTCCGGTCCGGTCACGGGGTCGTCCGCCGGCCGCGGGCGGGAGGGCCGCCCCGGCGCGCGGGAGCCGTGCCGGGGCGTGCGGGAGCCGCGGCGGGCCGGGCGGGAGCCGTGCCGGCCGGGCCGCGCGGGGGAGCGGCCGGGGCGGCGGGCCTGCGCCGGCGGCGGCTCGTCTCCCGCACCTTCCGGACGCTCGCGATGATCCCGGCGACCAGCGTGCCCCCGTACAGCCAGCCGGCGTGCACGGCGAGCGCCGTGACCACCGCCATGGCCTGCCCGCCGAAGCCGCCCGTGCCGCCCGCGATCGGCACCACGCCGACGGCGAAGGCGATCGGGACGGCGATCGGCGCGGTGACCAGGTCGGCGGTGCGGACCCAGAGCGCGGTGAGCGCGCTCACCGGCAGGAACAGCAGCCCGAAGGCCAGCGGCGAACCGTCCAGGACCAGCCAGTCCAGGAAGCCCACCACGAGCATCGCGGCCGAGGCGAAGAGTCCCGCGCCGAGCCCGGTGAGCCGGGGGGCCGGCAGCCGCCGCAGCGCCTGCACGACCGGCGGCACCGGCCGCCGCGCCGCCGCCGGGGCCCCGACCCGGTAGACGGTGGCCGCCCCGGCCGCGCCCCCGTCCACCTCCACCAGCGCGCCGGGCGGCGTGAGAGGGGTCTGCGGTCGGCGGCGGCCCTGCGGCTGACTTGTCCTGTGCTGCTCCACCTCACCAACGTAGGTCGGGAGGCGGCGGGAGGTGTCCGGGACACGCCCTTTGGGTGATCTCGGGACGCAGTTCGACCGAAGTCGACCGGACGCCGGTCCGGGCGGCCGGTGAGCCGCGCGCCGGGCCCCCCGTAAACTGGGGGATCGACCCATCATCCGTATCTAGGGAAGTCGCCACCGTGTCGCTCACGATCGGAATCGTCGGCCTGCCGAATGTCGGCAAGTCGACCCTGTTCAACGCCCTGACCAAGAACGACGTGCTGGCGGCCAACTACCCGTTCGCCACGATCGAGCCGAACGTCGGCGTCGTCGGCGTCCCCGACGCCCGGCTGACCAAGCTCGCCGAGATCTTCTCCTCGCAGCGGATCCTCCCGGCCACCGTCGACTTCGTCGACATCGCCGGCATCGTGCGCGGCGCGAGCGAGGGCGAGGGCCTGGGCAACAAGTTCCTCGCGAACATCCGCGAGTCCGACGCGATCTGCCAGGTCATCCGTGCTTTCAAGGACGAGAACGTCGTGCACGTCGACGGCAAGGTCTCGCCGAAGGACGACATCGAGACGATCAACACCGAGCTGATCCTCGCCGACCTCCAGACCATCGAGAAGGTCCTCCCGCGCCTGGCGAAGGAGGCCCGCATCAAGAAGGACGTGGCCCCCAAGGTCGCGGCCGTCGAGGCGGCGAAGGAGATCCTGGAGCGCGGCGACACCCTCTTCTCCCAGGGCGTCGTCCAGGGCTCGGAGAAGGCGGAGCTCCTCCACGACCTCCACCTCCTCACCACCAAGCCCTTCCTCTACGTCTTCAACGTCGACGAGGACGAGCTCACCGACGACGCCTTCAAGGCCGAGCAGAGCGCCCTCGTCGCCCCGGCCGAGGCGATCTTCCTCAACGCCAAGCTGGAGCAGGACCTCGCCGAGCTCGACGAGGAGGACGCCATGGAGCTCCTCCAGTCCGTCGGTGCCGAGGAGCCCGGCCTCGCCACCCTCGCCCGCGTCGGCTTCGACACCCTCGGCCTCCAGACCTACCTCACGGCCGGTCCCAAGGAGTCCCGCGCCTGGACGATCAAGAAGGGCGCCACGGCCCCCGAGGCGGCCGGTGTCATCCACACCGACTTCCAGAAGGGCTTCATCAAGGCCGAGGTCATCTCCTTCGCCGACCTCGTCGCCACCGGCTCCGTCGCCGAGGCGCGTTCCGCCGGCAAGGCCCGCATGGAGGGCAAGGAGTACGTCATGCAGGACGGCGACGTGGTGGAGTTCCGCTTCAACGTGTAGTCGTGCGTCCGTCGCGCGGCCGGTCGGGCGCGGGCGGGGCGGGAGGGGTCGGGCTCCGTGGAGTCCGGCCCCTTTGTCGTCGTCGTGCCGGGGCGGGGGTTCCCGTCGTCGGGCGGGGCGGCGTGGTGTCGGATTGTCTGTCATGTCCACGTGGAACGGGAAGATCGCCGACGGTACGATCGGCGCATGACACGGAACGTGGTGATCAGCGGTGGCGGAACCGGACTCGGCCTCGCGGCCGCGCGGACCTTCGCGGCGGGCGGGGACCGGGTGCTGCTGCTCGGACGGCGGCGCGAGGTGCTGGAGGAGGCCGCCGTGCCGGGCGCGCGCGTGTGCGCGGCCGACCTGACCGAGCCCGAAGAGGTGCGGGGCGTCAGGAAGTTCGTGGACGCCGAGCTCGGCGGCCGGGTCGACGTGCTGATCCACAGCGCGGGCGGCAACGGGGTGCTGGAGCCCCCGGCCGCCTCGGACGACCCGCTGGACGCCGTCGCCCACGACTGGACCGTCAACTTCCGGATCAACACGCTCACGGCCGCCCTGCTGACGGAGGGGCTGCGCGAGCAGCTCGCCTCGCCCGGCGGCCGGGTGCTCTTCCTCAGCTCCATCGCCGCCTACCGCGGGTCGAACCTCAGCGCGTACGCCGCCGCCAAGGCCGCGCTCCACCCGTACGCCCACGAGCTGGCCCGCGTCCTGGGTCCGCGGGGGATCACCGTGAACCTGGTGGCACCCGGGTTCATCGAGGAGACCGGGTTCTTCGGCGGGCCGCCGCCCGAGGACCGGAAGGCGATGTGGGTCGCCGAGACCTCCACCGGACGCGCGGGCACGCTCGCGGACATCGCCGAGACCCTGCACTGGCTGGCCTCTCCCGCCGCCGGGCACATCACCTCGCAGGTGATCCAGGTCAACGGGGGCGCCGAGCGCGGGCGTTGAGACCCGGGGCGGGTCCGCCCCGGGGAGACGACGGGGCTCCCGCGTCGCCGCGCCGGTGATCGAGATCGCCGGCCGGCGACGCGGGAGCCCCGTCCCGCGTCACGGGCCCCGCTGCGGGCCCGTCGGTGCCGCTCAGACTCCGGAGGGCACCCTTTCCTCCGCCGCCGCGGCGTTCTCCGCGGAATCCGAAAGGTCGGTCCCCCACTTCCGGCGCAGATATCCGGCCATCAGCGCCAGGGCGTCCCTGGACGTCCCGAGTTTCGCCGCCACGGCCAGGAAGCCGTGCGGAAGACCCGGATAGTCGTGGTGCTCCACCGGTACGCCCGCCGCCGAGAGCGCGTTCGCGTACGCTTCGCCCTCGTCCCGTACGGGGCACAGTTCCGCGGTCAGGATCAATGCCGCGGGAAGGCCGCCGAAATCGGCCGCGTTGAGCGGTGAGGCATACGGGGAATCGCCGTCGGCGGGCTGCGCGAGATAGTGATTCCAGAACCACGCGCTCGAATGCGCGTTGAAGAACATGAGGTCCTTGTTCTCGCGCATGGACTTCGAATCCATGTGATGGTGCAGCGGCGGGTAGACGAGCACCTGGGCGGTGATCTCGGGCCCCTTCTCGTCCCGCGCCATCAGGGCCATGACCGCGGCCAGATTGCCGCCCGCGCTGTCTCCCGCGACGGCGATGCGACGACTGTCCGCGCCGAATTCGGCAGCGTGCTCCGCCGCCCACTTCACGGCGCTGAAGCAGTCGTCGACGGCCGCCGGGAACGGGTCCTCGGGGGCCAGCCGGTAGCCCACGGACACCACGACGCAGCGCGCCATGGTGGACAGCGCCCGGCAGATCGAGTCCGAGGTGCTCAGGGACCCGACGACGAAGCCGCCGCCGTTGAAGTACAGCAGCATCGGCAGCGGTTCGTCGCTCCGCGGGCGGTACACCCTGACCGCCTGGGGGCCGGCCGGCCCGGTGAGGTCCACGTCGAGGACCTCCTCCGGGTGCTCGTGCCAGTCCCAGTTCACGGCCTCGGTCTCGGCGTCCGCCCGGCGGGCCTCCGCCACGGACATCTCGTAGAGCGGGGTGAAACCGGTCGCCTCACGATAACGCCTGATCATCGCATAGGTTGGATCAAGCGGCATGGAAACTCCTCAAACTCTCCGCCATCGTTTCCGTAATGAGAGCGCGGTGAATGGCGACCGGGCGAAACGCGCCCGATCCGCCGCGCCTCGACGGACGTTAGGATCACCTTCCGGCGAGGCGCGTCCGCATCGCGCTGGTCCGGGCGGAAGCACTTCGCTGATCATTCTTCCGCGCGGGTAAGTCCCGTGATTACTGCGTGCCGCTCTCCCCCCTGCCACACTCGATTCACGTTCGAAGCGTGTTCGGCAATCGCTAGGAGGGGAAATGTCTGACATTCTCGATGAGCAGCTCGTGAAGGCACTCAAGGGAGTCGCTGAACTCCCGGAGGAGTTCGAGGTCACCGGCGAGCAGAACCTCAGGTCGGAGCTGGGAATCGACTCCCTGGGGATGATCGACCTGGTGATGCACGTGGAGGAGGCCCTCGGCATCAAGATCGGCGAGGAGTCCATCGGCAACTTCGCCACCGTCGCCGACCTCCAGAGCCACGTCCGCGAGCTGGCCGCGACGGCGGCCGCCTAAGTCCCCCCGCCCCTGTTCCTGATACAACGGAGTGCCGTGTGTTCGAGTTCAGTCTCCGTCAGGTCGCGCTCTGCGGACAGCAACCCGGGGAGGAGCCAGGAGAACTGGCCGCACCCCCGTCGGACCTGACCGCGGTCATCGGCACCGTCGGTGACCAGTTCCGCGACTCCTTCACCCGTCTCTGCCTGTACCTGGCCCGCACCCACGACGAGGCGCCGCAGACGCGCACCGACGACACCGTGGTGATCGGCACCGAGTACGGCAACACCGAGGCGCTGGCCAGACTGCAGCGCCGCGCGGAGACCGACGGCAGGATGCTGTCCGCCAAGCACTTCCCGAACGCCACGTCGAGCTCCGCCTCGGCGTTCGTGAACATCGGGATCGGCGCCACCGGCAGGAACCTGACGCTCAACGGGGGTCTGCTCACGCCCGTGCTGGCGATCTGGCAGGCCCTGCTCGCCCTCGCCGTCGACCGGTCGTCGATCAGCAAGGTGCTGATCGGCGACGTCTACTCGCCGGAGGCGCTCCTGGACGCCGGCCTCGCCTCCCACGGGCTGCGGTGCCGGTCGGGGCTGACCCACGCCACGTTCGCCCGGGGCACCGAGTTCCGCGCGGAGTTCGACTTCACGCCCGACGACGACGAGACCGCCGCACCCGGGGGACGGATCGGGTCGGTCCCGTCCGAGGACCGCAACGGGGCCTTCGTCACCGCCGAGTTCCTCACCTCGATCCGGACGCTGGAGGTGGGCGAGCAGGCCGTGCTCACCTGCCGGGGTCCGCTCGCACGCCGCGGCGTGCTGACCGTCACCAGGCAGACCATCGACACGGCAGACCACGGAGGTCGCGGTGAATAGGGCAGCACGCATCTTCGTCACCGGCCTGGGGGTCATCTCCCCGGCCGGCGCCGGCACCGCCCCCTTCTGGGACGACCTGTGCGCGGCACGCAACCGGTTCACCGACCTCACCCCGCTGTACCCGGGGATGAAGGAGGGCATGCTCGGCGGCCGGGTGCCCAAGGACGCCTGGGACATCGCGCTCGAACAGGTCCGCGAGCAGACGCGCGCGCGGCCGCGGGCGGCCTCGGTGTTCGCCGAGTACGCGGCGCTCGAGGCGCTCCGCGACGCGGGCCTGGAGCGCGGCGACGACCTGGTGCGCGACGCCGTGGTGTGCATCGGCACCAGCGACGGCCAGGCCGACGCCCTGGAGGACCTCGTCGCCGGACGCAGGGACATCGCCGAGACCGGCGGCTTCTCCAGCTACTCGGTGACGACGGACGTCGCGGCGGCCGTCGGCGCCCGCGGGCCGGCGTTCACCACCCAGAGCACCTGCGCCTCGGCGAACGTGGCGGTGTCCAGCGCGATGGAGATGCTGCGCAGCGGGGTCGCCGACACCGCGGTCGTCGGCGGCTGCGACCCGTACTCCGAGAAGAACATCATCGGCTTCAGCTCGCTGCAGACCATCGGCGCCCAGCGGTGCAGGCCGTTCTCCACCGACCGGCGCTACGTGACGCCGTCCGAGGGCGCCGGCGTCCTGGTGCTCCAGACGGAGGACGCGCTGCGCCCCGGGCAGCGCCCGTACGCCGAACTCCTCGCGACCGCGATCAGCAACGACGCCGGCCACCCGACGGCCCCCGACCGCGGCGGCGTCGAGGCCTGCCACCGCCGGGCGCTCGCCGAGGCCGGGATCACCGCCGACGACGTCGACGCGATCTTCGCCCACGGCACCGGCAGCCGGGCCAACGACACGGTCGAGGGCGGCATCTTCACCGAGCTCTACCCGCGGGCCGCGGTGACCGCGATCAAGGGAACGGTCGGGCACCTGATGGGCGCGGCCGGCGCGGCGGGCGCGGTGGCGTCCTGCCTGACCATGCGGCACCGGCTCGTGCCGCCGACGGCCGTGGACCCCGAGGAGGTCGAGGGCGGCCTGAACCTGGTCACCGGCGCTCCGCTGGCGCTGCCGCGGCTGCGGTACGTGCAGAGCAACGCGTTCGGCTTCGGGGGCAACAACGCGATCAGCATCTTCCGGAACGTCGCGTGAGCGCGCCGGTGCGGCTGACCCACGACGGGCCGCTCGCGATCCTCACCATGGACGCCCCGCCGCTGAACCTGTTCGACCTCGCGATGTGGGAGGCGTGGGAGGCGGCGGTTGCGCGGCTCACGGACGATCCGCCCCGGGCCCTGCTCGTCAGGGCGGAGGGGCGGGTGGTCAGCGCGGGCGTCGACGTCCGGGTCTTCGCCGACACCGACCCCGCCGACGCGGAGTCGTTCTGGGCGAGGTGGCTGCGGATCGCCCAGGCGCTGGAGGCGCTGCCGTGCCCGACGGTCTTCGCCGCGCACTCGCTGACCCTGACCGCCGCCTTCGAGCTCGCGCTCGCCTGCGACCTGATCGTCTCGACCGGGTCCGCGCGGTTCGGGCTGGTCGAGCGGAAGGTCGCCTTCACCCCGTCGATGGGCGGCACCCAGCGGCTGGCCGAGCGCGCCGGCCCGGGGCGCGCCCGCGAGCTCGTGATGACCGGCGACCTGTACCGCGCGTCGGAACTCGCCGCGTGGGGCGTCGTCAACGCGCTGTTCGAGCCGGCCGGCTTCCACGAGGCCGCGCACGCCTACGCGATGCGGCTGGCCACCGGGCCGACCGCGGCGCACGCGGCGACCAAGCGGATCGTCCGCGCCTGTCTCGACGGCGGGGTCCCGGCCGCCGACGCGGTGCTCGCCCCGGTCGCGGCCGGCGTCGTGCGCACCGGGGACCACCGCGCCGCCGTCGCGGCCTTCCTGGCCGAGGGCCCGGAGCACCGCACGGCCTACGCCGGCCGCTAGAGCCTGTCTGACAATTCCCGCCGGGTCCGGCCCGCCCGGCACGCACTCCCCCGTAGCCCTTCGGGCACGGGAGGTGCCCCCATGCCGCACGGCCGGAACGCCCAAGTAGCTCCGCTACGCGGGCGCCCCGGCCGCACGCCGATCGCACGCACCGGACGACCCGGCCTGATCCGACGCCAATTGTCAGACAGGCTCTAGGGCCTCTTTCGGATCGTGCCGGGCCCGACCAACGCGATCCGGAGGAGACGGCCCGGCCGTCCGCGGCCCCCGCCGCCGCGGGCGGGCGAGGACGACCGGGACCCGGGCGCGGCCACGGCGCGCGGACCGCCGGTCCGGAGCAATCAACCGTCACCCGACCGCGAGCGGCCTCAGCACGGGACGCCCGCGAGAATTGCGAGCCATCATGTCGCCCACCCCGTCCGTAGACTCCCCGAGCACCGGCGACGGCGCGGAACCGCCGCAGACCCCGGAGGACCGCGTCCCGGAGCCCCGGACCGCGAAGAACCCCTTCGTGGCGGTCGTGCACGACAAGGTCATGCGCGCCCCGCTGTTCTGGAGCGCCGTCGGCCGGCTCCCGCTCTACCTGATCTCCGTCTCCATGGTGGTCTTCACCGCGTCACGGGGGCTCAGCTACTTCTCGGCCGGCCTGCTCCTGTCCGGGTACAGCCTGGGCGGGGCGGCCCTCGCGCCGTTCGTCGCCCGGGCCGTCGACCGGTACGGGCAGCCGCCCGTGCTGCTGATCACCGGCGCGGTCTATCCCGTCGCCCTGATCGGCTTCGTGGCCGCCGACCCGGAGGCGGTGGCCCTGCAGCTGGTGTGCGTGGTCGTCGCGGGTGCCGCGATGCCGCCGATCAGCGGCTGCATCCGCTCCCTGTGGAGCGCGCCGGGCAACACCGAGCGGGTGGGCCTCTCGCTGGAGGCGGTGCTGGGCGAGGTCTTCGTGATCGGCGGGCCGCTGCTGTTCAGCCTGGTGCTGATCTGGGGCGGCGCGGGGTCGGCCCTCGTCGTGGGCGCCGTGCTCACCAGCGTGGGCGCGATCGGGTTCGCGGCGACCCGGGCCTCCCGGGACCGGAAGGTCGCCCCCGTCACCGGCAAGCGCGACCCGCTGGGCGCGCTCCGCTCCCCGGCCCTGGTCAGGCTGCTGGTCCTGCTGCTCGTCGCCGGATGCGCGACCGGCGCGTACAGTGTGGCGGTACCGGCCTTCGTCGAGACCCACGGATCCGCCGGTGACATCGGGATGGTCTTCGGCGTATGGGGCGTCGGCGGCATCCTCGGCGGGATCTGGTACGGCAGCCGCACACTCCGCCGACCGTCCGAGACCGTCTTCGCCTGGGGCCTGCTCGCGCTCGCCGGGGCCTCCGCGCTGGTGCTGGCCGCCTGGGACAACTGGTCGATGGGCGTCGCCCTCGTCGTCCTCGGCCTCCTCCAGTCGCCGGTCACCGCGCTGTCGTACGAGCTCATCTCCCGCACCGCGCGGGAGGGTTACGTCACCGAGGCGTACACGTGGGCCATCACGGTCAGCGTGGGCGGCTCGGCGATCGGCTCCCAGCTGGGCGGCCTCGGGCTCGGCGCGTACGGCACCTCGGCGCCCTTCCTCGGGGCGGTCGTCGGCATGCTCGTGGTCGCCGCGCTGGCCTTCGGCGCCCGCCGGCTCTTCGCGGCGCCGGCCGAACCGGACGCCTCCGCCGGGCCGGCCGCGACCGCCGAGCCCGCCGCGGCCGTGACGTCACCCGCCTAGTCCGCTGCCACGGACGGTGAACGCCTTTCGGTCAAAGGGGAGTTCGCCGTGACGCAAAGGCAACCGGAGGGAACCAGAAGGGAATTGCGGGGGAAGTAGTCCCTGCATACTGGGAATTATGCGTGCACACTCCGAGAGAAGCTCGCAATTCAGGCTGTTGCTGGTGATGCCGAGTCATCAACTGGCACTCAAGGGGACGGAGTCGGGGTTTCGCATCTGGTCGCTATGGGATCCCGCGCAGCTCGACGCGGATCTGCGGTCCCGCCTCGAAGAAGTGTCCGAAGAGCTGCTGCTCGCCGACTTCACCGACGAGAGCGGTCTGCGCGAGCTCATCGCGCGGACCGCGCGGACCCACGACCTCGACGTCGTGCTCCACTGCGGGCACGACGGCTCGGTCCTGCCCGTGGCCCGGGAGGCGTGGCGGCTCGGGCTGACCCCGAACGCGCCGGAGGTCCACGAACGCCTCCGGGAGGGCGGGACGGACGATCCGGTCCCCGCCGGGGCCCCCCGGGTCAGCGTCGAGACGCTGACCGTGGACGGGATCCACCACGTCCTCGGCATGACGGCCCAGCGCACCACGGGGGCGCCGGACTTCCACGTGACCGGCCACCTCCACCCGGCGCCCCTGGACGAAGCGGCGCAGAAGGTCATCGCGGGGGAGGTCACGGACCTGCTGTCGGCGAGCGGATACCGCTCCGGGCCCGCCCACACCCAGGTGGCGCTGCTGCCGCTCGGGCCCCGGATCGTGTCCTGCCGGGCGCACCTCGGCGACGACCGCATCCCGCTGCTCATCGACATCGCGCGGGGCTTCGACCCGGAGGCGGCGGTCTTCGCCGGCCTGCTGGGCACCCGGCCGGTGGTGGGGCCCGCCTCGCGGTACGCGGAGATCGGTTTCTTCCGGCTGCCCGAGGGGCGCCTGGAGACGTACACCGGCACGGAGGAGATCGCGGTCACGCCCTGGGTGCGCGGCGCGCGCTTCCCCTACCGGCCCGGCGACCGGGTCGCCCCGATCGGCGAGCGGGCCAGCCGCCGCGCCTACGTGGTGGTCGAGGGGGACACGCCGGAGCTCACCCGCGCCCGGGTGGCCGACGCGCGCCGCGACCTGGTCGCGGACATCCGGCCGTCCGGGGACTGACCGCCGGGGCCGCCGCAGGGTGTTCCGGCGGTGGCCCCCGGCGGTCCGGCGGTGCTTCCGGCGGCGGTCCCGTAAGCGGGGCGTGTACGCGGACCGGCCGGACGTCATCGCCGCGTGTCGTGCCGGTTCCACCGCTCGCGGACGCGCCGGAACGCACAACCTCCGTAACTTTCCAGGTACTTGCCGGCGCAAGAGCGCCGGCGCGAATCGTCCCGGGTCCCCGGTCGACGAAGTGCCGATCGCTCACCAGTACCTGGCGGTGAAATGTCCGAGATCCAGTCGAGCAGTACTGCTGTCCTCGAGAACTGGGTGGTCAAGCCCGTCCGTCTCCCGCTGATTCGCCGCCGTTGCCACGGATGCGCGTCCGGCACCTTCCGGACGACCGGCAAATTCCGCGCCAACGCGAACCACAAGCTCATCGACATCTGGCTCCTCGCCCTCTGCACCGGGTGCGGGGACACCACGAAGATCGTGGTCATGGAGCGCGTCCACGTGAGGTCGGTCCGTCCCGAGCTGCTGGACCGGGTGCACGACAACGACCCCAGCCTCGCGGCCGAACTGCTCCACGACGCGGCCCTGCTGCGCCGCAACCACATCGACCTCGACTGGTCGGACGCCTGGCGCCTCGACACCGGCGGACCGGACCGGGCGGACCACCTGGACCGCGAGGCCGTCGACGTCTCGGTCCGCTTCGCGGCGCGCATACCCGTCCGGCCGGCGCGGCTGATCGCCGAGGGCTACGGCCTCTCGCGGGCCGGGGTCGAGAAGCTGATCGACGACGGCAAGCTCGTCTCGTCGGTCCGGCTGAGCGGCAAGCTCTCCGGCGACTTCACCTTCACCCTCAAGCGCTGAGCCCCCGCGCCGGCCCCGGTCCGGCCGGGCGCCGACCCCCTCTCCGTACGCCCGTGACCTCGCTCCACGCGAGGTCACGGGCGTCTTTCGTGCGGTGCGGGAGGTCCGGGCGGGCCGCGGGGATCAGGCGGGTGCCCAGAGGGGAACGGACCGGGAAGAGGGACCGGGACCATCGGCGGTGTCGGAACAACCGGCTTCCACGAAGGAGTCACCTCTCATGCGCCGTATCGCCCTCTCCGCCGCCTCGGTTCTTGTCGGTGCGCTGGCGGTCTGCCTCACCGCCCTCCACGCCCCCCAGGCGTCCGCGGCGCAGGAGCAGGCCGTGGCCTCCCAGCCGCCGGCCGTGGTCGTCGCGGCGCCGCTCGACAACCACGGCAACGACTGAGCCCCGCACGTTCCCAGGCCTCGGAGGGCAACGCAATGACCATCAGGGTGCTCATCTGTGACCAACTGCCCGTCATCGCGGATGGTCTCAAGACCCTTCTCGACGCGATGCCGGAGATCGAAGTGATCGGCACCACCCACAACGGCATGGAAGCCATGGTGCTGGTGCGCACCAACCGTCCCGACGTCGTCGTCACGGATCTGGAACTCCAGACCATCTCCGGCCTCGAACTGATCCGCCGGCTCGGCAAGGAGGAGGACTCGCCCAACGTCGTCGTCTTCACCGCGACCCCGTCCGACCGGACGGTGAGCGACGTGCTGCACGCCGGGGCGAGCTGTCTGCTCGGCAAGGCCGCCAGCCCCCAGGAGCTGATCGCCGCCATCCACGCGGCGGCCGCGGGGCAGACCCTCCTCGCCCCCAGCATCGCGGAGCGGCTCGTCAGCTGGTTCCGCGCCCAGCCGGAGCCGCAGGAGCCGGTGGCCTGCCCGGAGGTGACCGAACTGACCCCGCGGGAGCGGGAGGTGACCAGGATGGTCGCGCTCGGCATGTCCACCGAGGAAGTGGCCAGCGAGCTGATCATCGGCGAGGCGACCGTCCGCACGCACCTCTACCGGGTACGGACCAAGCTCGGCGTCCGCGACCGCGCCGAGCTCGTGTCCCTGGCCTACCGGACCGGACTGATCCACTCGGAGGAGCGGGCGTTCGGCGGCGAGCCGGCGCTGTCGTCCGGCGGCCTCAGAGCCAGCTGATCCACCGCACCGTCCGCGCCGCGCCGCACCGTCCGCGCCGCACCGCCCGCGCCGCCCGCTCCGGTCCGGCCGATCCGCCACGTCACGCCGCCCGGTCGGAGCCGGCCGGTCCGCCGTGCCGCCCGCCCCGCCCGCGGCGCTCGTGCCGCCCGCCCCGCCCCGCCCGCCCCGAGCGGCCGGGGCGCGCGGCGGCCGCGGTCCGCCCGCCGCCCGGCTCAGCCGGGGAACACCGCCGCGGCCCGGCTGCGGCGCGCCTCGCGGACGCGGTCCGCGCCGACCGCCCGCCACAGGGCGGCCGGATCGCCGTACCGGGCTGACTCGGCCGCGGCCAGCCGGTGGTACCGGTGCAGGCCCAGCTCCGGCGTCATCGCGCGCACGCCGCAGGTCTGCATGCTCAGCCGCACCACGTCGCGCGCGGTCTCCGCCGCCATCGCCAGCGCCACGGCCGGCGCGGTGCCGACCGCGCCGGGCTCGGAGTCGACCAGCCAGGCGCCCCGGTAGACCGCGGCCCGCGTGGCCCGCACCTCCACCAGGGCCCGCGCCAGCGGGAAGGAGACGGCCGGCAGGTCGCGCAGCCGGGTGCCGAACTGGCGCCGGAACCCCGCGTACTCGACGGCGGTCCGGTGCGCGCCCGCGGCGATGCCCAGCAGGTAACCGGCCTGCCGCAGCCGCGCCCGGGAGAGCGGGCCGGCCGGCGCGTCGTCCAGCGGCCCGGCCACCTCCCCGACGGAGACCGGCGTGCGGTCGAAGCGGACGGCCGGCGGCCAGCAGGCGTCCTCGACGGAGAGACCGGGCGCCCCGCGCCCCACCGTGAGGAGCACCGACCCGTCGCCGGTCCGGGCGGCCACCAGGAAGCGGTCGGCCGTGACGTCGTCGACCGTGGCCGTGCCGGTGAGCTCCCAGCCGCCCGCCACCGGGACCGCGGCGACCCGGCCGCCGGCCGGCAGGGTCTCGAACCCGGCCAGGGCCGCGCCCGCCGGGTGCCCCAGGTCGGCCGCCAGCGCGTCGGCGCGGTAGGAGTTGCCGCGCGCCGCGCGGCCCAGCTCCTCGCCGACCAGCACTCCGGCGGTGAGACCGAGACCGAGGCCGCCGGCGGAGACCGGGCGCTCGAAGGCGGACGCGTCCAGCGCGTCGAGGACCGGCCGGGTCGGGCCGGAGGACCCGTCGGTGACCGGCGCGCCGTGCAGGCCCTTGCGGGGCTCGACGCCGGCCAGGCCCTTGCGCAGGGCCTTGCGCACTTCGGTGAGGAGCGGATCGGGGTGCAGGTTCATGTCAGTGCTCTTCCTGTCCGAGGGAGTCGAACGCGGCGGTCACGATCTGGAGCATCACCTCGGAGGTCCCCGCCGACAGCGTGAGCCCCGGGGCCTCCCGGTGGGCGGAGTCGAGGACCAGTGCCTCCGGGGTGCGGTCGGCCCGCTGCCGGGGGGTGGGGACGCCGACGGCCCAGGCCGCCACGGACTGCGCGAGTTCGCTGCTGTGGTACTTGGCGACGGCCGCCGCGAGCTGGTCGACCCGGCCGTCGGCGAGACCGGTGAGGACCTCCCAGCACAGCACGTGGTCGGCCGTCAGCGCCCCGTGCCACCGGCCGATCCGCTCCAGGTGCTCCTCGTGGGCCGCGTCGGGGCCTTCGTCGAGCAGCGCGTCGAGCGCCGTGCCGAACCAGCGCTCGGCCTTGAGGTGGTAGTCGAGGCCGGTCCGCTCGACGGCCAGGGCCTCGTTGAGCAGCGGCCAGCCGCCGTCGCGCGGCCCGATCAGGTCGCCGCCCGGCACCGGCACCGCGTCGAGGTCCACCCGGTGGAAGTGCTCGTCGCCGATGCCGGGGATCACCGACACCGTGACGCCGGGGTCCGTCATGTCGACCAGGAAGAGGCTGATCCCCTGGTACTTGCCCGCGCCCGGCGTGGTCCGGGCCGCGCACAGCCCGAGGTCGACGAAGCGGGTCTTGAGGCTGAAGACCTTCGTCCCGGTGATCCGGTAGCCGTCGCCCTCCGGCCGGGCCACGGCGCGCAGCGCCCCGAGGTCCGAGGCCGCGTCCGGCTCGGTGTAGAGCACCGAGGCGAAGCTCTCCCCGCGGGCCATCGCCGGCAGGTACCGCAGCTTCTGCTCCTCGGTGCCCGCCATCAGCAGGAACTGGCCGACGATCTGGACGGTGTTGACGTGGAAGGTGTCCGGCACGCCGGCCCGCACCAGTTCCTCGGCCACGATCGCCGCGTCCGTCGGCGGGCGGCCCGATCCGCCGTACTCGGCCGGCCAGTGCACGGCGAGCAGACCCAGCCGCCCGAGCAGCCGGTACAGCGGGCGCGCGTCCGGCTCGACGCCGTCCGCGCCGGTGGCCTCCGCCGCGGCGGCGCGCACCTCGGGGGAGCGCAGCGCCTCGCGCACGTGCGCCCGGAACCTCTGCTGGTCCTCGGTGAATCCGAACCGCATGGTGGTCTCCTCAACTGGGGAGCGTCGCTTCGAGCGCCGCGACGACCCGGCTCAACGCCGGCTCCGTGAACAGGGTGTAGTGGTCGCCGGGCACGTTCTCGGCCCGGAAGGGGCCGGTGCACACCGCCCGCCACTGCTCTTCCATGGCGATCCGCGGCGAGGCGGTCAGCAGGGTCACCGGCCCGCCGTACGGGGCCGGCGGGCGGTACTCCTGCATCGCCAGGGCGCAGAACCGGAAGGTCCGGTAGCTGTCGGCCACCTCCCCGCCGGCCTCGTCGAGCTCCGGCGCGATCTCCTCCGGGGCGCGCCCGGTCAGCCTGGCGAGGTCGTGCACGAAGCGCTCCCGCACCGTCGCCTCGTCGAGCGGGACGGGGTCCTCGTCGTAGGCGGAGTCCAGCAGGACGACCGGAGCGCGCTGCCCGGTCTTCTCCTCGATCTGCCGGGCGACCTCGAAGGCGAGCACCCCGCCGTACGACCAGCCGGCCAGGCAGTACGCGTCCGGCAGCCCGGTCTCCAGGAGACGGTGCGCGATCCTGGCGGCGGACGCCGCGAGGCCCTCTCGCGGAGGCAGGGCGCAGTCCTGCGGATCGGCGGCGAAACCGGTGACCGAGACGGACTCCGGCAGCGCCCTGAGCAGCGGTACGTAGCAGAACAGCGCACCTCCCGAGGGGTGCATGAGGATCACCTGCGCCGGGCCCGACGCGCGCATCGGCACCGGTGTCCGGCCGGTGTCCCGGCGGACGGCGCGGCGGGCGTCGACGGTGGCGGCCAGGTGGGCGACGGTGGGCGAGGCGAAGAAGTCGCCGAGCGCGATCTCCACCCCGAACCGGCGCTTGATCGCCGACATCAGCTGGACCGCCTGGAGGCTGTTGCCGCCGGCCAGGAAGAAGTCGTCGTGCACGCCGACCCGGTCCTCGCCCAGCAGCGGGGCCAGGACCTCGCGCAGCAGCCGGCGTTCGGTCGCGGTGGGCGGGCGCCGGTCGCCCCGTTCCCCGCCCGCGCGGCCCGGGTCCGGCGCGGGCAGCCTGCGCCGGTCGACCTTGCCGCTGGAGGTGACCGGCAGCTCGTCGAGGACCACGAAGTAGGACGGGATCATGTACGCGGGCAGGAGCGCGCCCAGGTGCTCGCGCACCGCCGGCACCTGCTGCCCGGTCACCCCGGTGAGGTAGCCCACCAGGTGCTTCGCCCCGTGGTCGTCGGTCCAGGCGACCACGGAGACCGGGCCGATGCCGTCGAAGCCGGTCAGCGCCGACTCCACCTCGCCCAGCTCGATCCGCAGGCCGCGGATCTTGACCTGCTGGTCGATCCGGCCGAGGAAGACGAGGCGGCCGTCGGGCAGCCGCTTCACCAGGTCGCCGGTCCGGTACAGCCGGCCGCCGGGCGCGGTGCCGAAGGGGTCGGCGATGAACTTCTGCGCGGTCAGCTCGTCCCGGCCGAGGTAGCCGCGGGCCAGTCCGGCACCGCCGATCACCAGTTCGCCCGGCACCCCGACCGGCACCGGGCGCAGCTCGCGGTCGAGCACGTGCGCCACGTGGTTGGCCATCGGCAGGCCGATCGGCGGCGAGCTCTCCCAGCTGCCCGGGCACTCCTCGACGATCATGGTCACCGTGCACTCGGTCGGCCCGTAGCCGTTGAACAGCCGGCGCCCGGGGTTCCACCGGTTCACCAGCTCGCCGCTGAAGCTCTCGCCGCCCACGAAGGCGATCCGCAGCGCGTCGAACCGCTCCGGGGCCAGCAGCGGCATGACGGTCGGGGGCAGGTCGATGACGGTGATGCCGTGCCGCTCCATCAGGGACTGGAGCCGGTCGACGGAGAGCCGCTCCTCGTCGGTCGCCACGTACAGCCGTGCCCCGGTCAGCAGGGCGGAGAAGGTCTCGAAGACGGAGACGTCGAAGGTCGCCGAGGCGAAGCCGAGCACCCGGTCGGCCGGCGTCAGCTCGAACAGCTCCCGGGTGGAGTCGATGAAGTTCACCACGCCGCGGTGTTCGAGGAGCACGCCCTTCGGCTTGCCGGTGCTGCCGGAGGTGTAGATGACGTACGCGACGTCGCCGGGCCGGGCCGCGAGCGGCGGGTTGTGGCCGGGCAGCTCCGCCAGTTCGGCGCGGACCTCGTCCAGCACCACGACGGGCGCGCCGACCCCGCGCACGGCCCGGCCGGCCTCGGCGTGGGCGACCACCAGCCGCACCTCCGCGTCGGCGGCGATCTCCGCGACCCGCCCGGCGGGACTCGACGGGTCGAGCGGCACGTAGGCCGCGCCGGTCTTGAGGACCGCGAGGATCGAGGCCGGCAGGTCCGCGTTCCTGCGCAGGCACAGACCGACCCGGTCGCCCCGGCCGACGCCGCGTCCGCGCAGCAGGGCGGCGAGCCGGTTCGCCCGGAGGTTCAGCTCGGCGTAGGAGGTCGCGGCGTCGTCGACGACGACCGCCGTGCCGTCCGGGGCCTCCTCGACGCGGGCCTCGAACTCCCGCACGACGGTGGACTCGCGGACGGGCCGCACCGGTCCGCCGCCGACCTCGGCCAGGAACGCCAGGTCGGCCGGGCCGAGCAGCTCGGCGGCCGACAGCGGGGCGTCCGGGGCGGCGGTCAGGGAGTGCAGCAGGCCGTCGTAGTGCCCGGCGAAGCGGGCGACGCTCTCGGCGTCGAACAGACCGCCGTCGAAGACGATGTCCAGGACGCCGTCGGCGCCGGCCCCGGACGGGCAGGTCAGGGTCCAGCTCATGTCGGTGCGCGGGGCGCCCGCCCGGAGCAGCTCCACCGAGGTGACGAGACCCGGCAGGGCGACGGCGGCCTCCTCCCGCCGCACTTCGAACTCGACCGGGTAGACCGGCGGGCGCGAGGGGTCGGAGACCGGTTCGACCGCCTCGACGAGCCGGTCGAACGGCAGGCCGCCGTGGGCCGACGCCTCGGCCGACTCGCGGGCGACCCGCCGGACCAGGGCGCGGAAGTCCGGGTCGCCGGAGAGGTCGGCGCGCAGCACCCGCGGCGCGGTGAAGAGCCCGACGGTCGAGGCCAGGGCGGGGTGGGGCCGGTCGGCGGCCGGCGAGCCGATCACCAGGTCGTCCACGCCGCAGTACCGGTGCAGCAGCGTGAGGAACGCGGCGGTGAGCACGTCGGCCGTGGCCGCGCCCTCCTGCCGGGCCAGCTCCGCCGCGCGCTCCAGGGCCCGGTGTCCGACCGCGAAGCGGCGGGCGTCGCCCTCGGTGCCCCGGGTCTCGCCGCGGGGCCGGTCGGACGGGAACTCCAGCGCCTCGGCGCCGGCCAGCCGCTCGCGCCAGTGGGCGGTGAGCCGTTCCAGGTCGTCGGCGCCGCGCCGCTCGTGCTCCCACAGCGCGAAGTCCGGGTAGTGCACGGCGGGTTCGGGGAGGCCGGCGGCGTCGCCCGTACGGGCCGCCCCGTAGTGCCCGGCGAGGTCGCGGAGCAGGAGGCCGTGCGACTCCGGGCCGCAGTGGACCGGGGGGACGTCGAGCAGGAACAGGTGGTCGTCGGCCGCCACGCGCACCAGCAGCGCGCGCCAGGCCGGGGTGCCGGCCGGGTCGAACGGCTCGCGGGCGCGCCGCGCGACCAGCTCCCGGGCGGCGCGGAGCCGCTGCGCGTGGTCCCCGCCGTCGGCCTCGACCAGCGGAAGCCGCACCGGGACCCCGGGCGCGACCACCTGGACCGGGCCGTCCTCGTGCTCCACGAGCGTGGTCCGCAGCGCCTCGTGCCCGGCCGCCAGCGAGGCCAGCGCCGCGTGCAGCGCGTCCCGGTCGAGCTCGCCCCGCAGGCGCAGCAGCAGGGGCGTGCCGCCGGCGGGGCCGCCGCCGGGCGCGGCGGCGCGGTCGAGGAAGCGGAGCGACTCCTGCGCGGGCGAGAGGGGGGCCGGGCCCGTGTGCCCGCGCGGGGCCAGGCCGGGCTCCGCCGCCGCCTGCCGCCGCACCCGCTCCAGGAAGCGCGCGCGGCGCTCCTCGGGCAGCGCGGCGAGGCGCTGGGTCATGTCGGTCACTTGATGCTCCTCAGCGGCGGCGGCGCGGCGCCCACCAGGTCGCCGGTGCGCCCGGGCAGGTGGGCCAGCTCCGCGATGGCGATGGTCAGGACGTCGATGCCGCGCAGGTAGTCCGCGAGGACGATGTGCTCGTCGTCGGCGTGGTCGAGGCTGCTGTCGCCCGGGCCGTAGGTGGCCATGGGGACGTCCCACACCTCGGCGAGGGTGTTCATGTCCGAGGTGGCCGTCTTCAGCACGAGCCGCGGCTGGGCGTGCAGCCGGCGGATGCCGGTGACCAGGGCGCGTACCACCGGGTCGGCCCGGCCCACCCGGCAGGCCGACACCGCGTTCAGCACCTTGAGCTCGCCCTCGGCCAGCCGCTCGCGCAGCTCGCGCACCAGCTTCTCGTCGTCGAAGCCGGGAGGGGTGCGGATGCTGAGGTCCATCGAGGCGGAGGTCAGGTCGGCGTTGAGCCGGCACAGCGTGGGGCCCGGCCGGTCGAAGACGGCGTGGCTCGCGTCCGGGCCGAGCAGGTCGAGCAGTGCGTTCCAGCAGGAGACGGCCAGTTCGGACGCCTTCGGCACCGGGTTGCTCGGGTGGGTGGCGGCGCACTTGACGGTGTAGCGCAGGTCGAGCTTGCCCTTGTAGCCGAGCACCACGCTCGACCAGCCGCTCGGCTCGCCGATGATCAGGGCGTCCGGTCGCTCGTGGCGGGCCCGGATCGCCATCGCGCCCCGCGAGGAGGGGGTCTCCTCCTCGACGACGCCGATCACCACGATCCTGCCGGGGAAGTCCACCGCGCCGGCCGCGGCGCAGATCATCGCGGCCAGCGGTCCCTTCGCGTCCACCGCGCCCCGGCCGTAGAGCCGGCCGTCCTCGGAGCGGACCGGGACGTGGCCCGGGACGGTGTCCATGTGCCCGAGCAGCATCAGGGTCGGGCCGTCGCCGCGCTCGATCACGCCGATCGCGTTGCCCACGTCGTCGATGTGCGCGGCGAAGCCCAGGCCCGTCATCGCCTCGACGAGGAAGTCGGCCAGTTCGCGCTCGTGGTACGAGGGGGAGGAGGTCTCCAGCATCGTGCGCAGCAGTCCGGCGGCGTACGTCTCGGTGACTCTGCCCGAGGGGGTGAAGGGCCAGTTCATCGCTGACTCCGTTCCAGCAGGTGGTCGAGGATGCGGTCCGCGACGCTGACCCGGTCGCCGAGGACGGACTGGAAACCGGAGAACTCCACCCGGTGGTTGACCTCCAGGACCAGCAGACGGCCGTCGCGGTCCTCGATGAGGTCGACGCCGGCGATGTCCGCGCCGACGGCGACGGCCGCTTCGAGGGCGAGCTTCTCGATCTCGGGCGTCACCTCGCAGGGCAGCGTCCGGCCGCCGAGCGCCACGTTGGTGCGCAGGGCCTCGCCGGTCCGGTAGATCGCGCCGGCCACCTGTCCGCCGATCACGATCACGCGGATGTCCCGGTCCGGCTTGTCGACCAGCTCCTGCACGTACGCGAGGTGCGACTGCGGTCCGGCCAGCGCGCCGGCGTACTCCAGGACGCCCTCCGCCGCGACGCGGTCGGGGAGCTGGACCACCAGCCGGCCCCACGAGCCGACCAGCGGCTTGAGCACCGCCGGGTAGCCGAGGGAGTCCAGGGCGTCCAGGGCGGCCTGCGGGGTGAGGGCGAGCGCGGTCCGTGGCGTCGGGACGCGGGCCGCCGTCAGGGCCTGGGTGGTGAGCCACTTGTCGCCGCACACCTCGGTCGCGGACACGCTGTTGACCACGTCGACCCCCGCCGCGGCGAGGCAGCGGGCCGCGTACGCCGCGCGCGTCTGGCCGATCTCCCGGTTCAGCGCGAGGCCCCAGGGCAGCTCGCGCCGCTCGGCGGGGAACCACTGCCGCCGCGGGTCGAGGTGCTCGTAGGGGACACCACGCCGCTCGAAGGCGTCGAACAGCCGCTTCTCGTCAGCGCCGATCCTGCTGGCGAGCACGGCGATCCTGCGGGCGTCTGGGCGCTCGGGCGTTGCTGACACGTGACCTCCGTATGAAGCACCACTGCTGGACCGGACGGCGGGCCGGGCCCGCCGCGTGGAGGAAAAAAATAAGAGGGCGGGGCCGGCCCGCGCGTCCGCGCCGAATGGAATCGCAAGGACGCATCGCAGGGAGCCGGGCCGTCGTGATTGCGAATTCTGATTACCCGGCCCGGACCGGCGCCGTGCCATTCTTGACCGCATTCGAGAACACGGCGGAAATCATCGGCCGCCGCGAGGCACAGAGGGGGAAGTCGTGGAGAGAACGTCGGAACGGATTCCGGTGCTCGCCCTGTGGAGCGCGCCGCGCTGCCGGTCGACCGCGTTCGCGCGGATGATGACGGAGCGGGGCGACCACGCCGTCGTGCACGAGCCGCTCTCCCGGGTGGTCGACTTCGGCGAGGTCGAGGTCGGCGACCACGTCGCGCACGACGAGCGGGACGTGCTCGCCCACCTGCGCGCCATGGCGGCCCGTCAGCCGGTGTTCTTCAAGGACACCACGGACTTCCCCTACCCGGCGCTCCTCGCCGACGAGGACTTCCTCGCCGCCGCGACCCACACCTTCATCATCCGCGACCCGGCCGAGGCGATCGCCTCGCACCACGCGCTCAACCCGGAGCTGGGCCGGGACGAGATCGGCTTCGCCCGGCTGTACGAGATCTTCGCCGCCGTGCAGGCCGTCACCGGCACCACGCCGGTCGTCATCGACTCCGACGACCTGCTCGACCGCCCCGCCGAGACCGTGCGGGCCTACTGCGAGGCGGTGGGCATCCCCTTCCTCCCCGAGGCGCTGAGCTGGCAGCCGGGCATGCGCGCCGAGTGGCGGTCGACCGACCGGTGGCACCGGGCGACCAGCGAGACCTCCGGCTTCGCCCGCGGCAGGACCGACGGCGCCCTGAAGGTGGCGGCGGACCCGGTGCTGAGCGCCTTCCGCGACCACCACCAGCCCTACTACGAGAAGCTGCGCGCCGCCGCACTCCGCCCGTGACGTCCGGCGGGCCCGTCCGCCTGCTTACCCGGCGCGTACGCCGCATCCGCATTCGGATGGGCAGGGTAATCGCCATGCGGACGATGAGCACGAATCAGCAGACTACGTTCGAGTCGTACATTCCGTTCCAGCGAGGTGGGGCACTTGACGGGGATCTCGACGTCCTCAGCCACAAGGTTTCTGTTCGATCGGATCGATATTTCCGAGCATCGCAATAACGCGGCGATATCCTCGGCGGCGGAGACCGGAGCAGGGGCATTCAATGTGTGGCGGAACTCGTTCGCGGCGGAATACCTGCCGGCGGGCGGGAGCCTCGTCCACGTGGACGGGGTCCCCTTCGAGTTCCCGCCGGTCTGCGAGGGGTCCGACAACATCCGCTGCGCCGGCCAGTTCATCAAGGTCCCCCGGGACCGCTACGACTGGATCCACGTCCTGGCCGCGTCCGAGCGGCGCTCCGAGGACACCGTCGACCTGACCTTCGCGGACGGCTCGGTCGACGCCGAGCCGCTGCGGGTCTCCGACTTCTGGGCCGCCCCGGCGTGGTTCGGCGAGGTCAAGGCCTTCGAGAGCCTGGCCATGCACTACCCGCACCACGTGCAGCGGGGCATCCCCGCGGTGATGTGGGCGCAGCGGGTGGCCGTGACCCGGAGGGCCGACCTCACCGGCATCCTGCTCCCGCGCAACGTCGCGATGCACATCTTCGCCGTCACCCTCCAGCGGACGGAGCTCTGACATGACCGTCGAAACGACCGCGCGCACCTACACGATCAGCGGTCCGGAACCCGAGCTGTGGTACCGCGACCTCATCAGCTGCCTCCAGGCCACCACCGGTGCGGTGCTGGCACGCCAGGGCGCCGACCCCCTCGCCGTCCTCGGCTCGGGCTGGCGGTTCCTGCACCTGCCGGGCGACGTCCGGCACGAGGAGTTCTACTACCCGTGCCCGCCCGACGCGTCCGGGACGGTCGACCTCGGCACCGTGCTGGCGCCGCACCACGCGCTGAGCGCGCGCTGGTGGCGGCCGGCCGACGAGGAGGACGTCTGGAGCGAGGTGCGCGCCTCGCTCGCCGAGGACCGGCCGGTCATCGCGGCCGTCGACAACTTCCACCTGCCGTTCCGGCCCGCCTACGGGGACGTGCACGCCGCGCACCAGGTGGTGATCTACGGCCTCGACGAGACCCGCGGCGTCGTCCACGTCTCCGACGCGATGCCGCCGGCCTTCCGCGGCGCGGTCCCGATCGAGCAGTTCCTGCGCAGCTGGAACTCGGAGAACCCGACCGACGTCCAGGACGCCTTCTTCAGCGACTCCCGGATCGGCCGGCGCTGCCTCGACGTGCGGCTGGACGCCGTCCCCGCCCCCCTCACGCCCGAACTGCTCGGCGGCTTCCTCCGCTCCAACGGCGAGCACTTCACCACCGCGGGCCCGGCCCGCACCGGCCTCGCGGGCTTCGACCGCTTCGCCGCGGAACTCCTCGAACGGTGCCGTGCGGGCGACGCCGGCGCGCTGCGCGAGCTCTACCCCTTCGGCTGGGCCATGCAGGCGCAGGCCTCGCTCCACGGCGAACTGCTGCGCCGCTGCGGCGGCGAGTGGCGCGACCCGGCGCTGGCCGGAGCGGGCCGCGCGGTCGAGACCGTGGCGCACGCCTGGACCGGACTGCGCTTCACCGGCGCGCACGGCCTCGACGACCCGCGCGCGGCCGCCCTCGACATCGCGCACCACACCACCCTGCTGCGCGGCGCCTACGCCCGCGCGGTCGACGCCGTCGGCGCCGTGGCGGCCCGGCTCTGATCGTGTCCGCATCGACCCTCGTGACCTCCCGGAGTGAAGAGTGAGCAGCAAGCTGGCAGCGCTCGGCGGTACGCCGGCCGTGCCGAAAGACCGACGTCATGTGCAGTGGCCCCTGATCGAGGACGAGGACCGCAAGGCCGTCCTCGACGCCCTCGACGGCGCCCGCCTGGTGTCCGACACCGACGGCGTGAACCCGGTCTCCGACCTGGAGCACGAGTGGGCCCGCCGCTTCGGCTTCGCGCAGTGCGTCGCGGTGTCCAACGGCACCGCCGCGCTGTCCCTGGCGCTGTCCGCGCTCGGCGTCGGCCCCGGGGACGAGGTGATCGTGCCCGCGCTCAGCTTCATCGCCACCGGGCTCGCGCCGGTGCACCAGATGGCGGTCCCGGTCTTCGCCGACATCGACCCGGTCACCTTCAACATCGACCCGGACGACATCGAGCGGCGGATCACGCCCAGGACCCGCGCGATCATCCCCGTCCACCTGCACGGCGCGCCCGCGGACATGGACCGCATCATGGCGATCGCCCGCAAGCACGACCTCGTGGTGGTCGAGGACGCCGCACAGGCCCCCGGGGCGACCCACCGCGGCCGCCCGGTCGGCGGGATCGGCGACGCCGGCTCCTTCAGCCTCCAGGTCAGCAAGAACATCCCGACCTGCGGCGAGGGCGGCCTGCTCGTGACCGGCAGCGGCGAACTGGCCGAGGCGATGCGCCGGGGCCGGCAGTTCGGCGAGGTGATCGAGGCCGGCCGCGACCGCGACTACGTCTCGTACGGCCTCGGCTGGAACCACAAGATGAACGCCCTCCAGGCCGCCTTCACCTCCGCGCAGCTCGCCCGCTTCGACGGGTACGAGGAGCGCCGGCAGCGGAACGTCACCGACTTCCTCGCCCGGCTCGCGGAGCTGCCCGGCCTCCGGGTGCCCACCGCGCTCCCCGACACCACCCACGTCTGGCACATCCTGCGCTTCCGCTTCGACCCGGTCGCGTTCGGCCTGGACGGCGTGGGCCCGCAGGCGCTGCGCTCGGCCCTGCGCCGGCTGCTGCGCGCCGAGGGCGTCCCGATGTCGCAGTACCAGCTGATGCCGCTGCCCGACCAGAAGGTCTTCGTCGACCGCCTCGGCTTCGGCTCGGGCCACCCGTGGGCCGTGACCGGCGCGCCCGGCACCGTCCGGGGCGAGGACTACCCGGTGACCCGCGAGGTCATCGCGGACTCGCTGACCCTCCAGAAGCGCCACCTCAACCCCGGCGCGGGCGAACTGCTCTCGCTGTACGCCGACGCCTTCGAGAAGGTGTGGGCCAACAGGGACATGGTGGCCACGCTCGCGAAGGCGGCGTCATGACCGGGACCCAGCTCCTCGAACGGGACGCGCTCGGGACGCTCGACGCCGTCGCCGCCCGCATCCGCCGGCACGTGGTCGACATGTGCGCCGGGCCCGAGGGCGGCCACCTCGGCGGCGGCCTCTCCTGCACCGACGTGCTCACCGCCCTGTACTTCTCCGTCCTCGACGTGGACCCGGCCCGGCCGGACGACCCGCACCGCGACCGCTTCCTGCTCAGCAAGGGCCACGCCGCCGTCGCGCTCTACGCGACCCTGGCCGAGCGCGGCTACTTCCCGGTCGAGGAGCTCGCCGACTTCGGCCGCCCCGGCAGCCGGCTGATGGGCCACCCGGTCCGCGCGGTGCCCGGCGTGGAGCTGCCGACCGGCTCGCTCGGCCACGGGCTCGCCCTGGCCTGCGGCTTCGCGCTGGCCGCCCGCCACGCGCAGAGCCCGGCGCGCAGCTTCGTCCTGCTCGGCGACGGCGAACTGCAGGAGGGCTCGGTGTGGGAGGCCGCGATCGCGGCCGCCAGTCTGCGCCTCGACCGGCTGGTCGCCGTCGTGGACTGCAACGGCCTCCAGCTGACCGGACCGACCCAGGGCATCGCGCCCATGGAGCCGCTGGCCGACCGCTGGCGCAGCTTCGGATGGGCGGTGCGCGAGGTGGACGGCCACGACCCGGCGCTGCTCGCCGAGCACCTCGACGGCGCGCCGTGGGAGCCGGGCAAGCCGAGCGTGCTGCTCGCCCGCACGGTCAAGGGCCACGGCGTGCCCTTCCTCGCCGGCCGCCCGGCGAGCCACTACGTCACCCTCTCGCCCCGCAACCACTCGCGGGCGCTGAACGCACTGCGAGCCACGGAGGACCTGGGATGAGCCGCGCGACCCGCGAGGCGTACCGGGACGCCCTCCTTCCGCTGCTGGCCCGCCACCCCGAGCTGATGTGCCTGGACTCCGACACCGGACTGTTCGGCGCGGACCACGCGGCGGCCGCCGGCGAGCAGTACCTCAACCTCGGCATCGCCGAGCAGAACCTGATGGGCGTGGCCGCCGGCATGGCGGCCTGCGGACGGGTCCCGTTCGTCAACACGATGGCCGCCTTCGCCACCTCCCGCGCCCTGGAGGCCATCAAGATCGACATCGCCTACAACCGGCTGCCGGTCCGCATCATGGCCACCCACGGCGGCCTGGCCGCGGGCCACCTCGGCCCCACCCACCAGGCCCTGGAGGACCTCGCCGTGATGCGGGTGCTGCCCGGCATGACCGTGGTGGTGCCGGCCGACGCCGCCGCCACGGAGGCGTTCGTCGAGCAGAGCCTGGACCTGCCCGGACCGCTCTACGTCCGCCTCGGCCGCAAGGCGACCCCGGCGCTGCCCGCCGGCCCGCCCCCCGTCATCGGACAGGCGCAGACGCTGCGCGAGGGCGGCGACGTCGTCCTCGCGAGCTGCGGCCCGTACCCCGTGCTCGCCTGCCTCGCCGCGGCGGACGCGCTCGCCGGACACGGCATCGAGGCCACCGTGCTGAACATGCACACGCTGCGGCCGCTCGACACCGAGACGCTGGTCGCCGCGGCCCGCCCGGCCGGCCTCGTCGTGACGCTGGAGGAGCACTGGCGCGGCGGCGGACTCGGCGGAGCGGTGGCCGAGACGCTGGCCGAGCGCGCGCCGGTACGGGTGGTGCGGCTGGGCGTGCCCGACACCTTCGTCACCGAGGTCGGCCACCAGGAACACCTCGTCGCGCACTACGACCTCACCGCGGAGCGGGTCGTCAGGACGGTCCGCACCGCCCTCGACACCGCGGCCCGCACGGGAGGAACCCGCCGAAAGGAACACGCCTCGTGACCACCACGACCGCCCTGCCCTGCCCGGAGTGCGAGGAGCCGGTGACCCTCGGCGCCTCGGTCCGGCTCAACGAGATCCTGGAGTGCGGGGGGTGCCGCAGCGAGCTGGAGACCGTCGCGCTCGACCCCGTGGTGCTCGCCCTCGCCCCCGAGGTCGAGGAGGACTGGGGCGAGTAGCCGTCCCCGGCAGTGGCCCGCCCCGGCGCGCCGTGCACGCCGGGGCGCGCCGCCCCCGGACCCTCCGCACAGCCCAGAGACCCCCGACTTCCCCGAAGGAGCACCACCTCATGCAGTCCGAACCCCACGGTCCCGGCGTCGGGACGGCAACCTTGACGCGCTCGCCGTTCTCGGTCCTCGACGACGCGGGTTCGTACGCCGCCGCCGTCGACGCGTTCCTCGCCGCGGACGCGCCCGCCCCCGTCCCGGTGTGGACCGGCGGACGGGCCGACCTGGCCGCCTCCGCCGAGCGCGCGGCCACCCTCTACGGGGAGGTGGCCCGCCCGGCCGCCCGCACCTACGGCGTCGTGCTCAGGCCCGAGTCCCTGCCGGCCGGACTGCACGCGCTGATCGCGCCCTGCGCCCTCACCTGGCTCGACCAGGAGGAGCTGGCCCCCGCCCTGCTCGACCGGCTCGCCCCGCGGGACGACGGCCGCCCCGAGCCGTACACCCTCCTGGTCGCCGGCCTCTACGAGCACTTCACGGTCGACCTGATCTGGCCGCTGATCCGCGCCGCCTCGCGCCGGCCGGAGGTGCGGCTGTCCTTCCTCACCGGCCGCGACGCCGCCTCCCTCGCCTGGTTCACCGCCAAGCAGTACGCCGTGCCCGCCCCGGACGTCCACGAGCTCGGGCTCTTCACCGGCGTCGACCGCGGCCTCACCCGCGACGGCATCCACCTGCGCAACGAGGTCGAGGTGGGCAACACGGACGTCAGGTCCGAGATCCTCGGCACCCGCTGGCGGCGGCTGATGCTCCAGGGCCACGGCAAGGACGACTCGATCAACCTCGCCGAGTACACCGTCTGCGGCCTGAACGAGACCGTCGGACGCGACCCGTCCCTGGTCGCCCCGATCTGCGCCACCTCCACCTGCTACAAGCCCGTGGACAAGCTGATCCAGCTCAGGGACGTCCGCGCCGCCGAGGTGGTGCTGAGCTCCTGCAACAACGCCCCCTTCTCCGACGCCGCCGTCTTCGACCCGAAGTACCAGCTGATGCTCAACGCGATCGACGGGACCGCCAAGAGCGTCGTCGGCGCCATCACCGTCCACGCCTCCGCCCGCCCGGAGAACCTCGTCTGGACCGAGGCCGCCCTGACGGGAGCCTCCTCGGCCGAGGCGCTCAACGCGAGCATCGGCACCTCGGAGCCGTACCCCGCCTACGTCCAGTTCGGCACCGGCGAGGACACGGGACCCGCGCCCGAACTGCCCGCCGTCGAGCCGGAACCGCTGCTCCTCACCGCCTCCGCCCGCCTCACCGCCTACCTGGCCGGCGGGGTGCTGGCCCCCAACCACCCGCTCCGCCCCCGCCTGAACAAGCTCGCCGTCAAGGTCGAGAGCCAGGTCTCCCGGCGCGACCTCGCGGTCCACCAGGACCGCACCCCGGTCCTGCGCGGCCTGATGGACGACCTGCAGTCGCTGGACGTGACGATCGCCACCCAGTTCACCAAGGACCCGGAGACCGAACTCAGCAACTGCTTCGCCTACTTCGCCGAGCGCAGCCGGATCGACATGTCCGACGTCAGCCACGTGCGCTGCCAGTGCGGCCGGCCCGCCGAGCGCTACAGCCGGCGCGCCCTCGTCCCCACCGCGCTCGACTTCGAGGGCGTCGTCTGCACCCGCTGCGGCGACGTCGCCTTCCGGCTCTTCGACTCCCCGTCGCTGCTCGTCCACGCCGAGGACGGCGCCGAACAGGGCAGCACCAACGAGGTGCGGGTCGCCGTGCGCGACGCCCGCCCCGGCATCCTGCGCCTCGGCCTCTTCTTCGCCAGCTACGGGCGCGCCGGCTGCACGATCGCACCGGACCTGCGCAAGGTCAGGATCGCCCCGGACGGCACCGGCGAGACGACGTTCACCCTGACGCTGGACCCCGGCATCCCGCCGCACGGCTACTACATGACGGCCTTCGCCGTGCAGGACCTCGCCGTGTCGATCGCCCGCCGCAACTTCGGCGTCCTGGCCGCCGCGGAGAAGGCCTGACCGATCGGCGGACCGGACCGGTCCGCGTACGTGAATTCCCTTGGATACCAAGACCGTTCGAATTGGAGGACGTGGTGGAGGCGCTTCGGAGCGTGCAGGTGAGGAGGGCGTGGACGTGCTGCGAGTGACGGTGGTCGGCGCGGCCGGCTACATCGGCGGGGAACTGCTGCGGCTGCTGCTGGGGCACCCCGAGGCCGAGGTGGTGGGCGCCGTGTCGTCCCGCTTCCCCGGCAAGCGGATCGACGGCGTGCATCCCAATCTGCGCTCCGTCACCGATCTGACCTTCTGCTCGGCCGAGGACGCGCCGGAGAGCGACGCGGTGTTCCTCGCGCTGCCCCACCGGGTGGCGATGACCCAGATCGAGCAGTGGCGCTCGCGCGCCGGCGTCGTCCTCGACCTGACCGGCGACTTCCGGCTCCACGACACCGAGGTCTTCCGGCGCTACTACGGCGAGGAGCACCTGGCGCCGAAGCTGCTGGACGACTTCGTCCCCGGCCTGCCGGAGCTCTACCGCGAGCGCCTGCGCACCGCCGACCTGATCAGCGTGCCCGGCTGCATGGCCACCGCCGCCGTGCTCGCCCTCCACCCCCTGGTGGCGCACGACCTGATCGACCCCGAGCGGGGCGCCCAGGTCGACGCCAAGACCGGCTCCAGCGGTTCGGGCGCCACCGCGGGCCAGGCCAACCTGCACGCCGAACGCAGCGGCGCGATGCGCGTCTTCGCGCCCACCCGGCACCGGCACGAGGCCGAGATCGCCCAGCACCTCGGCCTGCCGGCCGCCATGACCGCCACCGGCGTCGAGGCGGTCCGCGGAGCCCAGACCCTCTGCCACGCCACCCTGCGCCCGGGCGTCGGCACCAAGGACGTCCGCCGGGCCTTCCGCGAGTGCTACGCGGCCGAACCCTTCGTCCGGATCGTCGCCCACCAGCGCGGCATCTACCGCTACCCCGACCCCAAGATCCTGCTCGGATCGAACTTCTGCGACGTCGGCTTCGCCCTCGACGAGGACACCCGCCGGCTGAGCGCCATCGGAGCCCTGGACAACCTGGTCAAGGGCGGTGCCGGCAACGCCGTGCAGTCCCTCAACGTCCGCATGGGTCTCCCCGAGACCCTCGGCCTGACCTTCCCCGGCCTGCACCCGCTGTAGCCCCGGCCGAACCGGAGAGAGCGTGATCACCCCACCCCTGACCGTCGTCAAGTGCGGCGGCAACCCCGCCGTCGACGCCGCAGGCATCTGCGCCGACATCGCCCGCCTGGTCCACCAGGGCCACTCCATCCTGCTCGTCCACGGCGGCTCCGGCGAGATCGCCCGGCTGTCCGGCCGGCTCGACGTCCCGCAGCGCACCCTGGTCGCACCGGACGGCGTGTCCACCCGCTACACCGACCCCGACACCCTCGACGTGGTCCTCCTCGCCCTGGCCGGTTCGGTCAAACCCCGGCTGGTGGCGGAACTCTCCCGCCACGGCGTGCCCGCCGTCGGCCTCACCGGCATGGACGGCGGCATGCTGCGGGCCCGCCGGAAGGCCGCCGTCCGCGCCGTCGTCGACGGCCGCACCGTCCTGGTCCGCGACAACCACAGCGGCCGGATCGCCACCGTGCGCCCCGAACTCCCCGCGGACCTGCTGCGGGCCGGCTACGTCCCGGTGGTCTCGCCCCCGGCCATCGACGAGCACGACCGGCCCGTCAACGTCGACGCCGACCGCGCCGCCGCCGCCCTGGCCGCCGCCCTCGGCGCCGACCGGCTGCTGCTGCTCACCGGCGCGCCCGGGGTCCTCGCCGACCCCGGCGACCCCACCAGCCTCCGCGACCGCGTCGAGGTCGCACCCGCCGGCGCGCCCGACCCGTCGGCCACCGGCGGCATGGCGCTCAAGCTCATCGCCGCCCGCGAGGCACTGGCCGGCGGTGTCACCACCGTCCGCGTCGCGGACGGACGCACCCCCGACCCCGTCAGCCGGGCCCTCGCCGGGGCCGGCACCACCGTGCACCTCGCCGGCGCCGGCGCGGCGCGGGACCGCTCGCACGAGGAGGTCCCGGCATGAGCGCGACCGACGGCGGGACCGCCGGATGGCGGGGCGGCACGGTCTGGCTGACCGGACTGCCGAGCGCGGGCAAGTCGACCGTCGCGGCCGGTCTCGCCGCACGGCTCTCGGCCGAAGGCCACCGCGTCCAGGTCCTCGACGGCGACGAGGTCCGCGCCGCGCTCTCCCCCGACCTCGGCTACTCGAAGGCCGACCGGGACACCAGCGTGCGGCGCGTCGGGTTCCTCGCCCGGCTCCTCGCCCAGCACGGCGTCACCGTGCTGGCCCCCGTCATCGCCCCCTACGCGGAGTCCCGCGCCGCGGTGCGCGACCAGCACGCGGCACACGGCGTCGGCTACCTGGAGGTGCACGTGGCGACCCCCGTGGAGAACTGCGCCGCCCGGGACGTCAAGGGCCTCTACGCCCGACAGGCGGCGGGCGAGATCAGCGGCCTCACCGGCGCGGACGCCCCCTACGAGGCGCCGGTCGACCCCGATCTGCGCCTCCACACGCAACACAACACGATCGACGAGTCGGTCCGGCAGGTGCGTGCGCTGCTCGCTGCACGGGGACTGTGACGAAGGAGAGTGACATGACTGTTGTCGACACCGCCGGCACGCTGCGCCCGCCGCGGCCGGCGCCGCCGGACCACCTCGCCGCCCTGGAGGCCGAGGCGGTGCACATCTTCCGCGAGGCCGCGGCCCAGTTCGAGCGACCGGTCCTGCTCTTCTCGGGGGGCAAGGACTCGATCGTCATGCTGCACCTCGCGGCCAAGGCCTTCTGGCCCGCGAAGGTCCCCTTCGGCCTGCTGCACGTGGACACCGGGCACAACTTCCCCGAGGTGCTGGAGTACCGCGACCGGGCCGCGGCCCGGGCCGGCGTCCGCCTCGACGTGGCACGGGTCCAGGACTACATCGACGACGGGCGGCTGCGCGAACGCCCCGACGGCACCCGCAACCCGCTCCAGACCGTGCCGCTGCTCGACGCCGTGACCGCGCACCGCTTCGACGCCCTCTTCGGCGGCGGCCGGCGCGACGAGGAGAAGGCCCGGGCCAAGGAGCGCGTCTTCTCGCTGCGCGACGAGTTCGGGCAGTGGGACCCGCGGCGCCAGCGCCCGGAGCTGTGGTCGCTCTACAACGGCCGGCACAGCCCCGGCGAGCACGTGCGGGTCTTCCCGCTGAGCGACTTCACCGAACTGGACGTGTGGCAGTACATCGAGCGCGAGCGGATCGAACTGCCCTCGATCTACTTCGCCCACGAGCGCGAGGTCTTCCGGCGCGGCGGCATGTGGCTCACCGCCGGCGACTGGGGCGGCCCCGCCCGGGGCGAGACGGTCCACACCCGCCGGGTGCGCTACCGCACCGTCGGCGACATGTCCTGCACCGGTGCCGTCGAATCCGACGCGGTGACGGTGCGGGAGATCATCGCGGAGATCGCCGCCTCGACGCTGACCGAGCGCGGCGCGACCCGAGCCGACGACAGGATGTCCGAGGCGGCCATGGAAGACCGCAAGCGCGAGGGGTATTTCTAGATGAGCATGTCCACGGTGCCGCTCGCGGCCGGGAACACGGATGCCGCACGGCCGGGCTCGCTGCTCCGGCTCGCCACGGCGGGCTCGGTCGACGACGGCAAGTCGACCCTCGTCGGCCGGCTGCTCCACGACACCAAGCAGGTCTTCGCCGACCAGCTCGACGCCGTCGAGCGGGTCTCCCGCGAGCGCGGACTGGAGGCCCCGGACCTCGCCCTGCTGACCGACGGGCTGCGCGCCGAACGGGAACAGGGCATCACGATCGACGTCGCCTACCGCTACTTCGCGACGCCCCGGCGCCGCTTCATCCTGGCCGACACGCCGGGACACGTGCAGTACACGCGGAACATGGTCACCGGCGCGTCGACCGCGCAGGTCGCCGTCGTGCTGGTCGACGCGCGCCACGGCGTGGTCGAGCAGACCCGCCGGCACGCCGCCGTCGCCGCGCTGCTGAACGTGCCCCACGTCGTCCTGGCCGTGAACAAGATGGACCTCGTCGGCTACGCCGAGGACGTCTTCGCCCGGATCGCGGACGAGTTCACGGAGTACGGCAGGGCGCTCGGCATCGCCGCGATGACGGCGATCCCGGTCAGCGCCCTGCGCGGGGACAACGTCGCGCAGCCGTCCGGACGGATGGACTGGCACACCGGCCCGACCCTGCTCGAACACCTGGAGACGGTCGACGCCGACCGCGACGCCTCGGTCTCCCCGGCGCGCCTGCCGGTGCAGTACGTGCTGCGCCCGCAGAGCGCCGAGTTCCGCGACTACCGCGGCTACGCGGGCCAGATCACCTCGGGCGTCTTCCGCCCGGGCGACGCCGTCGTCGTGCTGCCCTCGGGCCGGCGGACGACGATCGCCGGGATCGACCGGCTCGGCGAGCGCGACGTCGACGCCGCCCGCGCCGAGGAGTCGGTGACGATCCGCCTGGCCGACGACGTGGACGTCGCGCGCGGCGACCTCATCGCCGCCGTCGACCAGGCCCCGCGGGTGACCCGGGAGGTGACCGCGACCGTCTGCCACATCGCCGACCGGCCGCTGCGCGCCGGCGACCGCGTCCTGCTGCGCCACGGCACCGCCGTGGTCAGGGCCGTGGTCCGCTCGCTCGACTCGGTCCTCGACCTGGAGACGCTGCGCCGGCTGCCGGGCCCGGGGGCCCTGAAGGCCAACGACATCGGCCGCGTCACGCTGCGCACGGCCTCGCCGCTGCCGCTCGACGACTACGCCGACCACCGGCGCACCGGCTCGTTCCTGCTGGTCGACGAGGCCGACGGGGCCACGCTGACGGCCGGCATGGTCGCGTCGGACGCCTGAGCGGACGGCGCGAAGCCCGGTCCACCACACCCCGCGGGTGGTGGACCGGGCTTCAGACGTTCCCGGGGGAGCGGGTCACGGCCTGACGCGGTACTCGACGGTGTCGAGGACCCGCGCCGCGTGCTCGCGCAGCCGCTCCGGGGAGTCGCCCGTCATCGAGAAGGTGAGGAAGAAGTTCTCCATGTCCAGTCGCGTGACCCGGAAGCCGTTGTTCAGCCGCACGTGGAGGACGCCGGGCAGGGCGAGCAGTTCGGCCTCGGTCGTGACCACCTCCACCGTGCCGATCTCCTCCGCCTCCACGTCCATCCAGCCGATGAACGGCCGCTCGCGCAGCGTCGGCAGCTCCTGCGGCGCGTACTCGCCCAGCGCCATGGAGACGATCACCGCGAACACGTCGATCCCGTACAGCTCCTGGATCGACCGGGGGATCTCGCCGCCGCCGGCCCGGACGTTGATCTCGACGAGCTCGGTCCTGCCCTCCGGCGAGCTCCGGCCCTCGAAGTGCAGCCACAGCTGGTCGAGGCCGCGGTCGGCGCACAACCTGTCGATCGCCTCGCACAGGACCCGCACCCCTTCGCGCACGTGGTCCTGCTGGGGCGGGTGGAACTCGAGGCCCGCGTCATGGTGCCTGACGTCGTCGTGGTCGGGCTTCTCGACCGCGAGGAGCGGGTGGAAGCGGCCGTTCAGCACGGGCCCGTCGACGGAGAACTCGGTACCGGGCAGGAACTCCTCGGCGATCAGCTCCACACCGCCCGCCCCCTTCTCCTCCAGGTGCCGGAGGTGGGCGAGCAGTTCCTCCCGGTCGTCCACCCGCTTGACCAGGTACGAGGCCGAGGACTCCCGCGCGGGCTTGACGATGGCGGGGAAGAAGTCCACGGCCGCCGGGTCGTCGGTGAACCTGATCCCGGACAGGCCCAGGTCCCGCATGTGCCGCCGCACCAGGTTCTTGCTCGCCAGCACGGCGCGGCCGGGGCCGCCGCCCGGGAGGTCGTAGTGGGTGACGAGCGCGATGTTCCACTCGATCAGCTTCTCGATCATGCTGACGACGGCGATCGGCACGATGCCCCGCTCGTCGATCCGGGCCGTGAGGGCCGACAGCTCCTCGCCGTCCCAGTCGAACACCAGGTGGTCGTCGCAGAGGCCGGCGTTCGGGTCGTCCGGCAGGTTCGAGACCAGCACCGGCCGCAGACCGCGGGACCGGAGCTCCTCGACCGCGGCGGGCACGTTGCCGATGGCAATCCAGGAAAGAACGAGCACGGATTTCATGTCGCGGACCTCCGGGGGGCTTTCGGGAAGCGGTGTCTGATGACACGCGGGCGCCAATGCTGGCACAACGGCGAGCCGTGACGGATAAGCGAGATGACTAGTCTCCGGCGTCCCGGTAAATGCCTTGATCCCCCACGGATAAACCTGTGGCAGACGTGCCCGGAGACAAGGCGCCTATAACGTCCTGCGGACGGCGCCGTCCGGCGTCTCCCTCCATCCGAAAGAACGCATTGCACCGTGCGTACAGACCGAAGGACGGGCATGTCCGCAATAGAGCAACTGAACTTCGACCGACTGGCTCCCGGGGTCCGAAAGGAACTCCGGGAGCTCTGCCGGCTCGACAACCACCACGGCCCGCTGGCAATTCTCTTCGAGTACGCACTGATCGCCGGATCCATAGCTCTCTGCGTCGCGGGCTCGTACTGGTTCTATCCGGTGGCCCTGGTCGTCATCGGCTCCACCCAGCGCTTCCTCGCCCACTTCCTGCACGAGTCGTCCCACAAGGTGCTCGCCCGGAACCGGACGCTGAACCTGATCGGCGGCACGGTGCTCTCCGGATACCTGGTGTGGCACCTGCTCGGCCCCTACCGCAGCTCGCACGTCGGCAACCACCACCGCAACCTGGGCGACGCCGAGAACGACCCCGACTACAGCTTCCACATCGAGTGCGGCCTGTACGACACCGAGCGCTCCGACCGGTACTTCTTCTACAAGCACCTCGTCCTCTCGGCCCTCGGACTGCGCGCCTTCGACTACATCCGGTACGTGGCCCGCGAACGGCTCTTCTTCGACGCCTCCCAGGTCACGGTCTCCGTGCCGGTGTCGCTCCGGGTGGAGCGCGTCGTCGTGCTCACCCAGTGGGCGGCCGTCGTCGGGGTCTGCGCCTGGTTCGGGTGGCTGCCCGAGCTGGCCCTGTTCTGGTTCGTCCCGCTGTTCACCACCAACGCGGCCATCGGCTGGCTCGCCGAACTGGCCGAGCACTACCCGATGCCGGAGAGCGAGCAGCAGCCGGTGCTGCTCACCCGCAACCGCCACGGCCGCTTCCTGGAGCGGTTCCTGATCAGCCGTCACAACGACCGGTACCACCTGGTCCACCACCTGAACACCGGCATCCCGCACTGGAACCTGGGCCGCGCCCACCGGGTCATGCTCCAGGACCCCGGCTACGCCGCCTGGGACGGCCTGTGGGCCGGCGCCTTCACCACGCCCCGCTCGCGCAAGGGCAAGGAGACCGTCATCAGCTACGCCGCCAAGTACCGCAGGTGGCGCCAGGCCGGCGGCGACCCCGCCGGGGCGAGCCCGACCTTCGCCCAGCTCATGATGCTCGCGGCCGAACCCGGCTCCGCGACGCCCGCCCCGGCCGGGCGCTCCGGCACGCGGCTGACGGGCGTGCCGGGCTGACGCCTCCCGCCCCGGCGCGGCGCGGCCGGGGGCCGGGACCCGCCCCGGCCCCGGCCGCGCCGGACGGCACGACACCCATGCGACACGAACCAAGCCCGAGCGAGGCGTAGGAGCGGAACATGACCAGGACACCGACCGTGGCGATCATCGGCGCCGGCCCGCGCGGCACCTCACTCCTCGAACGCCTCGTCGCCAACGCCGCCGAGTGCGCCCCGGACCGGCCGATCACCGTCCACGTCATCGACCCCCATCCACCGGGCGGCGGCCGCATCTGGCGGTCCGAGCAGTCACCGCTGCTGTGGATGAACACCACGACCGACGAATGCACCATGTTCACCGACGAGACCGTCACGTGCGAAGGCCCGGTCGTCCCCGGTCCCACCCTCGGCGAATGGGCCCGGCAGCTGGCCGGGGGAAACCTCCCGGCGCCCCCGGGATTCCTCCCCGCCCCCTCCGCCTCGGCCGAGGCGGGAAGGATGCGGGACGGCTGGTACACCACCCGCACGACGCAGAGCGACTATCTTTCGTGGGCGTTCTGGAAGTCGGTGGAGAACGGCATGCCCCGGGTGCGGGTCCATTCGCACACGGGCCGGGCCGTCGACGTGCACGACCTTCCCCTCGGCCGGCAGCGCGTCGTCCTGGCGGACGGCCTTCCCCCGGTGGACGCCGACGTCGTTCTCTTCGCGCAGGGAAACGTCGATATCGCCCCGAACGCGGAAGAGGCACGGCTGGCGGAATACGCGGCCGCCCACGGCCTCGGTTATCTTCCGCCGGGATCGACCGTCGACCATTCCCTCGACCACATATCCGCCGGGGAACCGGTGATCGTGCGCGGACTCGGACTGTGTTTCGTCGACACCGCCGTGCTGCTGACCTCCGGGCGCGGCGGCACGTTCCACCGCGACGCGTCCGGCGAGCTGCGGTACACGCCGTCCGGCGAGGAACCCGTCCTCTACGTGGGCTCGCGGCGCGGCGTGCCGTACTGGCCGAAGATGCAGTACGGCCTGAACGGAACCCCGGAACCGTGCGGTCACCTCGACGCCGAGGCCGTGGCCGCCCTCGGCGACCGCCCCCTGGACTTCGCCCTGGACCTCTGGCCGCTGATGGTCCGCGAGATCACGCACGCGGGCTACCGCGAGCTCGCGGCATCGCACGGGGAACTCCTGGACGTCGACGCCCGCCGGTTCGCCGAGCGCCTCGACACCCTCGACTGGGACGGGCCGGAGCTCAAGGAACTCGTCGAACGCGCGGTGCGGTTCGACGAGGACCGGATCGACGTGCAGGAGACGGTCCAGCCGCTGGCCGGCCGCCGCTTCCCCGACCTGGACGCCCTGCAGAACTGGATGACCGACTACATCGACGCGGGGGTCCGGCGCGGACGCGACCCCCGGCACAGCGCGAGCCTGGCCATGCTGCACGGCCTGACCCACGCCTTCCACCGGCTGGTCGAACTCGTCGGCGAGAAAAGGCTCTCGCCCACCGCGTGGGACCACGACCTGCCCGCCTTCCTCGACCTCTGCCGGTTCCTCACCAGCGGACCGCCCGGACCGCGGCTGGAGGAGCTCCTCGCCCTGACCCGCGCCGGCGTCGTCAGGTTCCTCGGCGCCGAGACGAAGGTGACCACCGGCGAGGGGCTGTTCCACGCGCGGTCGGGCAACGTCGACGCGTCGGTCACGGCCCGGACCCTCATCGAGGCCCGGCTCCCGGAGCGGACCGTGCTCCGCGTGGACGACCCGCTGCTGCGCGCGCTCATCCGGCGCGACGAGATCAGGGAGGAGGGCGCGCCGGCCCCCGACGGCGGCGACCGCTATCCCACCGGGGTCATCGACACCGCGCGCCTCATCGAGACCGACGACGCGCACCGCCTCAAGCGTGCCGACGGAACCGTCCACGAGAGCCGCTTCGGGGCGGGAATCCTGTTCTCGGGATCCCTGCTGGCCTCCGGCCGGTTCCCCTCCCCGCGCAGCGACGACGAGTTCTTCCGGCAGAACGACACGATCGCCCGCGCCGCGCTCCGGGAGCTGTGCCGACGCGAGGAGCCGCTCCCGTGACGCCCCCGCTCCCGAGGCCCCGACCGGACCGGTGCCCCGCCGGTTCCCCTTCTCCGCACACCTCCCACCTCGACACGCAACAGGAGAGAACCAGTGAGTGACTTCACGGGACTGGTCGCGATCGTCACCGGCGGTTCGTCGGGAATCGGTCTGGCCACGGCGAAACTGCTGCACAGCAGGGGAGCCTCGGTCGCCGTACTCGACCTGGAACCGGACGGGCTCCCGGACGGCATCCTCGGCGTCCGGACCGACGTCCGTGACGACGCCCAGGTCAAGTCCGCCGTCGACGCCGTGGCCGAGCGGTTCGGCAGACTGGACGTCGTGGTGAACAACGCCGGCATCGGCGCGGTCGGCGACGTGACGCAGAACGGCGACGAGGAGTGGGCGCGGGTCCTGGACGTCAACGTGATCGGGATGGTCAGGGTCGCCCGGCACGCCGTACCCCACCTGCGGCGCTCGCCCGCCGCGGCGATCGTCAACACCTGCTCGATCGTCGCCTGGGCGGGAGTGCAGCAGCGGGTGCTCTACTCGGCGAGCAAGGGCGCCGTCCAGGCACTCACCCTGGCCATGGCCGCCGACCACGTCCGCGAGGGCATCCGGGTCAACTGCGTCGCCCCCGGCTCCGCCGACACCCCGTGGATCGACCGCTCCCTCCGGGACACGCCCGACCCCACGGCCGCCCGGGCCGCCCTGGACGCCTTCCAGCCGACCGGACGCCTGGTGACGGTCGAGGAGATCGCGGACGCCATCGCCTACCTGGCCGGCCCCCGGTCGAGCGCGACGGTGGGCACCGTGCTCGCCGTGGACAACGGCATGCACGGCCTGCGCCTGCGCCCCCCGGTCCCGTCCTAGGGCCTGTCCGACCCTTCCCGTCGGGTCCGACCCGTCCGGAAGATCCCGTCCCGCGCGCGGCGTCCGGTACGCACGGCCGCCGCGCGCTCCCCCTCCGGGCATACCGCGCAGCTTTTCGGACAGGTCCTAGTTGACAAGTCCGCACCGCACCTGGTGATGCGCCGAACGAGATGATCTACTCTCGCGAAGTCAGGTATGCCGTCCGGGGGGAGGCTAAAGGGTGCAGGCTGCTACGTCGAGGCGTATTCAGGACGACACCGGTCACAGACCGGAGTTCGCCGTGCTGGGCTCTCTGGAGGTCCGCAGCGGCGGCGAGGCCGTGCCGGTCGGCGGAGCGCTCCAGCGGCGCGTCCTGGTGACCCTGCTGCTGGAGGCCGGGCGCGTCGTGCCCGTCTCCCGCCTCGTCGCGGCCGGCTGGAACGAGGAACCCCCGGACAGCGCCGAGCACCAGGTGCGCAAGGCGGTCGCCAAGCTCCGCAGCCGCATCCCGTGCGACCCGCCCTTCATCGTCACCGACGGACCCGGATACCGCGCGGACGTCACCACCGACCAGCTCGACCTGCTGCGCCACCAGCAGCAGCTGGCCCAGGCCAGGGCGATGCTGGAGGCCGGGGAACCGGAGCGGGCCGCCGCCCGCTTCCGCGACGCCCTGGCCCTGTGGCGGGGACCGGTGCTCTCCGGCGACGGCGGCCGGGTCATCGACGCCGCCTCGGCGGCCCTGGAGGAACAGCGGCTCACCGCGGCCGAACAGCTCTACGACCTGTGCATCGCCGCGGGCGCCGCCGCCGAGGTCACCGGCGAGCTGCGGGCCCTCGTCGAGGAGCACCCGCTGCGCGAGACGCTGCGCAGCCGGCTCATGCTCGCCCTCTACCGCTCGGGCCACCAGGCCGCCGCGCTCGCGGAGTTCGCCCGCGCCCGCGCCCACCTCGCCGACGAGCTCGGCATCGACCCGGGCGTCGAGCTCACCGAGCTCCACGAACGCATCCTGCGCCAGGACCGGTCGCTCGTCCACCATCCCGCCCGCCCGCCCTCCCCCGCCCCGGCCGAACCGCCGGAGGTGCCGTACGCCCTTCCCTTCGACGTCCGCGACTTCTCGGGCCGCGACGCGGAACTCCAGTGGGTCTGCGACGCGGCCGCCCGCGCCCTGCCCCGGGTGCCGACGGTCCTCGCCCTCGACGGCATGGGAGGCAGCGGCAAGACGGCGCTGGCCGTGCGCGCCGCCCACCGGCTGGCCGAGCAGTACCCGGACGGCAGCCTCTTCATCGACCTGCACGGCTTCACCCCGGGCAAGACGCCGCTCAGCGCCTTCGACGCCCAGGGGGACCTGCTCGCCGCCGCCGGCGTGCCCAGCGACGAGATCTCCACGGTGCCCGCCGGCCGCGCCGCGCGGTGGCAGTCGTACATCCGGGGACGCCGCATGCTGCTGCTCCTGGACAACGCCGCCGCCTCCGAGCAGGTGCGCGGACTGATCCCCGCCTCCTCCGACAGCCTGGTCCTGATCACCAGCCGGCCGCGGCTGACCGGCCTCGACGGAGCCGGATGGCTCTCCGTGGGCGCCCTCTCGGAGTCCGACAGCCACCAGATCCTGCTGAGGACGCTGGGCGAGGAACGGGTCCGCAACGAGCCGGACGCGGCCCGCGAGCTGCTGCACCTGTGCGGAGGGCTGCCGCTGGCCGTCAGGATCGCCGCGGCCCGGCTGGCGAACCGCCCCCACTGGACCCTGCGGCGGCTCGCCGAGAGGCTGCGGGACCACAACCGGCGGCTGGACGAGCTCACCAGCGAGGGCAGGGGAGTCGCCGGCGCGCTGCTGCTGTCGTACCAGTCCATGCCCGACGACCAGCGCACCGCCTTCCTCCTCCTCGGCCACCACCCCGGGCGCTACCTGGACACCGAGGAGGCCGCCGCCCTCCTGGACACGGACGTCCTGACGGCCGAGGGCGTGCTGGAGGAACTCGTCGACATCCGGCTCCTGGAGGCCCGGGAATCGGGGGTGTACGCCCTGCACGACCTGGTGCGCAGCTTCGTCCACCGGGTCGCGCGGGGCGAGCGGACGTGGGAGACCGGACGGGCGGTGCGCCGGCTGCTCGACCACTACGTCCACATGGCCGAGTGCGCCGGCGACACGCTCTTCCCCGGCCGACGCAGCGTGGGCGACGAGGCGGGCGGCGCGCACGAGGAGTTCGACCACAAGGACAAGGCGCTCCACTGGCTCGACCAGCACCGCGACGGCATGCTCGCGGCCGTGGACGCCGCCTACGACGAGGGCCTGCTGTGGCACGCGGCGCGGCTCCCGCGCGAACTGGGCTTCCACTCCAGCGTCCGCGCCTACGACGCCAGCGCGAACGCCGCCCTGGAGAAGGGGGTGAGCGCCGCGCGACGGCTCGGGGACCTGTCCCTGACCCGGCTCAACCTGACCAACCTCGCCATGGGCAAATGGCGCCTCGGGCAGCTGGGCGACGCGATCGCCCGCCTGGAGGAGGCCGTGGAGCTGTCCCGGCAGATGGCCGACGAGCACAGCGAGGCCGCGTGCCAGGCCCGGCTGGGGCAGGCGTACAACAGCATGGGGGAGCTGGAACGCGCGCTGGAGCTGAACCAGGAGGTCAACCGGCGCTCCAAGGAGCTCGGCCTGACCCGGCTCGGCGGCTCGTCCCTCAGCATGCTCAGCCTGATCCAGGTCCGCCTGGGACGCTTCGACGAGGCGGCGGAGTCGGCGCAGCAGGCGCTGTCCGTCTTCGAGTCGATCCAGGAGGTCCAGCTCTCCGTGGACGCGCTGAGCAACCTCTCCCAGGCGATGGAGGGGCTCGGCCGCCTGGAGGAGGCGCTCGCCCGGGCCGACGCGGCACTGGAACGGTGCGAGCGGATCAGCATGCCGTCGGTGCTGCCCCTCGTCCTCGCCCGCCGGGCCGACGTGCTGACGCGCATGGGGGAGCTGAACGAGGCGGCGCACAGCGCCGACCAGGCCCTCCTCAAGGCCGCCAGGGGCACCGGCGACATCCACCGGGCCGGCGTCCACCTCACGGTGGGACGGGTCCGGTACGCCCAGGGCGAGCTGGAACTCGCGCGCGCCCAGCAGCTGCTGGCCCACGAGATCGCCTGCCGCATGGAACTGCGCTACGACGAGGCGTGCGCGCTCTGGGACCTCGCCCGCACCGCCGAGACCCGTGGCCAGCTGGAGCTGGCCCGGCAGCACCGCTCGGCCGCGGACGACCTCTTCTCTCTCATGAACGTGCCGGAGACGGCGCGATGAGCCCCGAGCGGCTCTTACGAAGGAGTCTGCACATGCGCCGTCTCGCCCGGTCCGCCGCCTCGGTGCTCGTCCTCGGCGTGCTGCCGGGCTGCGTCACCGTGGTCACCGCCGCCCGGTCGGCACTGGCGGTCCAGCAGCACGTCCCGGTGGCCGCGCCGCCGCCCGGGACCGCCGCGGGCCCCGGCGACAACCACGGCAACGACTGATCCGGCCCCATCCGGAAGGAACGGCCCGGGGCGTCTCCTCCGATCCGGAGGAGACGCCCTAGTCGGCACGCTTACCCCGGGTGCGACCCGGTCGGTGATCCGCCCGCCCGGGGTAGTCGCGACGCGGACGAAGGAACCGGACGGCCGCCCTAGGTTGGGGTTCAAGACGGTGCGCCCTCCGTCGGAAAAGGAACAGGCGGACCGGCGGATCCCCCCGGTCGCCGCAGAGATCCGGAAGGAGCACATCTCATGACCACGGCCATTTCGCACGCCTGCCCGGAGTGCGAGGAGTCGGTGCCGGTCGCCGATTCGGTGCGGCTCAACGAAATTCTGGAGTGCGCGGGCTGCCGGAGCGAGCTGGAGATCGTGGCCCTGAGCCCCGTCGTGCTCGCCCTCGCGCCCGAGGTCGAAGAGGACTGGGGGGAGTGACCGTGATCACCGTCGATTCGGCGGCCGACATCGCGCCCGCCGCGACGAAGGACCTCGCGGTGTTCGGTGCCCACCTCGTCCGGAGCGACGACTTCTCGTCGCTGACGGGCGTCTCCCGGGACGAGTGGGCGGAGTTCTCCGCGCACTGGGAGGCCCTCCACCGCGACCCCTACATGACGGACGGCGGCACCTACCGCTACCGCCGCTACGGCCAGTTCGAGCTGGAGACGGAGTCCGGCGAGCTCACCTGGCTCCCGCACGGCCCGTACCGCCAGGAGGCGGACGTCAACAAGCTGCACGGCGGCGTGGACCGGTACTACGAGCCGCTCACCGAGCCGTTCGTCGGCGGTCCCGTCCTGCGCCGCGTGCTGACGAGCCTGGCCGGGATCTTCAGCGGGGTCGAGGGCACCCGGAAGTGGAACGTCAAGGTGACCCCCATCCGGACGGTCGCCACGAAGGAGCGGGCCGGCGAGCCGACTCCGGAGGGCCGGCACCAGGACGGTGTCACCTTCATCACGTCGCTGATGATCGGCCGCGCCAACGTGACCGGCGGCGAGAGCACCGTCTACACGCAGGACGGCGACCTGCTCGTCACCACGACGCTCTCCGAGCCCGGCGACATCCTGCTCGGCGACGACCGCAGCACCCTGCACGCGGTCTCGGCGGTGCGCCCCGAGGACGACGGGGAGCAGGGCCACCGCGACGTCCTGATCATGGCCTTCACCGCGCTGTGATCCCCGCCCGTCCGCGATCGGAGCGGCGGGAACCAAGAGAAGGCGCAGCCCCCGGCGCGCCGGGTGCGCCCCCACCGCACCCGGCGCGCCGGGGGCTCCCGCCGTCGCGGGCCCCGTGCCCGGCCGGAGCGGCCCGCCGGTTTCGGCCGAATCCGCCGCGGCGGCGGGATCGGTGCAGGTCGGGTCCGGAGGGCCGCGTATCCTCTGCTGCCGGGGGGAGAGGGACGCGGAGGTACGGGTGGAGTTCCGGCTGCTCGGGTCCGTCGCGGTCGTGACGGAGGGCGGCGATGTCGCCCCGGGGCCGGCGAAGCGGACCAGTTTGCTGGCCGCTCTGCTGCTGCGCCCCAACACGGCCGTGAACGTGACCGGTCTGATGGACGCGCTGTGGGAGGACGAGCCGCCGACGCACGCCAAGACGGTGCTCCAGGGGCACGTCTCGCGGCTGCGGGCGCTGCTCGCGGAGCACGGGGCGGAGGCGTACGGCGTCGAGCTCACCACACAGGGGTCCGCGTATCTGCTGCGGATGCCCGAGTCGCTGGTCGACGCGCACCGGTTCGAGGAGCTGGTGGGCCTCGCGGCCGTGCAGCGGCACGCCGCCGACAGCGTGCGGATGCTGCGCGAGGCGCTCTCCTACTGGCAGGGGCCCGCGCTCACCGGCACGGTGCCGAGCGGGCCGCTGGAGGCGGCCGCCACCGCGCTGGAGGAGCTGCGGCTCTCCTCGGTGGAGGCGCTGGCGGAGGCCTACGGGAAGCTGGGCGAGCACGGGCGGGCCGCCGCCGTGCTGCGGACCGAGGCCGTCGCGCACCCGCTGCGCGAATCGCTGGCGGCCGCGCTGATGACGGCGCTGGCCCGGGCGGGGCGCCGCTCGGACGCCCTCGACTGGTACCACCGCACCCGCCGGCTGCTCGCCGACGAGCTGGGCGTGGACCCGGGCGGGGCGCTGAGCGAGACGTACGCGGGACTGCTGCGGGACCAGGGGGCGGTCCTGGCCCCGGCCCCGGAGCCCGCGCCGGAGACCGCCGAGGCGGCGGCCGGTCCGAGTGCCGTGCCCGAGCTGCTGCCGCGGGCCCCGCGCGGGTTCACCGGCCGGGAGGCCGAGACCGGAGTGCTCGACCGGGCGGCCGCCGGCGGCGAGGGCCCCGTCTGCCTGGTGACCGGGCCGGCCGGGGTCGGCAAGACGGCGTTCGCCGTGCACTGGGCGCACCGGCGCCGGGACGGCTTCCCCGACGGGCGGCTCTTCGCCGACCTGCGCGGCTTCAGCGACACCCCGGCCCCCGAGGCGGGCGTCGTGCTGCGGGAGTTCCTGCTCGCGCTGGGCGTGCCGCAGCAGCGGGTGCCGGAGACCGCGGTGGGGCGCGGGGCGCTCTTCCGCAGTCTGACCGCCGGCCGCCGGATGCTCGTCGTGCTCGACAACGCCCGCTCCTCGGAGCAGGTCCGGCCGCTGCTGCCGGGCGGCGAGGCGTGCGTGACCGTGGTGACCAGCCGGGACCGGCTCGGCGGGCTCATCGCCTCCGACGCGGCCCGGCCGGTGCCGCTCGACCAGCTGCCGCGGGACGCGGCGACGGCGCTCCTCGCGACCGTACTGGGGGAGGCGCGGGTCGCCGCCGAGCCGGACGCGGCGGCCCGGCTCGCGGGGCTCTGCGACGGGCTGCCGCTCGCGCTGCGGGTGACGGCCGCCCGGCTCGCCGAACGCCCGGGGCGCTCGCTCGGCGCGATGGTCGGCGAGCTCGCCGACGAGCAGGGCCGGCTGGCACTCCTCGACGTCGAGGACGTCGGCGTCTCCGCCGCCCTGCGCCTCACCGTGCAGCAGCTGCCGGAGTCCGCCGCCCGCGCCTTCCGCGCGCTCGGCCTGCACACCGGCTCCGACCTGGACCACTTCGCCGCGGCCGCGCTCACCGGCACCACGCCGGCGCGGGCCACGGCCGACCTGGAGCGGCTCGCCGCCGCGCACCTGCTGACGGAGGCGGTGCCCGGCCGCTGGACCCCGCACGACCTCGTACGCCTCTACGCCCGCGGGCTCGCGCCGCGGGCCGACCCGGAGGGGCTGCGCCGGCTCCTCGACCACTACCTGTACACGGGCCTCGCCGCCGACGCGGCCGCCGAACCCGGCTCGCAGCCCTGCTACGCGCTGCCCGCCGACGTGCGCCGCCCCGCCGCGATACCGGAGTTCGAGAGCCGGGCGGCCGCGCTCGACTGGTACGCGGCCGAGCGGCCGGCCCTGGAGGGCGCGGTGGCCGCCTCCGCCGCGCTGGGGCTGCACGACCGGGCCTGGCGGCTCGCCCTGGTGGCCTGGCCGCTGATGCTGATGCGGCTCCAGGACGGCTGGACGCCGCTCCTGGAGGCGGGGCTGGTCTCGGCCGAGGCGGCCGGCGACCCCGACGCGCAGTCGCGGACGCGGGCGCTGCTCGGCTGGATCCTGCACGAGGAGGGGCGGCACCGGGAGGCCCTGGCCCACCTGGAGCTGGCGCCGGGGCTCGCCGCGCTGGCCGGCGACCCGATCAGCGAGGCGATCGCCGTCGTCAACCACGCCGCCGTCCTCGACGCCACCGGGGAGTGCGTCCGGGCCCGGGCGCTCATGGTCGAGGCGGTCGCGCTCGCCGACCGGACCGGGCACCCGTCCACGCAGGTGCTGACCCTCCAGCACCTGGCGGCGCACTGTCTGGGGGCGGGGGAGTACGAGGAGGCGCTGGCGCACGTGCTTCGCGCCGGGGAACTCGTCGCGCCCGACGCCGTGGTGGTCCAGGCCCAGCTGCGGATCGTGCGGGGCGAGGCGCTGGCCGGCATCGGACGGCTGGAGGAGGCCGCCCACCAGCTGGAACGGGCCGCCGCCGACGCGGAGGCGGCCGGTTTCAAGGAGGGTTCGGTGCGGGCGGCGGAGCGCCTCGCGCGGCTGGCGGCGGGGCGTTAGCCATACGCAAGCGGGACGGCAGTGCCGGGGCGGAGTCTGTACTCGGCAACGACCGACCGCTTCACGCTCCACGGGGGAAACACCGCATGCGTACCACTCACCGCTCGACCAGGACCGCCCTTCTCGTCGCCGCCCTCGCCGCGGCCTCGCTCTCGCTGACGGCCTGCGGGGGAGGGGACGCGGGCGCGAAGGACGCGGGCAGCGCGAGGACCACGCAGTCCGCGGCGCCGCAGAGCCCGACCTCCGCCCCGGCGGCCCCGGCCACGACCGGCTCCGGGGAGAGCGCCACCGGCACCACCGGCACCACCGGCACCACCGGCACCACCGGCACCACGGGCACGGCCGGCGGGTCCGGGGACGCGACCGCGTCCGCCGCCCCGGCCGCCGCGAAGGGCGGCACGGTCGCCGACGCCAAGGCGCCGGTCTGCGCCCACGGCGACGTGAGGATCACCGCGGCGAAGGCCGACGAGGTGCCCACCGAGCACGTCGTGCTGACCGCCACCAACACCTCCGGCCGCGCCTGCCGGCTCCTCGGCCACCCGCTGATCGCCTTCGGCGAGATCCAGACGGCGAAGGACGTGCCGCCCGTCGCCCAGAGCAAGCCGGCCGCCCCGGTGGTCCTGGCCCCGGGTGCCCCCGCGTACGCCAACGTGCGGATCTCCGCGGGCGGCGTCCACGAGGACAACAAGGTGGTGAAGGAGTTCAACGTGAACCTCTTCGCCGCCGACGGCCCGGCCGAGGGCAGCGTCGTGGTCGCGGCTCCGGCGGGCGGGATCGCCGTCGACGAGAAGGTCGCGAAGACGGGCTACTGGACGCCCGAACTCCGCAACGGCGCCGACGAGTTCTGATCGCCGCGGCGCCTCGCGGCGTCGTCGTCGCGGCGGCGGGTCCGTCTCCCGGGGGATCGGGGACGGGCCCGCCGTCGCGTTTCGGCGCGGTGAATTCGCTTGCTCCGGAAGGGATCCGAGGGCGACCCGGCCGGCGCGGAACCTCGCAGGTGAGCGCGGCGAGGAGCGCTCCCAAAAGCTGACGATCAATCATGTCCACTCTGTGGCACAGATGTTGCCGTCGTGTGGGCGCCCTTGTGCGATTCCTATGGATCGGTCAATCTTTCGGTCGACGGCAGGGCGGCCGGAAGCCGCGGGATCCCGTGTCGGACCCCGTGCGTTCTTGTCATGTTCCTGTCGTGAGTGACGGTCACTCGGGCTCCACCCCCACGGGAGCACCCCCCACGAGGAGGACACCTCACATGGCAGTGATGCGCGCATCGCGTCGCCGGATCTCCACCGCCGCGGCCATAGCCGTCACGGCGCTCGCCCTCGGCTCGCTCTCCGCCCTCCCCGCCACCGCCGCCCCGGCGGCCGCGGAAGGCGTCATCGAGAACGCCGGCGCCGAAGGCACCGTCCCGGGCAGCTACATCGTCACCCTCGACGAGTCCGCCCGGGCCGGGACCGCCGAGGGCCGGGCCGTCCCCGGCAAGTTCGGCGCCAAGATCAAGCGGACGTACACCTCCGCGGTGAACGGCTACGCGATCGAGCTGTCCGAGGCGCAGGCGAAGAAGCTCGCCGCCGACCCCGCCGTGAAGTCCGTCGTCCAGAACCGCGTCTTCACCATCGACGCCACGCAGCCCAGCCCGCCGTCCTGGGGCCTCGACCGGATCGACCAGAAGGCCCTGCCGCTGAACCAGAGCTACACCTACCCGGACAGCGCGGGCCAGGGCGTCACCGCCTACATCATCGACACCGGCGTCCGGATCAGCCACAGCGACTTCGGCGGCCGCGCGGCCAACGGCTACGACGCCATCGACAACGACAACACCGCCCAGGACGGCCACGGCCACGGCACCCACGTCGCCGGCACGGTCGCGGGCACGGCCCACGGCGTCGCCAAGAAGGCGAAGATCGTCGGCGTCCGCGTCCTCGACAACAGCGGCTCCGGCACCACCGACCAGGTCGTCGCCGGCATCGACTGGGTGACGCGCAACGCCGTCAAGCCGGCCGTCGCCAACATGAGCCTCGGCGGCGGCGTCGACACCGTCCTCGACCAGGCCGTCCGCAACTCCATCGCGGCCGGCATCACCTACGCGGTCGCGGCGGGCAACGACAGCTCCAACGCCTCCAACTACTCCCCGGCGCGGGTCGCCGAGGCCATCACGGTCGGCTCCACGACCAGCACCGACGCCCGCTCCAGCTTCTCCAACTACGGCACCGTCCTGGACATCTTCGCCCCGGGCTCCTCCATCAAGTCGGCCTGGAACACCAACGACACCGCCACCAACACCATCTCCGGCACCTCGATGGCCACCCCGCACGTGGCCGGCGCCGCCGCGGTCTACCTCGCGGGCAACCCGACGGCCACCCCGGCCCAGGTCTCCACCGCCCTCACCACCGCCGCCACCCCGAACGTGGTGACCAACCCCGGCACCGGTTCCCCGAACAGGCTCCTCTTCGTCGGCGGCGGCGGCACCACCCCGCCGCCCGGGCCGAAGTTCGAGAACACCGCCGACCACGCCATCGCCGACAACGCGACCGTCGAGTCCCCGGTCACCGTCAGCGGCGTCACCGGCAACGCCCCCTCGGCCCTCCAGGTCCCGGTGAACATCGTCCACACCTACATCGGCGACCTCCAGGTCCAGCTGATCGCCCCCGACGGCACGGCCTACACCCTGAAGGCCTTCGGCACCGGCGGCAGCGCGGACAACATCAACACCACCTACACCGTCAACGCCTCCTCCGAGGTCGCCAACGGCACCTGGAAGCTCCGCGTGACGGACAACGCCAACGCCGACACCGGCAAGATCGACTCCTGGGCCCTCCAGTTCTGACGGAGGCCCCCCGTCCCCGCGGCCGGGTCCCCGACCCGGCCGCGGGACCCCGAACGCCCGCCCGAACGCCCGAGGGGCGGCCACCCACCGGTGGCCGCCCCTCCGGCGTGCCCGCGCTCCCGTGCGGCCGAGGGCCCCTCATCGTCGCCCCTCCGGCGGACCGCGTACGATGCGCGCGCCCGACCGTCCGTTCGTCCCGCCCCCACAGGAGCACCGTACTCGTGGAGCCGTCCCAGCCGTCCCAGCCGTCCGAGCCGGTGGTGCCGGTGGTGCCCGCCGCGCCCGGCGGACCCCCGGCGCCCGTGCCCGGCCCCGCCGCGCACCCGGGCGCGGGGCCGTACGCCGCGCCGGGTCCGTACACCTCGCCGGGCATGCCGTACGCGGGCCCCTACGGGCCGTACGGCAGGCCGCCGGCGCCGGCCACCAGCGGTCTCGCGGTCGGGTCCCTCGTCAGCGGGATCGTCTGCTGCCTGCCGCCCCTCGGACTCGTCCTCGGGATCTTCGCGCTGCGCCGGATCCGGAAGGGCGGGCAGAGCGGCAAGGGGCTCGCGATCGCGGGCATCGCGCTCTCCACGGTGAGCACCCTGCTCGTCGTCCTCGGCCTGGCCACCGGGCAGATACAGGACGCCGTGCGGGGATTCGGCGAGGGAGTGAGGGAGGCCGCCGCCTCCCGTTCGCCGATGGAGCTGCGCACGGGCCAGTGCTTCCTCGACGACGCGGAGGAGGGCGGCTACACCCTCGGCGTCGAAACCGTCGACTGCGCGCGGCCCCACGACGGCGAGATCACCGGCCGCTTCGAGGTCACCGGCTTCGACCGCTGGCCCGGCGACGACGAGCTGGAGCGGCTCGGCGAGGCGCGCTGCGAGGCCCTGGGCGCCGACTACGCGCTGGACACCTGGGCGCTGGGCACCGGGACCCTGAGCCTCTACTACTACCCGGACCGGCAGTCCTGGCGCGAGGGGGAGCGCCGTGTCGCGTGCGGTCTCGGCGGCGAGGAGCGGACGAAGGGCTCGCTGCGCTCCGACCGCACCACCCTCACCCCCGACCAGCTCGCCTTCCTCACGGGGGCGAACCCCATCGAGGACGCCCTCTACGCGGAGCCGGAGGAGGACCCGGAGGAGGAGCTCCAGTCCAACCGCGCCTGGGCCGCCGACGTGCGCTCGGCGATCGACACGGCCCGCTCCGGGATGCGGGGCCGGGTCTGGGAGCGGCCCGCGCAGGCCCCCGTGAAGGAGTACCTGGCGAGCCTGGACGCGGCCTCGAAGCGGTGGGCGAAGCTGGCGCTGGCGAAGGACGCGGACGCGTTCTGGGAGGAGTACGACCAGGCCTGGGAGCTGATGCCGGCGGACGACGGCGCCGCCGTCCGCAAGGCCCTGGGGCTCACGGACACGCCCCCGGAGGCCCCGGGCGAGCACGGCTCCGCCTGATCCGCCGGGTGCCCGCCGGCGTGCGCGGACGGGGCCGGGCCTCCGCGCGAGAGACCCGGCCCCGTCGTGTGCGGACCGGCCCGGGCGCCGGGGGGCGGCTCCGGGTGGGGGACGGCGGCCCGTGACCAGTCGCCGTCCGTGCCCCGGATCCGCCGGGTCCGGCGGTCCGGTCCGCGGCCCCGCGGGTGCCGCCGGCGGGGCGGCCCCGGGGGAGCGGGGCGGTTCAGCGGCGGGTGAGGCCGCGGTCGATGGCGCCGATCAGCTCGCCGTCGGCGGTGTCGCCGTCCAGCGACCAGACCATCGCGCCGGCGAGGCCGTGGGTGCGGACCCAGTTCGCCTTGGTGCGCAGCACGGACGGGTCGTCGTAGGTCCACAGCGTGGTGCCGTCGAAGAGCCAGGCGTGCCCGTTCCGGTGGCCCCGGTAGAGCTTGTACGTCCCCGAGTCCGCCAGCTTCTTGAGGTTCTTGTAGTCCTCGGAGCCGGGGGCCCAGGTCGCCGGTGCGGGGCCCGCGGCGGGCTGGCCGAGGCCGTCGCCGCCGCCGGTCACGCCGGTCCAGCCCTGGCCGTAGAACGGCATGCCCACCACGAGCTTGTGCGCCGGGGCGCCGCGCCGCAGCCAGGACGCGACGGTCCCCTCGACGCTCCAGTCGTTCTTGGCGAAGAGGGCGGACTGCTGGTTGGCGGTCGCCTCGCCGGAGACGTGGAAGTCGTAGCCCTGGAGGTTCACGAAGTCGAAGTCCCGCATGATCTTGGCGACCTCGAAGCCCGCGTCGATCTTGGCGGGGGCGGTGGGCACGTACGCGCTGAGCTCGTAGTGCTTCCGCTTCGGCAGCGAGCGCCCGTAGGCGTCCAGCTGGGTGCGGAACTCCCGCACCAGCGCGGTGAAGTTGACCTTGTCCTCGGGGCGGATGACGTTGCCGGGGTTGCCCTCGGAGCCGGGCCACTCCCAGTCCAGGTCGATGCCGTCGAAGAGGCCGGCCGCCGCTCCGGCGCCGCCCCGGGCACCGTCCTGGGGCAGGTTCCCCTTGACGTAGAGGTCGATGCAGGAGGAGACCAGCGCCTTGCGGGAGGCCGGGGTGCGCACGGCGTCGGAGAAGTACGCCGATCCGCTCCAGCCGCCCAGCGAGATCATGACCTTGAGGTTCGGGTGCTTCGCCTTCAGCTCGCGCAGCTGGTTGAAGTTGCCGGCGAGGGGCTGCTCGGCGGTGTCGGCGACGCCGTCCACGGAGGTGGCCGCGTCGACCGGGCGCACGTAGTCCGCCCAGGGGTCGGAGCCGGGCACGGGGCCGATGACGCACTTGCCGGCCTTGTCGACGATGCCGAAGGCGTAGTTGATGTGGCTGAGCTTGGCCGCGGAGCCGCTCGTGTCCAGGTCCTTGACCTGGAAGTTCCGCCCGTAGATGCCCCATTGGGTGAAGTAGCCGATCCGCTTGAGGGCGTGCTCGGCGGCGGGCGGACGGGGGGTGGGGCGCGGGTGGGCGTCGGCGGCGGGGGCCAGGGTGGCCAGGAGGCCGAGGGCGGCGGCCGCCGTGCCGAGGGTCAGCTTGGTCAGGACTCTGGGACGCATGGGCTCGTTCCTGTGCGAGGCGGGATGGAGCGTGCGAAGGGGTGCGGGGAGAGTGCCGAAGGGGTGCGCCGGCGCCGGTGTGACGGCCGCGCAGCAGGAAAGTATTGGTCCAGACCAATGCGGGTCAAGGGGTCGTGCGGCACGGAATCCGCCGCGCCGCATCTTCATCACTTCGGGTGAAACTCTGGCCCATGCTTGCGGATGGCCACATTCGGTTGCCAGGCTGTAGCTGTCCGTCAACCTGAGGGGAGTGTCCAGTGACGTTCGGTGAGCAGCCCGCCTATCTGCGCGTGGCGAGCGATCTGCGGGAGAGGATCGCGAACGGCTCGCTCCCGCCGCATACCCGCCTTCCCTCGCAGGCACGCATCCGCGAGGAGTACGGGGTGTCGGACACCGTCGCGCTGGAGGCCCGCAAGGTGCTCATGGCCGAGGGGCTCGTCGAGGGCCGCTCCGGCTCGGGGACCTACGTGCGGGCCCGCCCGGTGCCCCGTCGTGTCGCCCGCTCCGGCTACCGCCCGGTCTCCGGCGCCACCCCCTTCCGGCAGGAGCAGGCCGCCGAGGGCGCCCGCGGCACCTGGGACGCGCACAGCGAGCAGGAGGCGGCGGGCCCCGAGGTGGCGGCCCGGCTGGGCATCGAGCCGGAGGACCGCGTGATGCGCACGCGGTACGTCTACCGGGACGGCGGCGAGGCCATGATGATCGCCACCTCCTGGGAGCCGCTCGCCGTCACCGGCCGCACCCCGGTCATGCTCCCCGAGGAGGGTCCGCTCGGCGGCTGCGGCGTGGTCGAGCGGATGGCCGCGATCGACGTCGTCGTGGACAACGTGGTGGAGGAGGTCGGCGCCCGCCCCGGCCTCGCCGAGGAGCTGCTCGTCCTCGGCGGCGTGCCCGGACACGTGGTCATGGTCGTCGAGCGCACCTTCTACGCCTCGGGCCTCGCCGTGGAGACGGCCGACGTCGTCGTCCCCGCGGACCGCTACCGCCTCTCGTACCACCTCCCGGTCCGCTAGGGCCTGTCTGACCCTTCCCGTCGGGTCCGGCCCGCCCGGCACGCACTCCCCCGTAGCCCTTCGGGCACGGGAGGTGCCCCCATGCCGCACGGCCGAAACGCCCGAGTAGCTCCTTCCCCGAGCTCTCGGCTTCGCTCGAGCGGGGGAGACCCCGACCGAGGGCGCCCCGGCCGCACGCCGATCGCACGCACCGAACGACCCGGCCTGATCCGACGCCCATGGCCGGACAGGCCCTAGCGCCGCCCGCCGGTCCCTCCGTCCGGCCCGTCGCGCCCGGCCCCTGCCGCCGTCCCGATCCCCTGCGCCGCCCCGGCCCCCACGGCCGCGGGCGGCGTCCGGCGTGCGCGCCCCCGCCTCCTTCCGTCGGTTCCCGGCCGATCCGTATCTCTTGGTGAAAACCCGTATCCGCTGTGTGAAGGTCAGGCGTAAGGTCAGGCATATGCGGATTGCGGTTTCCCGGAGATCCTTGGTGACGCCTGGCCCGGCGGAGGGAGAAGCCTGATGACCGACAGCGGCGCCGTCCAGCCATGGCTCGTGATACGGCAGGACGACAACGGCAACCGCTACCGGGTGGGGCGGTACGCGACCCAGGACGAGGCCCAGAAGGTCGCGGACGCGCTCGACTCCCGCGGCCACCGGCGGCTCTACCGGGTCGAGCGCGTCGCCCCCGCCACCTGATGCCCCCGATACCCTCGCGGGCATGACCGAAAGCACCACTCGCCACGGCGCCGGACCCGATCGCGGGACCGGTGCCGTGGTCGTCGTCGCGGCCGCTCTCCTCGACCGCGGCCGGCTCCTCGCCGCCCGCCGCAGCGCCCCCGCCGAACTCGCCGGCCGCTGGGAGCTGCCCGGCGGGAAGGTCGAGCCCGGCGAGCGCCCGGAGGACGCCCTCGTCCGCGAACTGCGCGAGGAGCTCGGCGTCGAGGCCGAGACCGCCGAGCGGATCCCCGGCGAATGGCCCCTCAAGCCCGGCTACGTCCTGCGGGTGTGGACCGCCCGGCTGCTCTCCGGGGAGCCCCGCCCGCTGGAGGACCACGACGAGCTGCGCTGGCTCGCCCGCGACGAACTCGACACCGTGGACTGGCTCGACCAGGACCGCCCCGCGGTCGCGGAGGCGGCGCGCAGACTCCCCGGCGTGCGCCCCTGAACCCGGCGTGCGGCGCCGTTCCTACGCCGTTCGTGCCACCGTGCGCCGGTGGCCGCCCCCGGATGGATATTTCGCGTCGAATTCCGGGTATGTCCCCATTGGTCCCCTGGGAGAAGGTGATTCCCTCCCGGTCGTACCACCGCCGGACCACGGCCGAACCACGGTTGGGGAAGTGATCGCGTGTGATCGACACCGACGGCACCCGCGCCGAGTGGAGCTTCCCGGCGGAGGCCGACGCCGTGCGTACCGCCCGCCACGCCGTCCGCGAGACGCTCCGCTCCTGGGAGGTCGACGCGGCGGTGGGGGACGTGGCCGTCCTGCTGGTCAGCGAGCTGGTCACCAACTCCCTGCGGTACGCCTCCGGACCCATCGGGGTGCGGATCGTACGGGCCGAAGGCGCCGCCACCGACCCGCCCCGGCACTCCGCGCTCCTCGTGGAGGTTTCCGATCCGCTTCCGGATCCGCCCACCGAGCGGCCCGCGGGACCCGACGACGAAGGGGGCCGCGGGCTCGGTCTCGTGGCCTGTACCGCACGCCGCTGGGGGACCCGTCAGGGCGGCGCCGGGAAAACCGTATGGTTCGAGCTGGCTCTCCCTGGTGAGTAAAGAGAGAGGGACGACGATCACCGGAGCGGGTCGCGAGCCGACCGAGACCACCCTGTGATCGTGGACGTCGTGCCGCCGGTGCCCGCCGTGCTGAATACTGCGGGCATGGCCGGTCCGGTGCGGTGAGCTGGAGGGGACGGTCGCGTGAGCGAGATATCCGAGACGACGGGCGGCGTCGTGTGGCAGAGCAGCCCGCCCGGTTCGATCTACGACTACATCCGGGTCGCCGCCTTCTCCCTCGGGCCCGACGGGCGCGTCGACCAGTGGAGCCGGAGGGCGGCCGAGCTCTTCGGGGTGCCCGCCCAGGAGGCCCGCGGCAAGGACCCCGTCGAGGCCTTCATGCCCCCCGAGCTGCGCGATCGCGGCCGTCAGAGGGTCAAGGAGATCCTCGACGGGCGCGAATGGACCGGCCTCGTCCCCTTCCGTGTCCCCGGACGGCCCGGGGCCCCGGGCCGGGACCGGCCGCACGGCCTCGCCGAGATGTACGTGATGCCGAGCGAGACCGAGACCGGCGAGCGGGCCGCGCTCTGCATCGTCGTGGACGTCCGCGCGCTGCGGCGGATCGAGACCGACCTCGCCGCCTCCCAGGCGATTTTCGGCCAATCGCCCTTCGGCTTCCTCCTCTTCGGCACCGACCTCACCGTCAAGCGCGCCAACCAGCGCTTCGCCGCCGTCTTCGGCGGGGAGGCCGACGACCACCGGGGCCGGGGCGTCCACGACTACCTCGCCAAGCCCGAGGCCGACCGGATGACCACCGCGCTGCGCCGCGTCCTGGAGACCGGGGAGTCCGTCACCGACCTCCGGATCACCGGCGCCGCCCCCGGCGCCCGGATCCGCCGCCACTGGTCCATCAACCTCTACCGGGTGCACAGCGGCTCCGGCCGCCCCATCGGCGTCGCCGGCCTCGGCATCGACGTCACCCGCCGGCAGAACGCCGCCCGCGAGGCCGCCAGCGCCCGCCGCAACCTCGCCCTCCTCAACGAGGCCGGAGCCCGCATAGGGAACTCCCTCGACCTGGAGGCCACCGCCCGCGAGCTCCTCGACGTCGCCGTCCCCGGCTTCTGCGACCTCGCCTCCGTCGACCTCTACCAAGGACTCCTCACCGGCGACGAGGCCCCGCCCGGCCGCTGGGGCAGCTCCCACGACATCGGCTACGGCGCGGGCAGCGCCGAGCTGCGCCGTGTCGCCTTCGCCAGCGCCGTCTCCGACACCCCGCTGAGAACCGACGAGGGCCACGGACCGGCGGGCGACGGCGACGGCCCCGTGCCCATCGAGGTCGGCGCCGTCCACCGGTACCCCTTCAACTCGCCCTGCGCCGGGGCGCTGCGCACCGGCCGCGTCCGGAGCGTGCCCGGCGGCGACGGCGACCTGGTCCGCTCCACCCTGGTCGTCCCGATGGTCGCCCACGACACCGTCGTCGGCCTCGTGCAGTTCTCCCGCACCAAGGGCAGCGAGGCCTTCGGCGACCGCGACCGGGCCCTCGCCGTGGAACTCGCCGCCCGCGCCGCCGTCTGCATCGACAACGCCCGCCTCTACCGGCGCGAGCACGAGCGGGCCCTCATCCTCCAGCGCAGCCTCCTCCCGCCCGGCGACCCCGAGGCCGCCGGACTCGACATCGCCTGCCGCTACCTCCCCGGCACCGACGCCGCCGAGGTCGGCGGCGACTGGTTCGACGTCATCGAACTCCCCGGCCACCGCACCGCCCTCGTGATCGGCGACGTCATGGGCCGCGGGCTGCGCGCCGCCGTCGCCATGGGCGAACTGCGCACCGCCGTCCGCACCCTGGCCCAGCTCGACCTCGAACCCGCCGAGGTCCTCTCCCACCTCGACGAGATCGCCCGCGGGCTCGGCGCGCCCATCGGCGCCCAGCAGTCCCGGGCGCACAAGAACCGCGGCCCCGAACTCGCCGAGGTCTACCTCGCCACCTGCGTCTACGCCGTCTACGACCCGGTGACCCGGCGCTGTACGTTCGCCAACGCCGGCCACCTCCCGCCGGTCCTCGTCGAACCGGGCGAGGAGGCCCTGCTCCTCGACGTGCCCCCCGGGATGCCGCTCGGCGTCGGCGGCGAACCCTTCGAGGAGGTCGAGGTCGAACTCCCCGAGGGCTCCCTCCTCGCCCTCTACACCGACGGACTGGTCGAATCCCGCGACCACCCCCTCGACGAGGGACTCAGCGCCTTCAAGCGGGCCCTCGCCGACCGGGCCCGACCCCTGGAGGACGTCTGCGACCGGGTCCTGACCACCCTCGACACCGGCCACGGCGAGGACGACATCGCCCTCCTGATGGCCCGTATCCAGGGACTGCCCGCCGAGGCCGTGGGGGACTGGCGGCTGCCCCGCGAGCCCCGCTCCGTCGGCCGGGCCCGCGAGCTCGCCCGCACCCAGCTCACCGCCTGGGGCCTGGAGGCCCTCGTCGACACCGTCGAACTCCTCGTCAGCGAGCTGGTCACCAACGCCCTGCGGTACGGCGAGGGCGAGATACGGCTCCGGCTGCTCCGCGACCGGACCCTCGTCTGCGAGGTCTGGGACGCCGGCCTGGTCCAGCCCCGCCGCCGGCGCGCCAAGGACACCGACGAGGGCGGCCGAGGCCTCCAGCTGGTCGGACTGCTCTCCGCCTCCTGGGGCTCGCGCCGCACCCCGCGCGGCAAGACCGTCTGGTTCGAACTGGCGCTGCCCGACGGCGGCCCCGCGGCGGAGCCCACCGTGGACCAGCTGCTGAGCATGTTCTAGGGGCCGTGGACGTTCCGGGGGCGGGGCGGCGCCTCAGGCCGTCTTGAGCGCGGCCAGCCGGGCCGCGATCTCCGCCTCGTCCCCGAGCGCGTCCAGCTGCTCGAACTGGGCGTCCAGCGAGGACGCGGCCAGCTCCTGCTTGCCCAGCGCCCGCGCCTCCTCCCGGCGCACCTTGTCCTCGAAGCGGTTCAGGTCGCTCGTCGGGTCCAGCACGTCGATGTTCTTCACCGCGTCCATCATCGTGTTCTGCGCCTGCGCCGACCGGGAGCGGGCGACCAGCTCGTCCCGCTTGGCCTGGAGCTCGACCAGCTTCGCCCTCATCCGGTCCAGGCCGGAGGTCAGCTTGCCCACCACCTCGGTCTGCGCGGCGATGGTCGGCTCGGCCGTCCGCGCCTCCTTCTCCGACTGGAGCTGACGGCCGAGCGCGACCTTGGCCAGGTTGTCGAAGCGGTCCGCCTCCGCCGGCTGCCCGCCGGCCCGCAGCTCGTCCGCCTTCCGGCTGGCCGCCAGCGCCTTCCCGCCCCACTCGGCCGCCGCCGCCACGTCCTCCGCGTGGTCCTGCTCCATCAGCCGCAGGTTCCCGATGGTCGTCGCCACCGCCTCCTCGGCCTCCGTGATGTTGGCCGAGTAGTCGCGGATCAGCTGGTCCAGCATCTTCTGCGGATCCTCCGCCTGGTCGAGGAGGGCGTTGATGTTCGCCTTCGCCAGCTGGGTGACACGGCCGAGGATCGTCTGCTTGCTCATGGCGCTGCTCCTTGGGGAACGGGTGACCGGATGAATGGGTGAACGGGTGAACGGGTGACAGGGGGACCGGATGACAGGGGGATCAAGCGGCAGGTGGCAGGGGGCGGGGGGAAGTCAGAAACGGCCGCCGCCGCCCCGCCGGCCGCGCGTGCCGCTGCCGCCGAAGCTGCCGGGTCCGCCGCCGAAGCCTCCGCCGCCGAAACCGCCCCCGCGCCCGCCCCCGCCGGACCCCCCGCCGAAGAGGCCGCCGAGGACGATGCCGCCGAGCACGGCCCCGCCCAGCCCGCCGCCTCCCGCACCCGCCACCCCTCCCGGGCCGTTCGGGTTGCCGTACCGGCGCACGTCCTGTTCGGCGAGCTCCTGCGCCCGGCGGGCGAGCGCGTCGGCCTGCCGCGCCTCCGCGAGCGCCGCCTGCGGGTCGCCCGCCGCCAGCGCCCGCGCCTTCTCCAGGCGCCGCTGCGCCTCGGCCAGCCGGGTCCTGGCCTCGCTGCCGACCGCGCCCCGGTGGGTCCGGACGTAGTCCGAGGCCGCCCCCAGCTCGGAGCGGGCCGTCAGCAGCGCCTGGTCGAGGAGGTCGCGGGCGCGCCGGTCGCCGGACTCGCGCTCCCGGGCGCCGGCCAGCGCCTCGTCGAGCGCCGCGTCCGCCTCCTCGACCCGCCGCAGCGCGTCCAGGGGGTCGTACCTGCCCGCCTCCACCTCCCGCCGGACCTCCGCCGCCACCGCCTCCGCGCGGGCGATCCGGCCGCGCAGCTCGCCCGTCGAGGCCTCCCGGCCGGTCCCTTCGAGGAGCCCGCGGGCCTCCGCCAGGTCGGCGCCGGTCTCGGTGAGCACGCCCGGCAGCCGGCCGGCCGCCTCGGCCAGCTCCCGCGCCCGCCGGTCCACCGCCTCGATCAGCCGCGCCGCCTGGTCGACCGCGCCCTCGGCGGCCCGCACGTGCACGGCCGCGGAGCCGGTGTCCCCGTCGTCGACGGACTGACGCGCCCGGTTGATGCGGGCGGTGGCGAAGACCAGCCGGTCCTTGGCCTGCTCGACGTCGCCGGCGACCGGCGCCGCCGCGGACGCGGCGTACCGCTCCCGCATCGCCGCCAGCGCCGCCTCGGCGCCGCCGACCCGGCCGGTCTGCGCGCGGAAGGCGGTCTCCACCGCCGCCAGCGCCTGGGGCGCGGTCCGCTCCAGGGCCCGCAGCCGGTCGAAGTCCTCGGTCTCGGCGTCGAGCCGGGCGTCGGCCTCGGCACAGCGCCGCAGGATCTCGCCGAGCATCGAGCGCCGGGTGGCGTCGTCCTCGGGGAAGGCGTCGTCGAGCTTCTGCCGCAGCCGGAAGGAGGCGGTCAGCTGCTCCTCGGCGAAGGCCACCGCCTCCTCGAAGGGGCGGGTCGCCTCCTCGCCGAACTGGGCGGTGGCGAAGCCCAGTTCCTCCTGGCTGGTGCGGACGGCGTCGTCGGTGGCGACCAGCGCCCGCCGGGCCTCGCCGTCCAGCTCCTCCAGGGAGGGCGGCGCGGGCCGCTCGGGCCGCCCCCGGCCCCCGCCGCCGGGGGTGGTGCGGGTCGCGGCCCGCCGGCGCCGGCGGGCGTACGCGTACGCCGCCACCGCCCCGGCGCCGCCGACGAGCGCCACCGGGAGGATCAGATCGGCCCCGGAGGAGCCGGAGCCGCCCGGGTCGGCCGGTCCGGGGGTGAGCGGGGGGACGGGGACGGGGAGGCCGGCGAGGACGGCGGCGTAGCCGTCCGCCGCGCCGATCGCCGCGCCCGCCCAGTCGTTCACCCTGAGCGCCGGCTCGATCGCGGTCCGGGCCACGTCGTCGAGCTGGGCCTGGGTCAGCCGGGAGCCGGGGTCGGCGGTGTAGCCGTACTGCCGGTCGCGGGTGGCGACGGCGAGCAGCACGTCGTCGAGGCCGAGGCCGTTGCGCTCGGCGGTCGCGTCGGCCCAGTCCTGCCCGGAGCGGCCGGAGAAGTCCCGTACGTAGACCACGAAGAGCTGCATCCGGCGCTCGTCGTAGAGCCGGTCGAGGGCCTCGGCCACCTCGGGGCGCCGGTCGCCCAGCGCGCCCACCCGGTCGAGGATCTGCCCCTCGGCGGGGAGGACCACGGGGTCGTCGGCGCGGGCGCCGGCCGCGGCGGGCGCGACGAGCCACCACGCCGCCACCAGCACCGCGAGCAGGGCTCGGGTGGCTGTTCGGGTCACAAAAGGGAGGTTATGTACGGTGATGCGGGCCCGCGACCGGACGGACGCCCACCGGAAACCGACCGCGCCGGTCCGGATGTCCCCGTCGGTGCACATCTCCACAGGGGGCTCCGGCGGGCGGAGGCCCGCGGCTCTCGGGGGTTCGGATGGACGGTCGGCTGAAACGGGTGTGGCGCAAGGGGCGCTGGTGGGTGCTGGGGCTGGTGCTGCTCCTCGTCGTGCCGCCGCTCTTCGGCGCGCTCGCCCTGCGCGTCAGCTACGCGGGCGACCTCCGCGACGACGCCCGCACCCGGGGGAAGGACGCGTACTGGATCGGGCACGCGTGGGTGGACGGCAGGAAGAAGGACGCCGACCTCCAGGCCCTCGCCGAGCGCCTGAAGGGCACCGGGATCAGGGACCTGTACGTGCACGCCGGCCCGCTCGAACACGACGGCACCCTGCCCGCGGACCGGCACCCCCGCGCACGGTGGCTGACCGACGGCGTCCACCGGGTCCTGCCCGGCGTGCGCGTCCAGGCGTGGCTCGGCGACGTCCTCGCCGACGAGGGACCGAACGGGCTGTGGCTCTCCGACGCCGCCTCCCGCACGGCCGTCGTCGCCTCCGCCCGCCAGGTCCTCGGCGCGGGATTCGACGGCGTCCACTTCGACCTGGAGCCGCTCCAGTCCGGCGACGCCGACTACCTGACGCTCCTCGACGACCTGCGGCGCACGACGAAGGCCCGCGAGGCGGTGCTCTCCGTCGCCGCCCACCAGATCGACCCGGTGCCGGGCGCCCACTCGGCGCTCGGCCTCTTCGGGGACAACGGCAAGTGGTGGTCGCAGGAGTACTTCGGCGAGGTCGCCCGGCGGGTCGACCAGATCGCGGTGATGTCGTACGACACCTGGATGCCGCTGGAGTCCCTGTACGGCGGCTACGTCGCCCAGCAGACCGCGCTCGCCCTGGAGGCGACCCCGGTCTCCACCGACCTGCTCATGGGGCTGCCCTTCTTCCACGAGGACGACCTGGGCCACCACGAGGACGCCGAGACCGTCGCCGCCGGCGTCCGGGGCGTCCGCCTCGGCCTCGGCCGCACCGATCCGGGCCGCGAGCGGTTCGGCGTGGCGCTGTACGTGGACTTCGCGGAGGAGCCGGCCGACTGGACCGCCTACCGCACCGGCTGGCTCCCCCACCCCTGACCGCACCCACCGCGCCGCGCCTCCGCGCCCGCCGTTTCGCCGCGGCCGCGCGTGCCGCGCCCGCCGCTCCGTTGCGGACACGCGTCCCGCCGGGGCGTGGGGGGGACCCCCATCGCCCTGCGGGACGCCCGCCCACAGGTACGGCGGGGCCTGCCCACAGCGGTGGCGGGCGCCCGCCCGCAGGGACGGCGGGGGCCCGCCCGCAGGGGTCGGTGGGGGCCCCGGCCGCGGGGGGAGGAGGATGGGGCGGGGGCGTCGTGGGCACGTCCCGGGGGGAGCGCCGTCGTGACCAGTCGCCTGTTGATGCCCGTACGGAGCCGCGGGACCGCACCCGCCGGCGTACCGGAGCCCGCCGCCGACCCGACGCCCGGGTCGACCCGGGCGACCGCGATCCTCGACCACGGGCACCCGCTCGTCGCCGCCCTCGCCGCGCGCGCCGCGAGGGGCGGGCGGACCGACCGGGACCGGCTGCGGGCGGCGCACCGGCTGATCGTCGCCGGGGTGCGGCCCGTCTACTCGGTGGAGGACCGCCGCCGGGCCTCCCGCACCCTGCGGCTCGGCCGCGGTTCGTGCAGTCAGCGGATGGCGGTCCTGGAGGCCGTGGCCCGGTCCCTCGGCATCCCCACGCGCGTGCGGGGGCTGCTCGTCGACGGGTCCTTCTGGTACCCCCGCTTCCCGCGCCTGCGGCCCTTCGTCCCGGCCGAAGTGCTGCTCGCCTGGCCGGAGTTCCGCCTCGACGGCGGCTGGGTCCCGATCGCCGGCCTCTTCGACCACGCGGGCCCCTCGCGGGAGGGCGGCTTCGCCAACACCGGGGCGGAGACGCTCTTCGAGGCGGTGGCCCGCACCGGCGTCGACTGGGACGCCCCGGCGGCCTGCGACGGCACCTCCGGCGCCTGCGACCTCTCCGCCCACCTCCGTACCGATCTGGGCCGCTTCACCTCGCGCGACGAGCTCTTCGGCCGGTACGGGCAGACCCTGTGCCGGCCCGCCCGCACCCTGGCCGAGCCGGTCCTCGGCCGCTGGAGCGCGGGGGCCGCCTGAGCCCCGCCGCGGCGGCCCTTGGGCCGCACGAGTGGGGTTTGCCGGGGCCGCCGCCGTGTCGGCGGGGCCGCGTCCGGAGGGTGCCGTTCAGTGGGACGAGTCAGAGAAATCTGATCATCTCCAAATGGCACGAAACCGGATGAAGGGGTAAAAGTCATGTCCCAGGTCGGCGCCCCCCGGGGGAGGACATGGGCCGGTCCGTCCGGGAGCCCCCGCTCCCGGACACTCCGCTCCGTCGCCACCCTCACCAGCGTGGTCCTCGCCGTCACCGTCCTCGCCGGATGCAGCTCCGACGAGGACGCCGCCGCCGGTCCGGCCGCCGCCCAGGACAACGCGCCCACCGCGCGCGGCATGGTCGACGACGGCGGCACGCTGCGCTGGGCGGTGGACGCCCTGCCGTCCACCCTCAACACCTTCCAGGCCGACGCGGACGCCGCCACCGGCCGCGTCGCGGGCGCCGTCCTGCCCGCCCTGTACACCCTGGACGAGCGCGGCCGGCCGCGCCTCAACCCCGACTACCTGGAGACCGCCGAGGTCGTCGCGACCGAGCCCCGCCAGGTCGTCCTCTACAAGCTCAACCAGCAGGCCGTGTGGAGCGACGGGCGCGAGATCGGCGCCGCCGACTTCGTCGCCCAGTGGCGGGCCCTCAGCGGCCGCGACACCGCCTACTGGACGGCCAGGAACGCCGGCTACGAGCGGATCGAGAAGATCGAGAAGGGCAAGAACGACCTGGAGGTGCGGGTCACCTTCGCCAAGCCCTACGCCGACTGGCGCTCCCTCTTCACCCCCCTCTACCCGAAGCAGGTGATGGGCTCCCCGAACTCCTTCAACGACGGGGCGCGCACCACCCTCAAGGTCACCGCAGGACCGTTCCTGCTGGGCAAGGTGGACGCGAAGGGCGGCGATCTCACCCTCACCCGCAACCCCCGCTGGTGGGGGAAGCCCGCCAAGCTCGACAGCCTCGTCCTGCGGGCCGTCCCCCGCGCCGACCGCGAGGCCGCCCTGGCCGCCGGCAAGCTCGACCTGGCCGAGGTCGACCGCTCCACCGCCGAGCGGATCGCGCTCGCCCTCAAGGACGCCCGGGCCGGCCGCAGCGGCGCCGAGGCCGCCCGGCTGCACGGCCCCGGCGCCGGGATCACCCCCGGCAAGGCCCTCGGCTCCTGGGCGCTCGCCCACGGCGAGGACGGGAAGCTCGCCGAGGAGGTCCGCGCCGCCCGCGCCGAGAACAAGGCCGCCGTGGCCCGCTACGCCCAGGCCCAGACCACCCTCGCCGGCTATGTCGTCCGCAAGTCCCTGGAGCCCGCCTACACCCAGCTCTCCCTCAACGGCGAGTCCGGACCGCTCGCCGACGAGCGGGTCCGGCGCGCGGTCGCCCGCGCCATCGACCGCAGGGAACTGGCCGAATCCGTGCTCAAGCCGCTCGGCCTCCCGGCCCACCCGCCCGGCAGCCACCTCGCGCTCGCCGGCCAGGCCGCCTACGCCGACAGCAGCGACGCCCTCGGCGGCCAGGACACCAAGGAGGCCCGGGCCCTCCTCGCCGACGCCGGCTGGGTCCCCGGCGGCGCCCGGCAGAAGCCGGCCGGCACCAAGGCGGGCTCCGAGGCCGAGAAGGCGGGCTCCGGGGCCGGGAAGACCGGCGAGAAGGCCGAGAAGCCCGGGGAGAACGCAGAGAAGGCCTCCGGCAAGGCCGGGGACGCGGCGAAGAAGGAGGACGCGGCGAAGAAGGCCGACACCGCCTCCGACGAAGGCCTCTACATCGTCGGCGACGACAAGCCCGGCGAGGCCCCCGCCGCCGCCCGGATCGGCCCCGGCGGACCCGAGAGCGGCACCCGGGTGCTGGCCCCGGCCCCCGCCGCCGCCCGGGAGAGCGCCGCCCTCCTGGCCCGCGCCGAGGCCCTCGACACCGGCGCCCGCGCCGCCGCCCGGCCCGGCAACGCCAAGCCGGACAAGGGCGTCGCCGGCGCCTACGCCCCCCTGGGCAGCGCCGCCCCGGCCGTCGCACCCGCCGTCTCCGAGGCCCTCGGCAAGGACGGCAAGGCCCTCAGCCTCCGCTTCGTCCTGCCCTCCGGGCCCGGCTCGGAGACGCTGCGGGCGGTCGGCGACCGGATCGTGCGGATGCTCGACGCGGTCGGGATCCGCACCGAGGTCACCAAGGTCTCCGACGAGAGCTTCTTCAAGGACCACATCGCCTCCGGCGACTACGACCTGGCCCTCTACTCCTGGCCGGCCTCCGCCTTCCCGGCGACCGACGCCCGGCCGATCTTCGCCAAGCCCGAGCCCGCCTCGGACGGCTCCCTGCTGGTCGAGCAGAACTACTCACGGGTGGGCACGGACCGCATCGACCAGCTCTTCGACCAGGCGGCCGGCACCCTCGACGAGGAGGAGGCGGGCGAGCTGATCCGCCAGGCCGACGCCCGCATCTGGGCCGCGGCCGGATCCATCCCCCTGTACCAGCGCCCCCAGCTGGTGGCGGCCCGCCAGGACGTGGTGAACGCCGGGGCCTGGGGCTTCGCCGCCCCCCAGTACCAGGACATCGGTTTCAAGAAGAGCGAAACGACCAAGGGTAGCCCGTCGAACCGCTGAAATCACAGGTCACAACCTCAGAAGCAGCTCAAGTTCCTTGCCCGCCGGTGATCCCGGCGGGCAGGATCGCGTCGGCCCCTTGACCCGGCCCGCATGACCTTCCCCACACCCTGAGACCCACCCTGAAACGTCCCAGTAGACCCTCTCGGATCGATCCGGGGAAGCCCCTTGCACGGCAGCCCCGTACCATAGGACATAGCCGTGGCGCGTCCGCCCGGCGGGCGTAAGAGGAACTGACGCCGATTCCCACGATCCGAGAGAAGCGCAAGCCACCCATGCCCACGCGCCACGACATCCGTAACGTCGCCATCGTCGCCCACGTCGACCACGGCAAGACGACCATCGTCGACGCCATGCTCAAGCAGGCCGGTGCCTTCGCCGCCCACCAGCAGCTCGACGACCGCATGATGGACTCGAACGACCTGGAACGTGAGAAGGGCATCACGATCCTCGCCAAGAACACGGCGGTGAAGTACCACCCCAAGGACGGCGGGGCCCCGATCACGATCAACATCATCGACACCCCCGGCCACGCCGACTTCGGTGGCGAGGTCGAGCGCGGTCTGTCGATGGTCGACGCGGTCGTCCTCCTGGTGGACGCCTCCGAGGGTCCGCTCCCGCAGACCCGCTTCGTGCTCCGCAAGGCCCTCCAGCAGCGCAAGCCGGTCATCCTCTGCATCAACAAGACGGACCGCCCGGACTCCCGGATCGACGAGGTCGTCAACGAGACCTACGACCTCTTCCTCGACCTGGACGCCGACGAGGACCAGATCGAGTTCCCGATCGTCTACGCCTGCGGCCGCGACGGCATCGCCTCGCTGACCAAGCCGGAGGACGGCACGGTCCCGCAGGACTCGGAGAACCTGGAGCCGTTCTTCTCCACGATCCTGGAGCACGTCCCGGCCCCGGTGTACGACGAGGAGGCCCCCCTCCAGGCCCACGTCACCAACCTGGACGCCGACAACTTCCTCGGCCGCATCGCGCTGCTCCGCGTCGAGCAGGGCGAGCTGCGCAAGGGCCAGACGGTCGCGTGGATCAAGCGGGACGGCACGATCTCCAACGTCCGCATCACCGAGCTGATGATGACCGAGGCGCTCACCCGCAAGCCCGCCGAGGTCGCCGGCCCCGGTGACATCTGCGCCGTCGCCGGCATCCCCGACATCATGATCGGCGAAACCCTGGCCGACCCGGAGAACCCGATCGCGCTCCCGCTGATCACGGTCGACCAGCCGGCCATCTCCATGACCATCGGCACCAACACCTCGCCGCTCGTCGGCCGTGGCGGCACCGGCAAGGGCGCGGAGGCCAAGTCCGCGGTCAAGGACCGCAAGGTCACCGCCCGCCAGGTGAAGGACCGCCTCGACCGCGAGCTCGTCGGCAACGTCTCGCTCCGCGTCCTGGAGACCGAGCGTCCGGACGCCTGGGAGGTCCAGGGCCGCGGTGAGCTCGCGCTCGCCATCCTGGTCGAGCAGATGCGCCGCGAGGGCTTCGAGCTCACCATCGGCAAGCCCCAGGTCGTCACCAAGGAGGTCGACGGCAAGGTCCACGAGCCCGTCGAGCGCCTCACGGTCGACGTGCCCGAGGAGCACATGGGCGCCGTCACCCAGCTCATGGGCGTCCGCAAGGGCCGCATGGACAACATGTCGAACCACGGCTCCGGCTGGGTCCGCATGGAGTTCGTCGTCCCGTCCCGCGGTCTGATCGGCTTCCGTACGGAGTTCCTCACCAACACCCGCGGCACCGGCATCGCCCACTCCATCCACGAGGGCCACGAGCCGTGGTTCGGCCAGCTCCAGACCCGTAACAACGGCTCTCTGGTCGCCGACCGCGCCGGTGCGGTCACCGCCTTCGCGATGACCAACCTCCAGGAGCGCGGCGTCCTGTTCACCGACCCCGGCACCGAGGTGTACGAGGGCATGATCGTCGGCGAGAACTCGCGCTCCGACGACATGGACGTGAACATCACCAAGGAGAAGAAGCTGACGAACATGCGGTCCTCGTCGGCCGACTCGTTCGAGGCGATCGTCCCGCCGCGCAAGCTCTCCCTGGAGCAGTCCCTGGAGTTCTGCCGCGACGACGAGTGCGTCGAGGTGACCCCGGAGGCCGTCCGCATCCGCAAGGTCGTCCTGGACCAGAAGGAGCGCAGCCGCTCCGCCTCGCGCGCCAAGAACGCCTGACGCGCCCGGAACGCCTGACGTCCGGCCGGTGACGGCCGGCGTCCGCCGAGGGGCGGCGGGCGTCCGCCGGCGACGGCCGCAGGCCGTCCAGAACGGCTGAGCCGCATCTCACACCGAGGGCCTGGCCACTCGCACAATGTGCGAGTGGCCAGGCCCTTTTCGTCAAACCCATTGCCCGGGCCGACCGTCCGGATTCCGGTCATCGCTCACCGGTACGTGTGTTAACGGTCCGTTTCGGGGGTGTCTGTCTGTGCTCAGTTTGTCCGGATTTCGGTATCCGGGGCCTTGGTGATGTTGTCAAAACGAGACCACTTAAGTGTGGTTTACGGGTCGGACGTACTTAATAGTTGGCTCCATTGAGCTCGGGTCAATGGGTCACGCACTGTGGGGAGTGCCGACTCACGAGCACACTCGGGGTACCGGGGGATCAACGCCGTCAGGGGTGTCGGCAGGTCTCGAAGTGCCCTTCTTGATGACAAGTGGACTCATGAGGAGGAAACCCATGCGCGGTGCCAAGAGCGCCAAGTGGGTAACGGGCGCGATCATCGTCGCCCTGGCTGCTACCGCCTGTGGCGGGGGCAACGGCGACAAGGGCGACAGCGCCGGTGGCAAGGTCGACCCGAACGGCATCTTCTCCGTCGAGCTGGGCGAGCCGGAGAAGCCCCTGCTCACCGGTGACACGATGGAGTCCAACGGCTCCGCCGTCATGGCCGGCCTGTTCTCGACCCTGGTCGACTACAAGGCCGACGGCTCGCTCGAGATGATCAACGCCGAGTCGGTCACCACCACCGACTCGAAGACGTGGACCGTCAAGCTCAAGAAGGGCTGGACCTTCCACGACGGCACCCCGGTCACCGCCAAGTCCTACGTGGACGCGTGGAACTGGAACGCCAACGTCGAGAACGCCCAGGGCCTCGCCTCCTGGTTCGCCGACATCAAGGGCTTCGAGAAGGTCCACCCGGAGGAGGAGGGCGCCAAGCCGACCTCCAAGACCCTCGACGGCCTGAAGGTCGTGGACGAGAGCACCCTCACGATCGAGCTCGCGAAGCCGGTTCCGTACTTCGCCCACAAGCTCGCCTACATCGTCTTCGCCCCGCTCCCGGAGTCCTTCTTCAAGGACCCCGAGGCCGGCGGCCAGAAGCCGGTCGGCAACGGTCCCTACAAGTTCAAGAACTGGGACCACAAGAAGCAGATCGAGATCGTCCGCTACGACGACTACAAGGGCCCGAACAAGGCGAAGAACGGTGGTGTGACGTTCAAGAACTACACCACCCTCGAGGCCGCGTACGAGGACCTGAAGTCGGGCAACGTCGACGTCCTGCGTCAGATCGCCCCGAAGGACCTCCCGCTGTACCGCACGGACCTCGGCGACCGCGCCGTGGACCAGGCGTACTCCGCGATCCAGACCATCGCCGTCGCCTTCTACGCCGACCAGTGGAAGAAGCCGAAGCAGGTCGACCCGCGCGTCATCCAGGGTCTGTCCATGGCGATCGACCGCGCGACCATCACCAAGACGGTCCTCAACGGCACCCGTGAGCCCGCCACCGGCTGGGTCGCCAAGGGCGTCCTCGGCTACCAGCCGGACGCGGTCGAGATCACCAAGTACGACCCGGCCAAGGCCAAGGAGCTCATCACCGCCGGTGGTGGCGTCCCGAACAACCAGATCTCCATCCAGTACAACGCCGACGGCGGCCACAAGGAGTGGGTGGAGGCGGTCTGCAACTCCATCACCCAGGCCACCTCCGTCAAGTGCGTCGGCGACGGCAAGCCGGACTTCCAGGCGGACCTGACGGCCCGCAAGGAGAAGCAGGTCAAGTCCCTGTACCGCTCCGGCTGGGTGCTCGACTACCCGGTGAACGCCAACTTCATCTCGGACCTGTTCCGCACGGGTGCGGGCGGCAACCAGGGCGACTTCTCCAACAAGGAGCTGGACGCCAAGATCGCCAAGGCCGACTCCGCGAAGACGCTCGAGGAGTCCGTCAAGGAGTACCAGGCGATCGAGAAGGACCTGGTCAACTACATGCCGTCCATCCCGCTCTGGTACTACAAGGTCAACGCGGGCTTCTCGGAGAACGTCTCCGGCGTCGCCTACGGCCAGGACGGCGACCCGATCCTGACCGGCGTCGAGGTCAAGCAGAAGTAATCACCCGAGCGTAGTCCGCATGCCGTCAACGGGACTGACGGATCGTCAGTCCCGTTGCGGTGCCTTACGCAGTGGCTGGGGGGCCCTTCCACGGCATCACGCTGTCCGCATACGGGCAGTCATGTCGCGGGAGGGCCCGTCCGGCTGCGGCCGTCTTATCTCAACGGAGGCATGATGGGGCGCTATGTCGCACGACGACTGCTCCAGATGATCCCGGTCTTCTTCGGGACAACCCTGCTGATCTTCCTCATGGTCTACAGCCTGCCCGGTGACCCCGTGGCCGGCCTGTTCGGCGACAAGGGCGCGAGCCCGGCGACCATCGAGGCGATCAAGCACAAGCTCGGGCTCGACCAGCCGCTGTGGAAGCAGTACTGGGACTACATGAGCGGCATCATCCTTCACTTCGACTTCGGGACGCAGATCCGCAACGATCGCCCCGTGACCGAGGTGCTGGGAGACGCGTTCCCGGTGACGCTCCAGCTGGCCACCCTGGCCTTCGCGTTCGAGCTCATCTTCGGTATCGGCCTCGGCATCATCGCGGGCCTCCGTGCGGGCCGCCTGGCCGACAACTCGATCCTGATCTTCACCCTGCTGATCATCTCGATCCCGGTCTTCGTGCTCGGCTACATCATCAAGATGGTGTTCGCGTTCAACCTGGGATGGATCCAGCCGAACGTCAGCAACGACCAGTTGTGGTCCGAGATGATCGCGCCCGCCGTCGTGCTCGGCGGTCTCTCACTCGCCTACGTGGCCCGGCTGACCCGCACCACCATGGCGGAGAACCTGCGCGCCGACTACATGCGCACGGCGATCGCCAAGGGCCTGCCGCGGCGCCGCGTCATCGGCGTCCACCTCATGCGCAACTCGATGATCCCGGTCGTCACCTTCCTCGGTACCGACATCGGCGCCCTCATGGGCGGCGCGATCGTCACCGAGCGCATCTTCAACGTGAAGGGCGTCGGTGGCCTGATCGCCGAGTCGATCACCCGGCGCGAGGGAACGACCCTGGTCGGCCTCGTCACCATCCTGGTGATCGTCTACCTCGTCACCAGCCTGCTCATCGACCTGCTGTACGCGGTCCTGGACCCGAGGATCCGGTATGCCTGACGTGACCAAGACCGCCACCGCCGTCGAAGACGCCGTCGCACCCCCCTCGGCGACGGAGCCGAAGGGCAGGCACAAGCCGGAGAAGGCCCGCTCCCTCTGGGGCGACGCCTGGGCGGACCTGCGCCGCAACCCGTACTTCCTCGTGTCGTCGGTGCTCATCGCCTTCCTGCTGCTCGTCTCCGCGTGGCCGAGCCTCTTCACCAGCGCCTCGCCCACCACGGGTGACCTCGTGAAGCACTTCCTCGGCAAGCCCGAGCTCGGCAACATCGGTTCCGAGGGCTGGTTCGGCTACGACCAGCAGGGCCGCTCCGTCTACGCCCGACTGATCTACGGCACCCGCGCCTCGATCATCGTCGGCGTCTGCGTCACCGCCATCGTCACCATCGTCGGCGGCCTGATGGGCATGATCGCCGGCTACTTCGGCGGCGCCTGGGACGCGATCCTCTCCCGGATCACCGACATCTTCTTCGGCATTCCCTTCCTGCTCGGCGCCATGGTCGTCCTGCAGGCGTTCACCGAGCGCACCGTCTGGGTCGTCGTCGGCGCCCTGGCCTTCCTCGGCTGGACCCAGATGGCCCGCGTCATGCGCGGTGCCGTGATCACGGTCAAGCAGGCCGACTACGTCCACGCGGCCAAGGCCCTCGGCGCCGGCACCACCCGGATCCTCTTCCGGCACATCCTGCCCAACGCCATGGCCCCGCTGATCGTCGTCGCCACCATCGCGCTCGGCGGCTACATCTCGGCCGAGGCGACCCTGTCCTACCTGGGCCTGGGCCTCGCCTCCCCGACCGTCTCGTGGGGTGTCGACATCTCCACCGCGGTCGACCAGATCCGCGTCGCTCCGCATGTCCTGCTCTGGCCGTCGATCATGCTGAGCCTCACCGTCCTGGCGTTCATCATGCTCGGCGAAGCCGTTCGCAACGCCCTCGACCCCAAGCTGCGCTGAGGAGGGCGTACAACGTGAGCACTCTGAACAAGACCGCGACCGTCCCGGCGCCCCGCGAGGGCGCCGGCCACACCGGCCCGCTGCTCGAAGTCAAGGACCTGCACGTCGAGTTCCACACCCGTGACGGTGTGGCCAAGGCGGTCAACGGCGTCAACTACTCGGTGAACGCCGGCGAGACCCTCGCCGTCCTCGGCGAGTCCGGCTCCGGCAAGTCCGTCACCGCCCAGGCCATCATGGGCATCCTCGACATGCCGCCCGGCAGGATCCCCAAGGGCGAGATCCTCTTCCGCGGCGAGGACATGCTCAAGATGTCCGACGAGGAGCGCCGGAAGATCCGCGGCCGCAAGATCGCGATGATCTTCCAGGACGCGCTCTCCTCGCTGAACCCGGTCCTCTCCGTCGGCTACCAGCTCGGCGAGATGTTCCGGGTCCACCAGGGCCTGTCCAAGAAGGACGCCACGCGCAAGGCCATCGAGCTGATGGACAAGGTCAAGATCCCCGCCGCCAAGGCGCGGGTCAGCGACTACCCCCACCAGTTCTCCGGCGGCATGCGCCAGCGCATCATGATCGCCATGGCGCTGGCCCTGGAGCCGGACCTGATCATCGCCGACGAGCCGACCACGGCCCTCGACGTGACGGTCCAGGCGCAGGTCATGGACCTCCTCGCGGAGCTCCAGCGCGAGTACAACATGGGCCTGATCCTGATCACCCACGACCTCGGCGTCGTCGCCGACGTCGCGGACAAGATCGCCGTCATGTACGCCGGCCGGATCGTCGAGCAGGCGCCCGTGCACGAGCTGTACGCCCGCCCGGCGCACCCCTACACCCGGGGTCTGCTGGACTCGATCCCGCGCCTGGACCAGAAGGGCCAGGAGCTCTACGCGATCAAGGGCCTGCCGCCGAACCTGCTCAAGGTCCCGACGGGCTGCGCCTTCAACCCGCGCTGCCCCAAGGCCACCGACCTCTGCCGTACGGAGATCCCGGCCCTGGTGCCGGTCACCGAGCAGGACGGCGCCGATCTGCCGGGCCGCAAGAGCGCCTGCCACTTCTGGAAGGAGACGATCCATGGCTGACTTCACGAACGACGAGGCCGCCGTGGCCGCCGCGCTGGACGTTCCCGTCCAGCGGGGGGAGCCGATCCTCCAGGTGCGCAACCTGCAGAAGCACTTCCCGCTGACGCAGGGCATCCTCTTCAAGAAGCAGGTCGGCGCGGTCAAGGCCGTGGACGGGGTCTCCTTCGACCTCTACCAGGGCGAGACCCTCGGCATCGTGGGCGAGTCCGGCTGCGGCAAGTCCACGGTCGCCAAGCTCCTGATGAACCTGGAGCGGGCCACCGCGGGCGAGGTCTTCTACAAGGGCCAGGACATCACCAAGCTGTCCGGCCGCGCGCTGAAGGCCGTCCGCCGCAACATCCAGATGGTGTTCCAGGACCCGTACACCTCGCTGAACCCGCGCATGACGGTCGGCGACATCATCGGCGAGACCTTCGACATCCACCCCGAGGTGGCCCCGAAGGGCGACCGGCGCCGCAAGGTGCAGGAGCTCCTCGACGTCGTCGGTCTGAACCCGGAGTACATCAACCGGTACCCGCACCAGTTCTCGGGCGGTCAGCGCCAGCGCATCGGCATCGCCCGCGGCCTCGCGCTCAACCCCGAGATCATCATCTGCGACGAGCCGGTCTCGGCCCTGGACGTCTCCGTCCAGGCGCAGGTCATCAACCTGATGGAGAAGCTCCAGGACGAGTTCAACCTGTCCTACATCTTCATCGCGCACGACCTGTCGATCGTCCGGCACATCTCGGACCGCGTCGGCGTCATGTACCTCGGCAAGCTCGCCGAGATCGGTACGGACTCCGAGATCTACGACCACCCGACGCACCCCTACACCCAGGCGCTGCTCTCCGCGGTGCCGGTGCCGGACCCGCAGGCGCGCGCCAACCGCGACCGGATCATCCTCACGGGCGACGTGCCCTCGCCGGCGAACCCGCCGTCGGGCTGCCGCTTCCGCACCCGGTGCTGGAAGGCCCAGGAGAAGTGCTCCACGGAGCAGCCGGTGCTCGCGATCCCGGAGCGCTTCCGCGGTCTGGACACCCTCGCGGCCCACGAGTCGGCGTGCCACTTCGCCGAGGAGCGGGACGTCGTCCACTCGGGCTGACCGGCCGTGACGGTCCGAAGGAACCAGGGCCCCTCGCACCCCCGCCGGGTGCGGGGGGCCCTTTCCGCGCTCCCGTGTCCGCCCGCGTACTCCCTCGGGTGCCGTAAAAGTGCACCCCCGTCAATATCGGGTGATATTGGGCCCTAAGTCACGCTTAGGACAATCGGGAGGCACTCCATGCGCGGAGCCACGCATGCCAAGTGGGCCGCACTGGCCACCGCCGTCGCCCTCGCGGCGACCGCCTGCGGCGGCGGTGACGACAGCGGCGGCGGCGGGGGGGCCGACGGCATCGTGAGCTCCTCCTGGGGAGACCCGCAGAACCCGCTGGAGCCGGCGAACACCAACGAGGTCCAGGGCGGCAAGGTCCTGTCGATGATCTTCCGCGGCCTCAAGGAGTACGACCCGAAGACCGGCGAGGCCAAGGACATGCTCGCCGAGAAGATCGAGACCACGGACTCGGTCAACTTCACCGTCACCGTCAAGGACGGCTGGACCTTCTCCAACGGCGAGAAGGTCACCGCCCAGTCCTTCGTCGACGCCTGGAACTACGGCGCCGCCCTGAAGAACAACCAGAAGAACGCCTACTTCTTCGGCTACATCGAGGGCTACGACAAGGTCCATCCCGAAGAGGGCGAGGCCACCGCCGACACCCTGTCCGGCCTCAAGGTCACCGGGCCGCAGACCTTCACGGTCAAGCTCACCCAGAAGTTCTCGACCTTCCCCGACACCCTCGGCTACGCCGCCTACGCCCCGCTCCCGAAGGCCTTCTTCGACGACCACGACGCCTGGCTGGCGAAGCCCGTCGGCAACGGCCCGTACACCATCGACTCGTACTCCAAGGGCTCCCAGATGCAGCTCAAGCGCTGGGACGACTACCCCGGCGACGACAAGGCCCGGAACGGCGGCATCACCCTCAAGGTCTACACGGACAACAACACCGCGTACACCGACCTGATCGCCGGCAACCTCGACCTCGTCGACGACGTCCCGGCCGCCCAGCTCAAGAACGTCTCCGCCGACCTCGGCGACCGCTACATCAACACCCCGGCCGGCATCATCCAGACCCTCTCCTTCCCGTTCTACGACCCCGCGTGGAACAAGCCCGGCCAGGAGAAGCTCCGCCAGGGCCTGTCGATGGCGATCGACCGGAACCAGATCACCGAGACGATCTTCCAGAAGACCCGCACCCCGGCCGTCGACTGGACCTCCCCGGTCCTCGGCGAGGAGGGCGGCTTCAAGGACGTCTGCGGCGACTTCTGCAAGTACGACGCCGCCGAGGCGAAGAAGCTCGTCGCCGAGGGCGGCGGCATCCCCGGCGGCACGATGAAGATCTCGTACAACGCCGACACCGGCTCCCACAAGGAGTGGGTGGACGCGGTCTGCAACTCCATCAACCGGGCGCTCGGCAACAACACGGCCTGCGTCGGCAACCCCATCGGCACCTTCGCCGACTTCCGCAACCAGGTCACCACCCAGAAGTTCGACGGACCGTTCCGGGCCGGCTGGCAGATGGACTACCCGCTGATCCAGAACTTCCTCCAGCCGCTGTACTACACCAACGCCTCCTCCAACGACGGCAAGTACAGCAGCGAGGAGTTCGACAAGCTGGTGGACCAGGCCAACGCCGAGTCCGACATCCCGAAGGCCGTCGGGCTCTTCCAGCAGGCGGAGGAGGTCCTCCGCGACGACATGGGCGCCATCCCGCTCTGGTACCAGAACGGCAGCGCCGGCTACTCCGAGCGGGTCGAGAACGTCACCCTGAACCCCTTCAGCGTCCCGGTCTACAACCAGATCACGGTCAAGTGACCGCCTAGGGCCTGTCTGACCGTTCCCGTCGGGTCCGGCCCGCCCGGCACGCACGCTCGCCGCACGGCCCGGCCCGCGGACCTCCCGCGCCGGGCCGTACGCCTTCCCCCGCTCTTTCCCGGAGCCAACCCCCGGAGCCTCCCATGGGTCGATACGTGATCCGGCGGCTGCTGCAGATGATCCCGGTCTTCTTCGGCGCCACGCTGTTGATCTTCCTGATGGTGAACGTGATGGGCGATCCCATCGCCGGACTGTGCGGCGACCGCGCCTGCGACCCGGCGACCGCCGCCCAGCTGAGGAAGGAGTTCGGCCTCGACAAGCCGGTCTGGCAGCAGTACCTGACCTACATGGGCAACGTCTTCACCGGAGACTTCGGCACCGCCTTCAACGGCCAGCCCGTCACCGAACTGATGGCCAGCGCCTTCCCGGTCACCATCCGGCTCACCATCGTCGCCATCCTCTTCGAGATCGTCATCGGCATCAGCCTCGGCGTCCTCACCGGCCTCAAGCGCGGCCGCCCCGTCGACACCACCGTCCTGCTGCTGACCCTGGTCGTCCTCTCCATCCCCACCTTCGTCACCGCCCTCCTCGCCCAGCTGCTGCTCGGCGTGAAGTGGGGCTGGATCGAGCCGGCCGTCTCGCCCGAGGCCAACTTCGACGAGCTGATCGTCCCCGGCCTCGTCCTCGCCTCGGTCTCCCTCGCCTACGTCACCCGGCTCACCCGCACCTCGATCGCCGAGAACAAGCGCGCCGACTACGTCCGCACCGCCGTCGCCAAGGGACTCCCGCGCCACCGTGTCATCAGCCGCCACCTGCTGCGCAACAGCCTCATCCCGGTGGTCACCTTCATCGGCGCCGACATCGGAGCGCTCATGGGCGGCGCCATCGTGACCGAACGGATCTTCAACATCCACGGGGTGGGATACCAGCTCTACCAGGGCATCGTCCGGCAGAACACCCAGACCGTGGTCGGCTTCGTGACGATCCTCGTCCTGATCTTCCTGCTGGCCAACCTCCTGGTGGACCTCCTGTACGCCGTCCTTGACCCGAGGATTCGCTATGCCTGAGCCGACCGAGCCGTTCGAAGAGGGCCGCGCCATCGCCGCGACCGGCGCCGGGGGAGCGACCGACCTCGCCATGGAGGAGGGCGAGAGCCTGGAGAAGACCCCGGGCGGCCCCCGGGGCACGGGACCCGAGAAGAAGCCCCGCTCCCTCTGGTCCGACGCCTGGCACGACCTGCGCCGCAACCCGGTCTTCATCGTCTCGGGACTGGTCATCCTCTTCCTGGTGGTCATCGCCATCTGGCCGTCCCTGATCGCCTCCGGCGACCCCCTCGACTGCGACCTCTCCAAGGCGCAGGAGGGCTCCCAGCCGGGCCACCCCTTCGGCTTCAACGGACAGGGCTGCGACGTCTACACCCGCACCGTCTACGGCGCCAGGGCCTCCATCCAGGTCGGCGTCTTCGCCACCCTCGGCGTGACGCTCCTCGGCTCCGTCCTCGGCGGCCTCGCCGGCTTCTTCGGCGGCGCCTGGGACGGCCTCCTCTCCCGCATCACCGACATCTTCTTCGCCATCCCCGTCATCCTCGGCGGACTCGTCCTCCTCTCCGTCGTCAGCAACAACACCGTCTGGCCCGTCATCGGCTTCATGGTGCTGCTCGGCTGGCCGCAGATCTCCCGCATCGCCCGCGGCTCGGTGATCACCGCCAAGCAGAACGACTACGTGCAGGCCGCCCGCGCGCTCGGCGCCTCCAACTCCCGGATGCTGCTCCGGCACATCACGCCCAACGCCGTCGCGCCGGTCATCGTCGTCGCCACCATCGCGCTGGGCACCTACATCGCCCTGGAGGCGACGCTCTCCTTCCTCGGCGTCGGCCTGAAGCCGCCCACCGTCTCCTGGGGCATCGACATCTCCTCGGCCTCGCCGTACGTCCGCAACGCCCCGCACATGCTGCTCTGGCCCTCCGGAGCCCTCGCGATCACCGTGCTCGCCTTCATCATGCTCGGCGACGCCGTCCGCGACGCCCTCGACCCGAAGCTGAGGTAGGGACCCATGCTGCTCGAAGTACGCGACCTGCACGTGGAGTTCCACACCCGCGAGGGGGTGGCGAAGGCGGTCAACGGGGTCAACTACTCGGTGGACGCGGGGGAGACCCTCGCCGTCCTCGGCGAGTCCGGCTCCGGCAAGTCCGTCACCGCCCAGGCCGTCATGGGCATCCTCGACATGCCGCCCGGCAGGATCCCCAAGGGCGAGATCCTCTTCCAGGGGCAGGACCTGCTCACGCTCAAGGAGGAGGAGCGCAGGAAGGTCCGCGGCGCCAAGATGGCGATGATCTTCCAGGACGCCCTGTCCTCCCTCAACCCCGTCCTCAGCGTCGGCGAACAGCTGGGCGAGATGTTCATCGTCCACAAGGGGATGAGCAAGAAGGACGCCCGCGCCCAGGCGGTCGAGCTGATGGACCGGGTCCGCATCCCCGCCGCCAAGGAGCGCGTCGGCCAGTACCCCCACCAGTTCTCCGGCGGCATGCGCCAGCGCATCATGATCGCCATGGCGCTGGCCCTGGAGCCCGAGCTGATCATCGCCGACGAGCCGACCACGGCCCTCGACGTGACGGTCCAGGCGCAGGTCATGGACCTCCTCGCGGAGCTCCAGCGCGAGTACAACATGGGCCTGATCCTGATCACCCACGACCTCGGCGTCGTCGCCGACGTCGCGGACAAGATCGCCGTCATGTACGCCGGCCGGATCGTCGAGCAGTCCCCCGTCCACGAGATCTACAAGGCGCCCGCCCACCCCTACACCCGCGGCCTCCTCGACTCGATCCCCCGCCTGGACCAGAAGGGCCAGGAGCTCTACGCCATCAAGGGCCTGCCGCCCAACCTGCTCGCCATCCCGCCCGGCTGCGCCTTCAACCCGCGCTGCCCGATGGCCCAGGACGTCTGCCGGACCGACGTGCCCCCGCTGTACCCGGTCACCGAGTCGCCCGTCCCGCGCACGAGCGCCTGCCACTTCTGGAAGGAGTGCCTCCATGGCTGAGGCGATTCTCGAGGTCCGGGACCTGCACAAGCACTACCCGCTCACCCAGGGCATCCTCTTCAAGAAGCAGGTCGGCGCGGTCAAGGCGGTCGACGGCGTCGACTTCGACCTCGCCGCCGGCGAGACCCTCGGCATCGTCGGCGAGTCCGGCTGCGGCAAGTCGACCGTCGCGAAGATGCTGGTCAACCTGGAGAAGCCGACCTCCGGCTCGATCAGGTACAAGGGCGAGGACCTCACCAAGCTCTCCCCGCGCGCCCTCAAGGCCGTCCGCCGCAACATCCAGATGGTCTTCCAGGACCCGTACACCTCGCTCAACCCCCGGATGACGGTCGGCGACATCATCGGCGAGCCGTACGAGATCCACCCCGAGGTCGCGCCCAAGGGGGACCGGCGCCGCAAGGTGCAGGACCTGCTCGACGTCGTCGGCCTCAACCCGGAGTACATCAACCGCTATCCGCACCAGTTCTCCGGCGGCCAGCGCCAGCGCATCGGCATCGCCCGCGGCCTCGCGCTCCAGCCCGAGATCATCGTCGCCGACGAACCCGTCTCCGCCCTCGACGTCTCCGTCCAGGCGCAGGTCGTCAACCTCCTCGACCGCCTCCAGTCCGAGTTCTCCCTCAGCTACGTCTTCATCGCGCACGACCTGTCGATCGTGCGGCACATCTCGGACCGTGTCGGCGTCATGTACCTCGGCCGGATCGTGGAGATCGGCACCGACGCCCAGATCTACGACCACCCCACCCACCCCTACACCCAGGCGCTGCTCTCCGCCGTGCCCGTGCCGGACCCCGAGGCCCGCGCCCACCGCGAGCGGATCATCCTCACCGGTGACGTGCCCTCCCCGGCCAACGTGCCCTCCGGCTGCCGCTTCCGCACCCGCTGCTGGAAGGCGCAGGAGCGGTGCGCGCTGGAGGTCCCGCTGCTCGCCGTCCCGGCCGTCTTCCGCCTCACCGACTCCCCGGCCAGGCACGACTCCGCCTGTCACTTCGCGGAGGAGAAGCGGGTCGTCCCGCCGGAGGACTCGCTGCCCCACCCGGTGCCGCTGGAGGAGGGCCCCGCCCCGGCGGAGGCGACCCGCGAGGCGGAGTCCGAGGCGGCCGCGGAGGCCGAGGCGGTGGCGGTGGCGGAGGCCGACGAGGCAGCGGTGAGGCGGGCCGACGCCGCGGCGGACGCGGAGGAGCGCGCCGGGGAGCAGACGGGGGAGCCGTCCGGGGAGCCGCCCGGGGAGCCGTCCGGGGAGCCGCCCGGGGAGCGTCCCGGGGAGGGGACCGGGGAGCGGACCGAGCGGCGTCCCGGGGAGCCGCCCGAGGAGCCCGGAGGGCCGAAGTCGCTTTAACGCCCCGGCAACCCCCGGGAAGCGGATCCGATATGCGACCGCCGGATCCTGGGGAACGTGCGCCGTGCGGGTGCCGTCGGCCGGCGGGGTCCTCCGGGACCCCGCCGGCCACTACTCCGTCACCTCCGCACCGGCCGTTCCCCGGAACCGCTTGTATCGGCCGCCCCTGACCGTGAGTATCGGCCGCGTGACTGTGACACGACCGGCACGTCTCACCGGGGCCGCGCTCGCCGCCGGACTCGCCCTCGTCCCCTTCGTCTGGATCCTGCGCGACCTCGCCGCCCTCGGCGCGCCCGCCGACCTGTTCCGGTACTGGGCCGGCGACCGCTTCCCCCTCGCCCGCGCCCGGTCGGCCACCACCCTGCTCGACCCGGTCCTCTGCCTCGCCGCCGCCGGCACCGCCCTCGCGGCCCTCCGCTCCCGGCACGCCGCCGCCGCGCTCGCCGCCACCGGCGCCGTCACCCTCGCCCTGCGCCTCCCCGGCCTCTGGAACCACGGCACGGGCCCCCTCGTCACCGCCCTCGCCGAACTCGCCCTCGCCACCGGGCTCCTCGTCACCGCCCTCGCGGGCCGCCGCCCGCCCGCCGGACCGGACGAGCCGACCCCCACCCGGCCGCGCCCCGGACCGGCCCTCGCCGCCGGCCTGCTGCTCGCCGTCGCCGCCTGCCTGCTGCTCGCCGCGGAGATCCGCACGGCCCTCGGCCTCGACGCCCGCCTCGCCGTCGACCGCTTCACCGGCGGCCGGTCCGTCCTCGACGCCACCCTCGGGGTGCCGCCCGGCTGGCTCGCCGCCGTCCTCGTCGCCCTCCACCTGACGGGCGCCGTCTCCGCCTTCACCGCCGCCCGGCACACCCGGGCCGTCGGCGTCCTCGCCGGCGGCTTCCTCCTCGCCGCCGGTCTCGCCGAGCTCGCCCGGCTCGCCCGCCTCCACCTCGTCCTCGACGTCCGGTACGTCACGGCCCCCGAAGCGGACGTCCCCGGCCTCGCCGCCGCCGGCTACGGGGCGCTCGCCGGGGCCGCCGTCCTCGCCCTCCTCGCAGGGCGCGGCGTCCCCGACGCCGCGCCCGCCCCTCAGGCCCCCGCGACGGTCCCGCCGCCGCCCTCCCCGCGCCCGCCCGGCTGGTGATCCGGGAAGCCGCCCAGCGACCGCTTCAGGAAGTCGACCTGGAGCAGCAGCAGGTTCTCCGCCACCTGCTCCTGCGGGGTCATGTGCGTCACCCCCGACAGCGGCAGCACCTCGTGCGGCCGGCCCGCCGCGAGCAGCGCCGACGAGAGCCGCAGCGCGTGCGCCACCACCACGTTGTCGTCCGCGAGGCCGTGCACGATCATCACCGGCCGGACCCGCTCCGCCGCCCCCGAGAGCCCGTCGTCGGTGAGGAGCGACTGCGCCGCGTACACCTCCGGATCCGCCTGGGGGGTGCCCAGGTACCGCTCGGTGTAGTGGGTGTCGTACAGCCGCCAGTCCGTCACCGGCGCCCCGACCACCGCCGCGTGGAAGACGTCCGGCCGGCGCAGCGCCGCGAGCCCCGCCAGATAGCCGCCGAACGACCAGCCCCGGATCGCCACCCGCCCCAGGTCGAGCGGGAACCGCTCCGCGAGCGCCCGCACCGCCGTGACCTGGTCCTCCAGCGTCACCGAGAAGTCCCGCAGCACCGCCTTCTCCCACGCCGGTGAGCGCCACGGCGTCCCCCGGCCGTCCGCCACGACGACCGCGAAGCCCTGCTCCGCGAACCACTGCGAGGTCAGGTGCGCGTTGTGCGCGGCCACCACCCGGGGCCCGTGCGGGCCGCCGTACGGGTCCATCAGCACCGGCAGCGGCCCCCGCCCCTCCTCGTACCAGGAGGGCAGCAGCACCGCGCAGGGGATCCGCCGCCCGCCCGCCTCGGTGAAGACCGGCCGGGCCCGCAGCGGCGGTTCGGCCGCGTGCGAGCCCACCACCGCCACCTGCTCCCCGTCGCGCAGCACCCGCGCCACCGCGCCCGGCGCGTCCGGGACGGCGGAGACCAGCACGGTCACCGCGCCGGAGCGCACCGCCCCGTGCCAGCCCGGGCCCCGCGAGACCCGCTCCGCGCCCCGCGCCGACACCCGGTACACATGGGTCTCGCCGGTCTCCGGGTCCGCCGCCGCCTCGCCCGCCGACGCCGACACCAGCACGTCGTCCCCGCCCGCGTCGAGCACCGCCCGCACGTGCAGCGAGGCGTCCGTCAGGGGCTCCCCGTCCACGCTCAGCGCCCGCGCGCCGCTCTCGTCGCCGATCCGCACCAGGCGCCCGTCCGGCGACCAGCAGGGGACCCCCGGCAGCAGCTCCAGCCAGGCCGGGTCCGCCTCCTCCCGCACGGTCGCCGTCGTGCCCGAGGCCTCGTCCACCGCGAGCACCCGCCCGCTGCGCTGGTCCCGCGCCTGCACCAGCAGCAGCGGGGCGCCCGCCGCCGACCAGTGCACGCGCGCGAGGTAGGGGAACCGCTCCCGGTCCCAGACCACTTCGGTGCGCGCCCCGTCGAGGCCGTACAGGAAGAGCCGCACCTCCGCGTCGGGCGTCCCCGCCGCCGGGTACCCGACGCGCTGCGGCTCGCGGTCCGGGTGCGCGGGGTCGGCGATGTACCAGCGGCGCACCGCGCGGTCGTCGACGCGGGCCACCAGGAGCCGGTCGGAGGCGGGCGACCACCAGAATCCGCGGTCCCGCCCCATCTCCTCCGAGGCGATGAATTCGGCCAATCCGTAGGTCAGGTGCGCGTCCTCCGGAACCGCGAGTTCCGTGTCGCCGGAACCATCTGTTCCGACCACCCGCAGGGCGCCCCCCGACCCATAGGCCACCCACCGCCCGTCCGGCGAGGGCCGCGGGTCGATCACCGGCCCCGGCACCGGCAGCTCCCGTGCCGTCCCGGTCCGCAGCCCGGCCGTGAAAAGCCGTCCGGACAGGGCGAACGCCGCCAGCTCCACCGCCGCGTCCACCGCGTAGCCGACGATTCCGGCCGATCCCTCCCGGCTGCGCTCGCGCCGGGCCCGCTCCTCCGCCGACAGCTCCTCCTCGGCCCCCGAGAGCAGCGCGGAAGGCTCCGCCACCCTCCGCTCCACCGGCGTCCCGCCGTCCGCCGGCAGGTCGAGCACCCACAGCGCGTGCGTCCGGTCCGTGCCCGATCCGGAGCGCACGAAGACGATCCGCTCCCCGTCCGGGGAGATCGAGAAACCGCGTGGCGCCCCGAGCCCGAAGCGCTGGGTCCTGGCGTGCAGACGCGGGAAGGAGGGCCCCACGGATGGGGCGGACGAGGACTGCTGAGGCTTGGTCATACGGCTGAAAGTAGCGTTGTACGCCCCCTCTGTGCGCCCGTACGCCGATCGATGCGAGGGCACGGATAGTTATGATCCGTAGCGCTTGGTGGATGCCTCTCCGTGGGTATGCACAGGTGGACGAGCGCCGGGCACATGCCCGACGGTTCGACCACCGGCACCATCCGTACGCGTCCCGCTCGACTCAGTGCTCGCATATCCGACCGAAGGTGGAGGTGAACCGCCGTGGCACTCTCGATCTCCGTGGTGGTGCTGCTGGCGATCGTCGTCTTCCTGCTGATCCGGAAATCCGGGCTCAAAGCCGGACACGCGGCGATCTGCGCGCTCCTGGGCTTCTACCTGGCCAGCTCCTCCCTCTCCGACTCGATCACCACCCTCACCACCAACGTGGCGAGCATGATCGCCGGCCTCAAGTTCTGACCCGGGCGGTCACCCGCGGCCCCGCCTCGTAGGGTGGGGCCATGACCGATCTCCCCGCCCGTCGTCTGCTCCTCGTGCACGCGCACCCCGACGACGAGTCGATCAACAACGGCGCCACCATGGCCCGGTACGCGGCCGAAGGCGCCCTTGTCACCCTGGTCACCTGCACCCTGGGCGAGGAGGGCGAGGTCATCCCGCCCGAGCTGGCCCACCTGGCCCCGGACCGCGAGGACCGCCTCGGCCCCCACCGCGTCGGCGAGCTCGCCGACGCCATGGCCGCCCTCGGCGTCACTGACCACCGCTTCCTCGGCGGCGAGGGCCGCTTCCGCGACTCGGGCATGAGGGGCGTCCCCCAGAACGAGCGCGCGAACGCCTTCTGGAACACGGACGTGGACACCGCCGCCGACCCGCTGGTCGAGGTGATCCGCGAGACCCGCCCCCAGGTCCTCGTCACCTACGACCCCGACGGCGGCTACGGCCACCCGGACCACATCCAGGCCCACCGGGTCGCCATGCGCGCCGCCGACCTCGCCGCCGACCCCGCCCACCGCCCCGAGCTCGGCCCGGCCCACGCCATCGCCAAGATCTACTGGAACCGGGTGCCCCGCCCCGTCGCCGAGGCGGGCTTCGCCCGGCTGGCCGCCGAGGGCTCCGCCTTCCCCGCGGACGCCGTCCTCGACGACGTCCCCGGCGTCGTCGACGAGGACCGGATCACCGCCGAGATCGACGGCGGCGACCTCGCCGCCCCGGGCTCCCCCGCGGCCCGCAAGAGCGCCGCCATGGCCGCCCACGCCACCCAGGTCGCCGTCGACGGCCCCTGGTTCGCCCTCTCCAACGACCTCGGGCAGCCCCTCTTCACCACCGAGTACTACGAACTCGTCCGCGGCACCTCCGGCGCCCCGGCCGGGACCCGCGAGACCGACCTCTTCGCCGGTCTCCCCGGCGCGCAGGAGGCGACGGGCCGATGAACACCTCCGCCGTCCGGTACGCCGCCTACGCCGGCCTCCTCGTCCTCGGCGCGGTCGTCGGCGCCGCCGGGACCCTCGTGCAGGCCGCCTGGTTCCCCCTCGGCCTGCTCCTCGCCCTCCTCGCCACCGCCGCCCTCTTCTACGGAGGCATGCGCGCCACCGGCAACCAGGCCGGTCTCGCCGCCGCGGGCGGCGGCTGGCTCCTCACCGTCATCCTGCTGAGCCTCGGCCGCCCCGAGGGCGACGGCCTCTTCGGCGGCGGCATCGGCGAGCTGGTCTTCCTCTTCGGCGGGATGGGCGCCGCTGTGATCTGCGCCACCGTCGGCAGACTCCCGCAGGGCACCCCGTAGGCCCTCCCGCGGACCCCCTGTGAGCAGCCGGACTTCGCACCGGGCGGATAACCGGCGGCGCCGGACAGTATGGTGGTGCGCGCCGCCGAACCGCCCGGGACAGAACGAGCATCAGCAAGAGCGGGCGGCGGAGCCAACCGGGAGATCCTGCTTTGAGTCGTGAAACTGGTCGAGAGACCGACAGTTCGTCCTCCGGCGCCCAGGGGCGCGGCGGGGCCGCCTACCCGTCGGGAACCCAGCCGTACGGATCCCGCCAGTATCCGTCGCTCCATCCGACGCAGGACGCGCAGGGGGAGCCCTCCGCCGCGCCCGCGCCGCCGGAGGAGCCGAAGACCGAGACCACCCTGACCACCCGGATCCGCATCAACATTCCGGGTTCGCGGCCCATCCCGCCGGTCGTGGTCCGCACGCCCGTCGCCGACGCCGCCGACGCCCCCGACGGATCCGCGGCGGCGCCGGCCGCGCCCGAGCGGCCCGCTCCCGCGCCGGCCCCCGCGCCCGAGCCGGAACCGGCTCCCGCACCGGCCGCGCCCGAGCAGCCGCAGGCCGCCGCCGAGGCCGCCCAGGCCAAGGAGACCAGCGACTGGTTCGCGCCGCGCAAGAACAGCGGCCCGGCTCCCGCCGCGCCCACGGGCGGCCCCGCCGCCCCGGCGGCCCCCGCCCCCGCGCCGAAGGCCCTCGGCGGCCCGCAGACCCCCGGCACCGGCTTCGCGGGCTCCGCGACCGCGGGCGTCCCCACGGTCGGCAGCGCGCCCTCCAGCCGCCCCGTCAGCAACCCGCTGTACGACACCGGCACCCTTCCGGGCTACGACGGCACCCCCGCCGCCGGAGTCCCCCTCTACGACGGTCCCCGGCCGGGCGACGCCCCGGCGCCCGGCGCGCCCCGCCACGACGGCACCCCCGCCGGCGGCACGCCCCGACTCGACGGGACCCCGGCGGCCGGCACGCCCCGGTACGACGGCCAGCCCACCGGTCCCACCACGGGCCCGGCCGGCGGCGTCGCCGACCTCGGCGGCGGAGCCCGCCGTCCCGCCGCGCCCCGGCGCCCCGGCGGCCCGGCGGGCGGTCCCGCGGCGGGTGCCCCGGCGCCCGGCGGCCCCGGCCCGTACGGCGCCGGCGGCCCCCCGCGGATGTCCGACGACACCGCGATCCTGACGCCGCAGCAGCTCGCGCCCCCGCCGGGCACCGGCGGCGGCCGGGTCTCCGGCGACACCCTGACGAGCGGCATCCCCGTCGTGCCCCCGGCCGGCGGACGCCAGGGCCAGGGCCCGGGCGCCGCCGGACGTCCGGCACCGGCGCCCCGGACCGGCCGGTCCGAGCAGGCCGCGCCCGCGCCGAAGCCCGCGCCCGAGCCCGCCCCGGCCCCGGCGAAGAAGGGCCGTTCCAAGCTGGTCCTCCTCGCCGTCGGGGTCGTCGGCATCGCCGGCGTCGCCTACGGCGCCGGACTCCTCCTCAACCACTCCGACGTCCCCAAGGGCACCACCGTCCTCGGCGTCGACATCGGCGGCAGCACCAAGGAGGAGGCCGTCGACAAGCTGGAGAAGACCCTCGGCAAGCGCGCCGCGACCCCGCTCCAGCTCACCGTCGGCGGGAAGAAGATCGAGCTGGCCCCCGACAAGGCCGGCCTCTCCCTGGACAGCCAGCAGACCGTCCGCAACGCGGCGGGAAGCGACTACAACCCCATCTCGGTGATCGGCTCCCTCTTCGGCGGCGAGCGCGTCGCCAAGCCGGTCTTCCCGGTCGACGACGAGAAGCTCGCCGTCGCCCTGCGGGACCTCGCGGGCACCTCCTCGTCGGCGACCGAGGCGACGATCGTGTTCGCCCCGAACAAGGTCACCGCCGTCGAGGGCAAGCCCGGCCGCGGGCTCGACGTCCAGCGCTCGGTGATCTCCGTCAAGGACGCCTTCCGCGCCCAGGTCGAGACCGGTCTGAGCAAGGTCGTCGAACTCCCGGCGAGCGTCCGCAACCCCACCGTCACCAAGGCCGAACTGGACCGGGCGATGAAGGAGTTCGCCCAGCCCGCCATGTCCGACCGGATCACCGTCCGGGCCGGCGGCAAGGAGATCGACTTCGGCCCGGCCCGTTCGCTGCCGCAGATCCTCTCCATGAAGGCCGTCGACGGCCACCTGGTGGAGGTCTACGACAAGAAGGCGATCACCCGCCTCCTCGAAGGCACCTTCGACGGCGTGATGATCACCAAGGGGGACGGCTCCAAGCACCAGGTCTCCGCCGACGACGTCGCCTTCGTCATGCGCGACGCCCTCCGCGGCAGGACCAAGGCGGAGCGCACCGCGACGATCGACCTCACCGGCGAGGGCTGACCCCTTCCCGGCACCCCGGCACCCCCCCCGCGGGCGACGTCCGGCGGGGGGTGCCGGCGCCCGGGGCCGCGCACCCCGCGTCGTACCGCGTCCGCCGCCGTCCGCCCGCCCACAATGGCCCCATGCCGCTGACCGCCGACCTCCTCGTCGCCCTCATCGCGCTCCTCCACGTCTACATCCTCGTGATGGAGATGTTCCTGTGGGAGAAGGAGACCGGCCGCCGGTTCTCCGGCTTCGACGCCCGGCTCGCCCGCGAGACCGCCGCCATGGCCGCCAACCAGGGCCTCTACAACGGCTTCCTCGCCGCCGGACTCGTCTGGGGCCTCGTCTCGGGCGACCCCACCGGCTTCGCGGCGAAGGTCTTCTTCCTGTCGTGCGTCGTCATCGCGGGCCTCTACGGCGCCGCCACCGCCAACCGCCGCATCCTCTACGCCCAGGCGCTGCCCGGCGCGCTCGCCCTCTCCGCCGTGCTCGTCGCCGGCCCGTCCTGAGCCGACGGCACCTCACCACCGGTCGTGCGAAACCCGTTTGCCCCCGTCGAACGGGCCCGCCTAGACTCGGCGGCCTGGGAGCGGGGTCGTAGCACAGAGGTAATGCGCCGCGATGGCATCTCGGAGGACGCCGGTTCGAATCCGGTCGCCCCGCTCCCTCCCCGCCCGCCCGCTACGGCGTCGACGCGAACGTCCGCCGGTAGGTCCGGGGCGGCACCCCCCGGCGGCGCACGAACTGCTCCCGCAGCACCGCCGCGCTGCCGTAGCCGACGCGCCGGGCGATCTCCTCCACGGACAGGTCCGTCGTCTCCAGGAGCTCCTCCGCGCCGCTCAGCCGCAGCCCGCGCAGCCAGGCGTGCGGGGTGGTCCCGGTGGCCGCGGCGAAGCGGCGCGCGAAGGTGCGCCGGCTCATGGCGGCCCGGCGGGCCAGTTCCGTGACGGTCAGCGGCTCGTGGAGGTGGGAGCGGGCCCAGGCGAGGACCTCGGCGAGGTGCTCGTCCCGGCCCGTCCCGGGGGCCGGCGCGGCGAGGTACTGGGCCTGGCCCCCGTCGCGGTGCGAGGGCAGCACGACGTCCCGGGCGACCGCGTTCGCGAGGGCCGCCCCGTGCTCCCGGCGCAGGAGGTGCAGACAGAGGTCGAAGCCGGCCGCCGCGCCCGCGCCGGTGGCGATCCCGCCCTCGTCCACGTACAGGGCCGTGGCGTCGACCGTGACCTCCGGGTGGCGGCGGGCCAGCAGCTCCGCGAACCGCCAGTGGGTGGTCGCCCGGAGCCCGTCCAGCAGCCCGGCGGCGGCGAGCGTGAACGCGCCGACGCAGTGCGCCGCGACCAGCGCTCCGCGCGCGTGGGCGTCCCGGAAGGCGGCGAGCACGGCGGGCCCGGGCGGCGTGCGGAAGTCTGCCCCCGGCAGGGCGATCACCAGATCCGCCGAGGCCAGCCGGTCGAGTCCGTGCGGGACGGAGAGCGGCATCCCGCCGTCCGTGCGCACCGGGCCCGGCCGGTCCGCGCACAGGGCGAGGTCGAAGCCCGGCACCCCCTCGCCGTGCGGGCCGAAGACCTCCGTGACGACCCCGACGGCGAGCAGGCCGACACCGGGGGGCGCATAGGCGGCGACGGTGGTGAAGGCGGGCACGCGGGCAGTCTGCCACGCCGTCCGCCGCCCTCCGGAGCGAGTGGCACGAATCCCGCGATCAGTGGCATCCGTGCCACTCGTCCCCGGTGCGCCGCCCCGGAAGGATCGACCCCATGACCACGGACACGACGCACCCCACCGCCACCGCCACCACCGCCGCCGCCGACGCGCCGCGCGGCCGGGGCGCCCGCTTCACCGTCCTCACCACCGGCTACGTGGGCTCCACCGGCCCCGGCGTCGCCGCCACCGTCTCGTACGTCACGGAGGGCGACCGGCACGTGATCTTCGACCCCGGCATGGTGGCCGGCGTGGGCGCCATCCTCGACCCGCTCGCCGCGCTCGGCCTCGGTCCCGACGACGTCACGGACGTCGTGCTCAGCCACCACCACCCGGACAACACCCTGAACGCCGGCCTCTTCCCCCGCGCCCGGGTCCACGACCACCGGGTCGAGTACGCCGGCGACGGCTGGACCGACCGGGACGCCGAGGGACACGAGCTCACCCCGTCCCTGCGGCTGATCCGCACCCCCGGGCACAGCGCCGAGGACATCACCCTCCTCGCCGGCACCGCCGAGGGCGTCGTCGCCTTCGCCGGCGACCTGTGGTGGCACGCGGCCGGCCCCGCCGACGACCCGGTCGCCCCGGACCGCGCCCTGCTGCGCGCCTCCCGGCAGCGGGTGCTCGCCGTCGCGGACCTGGTCGTGCCGGGCCACGGCGCCCCCTTCGCGCCCGACGGGAACACCCCGCTCTAGAGCCTGTCTGACAATTCCCGCCGGGTCCGGCCCGCCCGGCACGCACTCCCCCGTAGCCCTTCGGGCACGGGAGGTGCCCCCATGCCGCACGGCCGGAACGCCCAAGTAGCTCCGCTACGCGGGCGCCCCGGCCGCACGCCGATCGCACGCACCGGACGACCCGGCCTGATCCGACGCCAATTGTCAGACAGGCTCTAGGCTCCTCCCGCCGCCTTCCCGCGTACCCTCGCCGCATGATCGTCCAAGAGCTCTCCGACGCCGAGGTCGCCGCGGCCGCCGCCCGTGCCGGTGCCGAGGTCGTGCGCGGCCTCCACGGGCGCGAACTCGAACGGATCGACAAGGGGGCCGGCGACTTCGCCACCACCGCCGACCTGGCGGCCGAGCGGGCCGTCCTCGACGTCCTCCGGGCCGCCCGGCCCGACGACGCCGTCCTCGGCGAGGAGGGCGGCCGGCAGGGCGCGGACGGGGCCCGCCGCGAATGGCTCGTGGACCCCCTCTGCGGCACCCTCAATTACGCCGTCGGCCACAAGCTCGTCGCCGTCAACGTCGCCCTGCGCGGCGGCGGGGCGGCCGCCGTGGCGGACCCGTTCGCCGGCGAGGACGGCGAGGTGTTCCTGACCGACGGCACGCGCGCGTGGACGGCCGGCGGCGCCCCGCTCGCCCCCACCGCCGCCACCGGCCTCGTCGACGTCAACCTGGACCCGCCCTTCCCCGGCGCGCCCGGTTTCCGCGCCGTCGACCTCCTCGCCCACCCGGACTTCGTCGCCGGCTTCCGGCCCCGCGTGGTCTCCACGACGCTCGCGCTCGCCTGGGTGGCGGCCGGGAAGCGGGCCGCGTACGTCACCGACGGCGGCGACCTGTCCGGCAGCGTCCACTTCGCCGCCGGCATCGCCCTCTGCCGGGCGGCCGGCTGCGTCGTCACCGGCGTCGACGGCCGGCCGGTGGGGGAGGGCGCCGGGCGCGGCCTCGTCGCCGCCGCCGACGCCGCCACCCACGCGCGGCTCATGGCGATGATCGCCGCGCACCCGGCCTGACCGGCGGGGCGCCCCCCAGGCCGCCCCTTCCGGATCGTGCCGGGCCCGCACCGCCCGGCACCGCACCTCGCCGCGCGGCCGGGGCACCCGGGTACGCCCCGTACGAGGGCGCCCCTCGGCCCCGCGGCGCACGGCACCGGAGGACGCCGGCCCGACCGGCGCGATCCGAAGGAGAGGGCCCATCCGAAGGGGAAGGCCTAGTTGAGCCGCGCCCGCGCCGCCTGCGCCTGGTGGCGGATCGCGGCGGCGGAGTCCGGGTCGACCGCGTCCATGATCTGCGCGTACGCCTCCATCTCCGCCGCCCCGGTGAGGAAGTCGCCCCGCTGGACGAGGAGTTTCGCCCGCTCGTAGCGGAGCCGCGCCGGGTGGGAGGGGAGCAGCAGGGCCAGCTCCACCGCCCACAGGGCCACGTCGGAGTGCTCCGGGCGGGGGGTCGCCCACGCGCGGATGTTGCCCAGGATCCGCAGCACGATCGCACCCGGCTCGGCGGGCCGCAGCATGGAGCGGTCCAGCGCTTCGCCGGTCGCGCTCGTCACCAGCAGCTCGGCGTCCTCGGCGGTCATCGGGCGGCCGCCCGCGAAGGGATCGGCGAGGTCGAGCGCGGTCGGGTCGCCGAAGCCGACGACGAAGTGCCCCGGCAGGCCGAGTCCGTACACGGGCGCGCCGGCCCGCCGGGCGACCTCCATCCACACCACGGACAGCAGGATCGGCAGGCCCCGGCGCCGCCGCAGCACCTCGTGGAGGAGGGACGACTCCAGGCGCTGGTAGTCGGCGGGGACGCCCTCGAAGCCCTCCCGGCCGCCGAGCAGCGCCGTCAGCTCGTCCTTCCACGCCCCGGTGAAGCGGGTGGCGTACGGGACGAGTCCGGCGAGCCGGTCGAGCTCCACGTCGGCCTCGACCAGGTCGTGCTCGGTGACGGCGGGGTCGGCCACGGCGCAGATCAGCAGGCAGAGCCGGGCGAGGTCGGGCCGCTCGGCCCGGGCCTCCTCCGCGAACTCCCGCCGCCGGTCGGGTGACGGCCCGGACGGCCGCTCCAGGGGGTCCTCCGCGCTCACGCCGCGCTCACGCCTCCGCCCGCCGGTAGTGGTGGTAGTGGTGGTGCACCGCGAAGCCCATCCCCTCGTACAGCGCCCGCGCGCCGTCGTTGTCTGTCTCCACCTGGAGCCAGGCCGCCGACGCGCCCTCGTCGAGGGCCTGCCGGGCGAGCGCGGCCATGACGGCGGTGGCGAGGCCCCGGCGGCGCTGTCCGGGGTCGACCTCCACGGCCGTGAAGCCCGCCCACCGGCCGTCGACGACGAGCCGTCCGACGGCCGCGGGTACCCCTCCCGTGCCCGGGACGGAGGCGAACCACACACTCGGCCCGGAGGCGAGCACGTGGCGCACCGCCGGAGTCGTCACGACGGACGGCCGGGCGCGCCGCAGCCACGGCTCGTCGAGCGTCCGGGAGAGGCGGACCTCCGCCGGGCCGGGTTCCCGGTCCCCGAGCGGCGCCAGGGCGGCGATCCGCAGCTCGGCGGTGACCTCCCGGCTCCAGCCCAGCCGTTCGAGCTCGGCCGCGAGCAGCTCCTGGGTGCCCTCGGCGCCGGTGGCGGTCTGCACGTACGCGGGCAGCTTCCGGTCCGCGTACCACTCCCGTACGGCCTCCAGGGCCTCGGCGACCGGCATGCCGGGGTCGCCCGCCGGAAGCACCGAGTTGGCCCGCCGGGTGAACCCGTCGGCGGCCCTCAGGGTCCAGTCGCCGAGCGCCTCGCTCTCCACCGGCTGCCAGCCGCGCGCGCAGGCGCGGGAGAGCTCGGGGAAGGTGGCGGCGGGGCCCCGGCGGCGGGCCGGGGCGGCGGGCACGATCTTGCCCGCGACCAGGCGGAGTTCCGCGATCCGGACGGTCTCCCCGCTCTTTCGTGTGATCGTGAGCACACCCTCGTCCCAGGATGTGAGCACCCCGACCGCGTCGGTGAATCGCCCGCCCGCCCCGGGGGAGTCCGTCACATACCGAACGGAGACACGTTTTCCCACGTCAGCGCTGGTGAGGCGGACCTCCAACCGCCCTCCGCCGGTGAATTCCACAGCTTCTCCGCCCCTCCTGTTCGGATCGCCCCCGAGAACGGAGATACTAGGTGCGGGCATCGACGACACCGCGCTCCCGCGCAGACCAGCCCTACCGAGGAGGAACGACAGCGTGACCTACGTCATCGCGCAGCCTTGTGTCGACGTCAAGGACAAGGCTTGCATCGAGGAGTGCCCCGTCGACTGCATCTACGAGGGCAAGCGATCTCTCTACATCCACCCGGACGAGTGCGTCGACTGTGGAGCCTGTGAGCCGGTCTGCCCGGTCGAGGCGATCTTCTACGAGGACGACACCCCGGAGGAGTGGAAGGACTACTACAAGGCGAACGTCGAGTTCTTCGACGACCTGGGTTCGCCCGGTGGCGCGTCCAAGCTCGGCGAGATCGAGCGCGACCACCCCTTCATCGCCGCCCTGCCGCCGCAGAACGGCTGATCTTTCGTTGCACCCGCTCTCGGTCCCGTACGGCTCCGCCGCCGTACGGGACCGACGCGTATCGCGTACGCACTGAGGAAGTGAGCCAACCCGTGAGCGCTGTCTCTTCGCGCCTGCCCGTCTTCCCCTGGGACAAGCTGGAGCCGTACAAGGAGACGGCCCTGTCCCACCCGGACGGGATCGTGGACCTGTCGGTCGGCACGCCGGTCGACCCGGTCCCCGCGCTGATCCAGGAGGCCCTGGTGGCCGCCGCGGACTCGCCCGGCTATCCCACGGTGTGGGGCACGCCGGCCCTGCGCGACGCGCTCACCGGCTGGTGCGAGCGGCGCCTCGGCGCGGTCGGCTTCGCCCACGGGAACGTGCTGCCGGTGGTCGGCTCCAAGGAGCTCGTCGCCTGGCTGCCGACCCAGCTGGGCCTCGGCCCCGGCGACCGGGTCGCCTACCCGCGGCTCGCCTACCCGACGTACGAGGTCGGCGCGCGGCTCTGCGGCGCGGAGCCCGTCGTCTACGACGACCCGACCGAGCTCGACCCGTCCGGACTGAAGCTGCTCTGGCTGAACTCCCCGTCCAACCCGACCGGCAAGGTCCTGCCCAAGGACGAGCTGACCCGGATCGTGGCGTGGGCCAGGGAGCACGGCGTCCTCGTCTTCTCCGACGAGTGCTACCTCGAACTGGGCTGGGAGGCCGACCCCGTCTCGGTCCTGCACCCGGACGTCTCCGGCGGCTCCTACGAGGGGATCGTCGCCGTCCACTCGCTCTCCAAGCGCTCCAACCTGGCGGGCTACCGGGCGGCGTTCGTCGCCGGCGACGCGGCCGTCCTCGGCGAGCTCCTCCGGATCCGCAAGCACGGCGGCATGATGACCGCGGCGCCCGTCCAGGCCGCCACCGTCGCCGCCCTCGGCGACGACACCCACGTCGCCGAGCAGCGGGAGCGGTACGCGGCCCGGCGCGCCGCCCTGAGGGCCGCCCTGGAGGCCCACGGCTTCCGCGTCGAGCACTCCGAGGCCAGCCTCTACCTGTGGGCCACCCGCGACGAGCCCTGCTGGGACACGGTCGCGTACCTGGCCGGGAAGGGCGTCCTGGTCGCCCCGGGCGACTTCTACGGCGAGGCGGGCGCCCGCTTCGTCCGCGTGGCCTTCACGGCGACGGACGAGCGGGTCGCGGCGGCGGTCAAGCGCCTCGGCTGACGCCGCGGCCGCCGCCACGGTCACGGCACGCGGAAGGGCCCGGGTCGCACCTGCGACCCGGGCCCTTCCGCGTGCCTGCCGCCGGCTCAGCCGATCGGCAGGCCGCCCAGCATCTGGCCGGCCGGGGCGCCGCCCAGGGCGCCGCCCGCGGGGGTGTTCCCGGCGCTCTCGGCGGCGGCGCCGGCCGTCTGGCCCAGCGCCTGGCCCGCGCCGCCGGCGGTCTCGCCCGCGATCTTCTGGGCGGCGGGGGTGGCGGTCTTGCCCGCCGCGCCCACGGCCTTGCCGGCCGCCGGGACGGCCGTGCCGACGGCCTCGCCGCCCGCGGCGCCGGCGACCCCGGTCGTGGTCTGCGCGGCACCGTCGACGGCCGAGCCCGCGTTCGCCGCGTCCAGCGCGGTCAGGCCGCCGAGGGCGCCGGCCGGCGCGAGGCTGTGGTCCAGGGCGCTCGCGGAACCGGCCGCACCGACCACGGGGGCTGCGCCGGCCGCGACGATCAGGGCGGCGCGGGCGATCCGACGGGTCAGGGGGAGGGTCATGGTGCTCCTTCGACGGAGAGGCGGTGGGACGTTTGCGTCTGCGGGCTGCACAACCGAGCCGGGGGCGGGGGAGGTTGCGGGCGGCGAAGGTAAAGGCTGGGCAATGGGTCGTATTGTCGGGTGGGGAGGAAAGCGGACGAACGCCGCCGGGCGCTGCGCCGTGCCGAACCGTCACTCCCCTTGTGCCGCACGGGCGGCGCACCCCTCGTGACCCCCGTGCCCCAGCCGTACCGTCGCGCACCCCCCGTTCCCCGCCCCGGGCGACCCCTCGCACACGAGTCCCCCACCCGTTCCGCCACGCACGCGCGCGCCCTCGCCCCCGCCCCGGCGCACACCGTTCCGCTGTGGGTGTGCGTGCCGCGCCCTCGTTCCGTGGGGCGCGGGAGAAGGTTTCGTTTTGCCGGGGCCGGGGCCGGGGCCGGGGCCGGGGCGGGGGCGGGGGCGGGGGCGGGGGTGGAGGGGTCAGCGGGTGAGTCGGAGGTGGACGGTGGGGGACGCGGGGGCGGGGGACCAGCCGCCCCCGGAGTCGTCCGCGCGCCAGACCTTCCCCCCGTACGAGACCTCCGCGATCCGCAGCGTGTCCGCCCGCGCCACCGCCCACTGCGCCAGCTCCCAGCCGCGCCGCTCCCCGCCGCCGCGGACGGGCACGACGAGGAGGGCCGGTTCCGCCGCCGAGCGGCCCGCGCTGGCTCCGCCGGAGACGGAGCTGGGCGCGGCGGAGCCGCCGAAGGCCCGGACCAGCTCGGTACGGACGAGGGCGGGGTCGCCGGGCCGCCCCTCCTCCAGGTCCGCCGTGCACGAGAGCGCGGCCGGAGTCCGGCCGGTGAGCGCCGCGGACAGCAGCGTCGCGTCCGGCTCGTGCTTGGCGTACGCCTGGGGGAAGCCGCTCTTCTGGACCTTCTGCGCCGCCACCGTCAGCGGCATCCGCGAGTAGCCGGGGACCTTCTCCAGGCCCTCGTAGAACTTCGTCGCCGAGTAGACCGGGTCCATGATCTCCTCCGGCGTGCCCCAGCCCATCGAGGGCCGCTGCTGGAAGAGGCCGAGCGAGTCCCGGTCGCCGTGCCCGATGTTCCGCAGCGCCGACTCCTGGAGCGCGGTCGCCAGCGCGATCGTGACCGCCCGCTCCGGCAGGCCGCGCGAGGTGCCGACCGCCGCGATCGTCGCCGCGTTCGACGCCTGCTCGGGGGTGAACTCGTACCGGCTGTCCCCGCCGCCCACGGCGCACCGGGGCGCGCCCTTGCTGCCGGTCACCTGATGGACGGCGACGTACGAGGCGAGGCCGCACAGGACGGCGAGAGCGACGGCCGAACGGGCGAGCCGGCCGCGACGGGCGGGGCGGGGGGAGTCGGACACGGGGCCCACCGTACTGGAGGCCGGGTTAGGGTCGGCATATGGCTGACATCACCCCGCAGGAGACTGCCCAGGAGACCCCGATCGACCTCGCCCTCGACGGGGCCGCGCTCACCGCCGCCCTCGTCGACTTCGCCTCCGTCAGCGGGACCGAGAAGCCGCTCGCCGACGCGATCGAGCAGGCCCTGCGCGCCCTGCCGCACCTCACCGTGGACCGCCACGGCAACAACGTCGTGGCCCGCACGACCCTCGGCCGCGCCGAGCGGGTCGTCCTCGCCGGTCACATCGACACCGTGCCGATCGCCGACAACGTGCCGTCCCGGCTCGACGAGGACGGCGTCCTGTGGGGCTGCGGCACCTCCGACATGAAGTCCGGCGTGGCGGTGCAGCTGCGGATCGCGGCCACCGTGCCCGCGCCCAACCGCGACCTGACCTTCGTCTTCTACGACAACGAGGAGGTCGCCGCCGACCTCAACGGGCTCGGGAAGATCGCCGCCGCCCGCCCGGAGTGGCTGGAGGGCGACTTCGCCGTCCTCCTGGAGCCCTCCGACGGGCAGGTCGAGGGCGGCTGCCAGGGCACCCTCCGGGTCATCCTGCACACGGCCGGCGAGCGCGCCCACTCCGCCCGCTCCTGGATGGGCTCCAACGCCATCCACACCGCGGCCCCGATCCTGGCCCGCCTCGCCGCGTACGAGCCGCGCAAGCCGGTCATCGACGGCCTGGAGTACCACGAGGGCCTCAACGCGGTCGCGATCCAGGGCGGCGTCGCCACCAACGTCATCCCCGACGCCTGCACGGTGACGGTCAACTACCGGTACGCCCCGGACCGCTCGCCGGCCGAGGCGCTGGAGCACGTCCGCGAGGTCTTCGCGGAGTGCGACGTCGCCGAGTTCGTCGTGGACGACGAGAGCCCGGGCGCGCTGCCCGGCCTCTCCCACCCGGCCGCCGAGGCGTTCATGAAGGCCGTCGGCGGGACCGCGATGCCCAAGTTCGGCTGGACCGACGTCTCCCGTTTCAGCGCGCTCGGCGTGCCCGCGGTCAACTACGGTCCCGGCGACCCGATCTACGCGCACAAGCGGGACGAGCACGTGCACGTCGACCGGATCCACCACTGCGAGGCACGGCTCCGCGACTGGCTGACCGCCCGTCTCCCGTAATTTCGCATTTCGTCACCTCAGTAGTCCTACGCTGACCCGACAGAAAGATCTGGATCGGCGGAGGGAGCAGGCCATGGGCATTCCCGAGGGAATGGCGAAGCCGGAGGAGCAGCGCCTCGGACCGGTGCTGAGGCGGAGGGACCAGGTCCAGCCGGGCACCACGGACCAGCGGCTGCTCGACACCGAGGGCGACTCGGAGTGGGTGCACACCGACCCCTGGCGGGTCATGCGGATCCAGTCCGAGTTCGTCGAGGGCTTCGGGGCCCTCGCCGAACTGCCGAGCGCGATCAGCGTCTTCGGCTCGGCGCGGACGCGGCCGGACTCGCCCGAGTACGAGGCGGGCGTCCGGATCGGCCGGGCGCTGGTCGAGGCGGGCTTCGCGGTCATCACGGGCGGCGGGCCGGGCGCCATGGAGGCGGCCAACAAGGGGGCCCGGGAGGCGAAGGGCGTCTCGGTCGGCCTCGGCATCGAGCTCCCCTTCGAGCAGGGGCTCAACCCGCACGTCGACATCGGCGTGAACTTCCGGTACTTCTTCGTCCGCAAGACGATGTTCGTGAAGTACGCGCAGGGCTTCGTGGTCCTGCCCGGCGGCCTCGGCACCCTCGACGAGCTCTTCGAGGCGCTGACCCTGGTGCAGACCCGCAAGGTCACCCGCTTCCCGATCGTGCTGTTCGGCAGCGCGTACTGGAAGGGGCTCGTCGACTGGCTGAAGGACACGGTCGTCGCCGGCGGGAAGGCGTCCGAGCGCGACCTGCTCCTCTTCCACGTCACGGACGACGTGGACGAGGCGGTCGCGCTCGTCACCAAGGAGGTCGGCCGGTAGGGGTCCCGGCGGCCGCCCCGCCCCTCGGGGGCGGGGCGGCCCGGGGTCAGTACCGGACGGAGAGGCTCGCGCCGGTGAAGCCCTGCCGGGCGTGCAGGCTGATGTAGACGTACCCGGCGGGCGGGTTCTCCACGGTCAGGGTCTCCGCGCTGCCGGTCTGGACGGAGCGGCTCGTCCAGGCGCTCGTGGTGGCCCAGGCGGGGGCGTGGTAGTACAGGTCGGCGTCGCCGTTCGCGCCGGTCGCGGTGAGGGTCAGCCGCGGCGTCCCGGCGGGCACGTACAGGTAGTGGTAGGCGTAGTTGCCGGTGGTCGCGGAGATGCCGCTCCGGGCGCAGTCCCGGTCGAGCCGGCGGGTGTCGGCGCCGGTGCACTCGGGCAGGGACGGGCCGGGACCGGGATCCGGGACGGTGGCGCAGGCACCGGCGGCGCAGGCGGTCAGCCAGGCGTCGAAGTCCGCGTCGTAGCGGGTGCCGATGGTGGTCTTCAGCAGGGTGCGGGCGCCGTTCCAGTCGCCGGCCCGGTACCGGGCGAGCACGGCGTCCACGTCGCCGCGGTGCTTCTCCAGCATGTAGCGCACGGCCAGGTAGCCCCAGCGGTAGGTGCGCTCGCTGTCGGTGTTCTCGTAGGTGGTGTCGAAGAGCGTGCTCAGCTTGTGGGTGTGCAGCCCGGCCGCGGCGATCGCCGCGTCGTAGGGCAGCTTGCGGTAGGAGTAGGAGACGTACTCGGCGAAGCCCTCGATCCACCAGATGGTGGGGGTGGAGACGCCGGCGGTGAAGTCGCCGTGCATGTTGAAGCGTCCGTCGAGGTAGTGCGTGTACTCGTGGTTCAGGTTCCACACCTGGAAGTCGGGGAGCACGCGGGTGTCCTCGTAGGCGAGGAAGCGGGGCAGGTTGCCCGGCACGGCCGGGTCGCCCTCCAGGTACATGCCGCCGTTGTCGGTGTTGATGCCGTAGATGGCGGCGGCGAACACCTGGTAGTCGAAGCGCTTGTCGAAGACGACGACCTCGATGGTGGTGTTGTGGTCGTCGGCGACCGGGCCGGGGTCGCGGGCGACCGCGTGGAAGTAGGCGTCCTGCTTCAGGAGGCTGTCGCAGGCGGCGGCCAGGTTCGCGGCGGTCACCTGCTGGGCCAGCACCCGGACGGACGGGCTGCACGAGTGGCTGGTGACGAGGATGCCGGCGCGGAGCCGGGCGGCGGCGTCGGCGGTGCCGTAGTCGGCGGCCCGGCCGGCGTCGTAGGCGTCGACCATCTCGGAGACCGCGGCGAAGAGGTGGGCGGTGTTCCCGCTGGGCGCGCTCTGGTCGACGAGTCCGCGCAGCAGCGGCTGGAGCTTCGACCGCAGCCCGGGGTGCTGGAGGAAGCGGCCGAGCTCGCGGGCGGTGTTGTACGGCAGGTAGCCGTGGGCGCCGCCGAGGAGCGCCTTGTTGCGGGAGGTGAAGGCGGCCAGGGTGTCGAGGACGCTCGGGTCGGCCTGGACGGCGGCGAGGAAGCCGTCGGTCTGGTGGCCGCGGAAGAGCACGGTGTTGACGTTGTTGACGGCCGCGGTCATGCCGGCGACGGCGTTGTGGGTGGTGGCGTCGTAGTCGGTGAGGAGGCGCTTGACGACCGGGAGGTAGCGGGCGTTCTCCTGGGCGCTGTCGATCAGGGTGACCGACTCGCCGAGGATGCCCGCGTTGGCGGCGGTGACGTCGCGGGAGCGCGCGCTGCCGAACCAGCCGTCGAGGGCGCCCCGGATCGCGGTGGTCAGGGCCGGGCCGTAGCTGCCGACGTCCGAGGAGTTGTACCACTGGACGTAGTAGCCGGCGCGGAGGAAGAGCACCAGCTGGAGGGTGGAGGTGCCGTTGTCGCCGGGGTACGCGGCGGAGTTCGCGCGCAGCGCGTCGGCGACGGTCACCATCTGCGCCTCGCGGAAGGCGCCCCGGGCGTCGGTGCCGGTGAGCTGGAAGAGGGTGTTGACGCAGCTCGTGTCGGAGGCCTTGACCAGCTGGACGAGGGCGCTGCCGGTGCGGGTGGTGAAGTCGGCGGTGTTGCAGGCGGCGGCGTCGGCCGGGGCCCGCAGGGCGCCGGAGGCCTTCGCGGTGGCGGACGGGTCCTTCGCGGCGGCCAGGACCGGCGGTCGCGCGGCGGCGGGCACGCGTCCGGAGGCGCGGTCGGCCTCCAGGCTCTCCGGGGCGGGGAGGGCCGCCGGGCGCGGTGCGGCGGCCGCGGCGGGAGCGGGCGGGGGGGAGGGGGCGGGGGCGGCGGTCGCCTGGCCGGCCGGGGTGAGCACCCCGAGTGCCAGAGCGGACGCCACCGCGGTGGTCAAGAGCCGTACGCGGGACGGCGGTCCCGGTATGCGGGCGGAATGCACCTGGGGCCTCCTGGCCTTGCGCGGCCGTGTGACGGGCCGGGCGTGTGGGGGAGTGATTGACGGCGCTCCGTCAAGTTCTCTCGGAGCGGACGTACAATTTCACACGTCACATGGTCACGGGAAGGGGTGTGACGGAACCCGTCGCGTCATCCGCGCGCCACCCGCCCGTCGCCCGCCCGGCACGCACGACGCCGCCCCCGGTCCCGTCGGGTACGGGGCCGGGGGCGGCGTCGCGAGAAAATCGGGGAGGGCGGGAGGCTAGGCCAGACCCCGGCGGGTCACCGCCGGCTCGCGGTGCCCCGCGATCGTCGCCACCATGTCGAGCACCTGCCGGGTCTCCGCGACCTCGTGCACCCGGTACACCCGGGCACCGAGCCAGGCCGACACCGCCGTCGTCGCCAGGGTGCCGAGCACGCGCTCCTTCACCGGCCGGTCCAGGGTCTCGCCCACGAAGTCCTTGTTGGAGAGCGACACCAGCACCGGCCAGCCGGTCTCCGTCATCTCGCCGAGGCGCCGGGTCGCCTCCAGGCTGTGCCGGGTGTTCTTCCCGAAGTCGTGGCCCGGGTCGATCATGATCCCGTCCCGCCGCACGCCCAGCGCGACCGCGCGCTCGGCCAGGCCCACCGTGACCCGCAGGATGTCGGCCATCACGTCCTCGTACTCCACCCGGTGCGGCCGGGTGCGCGGCTCGGCGCCCCCCGCGTGGGTGCAGACGAGGCCCGCGCCGTACCGCGCGGCGACCTCCGCGAGCCGCGGGTCCACCCCGCCCCACGCGTCGTTCAGCACGTCCGCGCCGGCCTCGCAGACCGCCTCGCCGACCTCCGCCCGCCAGGTGTCCACGCTGATCACCACGTCGGGGTGGCGGCGCCGGACCTCCGCGACGAACCCGACGGTGCGGCGGGCCTCCTCCTCGGCGGTCACCTCCTCGCCGGGACCGGCCTTGACCCCGCCGATGTCGATGATCCCGGCGCCCTCGGCCACGGCCTGCTCGACCCGGGCGAGCGCCGGCTCGTCGCGGAAGGTCGCGCCCTGGTCGTAGAAGGAGTCCGGGGTCCGGTTCACGATCGCCATGATCACCGGCTCGTGCGGCCCGAACTCACGCCGTCCCAAGCGCAGCATCCCTTATGTCCTCCCTCGTGCCCCGTCGACGGCGTCCACCGCGCCGTCTGTGACCCTAACCGCCGGTGGTGCATGGCACGATCGGCACCGGACGTTTTCCACCCGGGGAGAGGCGCGCTGGTGTTCTGGTTCCTGCTCATCACGATGGTCGTGGTCGTCGCGGCCGTGACCCTCGCCGTGGTCGGCGGCGGCGACAGCGAGGTGCTGCCCGACGCGGCTCCCGAGCAGCTGGTCGACCCGCTGCCGCTGAGCCGCCCGGTGGACCGCGCGGACGTCGAGGCGCTGCGGCTCCCCGTCACCGCCCGCGGCTACCGCATGGAGGACGTGGACGACGTCCTGGACCGCCTCGCGGCGGAGCTCGCCGAGCGCGACGCCCGGATCGCCGAACTGGAGGCGGCCCTCGCGGGCGCCCCGGCCGGCGAGCCGGCGGAGGGCGACGAGCGGTGACCGGCGAGGCGATCCCCGGCCCGGACGGGCTGCCGCGCTGTCCCTGGGGGCTGTCCGCCGAGGACTACACGGCCTACCACGACGGGGAGTGGGGCCGCCCGGTCCACGGCGACGACGCCCTCTTCGAGCGGCTCTGCCTGGAGGCCTTCCAGTCGGGACTGTCCTGGATCACGATCCTGCGCCGCCGGGAGGGCTTCCGGCGCGCCTTCGCGGGGTTCGGGATCGCCTCCGTCGCCGCCTTCGGGGAGGCCGACCGCGAGCGGCTCCTCGCCGACGAGGGCATCATCCGCAACCGCGCCAAGATCGACGCCACCCTCGCCAACGCGAAGCTCCTCGCCGGCTGGGCCCCCGGTGACCTGGACGCCCTGATCTGGTCGTACGCCCCCGATCCGGCGGCCCGCCCGGCCCCCCGCACCCTCGCGGACGTCCCGGCGGTCACCGACGAGTCCACGGCCCTGGCGAAGGCCCTGAAGAAGAAGGGCGTCCGCTTCGTCGGCCCCACGACGGCCTACGCGCTGATGCAGGCCTGCGGCCTGGTCGACGACCACCTCGCGCGGTGCGCCGCCCGCGGCGGGGGGCTCCCCGCCCCGGACGGCGCCCGGGACCGGAGGACGACGACGCGCCCGGCGGTGTCGTAGCCCGCGTCCGGCCGCGGGCCCGTGACGCCGCCGCGGCCGGTGCCGGGGTGGAGCCGGAGGGCGCCGGCGCCGCGCCACGGGCGCGCGGCAGGAGAAGGACGCGCGGAACCCCTCCCGGGCATGTGCGGGCGAAGGTGGCCGGATCCTGGGTGCCCGGCCCCCTCGGGCACGAACGGGTCCCCCCGGGCCGTCACTTGCCCAGGTACCGCGGCCTCTCCTTGGCGAGGAAGGCGCGGACGGCGATGGTGTGGTCCTCGGAGGCCCCGGCCAGGCTCTGGAGCTCGTCCTCCTTGTCCAGCGCCTCGTCGAGGGAGTGGTCGGCGCCGTAGGCGACGGAGGCCTTGAGGGCCGCGTAGGCGACCGTGGGGCCCTCGGCGAGCCTCCGGGCCAGCGTGCGGGCCTCGTCGGCCAGGCCGGCGGCGGGCACCAGGCGGTTCACGATCCCCAGCTCGTACGCCTCCTGGGCGCTGATCGAGCGGGGGAAGAGCAGCAGGTCGGAGGCGCGGCTCTGCCCGATCAGGCGGGGGAGCGTCCACGACATGCCCGAGTCGGCGGTGAGCGCCACGCCCGCGAAGGAGGTGTTGAAGGTGGCGGTGTCGGCGACGATCCGGAAGTCCGCGGCGAGCGCGAAGCCGAAGCCGGCTCCGGCGGCGACGCCGTTCACCGCGGCGATCACGGGCTTCCTCATGCCGGTGAGGGCCCGGACGATCGGGTTGTAGTGGTCCCGGACCGTGTTCATCGTGGCCCGGGTGCCCGACTCCTGGTCCTGGAGGAGCAGGCCGACGTGCTCCTTGAGGTCCTGGCCGACGCAGAACGCCCGGTCGCCCGCCGCCGTGAGCAGCACCGCCCGCACCGCCGGGTCGGCCGCCGCCGCCTCGGCGGCGTCCCGCAGCGCCACCTTCGCGGCCACGTTCAGCGCGTTCATGGCCTCCGGGCGGTTGAGCGTGATGGTGGCGAGCCCGTCGCTCACTTCGTACAGGACCGTGTCGGCCATCGGGACCCCTTCGTCTCGTGGATGGTGGATGGGCTGATCCGCCCAGCATGACGGAGATCACCCGTACCGCCCATGTGAGCTGCGTCAAAGAATTGGGGCCCGCGGAGCGACCCGCGGCGGCGAAGTATCGCAGCCCCGACGCCGAAATATGGGGTTTTGCGGGAGCGCGTTGCGCAAGCGATGCGGAACGATGTTGGTCATCGGGTCCTGCGATGCGGGATAATGACCTGGAAGCAATGTGTTCGAAGCCGGCGACGCGTGCTCCGCATCACGGAGCTGCCCGGCTGAAGATGAGCTGGTTTCAGGAAGGGGAACGAGCATGGCGGCCATGAAGCCGCGGACGGGCGACGGCCCGCTCGAGGTGACCAAGGAGGGGCGGGGCATCGTCATGCGCGTTCCGCTCGAAGGCGGCGGTCGGCTCGTTGTCGAGCTGACCCCGGACGAGGCCGAGGCTCTCGGTGACGCCCTGAAGAAGGTCGTCGGCTGACCCTCCCCGTTTTCCTGCCCCGCTGCCCCGGTACGGCCCCGCCGTCCGGGGCAGCGGCGTGCCGGGACCCGGCAGCCCGCCCCCGCGGGGGCGGGAACGGGCGGCGGACGGGGGCGGGAGGCGCGGGGACCGGGGGTCCGAGGGACGGAAGCGGGAGGGGCGGGGTCAGCCCCGGCGGACCGCGCAGAGCAGGCCGTCGCCCACCGGCAGCAGGGTCGGCAGCAGCTGGCTGCTCTCCCGCACCGTGCGCAGCAGTTCCCGGACCCGCTGCACCTCGGCCGGCTGGGCGCCCGAGTCGACCGTGCGGCCGTCCGCGAAGACGCCCTCGAAGCAGACCAGACCCCCAGGTCGGAGCAGGCGCAACGATTCAGCGAGATAGTCCGGGTACTCCCCGCGGTCGCCGTCGCAGAAGACGAGGTCGTACCCGCCGTCCGCGAGCCGCGGCAGCACGTCCAGTGCCCGGCCCGGGATGAAGCGGGCCCGGTTCCCGGCGAAGCCCGCCGCGCGGAACGCCGCCTTCGCGAACTGCTGGTGCTCCGGCTGCACGTCCACCGTGGTGAGGGTCCCGTCCGGGCGCATCCCGAGCAGCAGGTAGATCCCCGACACGCCCGTGCCCGTGCCGATCTCGGCCACCGCCTTGGCGTCCGCCGACGCGGCCAGCAGACGCAGCGCCGCACCCGTGCCCGGCGACACCGAGGGCAGCCCTGCCTCCCGGGCCCGCTCCCGGGCCCAGCGCAGCGCTTCGTCCTCGGCGACAAAGGCGTCGGCGAACGCCCAGTTCGTCTGCCGGTTGGCGGTAATGGCCCTCTCCTGTCCCCTTAGTTGGCGCAACGGTGACTGTATCCGCTGTCAGCGGGAACCCGCAGATGGGACCGGGCGTTCACCAGGGGAGGGACGGGCACGGGGACCGGCGCGGGACGCCGATTCAAATGCTCGTAAAGATTCTTATCCGGAGCTAACGGGCGAGGTGGCTATGGTAGGGGCTCCACTGGACACCACCAGAGCCGATAGGGGAGGTGCGGCTGCGCCTGTGGATCGGAGAGGGGCGCTGCGGCGTCTTCTCAGGTCGGCGGGTGAGCCGAAATCCGTGACCGACACCGCTGACAAGATCCACACCACCGCCACCGCACCCACGACCGCGACGTTCGCCTCGGATGCGGAATCGCAGGCGTGGACTCCGCCCACCTGGGAGGAGATCGTCAGCACGCACAGTGGTCGCGTCTACCGCCTGGCCTACCGCCTCACCGGCAACCAGCACGACGCCGAGGACCTCACCCAGGAGGTCTTCGTCCGCGTCTTCCGCTCGCTGTCGACGTACACCCCGGGCACCTTCGAGGGCTGGCTGCACCGCATCACCACCAACCTCTTCCTCGACATGGTCCGCCGCAAGCAGCGCATCCGCTTCGACGCGCTCGCCGACGACGCCGCCGAGCGGCTCCCCAGCCGGGAGCCCTCCCCCCAGCAGGTCTTCAACGACACCCACTTCGACGCCGACGTCCAGCAGGCCCTCGACACCCTGGCGCCCGAGTTCCGCGCCGCCGTCGTCCTCTGCGACATCGAGGGGCTCTCGTACGAGGAGATCGCGGCGACCCTCGGCGTGAAGCTCGGCACCGTCCGCAGCCGCATCCACCGCGGCCGCTCCCACCTGCGCAAGGCCCTCAAGCACCGGTCTCCCGAGGCCCGTGCCGAGCGGGCCCTGGCCACCGTCGGATGGGAGGCCGCGACAGCGTGAGCGGCACCCACCCTCCGTCCCCGAGCCCCGCGGAGCACCACCTCGGGGACCGGCTCGCCGCGCTCGTCGACGGTGAGCTCGGTCACGACGCGCGCGAGCGGGTCCTCGCCCACCTCGCCACCTGCGCCCGCTGCAAGGCCGAGGCCGACGCCCAGCGCGCCCTGAAGAGCGTCTTCGCGTCCAGCGGGGCCCCCCAGCCCTCCGAGGGCTTCCTCGCCCGCCTCCAGGGGCTTCCCGGCGGCCCCGGCGACCCCGGCCGCTCCCCCCTGGAGCAGCTCCTCGAAGCCGGCGGCGTGAAGAGCGACGGCTTCGCCACCGCGCCCCCCGCCGTGCCCGAGACCGGCACCGGCTTCCGGGTCCACGCCGTCGCCCCCTCCGGCCGGGGCCGGCGCTTCGCCGTCGCCGCCGCGGGCGCGGTCTCCTTCGCGGCCATCGCCCTCGGCGGCACCCTGCCCGTCGAGAGCTCCCTCACCACCACCGCCCGCGGCGGACAGGGCACCGGCAGCGCGGTCACCCCGCTGCGCGCGGGCGCCTCCACCGGCCCCGGCACCGGCTCGGTCGTCGGCCGCTCGGACCGATCCGAGCGCTCCGGCGGCGCCCAGGCGCTCGGCAGCGCCCCGCTGGTCCCCGGCGGCACCGTCCCCTCGGGAGCCGTCCCGGCGGACGTGGACCGGGCCGGCCCGGTCGCGGCGGTACGGCTCCGGGCCGTGCAGGCACACCCGTTGCTCGCCCTCTCGCCGTTCGTGCGCCCCGGGGTCTCCGCCCTCCGCCCGGTCCTCGGACCGGCGCCCAGTCCGGCCGCCGGCCCGCCGGGCTCCCCCCGCTGACCCCCGACCTGGTTGAATCCTCGCTCAGGGCGCCCGATCGCAGGGGCGCCCACGGGTCAGCGGTTGCGGGGAGAGCATGAACGACGGGAAGCCGAACTGGTGGAGCCGGCCTTCGACGCCCCCGGAGGCGGCGCGGATACCCACGCCGCCCCCGGCGGAGGAGGACGACTTCCCCCTCCAGGCCCCCGGCCCGGCCGGTCCCGCCGCGCCGGAGCGGGCCGCCGAGGCGCCCGCCGGCCCCAGGGTCGACATGACGAAGCAGCCCGCCCCGGCGTCCGAGGCCGCCCGGCCCGCCGCGGACCCGGCCGCCGGGGCCGCCGCGGACCCGGAGACGGCCACCACGCCCCTCCAGGCCACCGGGCCCGTCCAGGCCCCCGAGCCCGTGGCGGCCCCGCCCGTCGAGGCCGCTCCGCCCGCCCCGCACAGCGAGGTCGGCCCGCCCGTCGAGGCCGCCCCGCCCGTGGCCGGGCCGGCGCCCGCCGCGCCCCCGCCGCTCCACGCCCCCGACGAGTACCGCACGCCGCCCTACGGCGAGCCCGGGCCGTGGGCGCCCGCCCCGCCGGTGCAGCGGCCCGGCGCACCCTCCCCCGTACCGCCGCCGCACGCCGTACCCGCCCCGCACGCGGCCGCACCGGCCCCGCAGGGCACCGTGCCGCCGCCGCAGGGCCCCGTGCCGCCCCCGCAGGCCGCCTGGGGCCAGTACGACCCCTGGGGCGCCGGAGCCGGAGCCGTACCCCCGCCCGCCCGGAAGAAGTCCCGCCGCGGCCTCGCCCTCGTCGGGGCCCTCGCCTTCGCCCTGGTCACCGGCGTCATCGGCGGCGGCGTGGGCGCCTACGTCGAGCGCAACGGCGGCATCGGCAGCGTCCAGCTGCCGCAGGCCGGCGCGGGGACCTCCGACCGCGCCCCCGACAGCGTCGCCGGCATCGCCGCCCGCGCCCTCCCCGGCGTCGTCACCCTGCACGTCAGCGGCGGCGGCTCGGCCGGCACCGGCACCGGCTTCGTCCTCGACAACCGCGGCCACATCCTCACCAACAACCACGTCGTCGACGCCGCCGCGACCTCCGGCGACATCACCGTCACCTTCTCCAGCGGCGAGACCGCCTCCGCCAAGCTCATCGGCAAGGACACCGGCTACGACCTCGCCGTCGTCCGGGTCACCGGCGTCAGCGGCCTCCAGCCGCTCCCGCTCGGCAACTCCGACGACGTCCGCGTCGGCGACCCCGTCGTCGCCATCGGCGCCCCCTTCGACCTCTCCAACACGGTCACCTCCGGCATCATCAGCGCCAAGGAGCGCCCGATCACCGCCGGCGGGGAGAAGGGCGACGGCAGCGACATCTCCTACGTCGACGCCCTCCAGACCGACGCGCCCATCAACCCCGGCAACTCCGGCGGACCCCTCCTCGACGGCAAGGGCCGCGTCATCGGCATCAACAGCGCCATCCGGGCCGCCGGCGGCTCCGGCGAGGGCGACGGCGGCACCGGCCAGGCCGGCTCCATCGGCCTCGGCTTCGCCATCCCCGTCAACCAGGGCAAGCGGGTCGCCGAGGAGCTCATCAACACCGGCAAGGCCACCCACCCCGTCATCGGCGTCAGCCTCGACATGCAGTTCAACGGCGACGGCGCCCGCGTCGGCGACAAGGGCAAGGACGGCACCGCCTCCGTCACCCCCGGCGGCCCCGCCGCCAAGGCCGGACTGCGCCCCGGCGACGTCATCACCAAGGTCGACGGCCAGCGGGTCCACAACGGCGAGGAGCTGATCGTGAAGATCCGCGCCCACCGGCCCGGCGACAAGCTCGCGCTGACCCTGACCCGCGACGGCCGGGAACTCACCCGGACCGTCACGCTCGGCTCGGCCCAGGGCACCTGACCCGGTCCCCGGCCGGCACCCGGGGTACATGTGGCGGACATCGCAAGGTACCCGTCCGGCAGCCCGGGCGGGTACCTTGGTGCGGGCCGCCCCGGTCCGGCGTGAAGGAGCGACATAGATGTTCAGCGACATAGGCGCACTCGAGCTGGTGACGCTCGTCGTCCTCGCCGTGCTCGTTTTCGGGCCGGACAAGCTGCCGAAGGTCATCCAGGACGTCTCGCGCTTCATCCGGAAGGTCCGTGAGTTCTCCGACAGCGCCAAGGAGGACATCCGCACCGAGCTCGGCCCGGACTTCAAGGACTTCGAGTTCGAGGACCTCAACCCGAAGACCTTCATCCGCAAGCAGCTCGACGGCAACGAGGACCTCGGCGAGCTCAAGGAGCTGCGTTCCACCTTCGACCTCCGCAAGGAGATGAACGAGGTGGCCGACGCCGTGAACGGCCGGGAGACCCCCTCCGGGGCCGCCCCGGCCGCCGTGCCCGCGACGGTCAACGGCTCCGCCCCCGACCTGCTGAAGAAGCAGGACAAGCCCGAGGCGCCGGAGCGCCCGCCGTACGACTCCGACGCGACCTGACACGGGCGGTCACCGACCGGTCGCTATCCTCCTTGAGTTGGGGGTACCCCCGGACGGAGTCCGGGGAAGGAACGAGGAGGCGGCCGAGATGAAGACGACGAGTCGGGTGGAAGCCGAGGGCTTTCTGCGCGCGCCCTTCGCCTGGTACGGGCTCGACGAGGCGTTCACGGGGCCCCGCCGGCTGATGCAGATCGGCACGGCCGCGGACGGCACCGTCCAGCACGGCTCGGTGGGCCACGGTGACGAGCCGTCGATAAAGTCCGAGACCGCGGGCGCGGAGAAGGAGCGGTTCGCCGTCGTCGTGACGGTCGCCGCCCACCCCGAGCGGCGCACCGGCGACGGCACCGGCGTCCTCGACGCCACCACCGTCTCCTCCGCCGCCTGGCTGGCCGGCTCCGGGCTGCTCGCCCACACCTGGCCCGCCTCCCTCGACCACGCGCTGCGGGACCACTGGCTGGACCAGCAGACCGAGACCGCCTTCGAGCTCGCCGACGACCTCGACGGGCCCGCGTGGACCGCGCTCTCGCTGCCGGTCGACGGGGTGCCGGTGCCCTTCCACTACCGCGAGTCCGAGTTCGGCTGGGTGCTGGCCGGCTCCACCGGGGACGTGCACATCGGGGCGTACGGGCGGGGGATGAGCGCGTACGGCCTCGGCTTCGCGCAGATCAAGGACCTCGGGCCCTACGCCTGAGCTCCCCGGCCACGGCGGCGCACCGGCACACCGACACGGCGAAGGGCACCCCGGAGCGGGGTGCCCTTCGCCGTGCGCGCCGGAGCTCAGAACTTGTTGCGCGGGGTGATGCCGAGGCTCAGGCCCGAGAGGCCGCGCTGGCGGCCGCCGAGCTTGCCGGCGATGGCGCGCAGGGCCGCGCCGGCCGGGGAGTCCGGGTTGGACAGGACGACCGGGCGGCCGTCGTCGCCGCCCTCGCGCAGCCGCACGTCGATCGGGATGGAGCCGAGGACCGGGACCGTCGTGCCCGTGGTGCGGGAGAGGCCGTCCGCGACCAGCTGGCCGCCGCCGGTGCCGAAGACGTCCACCATCTCGTCGCAGTGCGGACACGGCAGGCCCGCCATGTTCTCGACCACGCCGACGATCTTCTGGTGGGTCTGCACCGCGATCGAGCCGGCGCGCTCGGCCACCTCGGCCGCCGCCTGCTGGGGGGTCGTCACGACCAGGATCTCCGCGTTCGGCACCAGCTGCGCGACGGAGATCGCGATGTCGCCGGTGCCCGGGGGCAGGTCGAGCAGGAGGACGTCCAGGTCGCCCCAGTACACGTCCGCCAGGAACTGCTGGAGCGCGCGGTGCAGCATCGGGCCGCGCCACACCACCGGCGCGTTGCCCGGGGTGAACATGCCGATGGAGATGACCTTCACGCCGTTCGCCGACGGCGGCATGATCATGTTCTCGACCTGGGTCGGACGCCCGTCCGCGCCCAGCATCCGCGGCACGCTGTGGCCGTAGATGTCGGCGTCCACGACGCCGACCTTCAGGCCGTCGGCGGCCATCGCCGCGGCCAGGTTCACGGTCACGGACGACTTGCCGACGCCGCCCTTGCCGGAGGCCACCGCGTACACCCGGGTCAGCGAGCCGGGCTTCGCGAAGGGCACCTCGCGCTCGGCGGTGGTGCCGCGCAGCGCCGCCGCCAGCTCCTTGCGCTGCTCGTCGCTCATCACGTCCAGCGTCACGTCGACGCCGGTGACGCCCTCGACGCGGGAGACGGCCTCGGTGACGCGTTGCGTGATGGTGTCGCGCATCGGGCAGCCGGAGACCGTCAGGTAGACCGTCACCGCGACCTTGCCGTCCGGTCCGATCTCCACCGACTTGACCATGCCGAGCTCAGTGATCGGACGATTGATCTCGGGGTCGTTCACCGTCGCCAGTGCTTCGAGCACCGCGTCTTCCGTAGCCATAGGACTGATGGTACGGCGACGACCACGTGGCAATGAAAGGGCCGTCAACGGTCGGGTACGTCACTCCGCCGCTCGCCGTCCGGCGGGAATAGATCACGTTCCTGTCCGCGCTCCTCCAGTTCCTTCACCAGGTCCTGGAGTTCGGAGCGGATCCAGTCACGGGTGGCGACCTCGCCCAGGCCCATCCGCAGGGCCGCGATCTCCCTGGTCAGGTACTCCGTGTCGGCGATCGAGCGCTCGTTCTGCTTCCGGTCCTGCTCCAGGTTGACCCGGTCCCGGTCGTCCTGGCGGTTCTGCGCGAGCAGGATCAGCGGGGCCGCGTACGAGGCCTGGAGCGAGAGCATCAGGGTCAGGAAGATGAAGGGGTACGTGTCGAAGCGCAGGCTCTCCGGCGCGGACACGTTCCACACCACCCAGGCGATGATGATCACCGTCATCCAGACGATGAACCGGCCCGTGCCGAGGAAGCGGGCGATCCGCTCCGACATCCGCCCGAAGGCCTCCGGGTCGTACTCCGGCAGCAGCCGCGAACGACGGATCCGCGGCTGGTCGAGCCGGATGCGGGGGAGCGGCCGGTCCCGTTCGCGCTCCCGGTCCCGCTCGCGCTCCTGCGGCCGCTCAGCCACCGCGCACCCCCTCCTCGTGGAACTCCGTCTCCCGCCAGTCGTCCGGCAGCAGGTGGTCGAGCACGTCGTCGACGGTGACCGCGCCGAGCAGCGAGCCGCTCTCGTCCACGACCGGCGCCGCCACCAGGTTGTACGCCGCGAAGTAGCTGGTCACGGCGGGCAGCGGGGTGTCCGGGCCGAGCGGCGGCAGGTCGCTGTCGACGAGCGAGCTGACCAGGGTGAACGGCGGGTCGCGCAGCAGCCGCTGGAAGTGGACCGTGCCGAGGTACTTCCCGGTCGGCGTCTCGTCCGGCGGCCGGCAGACGTACACCTGCGCCGCGAGCGCCGGGGACAGGTCCTGCTGCCGCACCCGGGCGAGCGCGTCGGCCACGGTGGCGTCCGGGCGCAGCACGATCGGCTCGGTGGTCATCAGACCGCCCGCCGTCCGCTCCTCGTACGACATCAGCCGGCGCACGTCGGCGGCGTCGTCCGGCTGCATCAGCGTGAGCAACCGCTCCTTCTCGTCCTCCGGCAGCTCGTTGAGGAGGTCGGCGGCGTCGTCCGGGTCCATCGCCTCCAGGACGTCGGCGGCCCGCTCCTCCTTCAGCTTGCCGAGGATCTCCACCTGGTCGTCCTCGGGCAGCTCCTCCAGGACGTCGGCGAGCCGGTCGTCGTCGAGGGCGGCGGCGACCTCGGCGCGCCGCTTGGGGGAGAGGTGGTGCAGGGCGTTGGCGAGGTCGGCGGGGCGGAGCTTCTCGAAGGTGGCGACCAGGCTCTCGGCGCCCTGCCCGTGCTCCTCCAGGGAGAAGCCGGTGACGGCCGACCACTCCACGGTCAGCGTCTCGCCCTTGCGGCGCAGCGCCCCGCCCTTGCCCCGGCGGACGAAGACCCGGTCGATCTCCCAGTCGCGGCGGGCCGGAAGCTGCTGGATGGCGACGTCGAGGACGGTGACCTCCTCGCCGGTCTGGGCCAGGGCCACCCGCCGGTCGAGGAGCTCGCCGAGGACCAGCCGCTCGGTGGGCCGCTGCTCGAAGCGGCGCATGTTGACCACGCCGGTGGTGATCACCTGGCCGGACTCGACGCCGGTGATCCGGGTCATCGGGACGAAGACCCGCCGCCGGCTCAGCACCTCGACGACCATGCCGAGCAGCCGGGGCGGGCGCCGGCCGACGCGGAGCATCGCCACCAGGTCGCTGACCCGGCCCACCTGGTCGCCGACGGGGTCGAAGACGGCCACGCCGGCGAGATGGGAGACGAAGATCCGGGGGACGCCTGCCGCCATGCCTCGCGCCTCCTCGGTGCCGCACGATCCGGGTCGCCGCGCCGCCCCTGGGGGCCCGCGGCCTGTGCGCCGCCCCTTCCGGGCCTCGCTCGGTTCAGGCTAGCCCGTGGTGATCCGCCCCGCTCCGGCAGCACCGCCGTCCGGCTGCCTGCGGGGACGCCGGGCACGCCCGGGTACGCTGCGGTCTGCCGCCCCCCACCGGCACCGGCCGGTCCGTCCGGTCCCCGGCGGCCCTTCCGCCGTGCGCGCACGGCGGGGCCGTCCTTCCCCCCGCACCGCAGAACGAGAGGCAGCGCAGGTGGCCGTCCGCACCCCGTCATCGCGTATCCCGTCGCCCCGCCCCGCCCCCACGCGCGCCGCGCGCCTGCGCAGGGCCGCCGTGCCGCTGGCGCTGTGCGCGGGGCTGGCGGCCGGGCTGACCGGCTGCGGGCCCGACCCGGACGAGGGGACGAACGGGGTCGGGAAGCTGTCGGCGCCCGAGATCGAGCGGGAGGCCCGCACGGCGGCGGACGCGGCGACGGCGGTGCGGCTGGCCGGCACCCTGGTCAGCAGGGGCGGCACCTTCAAGCTGAACATGCGGCTGAAGCAGAACGGCGCCACCGGCTCGGTGACCACCAAGAACAGCACCTTCGAGCTGCTGCGGGTCGGCGACGCGCTCTACCTCAAGGCCGACGCCGGCTTCTGGACGCACGAGGGGGACGGCGACGGCAAGCCCACCGAGGCCGACACCGAGGCCGCGGACAAGCTCGACGACATGTACGTGAAGGTGCCGCACGACGACCCCTCGTACAAGCAGCTGCGCGGCTTCACCGAGATGGACCAGCTGCTGCGCGGCCTCATCGGGCTGCACGGGGACGTCGTCAAGGGCGACCGGGACCAGATCGGCGGGGTCCGCACGGTCAAGGTGAAGGGCGGCGAGGACGGCGAGGGCGGCACCCTCGACGTGGCCCTGGAGGGCTCCCCGTACCCCCTTCAGTTCGCCCGGGGCGGCGGAGCGGGCCTGGTCGTCCTCTCCGAGTGGGACAAGGACTTCCCGCTGGCCGCGCCGGCCCGCGGGGAGACCCTCGACTACGGCCGCCAGCTGCCGCGGACCTGATCCGGTCCCCGTCGCCCGCGGCTCGCCGGGGTCAGGTCCTGCGCTTCCGGCCGAACAGCAGCTTCGGGAGGGCGGCCGGGACCGGGCGGCGGGTGGTCGCCGGGGACGGGAGGGGGACGGCGGCGAGCGAACCGTCCGGGAGCTCGGTGGTGGCGGTGCGCGGGTCGAGGCGCAGGACGCGGCACTCGCGCGCCCAGCGCGCGGGCATGGCCTCGCCGTCGGGGGCGTTGAGCCGCTTGCCCTTCAGCTCGGCGACGGCCGCGTCCCACTCCTCGGTGCCGGGGGCGAGCCCGCGCACCGAGGCCGTCCAGGAGACGATCCGGCCGCCCTTGTCCTTGCTGCGGACGGTGACCTCGGCGGTGGCGCCGTCGTCGAGGCCGGACAGCGGCTGCTCGCCGGGGCCGTCGCCGACCACGTGGACGGCGCCGTCGTGCCAGACGTGCCAGAGCGCCCGGGCGGGCCCGGAGCCCCGGACCCAGACGAGGCCGGACTTCTTGGTGGCCTCCTCGACGAGGAACAGCTCTTCAGTCATGGCCCGCAGCCTATCGGCAGGCCCGTCAGAGCCAGCCGTTGCGCTTCAGGGTGCGGTGGATGGCGAAGCAGATGACGGCGATGCCGCCGAGCACCATCGGGTAGCCGTACTTCCAGTGCAGCTCCGGCATGTGGTCGAAGTTCATGCCGTAGACCCCGCAGACCGCCGTGGGGACGGCGACGATCGCCGCCCACGAGGTGATCTTGCGCATGTCCTCGTTCTGCGCGACGGTCGCCTGGGCCAGGTTGGCCTGGAGGATCGAGTTCAGCAGCTCGTCGAAGCCGACGACCTGCTCCTGGACGCGGGCGAGGTGGTCGGCGACGTCCCGGAAGTACTTCTGGATGTCCGGGTCGACCAGCCGCATGGGCCGCTCGCTCAGCAGCTGCATCGGGCGCAGCAGCGGGGTGACGGCCCGCTTGAACTCCAGGACCTCGCGCTTGAGCTGGTAGATCCGGCCGGTGTCGGTGCCGCGCTTGGACCCCTTCGCGGCCGGCGAGAAGACGTCGATCTCCAGCTGGTCGATGTCGAGTTCGACGGCGTCGGCGACCCCGATGTAGCCGTCGACGACGTGGTCGGCGAGGGCGTGCAGGACGGCGGAGGGACCCTTGGCGAGGAGCTCCGGCTCGCCCTGGAGGCGGTGGCGGAGGTTGCGCAGCGAGCCCTGGCCGCCGTGCCGGACGGTGATGACGAAGTCGGGGCCGGTGAAGCACATCACCTCGCCGGTCTCCACCACCTCGCTGGTGGCGGTGAGTTCGGCGTGCTCCACGTAGTGGATCGTCTTGAAGACGGTGAAGAGGGTGTCGTCGTACCGCTCCAGCTTGGGTCGCTGGTGGGCGTGGACGGCGTCCTCGACGGCGAGCGGGTGCAGCCCGAACTCGGCGGCGATGCCGGCGAATTCGGCCTCGGTCGGCTCGTGCAGGCCGATCCAGGCGAAGCCGCCGGACTCCCGCACCTGCGCCATGGCGCCGCGCGGGGTGAGACAGGCGCGGTCGTCGATCCGCCGCCCGTCCCGGTAGACCGCGCAGTCCACGACGGCGCTGGAGGCCGAGTGGTCGCGCGTCGGGTCGTAGTTCGTGTACGTGGTGGGGGTCTTGCGCAGGCTCGGACGCAGGCTCGGCCGAACGGCGGCGCGCAGGTCACGGATCATCGACATGGGCGTGCTCCTTCACGGAGAGGCCGTCGGCGAGCGTGGCGCAACCCGGAATGGGGACGGGAAGGAGGCTTCGTCCACAAAGCGGGCGGCACCGGCGGATCGCGGCGACGGCGTTCGCAACTCAGACAGGCAAAGAGGGGATGCTCTTCCGTCGGACGCGATGCCGGAGAGGGGGTCCGCGGTTCAGGGACCCGGGATCACCGGAGGGAGGAACGCACCGGGCTCGGGTGCGGTGCGGCGGAAGAGCGGCTGGTACTGCCCGATCGACTTCGGTCCATCGCAGTCCCACCTCCTCCGGCCGGTCCCTCGTGAGGGACGACGTGTGACGCACTGTCGGGAAACCCGACCAGTGGCCAACACTATCAGCCGACCGAGGGTCAATCCCTTACTTTGCCCGTTCCATACGCGATCTATGCTCGCGCCATGGGAGAAGTTCTTGCACTGGTCGAGGCCCGGCTGCGTACGGCCCTGGGCGAACCGGACGCGCGGGCCGCGGTGACCTTCCTCGGTACCGACCGCATCGAGGTGCTCCGCTTCGTCGACGCGGAGGCGGGGCTCGTGCGCTACGCCACGCTCGGCATGGCGGCGGCGCCGATGGCGGACCCGACGGCGGCGCTCGCCGACCCGGTGAAGGGGCCGCGCGCCGAACTGGTCCTCACCGTGCGGCTCGGCCGCGCCGACACCGACAAGGTGCTCCGCCCGCTGGCGGTGCTCGCCGCGACCCCGCAGGTGGAGGGCGTGATCGTGGCCCCCGGCGCGTCGCTGGACCTCGGCGGGCCGCTGTGGCCGGGGGCCGGCTTCAGCTCGGTCCTGGTCGCCGAGCCGGGCGGCCTGGTGGAGGACCTGGAGCTGGACCACCCGATGGACCCGGTCCGCTTCCTCCCGCTGCTGCCGATGACCCCGAACGAGGCCGCCTGGAAGCGGGTGCACGGCGCCCAGGCCCTGGAGGAGCGCTGGCTGGCGAAGGGCACGGACCTGCGCGACCCGCTGCGCGGCTCCGTGGCGCTGGACTGAGGGGGCCCGGACGGGGGCCCGGCGCCGGGCTCGCGCGCCCGGGTGACGGGGCGCGGGCCGGACGGGTGACGGGGTGCGGCCGTTCTTGACGGGAGGCGCGCGCGGGAGGACCGTTGAGCCCTATGAGGGGCGAACCCGGTTGTCCGAAGTGTGGTGGTCGCGTCAGGGCGCCCGGTCTCTTCGCCGACTCCTGGCAGTGCGACCTGCACGGCCCCGTGCATCCGCTCCAGCCCGTGATCCCGCCCAGCGTCGAGGCCCTCGGCGTCGTCGTGCACCGCTCGCAGGTGCCCGTCTGGATGCCCTGGCCGCTCCCGGTCGGCTGGCTCTTCACCGGGGTCGCCTACGCCGGTGACGACCGCAGCGGCGGGCGCGCCACCGCCGTCGCCTGCTCCGGGCCGGGCCCGCTCGGCGGCATCGGCGAGCTGCTGCTCGTCGCGGAGGAGCTCGGCGTCGGCCTCGGCGCCCGGTACGCCGGCGTCGACGGCCCCGACCCCGGCTCCGGCATGGCCATCGACAAGCCGCCGCAGGCCAAGGTGCTCGCGGCCGGCCGCCCCACCCCGCTCTGGCACGTCACCGACGCCCCGCACGACCGGGCCGTCTTCGCCGGCGAGGCCCGCGGCCTCTGGCTCTGGGCGATCGTCTGGCCCGAGCAGTCCGGGCTGCTGATGTACGACGAGCTCGTCCTCACCGACCTGCGGGACGCCGGCGCCGAGGTCGAGCTGCTGCCCTGTGGGGCGCTCACCCCGCGCCTGCTCGGCTGACGCCCCGCCGCGCTCCGGGCGCGTAATGGGCACTGCCGGGAGCGGGTCCGTACAGGCCTGGGGGGAACGCCCGCTATGCTGAAGCGTCACCCGTCCGTGCCGAGCTCCTGGAGAACCGCGTCGTGCGCATCGACCTGCACACCCACTCCACGGCCTCCGACGGCACCGACACCCCCGCCGAGCTGGTGCGGGGCGCCGCCGCGGCCGGGCTGGACGTCGTCGCGCTCACCGACCACGACACCACCCGCGGGCACGCCGAGGCGATCGCCGCCGCGCCCGAGGGGCTGACCGTCGTCCCCGGCGCCGAGCTCTCCTGCCGTCTCGACGGCATCGGCCTGCACATGCTCGCCTACCTCTTCGACCCCGAGGAGCCGGCCCTGCTCGCCGAGCGCGAGCTGGTCCGCGACGACCGGGTGCCGCGCGCCCGGGCCATGGTCTCCCGGCTCCAGGAGCTCGGCGTGCCCGTCACCTGGGAGCAGGTCGCCCGGATCGCCGGCGACGGCTCCGTGGGCCGCCCGCACGTCGCCGAGGCGCTGGTCGAGCTGGGTGTCGTCCCGGACGTCTCCGGGGCCTTCACCACCGCGTGGCTCGCCGACGGCGGCCGCGCCCACGTGCAGAAGCACGAGCTGGACCCGGCGGACGCGATCCGGCTCGTGAAGGCGGCCGGCGGCGTCACCGTCTTCGCCCACCCGGGCGCCGCCAAGCGCGGACGGACCGTGTCCGAGTCCGCGATCGCGGCCCTGGCCGAGGCCGGACTCGACGGCATCGAGATCGACCACATGGACCACGACGAGCCCACCCGCGCGCGGCTGCGCGGACTGGCCGGGGAGCTGGGCCTGCTGGTCACCGGCTCCAGTGACTACCACGGCAGCCGCAAGACCTGCCGGCTCGGCGAGTACACCACCGACCCCGAGATCTACGGCGAGATCACCCGCCGCGCCACCGGCGCCTTCCCCGTGCCGGGCGCCGGCGGAGTCCCGGCCTAGGGCCTGCCGGACAGGCCTTGGGGGCCGTCCCGGACCACCCTCCCCGCCGTCGTGCGACGGCGGGGCGCCGTGCTGTCCGGCCTTCGCGCCCGCCCCTCTCCGTACCGCCCCGAGCCCGCGCGTCCGTCGCGCGGCGGCGGGCACTCCCGCCCCGGTTCCGGAATCCTTCATTCCGTTCCGGGTGCGCCCACACCCCACCGTTCGACCCTCACCGCAAGGCACCCCACCGTGTTCGACGTCGCCGTCTTCGGCTCGCTCTTCCTCACCCTGTTCGTGATCATGGACCCGCCCGGCATCACGCCGATCTTCCTCGCGCTGACCTCGGGCCGCCCGGCCAAGGTCCAGCGCCGGATGGCCTGGCAGGCCGTCGCCGTCGCCTTCGGCGTCATCACCGTCTTCGGCATCCTCGGCCAGCAGATCCTGGCCTACCTGCACGTCTCCGTCCCCGCCCTGATGATCGCGGGCGGCCTCCTGCTGCTGCTCATCGCGCTCGACCTGCTCACCGGCAAGACCGACGAGCCGAAGCAGACCAAGGACGTCAACGTCGCCCTCGTGCCGCTCGGCATGCCGCTGCTCGCCGGGCCCGGCGCGATCGTCTCGGTGATCCTCGCCGTCCAGCACGCCGACAGCGCCTCCGCCCAGGTCTCCGTCTGGGCCGCCATCATCGCCATGCACGTCGTGCTCTGGCTGACCATGCGCTACTCGCTGCTGATCATCCGCGTCATCAAGGACGGCGGCGTCGTGCTCGTGACCCGGCTCGCCGGCATGATGCTCTCCGCGATCGCCGTCCAGCAGATCATCAACGGCGTCACCCAGGTCATCCGGGGAAGCTGACCCGGCCGGACCCCCTCCGGACACCACTGCGCCCCCGTGCGGATTCCGTCGAGCGGAGTCCGCGCGGGGGCGCGGTGCGTGGGATGGACCCGCCCCGTTACGAGGCCGAGGTCTCTGCGGGCCGGATCCAGATGCGCTGGCCGATCGCTGCGGCCTGCTGCACGATCCGGTTGACGGAGGCGGCGTCCACGACGGTCGAGTCGACGGGCGTGCCGTCGACGTCGTCGAGGCGCAGGATTTCGAAGCGCATGGCTTCTCCCTTCGTCCGAGTTGATCCTCCATGCGGAGAACTGTGTACGTATGGTCCAACGATCGCCCCACCCGAAACATTCCTTACGCTAAAGAAAATTTTCGGATGGCTAAATACTTGAGGGTAAGGAGTGTGGCGGCACGCCCTCCCGGAGCGGACAATGAGGGCCGATGAACGACGCCACGCACCCCGCCCCGCCCACCGACGACACCCGGCGCGCCCTCGACGCGCTGGAGACCCGCCTGGAGCGCACCAACGAGCTCCTGCGACGGATGCTGGCGGAGGTGGCCAAGACCCCGTCCACCCACGCCATCTTCGTCGACGCGGGTTACGTCCATGCTTCGGCCGGGTTGCTGGTCGCGGGCACCGAGGACCGCCGCAACTTCGACCTGGACGCCGAGGGCCTGATCGACGCCTTCATCGACACGGCCCGGACGATCTTCGCCGACAGCCGGCTGCTGCGCGTCTACTGGTACGACGGCGCCCGCCGCCGCATCCACACCCCCGAGCAGCAGTCCATCGCCGAGCTCCCCGACGTCAAGGTCCGCCTCGGCAACCTCAACGCCAACAACCAGCAGAAGGGCGTCGACTCCCTCATCCGCACCGACCTGGAGTCCCTCGCCCGGCACCGCGCCATCAGCGACGCCGCCCTCGTCGGCGGAGACGAGGACCTCGTCTCCGCCGTCGAGGCCGCCCAGGGCTACGGCGCCCGCGTCCACCTCTGGGGCATCGAGGCCGCCGACGGCCCCAACCAGGCCGAGGCCCTGCTCTGGGAGGTCGACAGCCAGCGCACCTTCGACCTCGACTTCTGCCGGCCGTACGTCACCCGCCGCCCGGTCACGATGTACGAGAACGAGGCCGAGCCGCCGCCCTCGCGCGAGGAGGTCCGCTTCGTCGGCGCCCAGATCGCCGCCACCTGGCTGGGCGAACGCGGCCGCGACCGGCTCGCCGAACTCCTGCCCGGCGACCCCTACCTCCCCGCCGCCGTCGACCAGGACCTCCTGGTCGAGGCCGAGTCCCGGCTCAGCCGCTCGCTGCGCGGCCACGGCGGCCTCCGCCGCGCCCTGCGCGACGGCTTCTGGCAGCACCTCAGGGCGCAGTACTGACCCTGAGGGCGACGGGCTCCTCCCGGTCGGCGTCCGCCGCGTCCGCCCGCTCCCAGAAGGCGACCAGGCGCTCGGCCAGCTCGGCCGGGTGCGAGACGTTGGGGGAGTGGCCCGCGCCCTCCACCACCGTGTGGTGCGCGCCGGTACGGGCGGCGACCGCCGCCAGCTCGGCCGGCGCCCACACCATCTCGTCGGAGCCGTACGCCAGGTGCACCGGCAGCGTCAGGCCGGCCAGCTCCGCCGGGCCGTCCGCGTCGCGCAGCAGCAGCCGGCCCGCGCCGGACAGCTGCGCGACCTTCGTCAGCATCCAGCGGCGCCGCAGGAAGCCCACCAGCTCCGCGGAGTCGACCGCCTCGTCCGGCTCCTCGCCCCGGCTGTCCAGCCAGCGGGTGGTGCGCCACACCCGCTCCTTCGCCAGCAGGGCGTGCCCGGCCCGCAGCGCGCGGATCCGCACCCGCTGGGGGCGGGCGACCCGGCCGGGGCCGGAGGAGAGCAGGGTCAGCGAGCGGAAGGCCCGGGGGGCGAGCACCGCGGCCGAGCGGGCGACGAGCCCGCCGAAGGAGTGCCCGAGCAGGTGCACGGGACCGTCGCGGAGCGCCACCGCCTGCGCGACCGCGTCCAGGGCCAGCGCCCGGCGGCTGTAGGCGGCGCGGCCCCGGGGGCCGTGCGACTCGTTCTGTCCGCGCCCGTCGACGGCGACGACCCGGTAGCCGGCCTCGCTCAGCGGGCCGAGCAGCGCCAGGAAGTCCTCCTTGCTGCCGGTGTACCCGGGCAGCATCAGGACGGTCCCGTGCCGCTCGCCCACCGGGGCGGTGTCGAGCACGGCGAATCCGCCGCGGACGGTCTCCAGGCGGTGGGCCCGGGTGCGGGGCGGCAGCGTCAGGGAGCGGGGCTTGCTCATGCAAGGACTGTAACCGGAGGACCGGCTCCGGGACCGGCCCGGTGGCACCGCCGGACGCGACGGGCACGGACGACGGCGGCCCGGCCCCTGGAGAGGGGCCGGGCCGCCGTCGTGCCCGGGCGTCCGGGCGGGGCGTCACGCCTCCGGCTGGGCCGGGGCGGCCTTCTTGGCGGCGCGCTTCCGCGGCGCCTTGGGCGCCTCCTCGGCCGGGGCCTCGGCGGCCTTGCCGACCGTGCGCCGACGGGTCGTCGTCGCCTTCTGCGGCTCCGACGCGTCCGGCGCCACGGCGGCGGCCGTCTTCTTGGCGGCGGTCCGCTTGCGCGGGGCCTTGGGGGCCTCGTCGGCGGCGGGGGTCTCGGCGACCTCGGCCGTCTTCTTGGCGGCGGTCCGCTTGCGGGGGGCCTTGGGGGCTTCCTCGGCGGCCGGCGCCTCGGCGGCGACGGCCTTCTTGGCGACCGCCCGCTTGCGCGGGGCCTTCGGGGCCTCCTCGACCGGAGCCTCCACCGGGGTCACGACCGCGACCGCGACCGGGGCCGGGGCCTCGGCGACGGGGGCCGGGATGACCACGACGGCCTCGGTGGCGACGGTGGTCGTCACCGGGCTGGACGCCTTGCGGACCGCACGGCGGCGCGGCCGGGGAGCCGGCTCCTCGACGACCGGGGCCGCGGGGGCCTCGACGACGACCGGGGCGGCCTCGACCACGGAACCGGGAGTGGTGGCCGGGCGGGTCGCCCGGCGCCGGGTGCGCGGCGGCGCGGCCACGGCCTGCGCCGGAACGGCACCGGAGGCCTGGACCGGGGCGACGGCCCGGACCGGGGCGGCCTCGGCCGGGCGGGACGCCGGACGCTGCTCCGCCGACTGGGCGGGCACCGGGGCGGTCCGCTTGCGGGCGGCGGCGAGCTCGGCGGCGGCGGTCTCCACGGTCTGGAAGAAGACCGTCTCCTCGGCGCGCGGCCGGACCCGGCGCTTGCGGGGCGCCTGGACCGGGGCGGGAGCGGCGGCCGGGGCGGCGGGCGCCGCGACGACGCCCTCCGTGCGGCCACCACGGCCGCGGCGGCGGCGCGGGGCCGTCTCCTCGACCGGGGCCTCGACGGGCGCGGCGGTCCGGGCGGCCGGGGCCTCGACGGTCTCGGCGGGAGTGGCCTCCTGCTCCGTGCGGCCACCACGGGCGCGGCGGCGGCGCGGGGCCGTCTCCTCGACCGGGGCCTCGACGGGCGCCGGGGCCACCGCGGCGGTCTCCTCGGCGGGGGCCGGGGTCACCGGAGCGGCGCCGGCGACCGGGATGCCGCCACCGACCGGGCCGGTGCCGCGGGTGCGGCGGCGGCGCGGACGGCGCGGGCCGTCGACGGCCTCCGGGGCCTCGACGGTCTCGGAGGTCTCCGGCGCGGCGCCGGCCTCCTGCGGGGCGTCGGCGGAGCCGCCACGGGTGCGGCGGCGCTGGCGCGGGGTGCGGGCCGGGCGCTCCTCGACGACCGGGGCCTCGGCGCGGCCGCCGCGGCCACGACGGCCGCCCGGCTCGCCCAGGTCCTCCAGCTCCTCCGCCGCGAGACCCGCACGGGTCCGCTCGGAGCGCGGCAGGATGCCCTTGGTGCCCTCGGGGATGTCCAGCTCGGAGTAGAGGTGCGGGGAGCTGGAGTAGGTCTCCACCGGGTCGGCGAAGTTCAGCTCCAGCGCCTTGTTGATCAGCTGCCAGCGCGGGATGTCGTCCCAGTCGACCAGGGTGATCGCCGTACCGGTGTTGCCCGCGCGGCCGGTGCGGCCGGTGCGGTGCAGGTAGGTCTTCTCGTCCTCGGGGGTCTGGTAGTTGATGACGTGGGTGACGCCCTCGACGTCGATGCCGCGCGCGGCGACGTCGGTGCAGACGAGGACGTCCACCTTGCCGTTGCGGAAGGCGCGCAGCGCCTGCTCGCGGGCGCCCTGGCCGAGGTCGCCGTGGACCGCACCGGAGGCGAAGCCGCGCCGCTGGAGCTGCTCGGCGATGTCGGCCGCCGTCCGCTTCGTACGGCAGAAGATCATCGCGAGACCGCGGCCGCGGGCCTGGAGGATGCGCGCGACCATCTCCGGCTTGTCCATGTTGTGCGCGCGGTACACGTGCTGCTTGATGTTCGCGTGCGTCACGCCCTCGTCGTCCGGCGAGGTGGCGCGGATGTGGGTGGGCCGCGACATGTAGCGGCGGGCCAGGCCGATGACCGCGCCCGGCATGGTGGCCGAGAACAGCATGGTCTGGCGGGTCGCCGGAAGCATGTTGATGATCTTCTCGACGTCGGGCAGGAAGCCCAGGTCGAGCATCTCGTCGGCCTCGTCGAGCACGAGCGTCCTGATGTGCGACAGGTCGAGCTTGCGCTGGCCGGCGAGGTCGAGCAGACGGCCGGGGGTGCCGACGACGACGTCGACGCCCTTCTGGAGCGCCTCGACCTGCGGCTCGTAGGCCCGGCCGCCGTAGATGGCGAGGACGCGCACGTTGCGCACCTTGCCGGCGGTCAGGAGGTCGTTGGTGACCTGCTGGCACAGCTCGCGGGTGGGGACGACGACGAGGGCCTGCGGGGCCTCCGTCAGCTGCTCGGGCTTCGCGCGCCCGGCCTCGACGTCGACGGGGACGGTGACCCGCTCCAGGATCGGCAGGCCGAAGCCGAGGGTCTTGCCCGTGCCGGTCTTGGCCTGGCCGATGACGTCGGTGCCGGTGAGGGCGACCGGGAGGGTCATCTCCTGGATGGGGAAGGGGTTGACGATGCCGACGGCTTCCAGGGCTTCGGCGGTCTCGGGAAGGATTCCGAGCTCTCGGAACGTAGTCAGGGTGCTGCCTCTTCTGTGAGACGCGGCGCGAGGCGAACGAAGGGGGTCTCAATCGTGCCGGGCTCTTCCCGCGGGATCCTGGGGAAGATCACCGCCGGGTGGCACGGGACCACTGCCGCCGCTCGAGCGTCGTACCGCTGAGGGACCCTTCGGCGGGTCCGCCGGAAGGGCTGTCGGGCCGGAGCCGATCGGGCCACCGACCGGGCATCCTCATTCATGCGTCGGCCCACCGGGTACGTCCGAACGTGCGAAAGCATGTCCGCATACTCGGCAGGCGCATTACCACTGTACCCCGGAATCGCGCATGTGTGTCGGGCGAAATGGCGATGAGGGCACGGTCACAGTGACTGACCAGGACCTTCGGGGGTCCGGAGGGCGGGCTATTGTGCGCTGCATGGAGACGCCTGACAACGCCACGCCCGCCGGTGACCCGGACGACACCGACACTCCCACCGGAATCGCCGCCAAGGACTGGGCCACGGCCTCCGCGGAGCCGCAGTACCGCGCCGCCGTCGTCGACCTCCTCGGCGCCCTCGCCTACGGGGAACTGGCCGCCTTCGAGCGGCTCGCCGAGGACGCCAAGCTCGCCCCCTCCCTGGAGGACAAGGCGGAGCTGGCGAAGATGGCCTCCGCCGAGTTCCACCACTTCGAGCGGCTGCGCGACCGGCTGGCCGCCGTGGACGCGGAGCCGACCGCGGCGATGGAGCCCTTCGCGAAGGCGCTCGACGACTTCCACCGCCAGACCGCCCCGTCGGACTGGCTGGAGGGCCTGGTCAAGGCGTACGTGGGCGACTCGATCGCCAGCGACTTCTACCGGGAGGTCGCGGCCCGGCTCGACTCGGACACCCGCGCCCTGGTGCTCGCGGTGCTCGACGACACGGGGCACGGCAACTTCGCGGTGGAGAAGGTCCGCGCGGCGATCGACGCCGACCCGCGCGTCGGCGGCCGGCTCGCGCTGTGGGCCCGCCGGCTGATGGGCGAGGCGCTGTCCCAGGCCCAGCGCGTGGTCGCCGAGCGGGACGCGCTCTCCACCATGCTGGTGGGCGGCGTCGCGGACGGCTTCGACCTGGCGGAGGTGGGCCGGATGTTCTCCCGGATCACCGAGGCGCACACCAAGCGGATGGCCGCCCTGGGCCTCGCCGCCTGAGTCGGCGCCTCCCCGTACGACACGGCCGCGTG
>NZ_BMVV01000018.1 GCF_014650895.1 Streptomyces omiyaensis
GGCCCGGTCGTGCACCGTGCGTCAGGTCGTCAGGAGGCGGTGGAACAGGGCGCGGTACTGGCACAGCGCGACGCGCAGGCTCTCGGTGTCCGCCTCCAGCCCCTGGCCCCACTGGCCCTCCAGGGTCCCGCGGTGCCGGGCGAAGGTGTCGGCCAGCGTCCTCATCACGTCGCCGACCAGCACGTCCGCCGCGTGGACCGCCTGGCGGGGGTCGTCGACGAACCGGCCCTGGACCTCGTGCCAGCGCTTGCGGAACTCCTCCTCCTCCGTGGGAGCGAGCAGGTCCGGGATCTCCTCGGCGTCCCCGCCGGTGCCGGGCCGGGCGGGGCGGGCGTGGTCCGGCCGCCGCTCCGCGCCCCCGGCGCCCCGGGCCTCCCGCGCCGGGTCCTGCGGGGCGGGCGCGGCGTGACGGGCGTGCCCGCCGGAAGCGTGGGCCTCCGGGTCGGGGGACGCGGCGGGCAGGGGCGGGGTCCCCGGCGCGGCCTGCGGCGCGCCCCGCGGGGCGGGCGGGTACGGCGCGGCCGCCGGGTCCTGCGGGGGCGTCACCTGCCGGGCGGCGGCGGATACGGGCCCGGTCTGCGCGGTCCCGGGATCCGCGGGGCCGGAGCCGGGCCGGGTGCTCCCGGCGGCGGGACCTGACCGGGCCTGCGCGGCCCCGGGATCGACGGGGTCGGAGCCAGGGCCGGGCTGCGCGGTGCGGGGATCTACGGGGACGGGCCGGGACCGGCCGCCTCCGGGGCCGGTGGGCGCCGCGTGGGGCCGGGCCCGCCCCGGGGGGTCGGCCTGGGGCGGGGTCGGGGCGACGATGGGGCTGTCCGGGGCCGCCGACGGGGCGGCGGGGCCCTGCGGGGCCGGGCGCGGGGCCCGGCGGTCGTCGGCCGCTCCCGCGCCGGCCTGCCGCGGCGGGGTCGGCGCCACCGTCGGGCTGTGCTCCGGCGGACGCTGCGGCTCGGGTCCGGCCGTCCCGGACGCGGGGCCCGCGGCGGGGCGGCCCCGTCCCGCGCCCGCTCCGGCGGGGGCGTCCGGGTGTCCGTGGCGCCCGTCCGCCGGCCGCTCGTGGGGGTGGGGGTCCGGCGTCCGCGTCGTGGGCTCCGAGGTGTCGTGGTGTCGCATGTCTCCTGCCTCCGCGTCAGGACCGGCGCCGGGCGCCGGTCGGCTCGCCGTCGGCGAGCAGGTCGTCGAAGAGGGTGCGGTAGTGGGTCATCGCGCCCCTCAGCTGTTCGGTGGTGGCGGACCTGTGGGTGCTCAGCGCGTGGACCTCCAGGGCCGCCCGGTAGTCGTCCAGGACGCGGCCGTGGCGCACCGACAGGTCGCGCAGCCGCTGCTCGTACCCCTCGTCGGGGTAGCCGCGGTCGCGCATGAGGGCCGCCACCAGCTCGTCGGCCTCGTGGACCGCGGCCTCCGGCCGGATCACGAACTCCTCCTGGACCCGCATCCACCGGCGGGCGTACCGCTCGCGCGCCTCGCCGGGCACGGGCTTGATCTCCAGGTCGGCGAAGCGGCGCCGGCGGGCGTCGAGCTCCTCCTCCGCGGCCCGTCTGCTGCCGGCCGCCTCGACGGCCCGTTCGTACTCGGGGCCGAAGCGGTCGCGCAGCCGCGCCCGCCGTCCCCGGTCCACCGCCATGGCGGCGAGGAAACCGGCCGCGACGACGGCCGCGACGAGGACGACGACGATTCCGGTCGACATCGGTTGCCACCTCTCTCGTTCGCTCGCTGGGTCACGCTGTTCCGTCCCGGACCTCGGGGGTCCCGGGACCGCATGGAGGTCCGCGTGCCCCGCGGCCCCGGCCGCAAACCGGGCATCCGCGGCCCAACGGACCAACGGCCCGCCGGACCAGGAAGTCGGCCCGCTCCCCACCGGTCCGAGCCGGTCCGAGCCGAGCCGAGCCGGTCCGAGCCGGTCCGAGCCGGCGCGCCTCCCGCCCGGGACGACCGTTCCCGACCGGGCCGACCGTTCCCGACGGGTTGTCAGCTCCCCTCGCAGCTCCTACAGTTCCGGCCAGCACCATGCATGGGAGCGCTCCCAAAGGCGGATCGCCGGCAGGCGGCGCTCCACTCCCCCTCTGAGCCCCCACAGGTCACCCCCCTCCCGGAGAGGTCCCTCCATGCGAGCCTCACCCCACCGCCCCAGGCCCCTGCGCGACGCGCTCGGCGCGCTGCTCCTCGCCCTCGTCACCGTGACGGGCGTCCTCGCGGGCACCGCCACGACGGCCCGCGCCGACACCCTGCTGTGCGAGCAGTACGGCGCCACCACGATCCAGGGCCGGTACGTCGTCCAGAACAACCGCTGGGGCACCGGCGCGACCCAGTGCGTCACCGCCACCGACGCGGGCTTCCGGATCACCCGGGCCGACGGCGCCGTGGCGACCGACGGGCCGCCGAAGTCGTACCCCTCGCTCTTCAACGGCTGCCACTACACCCGCTGTTCGCCGGGCACCGCCCTCCCCGCCCGGATCGACGGCATCGCCGCGGCGCCCAGCGGCATCGCCTACGGCTTCGTCGGCGACGCCGTCTACAACGCCTCGTACGACATCTGGCTGGACCCGACGCCCCGCACCGACGGGGTGAACCGGACCGAGATCATGATCTGGTTCCACAGGACGGGCCCGGTGCAGCCCATCGGCGCGCCCGTCGGCACCGCCACCGTCGGCGGGCGCCCCTGGCAGGTGTGGACCGGCGGCAACGGCGCCAACGACGTCATCTCCTTCGTCGCGCCGTCGGCGCTCGCGGAGTGGAACTTCGACGTCATGGACTTCGTCCGGGAGACCGTCGCCCGCGGCATGGCCCGCGACGACTGGTACCTGACCAGCGTCCAGGCCGGCTTCGAGCCGTGGCAGAACGGCACCGGGCTCGCCGTGAACTCCTTCTCCTCGACGGTGGAGCTCGGCACCCCGCCCACCGGACCCGGTGAGCCCGGCCCCGGTGGACCGAGCCCCGCGACGGCCTGCAGGGTGACCTTCGCGCCGCACGTGTGGAGCGGCGGCTTCACGGCGGACGTCACCGTCACGAACACCGGTCCGGCCCCCGTGGAGCCCTGGCGACTCGCCTTCACCCTGCCCGCCGGACACCAGGTCACCCAGGCGTGGAACGCCGCCCTCTCCCCGTCCTCCGGCGCCGTGACGGCGACCGCCCTCGCCCACAACGCCCGGATCGCGCCGGGAGGGAGCCAGACCTTCGGCTTCCAGGGCACCTACAGCGGCACCTTCGCCCCGCCGTCGGGGTTCAGCCTCGGCGGCGCGGCCTGCACGTGATCCGAACGGTCACACATCCCCGACACGCACAGGAGACACGATGGCCGGACGCAAGAAGCGACTCGCCTCCCTGGCGGCGGTGCTCGCGACCCTGATCGCCGGAATCGGCCTGACCTTACTGGGCCAGAGCAGCGCGCGGGCGCACGGCGTCACGATGATGCCCGGGTCGCGCACGTACCTCTGCTGGGTGGACGCGCGGACGAGCACCGGAAGCCTGGACCCGACCAACCCCGCCTGCGAGGCCGCGCTCGCCGAGAGCGGACCGAACGCGCTGTACAACTGGTTCGCCGTGCTCGACTCCCAGGCGGGCGGGCGCGGCGCCGGCTACGTGCCGGACGGCACGCTGTGCAGCGCCGGCGGCCGGTCGCCGTACGACTTCGGCGGTTACGACGCGGCCCGCGCCGACTGGCCGCGGACCCACCTGACCTCGGGGCGGACGATCCGGGTCAAGCACAGCAACTGGGCCGCGCACCCGGGTGCCTTCCGGGTGTACCTGTCCAAGCCCGGCTACTCGCCCACCACCGCACTGGGCTGGGACGACCTGGAGTTGATCCAGACCGTCACCGATCCGCCGCAGACCGGCTCCCCGGGAACGGACGGTGGGCACTACCACTGGGACCTCGACCTGCCGCCGGGCCGCTCGGGCGACGCGGTGCTCTTCGTCCAGTGGGTCCGCTCGGACAGCCAGGAGAACTTCTTCTCCTGCTCCGACGTCGTCTTCGACGGCGGCAACGGCGAGGTGACCGGCATCCGCGGCTCGGACGGCACCCCGACCCCGACTCCTACTCCCACTCCGACCCCGACCGAGCCGACCCCCACCCCGACCCCGACCCCGACCCCGACCGACCCTCACACCGGTTGCATGGCGGTCTACACCGTCGTCAACTCCTGGACCGGCGGCTTCCAGGCCTCGGTCGAGGTGATGAACCACGCCACCACGGCGCGCGACGGCTGGGCCGTGCGCTGGACCCCCGGGGCGGGCACCCGGATCGACCACCTGTGGAACGGCTCCCTCGCCTCCGGACCCGACGGCACGCTCACCGTCGGGAACGTCGCCTACAACCGGACCGTCCCGCCGGACGGCAGCGTCACCTTCGGATTCACGGCGACGTCGACCGGCAACGACCACCCGATCGGATCGGTCGCCTGCGTCACCCCCTGACGTCCCTCCGCCCCCCTGAGGGGCCCTGACGAGCGAGGGGCCGGTCCCGCCACGGCGGTCCGGCCCCTCGCGGGCACGGACCCGGACGGGTCAGTGCCACTCCTCCGTCTGCTCCTCGCGCCCCTTGCCCGGGTCCGGGCTCTTGGCCGCGTGGCCGCCGGCGCCCTCGCGGTCGGTGGTGCCCCGCCGGCCCGCCACGGCCTCCTCCGCCTCGCGCCGGGCCTCCTCGTCACCACTCTCCCCCTTCGCGTGCGACGGCGTGGTGCGGGCGTGCGGGCCGCCCCGCTCGTGGCTCCGCTCGCGCTTCTTCTCGGTCATGTCTCCTCCTTCGGCCGCGGAAGGGGCGGGTCCCCTTCGTCGCTCCGGGCGTCCGCGCGGCTACCCGCCCACCGCGGAACCATGCGCGGCGGACGGTCTCGGCGGAGCCCGTGCGGAACCGCGCCGCGAAGCGGGACGACCGCGCCCGGTGCCGCGCGGGTTCCTCGGGCGGTGGGGTCGGGAAGGGGGTCGAGGGCGGCCGCCGCGCGCGGACGGCCGGGCCCGCGTGCCCCGGCCGTCCGCGCGCGGGTCCCGGCCGTCCGGGCGCGGCGGCCGTCGTGACCGCAGGCGGCGCGCCCCGGCTCACAGCGCGCTGACGATGTCCTCCACGCGGTCCTTGGCGTCGCCGAAGAGCATGGTGGTGTTGGGGCGGTAGAAGAGGGGGTTCTGGACGCCCGCGTAACCGGAGGCCATCGAGCGCTTGAAGACGATGACCTGGCCCGCCTCCCAGACGGTGAGGACCGGCATCCCGGCGATCGGGCTGCCCGGGTCCTCGGCGCCGGCCGGGTTGACCGTGTCGTTGGCGCCGATGACGAGGACGACGTCGGTGTCGGCGAAGTCGCCGTTGATCTCGTCCATCTCCAGGACGATGTCGTACGGCACCTTCGCCTCGGCCAGGAGGACGTTCATGTGGCCGGGGAGCCGGCCGGCGACGGGGTGGATGCCGAAACGGACGTCGACGCCCCTGGCGCGGAGCCTGGAGGCGAGCTCGGCGACGGGGTACTGGGCCTGGGCGACGGCCATGCCGTACCCGGGGGTGATGATGACCGAGCGGGCGGCGCCGAGGAGTTCGGCGGCGCCGCGGGCGGTGATCTCCTGGTGCTCGCCGTAGTCGACGCGGGAGTCCGCCGGGGCCTCGATGCCGAAGCCGCCGGCGAGGACGGCGAGGAAGGAGCGGTTCATCGCCCGGCACATGATGTAGCTGAGGTAGGCGCCGGAGGAGCCGACGAGGGCGCCGGTGACGATGAGCAGGTCGTTGCCGAGGAGGAAGCCGGAGGCGGCGGCCGCCCAGCCGGAGTAGCTGTTGAGCATCGACACGACGACCGGCATGTCGCCGCCGCCGATGGAGGCGACCAGGTGCCAGCCGAGCGCGAGGGCCAGGGCCGTCGCCGCGATCAGGAGCCAGAGGGCGGGCTCGGCGGTGAAGCGGACGGTGAGGGCGGCGAAGAGGACGAGCGCGCCCAGGTTGAGGGCGTTCCTGCCGGGGAGCATGAGCGGTTTGGAGTCGATGCGCGCGGCGAGCTTGAGGTAGGCGACGACCGAGCCGGTGAAGGTGACGGCGCCGATGAACACGCCGATGAGGACCTCGGCGTGGTGGATGCCGAGGGTGCCGAGCGCGTCGAGCGCGGCCGCCTCGGCGCCGCCGGGGTGGTGCTCGACCTCCAGGTAGCCGTTCCAGCCCACGAGGACGGCGGCCAGGCCGACGAAGGAGTGGAGCAGGGCGATCAGTTCGGGCATGCCCGTCATCTCGACGCCCCGGGCGCGCCACAGGCCGATGAGCGCGCCGGCCAGCATCGCGGCGGCGAGCAGTCCGGCGGCGCCGGCGCCGATGCCGCGGTCGGCGGCGAGGACGACGGTGGCGACGAGCGCGACGCCCATGCCGAGCATGCCGAAGGCGTTGCCGAGCCGGGCCGACTCGTGCTTGGAGAGCCCGGCGAGGGCGAGGATGAAGAGGAGGGCGGCGACGAGGTAGGCCGCCTGTGCGGCGTGGGTGGCGGACATGTCAGCTCCTGTGGAACATTCCGAGCATGCGGCGGGTCACCGCGAAGCCGCCGAAGACGTTGATGCTCGCCAGCAGGATCGCGGCGGCCGCGAGCACGGTGACGGCGGTGCCGCCGTGCCCGATCTGGAGGAGCGCGCCGACCACGATGATCCCTGAGATGGCGTTGGTCACCGACATCAGCGGGGTGTGCAGGGCGTGGTGCACGTGCCCGATGACGTAGTAGCCGATGACGACGGCGAGGACGAAGACGGTGACGTGGGGCAGGAGGGCGGCGGGGGCGAGGCCGACCGCGAGGAAGAGCGCGAGGGCGCCGAGGCCCACGCCGGCGAAGCGGCGCCCCGGCGTCATGGGCTCCATCACCGGCGAGACGGCCACCGGGGCGGTGTCGCCCGCGGCGGGGGCGGCGGAGACCTGGACGGGCGGCGGCGGCCAGGCGAGGGTGCCGTCGCGCACGACCGTGACCGAGCGCTGGACGGGGTCGTCCTCGTCGAGGACGAGCACGCCGTCCTTCCCGGGCGTCAGGAGCGCGAGGAGGTTGAGGAGGTTGGTGCCGTAGAGCTGGGAGGCCTGGGCCGGCAGGCGGCCGGCCAGGTCGGTGTAGCCGAGGATCGTGACGCCGTTCGGGGTGACGGTCCGCTCCCCCGGTACGGTCCCCTCGACGTTGCCGCCGTTGGCGGCGGCCATGTCCACGATGACCGAGCCGGGCTTCATCGCGGCGACCGTCTCGGCGGTGACGAGCCGGGGCGCGGGGCGGCCGGGGACGAGGGCGGTGGTGATGACGATGTCGGCGTCGCGGCACTCGGCGGCGTAGAGCGCGGCCTCGCGGGCCTTGTAGTCGTCGCCCATCTCCTTGGCGTAGCCGGTGGCGGAGACCTCCTTCTCCGGGGACTCGATGGCGAGGTACTCGCCGCCCAGCGAGCGGACCTGGTCGGCCACTTCGGGGCGCGGGTCGGTGGCGCGGACGACGGCTCCGAGCGAGCCGGCGGTGCCGATGGCCGCCAGACCGGCGACGCCCGCGCCGGCGACGAGGACCCGGGCCGGGGGCACCTTCCCGGCCGCGGTGACCTGGCCGGTGAAGAAGCGCCCGAAGGCGTGGGCCGCCTCGACGACGGCCCGGTAGCCGGCGATGTTCGCCATGGACGACAGGACGTCCATGGACTGGGCGCGGCTGATCCGGGGCACCGCGTCCATCGACAGGACGGTGAGGGGCCGGCGGGCCAGCTCCTCGACCGCCGCCGGGTCGGACGCGGGGGCGAACAGGGCGATGACCGTAGCCCCGGGCCGCATCCGGTCCAGCCGGCCGGGCCCGGGGGCGTTCACCCCGAGCACGACGTCCGCCTCCGCCGCGTCGCCGGTCACCGCGCCGGCCGCCTCGTAGGCGGCGTCGGGGAAGCCCGCCGCCGCCCCCGCGTCGGGGTCGACGACGACCTCGTACCCGAGCCCGCGGATCCGCTCCACGGTGACGGGTGTCGCCGCGACCCGCCGCTCGCCGGTCCGTGCTTCCCTGAGGACTCCGACCTTCACCGCGCTCCTCCGTTCGCCGTTCCAGCCCCCACCTTGGCCTGTGCGGCGGCCCGCGGGAAGAAGGCTCGCGCGGCCGTGCCGGAGCGGGGGCGCCCCCGCGGCGGACGCGCCCGCGGACGGCGTCCGTACCGGTGGCGGCGGCGCGGGTGGGGCGCACGGCGAATCGACGACCGTTCACGTATATGAATCCGCTGGTGCGCGGGCTAGGGTGGGCCGGGCCGGGAAGGACCGGTCGGCATTCCGGACGACTCGACCTCACCAGGCGGTGCGCGCATGGCCCTTTTCGACCTGCCCCTCGACGAGCTCCGGGGGTACCGCAGCGCCTCGGTCGAACCCGGCGACTTCGACGACTTCTGGGCGGTGACGCTCGGACGGGCCCGCGCGCACGACCTGGACGCGCGCTTCGAGCGCGTGACGACGGGGCTCGCGACGGTGGAGACGTACGACGTCACCTTCGCCGGCTTCGACGGGCAGCCGGTCAAGGGCTGGTTCGTCCTCCCGGCGGGGACCGACGGGCCCGTGCCGGCCGTCGTGGAGTTCCTGGGGTACGGGGGCGGGCGCGGCCTGGCCCACAGTCACCTGCTGTGGGCGTCGGCCGGTTTCGCGCACTTCGTGATGGACACCCGCGGCCAGGGCAGCGGCTGGGCGCCCGGCGACACCGCGGACCCGGTGGGCAGCGCGCCGTCGTTCCCGGGGTTCATGACGCGGGGCGTGGAGGACCCGGAGACGTACTACTACCGGCGGGTGTACACGGACGCCGTGCGCGCGGTGGAGGCCGCCCGGTCGCATCCGCGCGTGGACGCGGAGCGCACGGCGGTCACCGGGATCAGCCAGGGCGGCGGCATCACGATCGCCGTCTCGGGCCTGGTGGGGGACCTCGCGGCGGTGGCGCCGGACGTGCCCTTCCTGTGCGACTTCCCGCGGGCGACGACGGTCACGGACCGGACGCCGTACCGGGAGCTGGGCAACTACCTGAAGACGCACCGGGGCCGGACGGAGCGGGTGCGGGAGACCCTCGCCTACTTCGACGGGGTGCACTTCGCGGCGCGGGCGACCGCACCCGCGCTGTTCTCCACCGCGCTGGAGGACCTGACCTGTCCGCCGTCGACGGTCTTCGCCGCGTTCAACGCCCACGCGCACGAGGACAAGGCGATCGAGGTCTACGACTTCAACGACCACGAGGGCGGCGGCGTCTTCCAGCAGGCGGCCCAGCTGCGCTGGCTGCCGGAGCGGCTCCGCACCCGATAGCCCCTCCCTTGGTCTGGACCTGTCATGGGGTGGGCGTCAAGCTGGTCCCATGGACTTGGAGTTGCGGCACCTGAAGACGGTCCGGGCCATCGCCGAGGCCGGCAGCCTCACCCGCGCGGCCACCGCCCTCGGACTGGCCCAGCCCGCGCTCAGCGGCCAGCTGAAGCGGATCGAACGGGCCCTGGGCGGGGCCCTGTTCGTGCGCGGCCGGGACGGGGTGCGGGCCACCGCCCTGGGCGACCTGGTGCTCGACCGGGCCCGGGTGGTGCTGCCCGCCGTCTGCGAACTCCAGGAGGAGGCCGTCCGGTTCGCCCGGGACGGCGCCGCCGGGCACCGGCTCGGCGGGACCCACGGACCGCTGCTCGGCGGCCTGGTGGACCGGCTCGCCCGCGCCGCGCCGGACGACCGGGTGACCACGTACACCTCCTGGTCGGAGCGGGAGATCGCCCAGGGGGTGGTGGCCGGCCGGCTCGACTTCGCGCTCGTCGGCGTCTGCGGCGAGAGCTCCCCGCCGGAGGCCGGGCGGCTCGCCTGGACGGAGGTGGCCCGCGACCCGGTGTACGTCATGCTGGCGACGGGCCACCCGCTGGCCCCGCGCCCGCACGTGTCGCTGGCCGAACTCGCCGACGCGGACTGGACGGACGTCCCGGGCGACGGCTGTTTCGGCGACTGCTTCGCCGCCGCGTGCGTCCGGTCCGGCTTCACCCCGGCCCGGGTGTACGAGACGGACACCGCCTCCTGCGTCCACCTGGTCCAGGTGGGCCGGGCGGTGGGCCTGTGCCGGGCGACCTTCCCGGCCACCCCCGGCATCGTCACCCGCCCCCTGGCGGGCGCCCCGCTCCTCTGGCGCCACCTGCTGGGCTGGCACCCCGAGGGCCGCGCGGCCGGACGCGCCGCCGCCGTCCTCGGCCACGCCCGTGACGCCCACGCGGAGGCCCTGGCCCGCAGCGCGGGCCGCCCGCCCACGGGGACGGGCCCGGAGACAGGGCCGGAGACAGGGCCGGGAACGGTCCTGAGGACGGGCCCGGGAACGGGGCCGGGACCGACGCGCGCGGCGCCCTGAGCGGCCGTCAGGTGTCGTGGGTGCCGTCCCACGGGGCGGAGAAGCCCAGCCCGTCGGGGTGGAGCTCGGCCCATTCCCTCGGGCCCCCTTCGTGCGCGTCCACGACCAGCCCGAACGGGGTCCCCTCGTACCGCACGGCGAAGGGCGCGACGGCGATGGAGGCGTACCGCCGCCAGTCGGCCCCCGGCGTCCAGCCCTCGGGGAAGGCCGCGGTGACCGAGGCGAGGAACCGGCCCCCGTCCCACAGGCCGATGGCGGACGTGCGGCGGCCGGGCTCGCACGCGATCGGGAGGACCTCGGGAACGCTCATGCCCGCGCCGTGGCGGCCGCCTCCGGCAGCGCCCGGGGCCATAACGCGGAGGAGGGGGCCGGGTGGAGGCTCCCGCCGGGACGGGGGCGTTCCTACGGTTCTCCGCAGATCCCCTCCCCCACCGAGAACCGAGGAGACTCCCCATGCTCCGACGACACGCCCGCGCGGCGTGTACCGCGCTGGCCGCCGCCGGGATGGTGCTGGCCGGTCTTCAGGCCGGGTCCGCCACCGCCGCGCAGCCCTCCCCCGGGACCGCCCCCGGGGTGCAGAGCGCCGCCCGGGCGCTCGGCGCCGCCGAGGCGCAGCCCGAGCTGCTCGCCGCGATGGGCCGCGACCTGGGGCTGACCCGGGCCCAGGCGGAACGCCGCCTGGTCAACGAGGCCGAGGCGGGTGCCGCCGCCGCCCGGCTCCGCGACCGGCTCGGCGGATCCTTCGCCGGCGCCTGGGTCACCGGCGCCGAGTCCGGCAGCCTGACCGTGGCCACCACCCGCGCCGCCGACCTCGGCGCGATCCGCGCGGCCGGGGCGACGGCCCGGCTGGTCCGGCACGACCTCTCCGCCCTGGAGCGGGCGAAGGAGCGGCTCGACCGGGCGGCGGGCGCCGACGCGCCGGTCCGGTACGTGGACGTGCGCTCCAACGTCCTGGTCGTCGAGGAGACCGGGCCCGGTGCCGCGGCGCGCCTCACCGCGGCGACCGGCGTGCCGGGCGAGCTGGTGCGGGTGGTGCGGAGCGCCGAGGCGCCGCGCCCGCTCTACGACATCCGGGGCGGCGACGCGTACTACATGGGCGGCGGAGGCCGCTGCTCGGTCGGCTTCGCGATCACCCGGGGCACCACGCAGGGCTTCGCGACGGCCGGGCACTGCGGCCGCGCGGGGCAGACCACCAGCGGCTACAACCAGGTCGCCCAGGGCAGCTTCCAGGCCTCGGTCTTCCCCGGCAACGACATGGCGTGGGTGGCGGCGAACAGCAGCTGGACCTCCACCCCGTACGTGAAGGGCTCGGGCGGCGCGAACGTGCAGGTCACCGGTTCCGTGCTGCAGCCGGTCGGCGCCTCGGTCTGCCGCTCCGGCTCCACCACCGGCTGGCACTGCGGCACCATCCAGCAGCACAACACGAGCGTGACCTACCCCGAGGGCACGATCAGCGGGGTGACCCGGACGACCGTGTGCGCCGAGCCGGGCGACTCCGGAGGCTCGTACATCTCCGGCAGCCAGGCCCAGGGCGTCACCTCGGGCGGCTCGGGCAACTGCTCCAGCGGCGGCACGACGTTCTTCCAGCCGCTGAACCCGATCCTGTCGAACTACGGGCTGACGCTGAGGACCACCGGCACCGACCCCGGTCCGGGTCCCGGCCCGGGCGAGCCGGAGCCGGGCGGCACGTGGAAGGCGGGCACGGTCTACGCGGCCGGCGCGACGGTCACGTACGGCGGCTCCACCTACCGCTGCCTCCAGGGCCACCAGGCGCAGACGGGCTGGGAGCCCCCGAACGTGCCCGCCCTCTGGCAGCGCGTCTGACCCCGTGCCCTTCCGCGGGATCCTCCGCGGCGCCACTCGCCCCCGCCGGGCGGGTGGCGCCGCGGCGCCGGCGCGTAGAGTGGGGCGGGGCGCGGTGATCAAGAGGAGTTTCCGTGACCACGCCCACCCTGGAGCACGCCACCGTCCCCGCCGACAGCGGCGAGGTGAACCTGCTGATAGCCCGCCGGGTGGAACCCGGCCACGAGGCCTCCTTCGAGCGCTGGGCCCGCGGCATCCTCGACTGCGCGGCGACCTTCCCCGGCCACCTCGGCTACGGCTTCTTCCGCTCCGCCGGCGGCGACGCCCCCTGGTTCCTCGTCCACCGCTTCCGGGACGCGGAGGCCTGCCGGGCCTGGCAGGAGTCGCCCGAGCGCGCCGCCTGGTTCGCCGACTGCGAGGGGCACCACCACAGCGAGATCGCCCGGCGCCGGCTCACCGGCATGGAGACCTGGTTCGCCGAGCCCGGCTCGACCCGGCCCGCGCCGCCGCGCTGGAAGATGGCGGTCAGCGCGACCCTGGCGATCTACCCGATCTCCGTGCTCGGCAGCCTCTTCCTCGTCCCCCGCCTCACCGCGCTCCCCGTCCTGCTCAGCAGCGCGGTGCTCGCCTGCGTCTTCAACGTGCTGATGACCTACGCGGCGATGCCGGCCGTCAGCAGGCTCCTCCGCCGCTGGCTGACGCCCTAGAGGGAGGGCGCCGCCGGTCTGCGGGCGTGGAGGGCGTGGGCGCCCAGTGCGAGCGGGGTGTGGCCGACGAGGGCGAGACCGCAGTCGGCGAACAGCCGGGCGTACTGCTCGGCGGTGCGCTCGCGGCCCCCGGTGTTGCACAGCATGTGGAGGTCCCACGCGGTGGCGAGGGAGGGGGAGCCGTCGGCCGGCAGGAGGCGCTCGACGACGAGCAGGTCCGCGTCCGGGCCCATCGCGGCGGCGCAGTGCCGCAGGATGGTCCGGCAGCGCTCGTCGTCCCAGTCGTGGAGGACCCGGGAGAGCAGGTAGACGTCGGCCCCGGCGGGCACGTCGGCGAAGTCGCCCTCCCGGAAGGAGCAGCGCCCCTCGGCGGCCGGGACGGCCAGGCGGGTCCGCGCCGCGGCCAGCACGTGCGGGCGTTCGAGGAGGACGCCGCGCAGGGCGGGGTGGGCGGTGAGGACGCGTCCGAGGAGCTCGCCGGTGCCGCCGGCGACGTCGACGACGGTGCGGGGGCCGCCGGGGGCGCCGGCGGCCGAGGCGAGGACCGGGTGGCCGGGGAGCGGATCGAAGAGCGGGGCGCTCGACACCATGGACCCGTCGAACCGCGCGGCGAGTTCGGGGTCGCGCGCGAAGCGGTCGAAGTGGTTCTCGCCGTGGAGGTGTTCGAAGCCGGGCTCGCCGGTGCGGACGGCGTGGGTCAGGTGGGCGAAGGACTCGTAGAAGGGTCCGCCGTACATGAGCGCCAGGGGCCGCATGGAGTACGGGGCCTCCGCCGCGAGGAGCGCGCCGACCCCGGTCAGGCGGAAGCCGTCGGGGCCCTCGGCGACCACGTCCAGCATGGCGAGGTACCGCAGCAGGACCGCGAGGCTCTCGGGGCGGGCGCCGACCGCCCGGGCCAGCTCGGGGACGCCCGTCCCGGCGTCGCGCTCCAGCGCCTCCGGCAGTCCCAGCTCCGCGCAGGCCGCCAGGGCCTGGGTGGTCCAGGCCCCGGTGAGCAGCCGCAGGAGCGTTTCCGCCGGTTCGGACGAGGCGGGGGAAGCGGGGGCGGTCCCCCCGCCCGGGGCCCGTCCGAGGTGCTCGGCGAGTACGTCGCGATGGTCGCCGCCCGCGTACAACTCCACCCTTCGATAGGGGGACTTGGTGTCGTCGGGGGCGGTGAGGTAGAAGACGGTGCCGTCCTCGTGCGGGTTGTAGCCGCCCCCGTCGGCGGTCGCCCCGTGCCGGGCGAAGCTCGCCAGCAGCCCCCGCAGGACCAGCGGGTCGGGGCGCTCGACGTCGAAGGCGAGGTGCGCCTCGCGGTCCCGTACGCGCTCGGCGGCGGCGATCCGGGCCGCCCCGGACCCCGGGGGCGCGGCCAGCGCGAAGACCTCGACCGCCCGGCGTTCCCCGGCGGGCCCGGTGACCCCGGGGCGCAGGATCCGCACGTCGAGGTCCTCGGGGCGGCGGCCGTACCGGGCGGCGAGGCGGTCGCGGACGACGACGCTGGGCCGCGCCTCGGCGTCGGCGGCCAGCCCGCACGCCGCCAGCTCCGTCCGCAGCGCGGCCTCGTCGGGCGGGAAGACCAGCAGGGCGGCGTGCGCGAACCGGCACCGGTCGGTGAGGGCCCGCAGCTCGGGTCCGTCGAGGCCGGGCAGGACGCGGGCGAGCAGGAGTGCGGTGTCCTGCTCGCGGACGAACCGGGCGGTCTCGCCCAGCCGTTCCGCGTCGGTGACGGCGTCCGCCGCCACCGGGGTCGGGTGTGCGGGCACGGCAAAGGAGGGTTCGGAGTGCATGTCCCGTTCCAGGGGTGGGGGAAGGAGTGAGGGAGGAGCGAGGAGGGAGGGCGCGGAGAAGGTCCCCGCAGGTGAAGGAGAATGAGGGTGCGTCAGATGCCGACGTACTGCTCGGCGAACCAGTCCTGGCGGCTCGCCGAGTCGCGCAGCGACGCGAGCCGCACGTGCCGCAGCCGCTCCCGGAAGAGGCCGGCGTCGCCGGGGTCCGCGCGCTCGTGCAGCAGGCGGATCATCCAGTGCGAGAACTCCTGGGCCCGCCAGATGTGCGCCAGGCACCGCTCGGAGTAGCGGTCGATCCCCTCGGGGTCGCCGTGGACGAGCGCGTCGACCAGCGCCCGGGCGAGGAGTTCGGCCTCCAGGACGGCGAGGTTCGCGCCCTTCGCCGCGGACGGGCTGAGCAGGGCGGCGGCGTCACCGGCCAGGAACAGCGAGCCGTGGCGCAGCGGTTCGAGGACGTCGGACTCCAGGGCGACGACGGAGCGCTGGACGATACGGCCGCGCACCAGGGGGCCGTAGGCGGACGCCCGCATGCGCAGGTCGAGTTCGTCCCAGATCAGGTCCTCGCTCCACGCGTCGGCCGGGGTGTCCCGGTCGCACTGGAGGTAGTAGCGGGTGATGTCGGCGGAGCGGGCCATGTGGCCGGCGAATCCGCGCGGATGGACCGCGTATCCCACGGCGTCCAGGCTCGGCGGGGCCTCGGCGAGCAGGCCCAGCCAGGAGACGCCGTGGTCGCGGTGGTGGCGCACGGTGCCGGGCGGCAGGGAGCGCCGTCCGGCGCCGTGGCGTCCGTCGCAGGCGGCGACGTACCGGGCCCGCCAGCGTCCGGGCCGCCCGTCGGCGTCCCGGACGGTCACCGAGGGGGCCGGGCCGTCCGCGTCGGCGACGGCGGCGGCCTCGGTGCCGAAGCGGATCGTTCCGCCTCCGTCGAGGAAGCGGGCCATCAGGTCGGCGACCAGTTCGTGCTGGGGGTAGACGGTGTGCGGTTCGCCCGTGCCGAGCCGCCGGTAGTCCAGGCGGAAGCGGCCGGTCTCGGTGCGGAACTCGCAGACGCCGTGCTCCCGTCCGCCGCGCCGCACTCCCCCGTCGAGGCCGTTGCGCTCCAGGATCCGGACGGTGTTCGGCACGAGGAAGCCGGCGCGGGCGCGGTTCTCGACGCCCTCGCGGTCGGCGCGCTCCAGGACGACGCAGTCGACTCCGTGGCGCAGCAGGATGTTTCCCAGTACCAGGCCGGCGGGACCGGCCCCGATGATGACCACGTCCGCGGACTCCCCCGCGACCTGGGCATGTTGACTCTCTGTCACAGCAGTGGATCTTAAGCACGGAAAAGTACGGACCCGGTCCAGGATCACCCGTATGCACCCGTGCGAGGGAAAAGGATTCGCCTGCACCGACCGCGGGCCGCTCCCCCGCCGTCTCCGCCTCAACTCCGGCCACGGGCAATGACGGTGAGGGGGCTCCCCGCCCGTCCCCGGAACGGGTCCCTCCTCCGCGCGCCCTTGCGCGCGTCGAACACCGGGCCGTCCGGCGTCCTTCGCGCGGGGAGCTTCCGGCGCCGGGTGCACGCTCCGCCGGGGACGCGGCGCACGGAGCCCGGTGCCCCCGGCGACGGGGGTCCCGGGGACGGGGGTCCCGGGGACCCCCGCGAGGCCCGGGGGAACCGGCCCCGTCACGGGGCGGGGGCCGCGGGCCGGTTCAGGAGGTGCGGCGCTCCAGGGCGGTCGCGTAGGCGTCGTCGGGGTCCAGGTGGCGCAGCTCCTCGGCGATCAGCTCCGCCGTGGTGCGGACCTTGAGCGCCATGACGCGGCTCGGCTGGCCGGGGATGGCGAGCCGGGCCACCGGGCCCTCGGGGCGGTCGATGCGGATCTCGCCCTGCGGGGTGCCCATCCGGACGGCGGTGACGACCGGGCCCCCGGAGACGATCCGCTCCACCGGCACGCCGAGCCTGACCTCGAACCAGCGGGCCAGGAGTTCGGCGCTGGGGTTGGCCTCCTCGGCCTCCACGGCGGCCGAGACGACGTCCGTCCCGGCCTGGTCGAGGGCGGCGGCCAGCATGGAGCGCCAGGGGGTGAGCCTCGTCCAGGCGAGGTCGGTGTCACCGGGGGCGTACGAGGCGGCCCGCGCGTCCAGCGCGCCGAGCGGGTCCTCGACCGCGTACGTGTCGGTGATCCGGCGCTGCGCCAGGGCGCCCAGCGGGTCCTTGGAGGGGACGGCCGGGGCGTCCACCGGCCACCACACCACGACCGGGGCGTCGGGGAGCAGCAGCGGCAGCACCACGGAGTCGGCGCGGGCGTTGAGTTCGCCGTGGAGGCGGAGCAGCACCGTCTCGCCGGAGCCGGCGTCGGTGCCGAGGCGGACCTCGGCGTCGAGCCGGGTCACGTACCGCTCGCGGGGTGACAGCGCCCGGCGGCGGATGACGACGAGGGTGCGCGAGGGGTGTTCCTTCGACGCCTCGTTGGCGGCCCGCACGGAGTCGTAGGCGTTCTCCTCGTCGGTGACGATCACGAGGGTGAGGACGACACCGACGGCGGGGGTGCCGACGGCCCTCCGGCCCTCCAGGATCGCCTTGTTGATCGCGCTGGAGTTGGTGTCCGTGAGATCGATCTTCATTGCCCGGCGCCCGTCCCTTCCTCTGCGGCGAGCCTAACGCCCCGCACGCGCGCGCGTGCGGCTCCCCCGGGGTCCCGGGGCGGCCGCGCGGCGGGGCGGTCGGCGGTTCAGTGGGTCTCCGGCTCCTCGGAGCCGCCGGATACGGGGGCCGCGTCCTCCTCGGGGGCTGCGGCGGCCGCCCGGGCCTGGGCGCGGCGGCCGACCACGGCCGCCGCGGCGACGGCCGAGCCGAGGAAGGCGGTGGCCACCACCCAGGGGCGGTCGAGGACGTGCCCGGTGGCGTGGTCGAGGGAGTAGCGGCCGGCTCCGGTGATGCCGATCGCGGCGGCCGTGAAGCCGAGGAAGGCCGGGTACTCGTAGCCCCCGGCCTGGGCGAAGAAGCCGGCCGGGGCGTGCACGGAGACGGCACCGGCCATGGCGCCCGCCGCGGCGGCGCCGGCGGCGGGGGTGGCGAGCCCCAGGGCGAGCAGCAGGCCGCCGCCGGCCTCGCCGAGCCCCGCGGCGACGGCGGACTCGCGGGGCGGGTGGAAGCCCATCGCCTCCATCGCGTGGCTGGTGCCCTCGATCCCCCCGCCGCCGAACCAGCCGAAGAGCTTCTGGGTGCCGTGCGCGGCGAGGACGGCACCGGTGCCGACCCTCAGCACGAGCAGCCCGAGGTCGCGCCGGTTGGGGTGAGCCATGGGTTTCTCCAGGTGCGGGAGGGAACGCGTACGCCTCCACTCTCCGCGCGCGTCCCGCCCGACGCCGCCCGACAGTCCGTCCCGTACTCCACTTGTGTCATCTTTTGCGGCGTTTGACCGGCATTGTTTGACTGGGATGGCCGCCGCCGCCCCGGCCCGCCCGGGAACGGCCCGAGGGAAGTGGGTACGCATGACCTCCGAGTCCACCGACACCGCCGCGCTGCGGGAACGGGTCCGGGCCCTGATGCCGCGCGCGCAGGAGGACCTGACCGCCCTGGTGGCGATGCGCTCCGTGGCCGATCCGCGCCAGTTCCCGCCCGAGGAGTGCGCCCGGGCCGCCGACTTCCTGGTGCGGGCCTTCACCGAGGCGGGGCTGCGGGACATGCGGCGGGTCACCACCCCGGACGGCACGGACGCGGTGGTGGGCCACGCGCCAGGCCCCGAGGGGGCGCCGACGGTCCTGCTCTACTGCCACTACGACGTGCAGCCGCCGCTGGACGACGACGCCTGGGAGACCCCGCCGTTCACCCTGACCCCGCGCGACGGGCGCTGGTACGGGCGCGGCACGGCCGACTGCAAGGGCAACATCGCGATGCACCTCACCGCGCTGCGGGCGCTGGGCGGCGCCGACGGCGCCGGGTTCCCGGTGAACCTCAAGTTCGTGGCGGAGGGTTCGGAGGAGCAGGGCACCGGCGGCCTGGAGCGGCTGGTGCCCCAGCGGCCCGAACTCTTCGAGGCGGACGCCCTGCTGATCTGCGACACCGGCAACTTCGCGCGGGGGCTGCCCACCGCGACGACCTCGCTGCGCGGGCTGGCCAACGTGGTGGTGACGGTCTCCACGCTCAAGGGCGAGATGCACTCCGGCATGTTCGGCGGCCCGGCGCCGGACGCGCTGGCCGCGCTGGTGCGGATCCTGGACAGCCTGCGCGACGAGCACGGCAACACGGCGGTCCAGGGGCTCGCGGCCGACGGACGGTGGGACGGGGTGTCGTATCCCGCCGAGCAGTTCCGGGCCGACGCGGGGGTCCTCGACGGGGTGCGGCTGGTCGGCACCGGGTCGGTCGCCGACGAGCTGTGGGCGCGGCCCGCCGTCACCGTCCTCGGCATCGACTGCCCGCCGGTGGTCGGCTCCTCGGCCGCCGTGCAGGCGAAGGTGCGGGCGCGGGTCAGCCTGCGGGTGCCGCCGGGGACCGACGCCGACCAGGCCCGCAAGGCGCTCACCGACCACCTGGTGGCGGCCGCGCCCTGGGGCGCCCGGGTCGAGGTGGAGGCGGAGAGCGCCGGGCAGCCCTTCCGGGCCCGCACCGACGGGCCCGCGTACGCGGCGCTCGGGGCGGCGCTGCGCGAGGCGTACGGCAAGGCCATGGTGCAGTCGGGGCAGGGCGGTTCGATCCCGCTGTGCAACGTGCTCGCGGACCGCTTCCCGGACGCGGAGGTCGCGCTGATCGGCGTGGAGGAACCGGGCTGCCTGATCCACGCCCCCAACGAGAGCGTCGATCCCTCGGAGATCGAGCACATGGCGCTGGCCGAGGCGCTCTTCCTCCGCTCCTACGCCGAGGCGTTCGCGCGCCCGGCCGGCGCGTGAACGCGGACACCGGCGCGCACCACGGGAGGTGGAGACGGCTCCATGGCGCGGACGCGCGACCGACCGTACGAGGGGCCCCTCCGGGAGGAACCGCCGCCGGGTCGACGGCCCTGCTCGCGGGGGCGGCGCGGCAGGCGCCGCCGCCGGCCGGGATCGCGGCCCTCGCCCTGGGCGCGCCGGTGCCGGCGCGGCCGGGCGCCTCGCCGGCCGGTGCCGGCGAGGCCGGGATCGTGACCGCCTTCGTGGTCCGCTCCCGGGCCGGGAGGCTGCCGCCCGGCGTCTGATCCGCCCCGGGTGGTCCGTCTCGTCCGGTCCGCCGTCCGCCCCGATCCCCGGGCGGACGGCGGACCGGCTTGTTCCGTGCGCTAGATTTTGCCGGTCCATGACCGTCGATCGCTCGCGATCACCACTCTCCGGAGCCGGCTTCCCATGACCGACATCGTCAACGGCCTCGGCCGTGCCACCGCCTACGGCGCCCTCGGCGTGGTCCTGCTGATCCTCGGCATCGTCCTGGTGGACATCCTGACGCCCGGCAAGCTGGGCCGGCAGATATGGGAGGACCGCAACCGGAACGCGGCCGTCCTGCTCAGCTCCGCCCTGCTCGGCATCGGCGGGATCGTCTTCACCTCGATCTGGACCACGTACGACAACTTCGGCAAGGGCCTGGCCTCCACGGCCGCGTTCGGTCTCCTCGGCCTGGTGATGATGGCCGTCGCCTTCCTGGTGGTGGACCTGGTGACGCCCGGCAAGCTCGGTGCCACGCTGGTGGACCCGGAGCCGCACCCGGCGGTCTGGGTGACCGCCTCCTGCAACATCGCCGTCTCCGCGATCGTCTCCGCCTCGATCGCCTGACGCCCGGCCCCTCCGCGGCTCCGCCCGGCCCGGTGCCCGTCCGCTCAGGACGGGCCCGGGCCGGCGGCCGTCCCGGCGGGTTCCACCTCCAGGAAGCGGCGCCCGCGCGGCCCCTTGTAGAGCAGGGCCTCCCAGCCGAGCCGGCCGAGGGCGTCGGCGCAGGCGGCGAGCGCCCCGGCCTCCTGCCCCGCGGCGCCGGAGCCGGGCGGTCCCAGCCACTCGACCACGGTGGTGGCGGGCCGCTCCCCCGCCCGCACCCGGTAGCCGGTCGCCGTCCGCGTCCCGCCGGCGTCCACTGCGGAGGCGGCGAGCCCGCCGGCCTCCAGGGCGAGCGCCACGGCCCGTACCGGCTGCCGGCGTTCCCAGGGGGCGGGCACGGTCCCGGAGTCGCCGCCCGGGGTGCCGGTGAGCCGCCGGATCTGCCGGAGGCCGTCGAGGGCGGAGCGGACCTCGCGGGAGCGCTGCTCGGCGTCGCCGGTGAAGGGCGGTCCGTCGCCCGTCGCCGCCTGGAAGGCCCCCTTGCCGCCCGGGTCCCCGGTCACAGCAGCCGCCGGATCTCTCCGCGGACCCGGTAGAAGCCGCCGGCGGCGGGGTGCAGGGCCTCCACCACGAACCGGGCGCCGGGCTCCCGGATGGCGCGGGGGAACTGCACGTTCCACGACGGCTCGTAGCCGGGGCTGACGACGCGGACGCGGCTGCGGCCGCCCTCCCGGGCGCACTCGACCACGATCGAGCCGGCCGGCGCCTCGCCCACGGAGGCGACGACCTCGACCGCGGCGGCGGTGGTCGCCGGGGTGTAGGTGGGCAGCGCGGCGGCCAGCTTGACGTCCCGGACGACCGGGACGCTGCCCTGCTGGGCGGCCTCGATCGCCGCCTCGCTCGCGTCCACGCAGACCAGCGAGCCGTCGGTGGTGACCAGGTAGAGCCGCTCGTCGCGGTACTGCATGGAGAGCGCCGATCCGCCGCCGGTGCCCAGCTTCCACAGCCGGGTGCCGTCCTCGGCGAAGCAGTAGACGGAGGAGGACGAGTCGCCGGCGAAGACGAACCGGCCGCCGGGCGAGGTGGCGCACGAGTAGACCATGGCGTCGCAGCCGTAGACGGCCTCGACCCGGCCGTCGCTCTTGGCGAGCCGCTGCACCTTCTTGTGGCCGGTGCCCGCGTAGACGGCGGTCTCCTCCTGCCAGCCGAAGAGCACCGCGCCGTCGGTGCCCGTGTTCCACAGCTCGCCGGTGCCGTCCGCCGCGTAGGCGGTGACGCCCTTGGTGTCGCCGTAGTAGACCGCGCGGCCGTCGGCCCGGACCATCCAGGCGAACTCGCCGCGGCCCGAGCGGGACCACTGGTGCTCGTCCTCGTGGTCGATGACGGTGAGCCGGCCCGAGCGGTCGGCGACGTCCAGGACGCCCTCGTGGATGTCGAGCCAGAAGATGTCGACGTCGGAGGCGATGTCGTAGGCGGCGAACGGCAGTTTGGAGGAGAGGTCGTAGACCTTGCCGTCGTCGCAGCCCGCGTAGATCCAGAAGTCGTCGGCGACCAGGCACTTCACTCCGTCGGGCAGGCCGAAGCGGGCGAGCACGTCACCGCCGTGGTCGAGGGTGAAGACGTCCCCCGCCTGGTTGCCCACCCAGATCCGCTCCTCGTCCACGTGGATGCCGAAGGCGGCGGAGCCGGTGCGGAAGCGCCACAGGACGGGCGCCACGGCGCGGGCGGTGGAGGGGGCGGAGCCGACCGCGCGGCGGGTGACCGCCCGGGCGGCCCGCTGTCCGGGGACCGCCGGGGCGTACCCCTTGCGGACCTTCTCGCCGATCTTCTTGGCCGCCGCGGCGTGCGCCTTCTCCGCGGTGGGGAAGGCGGAGCGCTGGGTCTGCCCGGCGGCGCCGATCCGGCCGTAACGGACCGACACCTCCAGACCGTCGACGGTCACTTCGTAGAACTTGTGGGCACCGCCGCCGTCCTGCGACAGCTCCAGATAGGTCGTCGTCATGATCCGTACGGTAGGCGCCGCCACTGACAACGGCCTCCCGCGCGGCCCGCGGCGGACGCCGCGGGGGCCGGTCAGCCGGTGACGCGGGCGATCCAGGCGGTGAGGTCGGCGACGACCTCCTCGCGGTTGGTCTCGTTGAGGACCTCGTGGCGGGCGCCCTCGTAGCGGTGGTAGGAGAGGTCGGTGAGGCCCGCCTCTCGGTAGCGGGAGACCAGCAGGTCGCTGTGGGCGAGGCGGCCGTTGAGCGGGTCGCGGTCGCCGACGAAGAGCGCGACGGGCAGGTCGGCGGGGATGCCGGCGGGGGCGGCGAGCCGCCCGGCGGCGCCGGCCATGTCGGCGAGCCCCTGGAGGTCGAGGCCGAAGCCGCAGAGCGGGTCGGCGAGGTAGGCGTCGACCTGCCGCTCGTCGCGGCTGAGCCAGTCGGCCTCGGTGCGGACGGGGGCGAAGGGGGCGTTGAAGGCGTCGAAGGGGCCGCCGCCGGTCGCCGGCGCCTCCGCGAGCGCGGTGATCAGGGCGTCCACCGCGGTGGTGCCGGAGAGGGCCACGCCGTCGACCAGTTCCGCGTGGTCGAGGAGGTACTGCTGGGCGGCGAACGAGCCCATGCTGTGGCCGAGCAGCACGACCGGGACGCCGGGGTGGCGTTCCCGGGCGGTGCGGGTGAGCGTCGCGAGGTCGCCGACGAGGAGGTTCCAGCCGTCGGCGCCGAGGTGGCCGGGGCCCGCGTGCATCGAGCGGCCGTGGCCGCGGTGGTCGGCGGCGTAGACGGCGTGTCCGCGGGCGGTGAGGTGGTCGGCCAGGGGCGCGTAGCGCAGGGCGTGTTCGCCCATGCCGTGGGCGATCTGCACGACGCCGCGGACGGGGCCCTCGGGGAGCCAGGTGTGGACGTGGACGCGGACGCCGTCCTGGGAGGTGAAGGTGAACATGGCGCGTTCCGGCTCCTCTGCCCGCTCGCTGATCGGTCACGCCACCGTACGCCGCGTTCGGCATTGCCGAACAAGGGTCCGGTGGCGTGATCCGCGTCTCAGGCGGACGGACCCGCCTCAGGCCTTCTCGGCGGGCTCCCCCGCGGGCTGCGCGGCGGGCCGCCGGACGGTCGCCCCAGGGTTCTCCGTCACCGTGACGCGGCCCCTGCGGAGGGTCGCCACCCGCGGGGCCCGGCGGGCCAGGGCGCTGTCGTGGGTGACCATCACGAAGGTCAGGCCGTGCTCCCGCCAGAGCCCTTCGAGCAGCTCGACGATCTCGTCGCGGGTCGACTCGTCGAGGTTGCCGGTCGGCTCGTCGGCGAGCAGCACCTGCGGCCGCTTGACCAGCGCGCGGGCGATGGCGACGCGCTGCTGCTGGCCGCCGGAGAGCTCGGACGGGAGGTGGCCGAGGCGCTCGCCGAGGCCGACGGACTCCAGCGCCTCGGCGGCCCGGCGGCGGCGCTCGGCCGCCTTGGCGCCGAGCGGGACGAGCGCGGTCTCCACGTTCTCCTGGGCGGTGAGCGTGGGGATGAGGTTGAAGCTCTGGAAGACGAAGCCGATGTACCGGCTGCGCACGGCCGTGAGCCGGCCCTCGGAGAGCCGGGTCAGGTCGGTGCCGTCGAGGAGCACGCTGCCGGCGGTGGGGCGGTCGAGGCCGCCGAGCATCTGGAGCAGGGTGGACTTGCCGCCGCCGGTCGGGCCCTGGATGACGAGGCGGTCGCCCTGGGCGATCCTCAGGTCGACGCCGGCGAGGGCGTCGACCCTCTCCTGGCCGCGCCGGTACTCCTTGGTGACGCCGGTGAGTTCGTACATGGTGTGACTCCTGGGGTGCGGGAGGGACTCCTGCGGTACGGGGAAGGACGGGGCGGCTACTCGACGCGGCGCAGCGCGTCGGCGGGGCGCAGCCGGGAGGCGCGCCAGGCGCCGAAGGCTCCGGCGACGAGGCCGCCGACGAGGGCGAGGAGGACGGCGAGTCCGACGGTGGCGAGGCTGACCGGGGCGGTGAGCGCGATGTCGACGCTGCGGCCGGCGGCGGAGCGCGCCGCGCCGGGGCCGCCGCCGAATCCCATGCCGCCGCGGCCGGCGAACCCGCCGGTGGCGGCGCCGAGTTCGGCGGTGAGGGTGGGGCTGACGGCCGTGACGGCGTAGGCGCCGGCGAGGCCGACGGCGATGCCGAGGGCGCCGCCGATGACGCCGTTGACGAGGGCCTCGCCGACGACCTGGCGGGTGACGCGGCCGCTCTTCCAGCCGAGCGCCTTGAGGGTGCCGAACTCGCGGACGCGGCGGCTGACGGCGGAGGAGGTGAGCAGTCCGGCGACGAGGACGGCGGCGAGGAGGACCGCGTACGAGAGCCACCGGCCGACGCTGGAGGCGAGGCCGGCGGCGGTGTCGAGGGAGCCGGAGACGGTCCGGGCCAGGTCGGCGGAGGTGGTGACGGTGGTGCCGGCGACGTTCTCCTGGATGGCGGCCTTGACCGCGTCGATCCGCGTCGAGTCGGTGGCCTTGACGTAGACGGTGGTGACCTTGCCGGCCGAACCGGAGAGGGTCTGCGCCTGCTTCAGCGGGAGGTAGACCTGGGCGGTGGGCTGGCCGCTGTCGGCGGTGGCGATGCCGACGATCTCGAAGGCGACGCCCTTGACCTTCAGTTCGCCGCCGACGGCCAGGTCCTGCTGCTGGGCGTAGGCGCTGTCGACCACGACGACCTTCGCGTCGGTCTCGGTGGTCCCGAAGGTGCGGCCCCGGGAGATGGTGGAGGTGGTGAGGGGGCCGAGGTCGGGGCTGGTGACGTCGGTGCCGTAGAGGGTGAAGGAGTCGACGTCGAAGCTGGCGCCGCCGCCGGTGACGGTGTCGCCGGGACCGCCGGAGCCACCCGGCCCGGATCCCCGGCCCTGCGCCTGGCCCTCGCCGCGCTGGATCTCGCCGCGCCGGAACTCGCCGTTGATCTTCAGGTTGACGAGGCTGAGGCCGCCCACCGCGCGGTCGACGCCGGCCTGCTCCGCGACGGTGGCGACGGTGGAGTCGGCGAGGGTCTGGAAGCCCTGGACCATGAGCCGGTCGCCGCTCTGCTCCTCGCCGTCCTCGCCGCCCCGGAACTCGAAGCGGGGCCGCGTCGGCTGCGCCCCCTCGGCGGGCCGCTCCTGGGCCTTGGTCACCGTGAGGTCCGTGCCGAGTCCGTAGAGGGATTCGAGGACCTTGCCCTGGGCCTGCTTCATGCCGGCGGAGACCGAGGTCACGACGATGACCAGCGCGATGCCGAGCGCCAGGCCGGAGGCGACGACGAACGCCGCCTTTCTGCGGCGGCGCAGTTCGCGCCGGAGGTAGGTGAAGAACATGGCGCGAACGTAGGGCCGCCGCGTGAGGCCGGGATAAGGCCCGCGTGAGAGCCGGATGAGAGGGGAGGGGAGGGCCCTGGACAAGCCCGGACCCGCACCCTACTCTCCAGTACACCTATTCAACTCATTGAATATGTCGTGAGCCGTGGAGGTCCCGTGCACCCCTTCCGTACCGCCGTCGAGAAGCGCGACCCGGACGCCGTCGAGGCGCTCCTCGCCGAGGACGTCGTCTTCACCAGCCCGGTCGCCTTCAAGCCGTACGCCGGCAGGGCCATGACCGCCGCCATCCTCCGCGGGGTCCTGCGCGTCCTGGAGGACTTCACCTACGTCCGCGAGATCGCGGACCCGGGCGGGCGCGACCACGCCCTCGTCTTCACCGCCGTCGTCGACGGCAAGCGGATCCAGGGCTGCGACTTCCTCCACTTCGACGAGGACGGGCTGATCGACGACTTCACCGTCATGGTCCGCCCGCTCTCGGCCGCGCAGGCCCTCGCCGCCGCGATGGGCGCCCAGTTCGACCGGATCGCCCGGGAGGCGGCGGAGTCCTGACCGGGCGTCCGCCGGACTCCGCCCGGGCCTTCGTCAGCCCAGGGCCTTCAGTACCTCGGCCGCGAGGGGCGCGGAGGAGGCCGGGTTCTGACCGGTCACCAGGTTCCGGTCGACCACGACGTTCGGCACCCACGGCGCACCCGCCCGGACGTCGACCCCGGCCTCGCGGAGCCGGGTCTCCAGCAGCCACTTCGCCTTGCCGGCGAAGCCCGCCTGGGTCTCCTCCTCGTCGGTGAAGGCGGCGACCCGGTAGCCGGCGAAGGCGTTGCCGCCGTCCTCGCGCACCGCGGCGAGCAGCGCGGCGGGCCCGTGGCAGACGACGGCCAGCGGCCTGCCGGAGTCGAGGGCGGCGACGAGCAGGCGCCCGGAGTCGGCGTTCACGGCGAGGTCCTCCATGGGGCCGTGGCCGCCGGGGTAGAAGACCGCGTCGTACGCGTCCGGGTCGACGTCCTCCAGACGGAGCGGCGTCCGCAGCTCCGCGAAGGAGTCGAGGACGGAGGCCACCCGGGCGGCCCCCTCGGGACCGCCGTTGGCCTCGGGGGCGAGGCTGCCCCGGTCGACGGTGGGGACGACGCCTCCGGGGGTGGCGACGACGACCTCGTGCCCGGCGGCGGTGAACGCCTCGTAGGGGGCGGCGGCCTCCTCGGCCCAGTAGCCGGTGGGGTGCTCGGTGCCGTCGGCCAGGGTCCAGCGGTCGGCGCCGGTCAGCACGAAAAGGATCTTCGACATGGGTCTGCGGGGCCTCTCGGTCGGGGATGCGGTGTCGTCCCGGCCCCTCGGAAGGGGACCGTCCGGGACGGCGATGGGTCGACCGTAGGCTCCTCGACCCGGGGGAATCCAATAGGCTCGGGCCCGTGGACGATAGGAATTCCGATGGGACGCCGGGAATACCGGCGGGGACCGGAGCGGGCTCGGGACCACCGGACCTGAACCAGCTGCGGACCTTCCTCGCCGTGTACCGGGCCGGGGCCTTCACCGCGGGCGCCCGGACCCTCGGCCTGTCGCAGCCGACGGTGACCGCGCAGATCCGGGCGCTGGAGGGCCGGCTCGGCCGGGAGCTGTTCGAGCGGCTGCCGCGCGGGGCGGCCCCGACGCCCTTCGCCGACGACCTGGCCGCGCGGATCACGGCCCCGCTGGACGCGCTGGGCGCCGCCGCGGGCCCGCCCGCCGGCGAGGACGCGCCCGCGGAACCGGTCCGGCTGGCCGGCCCCGCCGAATACCTGACCCACACCGTGCTGCCGGCGCTGGCGCCGCTGGTGGAGCGGGGGGTGCGGCTGCGGATCGCGTTCGGGCTCACCGACGGCCTCCTCGACGAGCTGCGGGCCGGCCGGCACGACCTGGTGGTGTCGACGGTGCGGCCCCGGGGCCGCAGCCTCGCCTGGCTGCCCCTCTCCGACGAGGAGTTCGTCCTGGTCGGCGCGCCGGTCTGGGCGCGCCGGCTCGGCGGACGGATCGCCTCCGAGGGGCCCGGCGCGCTGCGGGACGTGCCGCTCGTCGCGTACGCCGAGGACCTGCCGATCCTGCGCCGGTACTGGCGCCACGTCTTCGGGCGGCGCCTGACGGCCGTGCCCGCGGTGACCGTGCCGGACCTGCGGGCGGTACGGGCGGCGGTGGCGGGCGGCGCCGGCGTGAGCGTGCTCCCCCGCTACCTGTGCGAGGCGGAGCTGGCCTCGGGCGCGCTCGTCCCGCTGCACCTGCCGGAGGACCCGCCGATCAACACGGGCTTCCTGGTGCGGCGCCCGGGCGCCCCGGCCCACCCGCACGTGGCGCTGGTCGGGGACCGGCTGGCGCGCCGCGCGCGGGAGGCCGGGTAGCGGCGCCCGGCCTCAGTAGGTGACGGTGATCCGCCGGGCGGGCCCGTCGACGCGGACGGTCCCGCCGTACGGGATCACCACCTGCGGGTCGGTGTGCCCGAGGTCCACGTCGAGGACGGCCAGCGTGTCGGGGGCGTAGGCGTCGAGGGCGCGCAGCACGGCGGCCCGCTGCGCCTCGCGGTAGGCGGCGCGGGCGGCCGCGTCGTTCGGGGCGTCGAAGGACCAGGCGCGGGCCCGCCCCATGAGGAGGGCGGGGAAGCGCCGGAGGAGGCCCCGTTCCCCCATGGCCCGCAGGATCCGGAACACCTCGTCGGCGGAGGGCAGCAGCTCGGAGGTCTCCAGGAACAGCACCCCGCCCTCGTACGCCTCGGGCCGGGCGATCTCCCCGCCGGCCATGAGGAGCTGGGCGACGGTCTCCAGGCAGCCGCCCCACGAACGGCCCTCGACGACCCGGTCGGCGCGGTGCCAGTGCCAGGGCCCGGCGGGCTCCATCACGGGCGCGGAGTCGAAGGTGCGGGGGTCCTCCCAGGGCCGCTCGACGTCGTTGGTCTCGGTCGGGGCCGGGAGTTCGTAGGGGCCGGAGCCGAAGAGCGCGGCGCGGACGGAGGCGTCGGTGACCGGGTGGACGGCGCCGGGACGCCCGAACTGGGTCATCACCGAGGCCCCGTGGTAGGCGACCAGGCCGAGGTTCCACAGCCGCATCAGCAGGTTGGTGTTGTCGCTGAAGCCGAAGAACGGCTTGGGGTTGGCCCGGATCAGGGCGTCGTCGAGGTGCGGGAGGAGGGTGATCTGGTCGTCGCCGCCGATGCTCGCGACGATCGCCGCGACCGTGGGATCGGCGAAGGCCGCGTGCAGGTCGGCGGCCCGGTCCCGCGCGGACGCGCCGAGCCTGCGCGTGGTCGGGTACTCGACCGGCACGAGCCCGTACTCCTCCGTCAGGCGGCGCAGCCCCAGGTCGAAGGGGAGCGGCAGCACCTCGGGCAGTCCGGCGGCGGGCGACAGCACGGCGACCCGGTCGCCGGGGCGCGGCTTGGGGGGAAGGACGATCTCGGGCATGCCCGCACCCTAGTCGGGGCGGCGCCGCGTCCACCCGCCCTTTTCTCCGGCCGGGGCCGCCTCAGGAGGTGGGCGCGGGGGTGTGCGCGAGCGGGTCGGCGAGGACGTCCTGGAGGACGAGGGCGGCGGCGCCGCGGGCCGCGTCGGTGGCGGGCGAGGCGGCCCGCAGCCGGGGGGCGTCGGCGGGCCAGAGCCCGGAGACGACCCGTTCGGCGAGTTCGGCGGTGACGGCCGGGGCCAGCCAGGGCATCAGACGGGGGTAGATGCCGCCGAGGACGACGGCCTCGGGGTCGAGCAGGTTGACCGCGCCCGAGAGGGCGCGGCCGAGCATGCGGCCGGCCTCGGCGAGGGCCGCGAGCGCGCGCGGGTCCTCGCGGGAGGCGCGGGCGGCGAGTTCGTCCACGTCTCCGGCGCCCGCGGCGTCCAGCAGCGCCGCCTGTCCGGCGTACTGCTCCAGGCAGCCGCGCGAGCCGCAGCGGCAGCGCGGGCCCTCCGCGTCGACGACGAGGTGTCCGATCTCGCCGGCGAACCCGTGGGCGCCGCGCAGGAGTTCGCCGTGGACGACGACGGCGCCGCCGACGCCGGTCTCGCCGGTGAGGTGGAGGAAGGTGCGGGGGGTGCCGGGGGTGCCGAAGCGGAGCTCGGCCAGGGCCGCCATGTTGGCCTCGTTGTCGGAGGCGACGGGGAGCCGGGGCGCGGCGGGACGGAGGGCGGCGAGGGCCTCGCCGAAGAGGTGCTCGGCGGGGGTGTCGTGCCAGCCGAGGTTCGGGGCCTGGCGCACGGTGCCGCCGGAGACCAGGCCCGGCAGGGCGAGGGCGGCGCCGGCCGGGCTCAGGCCGAGGGCCCCGGCCTCGGCGAGTGCCTCGGCGGCGATCCCGGCGGCCCGGTCGAGGACGTCGGAGGCGTCGGCGCGGTTGTCGAGGCGTACGGTGCGGCGGATCCGGTCGGTGCCGGTGAGGTCCACGAGGCAGACGGCGACGTAGGCGACGTTGATCTCGACGCCGAGCCCCGCGGGGCCGGTGACGGCCGGCTTGAGGACGGTGCCGGGGCGGCCCGCCTGGCCGCTGAAGGTCTTGCCCGACTCGACCAGGAACCCGAGGTCGAGGAGCTGCTCCACGAGCGAGGAGACGGCGGGCCGGGTGAGGCCGACCCGGGCGGCGACGGCGGCCCGGGTGGTCTCGCCGGCGTCGTGGACGGTCCTGAGGACGAGACTCAGGTTGTGCCGGCGCACGCCCGACTTGTCGGCCTTGGGTTCCGTGGGCTGGTTCATGGTGAGCGAGAGCCTAGTCGTCCCTTTCGCTCGAACAGAAATGCCAGGTCGGTGCGGACGCGGGAGTCCGGGACGGTGTGCGGCGACGGGCCGCGGGCGGGGGCCCGGCGCGGGCCGGCGGGGCACCGCGAGGGCCGGCCGGGGCCTGGCGCGGCTGTGGCACGGCCCCTGCGGGGCCGGTGGGACCGGCACGCCCCGCGGGGCGCCGTCCCGGGCCGGCGCGGTCGGGGCCCCCGGCGGACCGGTGGCGGATCGACGGCGTCGGGCGGGGTCAGTAGGCTCGGCGGCGCCGGGACCGGAGCAGAGGAGCGACAGAGTGTTCGTCAAGGTGTGCGGGCTCGCCACGACCGCCGACATCGACGTGGCCGCCGAGGCGGGCGCGGACTCGATCGGCCTGGTGATCAGCGGGACCAGCGTCCGGGGCCTCGGCAGGGACCGCGTCCCGGTGCTCGTCGCGCACGTGCCGGACGGCGTGGTCTCGGTGCTCGTCGTCAACGACACGCCCGCCGACGAGGCCGCCCGGATCGCCGCGGACCTGGGCTTCGACGCCCTCCAGCTGCACGGCCGGGCCTACGGGCGCCCGGAGTTCGAGGCCGCCGCCGGGATCTTCCCGCGCCTGTGGCGGGCGACCGCGCTCGCCGACGGGCCCGACACGCGCGTCGGCGCGCTCGGCGAGGAGGTCCTGCTGCTCGACTCGCCGAAGGCGGGCTCGGGCTCGCGCTGGGACCTCTCGCTCCTGGACGCCGCCCGCCCCGAGGGCCGCTGGCTCCTCGCGGGCGGCCTCGCCCCCGGGAACGTCGCCGGGGCGATCGCCGCCGCCCGCCCCTGGGGCGTCGACGTCTCCAGCGGCGTCGAGTCCGCGCCCGGCGTGAAGGACCACGGTCTGGTCCGCGCCTTCGTCACCGCTGCGAAGACCGCGCCGCCCGTTCAACCCTTCGACGCCTCCGCACGTCCGTAGGGGTGGAGCGCGGCGGACCGCCGGGCGGGACGGGAAACGAGGGGGCCGTGATGGTGGAGGAACTGGCGGAGGCCGTGGTGCGGGCGGCCGGCGTGGCGGCGCGGGGCGTGGCCGCGATGCTGTCGGTCCCGGAGACCTACGCGGCGGCGGCGGAGTTCGCCGCCGGGGCGGAGCGCCCCCGCGAGCGGCGGGACGGCGCCGACGGGACGGCGGAGCGGGACGGACGGGGCGGGCAGGGCCGGAAGGACGCCCCCGCGGCCTAGGGCCTGTCTGACCATGGGCGTCGGATCAGGCCGGGTCGTTCGCTGCGTGCGATCGGCGTGCGGCCGGGGCGCCCTCGGTCGGGGTCTCCCCTGCTCGAGCGAAGCCGAGAGCTCGGGGAAGGAGCTACTCGGGCGTTTCGGCCGTGCGGCATGGGGGCACCTCCCGTGCCCGAAGGGCTACGGGGGAGTGCGTGCCGGGCGGGCCGGACCCGACGGGAAGGGTCGGACAGGCCCTAGGCCGCGCCGCCGGGGGCGGCGAAGACGCGGGCCAGGTGCGCGGCCAGGCGGGCCGGGTCCGGGTCGGCCAGGCGGGCGCCCAGGTAGCCGTCGGGGCGGACCACGAAGGCGGTGGGGCGGGTTCCGTCGACCGCGTAGCGCACGGCGAACTCGCCGCCGGCGTCCCGGTGCTCGGGGATCGGACCGGTGCCGGACGGCGCGTCCGGCGGGAGGACCGCGCAGACGTCGACGCGGCCGCCGGTGGCGCGCCAGGCCGTCGCGGCCAGCTCGTCGCGTCCGGCGGCGGCACCGGAGCCGTACCCCGTCCCGTGCAGGAGGAGGACGGTGGGGCGGTCGCGGAGGACGTCGTGGAGGCGGACGGGGTAGGCGGCGATGGGGCCGGTGAGACCGCCGCAGTCGGGGGCGCGGTCGCCCGGTCCGGGCCCCGGGCCGCCGTCGGGCGGGTCGACGACGGGGCTGCCGCGGTAGCCGACGAGCAGTTGGGCCTCGCGGAGCATCAGGGTCGCGGGGTCCTCCGGGTCCGCCTGCACGCCGCCCGCGGCGGCGTGCCGCACGGTGCGGCCGACGACCTCCTCGCCGACCGGGCGGCGCTCGGCGTCGTAGCTGGCGAGCAGGGCGGGCGAGGCGGCGCCCGCGACGGCGAGGGCGAGCTTCCAGGCGAGGTTGCAGGCGTCCTGGATGCCGGTGTTCATGCCCTGGGCGCCGGTCGGCGGGTGGATGTGGGCCGCGTCCCCGGCGACGAACACCCGGCCGTCGCCGTAGCGGTCGACGATGCGGTGGCTGATCCGGAAGACCGAGGCCCAGCGGAGCGCCGAGGCCGTGGTGCGCCGGGGCGCGAGGCGGTCCAGGACGGCCTGGATGTCGGCGAGGCCGGGCGCCCGGGTGGCGTCGAGGCCGTGCGCGACGGCGGCGCCGGGCGTCCGCTCCCCGGCGGAGAGCTCCGGCGGGACCCGCATCGACATGCGGTAGCGGCGGCGGCCGGGGAGCGGGATGCAGACGAGGACGTCGTCGACGGCGCCGGTCTCGTCGAGGCGCACCGAGCGCAGGCCGTACCCCTCGGGCAGGTCCCAGTCGACCTCCACGTCGCCGAGCATGTACTCCTCGGGGAAGGCCCCGCCCTCGAAGGCGAGCCCGAGGCCCTTGCGGACGGTGCTGTGGGCGCCGTCGCACCCCACCAGGTAGCCGGTGCGCAGCTCCTCACCGGCGCCGTCGGCGCCGGTGAGGCGGACGGTGACGCCGTCCGGGTCCTGCTCGAACGCGTCGAGGACGGTGCCGCGTTCGATCCGGGTGCCGTGGCGGGCCAGGGCCTCCTCCAGCAGCCGCTCGGTCTCGTACTGGGGCAGGGCGGCGAAGCCGTACGGCACCTCGGGGGGCAGCACGAGGTCGTGGCGGCCCCGCTCGACGCCGTCGACGTAGACGTACTGGCCGCGCATCGGCACCGCCGCCTCCAGCGCGGCGCGCACGACGCCCATCCGGTCCCAGACCTCCAGGGTCCGGGGCTGCACGCCGACGGCCTTGGCGTACGGGAGCCGTTCCGGCAGCCGGTCCACGATGCGGCAGGAGACGTCCTGGCGCCGCAGCTCCAGGGCGGCGGTGAGTCCCACGGGACCGGCTCCGACGACGAGCACCGCCGTGCCGTCCGCGTCCCCGGCGGGTCCGCTGGTCTGTGCCACGGCGCCTCCTGGGCGTGCGGCCCCCGAACGGGTCGTTCCGTCCCCATGGTCGCGCGGGCTCCGGTGCGCCCGCCAGTCGGCGGCCGCGCCGGCGGCCGGGAAGCGGGAGGGCGGGCCCGCCGCGCCGACTGCCGGGGAGCAGGAGGACAGGCCCGCCGCGCCGGCGGCCGGAGGCCCGGCGAGCAGACCCGCCACGGCGCCCGGGGAGCAGGAGAACGGACCCGCCACGGCGCCCGGAGAACAGGAGCGGACCCGCCGCATCGGCGGCCGGGGCGTCAGGTGAGCAGGCCCGCCGCGGCGGCCGTCAGCACCTCCTCGACGCGCTGCCGGGTCCCGTCGTCGCGGGGCACCGGCGGGAGGGTCTCCCCCGCTCCCGTGCCCCAGGCCGCCGCGAGGGCCACCGGGTCCTCTCCGGTCACCGCGCCCGCGGCGAGGGCGGCGGCGCCGAGGGCGACGAGCTCCCCGGCGGCGGGGACGACGAGGGGGCGGCCGGAGAGCCGGCGGACGGTCTCCGTCCAGGTCCGGCCGCGCGCGCCGCCGCCGATCAGGCGCAGCGGCCGGTCCCGCACGGCCGGGTCCGCGGGGTCGAGGCCGCAGGCGGCGAGGAGGCCGTCGAGGGCGCGCAGCAGGGTGAAGGCGGCGCCCTCGTAGGCGGCGCCGAGGACCGCGCGGGGGTCCGTGGTGTGGCGCAGGCCGGTGACGAGGCCGGAGGCGGCGGGGAGGTCGGGGGTGCGCTCGCCGTCCAGGTACGGCAGGACGACCGTGCCGCCGCCGGGCAGGGCGTCCTCGCGGTCGAGGCCGAGGAGGGCGGCGAAGCGGTCGACGGCGAGGGTGCAGTTGAGGGTGCAGCCGAGGGGCAGGTGGGTGCCGTCGGTGGCGGCGAAGCCGGCCAGGGCGGGGTCGGCGGGGCGGGCGCGGGTGGCGGCGAAGACGGTGCCCGAGGTGCCGAGACTGACGACCGGGTGGTCGAGCAGGCCGGCGGCGCCGAGCCCGAGGCCGACGGCGGCGGCCATGTTGTCGCCGGTGCCGGCGGCGACCGCGACCGTGCGGGGCAGCCCCAGGGCCTCGGCGGCGGCCCCGGTCAGGCTGCCGGCGCGGGTGGCGCCGGTGGGGGCCACGGCGGGCAGCCGGTCCGGGTCGAGGCCGAGGAGGTCGAGGAGGCCGGGGTCGTAGGCGCGGTCGGCGGTGGACCACCAGCCGGTGCCGGAGGCGTCGCCGGGGTCGGTGACGGCCTCGCCGCAGAGCCGTTCGGTGAGCAGGTCGTGCGGGAGGCGGACGGCGGCGGCGGCCTCGGCGTGGTGGGGTTCGCGCTCGCGGAGCCACTGCCACTTGGCGGCGGTCGTGGAGGCGACGGGGACCGAGCCGGTGCGGTCGAGCCAGGCCTTCGGGCCGAGGCGGTCGGCGAGGGCGGCGGCCTGGGGGGCGGAGCGGGTGTCGTTCCAGAGGAGGGCGGGCCGCAGCGGGCGGTGGTCGGCGCCGAGCGCGACGAGGCCGTGCTGCTGTCCGGCGACGGCGATGCCGGTGACGGTCTCCGGGGTCGCGCCGGCGTCGCGCACCGCCGCGCGGACGGCGGCGACCAGGGCGGTCCACCACTGCTCGGGATCGCTCTCGCGGGCTCCGCCGGTGCCGGTGACGGTGTGCGGGGCGCGGCCGAGGCCGAGGACCTCGCCGGTCGCGGCGTCGACGGCGACGGCCTTGGCGGACTGCGTGGAGCTGTCCACGCCGATCACGACGGAGCGGCTGACGGGCACGCCCTCACCTCATTCTCTTCTCCGCGGCCCCGTGGGGTGTTCTCCGTTCCGCGGCTTCGCGGGGTCTGGCGCCGCCGGGCATCGGTGGCGTATTAGTTATCTCAGAAAACAAATCCCGCCGCCAGAAGAAGGACCCACCCATGTCCGAGCGTTTCTCCCCCACCCCCGAGGACCGTTTCACCTTCGGCCTGTGGACCGTCGGCTGGCAGGGCCGCGACCCCTTCGGCGACGCGACCCGCCCCGCCCTCGACCCCGTCGAGTCGGTCGAGCGGCTGGCCGGCCTCGGGGCGTACGGCGTGACCTTCCACGACGACGACCTGATCCCCTTCGGCGCTCCGGAGGCGGAGCGCGAGGCCACCGTGAAGCGCTTCCGGGACGCCCTCGACCGCACCGGCCTGAAGGTGCCGATGGCCACCACCAACCTCTTCACCCACCCGGTCTTCAAGGACGGCGCCTTCACCGCCAACGACCGGGACGTGCGCCGCTTCGCGCTGCGCAAGACGATCCGCAACATCGACCTGGCCGTCGAACTCGGCGCGCGGGTGTACGTCGCCTGGGGCGGGCGCGAGGGCGCCGAGTCCGGCGCGGCGAAGGACGTGCGGGTCGCCCTGGACCGGATGAAGGAGGCCTTCGACCTCCTCGGCCAGTACGTCACCGAGCAGGGGTACGACCTCCGGTTCGCGATCGAGCCCAAGCCGAACGAGCCGCGCGGCGACATCCTGCTCCCCACGGTCGGCCACGCCCTCGCCTTCATCGAGCGCCTGGAACGGCCCGAACTGGTGGGCGTGAACCCGGAGACGGGGCACGAGCAGATGGCCGGGCTCAACTTCCCGCACGGCATCGCGCAGGCGCTGTGGGCGGGCAAGCTCTTCCACATCGACCTCAACGGGCAGTCCGGCATCAAGTACGACCAGGACTTCCGCTTCGGCGCGGGCGACCTGCGCCAGGCGTTCTGGCTGGTGGACCTGCTGGAGTCGGCCGGCTACGCCGGTCCCCGCCACTTCGACTTCAAGCCGGTGCGCACCGACGGCTTCGACGGCGTCTGGGAGTCGGCGAGGAACTGCATGCGGAACTACCTGGTCCTCAAGGAGCGGGCGGCCGGCTTCCGCGCCGACGCCGAGGTGCGGGAGGCGCTCGCCGCCTCCCGGCTGCCCGAACTGGCCGTGCCCACCGCCGCCGAGGGCCTGGCCGAGCTGCTGGCCGACCCGACCGCGTACGAGTCCTTCGACGCGGACGCCGCCGCGGCGCGCTCGATGGCCTTCGAGCGCCTGGACCAGCTGGCCCTGGAGCACCTGCTCGGCGTCCGGCGCTGATCCGGGGCCCCGGGGACACGGGGCCGGCCCGGGCCTCGGGGCCCGGGCTTCCGGTCGCGGGCTTCCGGTCGCGGCCGCGAGGCCCGGGCCGGGGCTTCGGGCCCGGGCCGCGGGCCGCACCGGCCCGGACCCGCTCCCCCGCGGGTCCGTGCGTCGGCCGGTCGCCCGGGCCCGGCTCCTGCGACACTACGAACCGCGGGGCGACGGTGCCGTCCGGGACCGGGCCGCCGCCCGAACCGGACCGTCCCCGAGGAAGTGCTGATGCGCGTCGCGCTCTTCGTCACCTGCGTCAACGACGCGGTGTTCCCGGCGACCGGGGTGGCCACGGTCAGGCTGCTCGAACGGCTGGGGGTGGAGGTGGACTTCCCGGCGGCGCAGACCTGCTGCGGACAGCCCCCGTTCAACACCGGCTACCGCCGGGAGACCGCGCCGCTGGTCCGGCGCACGGTCGGCGCCTTCGAGGGGTACGACCACGTCGTCGTCCCCTCGGGGTCGTGCGCGGCGATGGTCCGCCACCACTACCCGGCCTTCGGCCCGGACGCGGCGGCGCTCGGGCCGCGGACGTACGAGCTGACCGAGTTCCTGGTGGACGTGCTGGGGGTGACGGACGTGGGCGCGTACTTCCCGCACACGGTCACCTACCACCCGTCCTGCCACGGACTGCGGATGCTCGGGCTCGGGGCGCGCCCGCGCCGGCTCCTGGAGTCCGTGAAGGGGCTCGAACTGCGGGAGCTGCCGGGGGCGGAGGAGTGCTGCGGCTTCGGCGGCACCTTCGCCGTGAAGAACCCGGACGTGTCGGCGGCGATGGGCGCGGACAAGGTGGCGAACGCGGTGGCGACCGGCGCCGAGGTGCTGTGCGGCGCGGACAACTCGTGCCTGCTGCACGTGGGCGGCATGCTGAGCCGGCGGGGGGTGCCGCTGCGGGCGGTGCACCTGGCGGAGGTCCTGGCGAGCACGGAAGAGGAGCCCTGGCGGTGAGCGGAGTCTTCGTCGGCATGCCGGCCTTCCCGGAGGCCGCGCGCGAGGCGGTGCGGGACGGGCGGCTGCGGGCCAACCTGCGGCACGCCACGCACACGATCCGCGACAAGCGGGCGCGGGCGGTGGCCGAGCTGGCCGACTGGGCGGAGCTGCGCGAGGCGGGGAAGCGGATCAAGGACCGGACGCTCCGTCACCTCGACACGCATCTGATCCGGTTGGAGGAGGCGGTGACGGCGGCGGGCGGCACGGTGCACTGGGCGGCGGACGCGGCCGAGGCCAACCGGATCGTCACCGAACTGGTGAAGGCCACCGGCGAGACCGAGGTCGTCAAGGTCAAGTCGATGGCCACCCAGGAGATCGGCCTCAACGACCACCTGGAGACCGAAGGCATCCGCGCCTACGAGACCGACCTCGCGGAACTGATCGTGCAGCTCGGCGAGGACCGGCCCTCGCACATCCTCGTCCCCGCCATCCACCGCAACCGCGCCGAGATCCGCGACATCTTCCGCACCCAGATGGGATGTTGGGGCCGCCCCGCACCGGACGGCCTGTCCGACTCCCCCGCCGAACTGGCCGAGGCCGCCCGCCTCCACCTCCGCGAGAAGTTCCTCCGCGCCAAGGTCGGCATCTCCGGCGCGAACTTCATGGTCGCCGAGACCGGCACCCTCGTCGTCGTCGAGTCCGAGGGCAACGGCCGCATGTGCCTCACCCTGCCCGAGACCCTCATCTCCGTCGTCGGCATCGAGAAGGTCGTGCCCACCTGGCGGGACCTGGAAGTCTTCCTCCAGACCCTCCCCCGCTCCTCCACCGCCGAGCGGATGAACCCGTACACGAGCATGTGGACGGGGACGACGGACGACGACGGGCCGCAGGCCTTCCACCTCGTCCTCCTCGACAACGGCCGCACCGACGCCCTCGCCGACGAGGTCGGCCGGCAGGCCCTGCGCTGCATCCGCTGCTCCGCCTGCCTCAACGTCTGCCCCGTGTACGAGCGGGCCGGCGGGCACGCCTACGGCTCCGTCTACCCCGGCCCCATCGGCGCCATCCTCACCCCCCAACTGCGCGGCACCACCAGCGAGGTCGACGCCTCCCTCCCCTACGCCTCCTCCCTCTGCGGCGCCTGCTACGACGTCTGCCCCGTCGCCATCGACATCCCCGAAGTCCTCGTCCACCTCCGCGAGAAGGTCGCCGACCGGGGCGGGAAGGGACACCGCCTGGAGAAGGCCGCGATCAAGGCCGCCGGGTGGGTCCTCGACCATCCCGCCGCCCTCGCCGCCGGCGAACGCCTCGCCTCGAAGACCCGCACACTGCACCCGAGGAAGCTCCCCGGGCCGGGAGTCGGTCCGTGGACGGAGAGCCGCGACCTGCCCGAACTGCCCGCCGAGCCCTTCCGCGACTGGTGGAGGAGGAACCGCGGCAAGAACCGCCCGGAGCCCCGCCCCGAGGACCGCACCGGAGACCGCCCGTGAGCCAGACCTCCCGCGACCGGATCCTCGCCCGGATCCGGTCCGCCGTCGCGACCGCACCCGAGGCGCCCGAGGTGCCCCGGACGTACCTGACCCGGCACGTCCCGGACGGCCCGGACGCGGTCCTCGACCTGCTGCACGAGAACCTGGCCGACTACCGGGCCCACGTCCACCGCACCGACCCGGCCGGGCTGCCGGGGCTGATCGCCCGGCTGCTCGACGAGCGGGGCGCGCGGAGCGTCGTCGTGCCCCCGGGGCTGCCGGAGGCCTGGCTGGCGGAGTGCGGCGCCGGGCGGGTGGCCGACGGGCCCGGGCTCACCCCGGCGGTGCTGGACTCCGTGGACGCGGTGGTGACCGGCTGCGCGCTGGCGGTCGCGGAGACCGGGACGCTGGTGCTCGACGGCGGTCCGGGGCAGGGGCGGCGCGCCCTCACCCTCGTACCGGACCTGCACGTGTGTGTCGTACGGGCTCCGGAGCAGGTGGTGGCCTCGGTGCCGGAGGCGCTGCCCCGGCTGGACCCGCTGCGGGCGCTGACCTGGATCTCGGGCCCGTCGGCGACGAGCGACATCGAACTGGACCGGGTGGAGGGCGTCCACGGCCCCCGCACCCTGGAGGTGGTCCTGGTGCGGGGCGCCCGGACCGTGTCCGGCGGACCGGCGACGGACCGGGAGGCGACGGACCGGGAGGCGACGGACCGGCGATGAGCCGTCCGCGGGGACGGGCGGGCGGTGCGGGTGGCCGGGGGTGGGCTCGGGCGGAGGCGCTCGACGCCGCCGGGGGCGTCGAGCGGGCCGGTGCCGGCGGCGGGATGGCTCGCCCCCCGCTGAGACCGCGCGTGACGACGGGCCGGGCCCCGGGGGTCCGGCCCTTCCCGTCCCGGGGACCCCGGCGGGTCAGCGGACCGGGCCCCGGTGGCCCAGGCGGGCGGAGAGCTCGCCGGCACCCCGGACGGCGAGGGCGGTGAGCTCGCCCTCCCGGGCCTCGTCCCAGCGGATGACGGGGACGGAGACGGAGAGCGCGGCGACGACGCGGCCCGAGCGGTCGCGGACGGGCGCGGCGACGCAGCAGACGTCCGGGTGGGACTCGCGCCGCTCGACGGCGACGCCGAGGGCGGCGATCCCGTCGAGGGCGGCGCGCAGCGCGTCCGGGTCGGTGACGCTCCACGGGGTCATGCCGATCAGCCGTCGTCCGTCGGCGAGTTCGCCGGGCAGCCCGTCGAGGAGTTCGCCGAGGAGCCCGTCGCGCTCGTCGGCGGGGAGCCCGGCGAGGAGCATCTTGCCGGCCGCCGTGCAGTGGGCGGGCAGCCGCCGGCCGGCCGCCGCCACCATGCGGACGGCGTGGGTGGAGTCCACCGTGGCGACGTGGATGACGTGGGCGTCCTCCAGGAGGGCGACCCGCACGGTCTCGCCGCAGGCCGCGGCGGTCCCGCGGGCGACCTCGCGGCCCTCCGCGGCGAGGTCGAGCCGCTCGGCGTACCGGCTGCCGAGCTGGTAGGTGCGCACCCCGAGCCGGTAGCGGCCGGGCCGTTCCGGCACGGCGACGAGGTAGTGGCGGGCGGCGAGGGTGGAGACCAGCTCGTGGGTCGTGGTGCGGGGCAGCCCGAGCCTGCGGGTGATCTCGGGTGCGGAGAGCGTGCCGTCGCCCTGGAGGAAGAGCTCCAGGATGTCGAACGCCCTGGTCACCGCCGGTACGAGTCGCCCCATGTCGCCCGCCTCCCCCTCGTGCCGTTCGACCTGTCGGACGGCGGCCGGTATCGCGCACGAAGACTAACCGGGCACCGGGGGCCGGGCAACGGCCCCCGTGCGAAGGGCTCCTGACGGCGGGCTCCCGACGGCCGCGGCCCGCCCTCCCCGCCGTGGAAGCGGAGCCGGCGCGCCCCGGCTCCGGCTCCGACCCGGGCCCGGCTCCGCCCCGGCCCCCGCCCCTTGCTCCGCACCCGCCTCCGACTCCGCACCCGCCCTCGGCTCCGCTCTCGACTCCGACTCCGCACCCGACTCCGGCTCCGGCTCCGGCTCCGGCTCCGGCTCCGGCTCCGGTTCGGCGAGCACGTCGTCGAAGCGCTTCGATTTCCTGTCGTCCCCACTCTGGACACTCCCCCTCCCCCGCGTTACGGTCTCGCTGGGTCGCCTGGAACGATCACCCGACCGTCTCCGTCGAAGCGATTCACTTCCGTCACAGTCCTGCCCACGGGGAGATCGGATGGTCACGCTGGCCGAGGTCGCCCGGCACGCCGGGGTGTCGGCCAGCACGGTGAGCTACGTCCTCAGCGGCAAGCGGCCCATCTCCGACCCCACCCGGCGGCGGGTCCGCGCCAGCATCGACCAGCTCGGCTACCAGCCGCACGCCGGTGCCCGCGCGCTCGCCAGCAGCCGGTCGCGGATCATCGCGCTGATGGTGCCGCTGCGCACCGACATGTACGTGCCGGTGATGCTGGAGATCGCGGTCGCCGTCGCCACCACCGCCCGGACGCACGGCTACGACGTGCTGCTCCTCACCGGCGAGGAGGGCCCCTCGGCGCTCCGCCGGGTCACCGGCAGCGGGCTCGCCGAGGCCGTGATCCTGATGGACGTGCAGCTCGACGACGGGCGGCTGCCGCTGCTGCGGGGGGCCGCGCCGCCCGCCGTCCTCGTCGGGCTCCCCGCCGACCCGGCCGGACTGAACTGCGTGGACCTGGACTTCGCCGCGGCCGGGGCGCTCTGCGTCGACCACCTGGCCGGGCTCGGACACCGGGAGATCGCCGTCGTCGGCGGCTCCCCCGGCGTGTACGCCCGGCACACCGGCTTCGCCGAGCGGACCCTCGGCGGCCTGCGCGAGCGGGCCGGGCGCCGGGGCGTCGGGCTGCTGCACCGCCCGTGCGACGGCAGTCACGACGCCGTCGCCGGGGTGCTCGCCCGGATCCTCGACGAGCGCCCGGCGGTCAGCGCCTTCGTGGTGCAGAACGAGACGGCCGTCGAACCGCTGCTCGCGCTGCTGCGGCGGACCGGACGGGCGGTCCCGGAGGACGTGTCGGTGGTCGCGGTCTGCCCGGAGGCGGTGGCCGAGCGGGCGTCGGTGCCGCTCACCTCGGTGGCGATCCCCGCCCAGGAGCTGGGCCGGCGGGCGGTGGAGCGGCTGTTCGCCCGGCTGACCGGCGCGGACGGGCCGGACGCGGCCGGGGTGGAGCTGCTCGCCCCGGTGCTGACCGTGCGGGCCAGCTCGGGTCCGCCGCAGGGACGGGCGCTCACGGGCTGACGAGCCTGTGCTCCGCCCCCGCCCGCAGCGCCAGCCGCCGCCGTCCGCCGGGGGCGCACAGCTCGACCTCGGCGTCCCGGGAGGGACGGAGTACGGCCCGGTACTCCCCCGGAGCCCAGTCGAGGTCGACGCGGGCGCCGAAGCGGGTCCGCACCCCGGTGAGCCGGCCGCGGGCGCACAGTCCGGGCGGCGGGGCGGGCAGCAGCACCAGCCGGCCGGGGGTGGAGCGGACCAGCGCCTCGACGAGGAGCGCGGGCAGGGCGTGGGCGGCGTCCGCGTTGTAGACGTTGCGCTCCGGATAGTGCGCGCTCATGAGGGAGGCGTGGAAGTAGTCGCCGCCGAGGACCCTGCGGAGGGCGTCGCCGGTGCGCCGGGCGTCGCCGAGCCGGGCGGCGACGAGCCCCTGGTGGAGGTGGCCGTGGGCCGAGTCGTTCTCGCTGCCGCGCAGTTCGAGGGCGCGCGCGGCGGCCCGGGCCAGGGCGGGGGTGTCGTACGGGGTGATCTCGTCGAGCGGCCAGACGGGGTAGAGGTGGCTGAGGTGCCGGTGGTCGTAGCGGTCGCCGAGGCCGGGCCAGGCCCACTCGGCGAGGGCGCCGTCCTCGTTGACGCGGTGGGGCGGCAGGCGGTCGGCGAGGGCCCGGAGCCGGGCGGCGCGGTCGGCGGGGGCGCGGTCGGCGGCGGCGGTCAGGGCGTGCCGGGCGGCGGAGAGGTCCATGGTGGCGTTGACCGCACCCGGGCCGCCGCCGCGCGGGCGGTTCTCCGGCGAGTAGGAGGGGACGACCGCGAGATGGCCGTCGGGCCCGGTGCGGGTGAGGAAGTCCTCGTAGAAGTCGGCGAGTTCGTCCAGGAGGCCGGTGAGCCAGGGGTCGCGGCGGCCGTCGGCCTCGTCGGCCTCCAGGAGCGGGAGGAGGAGCCAGTCGGCGGCGGCGGTCCAGAGGTGGAGGGGGTACGCGCGGTCGAAGTGGTACGTGTGGCCGCTCTCCCCGTCGGTGTGGGCGGGGGCCGTGATGCCGCGGGTCCCGAAGACCGCCCGGGCGTTGGCGCGCCAGTCGGCCGTCTGGCCCCGGATCAGGGCGCGGTGGGCCTCGGTGACCTCGGGCAGGCCGGCGGCGACGGCGGAGGCGGTCTGGAGGGCGAGGTTGGCGTCGGTGGTGAAGCCGCCGGCCCAGGCGGTGTCCCAGTCCCCGGTCCACAGTCCGCACAGGCGGGGCGGGTAGAGGCCGGACGAGGAGAGCAGGTGGTAGCGGCCCGCGGCGAAGAGGCGTTCGAGGAGGGCGGGTCCGGCGGGGCGGGCGAGCAGCGCGGAGCCGGACAGGGCCCGTTCGGCGGGGTCGGCGGCGAGGTCGAGGGCCGTCCGGCGGTAGGCGGCGCCGTGGAGTTCCGCGTGCCGCCCGAGGAGCCGGCGGTACGCGGCGGCGGGGCCGTCCTCCCCGGCGAGGGCGCGGAGGGCGGCGGCCTCGCCGGCGGGGTCGAGGGGGCCGTCGTGGCGGCGGACCCGGGTGAGCAGGAGGAGCCGGCCGGCGCCCTCGACGCGGACGCCCCGGTCGGTGAGCGCGGTCCGGCCGGTGTCGGCGACGACGAGGGTGACGCCGGTGTAGCCGAGCGTCGAGCCGGGGTAGCCGGCGCGCAGGGTGAGGAGGGTCTCGCCGTGCGCGGTGGCGACGCCGCGTCCGACGGCGAGGCCGGGCGGGACGCCGTCGAGGCGGTGGTCGAGCTCGACGCGGACGCGTGCGCCGGGCCCCGTCACGTACTGGACGAGCAGGTCGTCGGCGCGCGAGGCGAGGACCCTGCTGACGCGGTCGCCGGCGGTGGAGGTGACGACTCCGGTGGTGAAGTCGACCTCGCGCCGGGCGCCGGGGGCGTGTTCCGGGGTCTCGTCGCGGACGCGGGTGAGGAAGCCGGGGTGGAAGGACTGGATCCAGCGCAGCGGGCGTCCGTCGGTGAAGGTCTCGGCCGCCGCGAGGTCGCCGGAGAGCAGCGCGTCCTGGAGGGCGCCGAGCCGGTCGGCGAGGCGCGGCGGGTCGGTGTCGCCGGGCCGGTGGTGGGGGCGGACGAGGGTGTGGTGGGTGACGATCACCCGGTCGTCCACCGGGTCTCCGTACACCAGGGCCCCGTGCCGGCCGTTGCCGGTGAGGAAGGCGTCCTCCCAGCGGGTGGCGGGCGCGGGTTCCCACGTGCCGTGCACGGGGGTGCGCGGGGGCACGGGGACGGGTGCGCTCATGGGTGCTCCTCCAGGACGGCGGCGCCGAAGCGGTCGAGGGTGAGGGTGTCGTCGACGGTGGTGCCGGTGAGCAGGTCGCGGTGGCGGCCGGGGACGCGGACGGTGACCGGGTCGCGGCCGTGGTGGAGCAGGAAGAGCAGGTCGCCGCGGCGGACGGCCTCGACGCCGTCGGGGAGTCCGGCGAGGACGGGGCGGACGCCCGCCTCGTGCGCGGCCTCGGTGAGCAGGGCGCGCAGGGCGGCGGGTTCGGGGAGGGTGGAGAGGTAGCGGGTGCGGCCGTGGCGGAGGACGGCGGGCCTGCCGTCGAGGGGGCCGCCCCGGTGGGAGGCGAGGACCTCGGTGCCGGGGGCGGTGACCAGCTCCTCCGTCCACAGGCCGCCCCGGAAGGTGCCGCAGTCGGTGGACTCGTCCGCGGCGAGGGGCCACCACTCGTCGATCCGCTCGATGCCGAGGAGGGCGCGGAGCCGGGCGTCCGTGCCGCCGGGGCGGACCCGGTCGTCGGGGTCGGCGACGCCGGTGAAGAAGCCGCAGACGAGGTGGCCGCCGCCCGCCACGTACCGCTCCAGGGCCGTGATCGACCGGTCGTCGAGGAGGTAGAGGTGCGGGAGGACGACGAGGGGGTGCGCCGCCAGGTCGTGGTGGGGGTGGGCGAGGGTGACGGGGAGGCCGGCCTCCCAGAGGGCGCGGTGCCAGGCCCGGACGAGTTCGCCCTGGTCGAGGCGGTCGGAGAGGGCGCCCTCGTGGCGGCCGGCCCACCAGGAGTCCCAGTCGTGGAGGACGGCGATGCCGCCGCCGGGGACGCGGCTGCCGGCGACGCGGGGTCCGAGGCGGGCGAGGTCGGCGCCGACGCGGACGGTCTCGCGGTAGGCGCGGCCGTGCTCCCCGCTGTGGCCGATCATGCCGGAGTGGAACTTCTCGGCGCCCTGCCGGGAGGGGCGCCACTGGAAGTAGTGGACGGCGTCGGCGCCCCGGGCGACGGCCTGGAGGGCCCAGAGCCGGTTGAGCCCCTCGGGCTTGGGGCGGTTGACGGGGCGCCAGTTGACGGCGCCGGCGGCCTGCTCCATGACCATCCAGGGGCCGCCGCCCGCCTCGGCGCGGGTGAGGTCGGCGACCAGGGCGTTCTCGTGGGCTCCGGTGCGGGGGTCGGCCGGGTCCGGGTAGACGTCGACGGAGACGACGTCCTCCTCTGCGGCCCAGGCCCAGCCGTCCTGCCCCTGCCAGAACGGCATGAAGTTGGTGGTGACCGGCAGGTGGGGGGTGTGTCGGCGCACGATGTCGCGCTCGGCGCGGTAGCACTCCAGGAGGAGGTCCGAGGTGAAGCGGCGGAAGTCGAGGACGTGGCCGGGGTTGCGCAGGTAGTGGGCGCGGCGGGGCGGCAGGACCTCGTCCCAGTCGGCGTACCGCTGGCCCCAGAAGTCGGTGCCCCAGGCGGTGTTGAGGGCGTCGAGGGTGCCGTGGCGGGTGCGGAGCCAGGTGCGGAAGGCGCGGGCGGCCTCGTCGCCCCAGTCGTGGGTGCAGTACTCGTTGTTGATGTGCCACATGACGAGCGCGGGGTGGGCGGCGTACCGGGCGGCGAGGGCGTCGGTGATGGCGGCGGCGTGGGTGCGGTAGGCCTCGCTGGCGGGGGCGAAGTGCTGCCGGGAGCCCCACCATTCGGTGCGGCCGTCCTCGTCGCGGGGGAGGGTCTCGGGGTGGCGGTGGCCGAGCCAGGGCGGCGGGGAGGCGGTGGGGGTGGCGAGGACGACGCCGACGCCGTGCGCGTGGGCGAGGTCCATGAGCCGGTCGAGCCAGCCGAACTCGCGCGCGCCCGGCTCGGGTTCGAGCCGGGCCCAGGAGAAGACGCCGAGGGTGACGGTGGTGACCCCGGCCCGTCGCATCAGCCGCAGGTCCTCGGCCCAGGTCTCCTCCGGCCACTGCTCGGGGTTCCAGTCGCCGCCGTAGAGGATGCGGGCGGGGCGGCCGGGCGGCCGGGTGAGGTCGTCGAGACGGGGCATGGGGCCTTCCTTGAGGGGGTGGGGTGCGGGCTCATCCCTTGACGGCGCCGGTGAGCATCCCCTTCTTGAAGTGCTTCTGGACGAAGGGCGAGAGGACGGCGACGGGCAGCAGGGCGAGGACCATGACGGCCATCTGGACGGCGAGTCCGGAGAGGTTCCCGGCCTTGACGGCCTGGCCGAGCCCGACGGGGATCTCCTGCTTCTGGGCGAGCTGGATGAGCACGTTCTGGAGCGGCATCATGGTCTGGTCGTTGAGGTAGATGGAGGCGTTGAACCAGGCGCTCCAGTAGCCGACCGCGTAGAAGAGGGTGATGACGGCGATCACCGCGCGGGAGAGCGGGATCACGATGGTCCACAGGATGCGCAGGTCGCCGGCGCCGTCGATGCGGGCGCTGTCGGTGAGTTCGGGCGAGATGCCCATGAAGAAGGCGCGCAGCACGAGGATGTTGAAGACGCTGACGGCGCTGGGGAGGATCAGCGCCAGGTAGGTGTCGGTGAGGCCGAGGGTCTGCACCAGCAGGTAGGTGGGGATGAGGCCGGCGCCGAAGAACATGGTGCCCATCAGCGTGAAGAGGATGAGGCGGTGGCCGACGGAGCCGGGCCGGGAGAGCCCGTAGGCGCAGAGCACCGACACGGTCGTCGAGAAGAGGGTGCCGACGAGGGTGACGCCGAGGCTGACGAGGACGGCCCGGGTGACCTGTCCGCCGCTGAGCAGCTCCCGGTAGGCGATGAGGGTGAGGTCGCGGGGGACGACGACGAGCCCGCCCGTCTCGGTGATCGTCTTCTTGGAGGAGAGGCTGGTGACGACGACGATCCAGAGCGGGAAGAGGACGGCGAGGCAGGCGAGGACGAGGAGCCCGGCCTTGGCCGTGAGCCCGGCGCGGGTCGGCGGCTCCTCCCAGACCGGGCGGGCGGGCGCCGCCCACCGGGAGGGGCGGGCGGGGCGGCTCCCGCGGGCGGCGGGGAGGGGCCTTTCGAGGAGTCGCTGGGTCATTTCCGGTACACCCCCTGCTCGCCCATGAGGTGGGCGGCCTTGTTGGCGGAGACGACGAGGACGAGCCCGACGAGTCCCTTGACGAGTCCTGCGGCGGCGGCGTAGCTGAAGTCCTGGCTGCGCAGGCCGGTCCACCAGACGAAGGTGTCGAGGACCTCGGCGGCGCCGGGTCCGACGGCGTCGCGCTGGAGCAGCAGCTGTTCGAAGCCGACGGTGAGGGCGTCGCCGACGCGGAGGACGAGCAGCAGGGCGATGACGGGCCGCAGGGCGGGCAGGGTCACGTGCCACATGCGGCGCCACCGGTCGGCGCCGTCCATGGCCGCGGCCTCGTACAGCGAGCGGTCGACGGCGGCGAGCGCGGCGAGGAAGACGATGACGCCCCAGCCGGCGTCCTTCCAGATCCCCTCGGCGGTGACGAGGAACTTGAAGGTGCCGGGGTCGGTCATCAGGTCGAAGCCCTCGTGGCCGCGCTCGCGCAGGGTCTGGGCGATGATGCCGGCGCCGCCGAAGACCTGCTGGAAGACGGTGATGACGATGACCCAGGAGAAGAAGTGGGGCAGGTAGAGCACGGCCTGCACGAAGGCGCGGACGCGGGGCCGCAGCAGGCTGTGCACGAGCAGGGCGAGGGCGATGGGGACGGGGAAGAAGAAGACCAGCTGGAGGAGGAAGAAGACCAGGGTGTTCTCGACGGCGTCCCAGAAGGAGGGGTCGGAGAGGACCCGGTCGAACTGGGCGAGGCCGACCCAGGGGGACTCCGCGATGGCGGTGACGCCATTGGTGGAGACGTAGGGGTCGTACTCCTGGAAGGCGACGACGTTCCCGAGGACGGGGACGTAGTGGAAGACGAGGACCAGGACGAGGGCGGGCACCGTCATCAGCAGGAGGGCGCGGTCGCGCCGGAGCCGCCGGCCGAGGGGGATCCTCGGCCGGCGGTCGGTGGTGTCGTGCGTCTTCACGTCAGCCCGCCGCGGAGCCGGTGGTGTCGAGGAGCTTCCTGTACCAGTCGCGGAGCTGGTCGCCGCCCTTGCTCTTCCACTCCGAGACGGCCTGCTGCACGTCGGAGACCTTCCTGCGGCCGCGGACGACGTCCTTCTCCAGCTGTTCGAAGTCGTTCATGAGGCCGGTCCACCGGCTCGGTTCGGTGACGGTGAGTCCGTAGAAGGAGGACTTCCGGGTGGCGGCCCCCATGCGCTGCTGCCACTCGACCATCGCCCGGGTGACCTCGGGGGTGTCGGGGTGGGCGATGTAGGGGGCGGGGCTGGCGATGAACATCCAGCTGCTGCTGACCTCCAGGTTGCCCGCGTCGGTCTTGACCGGCAGGCCGTCCTCGACGGTGTGGTGGACGCCCTCGGTGCCGTAGTCGGTGAGCATGCGCTCCTTGGTGCCGTAGGGGGCGGCGGTGAAGTCGGCGATGGCGAGGACGTCCTCGATCAGGGCCTTCGGCGCGCCCTTGCGGACGAACGCCCAGATGTTCGCGGGGTTGGTGGCCCAGAGCCGGGGGGTGCCGCCGTCGTGGCCGGGGACGTCCATGGCGGCCATGGCGAACGCCGGGTTCTGGGCGGCCTGTTCGGAGGTCTTGGCGTACCAGTGGGAGAGGTCGTTGTTGTAGACGAGGCACTGGCCGGCGGTGAAGCGGTTGCCGGTGTCGCCCTGGTTCTGGGCCTTCTCGTCGGGGTGGACGACGCCGGCGTCGAAGAGCTTGCGGGTCCACTCCAGGGCTTCGAGGTACTCGGGGGTCTCGATGCGGTTGACCAGCCTGCCGTCGACGAGGTTCCAGCCGAGCGCCTTGTCGCCGCCGTTGAGGACGCCGAACATGTTCCAGGCGGTCCAGGTCATGTCGCCGCAGGCCCACACCTTGGCCCTGGCGCTGGTGATCTCCTTGGCGAGGGCGAGGAACTCGTCGGCGCTCCGGGGGAGCTGCCAGCCCTTCGCGTCGAAGAGGTCCTTGCGGTAGAAGGGCGCGATGTTGGTGACGTAGGAGGCGGGCATGGGCAGGCCGCGGAGTCTGCCGCCGAAGATCGAGCGCTGCCAGGCGTCGGTGGGGATGGCGGCGAGGTTGGGGTAGGCCTTCACCTTGTCGCCGGAGAGGTACGGGCCGAGGTCCTCGAACTTGGCTTCGATGGCGCTCGGGATCTTGCCGCCGAGGTTCCAGCCGGGGACGACGACGACGTCGGGGACGTCGCTGGAGGCGAGGACGGCGCCGAGCTTCTGGTCGTAGACGTTGCCGTCCTGGTTCTGCCAGGTGGCCTGGACGCCGATGGCCTCGTTCATGGCGCGGTAGTACGGGTTGCCGGGCGCCGGCGGGGTGCCCCAGAAGGGGGCCATGACGGTGAGCGCGGTGCCCTTGCCCTTCCTCTCCGCGACGGACGCCTTGAGCTCGGCGCTCGGGATGGCGCGGGTGAAGCCGGCGGCGGAGCCGTCGGCGGCGGGGATGTCGGCGGGGACGACGTCGCTGGCCACGAAGGCGGGGAGGATCCTCGCGGCGTCCTTGCCGCTGGTGGTGCCGTCCTTCTTCCCCGTGTCGCCGTCGCCGCCGCAGGCGGTGAGCAGCGGGGCCCCGCCGGCGACCGCGACGGCGGCGACGGCACCGGTGGCGAGGAAGCCCCTCCGGCTCGGTGCGGTTCTCGGGGAGCCCGGGGAGGCGGCGTTCGGCGTCATTGCGTCAACCCTTCATGGCACGCGCCAGGACACGCGGCGTCCGAGGGAGCGCCGGCCGGCAGCGGTGACGGAGATGGAGCAAGTGCGGGGGTGCGGGCGGGGCGGGGCCCCGGGAGCGCGGCGACGGGCGCGGCAGGCCGGCACCGGTGAGTCGAAGCGCTTCGATGTTGCTGCGAGGTTAAGTGACGCCCCCAGGTGCGGCAAGAGTCGTTCAGGAGTTTCTCGAAGTGGGCTCCAGGACGACCGAATGCCTTCAATTCCTTTACCCGGACGGGGAGGCGAAACGGTCGGGCACCTTGACACCCCTCTCGGCGGGCTTGAGCATCGAAGCGCTTCGAAACTTCCCGCCGCCGTCGGGCGGCCGCCATCCAAGGGACTCGTACGTGACCGCAGACCGGCCGCCCTTCCGTGACCCGGCCCTCCCCGTCGGCGAGCGCGTCGCCGACCTCCTCGGCCGCCTCGCCCCCGGCGAACGCCTCGCGCTGCTCCACCAGTTCGCGCCCGCCGTCGAGCGCCTCGGGCTCGCCGCCTTCCGCACCGGCCAGGAGGCGCTGCACGGCGTCGCCTGGATGGGCCCGGCGACCGTCTTCCCGCAGGCCGTCGGCCTCGGCGCGAGCTGGCACCCGGAGCTGGTGCGCCGGGTCGGCGAGGCCGTCTCCCGCGAGGCGCGGGCGATGCGCGCCGGGGACGACCGCGTCGGCCTCAACGTGTGGGCGCCCACCGTGAACCTGCTGCGCAATCCCCTGTGGGGCCGCGGCGAGGAGGGCTACGCGGAGGACCCGGAGCTCACCTCCGCCCTCGCCACCGCCTTCACCCGGGGCCTGCGCGGCGACCACCCCGCGTACTGGCGCACGGCGCCCGTCCTCAAGCACTGGCTCGCCCACAACAACGAGACCGCCCGCGACACCTCCTCGGCCTCCGTCCGCCCCCGCGTGCTCCACGAGTACGACCTGCGGGCCTTCCGCGGCGCCGTCGAGGCGGGCGCGGTGGCGGGCGTGATGCCCGCCTACAACCTGGTCAACGGCCGCCCCAACCACCTCTCCCCGTACCTGGAGTCGGAGCTGCGCGCCTGGACCGACCGGGAACTGCTGGTCTGCTCCGACGCGGGCGCCCCGAGCAACCTCGCCGACTCCCAGGCCTACTTCGAGAGCCACGAGGAGGCGGTCGCGGCGGCGCTGCGGGCCGGCGTCGACTCCTTCACCGACCACGGCACCGACGCCTCCGTGATCGTCGGCCGTCTCGCCCGCGCCCTGGAGCACGGGCTGATCGGCCAGGAGGACGTGGACCGGGCGGCCCGCCGCCAGCTGACCGTGCGCTTCCTGCTCGGCGAGTTCGACCCGGAGACCGACCCGTACGCCCACGAGACCGCCCACGACACCCCGGCCCACCGCGAACTGGCCCGCGAGGCGGCGGAGGCGGCGCTCGTCCTGCTGCGCAACGAACCGGCGGGCGGGGAGGCGCCGTTGCTCCCGCTGGAGGGGGACGGCCGGATCGCGGTGGTCGGCCTGCTCGCCGACGCCGCGAAGCTGGACTGGTACAGCGGCTCCCCGCTGCACCGCTCGTCCCCGCTGGACGGCTTCCGGGAGCGCTTCGGCGCGGACCGGGTGGACTTCGCCGAGGGCGTGGACCGGATCCGGCTGCGGACCGCCGACGGGCTCGCCCTGCGCGCGCCCGAACCGGCGGGCGGGGAGACCCCGCGCGGCGGGGAGGCCGCCCTCGACCCGGCGCTGGTCGCGGGCCGCACCGACCTGCCGCCGCTCACCGCCGACGCCGAGGGCTCGGTCCTCGACCTGGTCGACTGGGGCGACGGGGTGATCACCCTGCGCGCGCCCGGCGGGCGGTACCTGTCCGTGGCCGAGGACGGCCTGGTGCGCGCCTCGGCGGACGAACCGGGCGGCTGGGTCGTGCAGGAGACCTTCCGCTTCGAGCCCCGCGACGCCGGGGCCGGGGCCGGGCACGACGCCGGCGGGCACGGCGCCGGGCGCGGGGGCCCTCCGCACGAGGGCTCGTGCGGAGGCGGGCCCGAGGGCGACCGCGGCACGCTCGAAGGCGCGCGCGAGGGCGCGCGCGAGGGCGCGCGCGAGGGCGGGCGCGAGGGCGGGCGCGAGGGCGGGCGCGAGGGCGGGCGCGAGGGCGGGCGCGAGGGCGACCACGACGCGCGGGAAGGCGGACAGGGGGGCGGGCACGGCGGCTTCCTCCTTCGGCACCTCGGGACGGGGGGCTACGTCTCTGTCGCCGCCGAGGGCGTGAAGGTTGCCGCCGGACGCGAATCCGCCGGGATCTTCGCCGTGGAGACCGTCGAGCGCGGCGAGGACGCCGTGGCCCGGGCCGCCGCCGGGGCCGGGACGGTGATCGTCGTCGCCGGGAACGACCCGCACGTCAACGGGCGCGAGACCGAGGACCGGACGACGCTGGACCTTCCGCCGCACCAGGACCGCCTGTGGCGGGCGGCGCACGCCGCCAACCCGCGCACGGTCCTCGTCCTGACCTCCTCCTACCCCTACGCGGTGCCGGACGCGGCGGCGACGCTGCCGGCGCTGCTGTGGACCGCGCACGGCGGCCAGGCCGCCGGCACCGCCCTCGCCCGGGCCGTCGCCGGCGACGTCTCCCCCGCCGGGCGGCTGCCGCAGACCTGGTACGCCTCCGACGTCGACGTGCCGGACCTGTTCGACTACGACGTCATCGGCGGCCGGCAGACGTACCTCTACTCCGACCGGACCCCGCTCTTCCCCTTCGGCCACGGCCTGACGTACACGAGTTTCGGGTACGAGGGGCTGACGGCGACCGCGGACGAGGAGCGGGCGGAGGTGCGGATCTCCTGCGACGTCACCAACACGGGCGCGGTCGCCTCCGACGAGGTCGTCCAGGTCTACGCGCGGGCGGTGGCCCCCTCGGTGCCGCGCCCGCACCGCGCGCTCGTCGCCCACGCGCGGGTCCGCCTGGAGCCGGGGGCGACGGCGGCCCTCTCCTTCGCGGTGCCGCTGTCGGCGCTCGCGTACTGGGACGTGGCGCGCGGGCGGTGGACGGTGGAGACGGGGGCGTACGAGTTCCTGGCGGGCCCGTCCTCGGCGGACGCCCGCCGGACCGTCCGGATCGAGCTCGCGGGCGAGACGCCGGCCCCCCGTCCGGTCCTGGAGGCGGGGCTGGAGGCCGCCGACTACGACGAGCAGACCGCCACCGTGATCGTCGACCGCTCCCGGGCGGCGGGCGACGCGGTGGCCCCGGCGGATCCGGAGGCGCCCGGCACGCTCCTCTACCGCGCCTGCGACTTCGGCGACGGCGTCACGGAGCTGGCCGTGACGGCGGCCGGCGCCGGCGAGGTGACGTTCTTCGCCGGTGCGGGCCGGAGGGAGGCCGCCCGGGTGGCGGTGGGCCCGACCGCGGGCCCGTACGACCTCACCACCGTCCACGTCCCCTGCCGGCTCGGGGAGGTGACGGACCTCCGCCTCGAACTGCGGGGCCCGGTGCGCCTCGCGCACGTCGGCTTCTCCGGCTGAGGGACCGGGGCGGCGCGACGACGGCGTCCCGCCGGGCTCCGGCCCCGCGGGACGCCACCAGGGGTCGGGCACCGGAACGCCCGGCGCCCGAACCGCCCGGTGCCGGTCCTCCGGTGCCGGGCGCCTGGTCACGGGCGCCTGCTCACGGGCCGGTTAGGCTCGCCGGGTCCATGACACAGGGGAGGGACCCACATGATCCACACGACTTCGGTACGGGCCGTCGCACTGGCCGCCGCGGCCCTGGCGGCCCTGGCCGTCTCCTGCGGCACGAGCCCCGAGCCCGACGCCCGGGCGGAGGGCCCGGCGGCGACCGCGACGACGACGGCGCCGGAGGCGACGGAACCGACCGGGACGGCGTCCGCCGCACCGGAGGCCACCACGGACGCGCCCACCGACGCGTCCACGCCCGGGGGTTCGCCCACGCCCGGGGGGTCGGCCACGCCCGGCGCGGCCGACGGGACGCCGTACCCGGACGCGCAGTACTCCCCCTTCGCCGGCGAGCTGGTACGGGACGCCTTCGCCACCCTCCAGGCCACCCTGAACGACTCCTGCGCCTCGGACTGCTCCTACTTCCTCCGCCGCGTCAACAAGGAGCTCCAGGAGCTCGACTGGGCGATGAAGAACGACCCCAAGGGTCCCGGCCACTTCCCCGAGCCGCTCCAGAAGATGGCCGAGCTGAACAGGACGCTCGCGGGCGACAGCTCCTTCGAGAACCTGAAGAAGCACCAGAAGAAGCTGATCGGCACCCGGGACTTCATCAACACCTGGATGCAGGACCACCCGGACGACTACCGCTGACGCCCTCCGCCCGCGGCGGCGAGCGCCGGCGCGGCGGCGACGAGCCCCGCGCCGGGCAGGAACGGGCCGGTCGGACGGCCCGGCGCCGTGGCGGCGAGCAGCGGCCCCGCCACGGCGCCCGCGTTGAGCGCGACCGCCGCGTGCGCCCCCGCGAGGGCGGGCGCGCCGGTCGCCGCGCACAGGATCCGGGCGGTCGGCGTCACGCCGAGGGCGAAGGCGAGGGCCCCCGGACCGCCGGGATCCCCAGGAGCGCGGCCGGGCGCTCCGCGAGGGCCGCGAGGGCGACCCGGCCCGCGAGCAGGAGCGGCCCCCGACGGCCACGACCCGCCCGGAGTACCGGTCCGCCGGCCGCCCGGCCGCCGTGACCCCGGCGAAGGAGCCCGCGCCGAACAGCACCAGGGCGACGGGGACCCAGGGCGCGGTGAGCCCGGTGACGACCGGGGCGAGGAGGGCGAGGGCCCCGAAGACGGCGGCGTTCACCAGCGGCGCCAGGACCACGGCCCGCACGAGCCGGGGCGAGCGGAGCGCCCCGAACCCGGCCCGCGGGGAGCCCCCTTCGGCCCGGTCGCCCGGGACGCCCCACAGGATCCCGAGCGCGGCGGGCACGCACGGCGCCGCGACCGCCCGGAACGCCGCCCGCCACCCGGCGGGGGAGCCGGGCAGCGCCCCGCCGGGCACCCCCACGACGGTCGCGGCGGTCGGTGGCGGTCACCGGCTCAGGGGTGCGGAGGCTCAGGGGCTGACGGCGTGACCGGAAGCCCCCGCCTCGGGAAGCCTCGGGGCTCGACGTGGAGGGCACCCCACGACCCGGCCCGCGCCCCCGCTCTTCCCGCCCGGGCGGCCGACCGGCACCCCGCGAGCCGGACCGCCGCCGTCACTCCCCGGCCCACTCCCCGGCCGTCATCAGCTGCCGCCCCGGCAGCTCGGGCTCCTCGCGCCAGGCCTGGACCCCGGCCGGACGGACCCGGAACCAGCGGTGGGCCGGGCCCGAGCGGACGGCGTTCCAGCCGGTCCTGACCCGGAAGCCCTCGGCCACCGCCTCCGGGACCTCGTCGTGGGTGTACACCGCGACCTCGCCGTCGAGGAGGACGACGTCCCGGGTGTCGCCGAGGGCGAGGCGGGTGCGGGGGTTGGCCGCGAGGTTGCGGCCGGTGGGGTTGGAGAGCCGGGTGACGAGCCAGACGTCGGCGCCGTCCCAGAAGAACGAGAGCGGCACGAGGTACGGCACCCCGTCCGCTCCCGCGGAGGCGACCCAGAGGTCCACCTCGCGCTCCAGCCGCTCCCGTACGTCCCTGATCCGCCGCGCCCGGTCACGCGGCGCCGTGTCGTCGCCCATCCCCCGACCCTAGGCGCCGGCTCCCGTGCGCCCACCCGCCGGGTCTCCGGGGGACCGGTCTGACAGGATGCCGGGACGGAAGAAGGCGGGGACGGACATGGACGAGTGGGATTTCCCCGAGTGGCAGGCGGCGCTGGCCGCCCTCGGCCCCCGGGCGGCGGCCCTGATGGGCCTGGCGGCGGCCGAACGCGTCTCCGGATGCCTCGCCGACGAGCGGTTCCGGCGCCACGGCGGTACGCGGCCCGAGGAGGTCGCCGCGCTGCTCGGGGCCTGCTGGACCGCGCTCGGTCCGGAGGGCGCGTCCGCCCTCCCCCTGCTCCGGGAGCGCGCCGACGAGCTGGCCGACTGGTCCGGCACGTATCTGACGCTGTCGCTGACGGACCCCTTCCCCGAGGCCGACGAGCCGGACGACTTCCTGGAGGAGGCCGAGCCGGAGGGCGCGGTGATGCTCCATCTCGACGCGCTGACGGCCGTCACCGAGGCCGTGTCCGCCTGCGCCGGCGGCCCGTGGGACGGCGCCCTCCGCTGTCTCCAGACCGCGGCGACGGCCGCGGCCCCGTACGCATCCGGACTCCCGGGCCCGGGCGTCGAAGTGCGCCGCCAGCGCGAGGACCTCGCCCTGCTCCGCACCTCGTCGCCCGACGCCGCCGCCACCGAACTGCGCACCCGCGCGCGGGCCGACGCCGCGGGATGGCAGCGGGCGGCGGAGCGGCTCGACCTCCTGCACGACTGAGGGGCGGCCCGCCGTCCCGGGCCCGTCGTGCGGGACCCGGATGGCGCGGGGATCAGCGTCCGAGCAGGGGGACGTCGATCTCGCCCAGGTGGTAGGCGCGGACGGCCTGGACCGGCTCCTCGACGGAGAGCCGGCCGTCGCCGTCCACGTCCACCAGCTCGACGATGGCCTGGATGGTCGGCTGGACGACCCGGCCGAAGCCCGCGCCGCCGTTCTCCAGGACGTGCTCCTCGGAGATGTGGTCGAACTGCTCGGGGGGCAGGGCGCCGGTCTGCTCGTCGATGCCTGCCTTGTCGGCGAAGAAGCCCCACATGCCCAGGTAGGCGTCGGTCAGCGCACGCGCGGCCGGGGTGCCGGGGGCTACCGGTCCTTGAGGGCGTCCACGAAGGCGGTGAAGGCGGCGGCGGAGACGGAGACCGTCGGAGCGGCCGGCGTCTTGGAGTCGCGGATGGGGACGACGCGGAGGGAAGGCACGAAGTTGTGAGCGACCTCGACGCACTGGCCGCCATCGGCACTGTAGGAAGACTTGAACCAGAGGGGGGACCCCGTCGTCACAAGATGCCCTTTCGTACTTCCTTGACCATGGCCACGGTGTCCGCCTGCGAGAGCGCCTCCACCGCAAGTTGATGGTAGCCCGTGAGCATGGACGTCACAGTTCCGTTCTTCCGCTCCAAGTGCCCCTGGGACTGGGACTCCGCATAGAACAGCACCGACCGGTCGGGCAGGGTCGCCAGGGTCACCGGCCGGTTGAAGGATCGGCGCTCCCCTATGGCGAACGGAGCCACTTGGAGAATCACGTGTGGGCGTGCCGCCAACTCCACGAGCCGATCGAGCTGCGCAGCCATGACCTCAGGACCACCCACCGATTGACGGATGCAGCTCTCATCCATCACGACGAACAAGATCGGCGGCTGCTCCCGCTCCAGGATCTGCTGCCGCTGGACGAGAACCCTTACCCGCTCGGCGGCGGACTTCACCGAGGTGGCTCCACGCGCGACCGAACCGGCCGCCACAGCCTGCGCGTACTCGGGCGTCTGAAGGAGTCCGGGAATGATCCCGATCTCGAACAGGCGGATCTCCACGGCCTTGCGCTCCTGGTGGACGTACTCCGGGAAGCCCTCCATGAGCACCCCATGCCTCAGCTGCTGACACTCGCGATCGAACGACTGGTCCGTTCCCACCAGCCCGAACGCCGCGTCGAGCGCTCCCGAGAATTTGAGAGTTGAGGATCGGTTACCGGTTTCCACGGCGGAGATGTGCTTGCTGGAGTACCTGGTCCGCTCGGCCAGATCCTCCTGCGTCCAGCCGCGCTCCTCACGCAACCTGCGCACACGCGCCCCGTACGCAGCCAGCGGCCCGCTGTCCGGCTCCAGCGACTTCCGATTGACCACAACTCTCCCTCGGTCACTCGTACGTTGAAGACGACTCGACTGTAGGTCACCCTGGGTGCTCCTGGTAGTGGAACCGCTACAGAGAGGAACCCCCGTGTGCGACGACAGCGGGTCCGTCCCCGACCTCGGGACCTACATGGCCGCCGACATCCCCGGCGCGAGCCCCCGGCTCGGCAGGGTGACCGCCTGGGACGGCGAGCTGGTCCATCTGGAACGGCCCGGCGGAGGTGCCGCCTGGACGGCCGTGCCCTCCGCGCTGCGCCGGCCGACCGGGGACGAGTCCGCGCTGATCCGGGTGCTCACGACACCCGTCGCGGCGGCGGGCCGCGCGCACCGGGCGCGTCCGGAACCGCCCGTGGTGCTCCCGGCGGAGCCGCTGCCGCCGGCCGTACCGACGCCCGGGTGTCCGACGTGCGAGTTCGCGGCGGCCTGGGAGCGGAACGCGCTGCGCAGGCACGACCATTCGAGGGCGGCGGACTTCCGGGTCGAGATGCGCAACCACCCGCACACCCGGCCGAAGCTGCCGCTCCCGGAGGACGCGCCGGCCGGCCGGCGGCCGTGAGGGCGGCCGCGGGCGGGGAAGGCAGTGGCCGTCGCGGCCACCGGCGCCACCCCGCCGGAACCGCTCATGCGGGCCGCGAGAGGCGCAGGTCCCCGGCCTCGACGGCCGGGCGGACCGTGTCGCCCAGGTGCGCGCGGCAGGCGGCCGCGTACGCGCCCTCCCGCTCGGAGACGGCCCTGGCGAACACCTCGACCAGGCCCCCGAGCCGCGCACGGCTCCGGCCGCCGGGGGTCCCATGGAGGACGCGGGCGACGTGCGCGCAGGCGTCCGCGACGCGCATCACCGCGTCCCGGCCCGCGACGTCCCGGCCCCGGAAGCCGGGCGGGAACACCGCGGCCCCGCACGCGGCGGCCCTGCGCGCGAGCGCGCCCCGCTCCTCCTCGTACACGTCGCGCATGGCGACGATCGTGTCGGCGGTCGCGCAGGCGGCCCGCCGGCGCCCGGTCCGGGCCGTCGCGGGTACGACACCGCGCCGCCCCCTCCCCCTTCTTCCACTCTCCACCGGGTGCGCCTCGAAGACAAGACTGCAATTTTTTCTCTCCATACCGGGACAATCGGGTCCGTGGCGGCCGTGCGTGCCGCCCGTTCACGGGGAGGACTCTTGTGGCCGAGGCCTGGGATCCGCACGGCAGCCTGCGCCGGATGCCGTGGAGCGGCGGGGCGCAGTGGGCGGGGAAGACGACGTCTCCGAACTCCTTTTCCTTGAGTACGGACTGACGGGGTATCACTACGATTTCCACGACGCACGGGGCCATCGGGACCGCCGGATCGCGCGGCGGGTGGCACGGGGCGAACCGGTGGCGGATCCGGGGCCCGAGCGGATGTGGACCGAGCGGGGCCCGGAGGAGAAGGCGGCCGAGACCCTGGCGGGGTTCCCGGAGCGGTTCGCCTGGGTCCTGGACGACCTGCGGGCCCTGTCGACCGGGCGGGCGGCCGTCGCCGAGGGGTGGGGGCTGCGGCCCGAACTGGTCGCCCCGCTGGTGGACTCGGTCCGGCGGATGGTGGTCCTCGTGCCCACCGAGGAGTTCCGGCGGCACCAGCTCCGGACCCTCCCCCGCGCGGGCGCCCTGGACGTGGCCGTCCGTGACCCGGCCCGCGCCCAGGCGCACCGGATCGCGCGCGACCGCCTGGTCGCCGAGGACGCCGTGCGCGGCGCCCGGCGGCTGGGCGTCCCCGTGATGGAGGTCGACGGGTCGCGGGGCGCGGCGGGCGCGGCGGCGCTGGTCGCCGAGCAGTTCGCCCCCTGGCCCGGGGCACCGGAGCGGGCCGGCCGGGGGTAGACCCCGTCCGGTCCGCCCGAGGGCCGCGGACGCCGGTCCGGTCGACCGGACCGGCCCGCGGACCCGGAACCCTCCGGGTCCGCGGGCGGGTTCACCCCCGCTCGTCCGCCTCCGCTCCGCCCGGGCCCAGCGTCCTCGCCGAGAAGGGCAGCTCCGTCCCCGTGGCCGTGGCCGTGGCCGTGGGGCCCGCCTCCCCGTGGGTGACGCCGTACACGGCCGCCGGGGCTCCCCGGTGGTCCGGCACCGTGACGGTGGTGGTCGCGCCGGGGGGCGCGCCGGGGGCGACGAGGAGGGTGAGGCCGTCCGGCCAGGTGCCGTCGGGACGGTCGGAGGGCGCGGCCAGTGGGAGGACGGCGCCGGGGCGGACGTACAGGGGGAGGCTGTCGAGGGCGTGGGTCTCGCGGCGCCAGCCGGGTCCGGTGACGGACTCGCCGGTGAGGAGGTGGGTCCAGGTGCCCTCGGGGACGTACACCTCGACCTCGCCGGACGGGTCCATGACGGGGGCGACGAGGAGGTCGGGGCCGAGCATGTACTGGCGGTCGAGGGTGCGGCAGGCGGGATCGGCGGGGAATTCGAGGAGCATGGGGCGCATGACGGGGACGCCGGTCGTGTGGGCCTCGACGGCGGCCGCGTACAGGTAGGGCATGAGGCGGTGCTTGAGGCGGGTGAAGCGGCGGGCCACCGCGACCGCCTCGTCGCCGAACTCCCAGGGCACCCGGTAGGAGTCGCTGCCGTGCAGGCGGCTGTGGGAGGAGAGCAGGCCGAAGGCGAGCCAGCGGGTGAAGACCTCGGGCGCGGGGGTGCCTTCGAAGCCGCCGATGTCGTGGCTCCAGAAGCCGAAGCCGCTGAGGGAGAGGGAGAGTCCGCCGCGCAGGGACTCGGCCATGGCCTCGAAGGAGGCCCAGCAGTCGCCGCCCCAGTGGACGGGGTACTGCTGGCCGCCGGCGGTGGCGGAGCGGGCGAAGAGGACGGCCTCGCCGGGGCCGCGCTCCTCCTCCAGGAGCTCGAAGACGGTGCGGTTGTAGAGGTGGGTGTAGTAGTTGTGCATCCGCTCGGGGTCGGAGCCGTCGTGCCAGACGACGTCGGTGGGGATCCGCTCGCCGAAGTCGGTCTTGAAGCAGTCGACGCCCTGGGCGAGCAGCGGGCGCAGCTTCTCCTGGAACCAGGCGCGGGCGTCCGCGCCGGTGAAGTCGACGAGGGCCATGCCGGGCTGCCAGAGGTCCCACTGCCAGACGTCGCCGTTCGGGCGCCTCACCAGGTGGCCGGCGGCGGCGGCCTCGTCGAAGAGCGCGGACTTCTGGGCGATGTAGGGGTTGATCCAGAGGCCGACGCGCAGGCCGCGGGCCTTGAGGCGGGCGAGCATGCCCTCGGGATCGGGGAAGGTCTCCGGGTCCCAGCGGAAGTCGGACCACTGGTACTCGCGCATCCAGAAGCAGTCGAAGTGGAAGACGGAGAGCGGGATGCCGCGGTCGGCCATGCCGTCGACGAAGGAGGTGACGGTGGCCTCGTCGTACGGGGTGGTGAAGGAGGTGGTGAGCCAGAGGCCGAAGGACCACGGCGGGGGGAGGGCGGGGCGGCCGGTGAGGGCGGTGTAGCGGCGCAGCACGTCCTTGGGGGTGGGGCCCGCGACGACGTGGTACTCCAGGGTCTGGTCCTCGACGCTGAACTGGACCTGCCCGACGGCCTCGGAGCCGACCTCGAAGGAGACGCGGCCGGGGTGGTTCACGAAGACGCCGTAGCCGCGCGAGGAGAGGTAGAAGGGGATGTTCTTGTAGGCCTGTTCGCTGCTGGTGCCGCCGTCGGCCTGCCAGACGTCGACGCTCTGGCCGTTCTTCACGAAGGGGGTGAAGCGCTCGCCGAGGCCGTAGACCTGCTCGCCGACGCCGAGGGCGAGCTGGACGGCCATGTGGTGGGCGCCGTCGGGGGTGGTGACGAAGGCGGTGCCCTTGCGGCCCGAGGAGGTCAGCGGGCGGCCGTCGGCGTCGAGGAAGTCCAGGGTCCAGGGGCGGTCGCGGTCGAGGCGCAGACGGAGCGCCCCGGCGTCGAGCTCGGCGGTCGCGCCGTCGTCGCGGACGGTGCCGGCCCCGGGGTCGGGGTCGGCGAGGACGAAGTCGGGACCCCGGCGGACCCGGCCGGCGTGGTGGGTGATCCGGACGGCGATCACGCCCTCGGCGGGCGCGTGGCACTCGACGGTGAGCAGCGCCGAGTTGAGGGTGTCGCCGCGGGTGCGGACCCGCTTGACGGAGGCGTGCGCGGTGAGGCGGCCGGGGGTCGCGCGGAGGTCGCGGACTTCGGTGGCGTACGAGGCCTGCACGCCCTCGCGCATCAGCCAGAAGCCGTCGGTGAACTTCATGCGGGTCCTTGGGGTGGGGTGGGAGGGGCTGCGCCCCCAATAGTTATCTCAGAAAACAAAACCGGGGAACAGTCCCGCCGGACTCTCGCCCGCACGCCCGCCGCCCCCGCCCCCGCACTTCCGCCCGCGCCCCCGCCGGACCCCCTCCGCACGCCCGCCGGATCCCCGTCCGCACGCCCGCCGGATCCCCCTCCGGGCCCGCGCCGGATCCCCCTGCGCGCACCCGTCGGACCCCTTCGCGAGGGCACGATAGAAAACGCTTTCCCCCAAGCGTGCGCGAAGCATTGACGAAACACCGGCGTCCCTTTAGCTTCATGCCCGTTGCACTTCGTACGTCATATATGAGACGCGATACACCAGACGCCATACGCGAGATCTGAGAGTGCTCATGACCTTCGCCCCCAGCCCCATCCCCTCCCGGACCCAGTACGTCCTGGAGGCGATCAAGCACGACATCCTCACCGGGGGGCTCAGACCCGGGCAGGCGCTCGTGGAGACCGAACTCGCCTCGCGCTTCGGGGTGTCCAAGACCCCGGTGCGCGAGGCGCTCAAGACCCTCGCGGGCAGCGGACTCGTGGTCATGAGCCAGTACAAGGGCGTCACCGTGCGGATGGTGGACGCGGACATGGCCAGGGCCGTGTACGACGTCCGGCTCCTCCTGGAGCCGGAGGCCGTCCGCCGGGCGGTCGCCTCGGGCGCCCCGCTCGACGCCGCCCACGAGGCGCTGGCCCGCGCGGCGGGCGCCGAGGACCCGGCCGAACGCTCCCTGGCCAACCGGGCGTTCCACCGCGCGCTCTACCTCCCCTGCGGCAACCCGCTGCTCGGGCGGATGCTCGACGAGGTGCGCGACCAGGCCGCGCTCGTCTCCACCGTCGCCTGGGCCGCCGTCCCCTCCTGGGAACGCGAGGCGGCCGAGCACGGGGAGATCCTGCGGCTCGCCGCCGCGGGCGACGCCGACGGGGCGCGCCGGGCGGTGCACGCCCACATCGCCTCGTTCGTGGAGCGCGCCTTCCCCGTGAACCCCCTGGAGCCCTCCGCGGGCTCCTCCCTTCTGGACAGCGAGTGACAATGACTCATCAGACCCTTCGGGCCGCCCTCGCCGACGTCGTGGCCATCCCGGTCACGCCGTTCGCCGAGGACGGCCGGGTGGACTCCGACGCCCACCGGGCCCTGCTGCGCCGGCTGCTCGACGGCGGGGTGCGCACCCTCACCCCCAACGGCAACACCGGCGAGTTCTACGCCCTCACCCCCGACGAGCGCCGCGCGATCACCGAGGCGACGGTCGACGAGGCGGCCGGCCGCGCGACGGTCCTGGTCGGCGTCGGGCACGACGTGCCGACCGCGGTCGAGGCGGCCCGGCACGCCCGGGACACCGGGGCGCACATGGTGATGGTCCACCAGCCGGTGCACCCGTACGTCTCCGAGAGCGGCTGGGTCGACTACCACCGGGCCATCGCCGAGGCGGTGCCGGAGCTGGGCGTCGTCCCCTACATCCGCAACCCGCTGCTGAGCGGGGCGCGCCTGGCCGAGCTGGGAGCCGCCTGCCCGAACGTCGTCGGCGTCAAGTACGCGGTGCCGGACGCGGCCCGGTTCGCCGGCTTCGCCCGGGACGCGGGCCTGGACCGTTTCGTGTGGGTGGCCGGGCTCGCCGAGCCGTACGCCCCCTCCTACTTCTCGGCCGGCGCCACCGGCTTCACCTCGGGCCTGGTCAACGTCTCCCCCGCGCTCTCCCTGGAGATGCTGGAGGCGCTGCGGACGGGCGACTACGGGACCGCGATGAAGGTCTGGGAGCGGATCCGCCGCTTCGAGGAGCTGCGCGCGGCCAACGGCAGCGCGGACAACGTGACGGTGGTGAAGGAGGCACTGGCCTCGCTCGGACTGTGCCGGCGCGCCATCCGGCCGCCGAGCCGGGAGCTCCCGGAGGACGAGCGGGCCGAGGTCGCGGCGATCGCGGGCGGGTGGCCGATATGACGGACGGACGGGAGCGGCGCCCCGGGGAGCGGGAGGCCGGCGGCCGCGAGGCGCGCCCCGGGGAGCCGCACGGCACCCGGGAGCGGCAGCCGCACGAGCTGCGCAGCCACCAGTGGTACGGCACCGACGGGCTGCGGTCGTTCAGCCACCGGGCCCGGACCCGGCAGCTCGGCTACCTGCCGGAGGAGCACCTCGGCAAGCCGGTCATCGCGGTCCTCAACACCTGGTCGGACATCAACCCCTGCCACGTGCACCTGCGCGACCGGGCACAGGCCGTGAAGCGCGGGGTGTGGCAGGCCGGCGGCTTCCCCCTCGAATTCCCGGTCTCCACCCTGTCGGAGACCTTCCAGAAGCCGACGCCGATGCTCTACCGCAACCTCCTCGCCATGGAGACGGAGGAGCTGCTGCGCTCGTACCCGGTGGACGGGGCCGTGCTGATGGGCGGCTGCGACAAGACGACGCCGGCGCTGCTGATGGGCGCCGCCTCGGTCGACCTGCCGACGGTCTTCGTGCCGGCCGGGCCGATGCTGCCGGGACACTGGCGCGGGGAGACCCTCGGCTCCGGCACCGACATGTGGAAGTACTGGGACGAGCGGCGGGCCGGCACCATCGGCGACTGCGAGATGGCCGAGCTGGAGAGCGGGCTGGCCCGCTCCCCCGGCCACTGCATGACGATGGGGACGGCGTCGACGCTGACGGCGGCGGCGGAGACCCTGGGCGTGACCGTGCCGGGCGCCTCCTCCGTGCCGGCGGTGGACTCGGGGCACGACCGGATGGCCGCCGCCTCGGGGATGCGGATCGTGGAGCTGGTCCGGCGCGACCTCAGGCTCTCCGCGCTGCTGACCCGGGAGGCGTACGAGGACGCGGTCGCCGCCGTCCTCGCGCTGGGCGGCTCGACCAACGCGGTGATCCACCTGATCGCGATGGCCGGCCGGTCGGGCGTGAGGCTGACGCTCGACGACTTCGACCGGATCGCGCGGACCGTGCCGGTCCTCGCGAACCTGCGGCCGGGCGGGAAGTACCTCATGGAGGACTTCCACTTCGCCGGCGGGATGCCGGGCTTCCTCTCCCGGATCGCGGACGTGCTCCACCTGGACCGGCCCACGGTCTCCCACGCCAGCCTGCGCGAACAGCTCGACGGGGCGCTCGTGCACGACGCCGAGGTGATCCGGGAGCGGGAGAGGCCGCTGGCCGCCGAGGGCGGACTCGCGGTGCTGCGGGGCAACCTGTGCCCCGACGGGGCGGTCGTCAAGCACGTCGCCATGGAGCAGCGCTTCATGAAGCACACCGGTCCCGCGGTCGTCTTCGACGACTACCGGACGATGCAGCGGACCATCGACGACCCGGCGCTCGGCATCACCGCCGACCACGTGCTGGTGCTGCGGGGCGCGGGGCCCAAGGGCGGTCCCGGCATGCCGGAGTACGGGATGCTGCCGATCCCCGCGTACCTGCTGGAACAGGGGGTGCGCGACATGGTGCGCATCTCGGACGCCCGGATGAGCGGGACGAGCTACGGGGCCTGCGTGCTGCACGTGGCGCCGGAATCGCACGTCGGCGGGCCCCTGGCCCTGGTCCGCACGGGCGACACGATCACCCTCGACGTCGCGGCCCGCTCCCTCCACCTGCACGTCGCGGACGAGGAGCTGGAACGCCGCCGGGCGGCGTGGACCCCGCCGCCGGCCCGGTACGAACGCGGCTACGGCGCGCTCTACATGGAGCAGATCTCCCAGGCCGACACCGGCTGCGACTTCGAGTTCCTGGCCCGGCCGGGCACGACCCCCGAACCCTACGCGGGCTGACTCCCCGCCGCGCTCGTCACCGCCCCTCCTGTTCGAGATACCGAACGCCGTTCGCGAAGCGCTTCGCCTCCCACCGGAAGCGCCCGCCGAACCCCTCGCACCGCCCGCCCGAGAACGGAGCCGCCGTCATGGCCACAGCTGTGACCGAACCGCCCCGAGACACCACGCCACGAGGGCGCCGCCGCACGGGAGCGACGCCCCGCCGGCTGCCGTACCTGCTCATCGCCCCCGCCGGCCTGCTGATGCTGGGCTTCATCGCCTACCCCGTGCTGAGCGTCTTCTACTACAGCCTCCAGCACTACAACCCGACCAAGCCCTGGCGGAACGGCTTCGCCGGGCTCGACAACTTCACCGAGATCTTCACGGCCGACCCGCACTTCTGGGGCACGCTCACCTTCAGCCTCAAGTGGGTCGTGGTGGAGGTGACGCTCCAGCTCCTCTTCGGGCTCGTGCTCGCCCTCATCGTCAACCAGACCTTCGCCGGCCGGGCGCTCGGCCGGGCCCTGGTCTTCTCGCCCTGGGCCGTCTCGGGCGTGCTCACCTCGGCGATCTGGGTGCTGCTCTACAACTCCCAGACCGGCATCACCCGTTACCTGGCGGACCTCGGCATCGGCGAGTACGGCACCTCGCTGCTCTCCGACACCGGCACCGTCTTCTGGGCGGCGATCGTCGCGGACCTCTGGCGCGGCGTGCCCTTCTTCGCCATCCTCATCCTCGCCGACCTCCAGTCCATCCCGCGCGACCTGTACGAGGCGGCGGAGGTCGACGGCGCCGGCCGGCTGCGCCAGTTCTTCCACATCACGCTCCCGCACATCCGGGACGCGATCGTCCTCTCCACGCTGCTGCGCGCGGTGTGGGAGTTCAACAACGTCGACCTGCTCTACACGCTGACCGGCGGCGGACCCGCGGGCGTCACCACGACCCTCCCGCTGTACATCGCCGAGACCAGCGTCGACGCCCACGACTTCGGCTACGCCTCCGCCCTCACCACGGTGGCGTTCGTGATCCTTCTCTTCTGCTCGATCGTCTATCTGCGCCTGAGCAAGTTCGGAGGCGACAGCAAGTGACCGCCGCTGCCACCCGCACCCGCACCGCGTCCGACGACGCGCCCGTCTCCCCGGCCGTACCGCCGGAGGGCGCGCCTCCCGCCCCCGCCCGCAAGCGGCACCGGGCCTGGGACGAGGTCCCCCGCTGGCAGATCTACCTGCCGCTCGGCATCTACCTCGTCTTCACCCTCGTCCCCTTCTACTGGATCCTCCTCTTCGCCGTCCGCCCGGCCGGATCGACCTCGCTGCTGCCCTGGCCGATGACGAGCGCGCACTTCGAGAAGGTGTGGACCGAGCGCAGCTTCGGGATCTTCTTCCAGAACAGCCTGCTCATCGGCGTCGCGGTGCTCATCAGCACCACCTTGGTGGCGCTGGCCGGCGGATACGCCCTCGCCCGCTTCGACTTCCGGTTCAAGAAGGGCTTCATGCTGGCCCTGCTCTGCTCGCAGTTCGTGCCGGGCGCCCTGCTCCTCGTGCCGCTCTTCCAGATCTTCGCCGAGCTGCGGATGATCAACTCGATCGGCAGCGTCATCATCGCCGAGACCGTCTTCCAGCTGCCGCTGTCGATGATCCTCATCAGCGGCTTCATCAGGAACGTGCCGCCCTCGCTGGAGGAGGCCGCCTGGGTCGACGGCTGCAACCGCTTCCGCGCCTTCCTGATCGTCGTGCTGCCGCTGCTGCGGCCCGGCCTCGTCGCCGTCGGCTCCTTCGCCTTCGTGCACGCCTGGAACCACTTCCTCTTCGCCCTGATGTTCCTCAGCAGCCAGAGCAAGCAGACCATCCCGGTCGGCCTCAACACCCTCATGGGCGCCGACAGCGTCGACCTCGGCGCCCTCGCCGCGGGCGGTGTCATCGCCGCCGTCCCCGTGGTGGTCGTCTTCGCCTTCATCCAGAAGTGGCTCGTCACCGGCTTCAGCGCCGGGGCGGTGAAGGGATGAGCCCCATGTCCGCACGTGACCCCCTGCCCGTCGTCCTCGCGGGCGCCCGCGGCCACGGCCGCAGCCACCTCCTCAACATCCACCGCCTGGAGCGGCTCGGTCTGGTCCGCCTCGCCGGCGTCTGCGAGCTGCGCCCGCTCGACGCGGCCGAGCTCGACGGCCTCGGCGACCCCGCCCAGTCCGACGACCTGGAGGCGCTGCTCGCCGCCACCGGCGCGAGGCTGGCGGTCCTCAGCACCCCCATCCAGACCCACGCCGACCTGGCGCTGACCGCCGCCCGGCACGGGGCCGACGTCCTCCTGGAGAAGCCGCCCGCCCCGTCCTACGCCGAGTTCCGCCGGATGGCCGACGGGGTCGCGGCGGCCGGCGCCGCCTGCCAGATCGGCTTCCAGTCGCTCGGCTCGCACGCCCTGCCCGCCGTCCGCGCCCTGATCGCCGAGGGAGCCGTCGGCGAGGTCCTGGGGGTCGGCGCGGCCGGCGCCTGGGTCCGCGACGCGGCCTACTTCCGGCGCGCCCCCTGGGCCGGGCGGCGCCGCCTCGACGGCCTCGACGTGGTCGACGGGGCGCTGACCAACCCGCTCGCCCACGCCGTCGCCACCGCCCTCGCCCTCGCCGGGACCACCCGCGCCGAGGACGTGACCGGCGTGGAGACCGAGCTCTTCCACGCCCACGCCATCGAGTCCGACGACACCTCCGCCGTGCGCGTCACCACCGCCGCCGGCCTCCCGGTCACCGTCGCGGCGACGCTCTGCGCCGAGCGGACCGCGGAGCCGTACGCGGTCGTGCACGGCAGCCGGGGGCGGATCACCTTCTGGTACCGCGAGGACCGGGTCCTGCTCCAGCGCGCCGGGCACGGCCCGGAGGAGACCGTGTACGGACGGACCGACCTCCTGGAGAACCTGGTCGCGCACGTCACGGACGGCACCCCGCTGCTGGTGCCGCCGGAGGCGACCGGCGCCTTCATGCGGGTCGTCGAGGCGGTCCGCACCTCGCCCGACCCCCGGCCGCTGCCCGCCGCCCACTGGCGCGCCGCACCCGGCGAGAGCTCCGAACGGCGGGTCGTGACGGGCGTGGAGGCGCTGGTCGACGCGAGCGCCGAACAGCTCCGGCTCTACTCCGAGCTCGGCGCCCCGTGGGCGGCACCGCTGCCGGCGGAGCTCCGGTGAGCGCCCCCGGCGCCACCACCGCCGCCCTGCGGGTCGCGGGCCGCGCGGTCGCCCACTGCGTGACCCGGCCGGCGCTGGCCGCCGACCACTCCCCGCGCCCCTACCTGCACCCGGTGACGACGCTCGCCGGGCGGGCCGTGACCGAGGTCCTGCCCGCGGACCACGTCCACCACCTGGGCGTCTCCGTCGCCGTCCCGGACGTCGCGGGGCACAACTTCTGGGGCGGGCGCACCTTCGTCCGCGACCGGGGGCCGGTCGCGCTCGACAACCACGGCGTCCAGCGGCACGACGGCTTCAAGCTGTGCGACCCGGACGGCTTCGTGGAGGAGCTGAGCTGGACCGCGGGCGGGGAGCGGCTGCTCGCCGAGCACCGCACGGTCGCCGCGGTCGCCCTCACCGACACGGCGTGGGCGCTCGACCTGACCTTCTCCGCGGTCAACGTCTCCGGCCGCGACCTGTCGATCGGCAGCCCGGCCACCAACGGGCGCCCCGGCGCCGCCTACGGCGGCTTCTTCTGGCGCGCCCCCAAGGAAGCGTCCGCACCGAGGGTGTTCGGCCCCGGCACGGACGGTTCCGGGACGGGTTCCGGCGCGGACGGTTCCGGCACGGACGGTTCCGGGACGGACGGCGAGGCGGCCGTGCACGGGGTCCGGGCCGACTGGGTGGCGATGGCCGGCGACGGCTGGACGCTGGTCTTCGCCGGGGCGACCCCGGCCACCCGGCGCGACCCGTGGTTCGTGCGGGCCGCCGAGTACCCCGGGGTCGGCTCCTCCCTCGCGCACGGGGAGCGGCTCGCGCTCCCGGCCGGCGAGACCCTGGTGCGCCGCGTGGTGACGGTCGTCGCCGACGGACGGCTCGACCGGGAGGGCGCCGCGGCCCTGGTCCACAGGGCGGTCGCCCCGTGACCGGGCCCGCCGTGCCCGAGGTCACGGGAGACCTGGGCGACGGCACGTACCGCAACCCGGTGCTGGCGGCGGACTGGTCCGACCCGGACGTGGTCCGGGTCGGCGAGGACTTCTACCTCACCGCCTCCAGCTTCGGCCGCGCCCCCGGGCTGCCGCTGCTGCACTCCCGCGACCTCGTCAACTGGACGCTCGTCGGACACGCGCTGGAACGGCTCGAACCGGAGGAGGCGTTCGCCGTCCCCCGGCACGACCGCGGGGTGTGGGCGCCGTCGCTGCGCCACCACGACGGACGGTTCTGGATCTTCTGGGGCGACCCCGACCACGGGATCTTCCAGGTCAACTCCCCGGCCGTCGAGGGCCCGTGGAGCCGTCCGCACCTGGTGAAGGAGGGCCGGGGACTGATCGACGCCTGCCCGCTGTGGGACGCGGAGACCGGCGAGGCCTACCTGGTGCACGGCTGGGCCAGGTCCCGGGCGGGCTTCAACAACCGGCTCACCGGCCACCGGATGCGCCCGGACGGGACCGGGGTACTCGACGAGGGCCGGACCCTCGTCGACGCCGACCTCCTGCCCGGCTGGTTCACCCTGGAGGGCCCGAAGCTGTACCGGCACGACGGACGGTTCTGGATCCTCGCCCCGGCCGGCGGCGTCGCCACCGGCTGGCAGGGGGCCTTCCGCTCCGACACCTTCTCCGGCCCGTACGAGGAGCGGATCGTCCTCTCCCAGGGCGACACCGACGTCAACGGCCCCCACCAGGGCGGCTGGGTCCGCACCGGCGCCGGGGAGGACTGGTTCCTGCACTTCCAGCAGACCGGCGCCCACGGCCGGCTCGTCCACCTCCAGCCGATGCGCTGGGACGCGGACGGCTGGCCGGTGCCGGGCGACGACGGCTCCCCCGTACGCGTCCACCGCAAGCCCGCCCTGCCCGAGGCGCCGGTCGCCCGGCCCGCCGTGGACGACTCCTTCCCCGGCGGCGTCCACGGACCGCAGTGGCAGTGGACGGCCAACCCCGGTCCCGGCTGGACGGACCCGCGCCCGGGGCCGGGACTGCGGCTCTCCTGCGTCCGCACCGGGCGGGCCGACGACCTGCGGACGGTGCCGCACGTGCTGACGCAGCGGCTGCCCGCCGGGGCCCGGACCGTCGAGGTCCGGCTGCGGCTGGAGTCCGGCGCGCCCGGGGCCCGGGCCGGACTGGTCGTGCTCGGCGACGCGTACGCCTGGATCGGCCTGGAACGGGCCGCCGACGGGCGGGTGCTGCTCGCCCACCGCTTCGCGCCCGGCAGCGCCGACCGCGAGCGGGAGGCGGACCGGCCCCGGCCGCTCGCCGGCGCCGAGGCCCTGCTGCGGATCGAGGTCACCGCCGACGCCCGCTGCCGCTTCTCCTACGACGCCGGCGAGGGACCCGTCCGGCTCGGCCCCGAGTTCGCGGCCACTCCCTGGCGGTGGGTGGGCGCCCTGCTCGGCCTGTTCGCCGCCGCGCCCGGAGGCGAGGGACACGCCGGGACGGGCGTGTTCACGGACTTCCGCACCCGCGCCACCGCCACCGCCCGCTGAACCCCGGCGGGCCCCCGTACTCCCCCCACACCGCACTCCCCTTCCCCGCACGACCCGAGCACCACCCCGAGAGAAGAGAGCCGACGATGACCATCTTCCCCGGACGGCGCAGAGCCGCCCTCGCCCTCGCCCTCTCCGGCGTCCTCGCGCTGACCGCCACCGCCTGCGGTGACGACGGCGGCGGCGCCGGCGGCGAGGGAACCGAGGGATCCGGCAAGGGCAAGATCACCTTCTGGGACAACAACGGCGGTGTCCGCACCGACGTGTGGAAGGAGATCATCGCCGACTTCGAGAAGGCCAACCCGGACATCGACGTCGAGTACGTCGGGATCGCCTCCAAGGAGGTGCAGTCCAAGTACGACACCGCCATCCAGGGCGGCGCCCTCCCGGACGTCGGCGGCGTCGGCGCGGCGATGCTCGCCGGGATCGCCGCGCAGAACGCGCTGGAGCCCCTGGACGAGCGGATCCAGAGCAGCGCCCTGCACGGCAAGCTGAACGCCGGCATGGTCGAGTCCGTCAAGGCGGCCGGCGGCCAGGACAAGCTCTTCACCGTCCCGACCTCCGCCAGCAACGGCGTCCTCTACTACCGCACCGACCTCTTCCGGGCGGCCGGCCTCCAGGAACCCTCCACCTGGTCGGCGTTCTACGCCGCCGCCGAGAAGCTCACCGACAGGGACAAGAACCGCTTCGGCTACACCATCCGCGGCGGCGCCGGCTCCATCGCCCAGGCCCTCGACGCCATGTACGGCCAGAGCGGCATCCAGAGCTTCTGGGAGGGCGACAGGACCACCGTCAACGACCCGAAGAACGTCGCCGCGCTGGAGAGGTACGCCGGCCTCTTCAAGAAGAACACCCCGGCCGCCGACGTCAACAACGACTTCACCAAGATGGTCGCCCAGTGGGACAGCGGCGAGATCGGGATGCTCAACCACAACCTCGGCTCGTACCAGGACCACGTGAAGGCCCTGGGCACCGAGAAGTTCCGCGGCATACCGAACCCGACGCTCGACGACGGCACCCGCGTGATGGTCTCCAACCCGGTCGACGGCCTCGGCCTCTTCTCCTCCAGCAAGAACAAGGCCGCGGCCTGGAAGTTCATCGAGTTCGCCGCCTCGCACTCCTCCAACTCCAAGTGGAACAAGTCCGCCGGCGCCATCCCCGCCAACACCGAGGCGGCGCAGGACCCGTGGCTCCAGGAGGCCGAGCCCACCAAGCTCGCCGCCGAGGTCCTCTTCAGCGGCAAGGCCACCATCGTCCAGCTGCCCTACTACCTGCCCGACTGGAACACCATCTCCAAGGCCGACAACGAGGCCGACTTCCAGAAGGTGCTGCTCGGTTCGATGACCGCCAAGGCCTTCGCCGACAGCCTGGCCGAGCAGCTGAACGAGGCCCAGGCCGAGTGGAAGTCGCAGAAGAAGTGACGGTCGGCCGCCGCGAGGCGGTCGTGGCCGGGGCGGGCCTGGTGCTCGCCCTGGCCGCCCGGCCGGCCGCCGCCCGCACCGGGGAGCCCGCCGCCGGCGGGCACCCCTCGCCCCGCCGCCGCACCCTCTTCCTCGCGGGGGACTCCACCGCCGCGCAGAAGTACGCCGACGCGGCCCCCGAGACCGGCTGGGGCATGGCCCTGCCGTTCTTCCTCCACCACGGACTCACGGTCGCCAACCACGCCGTCAACGGACGCTCCACCAAGAGCTTCCTCGACGAGGGCCGGCTCGAACCGATCGCGGCCGCCCTGCGCCCCGGTGACGTCCTGCTCGTCCAGTTCGGGCACAACGACCAGAAGACCACCGACCCCCTCCGTCACACCGACCCCTGGGGCTCCTACCGGGACAACCTGCGGGTCTTCGTGGAGACCGCCCGGTCCCGGGGCGCGGTGCCGGTGCTCGCGACCTCGGTGGAACGGCGGCGCTTCGACGCCGCCGGCACCGCCCAGCGGTCGCTCGGCGACTACCCGGCCGCCGCCAGGGAGACCGCCTCGGCCCTGGCCACGCCCCTCCTCGACGTCGAGGCGCTGTCCCTCGCGCTGTGGCAGCGGCTCGGCCCCGAGGCGACGAAGACGTACTTCAACTGGACCGCCACCGAGCAGGACAACACCCACTTCAATCCGCCCGGGGCGATCGAGGTGGCCCGGCTGGTGGCCCGCGAACTGCTCCGCACCCGGGTCCTCGCCCCGCGCGAGACCCGCCGGCTCGACGACGAGCTCCCCGCCCGGTGGATCACCTGGCCCCCCGCACCCCCTTCCGCATCCTGAGGAGAACCGCGCGTGAACAGAAGCACGAAGCTCGGAGCGGTGGCCGCCGCCGCCCTCGTCCTCACCGTCACCGCCCCCGCCGCCGGTGCCCACTCCGGCCACCGCCCGCCCGCCGACCCGGCCCGCGCCGTCCTGCCCGCCGGCGACGGCTGGGCCTCCGACGGCACCGGCACCACCGGCGGCGCCGCCGCCGACGCCTCCCGCGTCTTCACCGTCACCACCTGGGCCGGACTCCGGGAGGCGCTCGCCGCCCCCGGCACCGAGCCCCGCATCGTCAAGGTCGCCGGCACCCTGAACGCCACCGAGGCCGGCTGCGCCGCCTTCGAGGCCCCCGGCTACGACTTCGACCGGTACCTCGCCGACTACGACCCCGCGGTGTGGGGGTACGAGACCGAGGTCAGCGGCCCCCAGGAGGAACTGCGCGCCGCCTCGGCCACCGCCCAGGGCCAGGCCATCAAGGTCAAGGTGCCCGCCAACACCACCCTCGTCGGCGTCGGCCGGAACGCCACGATCCTCGGCGGCAGCCTCCAGGTCCAGGGCGTCGACAACGTGGTGATCCGCAACCTGACCCTGGAGAGCCCGCTCGACTGCTTCCCGCAGTGGGACCCGACGGACGGCGCCACCGGAGCCTGGAACTCGGAGTACGACAGCCTGGTCGTGTACGGCTCCACCCACGTGTGGATCGACCACAACACCTTCACCGACGGCCGCCACCCGGACAGTTCGCTGCCGGAGCACTACGGCGAGGTGTACCAGCAGCACGACGGCGAGCTCGACGTGGTGCGCGGCGCGGACCTCGTCACCGTCTCGTGGAACGTCTTCACCGACCACGACAAGACGCTGATGATCGGCAACAGCGACAGCGCGGGCGCCACCGACCGGGGCAGGCTGCGCGTCACCCTCCACCACAACCTCTTCGACGACGTGGTGGAGCGGGCGCCCCGGGTCCGCTTCGGCCAGGTCGACGCGTACAACAACCACTTCAAGGTGCCGGACACGAACTACGTGTACAGCCTGGGCATCGGCCAGGAGTCGCAGCTGTACGCGGAGAAGAACGCCTTCACGCTCTCCTCCGAGGTGCCCGCCGGGCAGATCCTCAAGAAGTGGAAGGACGCGCCGGTCACCACCACGGGCAACTACGTGAACGGCCGCCCGGTCGACCTGCTGGCCGTCCACAACGAGCAGTTCCCCGCCGAGGCCCTGCGCGGCGACGCGGGCTGGACGCCGGTCCTGCGCACCCGGGTGGACCACCCGCTGGCGGTCCCCCTCCTCGTCGGCCTCGGCGCCGGCGCCGGCCGCCTGCGCTGAGCGAGCCCCCCCCTGCCCCGGGCCGGGGCGGAGCGCGGCACCCCCGTCCCGTCGCGCCCGCCCCGGCCCGGCCCTTCTCCCCGTCCCTTTCCCCACTCCTCTGCCTCCGCCTCCGAAGGAGCGCCCGCATGCCCCCGCACCCGCCCCGCACCTCTCCCGGCCGCCGCGCCCTCCTCACCGGCGCGGGCGCGGCGCTCGCCGCCCTCGCCCTGCCGCCGGCGCCCGCCCTGGCGGCGGACCGCCCCGCCGGCCCCTTCGGGCGGTACGGCTCGCCGGCCGCCCGGCTCACCGGCCGGACGCTCTACGTCCACCCCGGCGGGCTCGGGGACCACACCTCCGTGCGGGCCGCGGTGGACGCGGCGGCCGGCACGGGCTGGACGCTGGTGCTCGCGCCCGGCACGTACCGGGAGACCGTCGCGGTGGGCGCGGCCCGGACCGGCATGACGTGGATCGGGGCGAGCGGGGACGCCCGGGACGTCGTGGTCGTGTACGACAACGCGGCGGGGACCCCGAAGCCGGACGGCTCCGGCACGTACGGCACCACGGGCTCGGCGACGGTGACCCTCCAGGCGGCGGACTTCACGGCGCACGCGATCACCTTCGCCAACGACTTCCTCCGCTCCGACCTGCCGGGCAATCCGGGCACCCAGGCGGTGGCGGTGAAGGCGCAGGGCGACCGCTCGGCCTTCTTCCACTGCCGGTTCCTGGGCCACCAGGACACCCTGTACGCGGACTCGACGTCGCTGTCGGCCTTCGCCCGCCAGTACTTCGCGCACTGCTACGTGGAGGGGGACGTGGACTTCGTCTTCGGGCGGGCCACGGCCGTCTTCGAGCGCTGCCACTTCCGGACGCTGGCCCGCACGGACCTGGCGGGCGCCCCGTACGGCTTCGTCTTCGCCCCGTCGACGGCCCGCGCCAATCCGCACGGCTTCCTCGCCTCCCGGTGCCGGGTCACCAGCGGGGCCCCGGACGGCTTCTACGAGCTGGCCCGGCCGTGGGTGCCCGGCTCGGACCCGACGGCGTGGCCGTCGCTGGTGGTCCGGGAGAGCGTGCTCGGGGCGGGCGTCGACGCGGTGGCACCGTACGCGGACATGCGGGCCGAGCACCCGTGGCAGGAGCAGCGCTTCGCGGAGTACCGCAACACGGGCCGGGGCGCGGCGGTCACCGTGCCGGCGAACCGTCCGCAGCTGACCCCCGCGCAGGCGGCGACGGCGACCCGGGCCGTGTACCTCGGCGACTGGAGGCCGGCCGCCGAGGTGTGCCCCTGAGCCGGGTCAGCCGGCGAAGCCGCCGCGCAGGGTGGTGCGGCCGCCGTCGCGGGCGGTGAGGACGACGGCGTACGTGTCGGCCGAGGCGTCCCGGACCCCCTCGGCGTGGTTGTACTGGGCGGCGAAGGTGTGCGGGCCGGGCGGGAGCTCGCGGCCCTCCTTCAGGGTCCAGCGGTAGACGAGGGCGCCGGACTCCTCGGCGACGGTGACGCGGAAGTCGTCGGCGGAGCGGGTCTGCCAGTGGCCGGTGCTCACGATCCCGCCGGTCAGGGCGACCCGCACCTCGACGGTCAGGGCGGTGGCCCCGGTGTCCGTGGTGACGGCGAGGTCGCTCTGCGCCCACCAGCGGTTGCTGCCGGGGTCGACGGTGCCGGCCGCGCGGGCCGCCGGGCCGGGCGCCGCGACGCCCGCCGGGGGCGCGGGCCGGTCCCGGAGCGTCGTCACGGCGAGCCCCCCGAGTCCGACGACGGCCGCGGCGGTCGCGGCGACGGCCACGGCCGCGGTCCACCGGCGGGCCGGCCGGAGGGTGCGGGCGGGCGGCGCCGCGGTCATGCCGCGCTCGACGCGGGCCAGCATCCGGGCGCGGTCGGGGCGGTGCGCGAGGGCCGCCTCGCGCAGTTCGCCGCGCAGGCGTGTCTCGTCCATCAGCGCCCTCCCGCGGCGAGTTCGGTGGCGGCCCGGGCGCCGAGCAGCCTCTGGAGTTCCGCCATGCCCTTGGCCGTCTGGCTCTTGACCGTGCCGACCGAGACGCCCAGGGCCCGGGCGGTGTCCCGCTCGGACAGGTCGAAGGCGTGCCGGAGGACGACGCAGGCGCGCTTGCGGAACGGCAGGGCGCGCAGGGCGGTCCGCACGTCGAGGACGGCGGGCACGTCGGGGTCCTCGGTGTGCTCGGGGCGGCGGTCCCAGAAGGCGGCGATCCGGCGGCGTTCGCGGACGGTGCCGCGGATGCGGGTGCGCACGAGGTTGGCGACGACGCCCCGGGCGTAGGCGGCGGGGTGCTCGGCGGCGCGGACCCGGTCCCAGCGGTGCCAGAGCGCCAGCATGGCGTCGGCGGCGAGGTCGTCGGCGGCGTCGGACTCGCCGGTCAGGAGGTGCGCCAGACGGGCGAGTTCGGCGTAGTGCCGGTCGAAGAACGCGCGGAACTCGGCGGCGGCCTCCCCCTCGTCCCGGGGTTCAGTCACGCCCACGGGCGTCCCCCGGCGCGGTGGGTGCCGGTCCCGAGCCGGCGCGGACGGTGAGGTGGGGGGCGAGGAGTTCGGGGCCCCTGGCGTCCTCGCCGCGCAGCCGGGCGACGAGCCGCTCGACGGCGATCCGGCCCAGGTCACGGGCGGGGACGGCGACGGCGGTGAGCGGGACGGAGGCGTGGGCGGCGACCTGGTCGGGGCAGAGCGCGACGACGGACACGTCCTCGGGGACCGCCCGGCCCTGGTGGCGCAGGACGGCGAGGAGGGGCTCGACGGCGGCCTCGTTCTGGACGACGAGGCCGGTGGTGCCGGGGCGTTCCTCGAAGATCCGGGTGACGGCGGCGGCGACGGCCCCGTAGGTGCCGTCGACGGGCCGGTGGAGCAGGTCGAGGCCGTGCGCGGCGGCGGCGGCGCGGATCCCGGCGAGGGTGCGCTCGGCGTAGCCGGTGCCGCGCGCGTAGACGGCGGGGGGTTCGCCGAGGACGGCGAGGCGGCGGTGGCCGAGGGAGGCGAGGTGCTCGACGCAGCGGGCGCCGGCGGCGGCGAAGTCGAGGTCGACGCAGTCCAGTCCGGTGGTGTCGGCGGGCAGTCCGACGAGGACGGCGGGCCGCTCGGCCTCCCGGAGCAGGGGCAGCCGGGGGTCGTCGAGCTCGACGTCCATGACGATCATGCCGTCGGCGAGGGCGCTTCCCTCGACGCGGCGGACGGCCTCGGGACCCTCCTCGCCGGTGAGCAGCAGCACGTCGTGGCCGTGGGCGCGGGCCGTGGTGGTGACGGCCATGGCGATCTCCATCATCACCGGCAGGTAGAGACCGGTGCGCAGCGGCATCATCAGGGCGAGGACGCTGGTCCGGCCGCCGGCGAGGGCGCGGGCGCCGGCGTGCGGGCGGTAGCCGAGCGCGTCGATGGAGTGCTGGATGCGCTCGCGGGTGGCGGTGGAGATGGAGCGCTTGCCGCTGAGGACGTAGCTGACGGTGCTGGCCGACACACCGGCGTGACGGGCGACGTCGGCGAGGGTGACCACGTGCGCGCTCCTCGGCTGGTCCGGACGTGTCTCCGGAAGGGGTGGGGGTGCCCGTCGACGACAGGGACCTCCGACCCTAGGCGCCCGCTCGGCGCACTGTCCAGGCGGGTCGGCGGTTCGCGGCGCGGGGGCGGACGTCCGGAGGCCGGGCGGGCCCCTGTCGGGGACCGCCCGGCCTCGTCGTACGCGGAGCCCCTCGCGCGGGGCGGGCTGTTATTCGAGCAGCTCCGCGTACGAGCCCATGGCCAGGGCGATGTCCGCCTGGGCCCAGAACCGGTGGTAGGTGAAGACGGGGGCGGCGCCGCCCGCCAGGTAGGCCTCGATCTTCGGCCAGGCCGGGTCGTCCTGGTAGAAGGAGCGGATGGAGGCGAAGGTGGAGGTGCCGTTCACCGTGTCGCCGTTCGGCATCGCGCCGGTCCAGCCGGTCGGCACGTACACCGGGTCGTCGAAGCGGTTGTAGTCGGCGCGGGTCTCCTCCACGGCGATGCCCAGCGGGTCCTGGTGGTGGTCCCACATGCCGTCGAGGAGGGCCTTGGCGACCCGCTTGGCCTCCGCGTGGCCGGACTTGGCCGCGTAGTAGGTGAGGGTCTTGGCGTAGGCGGCGGCGACGCCGACGTCGTTGGTGTAGTCGGCGACGGTGACGTGCAGGCCGGCGTTGGCGCCGGGGTTCGCCGCGTTCCAGGTGTCCGGGGCGCCGGACCACTGGAGGGTGGAGGGGATGCGGTAGGTGCCGTCGGGGTTGATCGTGGTCTTCGACAGCGCCCAGGAGACCCACTTGTCGAGGACGGTCTTCGCCTCGGCGTCACCGGTCTGCTGGTAGTACTCGGCGACCCGCTCCATCGACCAGGCCTGGAAGCCGAACCACTGGTTCGACGCCGGGTCGTGGTAGACGGGCTTCTCGTCGTAGTACATGCCGTGGAAGGTCGGCGTGCCGGCCGGCGGGGTGGCGTAGCGGCCCTGCCAGCTGTTGGTGGCGCCGCCCGCGATCGCGCCCTCGTCGGACTGGAGCCAGCGGTAGAACTCCAGCTGCCGGTCGAGGCTGGTGGCCCAGTCCGCCTGCCCGGTGGCCGACTTGGGCCGGAGCGGGGCGTAGGCGCTGAGCGCGTAGGCGGCGAGCGGGTTCTGGTAGCCGCCGTGGGCGTGGCTGGAGCCGATCCGCCAGGACCAGCCGGCCGAGGTGTCGACGGCGCCGCCCCAGGCGTAGTACCAGGACATCAGGTAGTGGGAGCTGTTCTTGCCGGTGCCGGCGGGGCAGGCCGCCGGGCCGACGCAGTCGCCGACCTTCTTGAAGTACTTGTCGAACATGGCGTACCGCAGGTAGTCGCCCATCTTGGCGGCCTTGCCGACGGTGGTGGAGACCTGCGCGCCCTTGCCCTGCTGCTTGGCCCAGAGGTCGGCCCAGTAGGCGGCCTGGACGGCGCGGGCGTCGGCGTCGGGGGCGTTGGTGTACTTCCACTGCTTGGCGTAGGAGGCGTCCCCGGTGAAGAGGTCGAGGTAGCCGTTCTTCCCGCCGTAGGAGAAGTTGTCGCAGGTCGGGTGGGTGACGGTCTCCCAGACGGACTCCTGCGGGCCGCGCTGGAAGGTGTTGATGTACGAGGGGCCGGTCGCCGTCGGTCCGGCGGAGCACTTCCCGGGCTCGTTGCCGAAGCCGTAGACGTTGTCGACGTCCTGGATCCAGTGCATGCCGTAGATGTCGTCGGTGCCGTAGGCGCTCTTCAGTTCGGCCGCGATCGGGTCGGAGCCGGAGGTGACGCCGGAGTCGAGCCGCGCCGGGTACTGCGAGGGGAGGTCCCACTCGGGGGCGTAGGTGGCCGGCTTCGAGGCGTTGTAGGAGGAGTTCGTCGGCTGGTCCGCGTGGGTCGGGATCATGTACCGCTCCATGATCTCCCACGCGCCGTTGAACCTGGTCCAGTCACCGGTGACCTTGCCGTACATGGCCTGGAGCCAGATCAGGTAGCTGTACGCCTCCGAGGTCGTCTCGTGGCCGTGGTCCGGGGCCTCGACGATCAGGGTCTCGACGGAGTGGTACGGGATGCCCTCGGGCGAGAAGTAGCCGTGGGCGGGGTTGGTGATCTTCCCGTACAGGTCGAGGAAGCGGGCGTCGTAGGTGGAGTCCGCGGCGAGCTGGGTGACCTGGATCTCCGCCGGGGCGTGGCCGGGGGCGGTGGCGGTGAGGACGGCCGTGCCGGTGCCGGTGGCGCCGGCGGTGACGGTCACCTTCTGGGCGGTGTTCCAGTTCGACGGGGTGAAGGTGAGGCTCGCCGGTGCGGCCGTGAGGTCGCTGTTCCCCGACGTACGCGCCACCGTGACGGTCACGTTCGCCGTCGGGGCCGTCGACAGCCGGAGGTCGAAGGTGCCGGTGGCGCCCTGGCGGACGGCCAGCTGCCCCGGGGAGGCGACGAGCGCGGGCCCGGCGGCGACGGTGATGCCCACCGGCGCGGACTCGGCGGAGGCGCCCTGGCTGTCGTACGCCTTCGCGTAGAGGGAGTGGGCGCCGGTGGCGAGGCCGGTGGCGCTGTGGGCGAAGGGCGCGGTGGTGTCGGTGCCGAGGAGGGTCGTGTCGCTGTAGAACTCGACCTTGTCGACGGTGGCCCCGTCGGCCGCGGCGGCCGTGGCGGCGAGCGGGACGGCGGCGCCCGCGGCGTAGACCGCCCCGGCGGCGGGGCTGGTGAGGACGGCGACCGGGGGCTGGTGGGCGCCGGTGCACGAGGTGCCGTTGACGGCGAAGTTCGCCGGGGCGGCGTTGGCGCCGCTGTAGGTGAACTGGCCGCCGGCCGTGACGGCCGCGCCGGCGGCGACGGTGCCGTTCCAGCCGGCGTTGGTGACCGTCACGTTCTTCCCGGACTGGGACCAGACGCCGTTCCAGCCGTTGGTGAGCTTCTGGTCACCGGCGTAGGAGTAGGTGAGCGTCCAGCCGTTCAGGGCGGCGGATCCCCGGTTGGTGAGGGTGAGTTCGGCGGTGAATCCCGAACCCCAGTCGTTGGTCTTGTAGTCGACGCTGCACTGCACGGCGGCGGCCTGCGCGGTGCCGGCGCCCGCCCCGGCGGCCAGCAGGCCGAGGGGGAGCGAGAGCGCGGCGGTCAGGGCGGTCAGGTGCCTGCGGGAGCGGGGTGGTCTCAGGCGTGGCATGCGGGTGGATCTCCTCGCGGCTCGGGAGGTCGGGTGGTGCGAAGAGCGGGGCCGTACGGGACGGGTCGAGCGGGCCGTACGGGAGGTGCGTGAACAAGCCGTGAACCAGTGGGAGCGCTCCCACTGTGCAAGCGTGACGCAACCACGTCAAGATGCGTGAAGAGTCGAAGGCAAACGACGAGGAATTTCCTCAACTCCTCTTTTGCTTGGCTTCCGTTGGCGCTACGGTCTGCCCCGACCAGTGGGAGCGATTCCATCCAGTCGGCACGCCGTAGGGGGCGTGCCCTCGCTGCGAGGACTCGCTCATGCGACATCCCCCACGTCTCACCGCGCTGCTCGCAGGAGCAGCCGTCATGGCGGCGAGCACCGCGCTCGCCGTCGTGGGTACGGCCACAGGAGCCGCGGCCGCACCCGTCTGCACCGTGGAGTACTCGGTCACCAACCAGTGGACCGGAGGCTTCCAGGGTGCCGTCACCGTCACCAACAACAGCACGGCGCTGAACGGCTGGAGCCTCGGCTTCTCCTTCCCGGCGGGCCAGCAGGTCAGCCAGGGCTGGGGCGGCAAGTGGTCCCAGTCCGGCACCGCCGTGACCGTCGCCCACGAGAGCTGGAACGCCCGGCTCGACGCCGGCGCGAAGGTGACGACGGGCTTCATCGCCTCGTGGACGGGGGCCAACACGGCCCCCACCGCGTTCACGCTCGGCGGTGCGGCCTGCACCACGGACGGGCCGACCACCCCGCCCACCGGCACTCCGCCGACCGATCCGCCCACGACTCCCCCGACCACTCCTCCGACCGACCCCCCGACCACTCCCCCGACCACCCCGCCCACCCTCCCGCCGCCGACCCCGGTCGCCGGAGCACCGGAACTCACGGTCACCGGGAACAAGTTCACCGACCAGAACGGCGCGGTCCGCCGGCTCCTCGGCGTCAACCGCTCCGGCGGCGAGTTCATGTGCGTCCAGGGCCACGGCATCTGGGACGGTCCGGCCGACGACGCCTCCGTGAAGGCGATCGCCGACTGGAAGGCCAACACGGTCCGCATCCCCCTCAACGAGGAGTGCTGGCTCGGCCTGGACAACGTCAAGCCCGAGTACCGGGGCGCGAACTACATCGACGCGGTGAAGGACCTGGTGACCAAGGTCCTGGCCCACGGGATGACCCCGGTGGTCGAACTGCACTGGACCCACGGCCAGTACACCGGCAACTCCTCGGGCTGCGCCGACGTGCACGCCACCTGCCAGAAGCCGATGCCCAACGCCCGGTACACCCCGGCGTTCTGGACCTCGGTCGCGAACACCTTCAAGAACGACAAGCGCGTCGTCCTCGACCTCTTCAACGAGCCCTATCCGGACCGGGCGACCTCCACCGCGACCCAGGCATGGACCTGCTGGCGCGACGGCGGCACCTGCCCCGGCATCGGGTACGAGGTCGCCGGCATGCAGGACCTGGTGGACGCGGTCCGCGCCACGGGGGCGAAGAACCTCGTCCTCGTGCCCGGCATCGCGTACTCCAACGACCTCAGCCAGTGGCTGACGTACCGCCCCACGGACCCGGCGCAGAATCTGGGCGCCGCCTGGCACGTCTACAACTTCAACACCTGCTCCACCGAGACGTGCTGGAACGACACCCTCGCCCCCGTAGCCGCGCAGGTACCCCTGCTGGCGGGCGAGATCGGTGAGAACACCTGCGGACACGCGTTCATCGACCGCGTCATGAAGTGGTTCGACGACCGCGGGCTCTCGTACCTGGGCTGGACCTGGAACACCTGGAACTGCAACTCCGGTCCCGCGCTGATCACCTCGTACGACGGCACGCCCACCGCGTTCGGCGTCGGACTGCGCGACCACCTGCGCGCGCTCGCCCCGTGACGTCCGCACCGCCGCACCACCCCGCACATCCCGTGCATCACGTGCATCCCGCACATCCCCCGAAAGGAATCCCCACCCCCATGAGCCGCACCAGCCGTACCGCCCTCCTGGCGGCCCTCGGCCTCGTGACCGCGACCGGAGCCACCGCCACGGTCTTCGGCGCCACCGCCGGCGCAGCCACCCCGGGCTGCAAGGTCGACTACAGCATCACCAACCAGTGGAACACCGGCTTCGGCGCCAACGTCGTCGTCACCAACACCGGTGACCCGACCACCGCGTGGACCCTGGAGTGGAGCTACGCCGGCAACCAGCAGGTCACCCAGGGCTGGAACGCCACCATCACCCAGTCCGGCACCGCCGTCACCGCCAAGAGCCTGTCCTACAACGGCACGCTCGCGACCGGCGGTTCGACCTCCTTCGGCTTCAACGGCTCCTACAGCGGCACCAACGCCGTGCCGGCCACGTTCAAGCTGAACGGCGTCACCTGCAACACCGCCACCCAGCCGACCGACCCGCCGACCACGCCGCCCACCACCCCGCCCACGACGCCGCCGACCACCCCGCCGCCGGCCGGATCGAAGGCGGACAACCCCTACGCCGGGGCGAAGGTGTACGTGAACCCCGAGTGGTCCGCCAAGGCGGCCGCCGAGCCGGGCGGCACCAGGATCTCCGGCCAGCCCACCGGCGTGTGGCTGGACCGCACCGCGGCCATCGCCGGCGCGAACGGCTCCATGGGCCTGCGCGCCCACCTCGACGAGGCCCTGAAGCAGAAGGGCACCGGCGAGCTCGTCGTCCAGCTGGTCATCTACAACCTGCCCGGCCGCGACTGTGCCGCGCTCGCCTCCAACGGCGAGCTGGGCCCGACGGAGATCGACAAGTACAAGACGCAGTACATCGACCCCATCGCGGCGATCCTGGCCGACCCGAAGTACGCGGGCCTGCGGATCGTCACGACCGTCGAGATCGACTCCCTGCCCAACCTCGTCACCAACGTGGCCGGGCGGCCCACCGAGACCGCCAACTGCAACGTGATGAAGGAGAACGGCAACTACATCAAGGGCGTCGGCTACGCGCTCAACAAGCTGGGCGCCATCGCCAACGTCTACAACTACGTCGACGCGGGCCACCACGGCTGGCTGGGCTGGGACTCCAACTTCGGCCCCTCCGCCGAACTCTTCAAGCAGGCCGCGACCGCCGAGGGCTCGACCGTCTCCAACGTCCACGGCTTCATCGTGAACACCGCCAACTACAGCGCGCTGAAGGAGGAGAACTTCAAGATCACCGACAGCGTCAACGGCACCTCGGTGCGCCAGTCGAAGTGGGTCGACTGGAACTGGTACACCGACGAGCTGTCCTACGCCCAGGGGATGCGCGACAAGCTGGTCTCCCTCGGCTTCGACAGCAAGCTCGGCATGCTGATCGACACCTCCCGCAACGGCTGGGGCGGCACCCAGCGGCCCACCGGCCCCGGCGCCCTGACCAGCGTCGACACCTACGTCAACGGCGGCCGCTACGACCGCCGCATCCACCTCGGCAACTGGTGCAACCAGTCCGGGGCGGGCCTCGGCGAGCGTCCCCAGGCGGCTCCCGCCGCCGGCATCGACGCGTACGTCTGGATGAAGCCCCCGGGCGAGTCCGACGGCGCCTCGAAGGAGATCCCGAACGACGAGGGCAAGGGCTTCGACCGCATGTGCGACCCGACCTACACGGGCAACGCCCGCAACGGGAACAGCATGTCCGGCTCCCTCCCCGACGCCCCGATCTCGGGCCAGTGGTTCTCGGCCCAGTTCCAGGAGCTCATGAAGAACGCGTACCCGGCGCTGTAGCGCGCCCAGGGGGTGCCGTCCCCGGCCCGGCGGGTCCGGGGACGGCACCCCGCGCAGACGCGACGAAGGCCGGACGGGCCCGGAGACCCCGTCCGGCCCGGTCGCGTTTCCCGTCGCGTCTCCCGCCGTCCCGCCGCGTTCCCCGCCGTCCCGCCGGACGGTCGGTCGCGTTTCCCGCCGCGTTCCCCGCCGTCCCACCGGACGCACGACCCGCCGGACGGCCGGTCGCGCGTCCCGCCGTCCGGCCGCACGCACGGCCGGCCGGACGGCGGGTCCCTCCTCCCGTCGTCCGGCCGGCCGCCCCGCCCGTCGCCGGACCCGTCGTCCGACCGCTCGCCCGCCCGTCACCGGGCCGTCAGCAGGAGCCCCGCACCACCAGCTCCGTCGGCAGGACGCGCTTCGGGGAGTGCTCCGGGGTGCCGGTGACGTCGTCGAGGAGCATGCGGGCCATGGTGCGGCCCATCTCCTCGATGGGCTGGCGGACCGTGGTGAGCGGGGGATCCATGAGGCGGGCGACCGGGGAGTCGTCGACGCCCACCAGGGCCACGTCCTCGGGGACGCGGCGGCCGGCCTCGCGGAGGGCGGCACGGGCGCCGGCCGCCATGACGTCGGAGGCGGCGAAGACGGCGTCCAGCTCCGGGCGCCGCTCCAGCAGGCCGCGCATGGCGGCGCGGCCGCCGTCCTCGGTGAAGTCGCCGGTCGCGACCAGGCCCTCGTCGGGGGCGTGGCCGGCCTCCGCCAGGCCCGCGCGGTAGCCGCCGAGGCGGGCCCTGGCCACGTACATGTCCAGCGGGCCGGTGACGGTGGCGATGCGCTGCCTGCCGCGGCCGACCAGGTGGGCGACGGCGGCGCGGCCGGCGCCGATGTTGTCGGAGTCGACGTACGGGACCGGTTCGGCCTCGGAGCGGCGTCCGTTCATGACGACCGGGATGCCGAGTTCGCGGATGCGGTCGGGGAGCGGGTCGTCGCCGTGGACGGAGGCCAGCAGGACGCCGTCGACGCGCTGGGCGGCGAGGTACTGCTCGAAGCGCTGCCGTTCCTGCTCGCTGCGGACCAGGGTCAGGAGGAGCTGCTTGTCGGCCTCGGCCAGCTCGGCGCTGACGCCGCGGATCAGGTCGAGGAAGTAGGGCTCCGCGAAGAGCCTCGCCTCGGCCTCGGGGATGACGAGGGCGACCGCGTCGGTGCGGCTGCCGGCGAGCGCGCGGGCGGCCTGGTTCGGCACGTAGCCCAGCTCGGCGACGGCCCGGGCCACGGCGGCCCGGGTGCTCTCGCTCACGCGCGGGGAGCCGTTGATGACCCGCGAGACGGTGCCCCGGCCGACTCCGGCGCGGGCCGCGACCTGCTCCAGGGTGGGTCTGCTGTGTTGCCGTCCGTTCACGCTCGCCGTGCTCCCCTCGTCGGACCTCGTGCCGCTCACCAGGGCCGCGGTGGGCGGAGCCTCGGGCGGGCGGCCGCGAGGACCGTGCCGGAGGAAGGGGCCCGCGGGGGGCCACACCGGGATGGGAGCGCTCCCACCCTAGAGCACCGCGCTCCCGCGGCGCCACGCGCGCGTTCAGGAGATGACGTGAAGACCCGGGCCCCGCCGCCCCGAAACCCGCCGAACACCTTCCGGTAACGAATCCGCGTTCATGTCTTGACACCCCCACCCCCCCGGCGGCAACCTTCCGGCAACGACGTGGGAGCGCTCCCATCATGGGATGCGACACAGCCTGCATCAGGTCCCGGCAGGGCCCGCCGAGCCGCGAGCAGCCGGCCGGACCTCATGGCGCACGAAGAGCACCACCTTGGACGAGGAGAGTGGAATGCGCACTTCCAGCAGCAGACGCGGACGCCGTACGACCGCCGCGGCGGTCGCCGCGGTGGTGACCGGCACGGTCCTGCTCACCGGTTGCGGAAGCGACGGGGACGACAAGGACGGGGGGAAGGCCGGCGGCACGATCACGCTGCGGGTCGGCACCTTCGGATCGTTCGGCTACGACAACAAGACCGGCGCCAAGCTGTACGCCGAGTACGAGCGGCTCCACCCGAACATCAAGATCGAGGAATCGAACGTCGCCGACGGCCAGAAGTACTGGGACACCCTGAAGCTGCGCCTCTCCCGGAACAGCGGCGTCGCCGACATCCAGGCGATCGAGGTCGGCTACATCGCCGAGGCCACCGGCGCGACCATGGCCGACAAGTGGCTGGACGTCGTCAAGGACGGCGGCGCCGACACCTCCAAGTTCCTGGACTGGAAGGTCAAGCAGGCCACCACCGCCGACGGCAAGGTCATCGGCCTCGGCACCGACATCGGCCCCATGGCGGTCTGCTACAACAAGGACCTCTTCGCCAAGGCCGGGCTGCCCACGGAGCGCGACGAGGTCGGCAAGCTGTGGAGCGGCGACTGGGCGAAGTTCCTCACGGTCGGCGAGACGTACAAGAAGAAGGCCCCCGCCGGCACCGCCTTCCACGACTCCGCCAGCGGCCTCTTCAACGCGGTGCTCTCCAGCGACCCCGTCCAGTACGCCGACTCCAGCGGGAAGCTGGACTGGGAGAACAGCCCCGGCGTGAAGAAGGCGTGGGAGCTCGGCGTGAAGGCCGCCGAGGGCGGACTCACCGCCAAGCTGCGCCAGTTCGACGAGGCGGGCACCTGGAACGCGGCCTTCAAGAACTCCAAGTTCGCCACCGTCGCCTGCCCGTCCTGGATGACCGGCATCATCAAGGACCAGGCCGGTCCCGCCAACCAGGGCAAGTGGGACATCGCCGCGCCGCCCGTCGCCGGAAACTGGGGCGGCGCCTTCCTCGCCGTGCCCAAGGCGGGCAAGCACACCAAGGAGGCCGCCGAGCTGGCCGCCTGGCTGACCGCGCCCGAGCAGCACGCCAAGGTCTTCGCGGTGAACGGCAACATCCCGTCCTCCAAGGACACCCTCATCTCCCCCGCGGTGCAGAACGCCAAGCTGCCGTACTTCGGCGACACCCCGGTCGGCAAGATCTTCTCCTCGGCGGCGGCCGGCATCACCCCCGCCGTCATCAGCCGTTACGACGGCCAGGTGAAGACCTTCCTCACCGACAACGGCATCCTCGACATCGAGCAGCGGGGAACCGACCCGGCCAAGGCCTGGGAGAACGTCAAGAAGCTGGTCGACGACAAGATCCAGCAGTAGCGGGGACCGTGCGCCGGCCCGCCGCCACCTGCCGGCGGCGGGCCGGCACCGTCCGCACCACCGCACGCATCGACCTGGAAGGACGCCCCCGTGGCCACCTCCGTACGGGCGACGCAGGACGGCACCCCGCCGCCCGCCGCACCGCCCTCCCCGCCCGCCCCGCGCGGCCGGCGCCGCCGCCCCGGCCCGGGCGGCTGGCGCAGCACCCTGTACCGCTGGGACGTCAAGGCGATCCCGTACGTCTTCATCGCCCCCTTCTTCCTCACCTTCGCCGCGTTCGGCCTCTTCCCGCTGATCTACACCGGGTGGCTGTCGCTGAACCGCGTCGAGCTCGGCGGCACCCCCGAATGGAAGGGCCTGGAGAACTACACCGACCTGGCGACCAGCGAGTTCTTCTGGAACGCGCTCCTCAACACCTTCACCATCGGTGTCATCTCCACCGTCCCGCAGCTGCTGATGGCCCTCGGCCTCGCCCACCTGCTGAACTACAAGCTCCGCGGCCGCGGCTTCTTCCGGGTCGCGATCCTCGCCCCGTACGCCACCTCGATCGCGGCGGCGACCCTGGTCTTCGCCCAGCTCTTCAACGCCGACTACGGGATGATCAACAGCCTCCTGGACTGGTTCGGGATCGACCCGGTCGACTGGAAGAACTCCAAGTGGCCCGCGCAGATCGCGATCTCCGTCATCGTCACCTGGCGCTGGACCGGCTACAACGCGCTGATCTACCTGGCCGCGATGCAGGCCGTGCCGCAGGACCTCTACGAGGCCGCGTCGCTGGACGGCGCTTCCCGCTGGCGCCAGTTCATCAGCGTCACCATCCCCTCCATCCGGCCGACGATCTTCTTCACGATCATCGTCTCCACCATCGGCGCCACCCAGCTCTTCGGCGAGCCGATGCTCTTCGGCGGCAGCGTCGGCATCAGCGGCGGCAGCGGCCACCAGTTCCAGACGCTGAGCCTGCTCATGTACGAGAAGGGCTGGATCACCGGCTCGCTGGGCTCCGCCTCGGCGATCGCCTGGGTCATGCTGGCGCTCCTGCTGCTCGTCGGCGGCGTCCAGGCCCTCGTCTCCCGCCGCAACCGCAAGAAGCAGGGGGACTGACCATGGCCCGCACCCTCGACACCACCCCGGCCGTGGAGCCCCGGACGGCGGGAGAGCGCCCGGCTCGCCGCCGCTTCCGCCAGACGGCGGGCCGGCAGCACCACGCGGGACCGCTCACCTACGTGCTGCTGATCGTCGCCACGGTGGTCTCCCTCTTCCCGCTGTACTGGAACGTGGTCGCCGCCTCGCACACCGGCGACCGGGTGGTGCAGGCCCCCGCGCCGCTGCTGCCCGGCTCCCGCCTGCTCGACAACCTCAGCTTCGCCTGGGACCAGGTCGACATGGGCGAGGCGCTGATCAACACCACGGTCGTGGCCGGTCTGGTGGCCGTCTCCACCGTCCTCTTCTCCACCCTCGCCGGCTTCGCCTTCGCCAAACTGCCCTTCAAGGGCCGCGGCATGCTGCTCTCGCTCGTGGTGGCCACCATGACGATCCCGCCGCAGCTCAGCGTCATCCCGCTCTACCAGATCATCACCGACCTCGGCTGGTTCGACCAGCTCCAGTCGGTGGTCCTCCCCTCGCTCGTCGCGGCCTTCGGCGTCTTCTTCATGCGCCAGTTCCTCGTCGAGGCACTGCCCGTGGAGCTGGTCGAGGCGGCCCGGATGGACGGGGCGCACAGCCTGCGGATCATCTGGCACGTGGTCTTCCCGGTGGCCCGCCCGGCCATGGCCGTGCTCGGCATGCTCGTCTTCGTCCAGGCGTGGAACGACTTCTTCTGGCCCTTCATCGCCCTCACCCCGGACGGCAACCCGACCCTCCAGGTCGCGCTCGCCGGGCTCGGCGCGGGCAACCACACCGTCGACCACGCCATCGTGCTGACCGGCGCGCTGATATCGACCGTGCCGCTGCTGCTGGTCTTCGCCTTCCTGGGCAAGCACATCGTGGGCGGCATCACCGCCGGCGCCGTCAAGAGCTGACCGGACCGCCCCACCCCTTCCCGCCCTCCGCTCGGCTCCGTCCGGGTCCGTCGCAGTCGCCGGACCCGGACGGGCCGCCCCGTACCCCGTGTTGGGAGCCCTCTCCTATGACCGCGTCCGAAACCCGGCCGCTCACCGCCGTCCGCCAGTTCCCCTCCGACTTCCTCTGGGGCGCGGCCACCGCCGCGTACCAGATCGAGGGGGCGGCCCGCGAGGACGGCCGCACGCCGTCCATCTGGGACACCTTCTCGCACACCCCCGGCAAGGTCTTCGAGGGCCACACCGGCGACGTGGCCGTCGACCACTACCACCGGTTCCGCGAGGACGTCGCCCTCATGGCCGAACTCGGCCTGAACGCCTACCGGTTCTCCGTCTCCTGGTCCCGCGTCCAGCCCACCGGCCGGGGCCCCGCCGTCCAGAAGGGCCTGGACTTCTACCGGTCCCTCGTGGACGAGCTGCTCGCCGCCGGCATCGAGCCCGCCCTCACCCTCTACCACTGGGACCTGCCCCAGGAGCTGGAGGACGCGGGCGGCTGGCCCGAGCGCGCCACCGCCGAGCGGTTCGCCGAGTACGCGGGGATCGTCGCCGACGCCGTCGGCGACCGCGTCAAGCGGTGGACCACCCTCAACGAGCCCTGGTGCAGCGCCTTCCTCGGCTACGGCTCCGGGGTGCACGCACCCGGCCGCACCGACCCGGTCGCCTCGCTGCGCGCCGCCCACCACCTCAACCTGGGCCACGGCCTCGCCGTCCAGGCGCTGCGCGCCTCGCTGCCGGCGGACCGTCAGATCGCGGTCTCGCTCAACCTGCACGAGGTGCGTCCGCGCAGCGGCTCCGCCGAGGACCTGGAGGCGGCCCGCCGGATCGACGCCGTCGGCAACCGCGTCTGGCTCGGCCCGATGCTGGAGGGCGCCTACCCCGAGGACCTGATCGCCGACACCCGGCACCTCACCGACTGGTCCTTCGTCCAGGACGGCGACACCGCGGCGGCGCACCAGCCGCTCGACTTCCTCGCCATCAACTACTACGCGCCCACCCTGGTGGCGCACGTCGCCGACGGCGAGGAGAAGCCGCAGGACGACGGGCACGGCGACAGCGCCCACTCGCCCTGGCCGGGCGCCGACCGGGTGGCCTTCCACCGGGCGCCGGGCGAGCGGACGGCGATGGGGTGGCCGGTCGACCCGAGCGGCATGTACGACCTGCTGCGCCGGACCTCCGAGGCGTACCCGGACCTGCCGCTGGTGATCAGCGAGAACGGCGCCGCGTACGAGGACGTGGTCGGCGAGGACGGCGGGGTCCACGACCCCGAGCGCACCGCCTATGTGCACGCGCACCTGGAGGCGGTGCACCGGGCGATGGACGACGGCGTCGACGTCCGCGGCTACTTCCTGTGGTCGCTCCTCGACAACTTCGAGTGGGCGTACGGCTACGCGAAGCGGTTCGGCATGGTCCACGTCGACTACGACACCCTGGTGCGCACCCCGAAGACCAGCGCCCGCTGGTACTCGGGCGTGGCGCGCTCGGGCGGGCTGCACGCGCCCGACGCCGTCTGAGCGGGGACGGTCCGAGCGAGGACGTGCCCGGGGGCCGTGCCGGATCACCGGCACGGCCCCCGGGGCCTCTCGGAGCGGGATCAGATGTCGACGACCCGGTAGCCGATGACGTAGACGCCGCCGGAGCCCTCGACGCTGCGCCACTGGGTCTCGGAGCCGGCCTCGCTGCCGGTGACGAGGGTGGCGCCGAGCTTGTCGTCGCCGCCGAAGGTGTCCTTGTCCCACAGGGTCAGGGTGCGGGCCTGCTCCTTGCCGAGGATGAGGGCGGCGTTGCCGTTGCCGTCCGCCATGGAGCGGACGTAGCCGGTGCCCATGGTCTGGTAGCCGATGCCGTTGCCCGGCCAGACCTTGACGGCGTTGCCGTTGGCGTCGGTGATCTTGAGGTAGGCCTCGTCGTGGTCGCCCTCGCTGTTCTTCTGGCAGTGCAGCTCGACGAGCTCGATCCGGACGTAGTCGATCGGCTCGGCGTGGGCGGTGCCGGCGAAGGCGGCGATGCTGCCGATCCCGAGGAGGGCGGTGGCGGCGAGGCGTGCGGCCCGGTTCTTGCGCATGGTGTGTCTCCCCCGAAGGTGTGCGTTCTCGTTCTTCCGGTGTGCCGTTCCCCCGGCACGTCCCTCACTCTGCCGCGGCTCCCCCGTCCCGTTCTACGCGCGTTCCGCTCAACGGAACCCGTCCCGGGAGCGGTCAGGGGGCGAGCGCGGCGGACGGGACCGAGCGGTGCGGTACGCCGCGGGCCAGCGCGCGGCCGAGCGCGGCCCCGGCATCGGCGACGGAGGAGGCGAGCGCGTCGAGCGGCCGGCCGGCCGGCACCATCGCGGCGAGCGCGGCGACGGTCCGCCCGTCCCGGCCCCGGACCGGGAAGGCGGCGCAGCACACGCCGTCCACCACGTCCTCCCGGTCGAGGACGGGCCCGCCCACGAGCGGTCCGCGCAGGGCGTGGCCGGCGGCGGTGTCGAGGCGGAAGGCGGTCCCGTTCCGCACCGGCACGAGCGGCTCCAGCTCGCCCGGGGCCGAGGCCACGACGATGGCCTGGTCCTCGCGGAGCACGGCGAGGACGACGCTGGCGCCGGTCGCGGCGCGCAGCCGCTGCACCGGCAGCCGGGCGGCGAGGCGCAGTCCCGGGTGCGGTTCCCAGGCCTGGCCGAGCCGGTAGAGCTGCGGTCCGACGCGGTAGCGGTTGCCGCGCCGTTCGACCGCGCCGACGGTGACGAGCTGGTCGAGCAGCCGGTGGACGCTGCCCTTGGGCACCCCGCAGACGAGGGCGAGTTCGGTGACTCCGGCCTCGTCGCCGCACCGGCGCAGCGCGTCGAGCAGGGCGAAGGCCCCTTCGAGCACGCCCCGGCCGCGGCCGGGGCGCCCCGCTCCGGCGGCGGGCTCCGGGTCGGCGGGTCTCGGACTGGTCCCGTGGTCCATGGTCGTGTTCCCCCTGTCCTGGCGTCCGGCCGGTGTCCCCCGATGGCCCGGCCCCGGACCCCCTTCCACGATGCCGCAGACCCGGACGCATCACCGAAGGGTTCCGCGCCGGTGCGTCGCGGCCCGGCCGCCGGGCCGGAGGGCTGCGCGGACGCGCGGGGGGCCGGGCCCGTCGGGTGGACGGGCCCGGCCCGGTGACCGGCCGCGCAGGGGATCAGACGCGGTCGGCGGCGATCAGCACGTACTGGAAGGAGCCGTCCTTGTACGACTCGATGAACGCCTCCTCGATGCCGGTGACCAGCGACGAGGTGGCGCGCAGCTCCCAGTAGGGCAGCGTGTCGGGGGTCAGGTCGATCACGGCCTGGGGCACCAGGCGGTTGTCGGCCATCGCCTTGAGGTACTCGCGGCGCGAGTGGATGTTGCACTCGAAGTGGGCGTTGATCTGGGAGACCCACTTGGACGGCTGACCGTACTTGGGGTTCCAGCAGCCGGTGATGGTGACGTAGCGGCCGCCGACCTTGAGGAAGCGGGAGTGCTCGGCCATCAGGTCGTCGAGGTCGACGTACATGCTGGACTCGTTGTTCCAGGAGGCGGCGACGGAGCCCTTGTCGAACGGGGTGTCGAGCATGTTGCAGACCCGGGCGCGGACGTGGCCGTCGATGCCGAGCTCGCGGGCGCGCTTGTTGGCGAACTCGGCCTGGGTGGTGGAGAGGGTGACGCCCTCCACCTTGCAGCCGAAGCGCTGGTGGGCCATGACGCTCGATCCGCCGCGGCCGCAGCCGGCGTCGACGAGGGTGTCGGCGGCGGTGACCGGGCCGAGGTGGTCGAGGAGGACCTCGGCCTGGGCGGACTCCAGGCGGTGGAGCTCGGCGATCAGCTTCTTCTCGTACTCGCTGTCCTCGGGGGTGCCGAGGGAGGCGTGGTCGACGGCGCCGATGCCGTAGTGGTGGTGGTAGAGCCCGTCCACGTCACCGAGGCGCAGGTTCACGGGCCGGGCCTCGGCGTTCCAGTAGCGGGCGATGTCGCCCTGGTACGGAGTCGCCGGGCCGGGGATGAGCGCGGAGGCTTCGGTGGAGGTCAGCTCGGTGGTCACAGAGGAATCCATTTCTCGGTGGAAGTCGTCTACCAGAAGTCGGGCAGGCTGTAGCGGAACGTGTTGGTCTGGTGCCAGTGGTGGTTGCCGTCGACCCAGGTGGCGACGCCCTTGAGGAAGCGGAGCACGGTGGGGACGGCGAAGGTGGCGGCCACTTCGGCGGCGGCGGCCTCGAAGGCGCGCATGAGGTCGTTGTGGACCTCGATCGCCTTGAGGTAGGCGTCGCGTTCGGAGAGCTTCTCGCGCTCCGCGAGGACCACCGGGAGGTTGAGGTGGACGCCGGGGCTGGAGAGTTCCTTGGTGTAGGAGTAGAGGTCGTTGACGATGGTCGTCGCGTTGCCCGCGAGGGCGATGACCCGCTGCATCTCCGGTCGGGCGTGCAGGTCCGCCGGCAGTTCGTAGCCGCCGACGGTGTCGGTGATGGTGGGGCAGGGGCGGAAGTTGTTGAACTGGCGCATCGCCAGGTACTCCCACACCTCGGGCATGTGGCCGGTCTCGGCCCAGGCCGCCTCGGCCAGGTAGCCCAGGTGGAGCCGGGCCATGTCGTGCCGGTAGCGGTCGGCCTGGGAGGGCGAGGCCGCGCGGACGAAGTAGTCCATGGCGGAGCGGTAGGCACGGCGCGGGGCGTCCGAGCCGAGCGATTCCGCCCACGCCGGGGCGTACTCCGGGGTGGTGTGCAGGTGGTCGAGCGCGGTGTGCGCCATGAGGAGGCGGCCGCCGAGCCCGATCGGGGAGCCGCCGTGGTCCTCGCAGTAGCAGTCGTCGACGGCGTTCTCCGCGACCATGAGCCGGGTCGCGAGCATGACGTGGTCGACGGTCGGGGCGTCGGGGTGGCAGCCCACCATGTAGCTCCCGACGGAGAAGCCGTCGAACTGGCCCTCCCACTCGTCGGGGTAGAGCTGGACCTCGTCCAGCGCCCACTCCTTGATCCGCCGGCTGACCTCGTCCACGCGGGCCGGGTCGGGGTCCGCGACGGGGTGGAAGTAGAGGCCGGGGATCGGCCGGCCCCGCGCCGCCGGCGGGGCGGAGGGCTCCGCCGGTCCCGGCGGGGCGTCCGGCACCGGGAGGGGTGCCGGACGGGCGAAAGAGACGCTGGCCGTGCCGAGTCCGCTGGGTCCGCCGGGGATCCAGCGGGGCGCGGCCTCCGGCGCGGGCGCCTCGGCGGCCGGGCCGGCGGGGGCCCGGTCGAGGACGTCGGCCCCGAGGCGGGCCGCCGCCGCGGGCAGGTGCGCCGGCAGGGGGGAGAGCCCGGGGTCGGGCATCCGTGACTCCTTGCTGGGTGGTGTGGTCCGTCCCGGAGCCGGGACGGACGGGGGCGTCAGTCGCGCCGGCGGGCGATCTGCACGTTCTCCATCACGCCGAGGGCGTCGGGGACGAGGACGGCGGCGGAGTAGTAGGTCGTCACGAGGTACGACATGATCGCCTGCTCGCTGATGCCCATGAAGCGGACCGAGAGGCCGGGCTCGTACTCCTCCGGGATGCCGGTCTGGCGCAGGCCGATGACGCCCTGGTTCTCCTCGCCGGTGCGCATGGCGATGATGGAGCTGGTCTGCTCCTTGGTGATCGGGATCTTGTTGCAGGGGAGGATCGGGACGCCGCGCCAGGCCGGGACGGACTGGCCGCCGAGGTCGACGTGGTCCGGGTAGAGGCCCCGGGCGTTGAACTCGCGCCCGATGGCGGCGATGGTGCGCGGGTGGGCGAGGAAGAGCTTGGTGCCCCGGCGGCGGCTGAGCAGCTCGTCCATGTCGTCCGGGGTGGGCGGGCCGGAGTGGGTCTGGATGCGCTGCTTGAAGTCGGCGTTGTGCAGGAGGCCGAACTCGCGGTTGTTGACGAGCTCGTGCTCCTGGCGCTCGCGCAGGGCCTCGATGGTCAGGCGGAGCTGCTCCTCCGTCTGGTTGTGCGGGCCGTTGTAGAGGTCGGCGACGCGGGTGTGGACCTTGAGGACGGTCTGCGCGACGGAGAGCTCGTACTCGCGGGGCTTGAGCTCGTAGTCGACGAAGGCGCCGGGGAGGACGGCCTCGCCGACGTGCCCGGAGGACATCGCGATCTCGGCCTCGCCGTGCTTGTTCTGGGCCTGCTCGGGGAGGGTGCTGAACGCCTCGATGTGGGCCTGGAGGGCCGGGGAGTTGGCCTTCACCGAGGCGAAGTCGGCGCGGGAGAGGGTGAGGAGGGTGCCGCTGGTCTCGGCGGTGGCCGTGTAGTCCCAGGTGGCGTCGGCGTCGAGGAGCGCGTTCTCGCCGAAGCGGTCGCCGTCGCCGAGCACGGCGACGGTCACGTCGTCGCCGTAGGGGCCCTCGGAGGTCTGGCTGACGCGGCCGTGGGCGAGGAGGTGGATCTCGCCGGCCGCGTTGCCGCGGGTGACGATGATGTCGCCGGCGGAGAAGTCGCGCTGGACGCAGCGGTCGGCGAGCGCGGTGAGCACGTCGACGTCGTCGAAGCCGCGCAGCAGGGCGAGTTCGCCGAGCTCGCGGGGGATCACGCGGACGGTGGCGCCGTCCTGGACGAACTCCACCCGGCCGTCCCCGACGGTGTAGCTGAGCCGGCGGTTGACCCGGTAGGCGCCGCCCTTGGTCTCCACCCAGGGGAGCGTCCGCAGCAGCCAGCGGGAGGTGATCTCCTGCATCTGCGGGGCGGACTTGGTGGTCGAGGCGAGGTTCCGCGCGGCGTGGGTGCTGAGGGACTGCTGCGGGGGTGCCGCCTGGGCTTCCGGGCTGGTGTCGACGGTCATCGGACCGGGCTCTCCTTAGCGAGGGTGGTGACCGGGCACGGCGACACGCCGGACCCGTCGAGGAGGGGGAATGGAGGGAGGTCGTCTGGCCATCCGTCCAGACCGGGGGAACAGTAACGGCCCGTCAGCACGGCCCGCCCGGAGAGACGAGGGGCATTACCTCGATGCAGTGATCTTGTTCCGGCGCCGGTTTACCGGTGGATCCGTCGGCTTTCCGCCACGCGTTCGCGCGCTGCGCGGCATGAGGGCCGGTCGGGGGTCCCGGGGCGGTCCGGCGCCCCGATCGGACGGCACGCGTTCCGGCCACGTCGTTCCCGGTGACCCCCTCTTGACAAGCCGCCCCACCCGTCACACAAGTCAACCGACGGCGTCAACGCGGGCCCCGCCCCCTCCCGCACCCCGGCCGGAGACCCTCCCTGCACCGCCCCCTCCCCTCTCAACTCTCCCTGTCTGCAAGGGAGTTCACGGGGCGATGCGGAGCTCGCGACCACGACGGCCACGGGGGTGCGGGGCGTACGGAGGGAAAAGCGGCGGGCCCGGGGGCGGGGCGGCGGCGGCCCGTGGTGAGCGGACCGGCGCACCCGTACGCGGAGGGGGCGCCGGACCGGCGGTACGCCAACGCGGACCTGCTGCCGGCCGGGACCGGCGAGTTCCGCCGGCGGTGGCGGGACTTCGCGGCGGTCCGGGTGCGCGTCTCGTGGAGCCCGGCCCATCTGATGCCCTCCGGGATGCCGGGGCAGGACCGCTTCACCTGGCCGCGGACCCTGCTGATCTGCCTGGTCGCCCAGGCCGCCGTCCTGCTGCCGTCGCTGCTGGTCGAGCCCGCGGGCGACCGGTACGGAGTGCCGTTCGCGGTCTTCGCGCGCAGCGCCTTCGGGGTCCGGGGGCCGCCCTGCCTGCGCTACTGCGGTTCGTCCCGGCGTGCGTCCTCTTCGGCTTCCGGGCCGACCTCGGCGTCCGGGGCGTCGAGCTGCTGACCGGGGGACGGGCGGCTCCGGCGGCCAGGACTTCCTCGGCCTCAACCCGGTGTCGGCCGGGTACGACCTGTCGAGCACCGCGCCGTCCCTGATCGGCTTCAGGGCCGCGGCGGTGCCGGCGGCGCTGGCGGGCACGGCGGTGGCGTGGTGGGCGCGGAGCAGCAGCGACTACCGGGTGCCGGCCCGGGCGAACCTCGCCGAGGGCTTCTTCGGCACCGTGTCCGGGATCCTCGTCGTGGAGTACTGGATCGTGCGCCGGACCCGGCTGCGGCCGGACGCGCTGTACCGGGCCGGGGGGCCGTGCCGGTACGCGGGCGGCTGGAACCGGCGGGCCGTCGTGGCCTTCCCGGTGGGCGGGGCGCCGGCCGTGGGCGGCTCGCAGCGGGCCGGCGCGGAGGGTCCGCTGCTGCCCTTCCTCGCGCCGCTGGACGACTTCGGGTGGCTCGTGGGACCGGTCGCGGCCGGCGGGGTGTACGCGGTGTCGACCCTGCGAACGCGGGCCCGCGCGGCGGACGCCCGAGGCGGTCGCCCTGGGCATCCGCACAGGGCGGCCGGCGCAGGACTGGGCCCGCGCGCACAGACACGCGGGCCGGGCGGCTCCACGATGTCCCTGGCCACGGTTGCGAGGACGCGCGACCGTACGGAACCACAAGAGGAGTTCCCATGCCAGGGAGTAGGAGCCGCCTGTTCGGCGGTCTGGTGCTCGCCGTGCTGCTGGCGCTCGGCACGACACCCGCCGCCACGGCGGGCACCGCCGTCGCGGCGGCCGGCGCGGTCCCCCCGGTCGGCACCGCCTGGGGCGAGCCGGGCCCGTACGAGGTGGAGGTCGACATCGAGGCGGTCCACACCTTCTACCGCCCGAGGACGCTGGGCCCCTCGGGCGAGCGGCACCCGGTGGTGATCTGGGGCAACGGCACCGGGGCCGTGCCCGGGATCTACAGCTCGCTGCTGCGGCACTGGGCGAGCCACGGCTTCATCGTCGCCGCGGCGAACACGCCCACCTCGAACTTCGCCCTCGGCATGCGGGCCGGCATCGACCTGCTGGAGCGGCGCGACGCCGACCCGCACAGCGTCTACCACGGGAAGGTGGACCTGGAGCACATCGGGTCGGCGGGGCACTCCCAGGGCGGGGCGGCCGCGGTCAACGCGGCGATCGACTCCCGCGTGGACACGGCCGTGCCGATCCAGCCGGGGCCGCTGACCGACCCGGACCTCACCGACGTGCCCACGTTCTACCTGGCCGGGCAGCGCGACCTGACGGTCTGGCCGGCGCTGGTGAAGGCGCTGTACCGGGACTCGGGCCACCTGCCGGCCGTGTACGGGGAGGTCCGGGGCGCCGGACACCTCTCGTCCATCGGGGACGGCGGGAACTTCCGCGCCCCGACGACCGCGTGGCTGCGGTTCTGGCTGATGGGCGACGAGAACGCCCGGGGCTTCTTCTTCGGCCCGGGCTGCGGCTACTGCGAGGACGACGGCCTGTGGTCCGGCTGGGACCGCAACGACCTGGCCCAGCTGGTCCCCGGACCCGCCGGCACCTGACCCCGCGACGCCCGGGGACCGCCGGTCCCCGGCCCGCGACGGCGGGATCCGCCGGTCCCCGACCGCGCGACGGCCGGGACCGCCGGCCCCGGGCCCGCGGCCGGCGGTGGCCGCGGGGCCGGTCCCGGGCCGCCGGGAACCACCGGCGACCGGTCGCGCCGCCCCGGTCCTCCCGCTGCTCGTCGCCCGCCCGCCGGGGGGGCTGAGGCGCCGGAGGTCCGAGGTGCCGGGGCGGGGCGCCGGGGCCGGAGGGTCAGCGGCCCAGGGTCGCGTCCAGCCACTGGAGGACCTCGGGGGTGACCGGGTCGGTGATGTCGGCGAACTCGTCGTGCTTCTTGAGGAACTTGGCGACGTACGGGCAGACCGGCACGATCCGCATCCCGGCGGCGCGGACGTCGGTCAGCGCCTCCTGGACCAGGATCCCGGCGAGGCCCTGGCCCGCGTAGGCCTCGTCGACCTCGGTGTGGAAGAACACGCGGCGGTCGTCGCGGTCGCGGTAGGCGGTGAGCCCGGCCCGTGCCCCGTCGACGAGGATCTCGTAGCGGTGGCGTTCGTCGACGCGACGGACGACGGGGACGGCGGTCTGCTCGCTCATGGGGGCCTCTCGGTTCGTGACGGCCGGCCGCGCTGCGGCCCGGACCGACGCGACCTCGGGCGCACGCCCCCGGCGCGCGTCGGCGCGGTTCACCCTACTCCCCGGTATCCGCAGGTGGGAGGGGCGACCGGAGGGGCGTCCTCCGGCCGGGAGGGGTGCGCGACGCGTCCGAAACGCCTGTCCACGCCGGGCGGGGTGGCTCGTTGAACCCGGCGGAGTCCACGCCCCGAACCCCCGTGTCCGCGGACTCCCCGATCCCCGCCCGCCCCCGCCCCGGAGGCCGACATGCACCCCTTGCCCGCGCCCGCCCCCGCCTTCGCCCCCGCCCGTCCGACCCTGGTGGGGTGCTGACGATGCTTCCGGTCGACGAGTTCGTCGCGACGCTGCCGAAGGCGACCCTCTTCGGGGCCGTGTACTTCACCGACATGGACGAGCGGCCGGTGCAGCTCCACGCCGTCTACAGCGCCGAGCACCCCTGGCAGCTGCCCGGCGGCACGGCCGAGGAGGGCGAGCGGCCCTGGCGGACCGCCGTGCGGGAGACCGAGGAGGAGACCGGGCTGGTGGTGCCCGGGCCGCCCCGGCTCCTCGCCGCCGTGTTCGGCCTGCCGGGGGCCGCGTGGCCGCTGGCGACCGCCGGGTACGTCTTCGACGGCGGACGGCTGACCGACCGGCAGATCGCGGAGCTCGTCCTCGACCCGGAGGAGCACGACGAGGTCCGGGTCCTCGCGCTGCCGGAGTGGCGGCCGCTGATGCCCGCGCGGGACTTCGCGCGCCTCGCCGCCTTCGCGGAGGCCCGGCGCACGGGCACCGCCGCCTATGTCGGCACGTGGGACTGGGACGAGCCCGGGGCCCCGGAGGAGTAGTCCGTCCCCCGTCCGCCCGCGCACCCTTCCGCCCGTCCGGCCTCCTCCGACGGGCCGGCCTCCTCCGCCCGCCCGTCCTCCTCGCCGGACTCCTCCGACGGGCCGGGGCCGGAGGCCGGGGCGCGGCGGAGGGTGCGGATCGCTGGCACCGCGAGCAGGGCCGCGCTCGCCGCCACGCAGGTGAGCGCCGACAGGAGGAGGAAGTGGTGGGGGGTGGTCAGGCCGGCCGCGGGACCGGCGAGCAGCTGGCCCGCCGAGATGCCGGAGACCGAGCCCGCCAGCTCGTAGGCGCTGACGCGGTTGAGGACCTCCGGCGGGGTGTGGGTCTGCACGCTGGTGGCCCACATCACCGACCAGAAGGCGAGGGCGGCCCCGGCCAGCGCGTGCGCGGCCAGGAGTACGGGGAGCCGGGCGTCCAGGGCCACGGAGAGCGGCAGCGCTGCGTACAGGAACATCGCGGCCGCGCCGGCGGCGAGGGGCCGGGCGGGGCGGAGCCGGAGGGCGAGCAGTCCGCCCAGGACCGTCCCCACGCCGAGGAAGGAGACGGCCAGGCCGTACGCGTTCGGGCCGAGGCGGGCGCCGATCAGGGCCGAACCCAGCGGCACCAGCGGGCCGAAGACGAGCACCCCGTGGACCAGCCAGACGAGGATCACCGCCCACATCCAGGTGCGGGCGCGGAACTCGCGCCAGCCCCGGAGCAGGTCGCGGCGGAGTGAACTCCCCGTCCGCCGGGCGGGGTCGGCGGCCGTCGGGGCGGGGCGGAGGAGGGCGAGGCAGAGGGCGCTGACGAGGAAGGTGGCGGCGTCGATCGCGTAGACGGTCCCGGCGCCGGTCAGGGCGATCAGCAGGCCGGCGGCGGCGGGGCCGAGGAGGTGGGCGAGCGCGTCGGCCACCTTGAGGGTGGCGTTGGCCCGCTGCGGGTCGCGGGCGACGAGCGGCACCATGCCGTTCACGCCGGGCAGGAACATGGCGACGGCCGCGCCGGCCGCCGCCGCCATGGACACCAGGAGCCAGAAGGGCGGTCGTCCGGCGAGGAACGCCACGGCCGGCACGCCCTGGGTGACCACCCGCGCGAGGTCCGCGCCGACCATCATCCGGCGTGCGCCGAAGCGGTCGGAGAGGACCCCGCCGAAGAGGACCAGGAGGACGAACGTGCCGGTCCAGGCGCCGAGGACGAGCCCGACGCCGGTCACTCCGTACAGCGCGCCGACGGCCAGCGCGGCGGCCACGGGCATCATCGCGTCGCCCAGGAGGGAGACCGACCGGGCGGTGAAGTAGAGGGCGAACCGGCGGTCCCACAGGGGGGCGGGCGGCGCGGGGGGTCCGGCGGGGACGGCCCGCGCCCGGGTGTCGGGGTGCGTGGTGGTCACCCCACCGATGCTGGCCCGGCCCCCTCCCGGCCCCCAGTGTCGCGAACGACACGATGGGGTACTTTCGCGCCATGACCCCCTCTCCCCCGTCCCGGTCCCGGACCCCGCACCGGGTCGTGGCGCTGGTCCTGCCGCCGCAGCCGGCCTTCCCGCTGGCCTCCGCCTCCGAGGTCTTCGGCGGGCCCGGGCCGGCGGGCACGGAGCGGTACGCCTTCGGGATCTGCGCCGAGCGGCCGGGGCCGGTCGGGACCGGGGCCGGCTACGACATGCTGGTCGCGTCGGGGCTCGACGCCCTGGAGCGCGCGGACACCGTCCTCGTGCCCGGCTGGGGGCCGCCGGCCGGGCACGAGGTGCCGCCGGCCGCGGTCGCGGCGGTGCGGCGGGCGCACGCGCGCGGGGCGCGCGTCGTCGGCCTCTGCGCGGGCTCCTTCGTGCTCGCCGCCGCCGGGCTGCTGGACGGGCGGCGGGCCGCCACCCACTGGGCCCGCGCCGCCGAACTGGCCTCCCGCTTCCCCCGGGTCCGGGTCGACCCGGCGGTGCTGTACGTGGACCACGGCGACGTCGCCACGAGCGCCGGGGGCGCCGCGGCGGTGGACCTCTGCCTCCATCTGGTCAGCGCCGACCAGGGCGCGGCGCACGCGACGCGGATCGCCCGGCGGATGGTGACGCCGCCGCACCGCGAGGGGTGCCAGCTGCAGTACGCCGAGCCGCCGGCCGCCGGGCCGGTCGCCGACTCGCTGGCGCCGCTCCTGGACTGGCTGGGCGAGCGCCTCGACCAGCCGGTCGCGGTGGCCGACATGGCGGCCCGCGCGCGGGTCTCGCCCCGGACCCTGACCCGGCGCTTCACCGAGCAGCTGGGCATCAGTCCGGGGCGGTGGCTGCTGGACCGGCGAATCGCCGCGACCCGGGCCCTGCTGGAGGAGACGGACCTGCCGGTGGAGACCATCGCCCACCGGGTGGGCCTCTCCTCCGCCGTCAACCTCCGCCGCCGCTTCCACGAGGCCCTGCGCACCACGCCCGCCGCCTACCGCCGCGCGTTCCGGGCGGAGGGGGCGGGGGCGGGGCGGCCGGAGACCGGGGGGTGACCCGGGACCGGGCCGGGCCCGGCCGGCCCGATCCGGAAGGGACGGCCCGGGGCGCCCCCGTGGGTGCGGGCGCTCACCCCTGGTCGGCCGCGTAGGAGGCCATCCAGGTCAGGGCGGCGTTCCAGTTGACGGTGATCTCGTTGGTGGACCAGGACTGGATGTCGTCGATGTAGCAGAACTGGCCGACGCAGCCCTTCAGTTTCTCCTGGGCGAGCGGGTCCTGGATGCTCGAGTTCGGGCCTCCGGCGAGCGAACCGGCGGGCGGGTGGGGGGAGTTCGGGTCGAGCTGGCGGGCGTACCAGCGGCTGTGCTGGTTCCGGGAGGCGACCTCGCCGTAGCCGGTGACGTAGGAGACGTTCAGGGCGTTGCGGCCGAGGACGTAGTCCATGCTCTGGAGGGCTCCGTCGCGGTACTTCGCGTCGCCGGTGAGGTCGTGGGCGGTCGCGAGGACGACGGCGTTGTTGAGGATCTGGTGGGTGGAGCCCCAGTCGTACTTCTGGCCCTCGGGGGCGTACGGCATGCCGTAGGGGTGCGCCTTCAGGGTGGCGAGGTAGCGGTCGGCGCCGGCGCGGACGGAGCGGCGGACCCGGTCGCGGTCGGGGAGGCGGCTGGGGACGGTGGCGAGGTCGAGGCGGGCGGGGACGGCGGTGGCGGCCCAGTCGAAGGCGACGGGTCCGAAGAGGTCGGCGGTGTGGACCGGGGAGTCCAGGACGTGGTCCCGGTACTCCCGGGCGCCGGTGGTGAGGTAGAGCTCGGCCGCGGCCCAGTAGAACTCGTCGGCCACGTTCCGGTCGGGGTAGGCGCCGCCGCCGGTGCCGTCGCTCTCCGGGGCGAGGACGTCGGGGTGGGCGAGGGCGGCGGTCCAGGCCTTGCGGGCCGCGGTGAGCGCGGTCGCGGCGAAGCCGGGGTCGTACGCGGCGTAGAGGCGGGCGGCCTGGGCGGCGGTCGCGGCGAGGTTGAGGGTGGCGGCGGTGCTCGGCGGGTGCAGTTCGCGCTTCTGCGGGTCGTCGGAAGGAAGCAGCGGCAGGCCGGTCCACTGCTCGTCGTGGATCTTGTGGTGGGCCATGCCGGCGAGGGGTTCGCCGTCGGGCACCTGCATCTTGAGCAGGAACTCCAGCTCCCAGCGGGCCTCGTCGAGGAGGTCGGGGACGCCGTTGCCGCTCTCGGGGAGGGCCAGGGTGCCGTCGCCGAGGGCCCCGGGGTCGCCGGTGCGGGCGTGCAGGGCGCGCTCGTGGGTGGCGAGGAGCTGCCAGACGGAGATGCCGCCGTTGACGACGTACTTGCCGTGGTCGCCGGCGTCGTACCAGCCGCCGGTGACGTCCAGCGTGTAGGCGCAGACGCCGGGCTGACAGGGGACGCTGCCGTCGCCCCGGTTGGGGGCGACGTCGACGTGGCCGGCCGCGCGGCCGTAGCCGGGGCGCAGGTCGTCGCGGACGGGGGTGCCGCTGCGCTGGGTGTAGTAGAACTTCGCGGCGTCCAGGCGGAGCCGGTCGTAGGCGGCGGTGCCGATGTCGAAGGGGTGGCTGGTCTCGCCGTCGGCGACGAGGGTGAACCCCGTCCCGGAGCCGCGGTGCCGGCCGAAGTCGATGGAGTGGACGTTCTGTCCGGAGGAGGGGTCGACTCCGCGCGGGACGGTCCGGCCGCGGGCGACGGCGGTGCCGCGGGCGTCGTCCAGCCGCCAGGGCAGCGGCCCGGCGGCCTCGGTGACGAGGGTGGCGTTCTTGGGTCCCCGGGGGAGGTAGGCGACCTGGTTGACCCGGACGCGGGGGCCGGTGTCGGGCTCGTACGCCTCCGGCGGCACCCCGCCGAGGAGGGACACGTCGTCGAGGCAGAACCGCCAGGGGGTGGCGGCGCCGCCGAGCTGGAAGGCGACCTGGCCCTGGGCGGTGTCGACCGGCGAGGTGAAGGTGTACGTGTGGGTGTCGCCGTCGGCGTCGAGCGCGGGCACGGCCTCGTGGTAGGCGTCGTACGGGGCGACCTGGAGGCCGACGACCGCGCGGACGGAGTGGCCCTCGGGGGCGCCGGAGGCGCGGAAGGCGATGCGGTAGGTCTCGCCCTTGACGAGCGCGAGGTCGTTCTGGCCGACGGCGGCGTCCCAGCGGTTCACGGTGCCGCCGGGCACGTCGGCGCAGAGGCCGCCGCCGGCCGGGCCCGCGGTGACGCCGCTGGTCCACCAGGACGCGGCGCCGTCGTCGAAGGTGCCGTTCCTGATCCGTTCCACGGCGTCCGCTCCGGCCGGTCCGGCGGGCAGCGCGGTCAGGCCCGCCGCCAGCAGGGCCGTCAGGGACAGCAGGGCGGTTCTGCGTCGGTTCACGTCCGGACTCCTCGGGGGGTGGCGGAACACGTCGATGGGAGCGCTCCCAATCGGGCGGTGGACATCCTGGCGGCCGGAGCGCGGAGACGTCAACGGCCCCGACGGGACCAGACTCCCCCGGCTCGATTACGGCCAATCGGAGAGCACCCCTCCGGTCGCCCGCGCGCCGGAGGGGAAAAGACCGCGGCACCTGGCCTCCGGGGCCCCCGCGGACGCCGCTGTCGCACGGGCATCGCACGGGTGTCACGGACCCGTCACACGCCCGTCGCGGCCCCATCGAACTCGCGTCCCCCGGCGTGGCCGGAAACCACGGGCGCCAACCCCGCGCTCCCCCACCGGCGTTGATCACACCCCCGTGACCTCCCATACTGCGCTGACCGGCCGCGGGCGCCGTCAGCGCCGCCGGCCGGAAACACCACTCCACCTCGTCCCTAGCTCCTGGGGGAGACTTGCGCGCACACGTGCGGAAAGCACGCGCCCTGACGATCGCGGCGGCCACCTCGGTGGCCCTCGTGGCGGGCACGACCGGCCCGGCCACCGCGATCACCCTGACCACCCCGCCCGCCTCCGCCCCGCAGCACGCCCGGCTCGGCGGCGACCAGCGGATCCCGCTCGTCACCGGCGACCACGTGGTCGTGGACGCCGAGGGCCGCATGGTGCGGTTCGAGGCGGCCCCCGGCCGCGAACGCATACCCGTCGAGGTGCGGCGCACCGGCGACCGCACCCTGGTGGTGCCCGCCGACGCCGGGCCCCTGATCGCCGACGGGCGGCTCGACCAGCGGCTCTTCGACCTCTCCGTGCTCACCGACCCCCGGCTGCGGGCGAGCCACCGCTCCGGGCTGAAGCTGATCGTCCGGTACGAGGGGGGTGCCGGTGCCGCGCGGGACCGGGTCCGCTCGGCCGGCGACACCGAGCTGCGCCGGACCTTCCCGACCCTCGGGGCCGACGCCCTGCTCGCCTCCCGGGACGACCTGACCCGGGTGTGGGAGGCCCTGACGGACCGGCGGGCGAGCGGCGCGCGGACCGCCGCCACCGGCATCGCCGCGGTGTGGCTGGACGGGGTCCGGGGCGCGAGCCTCGACCGCAGCGTCCGGCAGATCGGCGCCGACAAGGCCTGGGAGGCCGGCTACGACGGCACCGGCGTGCGGATCGCCGTCCTCGACACCGGCGTCGACCGCACCCACGCCGACCTCAGGACCCGGGTGGTCGGCGAGCGGAACTTCTCCGCCTCCCCCGACGCGGTGGACCGCGTCGGCCACGGCACCCACGTCGCCTCGATCGCCGCCGGCACCGGCGCCGCGTCCGGCGGCCGGTACAAGGGCGTGGCGTCCGGTGCCGAGCTGATCAGCGGGAAGGTGCTCGACGACGAGGGGTACGGCGACGACTCCGCCGTCCTCGCGGGCATGGAGTGGGCGGCCGCCGAGGGCGCCGACGTGGTCAACCTCAGCCTCGGCGGCGCCGACAGCCCCGGCGTCGACCCGCTGGAGGCGGCGATCGACCGGCTCACGGCGGAGAAGGGCGTCCTCTTCGCCGTCGCGGCGGGCAACGAGGGCGAGTCCGGCCCGTCGAGCATCGGCTCCCCGGGCAGCGCGGACGCCGCGCTGACCGTCGGCGCCGTCGACCACGAGGACCGGCTCGCCCCCTTCTCCGGCACCGGTCCGCGCCTCGGCGACGGCGCCGTGAAGCCGGACGTGACCGCGCCCGGCGTCGCCATCACGGCGGCCGCGGCCCCCGGCAGCGCGATCGACACGCGCCCCGGCACCCCGCACCCGGCCCCCGGCTACCTCCGGATCGACGGCACCTCCATGGCCACCCCGCACGTGGCGGGCGCGGCCGCGCTCCTCAAGCAGCGGCACCCGGAGTGGACGGCCGCCGAGCTCAAGGGCGCGCTGACCGGCTCCGCCGAGGGCGGCGCCGGGCTCACCGCCTTCCAGCAGGGCGCGGGCCGGGTCCGGGCCGACCGGGCGCTCGACCAGACCGTGATCGCCGAGCCGGGGTCGCTGGACTTCGGCACGGCCCCGTGGCCGCACGCCGACGACGCGCCGGTCACCCGGCAGGTCGTCTACCGCAACCTCGGAACCGCCGACGTCACCCTCGACCTGTCGGTGTCGGGCCTGGACCCGGCCGGCCGGCCCCGGCGGGCTTCTTCGCCCTCGGCGCCCCCCGGGTGACCGTGCCGGCCGGCGGCACGGCGGCCGTCGGCCTCGTCGCCGACACGCGTCTCGGCGACGCCGACGGCGCCTACTCGGGCTACGTCACCGCCTCCGGCGGGGGCGGGCCCGTGCGGACCGCCGCCGTCGCCGTGCGGGAGGCGGAGTCCTACGACCTCACCGTCCGCACGCTCGGCCGCGACGGCGGCGACGCCGCGCACTTCGCCACCACGCTGACCGGTGTCGGCGGCCCGGCCGCCGGCCACCAGTCCCGGATCGACGACGAGCCCGGCAGCCACACGCTCCGCGTCCCCAAGGGCTCGTACACCCTCAACACGGCCGTCTACGAGGACCCTTCGGACTACGCCAGGGGCACCGACTGGATCGCCCAGCCCCGTCTGGACGTCTCCCGCGACACCACCGTCACCGTCGACGCGCGCACGACCCGGCCGGTGGAGCTGACCGTGCCGGGGATCGACCGGGCGGACTACGCGGGCACGTACTACGAGCGGGACACGGAGATCGGCCGGGTCGGCAACGGCTGGGTCCTGCGGGGCTTCACCGGCTTCCGCACCGCCCACCAAGGGCCCGCCGTCACCGACGGGTCGCTCCTGCAGACCTGGGACGCGCACTTCCTGAAGGACGCCACGACCCAGTACGCGGTGGCCTTCGGCGGGAAGACGGCGACCGTCGCCACCGGCTACGCCCGGCACGTGAAGGCGGACGGGTTCGCCACCCTGAAGGTCGGCCTCGGCGCCTCCGCGCCCGGCAAGACGGCGCTCGCCTCGCCCTACGCGCACCTGCCCGGAGCCCCCGAGGGCAACGGCTTCTCCGCCCGGCAGGCCGCGCCGGGCGTCCGCACCTTCCACGTCTCGACCGCCGACGGCGTGCGCTGGCTCACCCGCTACAACCAGCTGGGCGCGCCGGACGAGTGGGGGTACCCCGCCTTCGAGGGCGGCTACGAGATGGCCGCGCCGAAGCGGTACGAGGCCGGCCGGACGTACCGGGAGAGGTTCAACACCGGTGTCCTCGGCCCGCTCCTGGGCGAGGGCACGGGCGTGTTCCGCACCGCGCCGGACCCGGCGACGGGCGAGCAGCGGCTCGTCGGCGCCGTGCCGCTGCTGGCCGACGGCCGGGGCCACACGGGCGCCTCCCGCCACTCCTCGGCGACGACGACGCTCTACCGCGACGGCGTCCGGGTCGCGTCGAACACCGATCCGCTGAGCGGTGGGGAGCCCTTCGCCGTGGACGGCTCCGACGCCGCGTACCGGCTGGTGACCTCGGTCGAGCGGCCGGCGGAGGTCGGCGGGGCGTCGACCCGGGTCGAGACCTCGTTCGCGTTCCGCTCACGGCAGGTGGCGGCGACGACGTCGCTCCCGGTGTCCACGGTCCGCTTCGCGGCCCCCGTCGACCTCGCCACCCTGGCCCCGGCGCGGGCGCGGGTCACCGTCCCGGTGACGGTGCAGGGTTCGGCGGCCGGCGGCAACCTCGCGTCGCTCTCCGTCAAGGTCAGTCACGACGAGGGGAAGACCTGGCTCTCCGTGCCGGTCGTCGACGGCCGGATCACCGTGCGCAACCCGGTGAGGGGCGGCGGCATCTCGCTCTTCGCCGAGGTCACGGACCGGCAGGGCAACACGTCGACGGTGTCGATCCGCAACGCGTGGTCCGGGAGGTGAGGGGGTGACCTCCGCCCCCGGGCGGAGGGCGTGACCGGGCCGGCGCCACCTCGTGGGGAGGTGGCGCCGGTCCGGCGCGTCCGCGCTCCGGTCAGCCCGGGTTGCGGCGGGGCTTGAGCGGGGTGGTGGGGAGTTCGGGGGCCGGGAGGCGGTCGCCGGGGTAGCCGGCGACGGCGCCGAAGCGGTCGGAGGCGGCGGCCCAGTCCTCCCTGGCCCGCCGGATCTCGGCGTCGGTGCGGGCGATGAAGTTCCACCACATGACGATCTCCTCGCCGAAGGGCGGGCCGCCGAGGAGGACCGCGCGGGCCCGGTGCGGGGAGGTGTTGGCGAGGGTGAGGGCGGCGCGGCCGGGAGCGGTGTAGCCGAGTTCGGCGGGGCGCAGCGCGGTGCCCTCCAGGGTGACGTCGCCCTCGTCGACGAGGAGGCCGTGCTCGAACTCCGGGTCCACCGCGAGGGTCACGGTGGCCCCGGGGTCGAGGAGGACCTCGGCGCCGAGGAGCGGGGTGAAGGCGGGGACCGGGGAGGTGTCGCCGGCCAGGGTGCCGAGGAAGACGCGGAGTTCGGCGCCGTCGACGCGCACCGGGCGGGGGGCGTGGTGGGTGAAGTCGCGCGGGGTGTCGCGGTGGGCGTCGGGGAGCGCGACCCAGAGCTGCACGCCGTGCAGCACGGTGGTGTCGGGGGTGGAGACCTCGGAGTGGGCGATGCCGTGGCCGCCCGTCATGAGGTTGATCTCGCCGGGGCGCACGGCGGCGTGGCTGCCGAGGCTGTCGCGGTGCTCGATCTCGCCGCTGAACAGCCAGCTGACGGTCTGGAGCCCGATGTGGGGGTGGGGCGCGACGTCCATGCCGCCGGAGGCGGCGACCGGGTCGGGGCCGTAGTGGTCGGCGAAGCACCAGGCGCCGATCAGGGTGCGGGCCCGCTGGGGCAGCGTGCGACGGACGGTCATGGCGCGCGGGCCGCCCAGCGGGACGTCCCGGGGCGTGAGGATCTCGACCTTCGTGTCGCCCATCTCCGACCCCTCCTCTTTTAGTTCGACTTTCAACCATTGTGGGCGACGGTCCGCGCCGCCGCAAGTCCATGATCCACCGGCGCCGCGTACCCTCGGCCCGACAGCCCTCCCCTCCCGACAGGAACCGGCATGGACCTCCTCCCCTGCGCCCCCGGCCACGCCGCCGCCGTCGCCCGCTGGCCCGCCTCCGCCACCGAGGCGCTCCACTGGTGCGGGCACCGCGGCCACCCGGTGCCCGCGGAGACAGTCGCCGGGTGGAGCCGGGACCCGGACAGCCACGCGTACGTCCTGACCGACGGGACGGAGCTCCTCGGCTACGGGGAGGTCTGGCACGACCACGAGGAGGACGAGGCCGAACTGGCCCGCATCGTCGTCGCGCCGGACGCGCGCGGCCGCGGCCTGGGCCGCGCCCTCGTCCGGCTGCTGCTCGCCGAGGCGCGGGCGGCCGGCTTCGCGGAGGTGTTCCTGCGCGTCCACCCCAACAACGCGGGGGCCCTGCGCTGCTACGAGGGGGCCGGCTTCGGGCGGGTCGACGCGGGGACGGCGGCGGCCTGGAACGCCGCCCAGCCGGTGGCCTACGTCTGGCTCCGGAACGAACCGTCCGCCTGAGGACCGCCTCGGACCTCCCGTCCCCCGCACGCTCCGGACGTCCGGCGTCCGGCCCGGCTGTTCCCGCCCGGGGCGGGTAGACGCCCCCACGAGAACCTCCGGGGGACGGAAGGCGGCGAGGATCGTGCGAACACACGGCGGCGCGGGCCACCAGGACCACGGCGGACGGCACCGGCTCACCGACGAGGAGTTCAGGACGCTGATGCGGGAGGCCAGGTCCATGGCCCGGCGCGGCTCCCTGGGCCGGCCCCCGCCGGGCGACGTGGACTTCGCCCTCCGCACGCAGCACGCCGAGTTCGGCGCCGCGGCGCACTGAGCGGGCTCGGAGGAGACGGGCCGCCCCGAGCGGTCGCCCTCCGGCGCCGCGGACGGGGCGCCGGAGGAAGCGGGGGCACCGGAGGGAGCGACGGCAGCGGCGGCGCGATCGGGTGAAGCCGCCGCCGGGCGCGGCCCCGCGTGCCGGGGCCACCGGCCCGGTGCGGGCAGGGTGGGCCCATGACGGCGGCCTCCAGGACACGTGCGGGAAGAACCGGCCGACGCCTGTCGGGCGGCCTCCCGCACGCCCTGCTGTGCGCCCTCCTCGTGTCCGGCTGCGGGGCCTCCGCGGCCCGCGTCGACGGCGCGACCGACGCCGGCCGGCGCTTCGCCGCCGCGCTCGCCGCCGGGGACCACCGCGCCGCCTGCGCGCTGCTCGCCCCCGCGACCCGCGAGGAGATCGAGGACGACGGCCGGATCCCGTGCCGGACGGCGCTGTGGGAGGCCGGACCGCCGGTCGCGGGGCAGCCGCGCGGGACGGACGTCTACGGGAACGAGGCACTGGTGCGGATGACGGGCGACACGCTGTTCCTGTCGCGGTTCGACGAGGGGTGGCGGGTGACGGCGGCCGGCTGCGAGCCCCAGGGCGGCGACGAGCCGTACCGCTGCTCGGTGAAGGGGGGCTGACGGCGTGCGGGGCCTCTTCCTCGGCTGCGTGGTGACGATCCTCGGCGGTCTCGCGTACTTCACGGTGATCGGGGCGATGCACCGGTGACGGGCGCGCGCGACCGCACCGGGTTCTGGCGCTCCAACAGCCTCACCCTCGTCTTCGGCGGGGCCTTCCTCGTCGTCCTCGCCGCCCAGGCGGTCGCCGGGCGCGCCGAGTTCAACGAACAGCTGGCCCTGGCCGGGCTCCGGCAGGTCGGCCTCGGCGCCTACCTCGCCTCCTCCGACTTCGCCGTGGACGTCACGGAGAACTGGCAGTCGGAGTTCCTCCAGTTCTTCCTGTACGTGTACGGCACCGTCTACCTCCTCCAGCGCGGCTCCCCGGAGTCGAAGCCGCTGGACCGGGTGGGGACCGAGAGCGAGCGGGACCAGCGGATGGGCGAGCACGCCCGGTCCGACTCGCCCTCCTGGGCCGGGACGAAGGACTGGCGGCAGTCCCTCTACTCGCGGTCGCTGGGCCTGACCATGGCCGCCTTCTTCGTCCTGTCGTGGTTCGCCCAGTCGGTGGCCGGGGCCGCGGCCTACGACGGCGAGCGGCTGCGGCAGCTCCAGGAGCCGATCGGCTGGGGCGCGTACCTCCTCTCGGCGGACTTCTGGAGCCGCTCGCTGCAGAACTGGCAGTCCGAACTCCTCGCCGTGGCCGCGATGGCCGTCCTCTCCGTCTACCTCCGCCAGCGCGGCTCCCCCGAGTCCAAGCCGGTCGGCTCGGCGCACGCCTCGACCGGCGTCGAGGGCTGAACCGGGCCGGACGGGGCACTCGCTCCGCAGGGCCGGCCGCGGGCCGGGCAGGACACCCCCAAGGAGGGACCCATGGACGGGATCGTGATGCTCCGCGAGGACCACAAGGCCGTGGAGAAGCTCTTCAAGGAGTTCGAGCGCGCGGACGACGGCGACCACCGCCGCAAGCGGGAGCTCGCCGACGACGTCATCCGGGAACTGACCGCGCACGCCTGGATCGAGGAACGGGTCTTCTACCCCGCCGCCCGGGAGGCGGCGCCGGACACCCGGGACCACGTCCTGGAGAGCGTCGAGGAGCACCACGCCGTGCTGTGGATGCTGTCGGAGCTGGACGGGCTCGACCCGGAGGACGAGCGCTTCGACGCCAAGATGGCGGTGCTGATGGAGAACGTCCGGCACCACGTCGAGGAGGAGGAGAGCGACTGGTTCCCCGAGGTCCGCAAGGCGATGGGCCGCAAGCGGCTCCTCGAACTGGGCGAGCGCATGGCCGAGGAGCGGCACCACGCCCCCCGCAGCCCGCTCGACGTGCCCAGCGCGGAGGCGGCCTGACGGCGCGCCCCCCGCGGACCGGCGTGCGGAAGGCGGCCCCGGGAGACGGGGCCGCCTTCCGGCGCGCGGCCTGGCCGCGCGGTGTCAGCCGAGGCCGTAGCGGGCCGGGACGGGGGCGGGCGCCGAGGCCTCGGACGGGTGGGCGGAGCGGCCGTCGAGGGGGAGGCGGTAGAGGGCGAAGGCGTGGTCGATCACCGGTTGGGCGACGTTGCGCACGCGGACGCCGCCGGCCGTCATGCCGTGCTCGGTGCCGAGGTGCGCGTGGCCGTGGACGGCGAGGTCGGCGCCCTGCGCGTCGATGGCCTCCGCGAGGAGGTAGCTGCCCAGGAAGGGGTAGATCTCCGGCGGTTCGCCCGCGAGGGTGTCGGGCACCGGGGAGAAGTGCGTGAGCGCGATGCGGACGGCGCAGCCGTGCGCCTCCAGCTCGGCCAGGGCCCCGGCCAGGCGGTCGGCGCTCCGCCGGGCCGTCCGCACGAAGGCCTTCATCTCCGGTTCGCCGAACTCTCCCGCGCTGCGCCCGACGAACCCCCCGCAGAACCCCTTCACCCCGGCGACGCCGACCTTGTGGCCGGCGACCGGCAGGACGGTGCTCTCGCCCTCCAGGACCCGCACCCCCGCGTCGCGGAGGACCCGGACGACCTCCTCCGGCTCGTCCGCGTGGTGGTCGTGGTTGCCGAGGACCGCGACGACGGGCACCCCGATCGACGCGACCTCCGCGGCCACCACCCGTGCCTCGGCGGCCGTGCCGTGCCGGGTCAGGTCGCCCGCGAGCAGCAGCAGGTCGGCGCAGCCGGGGAGCGTCTCGAAGGCGGGGCGGAGGAGGCCCGCGCAGTCCTCGCCGAGGTGGATGTCGCCGACCGCGGCGACGCGGACGACGGGCCGCCCGGTCCGGTCCGGGCCGAGGAGCGTCATGGCAGCTCCTCCCCGTGGTCGGGGGCGTCCCGGCCGGCGAGGGCCACCTCGGTGCGGACCGTGAGGCCGGGAAGCGTGTCGCGGGCGAGGTCCAGGATCTCCTCGCGGCGGGTCGCGTTGGGGACGGTCCCGGTGAGCAGCACGCCGCCGCCCCGCCGCTCCACCCGGACCCCGAGCTCGGCCTGGCCGCCCCGGGCCAGCCGCTCCCGCAGCAGGGCGATGCGGTACTCCTCCTCGTACGGCTCAGGGCGGTCAGTCACGGCGGTCCGCCCCCTCTCCGGCGTCCGGGTCGGACGGGAGCACGTCCAGGAGGCGGAGCAGGTACAGGAAGGCGACCGCCATGGGCCGGTCGCGGGTCTCCTCCGCCACGCGGTCCCAGTCGACGCGTTCGCGCAGACCGCGCGCGACCGGCAGCAGGGCGCCGTAGTCGCAGTGGTGCTCGGAGAGCGCCGCCAGCCGCCCGGTCATCAGGTCGGTGGGGTCGATCACCGGCAGGTGGACGGAGTCGACGGGGAGGGTCCAGGCGCGGTCGAGGAGCTCCTTGGTGACGGCCCGCCCGGCGAGGGCGAAGATCAGGTCGATGTGCTCGCCCCCGCTGCGGGCCTTGACGAGCCAGTCCTCGGGCGGTTCCACGATCTGGATGCCGCGTCCGCGCAGCAGCCGGACGACGGTCTCGGAGTCCTCCGCGCGCAGGGCGAAGTCGGTGTCGTGCTGGAGCCGGACCGGGATGCCGTACGCGTACGCGGCGACACTGCCGACGAGGGCGAACGGGCAGCCGGAGGCCTTCAGGACGGCGCCGACCTCCTTGGTGACCTCCAGGATGGCCTGGGTGTGGTCGGGGGGCAGCGGGGTCGTGCCGGTGCCCTCGTCGCGGGTGTCGGCGGTGCGGGCGATGAGGTTCATGCCTCCTCCTCGGTGGGGGCTCGGCCGTGGTGGGCCGGTGGGCGCGGGGGGCGGGCCAGGGGGCCGGTGTCGAGGTGCCGGAGGAGGGTCAGGGGGTCGTCGTGGACGAGGACCGCCCCGGCGTCCTCCAGCTCGCGGCGGGTCCAGCCGCCGGTGAGGAGGCCGACGCACGGCACGCCGGCGCGGCCCGCGGCCTCGACGTCCCACACCGTGTCGCCGACGAGAACGGCCTCCTCCGGCGCGGCGCCGACCTTCTCCAGGGCGGCCCGCACCAGGTCGGGGGCGGGCTTCGTGGCGGAGACGTCGGCGCTCGTCGTCGCCGCGTCGATGACGTCGTCGGCGCCGAGCCGGGCGCGCACGGCGGCGACCTCCTCGGCCGACGCGGAGCTGGCCAGCACGATCCGCCAGCCGCGGGCGGCGGTGGCGCGGAGCAGCTCCGCGGCGCCGTCGAAGGGGACGAGGGTGTCGTACCAGCTGGCGTAGAGCGTGCCGTGGGCGCCGGCCAGGGCGTCGTCCTCGCCGGGTCGGCGGCCGGGGCCGAGGACGGCGTCGAGCAGGCGGTCGGCGCCCATGCCGATGGCCCGGTGGATCCGGGCCATCGGCACCGTGTGGCCGTGCTGCCGCAGCGCCTGCCACCAGGCGAGGGTGTGCAGGAAGGTGGTGTCGACGAGGGTGCCGTCGACGTCGAAGAGCGCGGCGCCCCGGCGGTCCGGGGCGGGGCGCGGGGTCGGGGTGCGGGTCATCTCGCCTCCCGGGCGGGCGGTGGACGCCGGGCGCTTCCCCGGCACGCTGCGCCTGCCCGGGATCGCGCGGCTGAACCGCGCGGGCCGGTGCGGGCGGCCTCCGGGGCCGTCCGGGGCCCGCGGCGCCCGGATCGCGGTTGCGGAGCGGAGGCGCGGGTAGCCGCGCCCCGACGGACATTCCGGACGGACAGGGAGATGACCGAGATGGTGCACGACACGATCGAGGTGGAGGCCCCGCTGCGCGAGGTCTACGACCAGTGGACGCAGTTCGAGGAGTTCCCCCGCTTCATGGACGGGGTCGAGGAGGTCCGGCAGCTCGACGACCGGCACTGCCACTGGCGGACCAAGGTCGCGGGCGCGACCCGCGAGTTCGACACCGAGATCGTCGACCAGCTGCCCGACCAGCGCATCGCCTGGCGGACGGTCGGCGGGGACGTGAAGCACGAGGGCGTCGTCACCTTCGAGCGCGTCGACGACGCGCACACCCGCGTGCGCCTCGCCATGGAGGTGGAGCCCACCGGGGTGATGGACAAGGCGGCGAAGGCGATGGGGGTGGTGGAGAACAGGATCGAGGGCGACCTCCACCGCTTCAAGGACTTCATCGAGGACCGCGACCGGGCGAGCGGCGGCTGGCGCGGCCGGCTCCGTCCCGGGGACAGCGCGGACGCCCGCCCGCCCGCCGACCCGGCGGCGCCGTCCGACGACGTGCCCCCGCACGGCCTGGTGACGCCCCCGTCCGAGGACATGCGGCGGGGCGGCCCTCCGTACACCGGCCCCATGTAGGCGCGGGCGTGTCGTCATGGGCGCCTCCGGCTCCGGCTTCCGCCTCCTGGACGTGTCGCTGCACACGGACGGGCGGGGCCGCCTCAGGGTGGCCCTGGGCGGCGGATCGGCGGACACCGCCCCGCTGCTCCTCGCGGAGGGCTCGGTGGTGAGCGTGGGGCTGACCTTCCGGCTGGAGCGGGAGGTCGACGGGCTGGCCTTCGAGGCGGAGCGCGCCCGGGACGGCCTGGTCCTGGCCGCCACCCGGACCCTGCTCGGCGGCTTCCGCCGCGGCGGGCCCTACGAGGTGCGGCTCCCGCCGGAGCGGATGCCCGTCGGCCGGACGCACTGCGGCCTGTACCGGGTGACCGGCAGGCTGACCGACGGGCGCGGGCACGAACTGGCCCGCGAGTCCCATCGGGTCCGCCTGGTCCACCTGGAGGGAGCGCCCGTCGCCCCCGCGTGAGCGGGCCGGCGGAGGCCGGGAGCGGCCCGGACGCGTCGCCGGGCCGCTCCCGGCGGCCCGGATGCGGGCGGGGGCGCCGGGGTGGACGATCGACGGGACGGTGGCGCTCCGGGGTGGGCGCCGTTCCCGTCCTCGCCTCCGCGTGAAGGGACCTCGCCATGGAACCCCGCGATCAGGACGCGGCCGCCGGGCCGCCGCCGGCGCGCCCCCGGTACGGCGAGGCCGTGTTCCGGCCCGAGGAGGCCGGGGAGGGCGAGCGGATCGACTTCGGGGCGCTCGCCTACGACGACGTCACGATGGCCCGGCTGAGGGCGCTCGGCGTCGGACCGGGATGGCGGTGCCTGGACGTGGGGGCGGGTACGGGGACGGTGTCGCGCCGGCTCGTCGAGGAGGCCGGGGTGGCGGGCGTGCTCGCCGTCGACCGGGACGTCCGCTTCCTCGCCGCGCGGCCCGTGGCGGGGCTCGACCTGCTGGAGGCCGACGTCACCGCCCCCGGCTTCGACCCGGGCCGCTTCCGGCTGGTGCACGCGCGGTTCGTGCTGATGCACCTGCCGGAGCCGGAGCGCGTGGTGGCCCGGCTGGCCGGGCTGGTGGAGCCGGGCGGGGTGCTGGTGCTGAGCGACGCCGTGGACCTGACGGGCGGGACGGCGCCCGGGACGCCGTACGCGGTCGCGATGCGGGCGATGTGGCGGGGGCTGCGGGACACCATCGGCACGGACGTCTCCTGGGTGCCCTCCTATCCGGCCCTGCTGCGCGCGGCGGGGCTGCGGCGGGTGGGCGCCGAGGTCCACGTGCCGCCCCTGGTGCCGGGCAGTCCGATCAGCCGGTTCTGGGCGGACACCTGGGAGCGGAGCCGGGCGGCGATGGTCTCCACGGGGCTCGTGGACGACGCGGCCCTGGACGGGGCGGTGCGCTACCTGGAGTCGGAGGAGTGCGCGGCGCTGTCGGCCGGGATGCTCACGGTGTGGGGCCGGCGGTAGGGGCCGGGAGGCCCCTCGGCGCGCGGGGCGGCCTCGGCGGGCGCGGGGCCGCTCTCACGGCGTGGGGCCGGTGCCGGCCCCCGCGCCGGTGCGCCGCAGCAGGTACGCGGCGGCGGAGGCGACCAGGACCAGCATGCAGGCGATGAAGACCAGGCCCGCGCCCTCCAGGCCGAGGGGGTCGGCCAGCAGGCCCACGCCGATGACCGGGATCGAGATGCCGGTGTACGCGACCACGAAGAGGGACGAGATGACGGCGGCCCGCTGGTCGGGGGGAGAGGCCCCGGCGACGGCGGAGAGCGCGGCCCGGAAGGCGAGGCCCTGTCCGGTGCCGCCGACGAGGGCGGCGAGGACGATGAAGACCAGGTGGTCGGTGGCGAGGGCCAGGGCGAGCAGGACGAGCCCGGCGAAGAGGACGGCGCACCCCAGCGGCAGGGAGCGGGTGGCGCCGACGCGGCCGGCCGCGACCTGCCCGGCGGTGGAGGCGAAGAAGGCGAGGGCGACGACGAGGCCGCTGACGGCGTGGTTGTCGACGTGGAGGTAGCGGGCGAGGAAGGCGGGGCTGACGGAGGTGAAGACGCCGAAGAGGGCGAAGCCCACGAAGGAGGCGACGGCCGCCGGCACGAAGACCGCCCGCACCCGGGCCGGCAGGGCGGGTCTGCGGGGGCGGACGGCGCCGAGGGGCCGCCGGTCGGCCACCGTCTCGGGCAGCCACCGGAGGACCAGGGCCGAGACGGCGACGAGCGCGAGGTGCACGGCGAAGGGCAGCAGCAGCGGCTCGGGGGCGTACTCGGCGAGGAGGCCCGCCAGGAGGGGGCCGCAGCCGAGGCCGCCCATGTTGGCGGCGGTGGCCACGAGGGTGGCGCGGGCGGCGTTGCCCGGCGGGGCGAGCTCCATGACGTAGGCGGTGGCGGCGCCGGTGAACAGTCCCGCGGAGAGGCCGGACAGCAGCCTGCCCGCGTACAGCCAGCCCAGCGCGTCGGCGCAGAGGAAGCAGACCGCGCTCGCCGCCGCGAAGGCGAGTCCCCAGAGCAGGGTCGGGCGTCTGCCGATGGTGTCGGAGGCGTTGCCCGCGAGGAGGAGCACCCCGATGACGCCGAAGGCGTACACGGCGTAGACCACCGTGACGGTCAGTTCGGAGAAGCCGAACTCCTCCTGGTAGAGGGGGTAGAGCGGGGTCGGGAGCGTGGTGCCGGCCATGCACACCACGAACACCGCTCCGCCGAGCAGACACCGCAGCCACCCGCGTCGATCACCGGCCATACCGGCGACCGTAACCCGCGCCGCGGCCGGGACCCGGTCGGCGCGGCGGTCCGGCCACACCTCCGGGCGCACCGGCGCCCGGGACGGTGCCGCCGGAGGCGTCGGCGCGCCCCGGTCCGGTGGGGCGGGGCCCGGTCAGCCGTCGGCGCCCGGCACCCAGTGGTGGTGGACGGCCAGCACGCGGGGCCTCGACCGGTCCCGCCAGCCGAGGCCGGCGGCGACCGGCATCATCTTCTCCACGAAGGCGTTCATCTGCTCTTCGCTCGCCCAGAGGTCGAAGATCTCCAGGCCGTCGTCGGTGCCCACGCACGCGTGGGCGAGGCAGCCGTCGAAGATCTCCGGGGTGGTCTGGAGCTCGGCGTTGAGCGCGTCGTACTGGTCCGTGCCGACTCCGTCGAGGACGGCGTGGACGAGGATCGCCATGACCCTTCCTCCTCGTGGGGCGACGGTCCGCCCCTCCCCACCAGCACACCACGCCGGGGCGGGGACGGCACCCGCTGCGTCCCCGCCCCGGGCGGCCCCTCGTGCGCGCCCGGGCGGCCCCTCGCGCGGCGCCTACAGGGCGAAGCCCAGGAGGGCCACCTCCAGGGGGAGGGCGGGTCCTTCGGGCAGGGCGGGCGGCTCCTCGCCGCGGCCGGTGTGGGTGGGGCGCACCGGGCGGAGGGCCGCGACGCCGTCGGCCGCCCAGCCGGTGCCGCCGGCGGGGAGGGAGAGCGTCATCCGCCGGCCGTCGGGCAGCGTCGTCTCCAGCTTGTCCGGATCGGACCCGGCCGGGTCGGGCCGGTTCGGGTCGTGCTCGATCGGGTCGTGTCCGGTCGGGTCGTTCGTCCGCATGGCACCTCGCTCGGGTCGCGCACGATGGGTCACCGCTTCTGGAGGGAACGACGGCCGCGCGGGCGGAAGAGTTCCTTCCGGGGCGGATCCGTCGCCCGGCGGCGGGTCGGGCCGTCCTCGCCGCCGGGGCGGACCCGGCCCCCAACGCCAGGGGGTTCGTACCGCCGCCGGGGCGGGTCCGGCGGGTTCGCCCCGGCGGCGGGTGGTGCCGCGGGAGGTCAGCCCGCCTCGGAGGCGGGGGCCGCCTTGGCGGGTTCCGGACGGTCGGCCGCTTCCGCGGCGGCGGCGCGGCGGGTGAGGTGTTTGCCGATGACGAGCTGGGCGCCGGCGGCGGCCACGGCGACGGCGAGGCAGCCGGCCCAGAGGGGCGCGGCGCCCCAGGTGTGGATCACCCAGCCGCCGACGAGCGGCGCGACGACGGCGGAGCCGGTCCAGGCGACCTGGTAGAGGCCCTGGTAGCGGCCGCGCAGGTGGGCCGGGGAGATCCGGGCGACGAGCGCGAAGCTGGTGGGGGTGTTGCCGATCTCGCCCAGGGTCCAGACGACGATCGAGGCCGCGTAGATCCAGGCGGTGTGGCCGAAGAGGAGCACGGAGTAGCCGACGCCGATGAGCGCCGACGAGCCGGCCAGCACCCAGGATTCGGGGAAGCGCTTGTAGAGGCGGGTGAGCGGCAGCTGCACGGCGACGATCACGATGCCGTTGAGCGCGGCCACCTGGCCGTAGGTGCTCGGCGAGAAGCCGTCCTGGCCCATCGCGATGGGCAGGCCGCTCTCGGACTGGAGGAGGATCGTGAGGACGAGGAACTGGGCTCCGACGAAGGCGACGAAGCTGCGGTCGCGCAGCACGGCGCCGAAGCCCTCCGACTCCTCGGCCCCGGTGGGCGCGGTCGTCCCGGCGCGGCCGGGGACGCGGGTCGCGATCATCACGGCGCCCATCAGGGTGGTGGCGCCGTTGAGCCAGAAGAGCGCGGTGTAGCCGGTGAGCGAGACGAGGCCGACGGAGAGCATCGCGATCGAGTAACCGACGTTGATGGCCCAGAAGTTGAGCGAGTAGGCGCGGACCTGGTCCTTGCCCGGGATGACGTCGGCGATGAGCGCGTTGTGGGCGGGCCGGGTCGCGTTGTTCGTCACGCCGACGACGAACGCGCCGACGAGCAGGGCCCACGGCGAGCGGGCGTAGGCGAGGGCGATCATGCTCACCGACGTGGCGCCGAGCGCGCCGACGAGGGTGGGCTTGTGGCCGAAGCGGTCGCCGAGGGCGCCTCCGAAGGGACCGGCCACGAGCGAGCCCACGCCGATGCCGGCCACGACGGTGCCGGCGAAGGCGGCGCTGCGGTCGAGCTCCTCGGTGATGTAGAAGGCGAGCAGGGGCATCACGAAGCCACAGGCGCGGTTGATGAGCTGAGCGGTCCAGAGCCACCAGAAGCCGGACGGGAGTCCGCCGAAGGTCGCGACGAAGGAGGATCGGGCCCTCGTCAGTGGCTGGAATCGCATGCGTTCCCCTTCAGGTGTGACGCCGTCGAACGTGGCGGATGGTACGAGACCGGAGTTCCGCCGGTCCGAACACCGAATGAATACCGGTCGGAACGGTTCCGCGAAAGGCGGGATCGCGCCACGCATCGTCGCGGTCGGACGAGTGAACCGCCCGTGAATGGGGGCCACCGGGGGGATAGTGAACCTTTCGGCGGATGAGTGACGGTGTTCTCCGCTTGGCGCTACCTTGGTCTGCGGCCGATCCCGGATGTCACGGGATTCTTTGTCAAGTTGATGAGGTGTCATGCAAATGACCAGGTCAGAGGGGGCTTTCGCGTTGCCCCCTCAATCTCTATGATCTTACTCGGCACCGGCCCAATGAACCGATCTAGCGCCATATATGAGGATCAGCCAGATGTTTTGAGCCGCCGTCCGGAACGGACAAGGCATATGCGGCTCGCATGAGTTCTTCCCGTCGTCCAAGGCACTTCCGTTGTTCAAGGAACTTCCGCACAGGTGGCCCCACGACAGTCCGGAGGCGAAGAGCCAGTGTCCGACCAGGAGCAGTCCCCGCGCGTGGGGAACGGCGCCGGATGAATCCACTGACCTACACACCGCGCCTGGTGAAGGCGCTCCCCCCGGTCCGGGCGAACGGCCGGACGCTGAAGGCGTACGCGATGTTCGCGGACCCCGAGCGGTCCGGCGAGCCGCCGAAGCCGGACTGGCTGGAGCGGCACGCGGCCGCGGTGCTGCACGAGCCCCTGGCCGGGGGCGACCATCCGGCCGGCTTCCTCATCCTGCACCGCGGCGCTGAGGGAACGTATCTGCTGGTGAGCCAGTGGTATGACGCCGACATGCTCAAGCACTGGGTGCGCGGCGCGGTGGTCGACGCCGAGGGGGAGACGTCCTTCGCGCCCCTCCCCCAGCGGGACCTGATCGCCTGCGTGTGGGAGCTGGAAGTGGTGAAGTTCGAACGCGACGCATGGGTCAACACCGTGCTGGCGCGCGGCAGTACCGGCCGGGACGCCCTGGAGGCGTACCTGGGGACGACCTTCTCGGGGTGGGTGTGAGCCGGTGGGCGTGAACCACGACATCGAGGTCCGGCCGATCGGGCCGGACCACCTGGACGCGCTGCTCGCCCTGTGCCACGAGCACGCGGCGTACGAGAAGGCGGAGTTCCACGAGAACGGGCAGGTGGAGCGCTGGCGTTCGGCGTTCTTCGGGGAGCGGCCGGCCCTGCACGGCTGGGTCGCGCTGGACGGCGGCAGGCCCTGCGGCTTCATGACCGTCACCACCGACTACGCCACCTGGAGCGCCGAGCGCTTCGCCTACATGGACTGCCTGTACCTCCAGGAGGCGTACCGGGGCCTGGGGCTCGGCCGGGTGTTCCTGGAGCGGCTGCGGGAGTTCGCGCTCGCCGAGGGGTGCGGCTGGGCCGAGTGGCAGACGCCGCCGGACAACGAGATCGGCATCGGCTTCTACCGGCGCATGGGCGCCGCCGCCAAGAGCAAGATCCGCTTCCACTACGACGTTGGGGTGCGTGGCGTCTCGTGACGAAGACCTCCGAACCGCCGGCCGCGCCGCTCGCGCTGCCGCCGTGGTCGATCGACCCGGCCGACCAGGCCGGATCCGCTCCCGCGCTGGGCGACCTCGTCCGCGCCGCGGTGGCGCTCGGGCCGGACCGCCCGGCCCTGCACGACGGACGGCTCGGCCTCACCTTCGCGGAGCTGGAGCGGCGGGCCTCGACGCTCGCGGCCTGGCTGGCCGGGCGGGGGGTGCGCCCGGACGACCGGGTGGCGGTCCTCGCCGAGAAGAGCGCGCTGATGCCGGTGCTGGCCCTCGCGATCTGGAAGTGCGGCGCCGTCTACGTGCCGCTCGACGGCACGGCTCCGGTGCCGCGGCTGCGCGGGCTGCTCGGCCGGCTCTCCCCGCGGGTCGTGCTGGCCCTCGACGACCGCGAGCCGGTGGCCGAGGGGGTCGTCTGGGCCGGCCGCGCCGAGCTGGACGCGGTCCTGTCGGGTCCGGACCGGGAGTGGGCGACGGTGCCGCACGGGCCCGCCTCCACGGCGTACATCATCTTCACCTCGGGCTCCACGGGTGAGCCCAAGGGCGTCGAGATCACGGTCGCCAACCTGGTCGCGTACTTCGGGAACCACAACGAGGTGCTCCGGTTCACCCCGGACTCGCGGGTGTTCAGCCTGTCGCCCTTCCACTTCGACGTGTCCATCGAGGACACGCTGCTGCCGCTGTCGCTGGGCGCCTTCGTCCACCAGTTCCGCGGCATGCACGCCGGCGCGGTGATGCGGGCGGTCGTCATGCGCGAGCGGATCACCCATCTCATCGCGGTCTCCACGCTGCTGACGATGATGACCGAGGGCGGGCGGCACGTCACCCGGGAGAACTTCCCGAGCCTGGAGATGGTGATGACCGGCGCGGAGGTCTGCGACCCCGGGGTCATCAACGTCTGGAAGGACGGCCTGCCCGAGGTCCGCGTCATCAACGTCTACGGCCCGACCGAGGCGACGATCGTGTGCGTCGCCCACGAGATCGTGCGGGTCGACCCGGAGCGCGTGAGCTCGTACCCGATCGGCCGGCCCCTGCGCGGGGTGGAGGCGCGGATCGTGGACGAGGGCACCGAGGTCCCGGTCCACGAGGCCGACCGCGTCGGCGAGTTGTGGATCGGCGGCGAGCAGGTGATGCGCGGCTACTACGGGCAGCCGGAGGAGACCGCCCGGCGGGTGGTGGAGGTGGACGGCGTCCGCTACTACCGCACCGGCGACCTGTGCAGCTACGACGGGAACGGCGACATCGTCTTCCGCGGCCGGAACGACGACGAGGTGAAGCTGGCCGGCCGCCGGATCCACCTGGGCGAGATCCGGCAGACCGTGCTGAGCTGCCCCGGTGTCGAGCGGGCGGCCGTCGCGCTGGTCCAGCGCCTCGGCCACGACGTGATCGCCCTGGTGGTGACGGCGCCGGACCGGTCGGTGGTGGCGGACGCGGAGAAGCGGCTCGCGGAGCTGCTGCCCGCGTACATGGTGCCGGCCGTCGTCGCCTGGTCCCCGGCGACCGCGGTCTCCTCGACGGGCAAGACGGACGAGAAGCTGCTCATGCGGCGGCTCGCCGACGCGGCCCGGGAGTCGAGCGCCACGCGCTTCGCCTTCACCCCGGCCGGGGACGTCGCACCCGTCGACGGGGACGACCATGCCTGAGACCCGCGTCGCGGCGCTCCACCCCGAGTTCGGCCGGCTGACCGCCGCCCGCAGGCTCATGGGGGTGCGGGGGTCGACCGGCTCGGTCGCGACCGACCGGGCCAACGCCGAGCGCTGGCTCGCCCGCTTCGGCGGCGCCGTGGATCCGTCGGACGGCGCCGCGGTGGAGCGGGACGCGCACGGGCTCACCGTCCGGCCCGCCGTGGAGGACCCGGACGGCCCGTGGGTCCTCTACCTCCACGGCGGCGGGATGGTCCACTACTCGACCGCCGTCTTCGAGCCCTTCTTACGCACCCTGGCGGGCGGCCTGCGGGCCCCCGTGGAGGCGTTCGACTACCTGAAGGCGCCGGAGCACACCGTCGAGGAGTCGGTGGAGCGGCTCGCGGAGCACGTGGCCGCCCGCTGCCGCGCCCTGGCGGACCGGCCGATCGTCCTCGCCGGCGACAGCGTCGGCGGACTCCTCGCCCTCCATCTGTGCCTGCGCGTGCTGCCGCCCGGCACCCTCGCCCGGATCGTGCTGATCTACCCCGTCCTCGACCTGCGGACGGAACGCGGCTCCTACCGGGAGTACGGCGAGGGGTACTTCCTCGACCGCGAGGCGATGCGGCTCTTCACCTCCCGCCTCGCCCCCTTCTTCGCCGCCCGCTCCCTCGACCCGATGCGCCTGTCCGAGGACGACCTCGCCCGGCTGCCGGAGTGCTCGATCGTGACCGCCGGCTGCGACGTCCTGCGGGACGAGGGGCTCGCCTGGGCGGAGCTCATGGCCGGCCGGCCGCCCGGCCCGCGGCACCTGCACTTCCCCGACCTCCCGCACGACTTCTGCCTGTACGCCGGACGGCTGGCCTCGGCCGGGCAGGCCGTCGCCGAGATCGCCAGGACCGCATTCCCTCTCGTAGAACGGGGTCGACCGTGGTAGCCCGAACCCATCCGGCGACGCTGCCCCCGTGGTCGTCCGACCCGGCCGGCGCGGCCGCCGCGCCGCCCGCCCTCGGCGACCTGCTGGCGGCTCCGGCCCTGAAGTGGCCGGAGCGCGTCGCCGTCGACGACGGATCGGCGTCCCACACCTTCGCCGAGCTGGAGGCGGGCGCGCTGGCGGTCGCGGGCGAACTGGCAGGCCTGGGGATCGGCGCGGGCGACCGGGTCGTGGTCCTCGCCGAGAAACGTGCTGTCATGCCCATGATTATCGTGGGCATCTGGAAGCGCGGCGCCGTCCACATCGCCCTCGACGCCGCGGAGCCCGAGCCCCGGCTGCGGGAGCTGCTCGCCCGGCTGCGGCCCGCCGCCGTCGTCACCCTCGGCGACCGGGAACCACCGGCCACCGGTGCCCGCCTGCTCGGCGGCGCGCGGCTCGCCGAGGTCCTCGCCGCGCCCGCCGCCCCGCACACCACCGTGCCGCACGGGCCCGACTCCCCCGCGTACGTCGTCTTCGCCTCGGGGGCGACGGGCGAGCCGCAGGGCGCCGAGGTCTCCGCCGACGCGCTCCGCGCCCACTTCACCGGCCACAACGAGGTGCTGCGCCTCACCCCGGACTCCCGGGTCCTGAGCCTCTCCCCCTTCCACTTCGACGTCTCGCTCCTGGACACCCTGCTGCCGCTGTCGGTGGGCGCCTTCGTCCACCAGTTCCGCAGCCTCCCGGCCGGCGCCGTCATCCGCTCGGTGCTCGCCCGGCAGCGCGTCACCCACCTGATCGCGGTCACCATGCTGCTCGGCCTGATCACCGGCGACGGGCGGCAGATCACCCGCGCCAAGCTGCCCGCCCTGGAGCTGGTCGCGACCGGCGCCCAGGTCTGCCCGCCCGAGGTGCTGCGGCCCTGGATCCGCGAGCTGCCCGGGACCCGGATCGTCCAGGCCTTCGGGCCGCCCGAGGCCACGGTCTTCGCCTTCACCCACGCGGTCGGCCCCGCCGACGCCGACCGTGACGCCCCGCTGCCGGTCGGCCGCCCCCTGGCGGGCGTCCGGGCGCGGCTGGTGCGCGGGGACGGGACCGAGGCCGGCGCGGGCGAGGAGGGCGAGCTCTGGGTGGGCGGGCCGCAGGTCATGCTCGGCTACTTCGACCAGCCGGAGGAGACCGCCCGGGTGGTGGTCGAGGCCGACGGCACCCGCTGGTTCCGGACCGGCGACATCTGCGCCCACGACGCGGACGGGTCCCTGGTGCTGCGCCGGCACGGCGACGGGATCACCTGGCTGGCGGGGCGCCGCACGCACCTGAACGAAGTCGTCCGGGCCGCCCTGGGCTGTCCCGGCGTCGACCGGGCGGTCGCCGCCGCCGTCCGGCGCGACGGGCGCGACGCGGTCGCCCTCGCCGTCGCGCCGAAGGCGCCCGGCACGCTCGCCGAGGTCGCGGAGCACCTGCGCGGCCACCTGCCCGAGCCGCTGCGTCCGGTCCTGCTGGCCCGGACGCCCGCCGGGGCACCGGAACCCGACGAGGGGCAGCTGGTCCGGTGGCTCACGGCGGCGGCCGGGCACACGCACTCCCCGTACGTCGCGCTGTCGGCCGACGGCGCCGCCGAGCCTATCGATGAGGTGGAGACATGCCCGTAGCGGTGAACGACACGGTCAAGGACAAGGTCGCCGAGTATCTGGACGCGGCGCTGGGCAAACCGGTGGACCTGGCCCCGCTCCCCGACACCACCCCGCTCAACACGCTGGGTCTGGACTCGCTCCTGACCATCAGCGTCCTGGTCACCCTCCTGGAGGACGCCGGGGTCGACCTGGGAGAGCACGCGGACTCCCTCGTCACGCCCAGCACCCTGGGCGACCTGTACGAGATAGCCGACCGGTTCCTGGGCGGACCGGAGGCCGAGCCCGTCGTCGCGGTCCCGGTGGAGACCGCCGCCGAGACCCGCGAGCACAACGCCCAGCTGGCCCACTACCAGGCCAAGCTGGCGTACGAGATCGACTCGGCCGACCTGCGGGACGCGCTCGCGGCCGGCCAGGACCTCGTCGTCGTCGACGGGCGGAGCAGCGAGTCGTACGCGGCGGAGCACATCCCCGGCGCGCTCAGCATCCCGCACCGCTCGATCTCCCAGGACTCGCTGGCCGGCCTCTCCAGGGCTCCGCTGTACGTGACCTACTGCGACGGCATCGGCTGCAACGCCTCCACCAAGACGGCGATCAAGCTGGCGACCGCGGGCTTCCGGGTCAAGGAGCTGATCGGCGGCCTCGACTGGTGGAAGCGGGACGGCCACCCCACGGACGGGCACGCCGGCCAGGAGCACAGCCACCACGACGCCGCCTGCGGGTGCTAGCCCGGCGGCGCCCGTCCCGGAGCGCCGCCGCAGTCGACCGAGTCAGCCCGGACAGAGAGTTGGGGAGCCGTACCGTGAGCACCCAGGAGCACGACGACGCGCCGCTGGACGTGGCGGTGGTGGGCGGCAGCCTCGCCGGCTGCGCCACCGCCGTCCACTTCGCCACCATGGGGTACCGGGTGGCGGTCTTCGAGAAGAAGGCGACGCCCGAGGAGTACCACAAGCAGCTCTGCACCCACTTCGTGCAGCCGCACACCGTCCCGCTGCTGAACGCGCTGGGCCTCGCCCACCTGCGCGAGCCCTCCTGGTCGGTGACGACCAAGGCCGTCTTCGTGACGCCCGGTGGCGTCGTCGAGACGCCGGGGCCGGGATACGACCCCGAGGTGCCGGACTCCTACGCGCTCAACCTGGAGCGGCGGGTGCTCGACCCGGCGATCCGCGAGTCCGCGCGGCGCCACGGCGTCCGCTTCGTCGAGGCCACCGGGGTGGAGCACGTCGAGGAGGACGCCGAGGGCTGGATCCTCCACACCCGGGACGAGGACGGTCCCCGGCTCGGCCGGGCCCGGCTGGTGGTCGCGGCGGACGGCCGCCGCTCGCGGCTGGCGGGGCTGCTCGGCAACGAGGCGGAGAGCCGGCCCAACGAACGGGCGGCGCTCTTCGGCTACTTCCGGGGCATCGAGGCGCCCGCCGACAACCGCTCGGTCTTCGTCATGAACGACCGCGACCTGGCGTGCAGTTACCCGCTCGTCGACGGCAGGACGGAGCTGGTCCTCTTCGCGGAGAAGTCGCGGGTCGAGGGGTGGCGCGGCGCCGACGGCCGGATGCAGGAGTTCCTGAAGTACTTCGACGGGCTGCCGGACGCGCCCTCGGTGACGAACGCCGTCCCGGAGGGTCCGCTGCTCGGGTACGGCGACTATCCGAGCCTGATCCGGCGGCCGGTGGCCGGTTCCGTGCCCTTCGTCGGCGACGCGGCGCTCTCACTGGACGCCATGAGCGGCGTCGGCTGCGGCTTCGCGCTGCTCACCGCCCAGCTGCTGGCCCGCTCCTTCACCGGCCGGGCCCTGGACGCGGAAGGCGTCCGGGCCGGTCTCGACGATTACCGGCAGCGTTTCGAGAAGACGCTCCTGCCGCACGCCGAGGGCATCTGCGGGGATTCCCTCGTCGACAAGGACGAGGCCACCCGCAAGAGGATGTTCGAAACCATCTGCGGAAATCCGGAACTCAGCCGGAAATACCTGGCGCTGACCGGTCGCATGGTCATGCCGGCCGAATTCCAGCGCGCTTTCATGCGCGGTCTGATGGCCCGGGGTTCGGGCGCGGCACGGAAATAGCGTCCGCGTCCCGGCATCACCGCCTCCCGAAACCGGAACATCTCACGAGGGAAGGACAGAGAGCGATGGCGCGTGTCGCCTTCACGACGTTCGCGATTCTCAAGCAGCCGTACGGGCACCCCGAGGTGCAGGAGTTCGACGACCTGACCCCGCCCACGTTCGAGGAGGCGGAGAACAGCCCGGGATTCGTCGCCCGGGCCAAGGAGGACCCCGGTCAGAGCCACCTCACCAACTTCGAGCGCGACTGGGGTGCGTGGGGGAAGTTCGAGGTGCCGCGGTTCTACACCGGCGGGCGGACCGACGACACCGACAGCCGGGCCTGCACCCTCTCCCTCTGGGCCGACCTGGACTCCGTCTTCGCCTTCTCCTACGGCGGACTGCACCGCTCCACGCTCAGCCGGCGGCACGAGTGGTTCCTGAAGCCGGAGTGGCCGACGTACGCGGCCTGGTGGGTGGCCGACGACGCGGTGCCCACCTGGGCGGACGCCTGCGCCCGGCTGGAGCACCTGCACGACCACGGCTCCTCGCCGTTCTCCTTCTCCTTCCGCCGGCCGTTCGACGCCGACGGCGAGCCGACCCGCGTCACCCCGCCCGGCCGCCCCGGCGCCGGATCCTGACGCCGCCCAGCCCGTTCCTTCCACTCCACCAGGGGGTCCCCGTGATCACGCGCGCCTTCGACCGTTCGGCGATGAGCTGGTCGTACGAGATGCACCTGCAACCCATGCTGTCCGCGACCGACATCGAGGGGCTGCCGTTCGGCTCCGTCTTCGGCAGCGTCCCCGCGCACACCACCTCGAAGCGCCACGCCCACCAGGACGGCGAGATGTTCATCGTCCTGGCGGGGAAGGCGGTCGTCCTCCTCGGCGACGAGGAGCGCGAGCTGGGACCGGGACAGGTCTGCTACCTGTCGCCGTTCGGCTTCCACGAGATCCGCAACGACCACGACGAGCCCTTCGACATCGTCTCGGTGTACTGGGAGCACATACCGAGCGCCGTCGCCGTCCTGGAGAAGGCGCCCCCGCGCGACCTGCTCGCCGACCGCACCCTGGTGTTCTGCCCGCCGGTCACGCCCAACGGCGGCCTCCACCTGGGCCACCTCGCCGGTCCCTACGTCCGCGCCGACATGCTGGTGCGCGCGCTGCGCAGCATGGGCCGCGAGGCCCGGCACGTCACCGGCACCGACGACAACCAGTCGTACCTCGCCACCGCCGCCCTGCTCCGCGGGAGCACCCCGGCGGCCGTCGCCGCGGCCGAGGGCGACGGCATCGTGGCGACCCTGGCCACGGCCCGCGTCGACGTCGACCGGGTCACCCGCCCCCTGACGGACCCGGGCCACGCCGAGCGGATGCGCGCCCTGCTGGACCTGGTGAAGGCGGCGCCGACGGTGCGGGAGGAGGAGCGGGAGACGGCGTACTGCCCGACCTGCGACCTCTCCCTGCACCAGGCGTTCGCCAGCGGGGCCTGCGCGCACTGCGACGCGCCCAGCGTCGGCGAGATCTGCGAGGCGTGCGGGCGGCCCAACGAGGCCCGGGAGCTGCTCGACCTCCGGTGCCGGATCTGCGGGACGGAGGCCGCCCTGCGCACGGAGCGCGGGCTCTGGCTGGACATGAACGCCTACGCGGACGAGCTGCGGGAGTACCTGCGGGTGTCCGCCGCCGCTCCCGACCTGCGGATCCTGGTGGAGCGCCTGCTGGACGAGGGGCTGCCGCCGTACCGGCTCGACCGGACCACCGACTGGGGGGTCGACCTGGGCGGGGGCCGGGCCCTCGACGCGTGGGCCGACCTCGCGCTCGCCTTCCTCGACGCCGCCCGCACCGAGTCCGAGGAGAACGGCCCGGCCCGGATCGCGCTCTTCCTCGGCTACGACAACAGCTTCTACTACGCGGTGCTGCTGCCGGTGCTCGCCTTCGCGGCCGGACTCGGCGAGCACCTGCCCGCCGTGTTCGTCACCAACCAGTTCCTGCACCTGGGCGACGAGAAGTTCTCCACCAGCCGCGGCCACGCCGTCTGGGCCGACGAGGCGCTCGCCGCGTCGGGCCCGGACGCCGTCCGCCTGGCGCTGCTGCGCGACGCCCCGGAGGGGCGCGTCACGCGGATCACCGAGGAGCGCGCCGGCCGGCTCACCGAGGACCCGCTGTACCTCGCCGCGCACGCGTGGCTCGACGGCTTCGCCGCGCTGGACGGGAAGGGCGACGGCGCGGTGCCCGGCACGGGCGCCTGGACGGACGCGCACCGCGAGTTCTACCGGTACCTGAACCTGACGACGCGCCAGATGGACGGCGTGGTGCTGCCGGAGGCCTTCAGCGCGCGCGGCTACGTCGAGCTCCTGGAGTCCTTCGTGAAGCGCTGCGCCGAGTTCCGGGCGACGGAGGAGGTGGCCCGCAGGGTGCCGTCGCTGGCGGAGGAGGCCCGGACGAGCCTGGCGCTGGAATACCTGGCGGCGAAGGTGTTCGCCGCGCTGGCCTGGCCGGTCACGCCCGGCATCGCCGAGCGGGTCTGGGAGTGGCTGGGCCTGCCCGGTGCGCCGGCCCGCGAGGCCGACTGGTCCTTCCTGCCCTCCGGCACCCGGGTCGCCGCGCCGGCGCCCGCCCGCGCCGCGGCCGTCCCCGCCGCGAGCGGGCGATCGTGAGCGACACCGGCCCGGCCGGTCCCCGCGACGGCGGGGAGCTCCCCGTCGTCGCGGACGTCGTGGTGGTGGGCGCCGGGATCACCGGCGCCGCCGTCGCGCACCACCTGGCCCGCGGGGGCGCGTCCGTCGTCGTCCTGGAACGGGCGCCCCGGCCCGGCGTCGCCGGGGCGACCGGCCGCTCCGGCGGCATGGTGCGGGCCCACGATCCCGATCCGGCGATCGCCGCGCTCGCCGCGGCCGGTCTGGCCGCCTACCGCGACCCGGGCCGCTGGGCCTCGGGGCGCGCCCCGCTGCGCGCGGTCGGCGCGGTGACCGTCGCGGACCCCGCCGAGGAGACCGCCCTGCGCGAGGCCGCCGCGCGGATCAACGCGGCGCTCGGCACCTCGGCGCACGTGGTGGCGGGGCCCGCCGAGGCCGCGGGCGTCCGGCTGGACGGCGGGATCGCCCTGGTCGAGCCGGAGGCCGGGTGGGTGGCGCCGACGGAGGTCACGGCCGACTGGCTGGAACAGGCGCGCGGCGACGGCGCCGTCGTCCGCTGCGGGGTCCGCGTGCGGGCGGTGGAGAGCCGCGGCGGACGCCCGGCGGTCTTCACCGACGCGGGCACGGTCTCGGCCGGGGCCGTCGTGTCGGCGGTCGGTCCGTGGGCCGCCGAGCCGGTGCCCGGGCTGCGGCCCGCGACGCCGGTCCGTTCCCGGTCCATCCAGGTGAGCATCGTCGGGCGCCCCCCTTCCGCGCCCTCCCACGCCACCTTCGTCGACCTGCGGACGGGTCTGTACGCCAAGCCGGTCGACGCGCACCGGACGCTGGTCGGCATGCCGCACCTCGTCTGGGACTCCCCGATGGGCGCCCCGGCGGATCCCGGCCACGCGCGGGACACCGTCGCCGCGCTCACCGCCCACTTCCCGTGGCTGGCCTCGGCGCCCCACCTCGACACGATCCGCGCCGCGGACGCCTACGGCCCGCCGGACGAGGGCGGGCCGGCCTCCGGGCTGCTCACCGGGACCGGCGTCCCGCGGGTCTGGGCGGTGCGGGGCTGGAACGGCGGCGGCGTCAAGACCGCGCCGGAGGCCGGCCGTCTGATCGCCGGCGCCCTGCTGTCCGGTTCCTGTCCCGGCACCGTCTGACGGCGCGAGCCGGCTCCACCGCCGGCGGGCGGCGTCCTCCGGGCGCCCGTGCCCCCGGCCGCACCCACTCCTATTCGCTTTCGTCAAGGGGGAACAGTGTCACGCTGCCACGATGTGCTCGGCATAGGTTTCGGTCCGGCCAACCTGGCTCTGGCCATCGCCCTGGAAGAAGAGGGCCACGACCTCGACATCCGCTTCCTGGAGGCCCGTCCGGGTCCTTCCTGGCAGAGCGCGATGATGCTCGACGGGTCGGACATCCAGAACCACCCCGTGCGCGACCTGGTGTCGCTGCGCAATCCGCGCAGCCGCTACAGCTTCATCAACTACCTCTTCGAGAACGGGAGGCTGCTCGACCACCTCAACCTCCCGATGGAGTTCCCGCTGCGCAAGGAGTACGCGCAGTACGTGACGTGGGCCGCGGGCCACTTCGACCGGCTCGTCGACTACGGCACGCACGTCACCGGCGTGACCCTCGGGAAGGACGCCGAGGGCCGGCCGCGCTACACCGTCACCACCTCCGCAGGGGAGACCCTCCAGGCGCGCAGCCTGGTCATCGGCACCGGGCGCGCCCCGTTCGTCCCGGAGCCCTTCGACGCGGTGGACTCGCCGCGCGTCTTCCACCTGACGCGCTACCTGCCGGCCCTGCGGGAGCTGGAGGAGGCGGGCGTCGAGCCGCGCCGGGTGACGGTCGTCGGCGGCAGCCAGAGCGCCGTCGAGCTCACCCTGGACCTGTCCCGGCGCTATCCGAAGGCCGAAGTGACCACGCTGGTGCGGTCGCTGACGCTCCGTGAGAAGGACACGAGTCCGTTCAGCGAGGAGGGCTACTTCCCCGGCTTCACGGACTACTACTACGCGGCCCCGCGTGAGCGGAAGGATGCCATCGACCAGTTCATGCGGCTGACGAACTACTCGTCCGCGGACGGGGACGTGCTGCGCGAGCTGTACCGGCTGATCTACGAGCAGCGGCTCGACGGCGAGCAGCGGGTCTTCGTCAGCGGCAGCCGTCAGGTGCGGTCGCTGGAGGTGGGCGAGGACGGCGTGCGGATGAGCGTCGACGAGCTGAACACCGGGGAGTCCGAGGAGCACGAGGCCGACTTCGTCGTCCTGGCGACCGGCTTCCGGGACCTCGGTCCCGCCCCGCACCAGGAGCGGGTGCCCGCGCTGATGCGCGGGGTCGCCGACGGGTTCGCCTTCGACGCGCACGGGCACCTGTCCGTCGGCCCGGACTACGAGGTGCGGCCGGTGGCGCCCGAGACGCCGGCGCTGTTCCTGAACGGCCTGTGCGAGTCGAGTCACGGCATCGGCGACGCGGGCTCGTTCAGCCTGCTGTCGCTGCGGGCCAAGGTGATCGGGGAGAGCCTCCGGAAGCGTCTGACGTGATGGAGCCCCCCGCGTCCTCCGGGACGGCGGCCGGCGACCGGCCGGCGCACCCCGGGCGGACGATCGCCGGGCAGCTCGCGCGGGGGGTCCTGGGCGCGGGACTGCTGGTCATGCCCCCCGTCGTCGCGGCCCTGTCCGGCGGGGACGGACTGCTCGTGTGGACGGCCCACCTCCTGCTGGGCGGCACGGTCGCCCTGGTGCTCGCGGAGCTGGTCCGGGCACGGCTCGGCCCGGCCTCGCTCGCGGCGGCGGTCGGGTCGCTGCTGGGCGTCCGGGCGGAGCGGGTGGTGGACGGCGTCTTCGCCGTCGCCTTCACCGCGGGCCAGGCGGCCATCGCCTGGTTCGCCGCGACCGCGCTGCTCACGGCCGCCGACGGCACCCCGCCCGCGGCGGGGACCGACGGTCTGCCGCTCGCCCTCGGCGTGCTCGCCGTGGGCGTGGCGGGGGCGCTGTCCCCGCTGGAACCGCCGGCCGCGCTGCTCCGCTGGCGTCCGTGGGCCGCCGGCGCCCTGGCCCTGGCCTGCGGGGTGCTGCTGTGGCCCGCGGTGCCGGAGGCGGGCACCGCGCTGGCGCCCGCGGGCCTCTCCGACGGGTCCGCCCGGTGGCTGGCGCTGGCGGCGCTGTTCTTCGCCGGGGTCGGCTGGGAGAGCGTCACCCACGCCGTGCCCGCGGCGGGGGCCGGGGCGCGGCGCACGGCCGCCGGCGTGGCCCTGGGGACGGCCGGCGTGGCCGTCGTCTCCCTCGGGCTCGCCGCGGCCCAGGCGCACGGTGCCCGCGCACCGGCGCCGGAGCCGCTGCGCTGGGGGCTCGCCGTCGCGACGGCGGCCGTCCTGGCGTCCTACGTCCTCACCAACGTGCGCACCGCCGCCCGGATCGCGGCGCGGCTCCACCCCGCCGGCCGGCGGTCCGCCGCGCGGCGCCCGGCCGGGGCGCTCGTCGCGGGCGTCGGCGCGGTCTGCTGCGCCTTCGCCTGGGCGGGGGCGCGGGACGGCGGCGTACCCCTGCTGCTGCTCGGGCCGGCCGCCGCGGCGGTCGTCGGTTACGCGCTGGGCGCCGTCGCGGCCGTGCGCCGCGGCGGTGCGGTGCTCCGGTGCGCCGGGGCGCTGCTGCTGGCCGTGCTCGTGGGCCTCGCGGTGCTCGCCGTGCCGTCCCTGTCCGGTGTCTGAGCGCGCCGGGCACCCCCTCCGTACCTCACCGCTCCCTTTCCACCCCCCTCTCCGAGGAGACCCCTCATGAACGCCTCCACCCTCGAATCCGAGGTCCGCAGTTACAGCCGGAACTGGCCGGTGGTCTTCGACCGGGCCCGCGGCAGCCGGCTGACCGACCGTGACGGCCGCTCCTACCTGGACTTCTTCGCCGGCGCGAGCGCCCTCAACTACGGGCACAACCACCCGGTGCTGAAGCGGGCGCTCCTCGACCACCTGGAGCGGGACGGCATCACCCACAGCCTGGACATGCTGACGGTGGCCAAGGAGGACTTCCTCGCCGAGCTCGGGGCGCGGATCCTCGGCCCCCGGGGCCTGGACTACCGGGTCCAGTTCCCCGGCCCGACGGGCACCAACAGCGTGGAGGCCGCGCTGAAGCTGGCGCGGAAGGTGACCGGGCGCCAGACGGTGGTCGCCTTCACCGGGGGCTTCCACGGGATGTCGCTGGGCGCGCTGGCGGTGACCGGGAACGCGTCCAAGCGGGGCGGCGCCGGGGTGCCGCTCGGGCACACCTGGCGGCTGCCGTACGAGGGCTTCGCCGGGGGCGGGTTCTCCGGTCCGAGGCTGCTCGACGCCATGCTCGACGACAGCAGCAGCGGCATGGACCTGCCCGCCGCGGTGATCGTGGAGACGGTGCAGGGCGAGGGCGGCGTGAACCCGGCGTCGCCGGCGTGGCTCGCCGACCTCGCGGAGCTGTGCGACCGGCGGGGCATCCTGCTGATCGTGGACGACATCCAGATGGGCTGCGGGCGCACCGGTCCGTTCTTCAGCTTCGAGGCGGCCGGGGTCACGCCGGACATCGTCTGCCTGTCCAAGTCGCTGAGCGGGTACGGGCTCCCGATGGCCCTGACGCTCTTCCGCACCGAGCTGGACGTCTGGCAGCCGGGCGAGCACAACGGCACCTTCCGCGGCAACAACCCGGCCTTCGTGACGGCGACGGCGGCGCTGCGGGAGTTCTGGGCGGACAGCACCCTGGAGAAGCAGACCGAGGTGCGGGCCGCGCTCTTCGAGGAGCGGCTGGGCGAGCTCGCCGGGCGGCACGCGGCCCGGGTGTCCGGCGTGCGGGGCCGGGGTCTGGTGTGGGGCCTGTCCTTCCGGGAGGCGCCGCTCGCCCGGCAGGTCGCGGACGCGGCCTTCGCCCGCGGCCTGCTGGTGGAGACCGCGGGCTCCGACGACGAGGTGGTGAAGCTGCTGCCGCCGCTCACCGCCACGGACGACGAGCTGGCCGAGGGGCTGGACGTGCTGCGGGAGTCGGTGGAGGCGGCCGTCGCCGACGGCTCCCGGTAAGGCGCCGCGCACGGGGGTCACGGCCGCGCTGCCGCGGCCGTCTCCTCCAGGCCCGCGACGGCCTCCCCGTCCGGGCCGCGTCCGGTGAACCAGTGGGTCCGCACGGCGTCCGTCGGCCGGGGCTCGCCGAGCGCGTCGAGGCCCCAGGCGGCCAGGGCCTCGACGACCGGGCGCAGTTCGGCCCCGCGCGGGGTGAGCTGGTAGACGGTCGCGCTGGCGGGCCGTTCCAGGCGTCGCCGCTCGACCAGCTCCTCGCCCTCCAGCTGCTTGAGCCGGCTGGCGAGGATGTCGGTGGAGACGCCGGGAAGGTCGGCGTGGAGGTCGGTGTACCGGCGCGGGCCGTGGAGGAGCTCCCGGACGATCAGCAGGCTCCAGCGCTCTCCCACCGCGTCCAGGGTCCGGGCGACGGCGCAGTACTGGTCGTAGCTTCGGCGTGGCATGGTGGCCAGCATAGCCAAAGGGTTGGACTTTCCAAGTAGGAACTTGGTAGAACGAAGCAGCCACGGCGGCGCGGATGACGGTCACGGTCGGGAGGCCGCAGATGAATTTTCGACAGTCCAGCAAGTTGAAGGACGTGTGCTACGAGATCCGTGGCCCGGTCGTCGACCAGGCCAACGCCCTGGAGGAGGCGGGGCACAGCGTCCTGCGGCTGAACACGGGCAATCCGGCGCCGTTCGGCTTCGAGGTGCCGGAGGAGATCCTCCAGGACATCATCCGCAACCTGCCCAACGCGCACGGCTACAGCGACGCCCGGGGCATCCTGCCGGCCCGGCGCGCGGTGATGCAGTACTACCAGCAGCGCGGCGTCACGGGCGTGACCGTCGACGACGTCTACCTCGGCAACGGTGCCTCCGAGCTGATCCAGATGGCCGTGCAGGCCCTGGTGGACGACGGCGACGAGGTGCTCGTGCCGATGCCCGACTACCCGCTGTGGACGGCCGTGGTGCGGTTCGCCGGCGGGCGGGCGGTGCACTACGTGTGCGACGAGGAGGCCGACTGGTTCCCCGACCTCGACGACATCGCGTCGAAGATCACCGACCGCACCAAGGCCATCGTCGTCATCAACCCCAACAACCCGACGGGCGCGGTCTATTCGAAGGAGCTCCTGGAGGGCATCCTCGGACTCGCCCGCCGGCACGGGCTGATGGTGCTCGCCGACGAGATCTACGACAAGATCCTCTACGACGGCACCGAGCACCACTGCCTGGCCTCCCTCGCCGACGACGTGGTGACCCTCACCTTCAACGGCCTCTCCAAGTCCTACCGGGTGGCCGGGTTCCGCAGCGGCTGGCTGGTCGTCTCCGGCCCGAAGGAGCAGGCCGGCGACTACCTGGAGGGCCTGACCATGCTGGCCGGCATGCGGCTCTGCCCCAACGTGCCGGCCCAGTACGCCGTCCAGGCCGCGCTCGGCGGCCGCCAGTCGATCCACGACCTGACCCTGCCGAACGGCCGGCTCACCGAACAGCGCGACGTGGCCTGGCGGGCGCTGAACGAGATCCCGGGCGTGAGCTGCGTCAAGCCGAAGGGCGCCCTGTACGCCTTCGCCAGGCTCGACCCCGAGGTGCACAAGATCGTCGACGACGAGCGGCTCGTCCTCGACCTGCTGCTGCGCGAGAAGATCCACCTCGTCCAGGGCACCGGCTTCAACTGGCCCCGCCCCGACCACTTCCGGTTCGTCACGCTGCCGCGTGCCGACGACCTGGAGACCGCGATCAACCGCATCGGCCGCTTCCTCTCCACGTATCGCCAGTAAAAGGGGGAGGCCGGGCGTCCGGTTCCGGCCAATTCCAAGACGGCGCAGTTCGATTGGCACATCGCCGGGCCGCGGACGCCGCGGCCGGGCAAGCTGGATCATCAAGTGACCGTTCCTCGCACCCGACACCCGTGGTGCATCCCACCGGAGGAGCTCCGTTGAACCGTCAGAGCGAACGCCAGCCCGCCGTGATCGTCATGAGCGACCTGGCGGCCCTCGCCCGCCAGCACCGCCTGATCACCGACATCGCCGCACGCGGGCTGGCGCCGCTGGTCGTCGTCGGCCCCACCACCGACCTGACGAAGCTGACCGGGCACGTCGCCGACCCGGCCCACCCGCTCTCCCGGATCGAGGCCGTCCGCCAGTTCCCGGACGCCGCGATCGCGGGCGTCCTCGCCTCCGTGCAGGACTGGATCGCCGACTACGACATACGCGGCGTGATCTGCAGCGGCGAGGTCTTCGTCGACCCGTGCGGCGTCCTCTCCGAGGCCCTCGGCCTGCCGGGCCCCGGCGCCTGGGCGGCCCGGGTCTGCCGGGACAAGGTCATGCAGCGGGTCATCCTCCGGGACCACGGCCCCGTCTGGCGGGCCTTCGCCCCGCACCAGCGGGAGTCCGCCGCCGCCGACTCGTACCCCGCCGTCGTCAAGCCGGCCGGCCGGATGTTCAGCTCGGGCGTCGTCCGCGTCGAGAACGACGAGGAGCTGCGCGCCGCGCTCACCGCCTACGAGCCGGACGAGACCATCCTCGTGGAGGAGCTCGTCACCGGACCGGAGTTCTCCGTCGAAGCCCTCGTCCACCACGGCGAGCTGATCTGGAGCGGCGTCACCGCCAAGCTCACCAACGAGGACAGCAGCCGCTTCTTCACCGAGATCGGCCACACCAGCCCCGCCGACCTCCCGCTCGCCCACACCGACGCCCTCGTCGCGGCCAACGCCGCGATCCTCAAGGCGCTGCGCTTCGACAGCGGCATCACCCACGCCGAGTTCCGCCTGCGCGACGGCCAGCCGGTCCTCATGGAGATCGCCGCCCGCCTCCCCGGGGACGCGATCACCATGATGTGGCACCTCGCCACCGGCCGCCCCATCGAACCGGCCATCGTCGACCTCGCCCTCGGCGTGCGCCCCGACTACCCGACGCCCACCCGGCGGGCCGTCCAGCGCTTCGTCGAGCACACCCCCGGCCGCCTCACGGACGTCCGCTACGAGGGCGAGCCGGTGTCCTGGATCGTCGACGACGCCTTCTGGCCCAGCGTGGAGGCCACCACCCCCGACGCGCCGGCCCGCTGCGCCTCGGTCATGGTCGCGCTCCCCCGGGGCGCCCGCCTCGGCACCCTCAACGACTCCTCCGGCCGCTCGGCCTACGTCGTGGCCGACCTGCCCTGGGACGCCGACCCCGTCGCCGAGGTCCTCGCCTACACGGACCGCGTCGAGCTGACCGTCGAGGCCGACCCCGCCTGACCCGCACCGCGGCAGGGCCCGGCCCGCCCCGGAAGGGGCGGGCCGGGCCCTGCCGCGTCGGGGCCGGGGAGGCGGGGCCGGGAAAGCCGGAACGGAAATGAGGGGAGGCCGGGAGGTGGGGAGGAGGGGAAGGAGACGGGGAGAAGGGGAAGAGCAGGAGGAAGGGCTTGACCTCCGCCCCGGGACGGCCGCTACAGTCCGGAGAAAACTTGCGCCGCTAGTTTCGGCGGCGGCCGGCCGTCCACGCCGGCGGACGGAGAGACCGCCGCCCCCACCCCGGCCGGCGTCGACGCCCGCCGAACCCTCCATCACCCCGGGAGTCCCGACCATGCGTCCCGTGTACTTCGCCGCCGCCCGGCGCACCCCGATCGGCCGGCTCCGCGGCGGCCTGTCGTCCGTCCGCCCCGACGACCTCGCCGCGACCGCCGTGCGCGCGGTCCTGGACGCGGTACCCGGCCTCGACCCCGCCCGGATCGACGACGTCTACTGGGGCGCGGCCAACCAGTCGGGCGAGGACAACCGGAACGTCGCCAGGATGGCGGTGCTGCTCGCGGGCCTTCCGGAGAGCGTCCCCGGTGCCACCCTCAACCGGCTCTGCGCCTCCGGCCTGGAGGCGGTCACCACCGCCGCCCGCGCCATCGCCTCCGGCGAGGCCGACGTCGTCCTGGCGGGCGGCTCCGAGTCGATGAGCCGCGCCCCCTTCGTCCTGCCCCGCCCGGACCAGGCCCTCCCGCACCAGCAGGAGATCCACGACACCAAGCTCGGCTGGCGGATGACCAACCCGCGGATGAAGGAGCTCCACGGGGTGCTCTCCATGGGCGAGACGGCCGAGGAGGTCGCCGCCCGGTACGGCGTGAGCCGCGAGGACCAGGACGCCTTCGCGCTGCGCAGCCACCGGCTCGCCGCCGCGGCCCGCAAGGACGGCCTCTTCGACGCCGAGACCGTGCCGGTGACCCTGCCCGACGGCAGCGTCTTCGCGCACGACGAGTCGATCAGGCCCGACACGACGCCGGAGAAGCTGGCCGCCCTCAAGCCGGTCTTCCGGCCGGGCGGCACGGTGACCGCCGGCAACGCCTCGCCGATGAACGACGGGGCGGCCGCGCTGCTGCTGGTGAGCGAGGAGGCCCTGGGCGGGCTCGGCCTGGAGCCCCTCGGCCGGTACGTGGCGGGCGCCAGCGCCGGCGTCCACCCGGACGTCATGGGCATCGGCCCCGTCCCCGCGGTGCGGCGGGTCCTGGCCCGTACCGGCCGGAGCCTGGCGGACGTCGACACCGCCGAGTTCAACGAGGCCTTCGCCGCCCAGGCGCTGGCCTGCGTCCGCGAACTGGGCGTCGACCCCGAGCGGGTCAACCCCCAGGGCGGCGCGATCGCCCTCGGCCACCCGCTGGGCGGCTCCGGCGCCCGCATCCTGACCACCCTGCTGCACCGGATGGCCCGCACCGGCGACCGCCGCGGCCTCGCCACCATGTGCGTCGGCGTCGGCCAGGGCACCGCCGTCCTCGTCGACCGGGACTGACGCCCTTTCGGACCTCGTACCGCGCCGCACCCGCCCCGACCGGCGAGGCTCACCCTCAGTGACGACACGGTGACCCTCCGCCGGTCCGGTGGCGGGCCCGCGGAGGGCGGGAAGAGGGAGAACGGCATGGGCGGCAGGCCCGCGACCGTCCTGGCCGGCCCCTCCTACGGCGGCGCGGTCATCACGGAGGCCGGCGACCTGCCGAACGGCGCCGCCCTCGTCATGGCCGTCACCCGGAAGGCGCCCCTCGGCTCCGCCTCCGGCGACGCCGCGACCGCGCCGGCCTGGCGCGACAAACCCGTCCGGTACCAGGTCTCCACCGAGGACCGCATGATCCACCCGGACAACGAGCGGCGCACGGCCCGGCGGATGAGCCCCCGCAAGGTCGTCGGACTCGACGCGAGCCACGCCTCCCCCGCCTCCCGGGCGAAGGAGGTCGTCGACCTGGTCGAGGAGGCCGTGCGCGCGGCGGCCGGCTGACGCGCGGTCAGGGGGTGACGATCGGGAACCCCGGGTCCGGCTTCACGCGGTAGGCGAGGAGCCGGGCCAGCAGCGCGGGATCGCCCTCCGCCGCCACGCCCAGCTCGTCGGCGGTCCGGCCGGCGAGCAGGCCGAGGAGCTGCGCCTTGGCGAGGGTCAGGGTGAGCCCGGCGGGGGTGCGGGGCGGGGCGACGGCCTCCCGGTGCGTGAGGGCGCCGTTGTGCAGGGTGAGCCGGTGCCGGGCGCCCGCGCCCGTGGGGCCGTCGGTCAGGACCAGGTCGATGACGAGGTCGTCGTCCCAGGCGCGCGGGCCGTCGATCGCGATGGCGATCGAGTCGATGAGCATGGGGACGGTGAGCGCCATCGCCATCTCGGGGTTGGTCGTGTCGACCACGTCCCCGGTCGGGCCCTCCCGGAGCTCCTGGGCGCCGCGCAGGTAGAAGTTGCGCCAGGTCGCGTTCTCGGCGCCGTACCCGAGCCGCCGGTAGACCCCGGCCAGCGCCTCCTTCGCCTCCCGGTCCTCCGGATCGGCGAAGACCACGTGGTTCAGGAGGGTGGCGGCGAAGCGGAGGTCGCCGTCCTCGGCGTAGGCGCGCGCCCGGGCGAGGGCGTCGGCGGGGCCCCCCGCCACCTCCACGTACCGCCGCGCCAGCTCCACGGGCGGGAGCTCCCACAGGTGGGCCGGGTTGCCGTCGTACCAGCCGAGGTAACGCTGGTAGACCGCCTTGGCGTTGTGGCTGAGCGAACCGTAGTAGCCCCGGGCGTGCCAGGCCCGGCGCAGCGCGGGCGGCAGCTCGATCAGCTCGGCGATCTCGGTGCCGGTGTGCCCCGCGTTGAGCAGCCGGAGGGTCTGGTCGTGCAGGTACGCGTAGAGGTCGCGCTGCTCCTCCAGGAACCGGACCACGTTGTCGTGGCCCCAGGTGGGCCAGTGGTGGGAGGCGAAGCCGACGTCGTACCGCCCGTGGAAGTACTCGACGGCCTCGTCGAGGTAGCGCGCCCAGATCCGGCTGTCGCGGACGACCGCGCCGCGCAGGGTGAGCACGTTGTGCAGGGTGTGGGTGGCGTTCTCGGCCAGGCACAGGGCGCGGTGGTCGGGGAAGAGGAAGTTCATCTCCGCCGGGGCCTCGGTGCCCGGGGTCGGCTGGAAGACGATCCGCACGCCGTCGACCGTCTCCTCCTGCCCGGTCCGCGTGATGTCCACGGTCGGCGGGATCAGGCTGATCGTGCCGGTGGAGGTCGCCTGGCCGAGCCCCACGCCGATCTGCCCGTCCGGGGCCTGCGGCAGACCGGCGCCGTACATGAAGGCGGCGCGCCGGGTCATGGCGTTGCCGGCGTACACGTTCTCGCTGACCGCGTGCTCCAGGAAGCCCTCGGGGGCCAGGATCGGGACGCCCTCCTCGGTGCCGTGCGGGAGGACGCCGCGGACGCCGCCGAAGTGGTCGCCGTGCGAGTGGGTGTAGATCACCCCGGTGACGGGGCGGTCGCCGCGGTGCTCCCGGTAGAGGGCGAGGGCGGCGGCCGCGGTCTCGACGGAGATCAGCGGGTCGATGACGACGACGCCCCGCTCGCCCTCGACGAGCGTCATGTTGGAGAGGTCCAGGCCGCGGACCTGGTAGATGCCCCCGGTGACCTCGTACAGGCCCTGCCGGGAGTTGAGCCGACCCTGCCGCCACAGACCGGGGTGCGCGGTGTCCGGGCAGTCGGCGTCGAGGAAGGCGTAGACGTCGTTGTCCCAGACCACCCGGCCGGCGTCGTCCTTCACCACACCGGGGACGAGGGCGCCGAGGAAGCCCCGGTCGGCGTTCTCGAAGTCGGTCGCGGACTCGAAGGAGGGCTGGATCTCGCTCATGTACCCGGTGCTCCGTTCTGCACGGTCTCTCGGACGGCCCGTCGGCCCATCCGACCATTCGGGGGGAAATCCCGCATGTCGGACGTGCGCGGGGCCCGCTGTCCGGGCAGCGCCCCGGGACGCCGCCGGCCCTCCGGATGGGGATCACGTCGGTGGACGGGGGAGGGGCGGGTGGGAGAGGCGAGGTGGAGCGGGAGAGGGGAGCGGGAGAGGGGGGTGGGCCGGCGTCAGCCGAACCAGCCGCCCAAGCCGTCCCGGTCGCCGCGGTCGTCCCGGCCACCGCCCCAGCCGTCGCGGTCGTCGCGGTCGTCGCGCTCCGTCTCCGCCCACAGGGCGGCGCGGGTCAGCGGACCGAGGACGCCGCGCTCCCCCTGGATGCCGCGCGAGACCTGGAAGCGGACCAGGGCGGACTCCAGGTAGGTGCCGAACGTGCCGTCGGCCGAGCCGAGGTACAGCCACAGCCGCTGGAGGCGGCGCTGGAGCTCCTCGACCTCGGGGCCGGTGCTGCCCACCTTCAGGACGTCGGAGTCCGGCCGCTCGGGCGGCGGGGTGACACGGGTCGGGGTGGGGTCCGGCCGGTGGGTGGCCGGGGGCGCGGAGGGCGCGGGGGGCGCCGAGGTGCGCCGCGGGGCGCGCGGGGCCGTCGTCGCCGAGGCCGCCGCCGACGGCGGGGCGGCCGTGGTCGCCGAGGCCGTCGCCCTCGCCGTCGGCCGGGCGGTCTCCGCCGCCGGGGGCGGGGTGGTCCCCGACGGGGGCGCGGGGGCCGGAGTCCCGGTGGCCGGGGTGGCCTCGGGAGACGGGAGGTCGGGCATGGTCAGGGTCAGCCTGTCCGCGGGCTCGTGGTCCAGGCCCGAGGTCAGGCCGACCGAGAGGCCGAACCCCGCGGCGAGCGCCCCCGTGATCAGCAGCGGGAGGGACAGGCCGCCCCGGCTGTCGTCCCGGTCGCCTCTCCGGCCGTCGTTCCGGTCGTCCCTCCGGCTTTCGCCCCGGGGCTCCCGCGCCGCCCTCCGCGCGATCCGGGGCTTCCCCGCCCCGTGGCGGGCGCGGTGGCGCCCGGACTCCCCGGAGGCCGTCGGCAGGGTCGCGGCGGCGTCGAAGAGTTCGAGGTCCTGGACGCGTGCGCCCGGGCCTTCGCCGCCGGGCCCGGCGACCTTCCCGAAGACGTCGTCGGCCGGGCCGGCGGGCGGCTCCGGTGCGGGGGCGCCGGACGCGACTGCTTCGGTCAGGGCAGTCCTGTTGCGCATGCGGGTGCTCCAGGTGTGGTGAAGCCGTGGGCGAGGAGGAGGGAGGAGGGAGAACTGGGGGGAGTCGAGGAGACTTTGACCGCCGGTCAAGGCAAGCGTCAACTGCGGACGAGGCACCCAAAAGCGGGCGCTCTCGACGTTGATTCTTAAACAACCATTAATAAGTGACGCACGTCACCTTTCCGTCCTTCCGGCTCCCCCTCCGGCCCCCCGCGCCCCGCCGCGCTCTCCCCCGCCCTCCTCGACCGTCTCGCGGTCGTCTCGCGGCCGTCTCGCGGTCGTCTCGGGAGGCATCCCAAAACGCAGGTCAGAGGGGGTGGAGACGACTGGGACATCCCGCGCCCCGCCGATCCGTCGAGGAGGCCGCCGCGGCTGCCGCATGGTGGAGGCCGCACAAGATCGACCCTCCGGAAGGAACCCCATGCCGAGGACCTTCGTCCGTCGTGCCGCCGTCCTCGCGGCGACGCTCGGACTCGCCGCCGCGGCGAGCTCCACCACCGCCGGCGCCTCCACCACCGCCTCGTACATCGGCGACGGCTACCCCAACAACACGCACGGCGTGTGGTGCGTCCAGGAGATCGTCAACAACTGGTACGAGGGCTGGGGCCCGGGCTCGCCGCGCATCGCCGAGGACGGCATCTGGGGCCCGCGGACCAAGCAGGCCCTCCAGCAGTTCCAGGAGGCCTTCGGCGTCAAGCCCGACGGCGTCGTCGGCCCGCAGACCGGATACCGGCTGCTGACCTCGGACCCGGCCGATCCGTACCAGGGCCGCAACGGCTACTGCTACGGCTACCTCCCCACCCCCGCGGGCTTCTGAGTCCCGCCCGCCCCTTCGCCCTTTCCACGCTCTTCCCGATCGGGAGTACACCCATGTTCCGCACGTTCACCGGCAAGGCCGCCCTCCTCGCCGTCTCCACGGCCCTGCTCACCGGCGTCGTGACCGGGGGCACCGCGAGCGCCTCCACCACCGCCGCCTACATCGGCAACGGCTACCCGAACAACACGCACGGCGTGTGGTGCGTCCAGCGCATGATCAACTACGCCATCGACCGGGGCCGCTACTGGGGCGTCGCCAAGGTCGCCGAGGACGGCGTCTGGGGCCCGAAGACCCGTCAGGCCGTCATCGACGTGCAGAAGGGCACGGGCGGTTTCCTCACCCCCGACGGCGTCGTGGGCCCGCGGACCGGCGACATGCTGATGTTCGAGGGCGACCCGTACTACAGCGGCGGCGGCGCGGGCAACGGCTACTGCCACGCCTACGTCCCGACGACCTACTGAGCCCACGGGCCGCCGTCCCGCCGGGACGGCGGCCCCACCGGCCGAGGGCGCACCGGACCGGCACGTCCGGCGGACCGGCATCGGACCGGCGACACGTCCGGCGGACCGGTGCCGTCCGCACGGTCCCGGGACCACAGGGGAGTTCCGGAGCCGGCCGCCTTCCGCACTCCTCCGACCTCCTTTGGGGTGGGCACCGCACATGTCCGAACTCGACTCCTCGGCGCCGTTCCGGAAGCTCATGGCCACCGCCGCGTCACGGCGCCGGGTCATGGCCGGCGGCACGGTCACCCTCGCCACGTTCCTCGGCTTCTCCGCCCCGGCGACCGCGACCGCGGCCGCGGTGCCCGGCCCACGGCGCGCGGAACGGGCGCTGCTCGGGTTCGCGGCCGTCCCCGCCTCCGACGCGGACGCCGTGACCGTGCCCGCCGGGTACGCGACGCAGGTCCTGGCCCCGTGGGGGCAGCCGCTGCGGGCGGGCGGACCGGGCTGGCGGCCGGACGGCTCCGGCTCCGCCGCCGACCAGGCCCGGCAGATCGGCTCGCACCACGGCGGCCTGCACTTCTTCCCGTACGACGACGGCGCGCGCGGCAACCGCCACGGCACCCTCGTCGTCAACCACGAGGCCGCCGACGCCGGCCTCCTCCACCCGTCCGTCCGGCCACCGGTCCGGGAGGCGCACGCCAAGTCCCTCGCCGCGCAGGGCGTGAGCGTCGTCGAGGTGCGCGAGTCCGGCGACTCCTGGCGGATCGTCGACTCGCCGCGCAACCGGCGCGTCACCGGCACCACTCCGGTCGTCTTCTCGGGCCCCGTCGGCACCTCCCACCCGGCGCTGCGCACCGGCTCGGCGCCGCGCGGCACGCTCGGCAACAGCGCCCACGGCGTCACCCCGTGGGGCACGTACCTGAGCTGCGAGGAGAACGTTGCGGGCCACTTCGGCACCGCCGACCGGAACTGGCGCCCCACCCGCACCCAGGAGCGGTACGGCCTGAGCGCCTCCGGGCACGGGCACCCCCGGCACTCCGCCGACCCGCGCTTCGACCTGGCCGCGACGCCCAACGAACCGCACCGCTTCGGCTGGATCGTCGAGATCGACCCGCACTCCCCCGCCGCGCCGCCGGTCAAGCGCACCGCCCTGGGACGCTTCCAGCACGCCGGGGCGTACGTCGGCGAATCCGGGGGGCGCGCCGTCGTCATCGGCGGCGACGACGAGAACGGCGGCTACCTCTACAGGTTCGTGAGCGCGGACACCTGGCGGGCGCTGCGCGCCCGGGGGCTGAGCCCGCTCGACTTCGGCACCCTGTACGCCGCCCGCTTCGAGGCGGACGGCTCCGGCCGCTGGCTCCCGCTGACGCACGGCACCGGACCGCTGACGGCCGCCCACGGCTGGCGGGACCAGGCCGACGTCGTCCTGCGGGCCCGCGAGGCGGCCGACGCCCTCGGCGCGACGCCGCTGGACCGCCCGCGGCAGACCGCCGCCGCCCCGGCCGGCGGGGCCTTCTACTGCGCCCTGGCCGACGGCCCCGGCGGCGGCTCCTGCGGCGGCGCCGGCCGCGCCCGCACGGCCGGCCCGCGCGCCACCAACCCGTACGGGCACATCGTGCGGTGGCACGAGGAGGCCGGCGACGCCTTCCGCTGGGACGTCTTCGCCCTCGCCGGGGACCCGGCCCACGACGCCGGCGTGGACCTGGACGGGACGGGCATGTCCGGCTCGCCCAAGGGCCTGTGGTTCGACCCGGACGGGCGCCTGTGGATCAGCACCGGCACCTCGAAGCGGGCGCAGAACAAGGCGGAGTGCGGGCACGAGCGGCTCGGCAACAACGCGCTGCTCGTCGCGGACCCCGCCACCGGCGAGATCCGCCGCTTCCTGACCGGCCCGCGCGGCGCCGAGATCACCGGCGTCGGCTCCACGCCCGACGGGCGGACGCTGTTCATCGCCGTCCAGCACCCGGGCGAGCGGACGGACGCCTGGGGCGCGCCGTCGCCGGACCGGCCGAACGCGGTCAGCGACTGGCCGGACCGCGACCCGTCGGGCCGCCCGCGCTCCGCCACGGTCGTGGTCCGGCGCGCCGACGGGGGCCGCGTCGGCGGGGCCTGAGGCCGCGTCGGACGGCCCCGGCCGCGTCGCCCACGACGCGCACTCCCGGTGCGCCGGCTCGATCCGCGACATCCAGGAGGCGGTGATGCACCACTCGGTGCTCGACACCGTGCTCGACCGGGTGGACCTGAGGACACAACAGCAGTCACACCGGCGTCTGCTGCGTCGGCGCGGCGGCATGACCCGGGTGCGGCCGGTGGCGAAGCAGCAGCGCGCCGTCGACGAGCTCGGGCACAGCCCCGCGCCGGCCGTCGACGGCCTGTGGGGTCCGCTCACGGACGCGGGCGTCCGCCGGCTCCGGGGCAGGGTCGGCACGGCCGCCGACGGGCAGTGGGGACCGGCCACCGTGCGGGCGCCGCAGAACGCGCTGAACCCGAACACGTTCTGACACACGGAGGCGGGGAAGGGTTCGGTCACCTGTTCCCCCTGGTCGTAACCTTTGGGCCGCACGCAGAGATTCCCAGGGGGTACAGGTGGGTGACGACCGTTCGGTCGCGGGGGGCACGTCCACGGCGCACGACCGTCTCGTGACGGAGATGCGGGAGATCAAGGAGCGGCACCGGCTCAGCTACGGCCGGCTCGCCGCCATGACGCACTACAGCCGTTCGTCGTGGGAACGCTTCCTCAACGGCAAACAGCTTCCGACCCGGGTGGCGGTGGAGGAGCTGGCGGCCGTCGGCGGCGAGGGTCCCGAGCGGCTGATCGCGCTGTGGGAGGAGACGGTGGCGGCGGAGCAGAACGGCGAGGCGCCGGCGGCCGGGACGGAACCGGACGGCGGAAGCGGTACGGACGGCACCCGCGTCGCGGACGGCACGACCCCCGCGAACGGCGCGGACGGCGCGGACGGTTCGGCGGGCACGGCCGGGACGGCGGGGTCGACGGCCGGGGACGCCGGGGCCCGCACGCTTGTCGGCGCGGCGGCCGACTCGGCGGCCGGCGGGGGCTCCGCCCCGTCCGCGGGACCGGCGGATACCGGGACCGCGCCCTCCTCCGCCGTTCCCCCGCTGCCCGGCAGGGGTCCGCAGCTGACGCTGCGCCGGCGGCTGTCGCGGGTCCTCGTGGCCGCCGCGTACGTCACCGCGGGCGCGCTGCTGGGCAGCCTCCTCACGACCCAGCTCGACAAGGACCCGGCCGGGACCTCCGGCGCGCAGGCGCCGGCGCCGGGCCGGACCGCCCCGGGGGACCCGGTGGCCCCGGCCTCCGGCGAGACCGAGGTCGGCTGCGAGGGGGACACCTGCCTGCGGCGGGAACCCCAGGCGATGGACTGCCACTGGGACGCCTCCACGGTCCGGGAGACCTGGCTGCGGGGCCTCCAGGTGCAGTTGCGCTACAGCAAGGCGTGCCAGGCGGTGTGGGGCCGCATCGAGAACGGCACCGTCGGCGACCGCGTCGTCATCGACGACCAGCACGGGCGCTCCGAGGAGGCCACCATCCGCGTCGGCACCGACACCTACACCCGCATGCTGGCGGTGTCGGCCACGACCGGCCCCGAGACCGTCCGCATCTGCGGCGTGATCAAGGTCGACCGCCGGGCGGAATGCGACCCGTTGGGCCCGGTCCAGCCCTGACGGTGTGCCCGCCGCCCGCCACACATGCGTATAGAGTCCCGTTGATGCCATAGATCAACAGGAGGCAGAAACACATGCCATGGCGGGTCACATCGAGCCGGACCGGCGCGCGCCGCGGGGCGCGGCGGCGCCGCCGCACCGCACGGCCCTTCGGCTCCGCGCACGGCAGGACGCCCCCGGCCGGTGCCCCCCGCGGCACCGGCCGGCACGGCGGCAGGCGCCGCAGGGGTGCGGGGGGTGCGGAGCGTCCGGCCGGTACCGCCACCGGCGCGGGGGCGGCCGCGGGACGGCCGCTGTCACGGGTGGAGGCCCGCCGGGCCGCCCGGGAGGCCAAGGCC
>NZ_BMVV01000019.1 GCF_014650895.1 Streptomyces omiyaensis
GGTTCCTCGCGACCCGCACGACATCCTGGCGGAACTCTTCCGGATAGGGCTTCGGCACAGCGACATCCTTCCCACCTGCCCTACAGGGCAAGCCAGATCAGATGCCACCCGTTCGTGCGGCAGACCCCACAGCAAGGACAGCCGAGTCGGCCTCCTGGTCTCCGACCACCACAACACCAACACCCTCTCCATCTCCGCCAGCAGCCTCGCCACCAACCGCCGCAAGACCATGCCGTTCGGCGGCGAACGAGGAGCCGCCCCCTACTTCTGGCCCGGCACCAAGGGCTTCGTCGGCGGCGACATCGACACCACCACGGGCCTCACTCACATCGGCGCCCGTGAATACGACACGGCTCTGGGTCAGTTCATCAGCGTCGATCCAATTCTCAGCCTCGATCAAGCGCAGTCACTTAATGGCTACAGTTACGCGAACAATAACCCGGTTACTACCTCGGATCCCACAGGAATGCGCGCTGACGACGCTAGATGTGGTGGCACGAATGGGGCTAACCGCTGTGGATCTGCATCGAATGGAACTAAAGCGACAGGTGCTGTGCCGGGAGACGTTCAGCAGCCCTCCGAAGGGGGCGATTATATTGGTGAGACAGTGGCTGGAAATGCTGGGGAAGATCAGAAAACTAAGGAAGAGGTGGATCGGGAAAGGAAGAGGAATCGAGAGAGGGAAGCCTTGCGGCTCGAAGACGAGTACCTGGATCGCCAGACCGCTCCTCTCTACTATAACGACGATGACGGAGCAAATAACGGGCCCTATTTCTGGCAGAAGCCAAATCAGGCTGAAATGAACATGTGCCTTCTTTCCCTGGCTGAATGTAGCACTGCATATGCAATTGCGGGGTGGGCTGAAGAAACGGCCGGGAAGTACTGGAGGAAGATAGGTCTGCGTAAGGGTGGGCAGAACGCTCTGCAGCACTTCCTCTGGCAGGCTAGGCTCACGGTTGAACTTGGGGAGGAGGGGGCGACTCGACTGGCCGACGCGCATGAGGCCTATCTGGATATTAGAGAGAGAGGTGACCGCATGGCGGATCTGTATAATAATTCAAAAGCGAGAGAGGTGGGGCGTAAGCCCCTTGAGTCAACATGGTCAGAGCCCTTTCCGAGAATCGCTCAGAATAACATCACGGAAGGTGAGATAGTTGACGCAGTTGACGCATATGTGAGCACTGGCGATTATGCGGTGAAGGCGAATTTTGGCACCTATGAGAATGGGAAATTTTGATGCGAAGTAATCGCCGTAAGAAGTTGCTGAGGTTTTCTGCCTTTATCGGCACGATCGTTGCTGCAATGGGTGCGTATTTCGCTTTTCTGGTGCCGGCTCGACCGCCCCTTGATGTGGGTGATGTGGCGGGGAATTGGCGAGCGGAGGGGAATGATAGAGTCTCCTCTGTATCTATTAAGGGTGATGGGACGGCAGTTTTTGTTAACGCGCCGGATGTGTGTCCTCCCCATGATGGAGAGTACTACTCTGGTCCTGCGGAATGGGATTTTTATACCGTTCCTGACGAGTCCCCTGGGGTCCTGTTTAGATTCCCTGGAATGTCTGACGGGTGCACTCTCTCCTTCTCTCTCATAGGGCCCGAGGAGGCATTTTTTACGGAAGATCCGAAATCTATTGGATATCTTCGCGGATCGGCCTGGCCGGAATAGGTTGATTGATCTTTTTCATCCCGGTTCTGTGGGGTGAAATTCCGGATCGGTAGGAGTGTGTGACGAGGCGAGGTCCCCGGACGCTGCGGTGGTGTTCTCTACGCGCCATGCATAGCCCCAGAGGCCTCGCTTGGCCCCGTTGGCGCGGTCACAGTTGGCCGAGGCGGGTCGTGTGCGAGCGGTCGAGTCGTTCGATCAGAGACGCTTAAACGCCGAGATCGCGCGGATGCTGGATGTCAGCTTGTGAGCCGGGGCGGCGGCGAGAGTGCAAAGCACCGGATGCGTATCTCGCCGAGATCAAGAACCGCGGTGTGAACGACGTCCTCATGCTCGTCTGCGACGGCCTGAAGGGCCTGCCCGGCGCGGTCGAGACCGTCTGGCCGCAGATGATCGTGCAGACCTGCTTGGTCCACCTGCTGCGGAACGCTTTCCGCTATGCCGCCCGCCAGGACTGGACAAGATTGGCAAGCTCCTCAAGCCGGTCTATGCGGTGGCGACCGAGGAGGCTGCCCTGGAGCGGTTCGCCGAGTTAGCCCACGCCTGGGGTTGGAAATATCCGGCGATCGGTCAAGGCCCGCGGACACCTCCCCAACGAACAGGCCGCGTTGAAGTGTGTCCGTATGGCGATCATGTCCCTCGCCCCCACCGGCAGGGGGATAAACCCGCTGGACTCTGCGTGGGGAGACAGCGTTGAACACCTTCGACGGCTGACTCTCCGCGGCCCGCCAGTAACCCCACCACCGTTACACCCCTCCATTGACAGACCCCACGCCGGGCGCTCACCCGGACGGCCGGTGCCGGGGGCGGTCACGGGGCGGGGCGCCGAGGGCGGTGTCGGCGAGCCAGTGGGCCAGGGGGGCCGGGGCGGCGGGGGTGCCCAGGGTGCGGAGTTCGTGGTGGAGGGGGCGGAGGAGGTCGGGGCGGCGCAGGAGCGGGCGGGCCGCGGGGGAGGCGGTGGCGAGGGCGAGGACCAGCCCCGTCCACGCGTCGGGGGAGTCGGGGTCCTCCGCCAGCAGCCGGGCGTACGCCTCCGGGGCCGACGGGTCGCCCAGGAGCAGGGCGCGGGCGGCGGACGGCGCGCCGGGGGAGCCGCCCAGGACGCGCCGGACGAGCCGGACCCGGCTGTGCGACCAGGCCCCCGAGCGGTCGGGGGCGACGGCGGGGGCGGCGGGGCGGAAGCCGGGCGCCGTGCCCGAGACGTACGCCCGGGCCAGGGCGCGGACGTCCTCCGGGTCGGGGACCAGGTGGCGGATCCGCCACTCGGTGCGGTGGTCGGTCGCGGCCAGCGCGGCCAGCGCGTCCGCGACCGGCCGGATCCGGCGGTCGGCCGGGCGGGCCGGCAGCCGCGCGGCCATGCCCGCCACGAACCGGCGCCCGTGCGCGGTCAGCGCGGGATCGGCGGCGAGCGTCGCCACCGCCTCCCGGGCCTGCCGCCGCACCAGCGCCAGCTCGAACTCGGCCGCGACCCGGCCCGCCGGGACCACCCGGTCCAGGTGCCGGGAGCGGAAGTCGGCGATGCCGAGGAACGCGTACGCCCCCTGGAGCAGGCCGCTCAGCGGCCGCGGGTCCTCCCGCCAGGGGGCGTGGTGGCGCTCCGTCCCGTCGTCCCGCTCCAGCGTCAGCAGGTGGGTCAGCGCGCCCAGTTTGCCGTGCTGGAACTCGTGCACGAGGGTGACGGCGAAGGCGACCGGATCCGGCGGCGGCGAGCTCAGCAGCCCCCCGAAGGAGTCGCCCGAGGAGGCGCTGCGGACGCGTCCGCCCGGCGGCGCCGGCACCGCCGTCAGGCTCCGCAGGGCCTCCGCCAGCGCCGCGGCCGTCTCCGGGTCGCACTCCTCCAGGACCTCCAGCGCCCGCTCGAACCCCTCCTGCCAGCGGGCCGTCCGGTCGGCCCCCAGGCGGTGCGGCGGCAGCGGCTCGCCCAGCTCCCGGTACGGGTCGACGTCGTCCAGCCAGACGCTCACCGCGCGGCCCGCCGCCCGGGCCCGCAGCCGCCGCAGCCCCAGCCAGCCGGGCGCGTCGCCGTCCGCCCCCGCCGCCGGGGGACCCACCCCCTCGCGGTGCGGCTCGACCGTCAGCCGGCCCGCCTCCACCACCACCTCGGCGGTGGACCAGCGCGGCCGGCCCGGCAGCCGGGCCAGCCCCAGGGCGGGAAACATCACGTCGCCGTCCCGCAGCGGCACCGCGGTCCGCAGCGGCAGGCCCGCCCGCAGCGCGGCGACCGCGCACACCGCGAAGAGGTGTCCGAGATCGGTCCAGAGCGGCCCGTCGCCCCAGGCCGTGTGGCGCAGCCGCCGCATCCCGTGTCCCAGCCAGACGCCGACCTGGGGATGGAGCAGCAGCTCCCGGAACTCCTCCGGCGCCCGCTCCTGGGCGGCCGTCAGCGACTCCCACGCGCTGTCCACCGGGGGCAGCGGCCCCAGCGCCGACGGCGTCGCCGCGGCCCCGTCGAGCAGCGCCCGCAGGAGCAGCAGCCGGCGGCTGTACTCGGTCGTGCGCAGGAACCGGACGACCTCGGGTCCGCCCCGGCCCGAGGCCAGGGCCTCGAAGTGCGCCGACGGCACGAGGTGGTGCGCGGCACGGGCGGGCTCGTGTCCTCCGGCGGTCTGCACCGGTCTCCTCCCGGAACGGTCGCGGCCCGGGCCGCCCCCTCCGGATCCCGCCGGGCCCGCGACTCCCCCGCTGCCGCGGGGAGGCGTCGCCTCGCGCACGCGCGCACCGGACGCGGCTCCCCGAGCCGACCTGATCCGAAGGAAACGACCCGGGGCCTGTCCTGTGGGGCGGGCCCCGGGCCCGGCCTAGCCGTTCGGCCCCTCGCCCGTCCCGTCGCCGAAGTTGATCCGCGGACGCTCGATCTGACGCAGCAGCCGGTCCAGCGCGTCGGCGTGCAGCCGCGGGCTCTGCGTGCGGAGGGCGGACAGGGGGATCCCGCTGAGATCGACCAGTTCGGATCCCATGTGTTCCGCGGACGTGTGCATCGGTTCCCCCTCACCACGCTGAACCCCGTCACCCTTCATGATGGCCCAGGCCCGGGGGTTCGGGAAGGGCGTGATCAGGGCGGTCAACCCCCTGAATCCGGCCGAATCCAGCGGTCGGCCCACTCGCTCACGGCCCGCTCCTCCGGTGAGCCGGCCTCGATCAGCGAGACCGCCGCGACAAGGGCCGTGAGGCCGCCGGGGTGTCGCCGGCAGGCCCGCACGATGCTGACGATGTCCGGCCTGGCCGCCCCGAACCGGGGGATGGAACCGGCCAGTTCGGGCGGGAGCAGGGAGACGACGAGCTGTCGCTGCTGCTGGTCCGCCATCCCCGGCGACGCGCTCAGCAGGCCGATCAGCCCGGGCAGCGCCTCGTCCGGCACCGGCCGCTCCGCGCGCCGGGGGGCGGGGAGCGTCAGCAGCCGCTCGTCGCCCGCCCCGGAGCGGTACCAGAGCGAGGTGGGGCGCTGGCCGCCGCCGGCCGGTCCGCCGGCCCCGTCCGCGAACCGCTCGGCCACCGTCGCCGCGAGGGCGCCCGGGTCGGGCGGCCACGTCCCGCCGTCCGCCGCCTCCAGGGCGGACAGCACCACCTCGGAGAACGCCCCGGTCCGCCGTACGGGATCGTTGGCCGCCCGCTGCCCGGGGCCGGCCGCCAGCAGCACGGACTGCTCGCGGCCCGGCAGGCGCTCGCCCCCCGGCGGGAGTTCGGCGGGCAGGGACCGGGACAGGCCCAGCTCCTCCACGAAGGTCTGGCAGGAGTCCACCAGCCAGATCTGGCGCGGGAAGCCGGGCAGCAGGTCGGTGGTGAAGGCGGTCAGCCAGGCGTCCAGGTCGAGATTGCGGCGGTCGTCCCCCTCGGCGTCCGCGTAGAAGAGCCGGCGGTGCCCCTGCGGGTCGGTGACGCCGTGACCGCCCCAGAACACCCACAGGAGGTCGCCCTCCCGGGCCGGCAGCCGCCGCGTCAGCACCTCCTGCACCGCCTCCCGGCCGGCCGGTTCCTCGGCGACGCCGGGCGCGGGCCCGCCCGCCCCCGGCAGCGGCGCGAGCAGCAGCGAGATCTGCCCGGCCGGCACCCCGCTCCGCCGCAGCCAGGCGGTGAAGCGGCGGGCGTCCGCCGCCGGGCCCGGCAGGTCCCACGCCGGGCCCGCCGCGTACCGCTCCACCCCGACGACCAGGGCGTGCGTCCGCTCCGGCCGCACCGGCGTCACGGCAGCTCCGCCGCGAGGAGGCGGTACAGCTCCGGATTGCCCCAGTAGGCGCTGTGCGCCAGCGGGAAGGGCTGCCGGCCGTCGACCTCCACGTCCCGCACCCGGCCCGGGAAGACCCCCGCGCCCAGGTAGGCCAGCAGGTCCCGCCGGTCGTACACGTTGATCCACGGCGGCACGTGCGCGGGCAGCGGCGCCCCGTGCTCCAGGCTCGGCAGCGCCCCCAGCTCGTACAGGAACGGCGCCTGCGAGCCGACCGTGACCAGCAGCGCCACCTCCGGCAGTTCCCGCAGCACCAGCAGGTCGAGCGAGGCGATCCCGCCGAGGCTGTGCGCCAGGACCACCACCGGCGGCGCGGCCTCCCGGACCGCCGCCGCCACGGCCTCCCGGACCGCCCCGCCCCGCGCCAGGTAGAGCAGCACGTCGCCGGCGGCCGGATGGGCCGCGTCGGTCAGCGCCGACCGCCGCTTCACCGCCTGCGCCGAGGCGATCCCGAGGACCAGCCGCCCGGCCAGCTTCCCGGCCCGCCGGGTCACCGGCCCCCGGTGGGTCCCGGTCTCCCCGGGCAGCAGGGCGGCGGCCCGGTCCACCGCCGCGTCCCGGGCGGTCCCGTCGAGCGGCGGCGCCGCGTCCCCGTCCCCGAGCGCGCGGCGCACCGACTCGGCGACGAACGCCCTCACCAGGGCGTCCGGTTCGGCCGCGGCCAGCGGCGACCTCAGGAAGTCGCGGCCGTCCGGGGAGGTCACCACCGAGGCCACGGCGGCGGCGAACTCCCCGCCGATCCCGGCCGCGTCGAGCAGCCCGCGCAGCACGTCGTCACCGGCGAGCGCCAGGGCCGCCGAGGCGAGCGCCTCGCCGGCCGGCCGGGCGCCCGGCGCCAGCTCGGTCCGGGGCCCGGACCCCGAGGCCAGCAGGCGCAGTTCCAGCAGCGGGTCGAGATAGAGCAGACCCCAGAACTCGACGTCCCGGGCGTCCGGTTCGGGGCTCGGGACGGCGCGCCCGGAGCCGTACCCCGGGATCGACAGGCCGTGCGAGCCGAGCGTCGAACCGGCCTCCCCGCCCCAGTAGCAGGGGGCCACCACGACGTCCGGACGGACCGCCGCGAACCCCTCCCGGACCCGCTCCAGAGAAGCGCCGTACCCCGGCTCGCGCACCCCCGTGCCGTGGACGAACAGCACCGTCGTCACCCGTGACCCCCCGTCGAGGTGGCATACGCCAAACGGCTTCCACGATAGGTCACTTCCGCCCCGGGCGGCTACACTCCGTAGGGGCCGCGCCGCAGCGGGAGGTGCGCGCCGGAAGGGATCGCCGGTGAGCTCGGATTCCGTCATCACGCACGTCGTCGCGGCTCTCGCGGTCGTCGTCGGGGCCTCCTACGCCCTCGGGGCGCTGGCCCGAAGATTCGGTCAACCACCCGTCATCGGGCAGCTGTTCGCCGGAATCGCACTGGGGCCGAGTCTGCTCGGACTCGTCCCCGGCGGGGTGCACGAGCTCCTCTTCCCGCCGGAGATCCGGCCGGTCATGACGGCCCTCGCCCAAGTGGCCCTGGTCTTCTTCCTCTTCGCCGTCGGTTACGAACTGGACCTCGGAATGCTCCGGGGGCAACGCTCGGTGACCACCGTCTCGCTGGGCGGCTTCGTCGTCCCGATGCTGCTCGGCGCCGGGCTCGTGCTGCTCCTGCCCGGCCCCTTCGCGGCCGTCAACGACGGCCTCCCGACCGACGCCACCTTCGTCCTCTACATGGCGGTCGCCCTCTCGATCACCGCCGTCCCCGTCCTGGCCAGCATCATCAAGGACCAGGGGCTGGCCGGCACCCGGCCCGGCACCGTCGCGATGGCCTCCGCCGGCGTCATCGACGCGCTGAGCTGGCCCGTCCTCGCCGTCGTCCTCGTCGGCGGGGTGCACGGATCGGCCCGCGAGTGGGCCGTCAAGGCCGCCCTCCTGGTCGTCTACGTGCTGGTGATGCTCTTCGCCGTGCGCCCCCTGACGGCCCGCTGGATCGGCCGGCCCGGAACCCCCGTCTCCCGCCAGGTCCCCGTCGCCGTCACCGTGGCGCTCGCCTCCGCCTGGGCCACCAACGCCCTCGGCCTGCACGTCATCTTCGGCGCGCTGCTCGCCGGCGTGATCATGCCGCGCAGGCCCGACGGCACCCCGGACGCGCGGCTGCTCCGCCCGCTCCAGGACACCGGAGGCCTGCTGCTGCCGATGTTCTTCGCCGTCTCCGGCACGGCCGTCGTGCTGGACGGGCTGCGCGGCTCCGACCTGCTGCTCCTCGCGGTGATAGTGGTGGCGGCGGTGGTGGGGAAGCTGGGCGCCGGCACGCTCGCCGCCCGCACCGGCCGGCTGCCCTGGCGCGAGTCGCTGCTGATCGGCGTCCTGCTCAACACCCGGGGTCTGACCGAGCTGATCGTCCTCGACGTCGGGCTCCGGGCCGGGGTGATCGGCCCCCGCCTCTACGCCCTGCTGGTGGTGATGGCGCTGGTCACCACGGCCGCCGCAGGGCCGCTGATCCGGCTGCTGCGCCGCTCCGGCGACGAGCCGTCCGCCCCCAGGGAGAGCACCCCGGAGATCTGGTCCGGGCCGGAGGCCGCCCCGGGGCCGAAGGCGGCGCCCGTCCCGGACGCCGGGCCGCTGCCGTCGGGCGGTGGCGGGGCGGTGCCCCGGTCCTGAGCCCGGGGACGGAAAGGGCCGGCCGGACCCCCACGGGGGTCCGGCCGGCCCTTCCGCGTCCGCCTAGAACGGCACGGGCGCGATGTCCACGTCGGCGCGGCGGCCGCTCGCCGAGGCCACCGTCGCCGGGTGCTCCTCGCCGAGCCGGCTCCGGAAGTGCGCCAGCGTCTCGGTGTGCAGGGTCGTCGCCTCGTCGTCCCGGCCCAGGGCCCTCAGGTCCAGGACCACGTTGGTGGCGCAGGCCAGCGCGGTCGGGTGGGTGTCGCCCAGGGCGCGGCGCAGCCGCTCCAGGGTGGCCCGGTCGTGCGCGAGCGCCTCCTCGTGCCGCCCCTCGGCGGCGAGCAGGCTGCCCGTGCCGACGGCCGCCGTGAGGGTGAGGACGTGATCCTCGCCCAGCGAGGCGCGCAGCCCCGGCAGCGCGAGGTCCAGCTGCTCCCGGGCGCCCGGCAGGTCGTCCAGGTGCCGCAGGGTCAGGGCGAGGTTGACCCGGGCCGACAGGGTGTACGGGTGGGTGGCGCCGAGCTTCGTCCCGTACCGCTCGATGGTCGCCTCGGCGAGTTCCCGGGACCGCCGCAGCTGTCCGTCCTGGCGCAGGTCCACGACGAGGTTGGCGGCGCAGGCGACCGCGCTCGGGTGGTCGGGGCCGTACCGCTCCACGAACTTCGCCCACACCGACTCGCCCAGCGCGAGCGCCCCGTCGTGGTCGCCGGCGCGGCGGCGGCACACGGCGAGGACCCGCGCGGCGCCGAGCGTGGCGGGGTTGTCCTCGCCGAAGGCGGCGGACAGCCGGCCGTGGACCTCCTCCTGGTGGGCGGCGGCCTCCTGGTAGTCGCCGGTCTCGCGGATGTCGATGGACAGCCCGCTGAGGGTGTTCAGGGTCGCCGCGTGGTTCTCGCCCAGGTGGAGCGCGCGGAGCCGGGCGGTCTCCGTGTCGTGCGTGCGCGCCTCCTCGTACAGGCCCATCAGCCGCAGTCCGATGCCGAGGTTGTGGGCGGCGCGGAGGGTGGCCGGGTCCTCCTCGCCGAAGGCCCGCAGCGAGCGCTCGTACACCGACCGGTCGATCTCCAGGCCGCGGGCCATCTCGGCCCGCAGCCGCAGTCCGCTGGTGAGCTGGATCAGGGCGTCGAGGGTGCCCTCGTTGTCCTCGCCCATCGTCCGGACGTACACGTCGGCCGTGTGCTCCATCATCGCGGCGGCTTCCTGGTACTCGCCGAGCGCGCGCAGCACGAAGGCCAGCCACTTCGCCATCTGGAGCGTCTGCTGGTCCTCGGCGCCGAACTTCTCCGTCCAGATCCGCAGCGCCTCGCGGGCCATCGCGGCGGCGCCCGCGTGGTCGCCCCAGGCGTGCAGGAACTCCACCATGCCCAGGAGCAGCCGGCGCACCCACGGGTCCTCGCACTCCACCGCGCGCGACCCCACGACGTGGGGCAGGAGCTCCTGGTACTGCCGCCAGGAGGAGCGGGCGCCGGGGTTGTTCGGGTTGGCGTCGGCGAGGAGCAGGTGGGCGCCGTGCCGCATGTCGGCCTGCTGCTGCGGGGACATGCGGTTGACGAGCACGGCCTGGACCAGGCGGTGCAGCTGGATGGTGTTGTGGCGGTGCTCGATGCGGGCCAGGGCGTAGACGTTGATCTCGCGGACCGCCCGGCTGAGGCGGATCGGGTCGCGCAGGGCCGCGTCCAGTTCGGGGGCGATGGTGGTGGCCCGCGAGTTGTTGAAGAGGGTGCGCGAGATCGGCTCGGGGGCGAAGAAGGAGCAGACCTGGAGGAGCTGGAGCGCCGCGGGGTTGCGTTCCTCCAGCTGGCGCAGCGAGACGTCCCAGGCGGCCGCCACCGACATCGGGTAGTCGGGCGACGGCACCAGTTCGAGCATCAGCTCGGCGATCTTCTCCTTGATCAGCCGCAGGTACTCGGGGACCGCCATCCCGGTGACGGCCTGCCAGGCCGCCGCCTGCTCGATGGCGAGGGGGAGGTCGCCGAGGGCCTCGGCGAGGCGGTCGGCGTCGGAGTCGCTGAGGTCGCGGGCGCGCCGGCGCAGCAGCGCCTTGCTCTCCTCGCGGGTGAAGATGTCGACGGAGAGCGTCCTGGCCACCCGGTCCCACTCCTGGTTCCGCGAGGTGATGAGGATCTTGCCGGTGCCGCCGGTCGGGAAGTAGGGGCGGACCGCCTCGACGTTCTCGGCGTTGTCGAAGACCAGCAGCCACCGGTCGTAGGGGTCGCCCCGGCGCAGCGCCTCGCGGACGGCGGGGACCGCCCGGTTGGCCTCGCTGCCCACGTTCAGGCCCATCCGCTGGGCGAGTTCGGTGAGCGCGGTCAGGATCATCGTCGGCTGCTCGGAGGGGATCCACCAGACGACGTCGTACTCGTGGGCGTGGCGGTAGACGTACTCGATGGCGATCTGCGACTTCCCGACGCCGCCCATGCCGTGCAGCGCGTGCGGGAGCACCGCCGAGGTGTCGCCGGTGAGGAGCTGGCGGCGCACCTGGGCGATCAGGTCCTCGCGGCCGACGAAGTTGGGGTTGTGCGGGGGGACGTTGCCCCAGACGGCGGGCACGGCGGCGCGCGGCTGCCGCTCCGTCCGGGGGCCGGTCGTGCCGCCGGGGAGCCTCGTGCCGCCGGCGGGGGTGTCACCGCCCTGCCGGTCGTCGGGACTCGGCGCCGGGATCGAGGGGCCCGAGGAGCCGTTGACGTCCTCGATCGGCTGCTGACGGGCGGTGATGTCGGTCATGGGAAGGCCGTCCATGTCGGTATTTACGGGGGTGTTGGGGACATCGTGTACCAGGCCGGGGGCGTCCTCCATGACGGACACTCCCGTGGGACGGCCCTCCAGGGCCGCGCTGATCCGGTTGGCCCGATGGAGGTAGGGGCCGGACAGGGCGCGGAGGATCGCCAGTTCGACGCGGACGAAGGGGAGGCTCTCCGGGGTCAGCGGCGGGTCGGGCGCCTCCTCGGGGGTGAGGAGGGCGCCGCGCAGGCCGCGGGCCGCCTCGGAGCGGTCGCCGAAGAAGTCGGCGACCGAGCGGGCGACCCGTGCGGTGTCCGCCCGCATCGCGCCGGCCAGGAGCGCCTCGCGGGCCCCGGCGACGAAGTCGAGCGCGGCCACGACGGCCGGTGCCGTCCTGGGCGAGGGCTCCTCGACGAGCCCGCTGAGGAACAGCTCGGCCACGTGCACCGGTTGGGCCTCCGGCACCAGCCGGCGCCGCACGTCACGGACCAGCAGGGGGTCGAGGACGGCGGCGGCCAGATGGGTCGCGAGCCGGAAGGCGGTGGGGGTGGCGTGGCTGCGGAAGCGGCGGACGCGCTCCTGCACGGTCGGCGCCGGCGCGGCGGCCGGCGGTGCGGGCGGCTCCGGCGCGCTGCGCGCGGGAGCCCCGAGGAGCAGGACGGAGGAGGGGGCCCAGCCGGAGGTGTCCCCGGCGACGAGCGAGGCCCAGCGGCCCAGCCAGTCGGCGTCGAGCCCGAGGACGGGCACCGGCACGCGCCAGGACGCGGGCGGCGGGGCGAAGGGGTCGTGCTCCTCCGGCGGGAAGCGCACGGCCAGTTCGGTGTTGCGGGCGGCCGGGCGCGGGCTGCGCAGCCGGACCCGCCACGGGGCGAGGGCGGTGCGGTGCCAGTCCCGTTCGGAGAGCAGGTGGACGACGGCGGCGGGCCCGGCCGCCGCCCACCGCTCCAGGGCCGCCTGCCCGGCGCCGGTGCGCCACAGCGGCCCCAGCGCGTCGGTGAGGACGAGGACGATCCGGCGGCCGGTGCGGTCGATCAGCTCGGCCGGGTCGCTCACGGCGCCGCGGGGGCCGTTCAGCACGGCCCGGGTGCCGGACGGGGTCCCGCGTGCGCCGAGGCGGTGGACGCGCACGTCCCGGAAGGCGCCGAGCTGTTCGGCGACGGCGGTGAGCTCGGCGACCGTCTGCTCCCAGATCGCCATCGTCGTGTGGTCGTCCACCACCAGCGCGAGGTCGAAGCGGCGTTCGCCGACGGGCCGGGTCCGGGGCAGCCAGAAGCCGTCCTCGGCGACGCGCTCGACGGTGGCCTCCTCGTCCAGTTCGACCTCGGTGGGGGAGGGGACCAGCCGGCGGAGCGGCCGCAGCCGGCGGCCGATGCCGGGCGCGTCGCGCAGGTCGGGCAGGGGGGCTTCGGCGGGGCGGAGCGCGTCGCCGCCCTCGCTCCCGCCGGGTGCCGCGGCCGGCGGTTCGGCCGCGCCGGAGGGGAACGGCCCGGTCCACCCGGCGAACGGATCGGCCGGCCGGCCGGGTCCGGGGCGGTCCGCCGTGTCCCGCCGCTCTCCGGGCCCCGGTGGCTCCCGCGGTTCCGGCGGCGCGGACGGCGGGGGTTCCTCCGGGAACGGGCCGGTGAGCTCGGGCGGGGTCCTCGGCCGGGTCTGCGGCGGCTCGGAGGACGGCGGCAGCGGGGCGGCGGAGGTCTGGTAGGCGTGCAGCCAGAGCGCCTCGGCCACTTCGAAGGGCTCGGGGAGCGCGTCGGCGTCGTCCATCAGGGTGCTCCCGAGAGGCGTCGCCAGAGGGCTTCCAGGAGCTCGCCCCAGGCCTCGTCGTCGCCGCGGACCCCCGCGGAGCGGAGGTAGACGGCGTTGAGCAGCTGGTCGGTGGCGAGGCCGCCGTGGTCCCGGCCGCGTTCGATGAACTGCCGGATCATGGCGTCGTGGCGCCCCTCCTGGTTCTCGAAGTGGGCGGCGATCATGGCGGCGAGCTGGTCCTCGCGGGGCGGGGAGACGTCGAGCCGGACGCAGCGGCGGAGGAAGGCGGGCGGGAACTGCCGTTCGCCGTTGCTGGTGATGACGATGAAGGGGAAGGCCCGGCACCGCACCAGGCCGTCGGTGACCGGCACGGTGCCCTCGGGGTCGTCGGTGTGGACGTGCGAGACCGGTTCCCGGCGTCGGGCGCGGACCAGTTCGGGGATGGTGTAGGTGCCGTTGTCGAGGACGTGCAGGAGGTCGTTGGGCAGGTCGATGTCGCTCTTGTCGAGCTCGTCGACGAGCAGCACGCGCGGCAGTTCGTACGGGAGCAGGGCGGTGCCGAGCGGGCCGAGGCGGACGAAGTCCCCGATCCTGGAGCCGGGTTCGGGCTCGGCGGCCGGACCGGGGGTGCCGTCCGTTCCGCCCGGCACCGCGGGGGCGGGGCCGGGGCGGAGGTGGCCGAGGGAGGCCTGGGCGCGGCCGATGGCGTCGTACTCGTACAGGCCGGAGCGCAGGGTGCTGCGCGAGGTGATGCCCCAGTGGAGGACCCGGCCGAGGCCCAGTTCGCGGGCGATCAGATAGGCCAGGGTGGATTTTCCGATTCCGGGCCGTCCCGTGACCAGGAGCGGCCTGCGGAGCAGCAGCGCGGTGTTGATGAGGTCGATGTCGTGGGCGTCCTGCCGGGGGGTGGCGCGCCCGGTCCGGCCGAGCCTGCGGTCCGTCTCGGCGCTGTCCGGGGGCACGGGGGGCAGCACGGGGCCGCCGTCGAAGGTCCGCCAGCCGGGTGGTTTGGGCAGCACGTCGCCGAGACGGATGTCGGTCAGTGGCTGTCCGGTGCCCCGGTAGATCCACCAGCTGCGGCTGGTGACGGGGCCTGTGGTCCGGTCCTTGTCGGCCGGGTGGTGGACACCGCTCATGTCTCCCCCTCCTCGTCGTGTCCGCCGCGCACGCGTCCGGGGTCCGACTCGGGAGAACCGGACCAGTCCACCAGCCGGTTCGGGTCGTCGAACAGGACGGCGAGGTGCCGGCCGGTGTGGCCGCCCCGCCTCCCCGCGGCGGCGGTGGCCGCGTCCATGCGCAACCGGTGGACGCGCTGCGGCAGTTCGATCGCCTTTCCCTTGAGCAGTCGGCGTGCCTTCTTGCGGAAGTCGGAGGGCGGTTCGGGGCGCCGGTCCCAGACCGCCATCGGCACCCCGGCGAACAGGGCGTCGAAGAGGGAGGCCCGGCTGCCGCGCGGGTCGCCGGAGAGCGGAGGGGCGCTGAGGACGACGGAGACGAGCTGTTCGTCGGCGGCGAGCGCGCTGGTCCAGTGGCCGGGGTCGTGGTCGCGGCTGCCGGCCGTGTCCCAGTGGCAGGCGGTGTCGGGGCTGTCGAGCGCCTGCTGCCAGCGGTTGCGCCAGCGCCGGTGCGACTCCTTGGCCCGCATCCGCTCCAGGCTGCGCAGGACGACCGGGTAGGTCAGGCACAGGGCGGTGGAGGAGCTGGGCAGGAAGGCCACGGGCAGCCACTCCATCGGCTCGTTCAGCAGATGGAGGGGGAGGATGAACTCCAGCACGGGGCGGCCGGGTTCGCCGGCCCAGCTCTGCTCGGCCCGCAGGACCAGCCGCTCGACGGCGTCGGCCACCTCGGCGAGGGTGACGAGCCGGTCCCGGCCGGGGACCGGATGCCAGGGGCCCGGCCGCATCTGCTGCCAGTGGGACAGGCGGTACCGCTCCGGGTCCGCTCCGCTTCTGCACAGCTGGACAACGACGCACGCGGGCGCGGGTTGTGCGGCGCGCGTCCGGGCGAGTTCGTCGCGCACCGCCTCCAGCGGTGTCCGCAGGCCGAGTTTCCCGGCCTGGACGTCGCTCCAGGCCCGCAGTCCCGCGGCGGTCGGGGCGTCGTCGGGGCCGGAGCCGTCGAGGGCGGCGGCCACGTGCTCGACCAGCACCACCGTGGGGGGCAGTCCGTCGGGCCGGGCGTTGGCCCCGGTGAGGAAGTCGAAGGCCTCGCCGAGGGTGGTGACGGGGCGGAGGGGGAGGGCGAGTTCGCCGGCGGAGGCGTAGAGCAGGCCGCGGGCGTCGAGGTGCCGGACGCGGCCGAGGAGGGCGGCGGCGGCGAGGGTCTCGGAGTCGGGCAGGGCGGCGAGGACCGGCGGGGCCGGGGCGGCGGCGATGAGCTCGCGGACCCGGTGGGCGGGGCGGGAGCCGGGGTCGTACAGGGTGAGGGCGGCGGCCAGTTCGTGCAGCCCGCCCGCTTCGCGGCGGCAGAACCGGACGATCTCCAGGATCCCCGAGCGGGGGCGGTTGTGCCGGGGGATGTTGGCGGCGCCGGGTAAGCGGTCGGCGAGGGTGTCGATGAGGAGGTCGCGGCCGTCGGTGGTGTCGAGCCCCGGCACCGCGCCCAGCTGTTCCACCAGCTCGCGCGTGAGATCCGGCGCCTGAACGGCGTGACGCTCCTCGTGCACCAGCCCCCCCGTCACGGCTCCGGTGTTCCCGACTGCCCGTCGGGCAGGGGTCGTTCGGGCGCCGCCGCCCTGTCGCCCAGGGTAGGGCGAGGGCCGGAGCCGTCGCCACCCCGCGGGCCGATCCTTCGGGTCACTCGACGACGAGGTCCACGGTGATGTTGCCCCGGGTGGCCTTGGAGTAGGGGCAGAAGGCGTGGGTCTTCTCCAGGAGGGCGAGGCCGGCCTCGCCCTGGAGGTGGTCGGGGAACTCGGCGCGCATGACGACGGCGAGGCCGAAGCCGCCGTCGGCGGCGTCCTTGCCGATGGAGACCTCGGCGGTGACGGAGGCGTCGGAGATGTCGATCTTCTCCTGGCGGGCGACGACGCCCATGGCGCTGGCGAAGCAGGCGGCGTAGCCGGCGGCGAAGAGCTGCTCGGGGTTGGTGCCCTGGCCGTTGCCGCCGAGGGCCTGGGGGTGGGCGAGCGGGAGGTCGATCAGGCCGTCGGAGCTGACGGCGCGGCCCTCGCGCCCGTTGGCGGTGGCGACGGCGGTGTAGAGGGCGTTCATGGGGGTCTCCGGTCTCTCGGGAGGGCGTGCGGGAGGTTCCTCGGTGGAGGAGGGGTGGTGCGTGCTGCCCTCTATTGATAGCGCACGATTCAGTTGTGCACAACTCAATCGCGTGTGAGGGGCCTCGCGTATCCTGGTTCCCATGGAGACGCCCGACACCCTCCCCGACGAGGAGTTCCTCCGGCTCGACCGGCAGATCTGCTTCTCGCTCCACGCCGCCGCGCGCGCCTTCAACGGCGTCTACCGCGAGGCGCTCAAGGAGCTCGGGCTCACCTACCCCCAGTACCTCGTCATGCTCGTCCTCTGGGAGCACGGCGAGCTGCCCGTGAAGGGCATCGGGGAGCGCCTGCGGCTCGACTCCGGCACCCTGTCCCCCCTGCTCAAGCGGCTGGAGGCGGCCGGATACGTGGAGCGCCGGCGCAGTGCCGAGGACGAGCGCTCCGTCACCGCCCGGGTCACGGACGCGGGCGCGGAGCTGCGGACGGCCGCCCTCGGCGTGCCGCGCCGGATCGCCGCCGCGACCGGCCTGGACGTCGCGGACATCGCCGACCTGCGCGAGCGGCTCGGCGCCCTCGCCGCCCGCCTCGACGGCATCGACCCCGGCGAGCTGCGCCCCGCCTGCGGCTGAGCGGCCGGCGAGCCGCCCCCGCCTGCGGCTGAGTGGCCGCCGCCCCCGCCTGCGGCTGGGCGGCCGGCGTCCGGCGCCACCGCCCGGCGCCACCGGTCCGCCGGGCTCGGAGGGCGGACCGGGGCCGGGGTGGTCGCCGTCATCAAAATGTAAGGACCGATCGCCGAATGCGTTCCTATACTCGGCGTATGTCCGAGATCACCGTCCGCCGCGCCACGGCCGCCGACTCCAAGCGCCTGACCAAGCTCGTCCGCGGCTCCGCCGCCTACCGGGGGCCGTACGCCGTCATGGTGGACGGCTACCGGGTCGGCGGTGCCTACATCGAGCACCACCCGGTCCACGTCGCCGTCGACGCGGACGACCGCGTCCTCGGCTTCTACGCCCTCCTCCTCGACGAGGCCGAACTCGACCTCGCCTTCGTCGCCGACTCCGCCCAGGGGCTCGGCATCGGGCGCCTGCTCATGGCCCACATGACCGGCGAGGCCCGCGCCGCCGGGCTCGACGCCGTCCGGGTCGTCGCCCACCCGCCCGCCGAGGAGTTCTACCTCCGCACCGGCGCCCGCCGCACCGGCACCGTCCCCGCCGCCGGGCGCATCCACTGGGACCGCCCCGAGCTGAGCTACGACCTCACCGACGCCGCCGCGGCCGCCGCGTGACCGCCGTCGGGTCGCCGCAGGAGGAGAAGCGCCGGATCTTCGCCGACCTGACCCCGCTGCGCGCCTCCGCCGACTACCGCCGCCTCTGGTTCGGCAACACCGTCTCCTGGGTCGGCCAGGGCATGACCGCCCTCGCGATCTCCCTCCAGGTCTACGACATCACCGGCTCGGCCTTCTCCGTCGGACTCGTCGGCCTCTTCTCCCTCGTCCCGCTCGTCGTCTTCGGCCTCTACGGCGGCGCCATCGCCGACACCGTCGACCGGCGCGCCCTCGGCCTCGCCGGGGCCACCGGCTCCGCCGTCCTCTCCGCCGCCCTCGCCACCGCCGCCTTCGCCGGCTTCCACCGCGTCTGGTTCCTCTACGCGATCGTCGGCCTCCAGGCCGTCTGCGCGGCCCTCAACTCGCCCGCCCGCAGCGCGATGATCCCCCGCCTGCTCCCGCCCGAGCAGCTGCGCGCCGCCAACGCGCTCAACTCCATGGTCATGACCTTCGGCACGCTCGTCGGCCCCAGCCTCGGCGGCGTGATCGTGGGCCTCGCCGGCTACCAGATCGCCTACCTCATCGACGCCCTCGCCTTCTCCGCGAGCCTGTACGCGATGTGGCGGCTTCCCTCCATGCCGCCGGAGCGCACCGGGGCCAGGAAGGCGTCCGTCCTCGACGGACTGCGCTTCCTCGGCACCCGGCCCAACCTGCGCGCCACCTTCGTCTCCGACCTCTTCGCGATGATCCTCGCCCAGCCCAAGGCGCTCTTCCCGGCCGTCGCCGCGCTCTGGTTCGGCGGCGACGCGAAGACCACCGGACTCCTCGTCGCCGCGCCCGCGTTCGGCGCGCTGCTCGGCGGGGTGGTCTCCGGCTGGCAGAGCCGGATCCGGCACCACGGGCAGGCCATCCTCGTCGCCGTCGCCGCCTGGGGCCTCGCCATCGCCGCCTTCGGTCTCAGCCGGAACCTCTGGATCGGGCTGCTGTGCCTCGCCGCCGCGGGCTACGCGGACACCTCGTCGATGATCTTCCGGAACACGATGATGCAGGTCGCCGCCCCGGACGAGATGCGCGGCCGGCTCCAGGGCGTCTTCATCGTGGTCGTCGCGGGCGGCCCCCGGCTCGGCGACTTCGTCGCCGGCTCCGTCGCCGACCTCACCTCGCCGGCCGTCGCCATCACCGGCGGCGGCCTCCTCTGCGTCCTCGCCGTCGGCGTCTTCGCCCTGTACGCACGGGGCTTCCGGCGGTACGACGCCCTCGACCCGACCCCGTGAGGCACCCATCCGGAGCGTCCCGGACGCTCCCGTACCGACCCGTCTTCGCCCGACTGGCGGTTGGCCGCCACGGCACATAGCCGCCAGGCGAGAAGCGACTCAACTCCCTTCCCGGCGACCAGACTCCTCGCGGATCCGGAATCCCACCCCCGAACCCCCGGGTCCGCGAGGAGTCCCCCATGACCGCACCGCCGACCGGAGGAAGGGCCGGGCTGATCGCCGCCGGCGTCTCCCTCGTGATGCTCTCGGCCGGGCAGACCGCCGCCGCGCCGGGCGCGACGGCGGCCGCCGCGCCCGACACCTTCAGGGGCCCGGCCGCGTCCGTCACCGTCACCCTCGTCACCGGTGACCGCGTCACCCTCACCGGACTCGACGGCGGACGGCGGACCGTCACCGTCGACCGGGCGAAGGGCGCCACCGGCGCCGTCCGCACCCGGGTCACCGACGGGCGGATCACCGTCGTCCCCGACGAGGCCCGCCGCCACCTCGACTCCGGCGCCCTCGACCCGCGCCTCTTCGACGTCACCGGCCTCGTCGAACAGGGCCTCACCGACACGCTCCCGCTGATCGTCACGTACGGCGGCAACGCCCGCGCCGCGCACGGCGCCCCGCGCGGCACCGAGACCGTCCGCGCGCTGCCCAGCGTGGGCGGCGCCGCGGTCACCGCCACCGACCCCGCCGCCTTCTGGCAGGCCTTCACCGGGAAGACCGGCGCGGCCCGCTCCGCCGCCCCCGCCAAGGTCTGGCTCGACGGCCGGGTCGAGGCCGCCATGGCCGAGTCCAACGCCCAGATCGGCACCCCCGCGGCGTGGGAGGCCGGGCTCACCGGCAAGGGCGTCAAGGTCGCCGTCCTCGACACCGGCGTCGACGCCGGCCACCCCGACCTCGCCGGCCGGATCGCCGAGTCGAAGTCCTTCATCGAGGGCCAGGAGGTCGCCGACCGCGACGGCCACGGCACCCACGTCACCTCGACCGTCGGCGGCAGCGGCGCCGGCTCCGACGGCAAGGAGAAGGGCGTCGCCCCCGGCGCCACCCTCGCCGTCGGCAAGGTCCTCGGCGACGAGGGCTCCGGCACGGAGTCGCAGATCATCGCCGGCATGGAGTGGGCCGCCAAGGACATCGACGCGAAGATCGTCTCGATGAGCCTCGGCTCCCGGGAGGGCAGCGACGGCACCGACCCGATGGCCCAGGCCGTCAACACCCTCTCCGCCGAGACCGGCGCCCTCTTCGTCATCGCCGCCGGCAACTCCGGCGCCCCCGGCTCCATCGGCTCGCCCGGCGCCGCCGACTCCGCCCTCACCGTCGGCGCCGTCGACTCCGCCGACGAGGCCGCCTACTTCACCAGCAAGGGTCCCCGCTACCGAGACCAGGCCCTCAAGCCCGACCTCTCCGCGCCCGGCGTCGGCATCCTCGCCGCCCGCTCCCAGCTCACCGAGGGCACCGGCCTCTACACCTCGATGAACGGCACCTCCATGGCGACCCCGCACGTCGCCGGAGTCGCCGCGCTCCTCGCCGAGAAGCACCCCGACTGGACCGGCGCCCAGCTCAAGGACGCCCTCATGTCGAGCTCGAAGGGCCTCGACGCCTCCGCGTACGACCTCGGCGCCGGACGCGTCGACGTCGCCGCCGCCATCGCCGCGGAGGTCACCGCCACCGGCTCCGCCGACCTCGGCTTCTTCGCCTGGCCCCACGAGGAGAACGAGCCGGTCACGAAGACCGTCACGTACACCAACTCCTCCGACACCCCCGTCGAGCTGGACCTCGCCGTCGAGGGCATGCCGGCCGGCACCGCCGCCCTCGCCGACACCACGCTCACCGTCCCGGCCCGCGGCACCGCCTCCACCACCGTCACCGGCGACGGCACCGCCGCCCCGGTCGGCACCAGCTCCGGCCGGATCACCGCCGCCGCGGGCGGCACCCCGGTCGCCCGCACCGCCCTCGGCCTGGTCAAGGAGGAGGAGCGTCACACCCTCACCGTCCACGTCAAGGACCGGGACGGCGCCCCGGCCGCCGCGGGCCTCGGCATCAAGGAACTCACCCCCGGCGAGGACCCCTTCCCGGCCTCCGTCGGCGAGTCCGGCACCCTGAAGCTGCGCCTGAAGCCCGGCACGTACACCGTCGACACCTTCCTCGACGTGCGCGGCGCCAAGGGCGCCGACTCCCTCGGCCTCGGCTTCATGGCCGCCCCCGAGGTCGTCCTCGACCGCGACCGCGAGATCACCCTCGACGGCCGGGAGCTGCGCGAGATACGCGCCGACGTCGAGAAGCGCACCGAGACCCGCCAGCTGCTCATGGAGTACGACCGCCGGGCGAACGGCACCGGATACACCGACATCGTGCAGGTGCCCGTCACCTACGACTCGCTCTTCGCCGCGCCCACCGCGCCCGTCGCGAACGGCACCTTCGAGTACCGCACGGTCTGGCGGCTCGGCAAGCCGATGGCGGAGGCGAGCGTCGACGGCGTCCGCCTCGCCGACCTGCGCCCGCAGGCCGGTGCCGCCCTCCTCGAAGGCCGGCACCGCCTCGGCCTCGTCGACGCGGGCACCGGCACCCCGGCCGAGTACGCCGGGAAGGACGCCGCAGGCAAGGCCGTCCTGGTCCGCCTCGCCGACGGGGCCGACCCCGCCCGGGTCGCCCAGACCGCCCAGGACGCCGGGGCCGCGGCGCTCCTCGTCACCGACGACGCCCCCGGCCGCCTGATGAAGTGGTTCGGCACCGCCGACTACCAGGACCGCCCGCTCGCCGTCGCCACCGTGAACCGCGCCGACGCCGCCCGGCTCGCCGCCGGCGCCGCCCGCGGCAAGCGCGTCGACCTCACCGGCACCCGCTTCACCCCGTACGTCTACGACCTCTCCGAGGGCCACCCCGGCCGCATCGGCACCGACCTCGTCTACCGCCCCGGCGGCCGGGACCTCGCCACCGTCCGCTCCACCTTCCACGCGCCCACCAAGCGCGGGGAACAGGGCGGCGAGTTCCGCTACTCGATCACCGACACCTTCCCGATCGGCGTCGGCTTCAAGGAGCGGATCGGCTTCCCGGCCGAGCGCACCGAGTACGTCTCCACCGGCACCGGCCAGCAGTGGCACGAGTCCGTCGACCTCGGCGAGTCCCTGGAGCAGCGCGGCGGCCGCTCGGTCTACCGCGGCGGCTCCGTCACCCGCAGCGAGTGGTTCGGCCCCGTCTGGCACCCCTGGCTCGGCACCGGCCTCGGCTGGGGCCAGCAGCGCACCGGCAACGACCTGAGGTTCAACACCCCCGGCTGGGGCGACTCCGGACGCGACCACACCGGCTTCGGCAACGTGTGGGGCGACGACACCATGACCCAGTACACCGAGGTGTACGTGAACGGGGTCCGCGTCGACCGCAAGATGAGCTCCGGCGCCTACGCCTGGGACGCGCCGGCGGAGGAGGCCACCTTCAAGGTCGTCACCGACACCACCCTCGACCCGGCCCGCTGGCGGCTCGGCGCCAAGGGGCACAGCGAGTGGACCTTCCGCTCCGCCGAGACCCCGTCCGACCGGGTCACCCACCTGCCGATGCTCAACCTCGGCCTCGACCTCGACACCGACCTGTACGGCGACGTCCGGGCCGGCTCCAGGGTCCCGGTCGGCGTCTTCGCGGAGTATGTCGAGGACGCGTCCGGCACCGGCACCGTCACCACCGGCGGCCTGGAGGTCTCCTACGACGGCGGCACCACCTGGCGCGCCGTGCCCCTCCGCGGCTCCGGCAGGGGCGCCTCCTGGACGGGCGAGCTGCGGATCCCGTCCGGCGCGGCCACCGTCTCGCTGCGCGCCGCGGCCGCCGACGACCAGGGCGGCACGGTCCGCCAGGAACTGATCCACGCGGTCGGCGTGAAGTAGCCGGCGGGCGACGGGCCGGGCTCCCGGAGCGGAGCCCGGCCCGTCGCCGTCATCCGGCCGGCAGCCGCTTCTTCAGGACCTTCCCCAGGTCGTTGCGGGGGAGGGCGTCGAGCAGCCGGACCGTCCGGGGCCGCTTGTGCGGGGCGAGCAGCCGGGCCACGTGGTCCGCCAGCTCCGCGTCCGCCGGCGGGGCCGCCGGGTCGGCGGGGACGATCCAGGCCACGATCCGCTCGCCCAGGTCCGGGTCGGGCTCCCCGGTGACGGCGGCCTCCCGCACCCCCGGGTGGTCGAGGAGCGCGTTCTCTATCTCGCCCGCCCCGATCTTGTACCCGCCGCTCTTGATCAGGTCGGTGGCCTTGCGGCCCACCAGCCGGATCGCGCCGTCCGCCTCGCGGACCGCCATGTCGCCGGTGCGGAACCAGTCGCCGTCGAACGCCTCCGCGGTCGCCTCCGGCCGGTTCAGATAGCCGGAGAAGAGGTTCGGCCCGCGCACCTGCACCTCGCCGACGGTCTCCCCGTCGGACCCGCCGAGCACCGTGCCGTCCTCCTCCACCAGCCGCACCTCCACACCCGGCAGCGGCGTCCCCACCGTGCCGGGGCGCGGCGGCCCGCCGGGCCGGACGCTGGTGTTCATCAGCGTCTCGCTCATCCCGTACCGCTCCACCACCGTCCGGCCCGTCGCCGCCGTGATCCGCTCGTGGTCGCGCACCGGCAGCGCCGCCGACCCCGACACCAGCAGCCGCGCCCCGGACAGCGCCTCGACCAGCGCCGGGTCCCCGGGGAGGGCCTCCGCGAGCCGGTGGTACATGGTGGGGACCCCGAACAGCATCGTGCCGCCCGCCGCCAGCTCCCGGGCGACGCCCTCCGCCGAGAAGGCGCCCAGGTGACGGACCTCGCCGCCGCGCCGCAGCGGGCCGAGGACCCCGAGGATCAGCCCGTGGACGTGGAAGAGCGGCAGCGCGTGCACGAGGACGTCCTCCTCCGTCCAGGACCAGACCTCCGCGAGCGCGTCCAGCGAGGCGGCGACCGCCCGGCGGGGGAGCAGCACGCCCTTCGGGGGGCCGGTGGTGCCGGAGGTGTAGACGACGAAGGCGGGCGACCCGGGATCCTCCGGCCCGTCGCCGTGCGCGACCACCGCCGAGACCGGGGTGAAGTGCGCGACGCGGGTCGGCACGTCGATCCGGGGCAGCCCCGCCAGTGCCGCCGGCGGCTCGTCCTGCGGGCCCGCCAGGAGGAGCGCGGGCGCGCTGTCCGCGAGGACGTGGGCCAGCTCCCGCTCCCCGACCCGCGGGTTGAGCGGGACGACGGGCACGCCCGCGAGCAGCGCCGCCACCACCGCCACGGCCGTCCGGGCGGTCGGCGTGGCCCAGACCGCGACCCGGGTCGCCCCGGAGAGCCGGACGGCCAGCTCCCCGGCGGCCCGGGCCAGTTCCTCGTAGGTCAGGGTCTCCGCCGTCGCGGGGTCCGCGCCGAAGCGCAGCGCGGTCCGGTCGGGACGGCTTCTCAGGGCCGGGAAGAGCGCACTCACCGGTCGTACTCCTCGGGTCGCATCGGGAACGCCGCTGCCGAGGGGCATTCTGCCGGGCCGTCAGGGCGTCCCGGCCGTGACCTTCGTCGCCCCGGACGCCGGCTCGTCGCCGCCCGGCCGGATCCCGCGCATCCGCCCGTACGCGTACACGCACCCCGCGAGCGCCAGGTCGGAGAGGAGCATGAAGCCGATCGAGTACGAGTCCTTGGCGCTGTAGATCGCGCCCATGACCAGCGGCGGCACGAAGCCGCCGAGGCCGCCCATCGCGCCGACGATGCCGGTCACCGAGCCCACCTTGGCCTGCGGGGTGACCTGCGAGACCAGTGCGAAGACCGAGCCGCTCGCGGTGCCGAGCCCGGCCGCCATCACCAGCAGGGCGATCGTGCCGCCCGGGTTCAGCTTCGGGTCGAAGGCCTGGACGATCGCGAACAGGGCGACGACGCCGAGCGCCCACGCGGTGACGACCGCCGGGTGGACCCGGTCCGAGAGCCAGCCGCCGATCGGCCGGAAGACGACCGTCACCAGCGCGAACCCGGCCGCCTTGGTGCCCGCGTCGGTCGGGTCCAGCTCGTACCAGGTCTTCAGGTACGTCGGCAGGTAGACGCCGAAGGCCACGATGCCGCCGAAGCCGATCGCGTACAGCGCCGACAGCTCCCACGTCACCCGCAGCCGCCCGGCCGAGCCCAGCCGGGTCGCCAGCGAGGCGGTCGGCACCGGGCGGTCGGGGCGGTCGGTGATGAGCGCGGCGGCGAGCACCGCGTACACGGCGAGCGCGATCGCCACGACGATGAACGGCAGGTTCTCGCCGTGCTTGGCGATCCGGGGCGTGAAGTAGCCGGAGAGCGCCACACCTCCCATGCCCATGCCGAAGACGCCGAGCGCCAGGCCCCGCTTCTCCGGCGGGAACCAGGAGTTGACCAGCGGGATGCCGATCGCGAAGGTCGTGCCGCCGAGGCCGAGGAGGAAGGCCACCACGATCATCAGGCCGTAGGAGTCCTTCACCAGGATCAGCAGGAGCACCGGGACGATCGTCAGCGCCGAGACGAGCGGGAACATCAGCTTCGCGCCGTACCGGTCGGTGAGCGCGCCGGCCGGGATCCGGCCCAGCGAGCCGACCAGCACCGGCACGGCGACGAGGAACGACTGCTGGAACGAGCTCAGGCCCAGGCGTTCGCCGTACCAGCTGCCGAGGGGCGCGATCAGGTCCCACGCCCAGAAGGTGAGCGTGAAGCCGATGGTGGCCATCACCAGGTTGCGGTAGGCCGCCGCGGTCGGGGGCTTGGCGTCGGAGTTCACCTCCTCAGTCAAGATCCGGCGCGCGGACCCGGCGCGCGGTACTGCTCCGTCCGGGGGAGCCGCGCGCCGGGCGGCACCTCGCGGACGGGGCCCGAGACCGGGTCGCGGCGTCCACGGCCGTGTTGCCATGCCTGCGGGCGGGGCCTCGTGTCTACGGCCAGGTCACCGTCGTCGGCGGGGTGCCGTCGTCCTCCACGCGCAGCCGGGCCCCGTCGGCACCGGCGCCGACGTCCACCTGGATCCGCCCGATCCCGGGGCGCCGGTGGGCCGCCGCGAGCGCCCGGCGCAGCACGCCGAGCAGCGCCCGCGCCGACTCCTCGTCCACCAGCGCGTCCACCGCGCCGGAGAACCGCACCGACGGCTGGAAACCGAGCAGCGCCCCCGCCCCCGCCGTCTCCCGCAGCACCCGGCCCCGGAAGGTCGTCGGGGCGTCCGCGGGCGGCTGCTGGAGCGCGAAGATCGCTGTCCGCACCTCCTGGATCGTCGAGTCCAGCTCGTCCACCGCCTTCTCCAGCAGCTCGTCCTCCTCGGACGGCCCTCCGGCGCGGCGGCGGGTGGACTCCAGCATCATCTCGGTGGCGAACAGGCGCTGGACGACGAGGTCGTGCAGGTCGCGGGCGATCCGGTCGCGGTCCTCGAAGACCGCGAGCCGCTCCCGGTCGTGCCGCGCGTCCGCCAGCACCAGCGCCAGCGCCGCCTGCGAGGCGAACTGGGAGGCGAGCAGCCGGTCCACCGCCGAGTACGGGTCGGCGTCCCGGTGGCGGGGGAGCGCGAGCGTGCCGATCAGCCTCCCGCCGCTGCGCAGCGGCAGCATCATCGACGGCCCGAAGCGGGAGCGGACCGGCGTCGTCATCCGGGGGTCGGTCGAGGAGTCCTCGACGAAGACCGGCTCCCCGCCGAGGAGCTGCACGAGGACGGCGGAGCCGGGCAGGATGGTGGTGCCGACCAGGTCGCCGGGATCGTCGGTGGTGGAGGCCGTGACGATCTCCATGCCGCCCTCGGGGGTGGGCTGGAGGATCACGCCGGCCGCCGCGCCGGCGAGGATCCGGGCCTGTTCGGCGACGGTCATCAGGGCGTCCTCGGCGGATTCGCCGGTGAGCAGCGCCGTGGTGACGGCCGCGGCGCCCTCGATCCACCGCTCGCGCTGCCGGGCCGTCTCGTAGAGCCGCGCGTTGCCGATGGCGATGCCGGCCTGGGCGGCGAGGACCCGCAGCAGGGCCAGGTCCTCCTCGGTGAAGCCGTCCGGCTTCCCGGAGAGGTACAGGGTGCCGAAGACCTGGGTGTGCACGCGGATCGGGACGCCGAGCTCCCCGTGCGGGCCCTCGGGGAGCCGGGCGATCCTGGTCCGCTCGGCGTCGTCCATCCCGGTGGTGAAGAGCCCGGTGAGCCGCGGGCGCTCGGGGTCCACCACCCCGAGCGCCCCGCGGCGGGCCCCGACCAGCTCGGTCGCCGAGTCCACGATGTGCTGCAGCGTGGCGCGGAGTTCGAGGTCCGTGCCGACGCCGAGGACCGCTTCGAGCAGCATCGGCAGGCGCGCCCGCCCCCGCTCCCCGTCCTCGTCCATGATCACCATGGTCTCATCGGCGTACGAATCAGGCGATGTCGTGATCGGTCACTCCGTCAGGTCGTCGGCGTACGCCCGGTCCCGGCCGCCGTCCCGGTCGTCCGCCAGGCCGCGGTGGTCGCCCAGCGGGTCGAGGATCATCGGCTGCACCTTGCCCTCCAGCATCGCGCCCAGGCCCAGCACGGCGCAGACGTCGGGGCGTTCGGCGATGTGCACCGGCATGCCGGTGGCGTCCCGGAGCATCTGGTCCAGGCCCGGGAGCAGCGCGCTGCCGCCGACCATCATGATCCCGCGGTCGGCGAGGTCGGCCACCAGGTCCGGCGGGCAGTCCCGCAGCACCTTCCCGAGGCCGTCGAGCACCGCCGTCAGCGGGGTGTGGATGGCCTCCCGCACGGCCGCGGTGTCGACGGTGACCGAGCGGGCCAGGCCGGTGGCCACGTCCCGGCCGTGGATCTCGGTGGACGCCGGCCCGTGCGGGGTCAGACCGTTGCCGCTCAGCGCGATCTGGAGCGGACGCACCGACTGGCTCGGCAGCATCAGCTCGTGGTGGTGGCGCAGGTGCTGGATGATCGCGTGGTCGATGGCGTCGCCGCCGACCGGGATCCGCTCGGCCGTCACGATCGCGCCCAGCGAGAGCACCGCGATCTGGGTCGTCGCCGCACCGCACACCATGATCATGGTCGCGGTGGGCTGCTCCACCGGGAGACCGGAGCCCACGGCCGCCGCGATCAGCGTGTCGACCAGCTCCACCCGGCGCGCCCCGAGCCCCACCAGGGTCTCCACGGCCGCGCGCTGGGCGAGCGGGTCGCTGTCGTGCGGGGTGCAGGCGGCGGCCCGCAGCCGGGGCTTGCGGCGGAGCTGGCGGCGCAGCTTCTCGCCGAGGAGGTGACGGAGCATCCGCTGGGCCATCTCGATGTCGACGACGGTGCCGCCGGAGACCGGGCGCACGACCCGGATGTAGTCCGGGGTGCGGCCGGTCATCTTCTCGGCGAGCGCGCCGACCGCGATCAGCGCGCCGGTGCGGGTGTTGACGGCGGCGACGCTCGGCTCGTCGACGACGAGCCCGGAGCCCTTGACGAAGACCCGGGTGCGGGCGGCACCCAGGTCGACGGCGACATGGCAGCGGCGCAGCTGTTCGAGGCTGACGGTCATGGCGGATCCTCCGGGGGGCGGTGCTGACACGGGCGAGGTGTCGCGTTCGGGTTTCCTGTTGGCATCGTGCGACCGCCGGGCCCGCCGCGCGCGTTGGGCTGAGCCGCCCGGGGCCGCTCCCGGGCGGCCCCGCACGGCCTCCGGACCGGCGGAGGAGTCCGGTCCGGAGGCGTGCGGGCGGGAGGTGGCGAACCGGGAGAATCGCGGCGCCACGGCGTTCACCTGCGGTTTCCTCACAAGATCCTCACGTCCTCGACGCCCCGGGGCCGCTCCGCTCGTCCTAGCGTGCGAGCCCCATGGACTACTGCCACGCGTGCCGGCGGTATCTCAACGGGGCCCTCGCCTGTGCCGGGTGCGGGACCCCCGTGGAGCGGCTGCGGTACGACACCCCCCAGACCCCGCCTCACTCCGCGCCTCACGAGGGCGTCGAGGCGCCGGAGCCGTACCCGACCGGACGGCCGTACGGGCCGGAGCCGCACGCGCCGCAGCCGTACCCGGCGGAGCCGTACGCGGGGGCCCCGCACCCGGCGGGGGCGTACCCGGCGGAGCCGTACGCGGCGGAAGCGGGGGAGACGGCGGGCGGGGGTGCGGCCGGGCCGGTCGCTCCCGAGCACGTCTACGAGCTGGACGTGGTGGTGCCGCCGCGCCCCGGCGGGCGGGCGGCGGGCCGCGCCGCCGCGCGGCGGAGGCGGGGCCGGGCCGGCCTCGGCCGGACGGTCGCGGTGAGCACGCTGGGGCTGGTCCTCGCGGCCGGGTCGCTGGGGCTGGCGAGGACGGCGTTCGAGGGGCCGGGGGAGAAGGGCCCCGCGAACGCCGTGGAGGAACTGGAGGTCACCGAGGCCCCGCTGCCGCCCGCGCTGCCCACGCGCAGCCCCGGCGGCGGGACGGCGGAGGACGGCGGGGACGGCGACCGGGCGGGCGGGGGCACCCCGGACCCGGCCGCGCCGACCGGTCGGCCGCGCGGGACCGGCGCGGGACCGGACGGCGGCGGCCCCGGCACCTCCGCCGCCCCGCGCCCCGGGGCGGGCTCCGCCGGCGGGCCGGGGACGGGCTCCGGTACGGGCACGGGTGCGGGCGCCGGCTCCGGTGCGGGCACGGGCGGCGCGTCCGCCGGGCCGTCCTCCGCCGCGCCCTCCTCCCCGGCGCCGTCCGCGCCGGAGGTCACCTCGGGGCCGCAGGGCGACGGCCCGGGTCCCACGCCGAGCGCCTCGGGCTCGCCCACCGCGCCGGCCACGGGCGGCGCGACCCCCTCGGCCTCCGCGGGCACCGGCCGTCCGGCGCCCCCGTCGGCGACGCCGGAGCCGAAGCCCTCGGAGACCTGCACCCGCTTCCTGTGGTGGTGCGTCTAGTCCCCGCTTCCGGGCGGGACGGGGCGGGAGCCGGGGCGGGCGGGACCGGGGCGCGTCCGGTCCGTCAGGGGGCCGACGGGGCCGGGCCCTCGCCGAGCATCCGGCGCAGCAGGTCCCGCAGCAGGGTGCGCTCCAGGCCGGTCAGCTCGCCGAGCGGCTCGCGGGCGAAGTGGAGGGAGTCGCGCAGCCGGCGGGCGGTGTCCCGGCCCTCGTCGGTGGGCGCGGCCAGCTTGACCCGGCGGTCGGCCGGGTCGGGGCGCCGCTCGACCAGGCCCCGGGACTCCAGGCGGTCGATGATCCCCGTGACGTTGGACGGCTCGCACTTGAGCTTCTCGGCGATCTTCCGCATCGGCGTGGGTTCCAGGGTGAGCAGCCCGAGGACGCGGGCCTGCGCGCCGGTGAGGGAGTGTGCGGCGGCGGCCTCCTCGTACTCCTGGTGGTAGCGCGCCACGACCGTGCCGATCAGCTCGACGACTTCGAGGGTCACGGGGTCGGTGTGTGAGGTGGGCATGGGCGCCATCCTACTCCGATGCTTGACAACCTGAAATATTCAGGCGCATGGTTGTTTCATCAAGTGAAGCTTTTTCCCGGAGGTCCCCACCATGACCGCTCTGCCCGCCACCAGCCGCGAATGGCACCTCGTCGCCCGCCCGCACGGCTGGCCCGCCCCCACCGACTTCGCCCTGCGCGAGGTCCCGGTCGAGGCGCCCGCCGAAGGCCGGATCCTGGTGCGGAACCTCCACTTCTCGGTCGACCCCTACATGCGCGGCCGGATGAACGACGTGAAGTCCTACGTCCCGCCGTTCAAGCTGGACCACCCGATGGACGGCGGCGCGGTCGGCGTCGTCGTGGCGTCGAACGCCGAGGGCTTCGCCGAGGGCGACCACGTCCTGCACGGCCTCGGCTGGCGCGAGTACGCGAGCGTCCCGGTCCAGCACGCCACCAAGGTGGACCCGGAGCTCGCCCCCCTCTCCACCTACCTCGGCGTGCTCGGCATGACCGGCCTCACCGCCTACGCGGGCCTCTTCGAGACCGCCTCCTTCAAGGAGGGCGACGCCGTCTTCGTCTCCGGCGCGGCCGGCGCCGTCGGCAGCCAGGTCGGCCAGCTCGCCAAGCTGGCCGGCGCCTCCCGCGTCATCGGCTCGGCCGGCTCCGACGAGAAGGTGAAGTGGCTGGTCGAGGAGCTCGGCTTCGACGCCGCCTTCAACTACCGCAACGGCCCCGTGCGGGACCAGCTCAAGGCGGCCGCCCCGGACGGCATCGACGTCTACTTCGACAACGTGGGCGGCGAGCACCTGGAGGCCGCGATCTCCTCGCTCAACGTGCACGGCCGCGCCGCCATCTGCGGCATGATCGCGCAGTACAACGACACGGAGCCGGTCCCCGGCCCGCGGAACATGGCGATGATCATCGGCAAGCGGCTCCGCCTCCAGGGCGTCCTCGTCGGCGACCACTACGGCCTCCAGCAGAAGTTCGTCGAGGAGGTCGGCGGCCGGCTGCGCTCCGGCGAGCTGAAGTACCGCGAGACCTTCACCCAGGGCATCGAGAGCGGCGTCGACGCCTTCCTCGGTCTGCTCCGCGGCGACAACACCGGAAAGATGATCGTCTCGCTGGACCGGTAGTCTTCCCTCAGCCGTCGCGATCGTGGGCGCGAGTCGAGGCGGGGAGAAGAAGGTAGATACCAGCATGTCCATCCAGCACTCCGACGTCCTCTACACCGCCGTCGCCACCGCGGAGAACGGCCGCGACGGCCGTGTCGCCACGGACGACGGCCAGCTCGACGTCGTCGTCAACCCGCCCAAGGCCATGGGCGGCTCCGGCGCCGGCACCAACCCCGAGCAGCTCTTCGCGGCCGGCTACAGCGCCTGCTTCCAGGGCGCCCTCGGCGTCGTCGCGCGGAACGAGAACGCGGACATCTCCGGCTCGACGGTCACCGCCGAGGTCGGCATCGGCAAGAACGACGACGGCTTCGGCCTCATCGTGAAGATCTCGGCCACCCTCCCGAACGTGGACGCCGAGACCGCCAAGAGCCTGATCGAGAAGGCCCACCAGGTCTGCCCGTACTCTAAGGCGACCCGCGGCAACATCACGGTCGAGCTCGCCGTCTGAGGCACCGGCCACACCGGAAGCGGACCCGTGCGGGCCGCACCCCGGTCGACCGGGGTGCGGCCCGCACGCGCGTACAAGTGCGCGAGCGGGCCCCGCTAGGCTGCCCGCATGCGCGATTTCGGGGTGGGTTTCGGTCATCTGGTCCAGGGCCAGAAGTGGGTGGCACGGCACGGACGCCGGTTCGGTTTCGGACTGCTGCCGGGCCTGGTGACGCTGGTCCTCTACTCGGGGGCGCTGGTCGGTCTCGCCCTCGGCGCGGACGACCTGGTGGCCTGGGCCACCCCCTTCGCCGACGACTGGTCCTCCCCGTGGCTCGGCCTCTTCCGCAACGCCCTGACGGCCCTCCTCTTCGTCTTCGGGCTCTTCCTCTCCGTCATCACCTTCACCGCCGTGACCCTGCTCGTCGGCGAGCCCTTCTACGAGTCCCTCTCCGAGGACGTCGACCGCGACCGGGGCGGTGAGGTCCCCGAGTCCGGTCTGCCGCTCTGGCGCGAGCTGCTGATCTCGGCCCGGGACAGCCTGCGGCTCCTGCTCCGGGTCGCCCTCTACGGCGTGCTCCTCTTCGCCTGCGGCTTCATCCCCGTCGTCGGCCAGACCGTCGTCCCCGCCCTCGGCTTCTGCGTCTCCGGCTACTTCCTCGCCGTGGAGCTGACCGGCGTCGCCCTCCAGCGCCGCGGCGTCGAGCTCAAGGAGCGCCTGGCGCTGCTGCGCGGCCGGCGCGGCGCCGCGCTCGGCTTCGGCGTCCCGCTCATCCTGGCCTTCCTCGTCCCCTTCGTGGCGGTCTTCCTGATGCCCGGCGCCGTCGCCGGCGCCACCCTCCTCGTCCGCGACCTGCGCGGCGAGGACCCCCAGGAGAACGATCACGAGGGCGGCAACCTTTCCTCCGCGGGCGGCGACCAGGGAGTGCACCACATCCCCCACTGAGGAAGTCACCCCATGACGTCACACAAGCGCAGGACGGTCCGCCGCAGGGCGCTCGCCGGCGGCCTGGCCGCGTTCGGAGTCACCGGCGCGGCCATCGTCACGACCACCCTGCTCGCCCCGGCGGGCGCGGCCCCGGCCGCCGTCCCCGCCTGGCCGGCCGCCAAGGGCGCCCGGCCCGTCGCCGCCACCATCGAGGTCTCCGGCACCTACGACGGCGGGCTCAAGCGCTTCTCCGGCACCGGCGCCCTCGGCTCCGACGGACAGGACGAGAGCCAGCAGCCGCTCTTCGTCCTGAAGGACGGGGCCACCCTCAAGAACGTCGTCCTCGGCACCCCCGCCGCCGACGGCGTGCACTGCCTCGGCAGCTGCACCCTCCGGAACGTCTGGTGGGAGAACGTCGGCGAGGACGCCGCCACCTTCAAGGGCACCTCGGCGAACGCCGTCTACGCGGTCCACGGCGGCGGCGCCCGGGGCGCCTCGGACAAGGTCTTCCAGTTCAACGGAGCCGGCAAGCTCGTCGTGACCGGGTTCCAGGTATCCGACTTCGGCAAGCTCGTCCGCTCGTGCGGCAACTGCAAGAAGCAGTACCGGCGCACGATCATCGTCAACGACGTCGACATCACCGTCCCCGGCAAGTCGATCGTCGGCGTCAACGCCAACTACGGCGACACCGCCTCGCTGCGGAACGTCCGGATCCACGGCGACGCCAAGAAGAAGATCAAGCCCTGCACCCGCTTCACCGGCAACAACACCGGAAAGGAGCCCGCCGAGCTCGGCACCGGCCCCGACGCCACCACCTGCCGCTACACGCCCTCCGACGTCTCGTACGACTAGGGACGCTCCGGCAGCCGCTCCGCCAGGACCGGATGGAGCTCCGGCCTGGCGGCCCACCACTCCCGGTGGAAGGCGTTGTTGCCGACGTTCGCGAGGTACGCCTCGGCCGCCGCCCGGTACAGCAGCTCCGCGTGCCGGGCGGAGACCGCCGAGCGGTTCCAGGCGAGGCGGATGCGGCCGGTGACCGGGTCGCCCTCCAGGGGACGGAGGACCGTCCCCCCGGTGGGCGGCGCGGTCGGCTGGCTCAGGGAGATCGCGCGCCCCGAGGCGATCAGGTCGTAGTGGATCTTCCGGTCGGCGACCCGGTGCCGCAGGGACGGGGTGAAGCCGGCCCGCTCGCAGGCGGCGACCAGCGCCTCGGGGCCGCCGTCGTCGTCCTCGACCAGCGTCATCCAGGACTCGCCCGCCAGCTCGGCCAGCGCGATCCGCTCCTTCGCGGCCAGCGGGTGGTCCGCCGAGATCCGTACGCAGAAGGGCTCCTTCGCGATCAGCGTCCGGGCCGTCGTCCCCTGCGGCAGCGGCACCTCGTGGTCGTTGACCTCGCCGTACAGCACCGCGTCGTACCGGCCCGCGCCCAGCTGCCGGGTCAGCGTCGTCGCCGACTGCTCGACCGTCACCGCGATCTCCCGGCCCGCCACGACCTGTTCGAGCCCGACGAGCAGCCGGTCCACCAGGACCAGCAGGATGCAGCCGAGCCGCAGCGGGGTGGACGGGTCGACGGCCCGCGCCCCGGCGGTGATCGCGTCCATCTCGCCCAGCACGAGCCGGGCCTTGGAGAGCACGAACTCGCCCAGCGGGGTGGGCTCCACGCCGCGCCGGCCGCGCAGGAACAGCTCCCCGCCCGCGACCCTCTCGATCCGCCGCAACTGGGCCGAGAGCGCCGGCTGCGAGATGCCGAGCCGGAGCGCCGCGCGGCCCAGACTTCCCGCCTCCGCAATCCGGCAGACGGCTTCGAGATGCCTCAACTCCAGCTGCATTTCAGCAGCGTACGCAGCACCGCGCGGGCGCACCATAACCCGCGTCTTATGCCGGATGAGATGTCCCGAACTGGCCATGTCCACGCCCATACTCGGCGCGACGATCCGTCTCCCCCACCCTTGAACGGAGCACGACGTTGCACCCCACCAGACTCACGGCGGCCGTCGCCGCCCTGGCTCTCTCGGCGAGTCTCGCGACCGCCCTCGCCGGATCCGCGGCCGCCGCCCCGCAGCCGCAGCCGGTCCCGCCGGGCCACGGGAAGTCGCTGGCCCTGGCCGCCGCGGACACCGCCGCCGCCAGCGGCCTCGACGAACTGCGGCACGGAGCGGACGAGGACCTCGTCCGCACGTCCGTCACCCCGTGGTCGAACGGCCTCTACTACACGGCCTACCAGCGGACGTACAAGGGCCTCCCGGTCCACGGCGGCGGCGACGCCGTCGTCCTCTCCGACTCCTCCGGCAAGGTCCGCGACGTCACCGGCGCCGCGGCCCCCTCCCTGAGGCTGTCGACGGGCGCGAAGGTGACCGCGGGGGCCGCCCTCGCCACCGCGCGCGGGCAGCTGGCCGCCGTGGAGAGCGCGAGCACCCCCGAACTGACCGTGCTGCTCAAGGGCGGCAAGCCCGTCCTCGCCTGGCACACCCTGGTCGTCGGCACCACCGCCGGCAAGCTGCCCGGCTCGCTCGACACCTACGTCGACGCCCGCACCGGCAAGATCGCCCAGGCCACCGACAAGGTCCGGCACGCCGACGGGCGCGGCTACCACAACGGCAACGTCACCATCGACACCGCCGCGGGCTCCATGACCGACACCAGCCGCGGCGGCTTCAAGTGCGGCGGCCAGAACGGCAGCGCCTACACCGGCTCCTCCCCGTGGGGCAACGGCGGCGCCAACGACCTCGTCACCGCCTGCGTCGACATCATGTACGCGGCCCAGCGCGAGTCCGACATGCTCAAGGAGTGGTTCGGCTACAACGGCATCAACGGCCAGGGCGGCATGGTCCCGGCCCGCGCCGGGCTCTCCCAGGTCAACGCCTACTACGACGGCACGAAGACCACCTACGGGCGCAACCAGAACGGCACCAACCAGCTCACCGGCATCGACGTCGTGGCCCACGAGTACGGCCACGAGATCTTCGACCGGACCCCGGGCTCGGCCGGCTCGTCCAACGAGAACGGCGGCATGAACGAGTCCACCGGAGACATCTTCGGCGCGCTCACCGAGCACTACGCCGACAACCCGAACGACACCCCCGACTACACGGTCGGCGAGAAGCTCAACTTCACCGGCAACAACCAGCCGATCCGCAACATGTACAACCCCTCGCTCATCAACAACGACCCCAACTGCTACACCCAGCTGACCTCGGGCACCGAGGTGCACGCCGCGGCCGGACCGCAGAACCACTGGTTCTACCTGCTCGCCGAGGGCTCCAACCCGGGCGGCGGCAAGCCCAGCAGCCCGATATGTTCCGGCGGCCCCTCCTCCGTGACCGGCATCGGCATCCAGAAGGCCGGCAAGATCTTCATGGGCGCCCTGCTCCTGAAGACCTCCTCCTGGAACCACCCCGCGGCCCGCCGCGCCACCCTCACCACCGCCAAGAACACCTACGGCGCCACCGAGTGCAACGCGGTCAAGGCGGCCTGGAACGCGGTCGGCGTCCCCGCACAGTCCGGCGAGACCGACTGCGGCGGCACCTCCACCCCGGACTTCTCGCTCTCCCTGAACCCGTCCTCGGGCTCGGCCCAGCCGGACTCCTTCGTCACCGCCACGGTCAACACCACCACCACCGGCGGCGCCGCGCAGACCGTCCAGCTCACCGCGAGCGGCGCCCCCAGCGGGGTCGACGTCTCCTTCAGCCCGGCCTCGGTGACCTCCGGCACCTCCTCGACGATGACCGCCAAGGTCGCCGCGGGCACGCCCCACGGCACCTACCCGATCACCGTCACCGGCACGGGCTCCGCCACCCACACCGTCACCTACCAGCTGACGGTCGGCACCTCCACGCCGCCCACCGGCTGCGCGAACGCCGAGCACACCTACCGGGGCACGCTGGCCTCCGGTCAGGCCGCCGCCCAGCCGGACGGCTCGTACTACTACTCGGCGAGCGCCGGCACCCACGTCGGCTGCCTCCGGGCCCCGGCCGGCACCGACTTCGACCTCTACCTCCAGAAGTGGAACGGGGCGGGCTGGGCCGACGTGGCCGTCGGCGGCACCGCCGGTGCCGACGAGGACACCAGCTACTACGGCACCGCGGGCTACTACCGCTACGTCGTGCACGCCTACAGCGGCTCCGGCGCCTACACGCTGGGCCTGAGCGCCCCGTAGCGGGCGACGGGAGCGCGCCCCGCGACGGACGCGACGAGAAGCGCCCCGGGGCGGGGTCCTGACGCCCCGCCCCGGGGACGGGGGCGGCACGGCGGACCGGGGGTTCCGTCGGACGTCCTCACGGGCCGGGCCGCCGGAGTCCCACGGCGGCCCGGCCCCCTCCGCGTCCGGGCCCGCCCCTCCCCGGGCGGGCCCGGCGTCCCCGGCGGACGGGACCGCCCCCGCGTCCCCGGAGTCCCGCGGGTCCGCGCCTCCGACGGGACCGGCGGTCCGGCGAGGCGGGTCCGGCGCCTCAGCCCACCTCGGCGAGGACGAACCCCGGCTTCTCCGGCCCCGCGTCGGCGAGGCGCGCGCCGTCCGGGCCCCAGATCCCGGCCCGGCCGCCGCCCTCGCCGACCTCGCTCGGCCCCAGCGCGTTGGCCAGCGCGACGAAGAGGCCGAAGTCCCGGGCCCGGACCGGGTAGACGGTCTCGAAGGAGTCGTTGCCGGCCTCCAGCATCGAGCTCGCCAGATAGACCGCGCAGCCGTCGGCGGCGGCCCGCTCGGCGAGCTCGGGGAAGCGGTTGTCGTAGCAGGTGGCGAGCGCGAACCGGACCCCGTCCAGGTCGAACCGCCCGTCGGCGGTGCCCGCCGTGAAGGTCGACCCCTCGTCCCCGTGGTAGAGGTGGCGCTTGTCGTAGCGGGCGAGCGTCGTCCCGTCCGGGCCGATCACCAGGGTCGCCAGCCCCGGCAGCGGGCCCCGGCCCCGCACCGGCCCGTTGACGACCGCCGCCGCGCCGGCGGCCCGGCAGGCGTCGCGGACCGGCTCCAGCCGGGGATCGTCCTCGGCGAGCGTCAGACCGGGGCGCTCCCGGATCAGGGCCGTGTCGTAGCCGGTGAGCGACAGCTCGGCGAAGACGACGACCCGGGCCCCGGCGGCCCCGGCCTCCCGGACCAGGCCGGCGATCGTACGGACATTGGCCTCGACGTCCCCGGGGACCGGGGCGAACTGAGCGGCGGCGAGCTTCATGGCCCCCATGCTCGCAGCTCCCGCGCGGTCTCCCGCAGGAGGCCCAGGAAAGCCGTCGCCGCCGCCGTCGGGGCCCCCGGTGCGGCCGCGCAGATCCGCCGGTGCGGCACGTCCTCGGGGTGGATCGTCACGAGCGCGACGTCCGGGCGCACCGACGCCGCCGCCAGCGCGGGGACCAGCGTGACGCCGAGTCCGGCCGCGACCGCGCCCAGCTTGGCGATCCAGTCGTGCGCGAGGAGCCCCGTCCGGGGCCGGAACCCGGCCGCGACCGCGGGCCGGAAGAGGGTGTCCTCCAGCCGTTCGTTCCCGACGATCCACTCCTCGCCGGACAGCTCCGCGAGCCGCACGTCCCGCCGCCCCGCGGACGGGTGCCCGCGCTCCAGCGCCACCAGCATCGGCTCGTCCAGGAGGTGATGGAGGGTCACGCCCGGCGGCGGCGGGACGTCCACCGCCGGGCTGACCACCGCCAGGTCCTCCTCCCCGGCCGCGACCAGCCCCAGGTGCTTCACCGACGGCCCCTCCACCCGGGTCACGGCCACCCCCGGGTGGCGCCGCCGGAAGGCCGCCTGCGCCCGCGGCACGAGGGCGGCGGTGGCGCTGGAGAAGGCGCCGAGCCGCAGCAGCCCGCCGTCCAGGGTGCGCAGGGCGGTCAGTTCGGCGCGGGCGGCGGCCAGCCGGTCGCGCACCGCCTCGGCGTGCGGCAGCAGCGCCCGCCCCGCCTCGGTGAGCCGCACCCCGCGCGGCCGCCGCTCGAACAGCTCGGCGCCCCACTCCTCCTCCAGGGACCGGACCTGACGGGAGACGGCGGACTGGGTGTAGCCGAGGGCGCGGGCGGCGGAGGTGAAGGACCCGGACCGGGCGACGGCGAGGAAGGCGTCGTACAAGCCATGCGTGACGGGCATGCCCGCCATGCTAGACATTCGCTTGTCGCATGAGTGGGCCGGTCCTAGCGTCGACGGCATGGACACCACCCCGCAGACGATCGCCTTCCTCGGTCTGGGCTCCATGGGCCTGCCCATGGCCCGCCGCCTCCTCGACGCCGGACACCCGCTCACCGTCTGGAACCGCACCGCCGCCAAGGCCGCACCGCTCATCGAGGCCGGCGCCGCGCTCGCCGCGAGCCCCGCCGAGGCCGTCCGGGACGCCGAGGTCGTGATCACCATGCTGGCCGACCCGGCCGCCGTCCGCGCCGTCGCCGCCGAGCTGGTCCCGGTGCTCCGCCCCGGCACCACGTGGATCGACACCTCGACCATCGGCCCGGACGCCACCCGGGAGCTCGCCGCCCGGCTCCCCGAGGGGGTGACCCTGGTCGACGCGCCCGTCATGGGCAGCGTCGACCGGGCCGCCTCCGGCGAGCTGCTGGTCCTCGCGGGCGGCGACACCGCCCCCGTCGCGGACGTCCTCGCCCGGCTCGGCTCCGTCACCGCCTGCGGCGGGCCCGGCGACGGCGCCGCCCTCAAGCTGGTCCTCATCAACGCGGCCGTCGGGGGAGTGGCGCTGGTCGCCGAGAGCCTGCGGCTGGCCGCGGCGCTGGGGCTTCCCCGCGAGCTCGCCCTGCGCACCCTGGGCGCGGGACCGATCGGCGGCGCGGTCGGCCGGGCCACCGCCACCGGCTCGCACTTCCCGGTGGCGCTGGCCGCCAAGGACGTGGCCCTCGCCTCGGCCGTGACCGAACTGCCGCTCCTGGAGGCCGTGCACCGCCTCCTCGTCGCGGACCCCGCGCTGCTCGCCGAGGACCTGGGGGCGGTGGCGCGGTAGCCCGGGAAGGGCCGCGGACGGACCCGCGGTAGCCCGCGAAGGGCCCGGGGAAAGCCGGGGCTCCGGCGCGCGGCGGGACCCGGACCCGCCGGCAGCGGCCCCGCGCGCCGTCGTCACGCCTCGGCGGGGCCCGCCAGCAGGCGCAGGAAGTCCCGGAAGGCGCCCGGCATGTCGACCGCGGCCGGGTCCAGGAGCCACTGGTACTGGAGGCCGTCCATCACGGCGGTGAGCAGGGGCGCCGCCCGCTCGGGGGTGAGGCCGCCGGGCAGCCGCTCGCCGTACTCCAGGCGCAGCACGTCCGCCATGTTGGCGCGGACCTGCGCGTACCGCTCGGTGAAGAACTCCCGGGCCGGATGTCCGTCGGTGACGCTCTCGCCGAGCAGCGCGGAGAAGGTCTGGACGATCCCGGGCCGCATCGCGTTGTACTCCACCAGCGAGTCCAGCAGGTCGAGCCGCCAGCCCTCGCGGTCCCGGCCGCCGCTGGTGTCCCAGCGGTCGCGCTCCTCCAGGACGGCGACGAGCAGCGCCTCCTTGGTGGGGAAGTAGTGCAGCAGGCCCTGCTGGGTCAGGCCGACGCGCTCGGCGACGGAGCCGAGGGTGGCGCCCCGGTAGCCGCGCTCGGCGATCACCTCCAGGGCGGCGCGCAGGATCTCCGCGCGGCGCTCCTCGCTCCTGGTCCGTGCCATCGCCGGCCCCCTTTCCGCTGGTCCCGTGGGACAGGACCGTACGCCATGACGGATATAACGAAAAGATTACATCACCTACCGATCTACAGGTAGGCGGGTTCATGATGGCCGGACCAGCACTTCAACGCGGAGGTACGGACGTGAACGAGGACGCCGTGCGCGAGGCAGCCGTCGAGGCCGCCCTCGCCCAGCTCGACCTGGACGCCAAGACCCGGCTGCTCGGCGGCCAGGACATGTGGTCCCTGCCCGCCCTGCCGGAGATCGGCCTCGCCTCGCTCGTGATGTCCGACGGCCCCATCGGCGTCCGCGGCGTCCGCTGGACCGCCGACGACCCGTCCGTCGCCCTGCCCTCCCCGACCGCCCTCGCCGCCGCCTGGGACCCCGCCCTCGCCCGCCGGGCCGGCCGGCTGCTCGCCCAGGAGGCCCGCCGCAAGGGCGTCCACGTCCTCCTCGCGCCCACGGTCAACCTGCACCGCACCCCGCTCGGCGGCCGCCACTTCGAGGCGTACAGCGAGGACCCGCACCTCACCGGCGCCGTCGGCACCGGCTACGTCCGGGGCGTCCAGGACGGCGGCGTCGGCACCACCGTCAAGCACTTCGTCGCCAACGACGCCGAGACCGACCGCTTCACCGTCGACAACCGGATCGCCCCGCGCCCGCTCCGCGAGCTCTACCTCGCCCCCTTCGAGGCGATCGTCGCCCACGCCCGCCCCTGGGGCGTCATGACCGCCTACAACCGGGTCAACGGCGTGACGATGACCGAGCACCGCCACCTCGTCGAGGACGTCCTGCGCGGCGAGTGGGGCTTCGACGGCGCCAACGTCTCCGACTGGATGGCCGCCCGCTCCACCACCGGCGACATCACCGGCGGCCTCGACGTGGCCATGCCCGGCCCCGGCACCGTCTACGGCGAGCACCTCGCCGCCGCCGTCCGCGCCGGCGAGGTCGAGGAATCCGCCGTCGACGCCGCCGTGCGGAACGTGCTGCGGCTCGCCGCCCGCGTCGGCGCCCTCGCGGGTGCCCCCGCCGCCGTCACCGAGCACCCCGAGGCCATCGACGGCGACGCCCTCGCCCGCGAGATCGCCCGCCGCGGCTTCGTCCTCGTCCGCAACGAGCGCCGGGCGCTCCCCCTCGCGGCCGGGACCACCGTCGCCCTCTCCGGCGCCGCCGCCCGCGACGCCCGGGTCCTCGGCGGCGGCTCCGCCCAGGTCTTCCCCGAGCACGTCGTCTCCCCGCTCGACGGCCTCGCCGCCGCCCTCCCCGACGGCGCCCTCACCTACACGATCGGCGCCGACCCCAGCGAGGAGCTCGCCCCCGCCGACCAGGGCTTCACCCTCCGCGCGGTCTGCCGCGACGCCGCGGGGAACGTCCTCGGCGAGGGCACCCTGCCCAACGGCCAGGTCCAGTGGATCGGCGACGACCTCCCGGCCGGCGTCACCCACGAGGCCCTCGCCTCCGTCGAGGTCACCGGCGTCTTCACCCCCCGCGAGTCCGGCGCGCACGCCTTCGGCACCCGCGGCCTCGGCGCCTTCGCCCTCACCGTCGACGGGCGCGAACTCTTCGACGGCGTGCAGGCCATGGGTCCCGAGACCGACCCCTTCGAGGCCTTCTTCGGCTCCCCGGTCGAGCGCGGCACGGTCGGGCTCACCGCCGGCGAGACCGTCGAGGTCTCCCTCCGGCACACCCTCTCCAAGGAGTTCGCCGCCCCGCTCCCGGCGGTCATGTTCTCCTTCGTCCACCTCGGTCCCCGCCGCGACCCCGACGAACTGATCGCCGAAGCCGTCGAGGCGGCCCGTGCCGCCGACACCGCCGTCGTGGTCGTGGCCACCACCGAGCGCGTGGAGTCCGAGGGCTTCGACCGCAAGGACCTCGCGCTCCCCGGCCGCCAGGACGACCTCGTCCGCGCCGTCGCCGCCGCCAACCCGAACACGGTCGTCGTGGTCAACGCCGGCTCCCCGGTCGAACTGCCGTGGCGCGACGAGGTCGCCGCGATCCTCCTCGGCTGGTTCCCCGGCCAGGAGGGCGGCGCTGCCCTCGCCGACGTCCTCACCGGCGCCGAGGAGCCCGGCGGCCGCCTCCCCACCACCTGGCCCGTCGCCCTCGCCGACGCCCCCGTCACCGAGGTCACCCCCACCGGCGGCGAGCTCCACTACGCCGAGGGCCTGTTCATCGGCTACCGCGCCTGGGACCGGGCCGGCGCCGTCCCCGCGTACCCCTTCGGCCACGGCCTCGGCTACACCACCTGGTCGTACGACGCCCTGGAGGCCACCCCCGGGACGGTCACCGTCCGCCTCACCAACACCGGCGACCGACCCGGCCGCGAGACCGTCCAGCTCTACCTCGCGCCGCTCGCGGACACCGTGGAGCGCCCCGCCCGCTGGCTCGCCGCCTTCGCCGGCGTCGAGGCCGCGCCCGGCGAGACCGTCGAGGCCGTGATCGAACTCCCGCGCCGCGCCTTCGAGATCTGGGACGAGGAGAAGAACGCCTGGACCCTCGTCCCCGGCCGCTACGAGCTCCACGCCGCCCACTCGCTGGCCGACGCCCGCCTCACCACCACCGTGGAGGCGTAGCGCCACCCCCGAACCGCCCCGGGGCGGACCTGACGCCCGCCCCGGGGCTACTTCTCCGTGATCCTCCGGTACGCCAGCTCCGCCAGCCGCGCCTGCCCGTCGCGGCTCGGATGGAACCAGTCCCAGGTGCTCAGCAGCGTGCCGTCGAAGCGGAAGCCGAAGACCGCGCCGCCGTCGTACCGGCAGAGCTCGTCCGCCGCGCAGACCTCGGCCAGCACCTCGTTGTACGCCACCACCCGCTGGCGCACCGCCGCGCGCCGCTCCTCGGCCGCCGGCCCCAGGTCCCGCGGGTCCGCCAGCATCGATCCGCAGACGCCCAGTTCCCACACCCGCAGCGCCAGGGGGCTGGTCCGGCCGGTGTCCCACAGGCGCAGCAGGTCCGGCACGCTCGCCACGTACACCCGCGCCTCGGGCGCGTCCTTCCGCAGCCGGGCCAGCGCCGTCGTGAAGAAGTGCCGGAAGTCCTCCACCGGCGTCATCCGCGCCGCGGTCGGCCGGCAGGCGTCGTTGGCGCCGATCATCACCGTGACCAGTCCGGGCCGTTCGGCCGCCGCCCGGGCCATCTGCTCCGGCAGCGTCGCCACCCGGGCCCCGCTCCGGGCCAGGTTCCAGCTGTTCCCGGCCACCCGGCCGGCGCCCAGCAGCCTCAGCGCCAGACTGTTCACCGCCGGGTCCGTGCCGGTCGCCCAGGACGCCTCCGGGCAGTCCGCGAGGAGCGAGCAGGCGTCGAAGGCGCGGGTGATGGAGTCGCCGACGGCGGCGACGGACGAGGGGGCGACGTCCCACGGGGAGGCGGGAGCGGGCGTCGGCCGAGGCGGGGACGCCGGTGCCGGTGCCTGGGCGGGTGTCCGCCGCGGCGCCGGCGCGGCCGCCGGATCGCCGCCCGCGCACCCCGCGAGCGCGGCCACCGCGAGCACGGCCCCCACGACGGCGGTACGGAATCGTCGACGGCCGTACGGCACCGGCCCCTCCTCACGCGCTGCTGGCCTCCTGGCGGGTGAAAGCTTCGTGTCCACCCGCCCCCTGACCGACCGTACGTCACCCCGATGACGGTGCGGCACGGTAGCTTTTCCCCGTCGAACCGGCGGCGCGCCCACGCCGGCCGGCTCCGGTAAATTACATCACGTCACATGCTGTCCCTTTTCATGAGTTTTGCGGAGTTCTTCGCCTGATGCCGATGCCCGAGGCCGCTGGGAAGGCGCACCTCGTCCCACACTGGAGGTCCCGGTGACGACACGTGGAGTCCTGTACGTACACTCCGCGCCGCGCGCGCTCTGCCCGCACGTCGAGTGGGCGGTGGGGGGTGTCCTCGGCGCGCGGGTCCAGCTCGACTGGATCCGCCAGCCCGCGGCGCCCGGCACCTGGAGAGCGGAGTTCTCCTGGCAGGGGCAGGCCGGTACGGCCTCCAAGCTCGCCTCCGCCCTCCGCGGCTGGCAGATGCTCCGCTTCGAGGTGACCGCCGAACCGTGCCCGACCGCCGAGGGCGAGCGCTACAGCGCCACCCCCGACCTGGGCATCTTCCACGCCGTCACCGGCATGCACGGCGACATCCTCGTCCCCGAGGACCGGCTCCGCGCCGCCCTCGCCCGCGCCGCGCAGGGCGAGACCGTCCTGGAGGCCGAGATCGCCAAGCTCCTCGGCAAGCCCTGGGACGACGAGCTGGAACCCTTCCGCTACGCCGGCGAGGGCGCCCCGGTCCGCTGGCTTCACCAGGTCGTCTGAGGCCGTTCACCCGGGCGCGCTAGTTTCCCGCCCCTGGGCGCGCAGCGGGCGCGCGGGCGGGGGGACGACGTTGAGGGTGCTGCGCAGAACGGTCGGAGCGGCCACCGCCCTGCTGGGGGCGCTCGCCCTGGGCGCGGCACTGGTGCTCCTGGCGGGCTTCGCCCACCGGCTGGTGTCCGGCGACGCGGTCGGCGCCATGGGGTGGTGGGGCCTCGGCCTGCTGGTCCTGGTGCTCGTGCTGTTCGGCGTCTCGGGCGTGACGCTCTGGGGCGCCGATCCGGCCGAGCCGGGGGAGCGGGCCGATCAGGGGCAGCCGGTCGACCGGAAGGGGCCGGTCGACCGGGGGGACCAGGAAGAGCCGGGGGAACCGGAAGGGAGCCCGGAGCCGGCCGGATCCGCCGGACCCGCCCGGCCGGACGTGGCCGCCGGATCCGCCGGACCCGCCCGGCCGTCCGTGGTCGCCGGACCCGCCGGGCCCCCGGCGTCCGTCGCGGCCGGCGGGAAGGCCGCGAAGGCCGAAGGCGACTGGTTCGACGGCCTCGTCTTCCTGCTCGTCCTGCTGGGCATCCTCGCCGGAGGCCCCTTCGGCATCGCCGGGTACGAGGCCCTGCGGCCCGGGGCGGCCGCCGCCCCCGCCCCGCCCGCCCCCGATCCCACCGCCTCCGGCCCCTCCTCCGGTGCCGCGCCCCCCGCGGCCTCCCCCTCCGCCTCCCCTTCCGGCGCGGTCCCCGTCCCGCCTCCGCCGCCCGGCGACGCGGCCGTCGTCTGGAAGGTGCCGCCCGCCGGAGGCCCGTACGAGACGGCCCCCGGCGCCTGGGGGGCCGGGGACGCCGTCGTCCACGTCCGGCTCGACGGCCTCTTCGCGTACGCCGCCCGCGACGGCGCCGTCCGCTGGAAGCTCCCGGCGCCGCCGCGCGAGGGCGTCTGCGCGATGAGCCCGGGTGCGGGAGGGAACATCGGGCTCGTCGGGCTCGGACGGCACCGGAAGCCCTGCGCGACCCTCCTCGCCGTGCACACCGCGACCGGCGAGGTGCTGTGGCGCCGGCCGGCCGGCGGCGGCGGGCTCGCCCCGTACGGCCTCGCGGTCGGCGGGTCCACGGCCGTCGCCGCCGAGGACGGGGCGGTGCGCGGCCGCTCCGCCGAGACCGGGGAGGAGCGCTGGCGCCGGACCCCGGACCGGGACTGCGCGGTCCTCGCGCTCGACGCCGACGAGGCCCGCGCGCTCCTGGTGGAGCAGTGCGGCGCCGGCGCGCGGCTGGTCGCCCTGGAGACCCGTACCGGCGAGGAGCGGTGGCGCAGGGCGCTGCCCGTCGAGTCGCCGGCCGCCGCCGCGGTGGTCTCCGTGACGCCGCCGGTCGTCGCCGTCGACGAGGAGGACCCGCGCGGCACCCACGCGCTGTTCGCCTTCGACGAGCGCGGCACGCCCGGGGCGACCGTGCCGGTCGACGGGCCGGCCGGGACGCTCCTGGTCCCCGAGCAGGTGGCGGAGACGGGTCAGTGGGGCCGCCCGGTCGTCCTCGGCGGCCGGCTGATCGCCCTCGCCGCCCAGGGCTCCTCCCGGGCCCACAAGGTGGTCGCCCTCTCCCTGGAGGACGGCGGCACGGCCTGGGAGCACGCGACCGAGGGGACGTTTCCCGAGGCGCTCGCCCCGGAACCCGACGGCGGCCTCGGCGTCCTCACGGTGCCCGACGCCGGCCTCGCCCTCCTCGACCCCGCCACGGGGGCGGTCCGCGCCGGGAAGGCCGCGAAGGGGGCCGGCGCGGACGTCTCGATCCGCCCCCTGCTCGTCCCCCTCGCCGGTGCCCACGTCGTCGTCAACCGGGTCGCGTCCGCTCCCCAGCCGGCCGTGTTCGGCCTGCGCTGACACGCGGAAGGCCCGCCCCCGTGCACGGGGGCGGGCCTTCCGCGTTCAGGCCGCGGGATCAGACGGTGCGGAACGCCAGGACCACGTTGTGGCCGCCGAAGCCGAAGGAGTTGTTGACCGCGGCGATCGTCCCCTGGGGGAGGGGACGGGGCTCGCCGCGCACGATGTCGGCGTCGACCTCGGGGTCCAGCTCGTCGACGTTGATGGTCGGCGGGGCCAGGCGGTGGTGGAGCGCCAGGACCGTGGCGACCGTCTCGATGCCGCCGGCGCCGCCCAGGAGGTGACCGGTCATCGACTTGGTGGCGGAGACCGCCACGTGGTCGAGGTCGTCGCCGAAGACCTTCCGCAGCGCCTTGATCTCGGCGACGTCGCCCTGCGGCGTCGACGTGGCGTGCGCGTTGAGGTGCACGACCTCGGACGGCTTCAGGTCGGTGGTGTCGAGCAGGTGCTGGAGCGCGGAGGCGATGCCCCGGCCGCTCGGCTCGGGCTGCGCGATGTGGTGGCTGTCGGCCGACAGGCCCTGGCCGAGCGCCTCGCAGTAGATCCGCGCGCCGCGGGCCTTGGCGTGCTCCTCGGACTCCAGGATCACGACGCCGGCGCCCTCGCCGAGCACGAAGCCGTCGCGGCCGGTGTCGTAGGGGCGCGAGGCCTTCGTCGGCTCGTCGTTGTTCTTGGACATCGCCATCATGTTGGCGAAGGCGGCGATCGGCAGCGGGTGGATCGCGGCCTCGGTGCCACCGGCGACGACCACGTCGGCACGGCCGCTGCGGATCATCTCGATGGCGTAGCCGATCGCCTCGGCGCCCGACGCGCAGGCGGAGACCGGGGTGTGGACGCCGGCGCGGGCGTTCACCTCCAGACCCACGTTGGCGGAGGGGCCGTTCGGCATCAGCATGGGGACGGTGTGCGGGGAGACGCGGCGGACGCCCTTCTCCTTCAGCACGTCGTACTGGTCGAGCAGGGTGGTGACGCCGCCGATGCCGGAGGCGATGACGGAGCCGAGCCGCTCGGGGGCGACGCCCGCGTCCTCGCCGGCGGGGGCGGTGTAGCCCGCGTCGGCCCACGCCTCGCGGGCCGCGATCAGCGCGAACTGCGCCGAGCGGTCCAGCTTGCGGGCGAGCGGGCGGGGCAGCACATCGCCCGGGTCCACCGCGGCGGCCGCGGCGATCTGGACCGGAAGTTCGGCGAAGCGCTCGCCCTCCAGGGGCTTGACGCCGGAGCGTCCCGCAAGAAGACCTTCCCAGGTCGACGCGGAGTCGCCACCCAGCGGTGTGGTTGCGCCGATACCGGTGACGACCACGGTGCGATTGGTCGAGCTCACAGGAATTCGTTCTCCATGTGTGTGATGGTCGAAAGACGGCGCCACCGCCGGGTGGCGGACCGAGTCAGCGGGGACCGGGCCCGGTGGGGCCTGGTCCACCAGGGCCGAATCAGGCCTGGTGCTTGAGGATGTAGTCGACGGCGTCGCCCACGGTCTTGAGGTTCTTGACGTCCTCGTCGGGGATCTTGACGTCGAAGCGCTCCTCGGCGGCGACGACGACCTCGACCATGGACAGGGAGTCGACGTCCAGGTCGTCGGTGAAGGACTTGTCCAGCTGGACGTCCTCGACCGGGATGCCGGCGATCTCGTTCACGATCTCGGCGAGACCTTCGACGAGCTGCTCCTGGGTGAAGGCCATGGTGGCGCTCCTTCTGTGGTTGCTTCGGTGGGTGGGCTTCCGGGAGATCCCGGTCGCCTAGGGGAGAGTAACGACCGTCGCGGCGAACACGAGACCCGCCCCGAAGCCGATGACGAGCGCGGTGTCGCCGCTCTTCGCCTGTCCGGTCGCCAGGAGCCGCTCCATCGCGAGCGGGATCGAGGCGGCCGAGGTGTTGCCGGTGGTCTCGACGTCACGGGCGACCGTGACGTGCTCCGGCAGCTTCAGGGTCTTCACCATCGAGTCGATGATCCGCATGTTGGCCTGGTGCGGGATGAAGACGTCCAGGTCGTCCGCCGTGATGCCGGCGGCGTCCAGGGCCTGCTGCGCGACCTTGGCCATCTCGAAGACGGCCCAGCGGAAGACCGCCTGGCCCTCCTGCGTGATGGCCGGGAACTTGATCTCCCCCGCCTCGTTGAGGGGGAGGGCGGAGACGTCGCCGGTGGGGGTCCCCCCTGCTCGAACGGAGCCGAGAACGTGGGGGTGGAACTCGTTCCAGGGGACGGTCTGCTTGATCGTCTCCGACTTGTCGCCCTCGGAGCCCCAGACGGTGGGGCCGATGTGCGGCACGTCGGAGGGGCCGACCACGACGGCGCCGGCGCCGTCGCCGAACAGGAAGGCCGTGGCGCGGTCCTCCAGGTCCGTCAGGTCGCTGAGCCGCTCCACGCCGATCACCAGGACGTACTCCGCGGAGCCCTCGACGATCATGCCCTTGGCGAGGGTCAGGCCGTAGCCGAAGCCCGCGCAGCCGGCGGAGATGTCGAACGCGGCCGGCTTGCCGGCGCCGATCTTGTCGGCGATCTCGGTGGCGACGGCCGGGGTCTGCTTGAAGTGCGAGACGGTGGAGACGACGACGGCGCCGATCTGCTCCGGGGTGATCCCGGCCTCGGCGATCGCCTTCCCGGAGGCCTCCACCGACATGGCGGTGACGGTCTCCTCGGGGGAGGCCCAGTGGCGGGTGGAGATGCCCGAGCGCGAGCGGATCCACTCGTCGGACGAGTCGATCTTCTCGAGGATCACCTCGTTCGGCACGACCCGGGCCGGGCGGTAGCCGCCGACGCCCATGATCCGCGCGTACGGGGCGCCCTTGCTGGGCTTGATCTTCGACATGCTTCTCGACACTCCTCGTCAGACGGCCGTGTGCTCGGCGACGAGCGTACGGGCCGCGTCCAGGTCGTCGGGAGTCTTGAGGGCCGCGGTGGCCACGCCCGGCAGCGCGCGCTTGGCGATGCCGGTGAGGGTGCCGCCGGGGCAGACCTCGATCAGCGCGGTCGCGCCGAGGGACCGGAAGGTCTCCATGCACAGGTCCCAGCGGACCGGGTTGGCGACCTGGCCGACCAGGCGGGAGAGGACCTCGTCGCCGGTGGCGACGGTCCGCCCGTCCTTGTTGGAGACGTACGGCACGGTCGGGTCGGCCGGGGACAGCTCCCGGGCGGCCTGCTCCAGGGTGGCGACCGCGGGGGCCATGTGGTGCGTGTGGAAGGCGCCCGCGACCTTCAGCGGGACGACCCGGCGGACGCCCTCGGGCTTGTCCGCCTCCAGGGCGGCCAGCTGCTCCAGCGTGCCGGCGGCCACGATCTGGCCCGCGCCGTTCACGTTGGCCGGGGTCAGGCCCAGCTTCTCCAGGTGCGGGACGGTCACCTCGGGGTCGCCGCCGAGCAGCGCCGACATGCCGGTCGGGGCGATCGCGGCGGCGTCGGCCATCGCCAGGCCGCGGGTGCGGACCAGCTTCAGGGCGGCGGTGCCGTCGAGGACACCGGCGAACGCGGCGGCGGTGAACTCGCCGACGCTGTGGCCGGCGACCGCGCCGGGGGCGGTGACGCCGAGGGCGTCGGCGGAGAGCAGGCCGGCCGCGACGAGCAGCGGCTGGGCCACGGCGGTGTCGCGGATCTCGTCCGCGTCCGCCTTCGTGCCGTAGTGGACGAGGTCGAGTCCGATGGCGTCGGACCAGGCAGCGAGGCTGTCGGCGGCGCCGGGGAGTTCGAGCCAGGGGGTCAGGAAGCCGGGCGTCTGGGCGCCTTGGCCGGGAGCGACGAGTACGAGCACCCTCACACTCTCTCTTGGGGACGGCGTCCGGCGCCCGTGGGGACTAGGACGAAGAACCGTCGGGGTAATTGTCGGTGTTCGACAAAAGTCTAGGACTGCCCCTCGGCCTCGGCCAAGCGTCCGAGGATCAGGGCGATCCGCAGGGTGAACGCGGAACGGACGTCGGAGGGTGACCAGCCGGTGACGTCGGTCACACGTCGGAGCCGGTAGCGCACGGTGTTCGGGTGGACGAAGAGCATTCTCGCCGCGCCTTCGAGACTGCTGGCCTGCTCCAGATAGACACTCAGAGTTTCCAGCAGCGCCGAGCCCGCTTCCTCCAGCGGTCTGTAGATCTCCTCCACCAACTGCTCGCGGGCCGAAGGGTCGGAGGCGATGGCGCGCTCGGGCAGCAGGTCGTCCGCGAGGACCGGCCGCGGCGCGTCCTGCCAGGCCGTACAGGCCTTCAGCCCGGCCGCCGCGGCCTGTGCGGAACGGGTCGCCGCCAGCAGGTCGGGCACCACCGGACCGGCCACCACCGGACCCGCCGCGTACGGCCCGATGAGCGCCTTCGCCACCCCGAGCGGATTGTCGGAACCGCCCGCGATCACCACGAGCCGGTCGCCGAGCACTCCGGTCAGCACCTGCAGCTTGGCGTGCCGGGCCGCCCGCCGGATCGCCTCCACGGTCAGCTCGCTGTCCCCGTCGGGGGCGGTGCCGAGGACCACGCACACGTGGTTCGGGGAGTTCCAGCCGAGCGCCGCCGCCCGCGACACGGCGCCCTCGTCGGCCTCGCCGGACAGCACCGCGTTCACCACCAGCGACTCCAGGCGCGCGTCCCAGGCGCCGCGCGCCTCCGCGGCCTGCGCGTACACCTGGGCGGTCGCGAAGGCGATCTCCCGCGCGTACACCAGCAGCGCCTCGCGGAGCACCGACTCGTCGCCGGGTGCCGCGACCTCCTCGATCGCGACCTCCATGACCTCGATCGTCGTCCGGACCATCTCCACGGTCTGCCGCAGCGTGATCGCGCGGGTCAGCTCGCGCGGCGCCGTGCCGAAGACGTCCGTCGAGATCGCCTGGGGGGTCTCGGGGTGCCGGAACCACTCGGTGAACGCGGCGATGCCCGCCTGCGCGACCAGTCCGATCCACGAGCGGTTCTCGGGCGGCATCGCCCGGTACCACGGCAGCGTCTCGTCCATGCGGGCGATGGCGTCGGCGGCGAGCCGCCCGGAGGACTGTTCGAGGCGCTTCAGGGTGGCGGTGTGCGGATGAGCGGCGTTCGTGGGTTCAGACACGGGGACAAGACTGCCTCATCCGGGCGCCGACGTGCGGGGTCGGGGCGGTTTCACCGCAGAGGGCCCCGCTACCGTACGGAGGGTGATCCGCATCCAGCGCGCCGGCGACCGCTACCCGGGCGGCGACCCCGAGGCCGGCATCGAGACCCGGCACGCCCTCTCCTTCGGGCCGTACTACGACCCGGACAACCTCCGCTTCGGCCCGCTCCTCGCGGTCAACGAGGAGCGGCTGGCGCCCGGCGCCGGCTTCGACGAGCACCCGCACTCCCACACGGAGATCGTGACCTGGGTGGTCGAGGGCGAGCTCACCCACCGCGACACCACCGGCCGCGAGACGGTGGTCCGCCCCGGCGACCTCCAGCACCTCTCCTCGGCGGCCGGCGTCCGGCACGTCGAGCGCAACGCCGGGGACGCGCCCCTGGCCTTCGTCCAGATGTGGCTGGCCCCGCGCGAGACCGGCGGGGAGCCCGCGTACACCCTCCTCCGCGGCCTGCCGGACCGGTACGAGCTGCCGGCCGCCGGCGCCGTCCTCCACGTCCACCGCCTGGCGCCCGGCGAGGAGGCGGAGCTGCCCGGCGCCGCCGCCCTCTACGTCCACGTGGTCCGGGGGGCGGTCGCCCTGGCCGGCGAGGAACTGGCGCCCGGCGACGCGGCACGCGTGACGGAGGCGGCGGGGCTGACGCTCCGGGCGACCGCCGACGCGGAGGCACTGGTCTGGGCGGCGGACGCCTGAGGCCCTTCAGCCCAGCGCGCTCTTCGCCTTCCAGGCCGGCCAGGACAGGTTCCACGCCCCGTAGCCGTTGCCCTCGGCGACGACGCCCTTCGTGTCGCCGCCTCGGATCTCGAACGGGTCGCCGACGTTCACGCTCGCGTAGAACGACGCCGCGTCCTCGGTGCTCATCCCGATGCACCCCGAACTGGCGTTGACACGGCCGAAGTTGCCCGCGTTCCACGGCGCCGCGTGCGCGTACATCCCCGACCACGTCAGCCGCATCGAGTAGTCGACCATCTTGTCGTAGGCGTCGCCGAGGCCGACCGTCTCCGAGTTCATGTTGATCGTCCCCTCCTTCGCCATCAGCACGGCCGTGCCCCGCCAGGACCGCTTGTCGCCGCCGGGCGTCCCGCCGGAGACCGGGATCGTCCGGACCGCCCGCCCGTCCTTGACCAGCGTCAGCCGCTTCGCGTCCAGGTCGACCTTCACCACCTGCGAGGCGCCGATCGTGAAGCCGGTCCGGTAGTCGCGCACGAACCAGCCGTCACCGGAGTCCGTCCCGTTCAGGTCCGCCTCCAGCGTGACCCTCGTCCCCGGCTTCCAGTACTCCCGGGGCCGCCAGTCCACCCGGTCCCGGCCGGAGTGGTCGGTCACCCAGCCCCACGACCCCTCGGTGCCGTTCGAGGTGGTGACCTTCAACTGCCGCTCGACGTCGGCCTTCCGCGTCACCGGCCGGTCGAAGACGATCGACAGCGGCTGCCCGATGCCGACGGTGGTGTTCTTCCCGGGCGCCAGCGTCAGCCTGTTGACCCGCTCGGCCTTCTCCGTGGAGAAGGTGGACCGCGTCGTGGTCTCCTTCCCGCCGGCGGTGCGGGTGACGGCCTCGACCGTGTACGAGGTGCCCGGCGCCGCCTTCCGGTCCGAGGTCCAGCGCGCCCCGCCCGCCGCGGACCTCCCGGCGAGCTTCCCGCCCTCCGCGTCCGTGACCGTGACCGACGAGAACGTCCCGCCGGCCGCCGCCACCGTCACCGGCTTCCCGGCCACCCGGTCCACGACGGTCACCTTCGCGGGCGGCCCGTCCTGCGCCGCGCCCCGCGCGGGGGCCCCCGAGGAGTCCGGACCGCTCGCGGCCTGGGCCGTGCAGGCGGTGAGGGAGACGACCAGGGCCACGGCGGCGAGAGCGGGCCGGGACGTGCGTATCGGCGGCACGGAGCACCTCCAGAAGAGGAGAGAAAAGAGTGGGATGCCCGGACTCTAGGCCGCCCCCGCCGGCCCGCGCCCGGCTCGGGGCCCATGTGACGAGGGCTGATGAAGAACGGTCACCGTCCCGTCACACACGCCGCGCGGACCCGTCTCATCCGGCTGTGAGCCTGCTGTGCGCCGCGCCACCGGGGGGCGGCAGGACCAAGGAGGCTCCCGTTGTGTCAGCGCTGCTCGTGACGCCCGCACCCGCGAAGCGCCGCCCCGCCCCGGCGCCGCCCGCCGGCCCGCTCCGGCTCGGCCCCGTGACCCCCGAGGTGTACCGCGCCTTCCTCGCCTCCCGCGCCACGGGACCGGACGGCCCCAGCTTCCTCCAACTCCCCTCCTGGGCCCAGGTCAAGGACGGCTGGACCCACCAACTCATCGGCTGGGGACCCGAGTCCGGACAGCTGACCGGCGTCGCCCTCGTCCTGCTGCGGGCCTTCCCCGGCACCCGGAGGCACTTCGCCTACCTCCCCGAGGGCCCCGTCGCCGACTGGGCCGACCCCGGCCTCGACCGCTGGCTCGACCCGCTCCTCGCCCATCTGAAGGCCTCCGGAGCCTTCGCCGTCCGCATCGGGCCCGGCCCCGACCACCGCCGCTGGGCCGCCGCCACCGTCAAGGCCGCCACCGGCCCCGGCCGCCGCCTCGGCGACGTCCTCGCCGACGAGGTCGACCCGCTCGGCACCGCCGTCGCCGAACGGCTCCGCGCCCGCGGCTGGAAGCGCTGCGGCGGCGACTCCGAGGACGGCGCCGACGCCCAGCCCCGCCACGTCTTCCAGGTCCCGCTCACCGGCCGCACCCCCGACGACCTGTGGTCCGGCCTCAACCAGGAGTGGCGGCGCAACGTCCGCAAGGCCCGCAAGTCCGGCGTCGAGATCACCGTCGGCTCCGCCGCCGACCTCCCCGAGTTCCACCGGCTGCTGCGCGTCACCGAGGAACGCGACGGCTTCCGCCTCGGCCGCTCCCTCGCCTACTACGAGCGCCAGTACGCCGTCCTCAACGCCGAGCACCCCGGCCGGATGCAGCTCTACCTCGCCCGCCACGAGGGCGAGATCCTCGCCGCCCACACCATGATCACCGTCGGCCGGCGGGTCTGGTACCAGACCGGCGCCTCCGCCGACCACCGCCGCGAGGTCCGCCCCTCCAACGCCCTCCAGTGGCGGATGCTGCTCGACGCCCACGCCCTCGGGGCCGACGTCTACGACCTGCGCGGGGTACCCTCCACCCTCGATCCGGACGACCGCGCCCACGGGCTGCTGCGCTGGAAGCTCGGCACGGGCGGACAGGTCGTCGAGACGCTGGGGGAGTGGGAGACACCGATGCACGGCACGACCAACCAGGCGCTCTACCGCGCCTTCCAGGCCTACCTGGCCCGCCGATGACGACGCTCACCGCCGGACCGGCGACGAAGACCGAAGCGCCCTCCGCGCTGCGCAGCGGCGCCCTCATGGCCGCCGGCTCCCTCGTCTCCCGCGCCACCGGCTTCGTCCGCGCCGCCGTCGTCGCCGCCGCGCTCGGCGCGGGCCTGGTCGCCGACGGCTACGCGGTCGGCAACTCCGTCCCCACCATCGTCTACATGCTCCTCCTCGGCGGCGCCCTCAACGCCGTCTTCGTCCCCGAACTGGTCAAGGCCGCCAAGGAGCACGAGGACGGCGGCGCCGCCTACACCGACCGCCTCCTCACCCTCTGCGCCCTCGCCCTCGCCGCCCTCACCGCCACCGCCGTCCTCGCCGCGCCCGCCCTCGTCGACGCGTACACCGACTACACCGGCGGCCAGCGGGACCTCACGATCGCCTTCACGCGCGCGTGCCTCCCGCAGATCCTCTTCCTCGGCCTCTTCACCCTCCTCGGACAGGTCCTCAACGCCCGCGGCCGCTTCGGCGCCATGATGTGGACCCCCGTCCTCAACAACGTCGTGGTCGTCGCCGTCTTCGGCCTCTTCCTCCTCGTCGGCGACGGCGGGGAACTCACCGCGGGCGAGACCGCCCTCCTCGGCTGGGGCACCACCGCCGGCATCGCCGTCCAGGCCCTCGCCCTCGTGCCCTCGCTGCGCGCCGCCCGCTTCCGCTTCCGGCCCCGCTTCGACTGGCGCGGCAGCGGCCTCACCGCCCCGCTGCGCGCCGCCGGCTGGCTCGTCCTGCTCGTCCTCACCAACCAGGCCGCCTACTGGGTCACCACCTGGGTCGCCACCTCCGCCGGCACGGACGCCCGCACCGGCGGCGCCGGCCTCGCCGCCTACAACAACGCCTACCTGCTGTGGGCCGTCCCGCACGGCATCGTCACCGTCTCCCTGGTCACCGCCCTGATGCCCCGGATGAGCGCCGCCGCCGCCGCCGGGGACCTCGCCGCCGTCCGCCGCGACGTCGGCTACGCCCAGCGCACCGCCGCAGCCGCCGTCGTCCCCGCCGCCTGCGCCCTCCTCGCGCTCGCCGTCCCGCTGATGTCGGCCGTCTTCGGACACGGCGCGACCGGCCCCGCCGACGTCCGCGCCATGGCCTGGACCCTGATGGCCCTCGCCCCGGGCCTCATCGCCCTCTCCGGGCAGTACGTCTGCACCCGCGCCTTCTACGCGCTCCGCGACACCCGCACCCCCTTCCTGCTCAACCTGGTGATCGCCGGCCTCAACGCGCTGCTCTCCCTCGCCGCGTACCACTGGCTGCCCACCCGCTGGACCGTCACCGGCATGGCCGCCGGCTACTCGCTCGCCCTCTGGGCGGGCTGGGCGCTCACCGCCCACGTCCTCCGGCGCCGGCTGCCCGCCTCCGACGACGGCGGGACCGGCCTCGGCCGCCTGCTGATCGCCGCCGTGCCCGCCGTCGGCTACGGCCTCCACGTCACCGACGGCACGGCCCCCGCCGGCGCCGTCGTCTCGGGCCTCGCCGGCGCCGCCGCCGTCCTCGGCACCTTCGCCGCCCTCGCCCGGCCGCTGCGCCTCACCGAGGTCGCCGCCCTCCTCACCGCCGCCGCGGGCCGCGCGCGCCGCCTCGCCCGCCGGGCCTGACCGCACACCGGGGCTCCCCGCGGGGCCCTCCACCGACCTTGGGATACTCCACGAATGCCTCGCGTGCTCCTCATCGAAGACGACCCCTCGGTCCGTGAAGGCGTCGAGCTCGGGCTCCGGCGCCGCGGGCACGAGGTGCGCACCGCCGCCACCGGGGAGACCGGACTCGCCGCCCTCGGGGAGTTCCGCCCCGACCTGCTCCTCCTCGACCTCATGCTGCCCGGCATGAACGGCGTCCAGGTCTGCCGACGGGTCCGCGAGACCAGCCAGCTCCCGATCATCATGCTCACCGCCCGAGGCGACGACTTCGACGTCGTCATCGGCCTGGAGGCTGGCGCCGACGACTACATCGTCAAACCGGCCCGCACCGAGGTCATCGAGGCCCGCATCCGCGCCGTCCTGCGCCGCATCGAGGAGCCCGGCGGCGGCCGGCCCGCCGTCGAGCACCACGGCGACCTCGCCGTCGACCGGGCCGGACTCACCGTCGCCAAGGGCGGCGAGCGCCTCGCCCTCGCCCCCTCCGAGCTCAAGCTGCTGCTCCACCTCACCGCCGCCCCCGAGCAGGTCTTCAGCCGCCAGCAGCTCCTGGAGCACGTCTGGGAGCACAACTACCACGGCGACGCCCGCCTCGTGGACGCCTGCGTGCGGCGGCTGCGCGCCAAGATAGAGGACACCCCCGGCGACCCCCGCTACATCCAGACCCTGCGCGGCTTCGGCTACCGCTTCGGACCGCTGTGAAGGCCTGCGTGCACCCCCGCGAGGAGCCGGGGACCGACCCGGCGGACCTCCCGGGCGGGACGGCGCACGGGCGGGGCGCCGGGCGCGCCGGCGACGCGGAGGCGGGCGGCGACACCGGTCCGCACCGGGCGCGCGCCCGGCTCCGCCGCCCCCGCCCCTTCGGACTGCGCACCCGCATGGTCTTCGCCTTCCTCCTCGTCGCGGCCGTCAGCTGCGGCACCACCGCCGCCCTCACCTACCGGGCCGCCCGCAGCGCCATCCTGGAGCAGACGCAGAACACCGCCGTCTCCGCCTTCCGCGAGCAGGTCGACGCCCTCGCCCTCGACCTGCCGCTCGACGAGACCATCCTCCGCGAGATGCTGCTGAACATCGCGCGGCAGGGAAAGCCCCGCCCCTGGCGGGTCTACGCCGAGTACGGCGCGCTGCGCGTCTCCTCCACGGACCGCCCCGCCTCCTCCGTCCTCACCCCGGAGCTGAAGGCCCGCGCCCACGCGCGCGAAGGCGTCCCGCACACCTCCTTCCAGCGGGTGGTCAAGGGCGGCACCCCCTATCTGACGATGGCCGTCCCCGCCGTCTTCCGCACCCACCACGAGCAGGGCACCGCCCAGCCCAGCGGCCTGGTGGTCTACGCCGTCATGGAGCTCCGCGAGGACGAGGCCAACATCGAGGCGCTGGTCACCGCCGCCCGGGACGGCGCCCTGCCCGCCCTCGCCATCGCCCTGATCCCGGCGCTGCTCGCCGCCCGCGGCGTCCTGCGCCCCGTCCGCGAACTCCGCCGCGCGGCGCAGAGCATGGGCCGCGGCAGGCTCGACACCCGCATCCACGCCAAGGGCAGCGACGAACTCTCCGAACTGGCGCGCACCTTCAACGAGTCCGCCGCCGAACTGGAACGCTCCGTCGCCGAGCTGCGCCGCGCCGAGGCCCGCGCCCGCCGCTTCGCCTCCGACGTCTCGCACGAGCTGCGCACCCCGCTGGCCGGCATGCTCGCCGTCACCGAGGTCCTCGACGAGGACGCCGGCGCCCTGGACAGCGACACCGCCCGCGCGGTCCGGCTGATCAGCGCCGAGACCGTCAAGCTCGCGGTGCTGGTGGAGGACCTGATGGAGATCTCCCGCTTCGACGCCCGCGCCGCCGAGCTCCACACCGACGAGGTCGACGTCGCCGACTGCGTCCGCAAGACCCTGATCAGCCGGCGCTGGACCGACCCCGAGCAGGTCCACGCCGCCCTCGGCGAGGGCATCCGGGCCCGGCTCGACCCCCGCCGCTTCGACGTCGTGGTGGCCAACCTGGTCGGCAACGCGCTGCGGCACGGCCGGCCGCTGGTCACGGTCCGGGCGTACGAGGACGAGGACGGCGCGCTCGTCGTCCAGGTCTCCGACCGGGGGCCGGGCATCCCCCCGGAGGTCCTGCCGCACGTCTTCGAGCGCTTCTACAAGGCCGACCCGGCCCGCACCCGGTCGACCGGCAGCGGCCTCGGCCTGGCGATCACCCTGGAGAACGTCCGCCTGCACGGCGGCACCGTGCGGGCCGCCAACCACCCGGCGGGCGGCGCCGTGTTCACGGTGAGGATCCCGCTGTGAGGCGCCGGGCGGCCGGGGCCGCGCTGCTCGCCGCCCTCGTGCTGACCGGCTGCGGCATCCAGGGCAGCGAGGTCGTGGAGGCGGGCATCGCCCCCACCGTCGCCGTCCGGCCGGCCCCCGACAACCGGATGCTGCTCTACTTCCTCGGCCCCGACGGGGAGCTGATGCCCGTCTCCCGGGACGTCGGCTTCCCGTTCGTGCCCGTCCCCGAGCAGACCCTGCCCGGGGACGGGGGCGAGGTCCGGCAGGACCGGTGGCAGCCCGGCGGCTCCGGGACGGGCCCCGGCACCGATCCGCGCGTCTCCCACCTGGCCGCCACGAAGGTGCTCGCCGCCCTCCTCGCGGGCCCCGGCGCCGCCGACCGCCAGGCGGGCCTCACCACCGACCTCCCGGCGAGCGGCGAACCGATCCGCGTCGAGTCGGAGGCGGCGGACGGGCTCCGCCTCCTGACGCCCTTCCTCACCCACGAACTGTCGGAGCGCGCCGTCACCCAGCTGGTGTGCACGGCCGCCTACGCGGTGGATCCCGCCGGCGCGCCCGCGGTCACCGTCCAGGGCCCGGACGGCGCCCTCCCGCCCGCCACCTGCGGGCCCGGGGAATCCTGAGGTCAGCGCCGGAGGTCGGCGAGGACCGCGTCGGTGAAGGGGGTCCACGCCTCGATCGCCCACGGCCCGAAGGCCCGGTCCGTCAGCGCCACGCAGGCCGCCCGCGCGTCCGGGTCGACCCACAGGAAGGTCCCGGACTGGCCGAAGTGGCCGAAGGCGCGCGGCGAGGAGGTGGTGCCGGTCCAGTGCGGGGCCTTGGAGTCCCGGATCTCGAAGCCCAGCCCCCAGTCGTTGGGCCGCTGGTGCCCGTAGCCGGGCAGGATGCCGGTGAGCCCGGGGTACGCGACCGTCATCGCGTCCAGCACCGTGCGGGCGTCGAGCAGCCGGGGCGCCTGCACCTCGGCCGCGAAGCGCACCAGGTCGTCCACGGTCGACACCGCGTCCTTGGCGGGCGAGCCGTCCAGGCTGGTCGCGGTCATGCCCAGCGGCTCCAGGACCGCCTGGTGCAGATAGTCCGCGAAGGGGATGTCCGTCGCCTTGGCGACCAGGTCGCCCAGGACCTCGAAGCCGGTGTTGGAGTAGATCCGGCGGGTGCCCGGCGCCGCCTGCACCCGGTTCTCGTCGAAGGCGAGCCCCGAGGTGTGGGCGAGCAGGTGCCGCACGGTCGCGCCCTCGGGCCCGGCCGGCTCGTCGAGGTCGATCGCCCCCTCCTCGTACGCGACCAGCACCGCGTACGCCGCCAGCGGCTTGGTCACCGAGGCGAGCGGGAAGCGGTGCCCGGTCGGCCCGTGGCGCCCGGCCACCGTGCCGTCCGCGCGGACCACGGCCGCCGCCGCGGTGGGGACGGGCCAGTTCTCGATCGCCGCCAGGCTCGGCAGGCTGCTGCTCTCCATGGGGCCGAGCCTACTTGTTCGGGTTTCCCTTGCCTGGAGTGCACTCCAACCTTTTAGCGTGGAGGCATGAGCGTGACCGAGAGCGTCGAGAGCACGACCAGGACCGCCGGGAAGGACCGCTACACGATCAGCGAGGTCGCCGCCCTGACCGGACTCACCGCGCACACGCTGCGCTGGTACGAGCGGATCGGCCTGATGCCGCACGTCGACCGGTCCCACACCGGGCAGCGCCGCTTCACCGCGCGGGACCTCGACTGGCTGGAGTTCGTCGGCAAGCTCCGGCTGACCGGGATGCCGGTCGCGGACATGGTCCGCTACGCGGAGCTCGTCCGCGAGGGCGCCCACACCCACGCGCAGCGCCGGGCCCTCCTCGAAGCCACCCGGCGGGACGTCCGGTCCCGCATCGCCGAGCTCCAGTCCACGCTCGCCGTGCTCGACGTCAAGATCGATCATTACGGCACCATCTGCGGAGGCACTTCCCCATGAGCGACAGGATCGACACCGTACGTCTCGGACCCGGCCGGGACGGCCCCGTCACAGGCGTCCAGGGCTTCGGCTCCATGGGCATCAGCGAGTTCTACGGCGCCACCGACGAGACCGCCGCCCGCGACACCCTCGACGCGGCCCTGGAGGCCGGCGTCACCCTGATCGACACCGCCGACGTCTACGGCAACGGCACCAACGAGGAGTTCCTCGCCCCCTTCGTCGCCGCCCACCGCGACGAGATCGTCCTCGCCACCAAGTTCGCCATCGAACGCGACCCCGCCCGCCCCGCCCACCGGGGCATCCGCAACGACCGCGCCTACGTCCGGCGGTCCGTCGAGGGCAGTCTGCGCCGGCTCGGCACCGACACCATCGACCTCTACTACATGCACCGGCGCGACCCGTCCGTGCCCTTCGCCGAGTCCGTCGGCGCCATGGCCGAACTGGTCGCCGAGGGCAAGGTGCGCCACCTCGGGCTGAGCGAGGTCACCGGGCCGGAGCTGCGCGAGGCCTTCGCCGTCCACCCGATCGCCGCCCTCCAGTCGGAGTGGTCGCTCTTCTCCCGGGACGTCGAGCGCTCCGCCGTGGCCGCCGCCGCCGAACTCGGCGTCACCCTCGTGCCGTACTCGCCGCTCGGCCGGGGCTTCCTCACCGGCGCCTTCGCCGACGCCGGCAAGGAGCTCTCCGAGCACGACTTCCGCCGCCACCAGCCCCGCTTCACCGGCGAGAACGCCGCGCGGAACGCCGCCCTGCTCGACCCCGTCCGGAAGATCGCCGCCGCGCACGGGGCGACGCCCGCGCAGATCGCCCTCGCCTGGGTGCATCAGCGCGCCGCCGTCCACGGACTGACGGTCGTCCCCATCCCCGGCACCCGCAAGCGGTCCCGCCTGGAGGAGAACGCCGCCGCCACCCGCATCACGCTCACCGGGGCCGAGCTCGCCGCCCTCGAACCCCTCGCGGGCCTGGTGGCGGGCGACCGCTACCCGGACATGAGCTTCACCGCGGTCTCCCGCGAGGTCTGACCCGCCCGCCCGCGCCCCGGACCCCTCACGCCAGGCCCAGGGCGAAGACCGCGAAGCCCGCCGCGAGCAGGCCCGCGACCGCGCGGCGGGCCGGTCCGGTGCGCGCCCACGGCGACTCGAAGCCGCGCGCGTACCGCCCGACGAGCACCAGCAGTCCGGCGAAGACCGGCATCCAGGCCAGCCGGGCCAGGATCCAGCCGGCCGAGTCCGGCGCCCCGACGAGTCCGGGCACCTCGCCCAGGAAGGAGGCGGGGACCGCCGCCGCGAGCATCGCGGTCTGGTGCCAGCACAGGATCGTCATCGCCGACAGGTTGATCACGACCACCGGCGCCCACAGCGCGGGCCGCCTCAGCCACCGGCCGATCCGCTCCCGCAGCAGGATCGCCGCCCCGCTCTGGGCCGCGGCGAGCGCGAGGACCAGCAGCGACGGCGGGTGCGAGTTGGTGCGGGCCTCGCCGGGGACGCCGACCATCGACGCCGGATAGCCGAAGACCAGCAGCAGCGCCGCGAAGAGCGCCGCCCCGCCGAGCAGCAGCGCCCGGGCGTGCCGCCTGCTCACCCGGCCCTCCCCCCAGGCGACGCCGAGCTGGTACGCGAAGAGCCACCCCGGCAGGATGTTCAGCAGGCTCAGCCAGGACGGCACGGCGTCCGCGTACGGGCCGTACCGCAGGAAGTCCACGACGGCGACCGAACCGAGCAGCGGGGCCGCCGTCCACACCCCGAACCGGCGCGCGGCCCGCACGCACAGCGGGGTCAGCGCCGTCACCACCGTGTACACCCCGACGAACCACAGCGGCTGGATCACCAGCGTCGACGCCGTCCGCAGCGTGTCCACCGGCACCCCGAGGGCGTGGTGGAGCAGCGGCAGCAGCGCCGCCCACACGGCGGTCACCCCGAGCACCGGCCGGCCCAGCCGGGCGAGCCGCCCGCCGAGCCAGGCCCGGGCGGAGCCGGTCCGCCGCCGGTAGGACAGGACGGAGGCGTAGCCGCCGACCAGGAAGAAGATCCCCAGCATCTGGAGGATCCAGCTCGCGGGGGCGAGCGCGCCGAAGGAGGCGAGCGGCGAGGCGTTGTGGAGCGCGCCGTCGGCGGAGAGCGTGAAACCGCCGAGGAGCCAGTGTCCGGTGGGCACGGCGAGCAGTGCGAGGGCCCGCAGTCCGTCGACGGCCCGGTCGCGGTGGGCGGGGGTGCCGGCCTCGATCCTCCGGACGAGCGTGCTCATCGGACGTCCCCCTCGGCGATCGCGGCGAAGGCGCGCAGCGAGGAGGTGCCGGGCGCGAAGTAGCCGTCGTGCCCGTCGGCGTCCCGCGCGGGCACCGGACGGGCGCCGAACTCCGGCGCCGTGGGGTCGGTGCCGTGCCCGTACCCGGCGACGGCCACGTTCGGCACCCGGTCGATCCAGTCCGTCGGGTCCTTCGCCGCCCACACCCGGGCGGTCGTCCGCAGCGCGGCCACGTTCCCGGCCCGCATGCCGGGGGAGCCGAGGACCACCAGGTCCTTCGCCTTCAGGTCGTGCGCGGCGAGGCCGCAGACCACGGAGCCGTAGCTGTGGCAGAACAGCGAGGGCTCGGGGCGCACCCCGGCGGCCCGCAGCCCCTCGGTGAAGCGGACCAGCCGTCCGGCGCCCGCCTCCGCCAGCTCGCCCGAGGCGGCGTCGAGCCCGACGCCCAGCGGCGTGGTGTAGCCGGCCCAGGCGACGACGGCCGTCCGCCCGCCGGTCGCCTCCCGCAGCGCGGTGGCCTTGCGGGTGAGGGAGTCCAGGCGCCCGGCGTCGACGTCGGAGCCCGGCACCAGCACCGCGACCCGCCCGGCCGTCGCCAGGTCGCCGTAGACCAGGACCGTCTGGCCCCGGCCGCGCGGATCGTGCGCCAGGACCCGCGCACCCGGGTACCGGCCGCCGGCCGTCAGGGAGTTGGCCTCGTAGCGCAGCTCCAGCGGTGCCCCGTCCAGGTTCCCCACCACCGTCGGGTGCGCCCGCACGAGCCCGCGCCGCTCTTCGGGGCCGAGGCCGGCGAAGAAGCGCGCGACCCCCGCCGGGTCCATCCGCTCCGGGTCCGGCAGTCCCGCCGCCCGCCACTGCGCGGTCCCCGCCGGCGGCCCGGTGACCGGCTTCTGCGCGGTCCCGGAGGCCCAGCCCGCCGTCCCCGCCACGCCCGCCGCCACCATGACGGCGGTCACCAGGGTCCTCGTGATGCGGCGCATGTCCGCCCTCCCTCTCCTCGGCTCCTCGGCCCTCCCGGGGCTGTTCCGGGGGCGAGAGGAAGGTAGGAAGGGGGTGGGGGACGGCACGTCACACCGGGGAGCCAACTCCCGTGCCGTACCGGGGTAGGGGGTGGACGAGGGGCCGGCCCCCGGCGGGGGGTGGGGTCAGCCCCCGGGGGTCACCAGGCCCGACTCGTAGGCGAAGACCACCGCCTGGGCGCGATCCCGCAGGTCGAGCTTGGCGAGCACCCGCCCGATGTGCGTCTTCACCGTCTGCTCGGCGAGCACGAGCCGCTCCGCGATCTCCTGGTTGGACAGTCCGCGGGCGATGAGTTCGAGCACCTCGGTCTCACGGGGCGTCAGGCCGTTGAGCCGGAGCGCCGTCACGTCCTTGCGGGCGGCCGGGCGGGTGGCGGCGAAGTCGGCGATGAGCCGGCGCGTCACCGACGGCGCGAGCAGCGCGTCGCCCGCCGCGACCACCCGCACGGCGGAGATCAGGTCGGCCGGCGGCGCGTCCTTGAGCAGGAAGCCGGAGGCGCCCGCCCGCAGCGCCTCGTACACGTAGTCGTCGACGTCGAAGGTGGTCAGCATCAGCACCTTGGGCCGGTGGGTCGTCCCGGCCGGCGGGTGCAGGATCTCCCGGGCCGCCGCCAGTCCGTCGAGCTCCGGCATCCGCACGTCCATCAGGACCACGTCGGGGTGGACGGTCCGCGCCACCTCGATCCCCTGCCGCCCGTCCGGGGCCTCACCGACCACGTCGATGTCGCTCTGCGCGGCCAGCAGCGCGGCGAACCCCGCCCGCACCATGGCCTGGTCGTCCACGATGATCACCCGAATGGTCACACGGCGTCCTTGGTCGTCGGTCCTTCTCCTGCCCGGTCGACCTTAGGCCGTGCCGCACGCCCCGCGCCCCGTGTGCCGCCCGGCTCCGGGTGCGGGCCGGGGCCGGGGACGGTCACGCCGCGCCCGGGGTCTCCCCGACGGCGTCCCCGGTGCCGAGGGGCAGGGCGGCCGCCACGCGGAAGCCGCCGTCCGCGAGGGGGCCGGTGTCGAGGGTGCCGCCGGTGAGCCGGACGCGCTCGCGCATCCCGACCAGGCCGTGGCCCGTGCCCGAGCCCTCCAGCGGCGAGACCGGCTCCCCGGCGGGGCCGTTGACCACCAGGACCGTCAGCAGCCCGGAGCCGTCCTCGCGCACCGACACCCGGGTGGGGGCGCCCGGCGCGTGCCGCACCACGTTGGCGAGCGCCTCCTGCACGATCCGGTACGCCGAGAGGCCGACGGCCTGCGGCACCTCGGTCCGGCCGTCCACGAGCTCCACGGCGAGCGACAGCTCGGCCGGCACCCCCGCCCGCACGGTCGCCTCCACCAGCTGCTGGAGCCGGTCCAGGCCGGGCTGCGGGGCCCGCTCGCCCTCGCCGCCGTCGCTGCGGAGCACCACGAGCAGCCGCCGCATCTCGGCCAGCGACTCCCGCGCGCTGCCCGCGATCGACGCGAACTCCTCCCGGGCCGCCTCCGGCAGCTCCGGGATCCGGTAGGGGGCGGAGTCGGCCTGCACGGTGATCACCGACATGTGGTGGGCGACCACGTCGTGCAGCTCGCGGGCGATCCGGGCCCGCTCCTCCAGGAGGGTGCGGCGGGCCCGTTCGGCCTCGCTGATGGTCTCCTGCTCGGCCAGCCGGCGCTGGGCCTCGGCCCGCGCCCGGACGGCCGAGGTGAGCAGCAGCAGCATGCCGCTGAGCACGAAGAGCAGCGTGGTGACCCCCGGGTCGCCGTACGGCCGCACGACCTCCAGCAGGTAGCCGGCCGCGCCGGTCGCCAGCCACACGCCGACGAGGGTGCGCCGGGGCTCGCGCAGTCCGAGCGCGACCATCAGCGCGCAGTACCCGACGACGACCGGCGGGGTCCACGGCCACAGCTGGGCGCGGGGCCCGTCGGAGGCCAGCAGGACCAGCGCCCCGGCGACGTCGGCGGGCAGCACGATCCACCAGGCGTGCAGCGGCCGGGTGGCGGCGAGCAGCAGCGGCGCGGTCTGCGCGGTGGCGAGTGCGCCGGCGAGCGCGCCGGGCACGTCGTAGTCGTGGACCAGCAGGTGGACGGTGACCGGCAGCAGGGAGGCGACGAGCGCGACGCCGAAGCCGTAGGGCAGCAGCCGCGCCCACCGCGAGGAGGCGCCCGCGAAGGGGGCGGAGCCGGGTGCTGCGGGCGTGGCGAAGGTGGCTTCCAGGGCCTGGAGGGCCACCCGTGACCAGTCCCGCAGACGGACCGCCCACCGCCGCGGCGCCGGCCGCTTCTCGATCGCTCTCATGACGGGTCAGCCTAGGTTCGCGACCGGGCCGCCGTCGTCGTACCAGGGGTCCCCCCGGCGGCCGATACCCAGGTATGACACCCACCCGCCGGCACGGGGGTCCCGCGCACGGGCGGCGGGGCCTCGGGCCACGGCCTTGCGCGGTCCCGAGGCCCGGCGGGATGCGGGCCCGGGGCCCGGGCCCCGCCCGCGCTACAGCTCGGCCAGGAGCTCCGTCTTCTTCGCCGCGAACTCCTCGTCCGTCACGAGGCCCGCCTGGTACAGCTCACCCAGGTGCCGAATCCTTTCGGCAACGGCGCCGGGATCCCCGTGCGCCGCGCCGCGCGCCCCCGCGGGGACGGGCGTGCGGTCCTTGGCGCGGATCGCGGAGAGGACCGCCGCCGCGAAGGGGAGGGAGTCGTGCACCGGGCCGTAGCCGAGGCCGAAGACGACCGACGCCGGGTCGTGGTCCGGCCGCTCCGGCCGCACCCCGCCGCCCCGGGGGAGCAGCCGCAGGAAGCCGCCGGGGGAGTCCGGCGACCGCCACTCGACCCCGCTCAGCTCCCGGACCCGGAAGGACTGGTCGCCCGTCTTCCACTTCTCCGACGTCGCCATCGTCGAGGACCAGCGGAACGCGACCTCGGAGGAGCCGTCGAAGGAGGCCTTGCCGTCGTACGCCTTGAAGGAGAGCGGCCCCTGCGGCGGCGCGACCAGGAAGCCCGTGTCGAGCCGGTCCGCCGGGTCCGCCGGGACCACCGAGGCCAGCTCGTCGCGCCAGCGGGCGGCGAGCGCCTCCCGGTCGGCGGGCAGCGCGAGCCGGTACGGATCGCAGGCCTCCTTCAGCTGCCCGGCCGCCGCCTCCATCAGGGGATCGGCGCCCGGCCGCGGCACGGCGTGCAGGACGACGGTGCCGCGCCGCCCCGGCGCGAGCGTCGCCGACGCCAGCGCCTCGTACGGCACGCGTCGCTCACGCAGCGCCTGGAACAGCCTCGGCGTACGGATCCCCCGTTCGAAGCGGATGACAAGTGCGTCGCTCTCCAGCTCCCAGGTGGCATGAATTCCGGCCAGCACATCACCCATACGCCTCATCGTAAGCGTCGCGTGGCCCTGCGTCGCCCCTCGGAACTGTCAGGAAATTCCGTGATCTACGCGCGTCAGAAACCGCCCGCACCGGAGATTCCCCCGTGGCACTCGCCGTCGGCACGTGCGCAGACGACCCGCCCGAAGGCCCCTGCGCCTATCGCCGCGAAGTTGCCGAGGCTCTCCGTGCCCGGCTCGAAATAGCCGGTGTGCCCGGCCGCCCCGGCGGCCGAGACCAGCCGCGCGCCGAACTCGGGCGCCACCGGGTCCGCCCCGTGCCCGACCCCGCCGACCTCCAGGTGCGGGACGTCCGCGATCCAGTCGGCCGCGTCCCGCATCGCCCATATCCGGGCCCGGGTGTCCAGCTCCGCCGCCGTCTCCACCCGCATCCCGGGACTGCCGGCCACCGCCAGGTCGGTCACCCGCCCCGGCAGCCGGGGCGCGGCGAGCCCGCACAGCACGGAGCCGTAGCTGTGGCAGAAGAGCGCCACCCGCGCCTTCCCCGGCAGGCCCTCGGTCAGCCGCACCAGCCGGTCGGCGCCGGACGCGGCGAGCCGCCCGGTCGCCGCGTCCACGCCCACCCGCGCGGGGGCGGTGTAGCCGGCCCAGGCGATGACCGCGACCCGGGCGCCGGGCGCGGTCCTGCGCTCGGCCTCGTACAGCGCCTGCGCCATGCCGACGGGGGCGGTGTAGCGCCCCCGCGTCTTCTGGAAGGTGAGGAGGTGGGTGTCGACGCCGGGCACGATCACCGACACCCGCCGGGCCCGTTCCAGATCGCCCAGGACCTCGGCCGCCCGCCCGGTGCCGGTGGGGTCGAAGGCGAGGATCCGGCGTCCGGGCTGCAGCAGGGAGACGAAGCGGTCCACCCGCCGGCGGGCCTCGTGCCGGCCCTCGGCGGAGAGCCGGGGGTCGTGGAGACGGGGGCGCTCGGCCTCCAGCGCGCGCGTGAGCCCGATCCGGTTGGCGCGGTAGCGCAGGGCGGGCGGCGCCCCGTCCAGGTTGCCGACGACGAGCGGGTACCGCTCGGCGAGCTCCTCGGAGCGGGCCCGGCCCAGCGCGGCGAACCAGGCGGCGACGGTCCGGGGCGGGGCGGTGGCCGGGTCGGGCGGCGGGGCGTCGCCGACCCGCTCCCGCGCCCAGGCGCTCAGCGCGGCCTCCATCGAGGCCGGGGACACCGGCCGGTGCCGGATCGCGGTCCAGCCGGTGGTCGCGAGCATGACGAGGACGACACCCAGCACGAGCAGGGTGCGCAGGACGGTGAGGGACGGCGGGACGTCGGCGGAGGTCACGGGCGGACACCCTAGACGGCCGAGATGACGGACCCGTCCGCGAGGCGTCCCGGTGACGTACGGAGCGGATTTCGGTGACGTACGGGAGGGGTCCGGTGACGCGCGGAGCGGACCTCGTGACGTACGGGAGGCCTCCGGTGACGCACGGAGCGGAGCCCGGTGACGCAGGGGAGGCGTCCGGTGACGTACGGGGCGGGCGCCCCGTGACGCCTGGTGAGATCCGCCACGGAGGGAGCGCCGGGCGCGCACCGGCCCGTACGGGGAGGGGCGCGCGGTGCGGTCCGTGCGGAGAGGCCCGTGCGGGGAGGCGCGGGGTGCGCCGCGGGCGGCACCGCCGCCGTCCGCTCAGCCGTGCGCGCGCGGCTCCCGCCAGTGGAGGGAGAGCGCGGGGCCCAGGTGGTCCAGGTACCACTCGGTGAGGGCCCGGATCCCCTCCAGGGTGCGGTCCGGCCCCTTGCCCCACATCTGGCCGGTGACCCGCATCACCCCGCTGAAGGCGGCCACCGCGATCCGGGGCCGCGGGTCGGCGTCCACGTCGAGCCCCTCGCGGCGGGCGACGAGCCGGGCGATGGTCTCCTCCATCTCGCTGGAGCGCCGCAGGTGCGCGGCGAGCAGCGCCGGCGTCGACTCGATCATGAAGAAGGTCCGGAGGTACAGCTCGACCGGGACGATCTCGTCGATCGTCTCGCCCACGCGGTCCCAGGCGGCGAGCACGGAGTGGCGCATCGCGTCGAAGGGGCCCTCCTCGGGCGGGCGGGCCGCCAGCGCCCGGACGAACTCCTCCTCCACCATCCGCTGGACGGCGAAGGCGACCTCCTCCTTGGAGGAGAAGTAGCGGAAGAAGGTGCGCTGGGAGACCTCGACCGCCTCGGCGATCTCGTCGACGGTGGTCCCCTCGTACCCCTGGGTCGTGAAGAGCTCCAGGGCGACCCGGACGAGCGCGTCACGGGTGCGCCGCTTCTTCCGCTCGCGCAGGCCGGGCGCGGACGGTCCGGGGGCGGGCAGGGTCAACGAGGTCTCTTTTCCGTCGAATACGGGAGGTTCTTCCTGCTCAGGGTACCTGTGAGCTACGTGACAGTTACCGACGCGTGAATCACTTTGTCAATTGTCAGTGGCTGTCACTAGCCTCGTTCCCATGACTAGTCAGACCACCGTGGAAAAGACCCCGCAGGGTCAGGGGGGCGTCCGGGAACCTGGTCCGGTCCCGGCGAAGGGCCTGCGCGGCCACCCCTGGCTGACTCTGTTCGCCGTCGCGGCCGGCGTGATGATGGTGGCGCTCGACGGCACCATCGTCGCCATCGCCAACCCCGCCATCCAGGCCGATCTCGGCGCCTCCCTGGACCAGCTCCAGTGGATCACCAACGGCTACCTGCTCGCGCTCGCCGTCGCGCTGATCACCGCGGGCAAGCTCGGTGACCGCTTCGGCCACCGCCAGACCTTCCTCATCGGCATCGCCGGCTTCGCCGCCGCCTCCGGGGCGATCGGCCTCTCCGACTCGATCGCCTTCGTGATCGGCTTCCGCGTGCTCCAGGGCCTCTTCGGCGCCCTGCTGATGCCGGCCGCGCTCGGCCTGCTGCGCGCCACCTTCCCCGCCGAGAAGCTGAACATGGCCATCGGCATCTGGGGCATGGTCATCGGCGCCTCGACGGCCGGCGGCCCGATCCTCGGCGGCTTCCTCGTCGAGCACGTCAGCTGGCAGTCGGTCTTCTTCATCAACGTGCCGGTCGGCGTGCTCGCGCTCGCGCTCGGCATGGTCATCCTCAAGGACCACCGCGCGGAGAACGCGCCGCGCTCCTTCGACGTCCTCGGCATCGCGCTGCTCTCCGGCGCGATGGGCCTGCTCGTCTGGAGCCTCATCAAGGCGGGTGCGGACTGGGGCTGGACCAGCGGCAACACCTGGGGCTGCCTGCTCGGCGCGATCGTCCTCTTCGTCGTCTTCGCGATCTGGGAGACGAAGGTCGCGGAGCCGCTCATCCCGCTGGGCATGTTCCGCTCCGTGCCGCTCTCGGCCGGCGTGGTGCTGATGGTCCTGATGGCCTTCGCCTTCATGGGCGGCCTCTTCTTCGTGACCTTCTACCTCCAGGGCGTGAAGGGGCTCGGCCCGATCGACGCCGGTCTGCGGCTGCTCCCGCTGACCGCGATGATGATCGTCTCCTCGCCGCTGGCGGGCGCGCTCATCACCAAGTTCGGCCCGCGGGTGCCGCTCGTCGGCGGCATGGTCTGCACCGCCGCCGCGATGTTCGGCATGATCACGCTCTCCGCCGACACCGGCACGCTGACCATGTCCCTCTGGTTCGCCCTCCTCGGCCTGGGTCTCGCCCCGGTCATGGTCGGCGCCACCGAGGTCATCGTGGGCAACGCCCCGCTGGAGCTCTCCGGCGTCGCCGGCGGCCTCCAGCAGGCCGCCATGCAGGTCGGCGGCGCGCTCGGCACCGCGGTGCTCGGCGCGGTCATGGCCTCCAAGGTCGCCGGCTCCTTCGAGGAGAACTGGACGGCGGCCGGCATCCCGGTCCCGGCCGACCCGCGCCTGGAGGAGGCCGCCGAGTTCGGCATGGCCCCGGAGGCCATGAAGGAGGCGCCCGGCATGACCGCGGAGCTCTTCGCCAAGATCTCCGACGTCATCCACGACACCTTCCTCGACGGCATGGGCCTGGCCTTCACCGTCGCCGGCGTCGTCGCGGTGGTCGCGGCCCTGGTCGCCACGCTCACCAAGCGCGGTGAGAACGCGGAGGCGGGCATGGGCGGCGGGCACATCTGATCCCGTCCTCCGAGGACCCGCAGGGGCCGTCACCCGTTCGAAGGAACGGGGGCGGCCCCTCTTCCGTCCGGGGGGTCCCTTCCTCCATGCTCGTGATTACAGAGAGTGACGAAGCGGGGGTTGTTCTGCATGAACGTGAACACGAGCACGGCCATGACCAGGGCTACGACCACGGCCACGAACACGACTACGGCCACGGCCCCGGCCCCGGCCATGAACACGAGCGCGAGGACGGCGGCCGTGCTCGCGGCGACGGCCGTCCTGCTCCTGGCCGCCCTCCCGGCCGCGGCGGCCCCTGCGGCGGCCCCCGCGACCCCACCGGCCGTACTGGCCCCACCGGCCGTACTGGCCCCACCGGCCGTACTGGCCCCACCGGCGGCTCCGGCCGCCGGGACCGTGCTCGGGGCGTGCGGCCCCGGGAGGCTCTGCCTCTGGCCGAAGCCCGACTTCAGGGGCCGGTCGTGGACGCACGAGCTGGCGACGACCGACCTGGACAGCTGCGTCGCCCTCCCGGCGGGGGCCTCGGCCCAGTCCCTGGCCGTCCGCACCGGTCGGCCGGTCACCGTGTACCAGTCGGCGGAGTGCGCGGAGACGGGCGAGTTCGAGACCTACCCGGGGCGCGGCACCTGGGTCCCGCAGACGCCCTACGAGGTCAGGGCCTTCAAGCTCTGGGAGCGGTAGGAGCCCCGTGCCCCGCCACGCCCTCCCCCGCACCTTCCCGCGCGTCTTCCTGCACACCTTCCCGTACGTCCTCCCGCGCACCCTCCCGTACGCCCTCCTGCACCGCTCCGGCACCGCCGGCCCCGGGCGCGGCGCCGGCCCCGGGCGCGGCGCCTGCCCCGGGCCCGGTGGCCTCCGGCGCGGTCCCGGGCGCGGGGATCCCCGGCAGCGCTCCGGGCGCGGCGGTGTCCGGCCCGGTCGCCGGTACGGCCTGCGGCGGCACGGGGCCCGACAGGCGGGCCACCTCGGCGCGGAGCTCGCGGACCTCCCGGGTCAGGGACTCCAGGAGCTCCGTCTGCCGGCGCTCCACCGCGTCGTCCCGCTCGAAGCGGGCGATGAACCAGGCCGCGATGTTGGCGGTCACCACACCCAGCAGGGCGATGCCCGAGAGCATCAGCCCGACCGCGAGCACCCGCCCGAGCCCCGTCGTCGGCGCGTGGTCGCCGTAGCCGACCGTCGTCATCGTGGTGAAGGACCACCAGACGGCGTCGCCCAGGGTCTTGATGTTCCCCTCCGGTGCGTCCCGCTCCACGTGCAGCACCGCGAGCGAGCCGAACATCATCAGCCCGACCACCGCGCCCGCCACATAGGTGGTGAGCGTGATCTGCGGGGCCATCCGGGCCCGCCGGCCCACCAGGAGGAGGGTGGAGACCACGCGCAGCAGTCGCAGCGGCTGCACCAGCGGCAGCAGCACGGCGAGCAGGTCGAGGGGATGCGACCGCACGAAGGCCCAGCGCGCCGGGGCGAGCGTCAGGCGGACGGCGTAGTCGACCGCGAAGGCCGCCCACACCCCCCACTCGACCCAGGAGCACAGCCGGAGCACCCGGGGCTCGGCGCCGGGCGCCACGATCGGCACGGCGTAGGCGACGCCGAAGGCCACCGCGAGCACCAGCAGCGGGGTCTGGGTGCGCTCTTCCCAGCGGACCTTCGGGGGGCGCTCCTTCTTCACGGACATGCGGGGCATCGTAGGGAATGCCGAAGGGCGGCGGGACCACCGGCCCCACCGCCCCTCACCAGGTGCTACGCCCCTCGGGGCACCGTCAGGCGTCGCCGCCCGCCGGACCCGGGTCGGCGGCCGCCACGTCGAGCAGCTGGTAGCGGTCCACCGCCTGCTTCAGGACCGAGCGGTCCACCTTGCCCTCGCGGGCCAGCTCGGTCAGCACCGCCAGGACGACCGACTGGGCGTCGATGTGGAAGTACCGGCGGGCGGCGCCGCGGGTGTCCGCGAAGCCGAAGCCGTCGGCGCCGAGCGAGGTGTACGCGCCGGGGATCCAGCGGGAGATCTGGTCCGGCACCGAGCGCATCCAGTCCGAGACCGCCACGAAGGGGCCCTCGGCGGCCTGGAGCTTGCGGGTGACGTACGGGACGCGCTGCTCCTCGTCCGGGTGGAGCAGGTTGTGCTCCTCGACCGCCACCGCCTCGCGGCGCAGTTCGTTCCAGGAGGTCGCGGACCAGACGTCGGCCTTGACGTTCCACTCCTCGGCGAGGATCCGCTGCGCCTCGACCGCCCACGGGACGGCGACGCCCGAGGCCATGATCTGCGCCGGGATCGCGCCGGACTCGGCCCGCTTGAAGAGGTGGATGCCCTGGAGGATGCCCTCCACGTCCACGTCCTCGGGCTCGGCCGGGTGCTGGATCGGCTCGTTGTAGACCGTCAGGTAGTAGAAGACGTCCTCCGCCTGGGGGCCGTACATCCGGCGCAGACCGTCCTTGACGATGTGCGCGATCTCGAAACCGAACGCCGGGTCGTAGGCGACGCAGGCCGGGTTCGTCGAAGCGAGGAGGTGGGAGTGGCCGTCCGCGTGCTGGAGGCCCTCGCCGGTCAGCGTGGTGCGGCCGGCGGTGGCGCCCAGGACGAAGCCGCGCGCCAGCTGGTCGGCCATCTGCCAGAACTGGTCGCCGGTCCGCTGGAAGCCGAACATCGAGTAGAAGACGTAGACCGGGATCAGCGGCTCGCCGTGGGTGGCGTAGGCCGAGCCGGCGGCGATCAGCGAGGCCGTGCAGCCGGCCTCGGAGATGCCGTCGTGGAGCATCTGGCCGGTCGGGGACTCCTTGTAGGCGAGGAGGAGCTCGCGGTCCACCGCCTCGTACTGCTGCCCCAGCGGGTTGTAGATCTTGGCGCTCGGGAAGAAGGAGTCCATGCCGAAGGTGCGGTACTCGTCCGGCGCGATCAGCACGAAGCGCTTGCCGATCTCCTTGTCCCGCATGAGGTCCTTCAGCAGCCGGACGAAGGCCATCGTGGTGGCGATCGACTGCTGGCCCGAGCCCTTGCGGACCGCCGCGTAGGTGGCGTCGTCCGGCAGCGCCAGCGGCTGGGACCGCACGACCCGGGTCGGCACGTAGCCGCCGAGCGCGCTGCGCCGGTCGTGCATGTACTGGATCTCCTCGGAGTCCCGCCCGGGGTGGTAGTACGGCGGCAGGCCGGACTCCAGCTCCTTGTCGGTCACCGGGATGTGCAGCCGGTCGCGGAAGCGCTTCAGGTCGTCGACCGTCAGCTTCTTCATCTGGTGGGTGGCGTTGCGGCCCTCGAAGTTGGGGCCGAGGGTCCAGCCCTTGACGGTCTGGGCCAGGATCACCGTCGGCTGGCCCTTGTGGGCCTTGGCCGCCGCGTAGGCCGCGTAGATCTTCTTGTGGTCGTGGCCGCCGCGCCCCAGGTGGAGGATCTGCTGGTCCGACATCGACTCGACCATCGCCCGCAGCCGGTGGTCGTCGCCGAAGAAGTGGTCGCGGATGTAGGCGCCGGTCTCCGTCGCGTACGTCTGGAACTGTCCGTCCGGCGTGGTGTTCAGCCGGTTCACCAGGATGCCGTCGCGGTCCTGCGCGAGCAGCGGGTCCCAGGAGCGGTCCCAGATCAGCTTGATGACGTTCCAGCCGTTGCCCCGGAAGATCGACTCCAGCTCCTGGATGATCTTGCCGTTGCCGCGGACCGGGCCGTCGAGCCGCTGGAGGTTGCAGTTGACGACGAAGGTCAGGTTGTCGAGGCCCTCGCGGGCCGCGATGGAGAGCTGGCCGAGCGACTCGACCTCGTCCATCTCGCCGTCGCCGAGGAAGGCCCAGACGTGCGACTTGGTGGTGTCGGCGATCCCGCGCGCCTCCATGTACCGGTTCATCCGGGCCTGGTAGATCGCGCCGAGCGGGCCGAGGCCCATCGAGACCGTCGGGAACTCCCAGAAGTCCGGCATCAGCCGCGGGTGCGGGTAGGACGACAGCCCGTTCGGGTACTTCGACTTCTCCTGGCGGAAGCCGTCGAGCTGGGTCGCGGTCAGCCGGTCGAGGAGGAAGGCGCGGGCGTAGATGCCGGGGGAGGCGTGGCCCTGGAAGAAGATCTGGTCGCCGCCGTCGCCCTCGTCCTTGCCCCGGAAGAAGTGGTTGAAGCCCACGTCGTAGAGGGAGGCCGAGGAGGCGAAGGTGGCGATGTGGCCGCCGACGCCGATGCCCGGGCGCTGGGCGCGCGAGACCATCACGGCCGCGTTCCACCGGGTGGCGTTGAGGACCTTGCGCTCGATCTCCTCGTTGCCGGGGAAGAAGGGCTCGTCCTTGGTGGCGATCGTGTTGACGTAGTCCGAGCTGCGCATCTCGGGCACGGCCACGCGCTTCTCGCGGGCGCGCTCGATCAGCCGGAGCATCAGGTAGCGGGCCCGCTCCCGGCCCCGCTCGTCGACCGCCGCGTCCAGGGAGTCGAGCCACTCCCGGGTCTCTTCGGGGTCGAAATCCGGGACCTGGCTGGGAAGGCCGCCAATGATGATCGGGTTGCGATCGGATCCGGGAGCCACGCTGTTCCTTCGCTGGTCGGGGGGAGCCCCACGAGGGAGGGGAGCCCCGTTGAGGCCGGGGTGTCCGAGGCCGGGGACGTCCATCGTGTACCCGGCTCGCGGCACACGTCATCTTTACCGAGAGGTAGTCCTCCCTGCGCCCTTCTTGCGGACGGGGTGTGGTCAAATCGCAACCTTACGCCCAATCCGCGCATGCGTTCCGGCAAGCTGTTCGGCAGACTGAAAACGCAGAAGCCCGCGAAGCGGGACGAATCGTGTATGCCCGATCACGGAGCGCTGTCGAACGCCGTCGGAAGTTGCGGTGAGACAGCCCCAAACGTCACCGTTTCGGCGGTCTCGGCGGCCGGGTACTTGCGCGATCCGCCCCGTCACGTGTGGACTACGGCCAGCGCCGCGCGCATGCGTGGCCCGATGCATTTTCCGATACATGATCAGGAGGCAAGCCGTGAGCGCGACCGCGGACCACGCGGAGGAGCGGACCAACCCGGCGACGAGGCTGGGGTTCGAGCCCGGACAGGTGGTCCAGGAGATCGGCTACGACGACGACGTCGACCAGGATCTCCGTGAAGGCATCGAGTCCATCATCGGCCAGGAGCTCGTGGACGAGGACTACGACGACGTCGCAGACGCCGTCGTCCTCTGGTTCCGTGACGAGGACGGTGATCTCACCGACGCACTGGTGGACAGCATCGGTCTGCTGGAGGACGGCGGCAACATCTGGCTGCTGACTCCGAAGACCGGCCGCGACGGCTACATCGAGCCGAGCGACATCAACGATGCCGCGCAGACCGCTGGTCTCTCGCAGACCAAGAGCATCAGCGTCGCCAAGGACTGGACGGGCACCCGCCTGGCCGCTCCCAAGCGCTGATCCCCTGATGCGCGTGGCCCCCGCCGTCACCGCGGCGGGGGCTTTCGCGCGCCCTCGACCGCGCGGGACCCCGCCGGCCAGGCCGTAGGGTGGGGATCACCGGTTCGGCCCAGGGGCCGGGCCCCGTCGAAGGGATGCGTACGCGATGGCGATCGAGGTCGGCACCAAGGCCCCCGATTTCGAGCTGAAGGACAACCACGGGCGCACCGTGCGGCTCTCCGACTTCCACGGCGAGAAGAACGTGGTGCTGCTCTTCTACCCCTTCGCCTTCACCGGCGTGTGCACCGGAGAGCTCTGCGAGCTCCGCGACAACCTGCCGACGTTCGTCAACGACGACACCCAGCTCCTCGCGGTCTCCAACGACTCCATCCACACCCTGCGCGTCTTCGCCGAGCAGGAGGGCCTGGACTACCCGCTGCTCTCCGACTTCTGGAAGCACGGCGAGACCTCCCGCGCCTACGGCGTCTTCGACGAGGACAAGGGCTGCGCCGTCCGCGGCACCTTCATCATCGACAAGGAGGGCGTCGTCCGCTGGACGGTCGTCAACGCCCTGCCGGACGCCCGTGACCTCGACGCCTACGTGAAGGCGCTCCAGACCCTCTGAGCCCACCGCGCCGGACGGGGAACGGGCGGCATTCGCCGACATCCCCCGATTCCCCGGGCGAATCGCCTGTTTCGACTGGGAACCCGTCACTAGGATCCAGTCGTTGATCCGATGCCAACGCACGACCGGGGGCGCTGCCCCCGGAAACCAATGATGGAGGGACTCGTGGGAGTCAGCCTCAGCAAGGGCGGCAACGTCTCGCTGACCAAGGAGGCCCCTGGCCTCACCGCCGTGACCGTCGGTCTGGGCTGGGACGTCCGCACCACCACCGGTACGGACTTCGACCTCGACGCCAGCGCCATCCTGGTGAGCGAGGCCGGCAAGGTGCGGAACGACCAGGACTTCGTGTTCTTCAACAACCTCAAGAGCGCCGACGGTTCCGTCGAGCACACCGGTGACAACCTCACCGGTGAGGGCGAGGGCGACGACGAGCAGGTCAAGGTCAACCTGGCCGGCGTGCCGGCCGACGTGGCCAAGATCGTCTTCCCGGTGTCCATCTACGACGCCGAGAACCGCCAGCAGTCCTTCGGCCAGGTGCGCAACGCGTTCATCCGCGTCGTCAACCAGGCCGGCGGCGCCGAGATCGCCCGGTACGACCTCTCCGAGGACGCCTCGACCGAGACCGCGATGGTCTTCGGCGAGCTGTACCGCCACGGCGCGGAGTGGAAGTTCCGCGCGGTCGGCCAGGGTTACGCATCGGGCCTGCGCGGCATCGCGCAGGACTTCGGCGTCAACGTCTGAGCCGAACACCCTCGGGGCCGTCCGGTCCGGGCCCCGCGCCCGGTGCCGGCCCCCGCTCGACGACGCCCGGCGCCGCACGCCTCGTGCGGCGCCGGGCGTGCCTCATGGCAGCAGCATCCACCGGGGAGGAACCGAACACCATGGGCGTCACGCTCGCCAAGGGAGGCAACGTCTCCCTCTCCAAGGCCGCACCCAATCTCACCAAGGTCCTCGTGGGCCTCGGCTGGGACGCGCGGTCGACCACCGGAGCCCCCTTCGACCTCGACGCCAGCGCGCTGATGTGCCAGGCCGGCCGGGTGCTCGGTGACGACTACTTCGTCTTCTACAACCAGCTGCGCAGCCCCGAGGGTTCGGTCGAGCACACGGGTGACAACCTCACCGGCGAGGGCGACGGCGACGACGAGTCGCTCATCGTCGACCTCACCCGCGTCCCGCCCCAGTGCGACAAGATCGTCTTCCCGGTCTCCATCCACGACGCCGACAACCGCGGCCAGACCTTCGGTCAGGTCGGCAACGCCTTCATCCGGGTGGTGAACCAGGCGGACGGGCAGGAGCTGGCCCGGTACGACCTCTCCGAGGACGCCTCCACCGAGACCGCGATGATCTTCGGCGAGCTCTACCGCTACAACGGCGAATGGAAGTTCCGCGCGGTCGGTCAGGGGTACGCGTCCGGGCTGCGGGGCATCGCTCTAGACTTCGGGGTCAACGTTTCGTAAAGCCGCGTTATCACACAATGGGGTAGGCAGTGGTTCTGAAAACCTTCGGCTGGTCGTTCGCGATCACCGCGCTCGGCCTGGTCGCCGCGGTGTTCTACGGGGGGTGGGAGGCGTTCGGGATCGTCGCGATCCTCTGCGTCCTCGAGATCTCGCTCTCCTTCGACAACGCGGTGGTCAACGCCGGCATCCTGAAGAAGATGAATGCCTTCTGGCAGAAGATCTTCCTCACCATCGGCATTCTGATCGCCGTCTTCGGAATGCGACTGGTCTTCCCCGTCCTGATCGTCGCGGTCAGTGCGAAGATCGGCCCGATCGAGGCCGTCGACCTCGCGCTCAACGACGCCGACCGCTACCAGGAACTCGTCACCGACGCGCACCCGTCGATCGCCGCGTTCGGTGGCATGTTCCTTCTGATGATCTTCCTCGACTTCATCTTCGAGGACCGCGACATCCAGTGGCTGCGCTGGATCGAGCGCCCGCTCGCCAAGCTCGGCAAGGTCGACATGCTGTCGGTCTGCATCGCGCTGATCGTCCTGCTCGTCACCTCGATGACCTTCGCGACCCAGGCCCACCAGCACGGCGGCACCCACGTCGACAAGGCGCAGACGGTCCTCATCTCCGGCATCGCCGGCCTCATCACGTACCTCGTCGTCGGCGGTCTCTCCGGCTTCTTCGAGGGCAAGCTGGAAGAGGAGGAGGAGCGCGAGCACGAGGCCGAGGAAGAGGCCCGGCGCAGCGGCAAGAAGGTCTCCGCGGTCCAGCTGGCCGGCAAGGCCGCCTTCTTCATGTTCCTCTATTTGGAGGTCCTCGACGCCTCCTTCTCCTTCGACGGCGTCATCGGCGCCTTCGCCGTCACCAACGACATCGTCCTGATGGCCCTCGGCCTCGGTGTCGGCGCCATGTACGTCCGGTCCCTCACGGTCTACCTGGTCAAGCAGGGCACCCTCGACGAGTACGTCTACCTGGAGCACGGCGCCCACTACGCCATCGGCGCCCTCGCCGCCCTCCTGCTGATCACCATCCAGTACGAGATCCCCGAGGTCATCACCGGCTCCATCGGCGTCATCCTGATCGCCTGGTCCTTCTGGTCCTCCGTCCGCCGCAACAAGGCGCTCGCGGCGGCCGAGGACGGCTCCGGATCCGCCGGCGACAAGGCCGAGGTGAGCTCCGGGGTGTGACACCCTGCACCCTGGTGTGCGCCCCGCCACGGGGTGTGACCCGGGGGACAATGAGGAACGCTTCCCTGCGGGGCGACCGGCCCGTCCGGTCGCCCCGCAGGCGTGTGACGGCCGGGCAAGGCGACCGATGTGGGGGGTGGGGGCCCGATGGCCTTCTGGGAGAACCTGATTCCGGGACGGACGACGTCCTTCGACACGGGCATGGGCGCGTCCCAGACCATCGACCTGACCAGACGCCGCCCCTCGGTCTCGCTCGCCCAGCAGGGCGGCGCCACCGGCAACCTCCGGGTCAACCTGTCCTGGCGGATGCGCACCTCCGACATCGAGGGCCGTTCCCGCCAGAGCGGCCGGCTGCTGCGCAACCCGGCCCAGTTCTTCCGGCCCGAGGTCGTCCAGGCGCACACCCAGGGCATGGTCAACGTCGACCTGGACCTGGGCTGCCTGTACGAGCTCAAGGACGGCAGCAAGGGCGTGGTGCAGCCGCTCGGCGGCTTCTTCGGCGACCTCAACGCGGCCCCGTACGTGAAGCTGAGCGGCGACGACCGCTTCGGCGCCCCCTCCGGGGAGACGATCTTCGTCAACCTCGATCACAAGGACCGGATCAAGCGGCTGCTCTTCTTCGCGTACATCTACGACCAGACCCCGGCCTTCGACCGGACCCACGCGAAGATCACGCTCTACCCGAGCAACGGCCCCCGGATCGAGATCGACCTCGACGAGCGCGCCCCGCAGGCCCGCTCCTGCGCCGTCTTCTCGGTGGACAACAGCAAGGACGAGCTACTGGTCCGGCGCGAGGTGCGGTTCGTCTACGGCTTCCAGGCCGAGTTGGACCGCCTCTACGGCTGGGGACTCCAGTGGGGCCGCGGCTACAAGTCCAAGACGTGACCGCGGCCCTCGGCGGCCCACCGGGGGCCTCGCCGGCCGGCGGGCCGCCCGGGCGGCCCGGGCCGGTCCCGCCGGCCGGACCGCGGCCGTCAGCGGCCCTGGAACTGCGGACCCATCGGCGGCATCCGGAACTCGGCGACCGGCTCCGGCCCGTGCGAGGCGTGCACGGGCTGCGGATAGCCGTACGCGGGCCCCGGGCCCGGCGCCGGCTCCTGCGGGTAGCCGTAGGAGGGCGCCCGGTCGGGCATCGGCGGCAGGGGCGGCGACGGCGGCACGGGCGTGTGGACCACGGTCATGTCGAGGTCCGGGTGCCCCGCGGAGCCCGTACCGGCCCCGGAGGCGGCCCCGGCGTCGATCAGGGCGGTCTCGGCGGCCGAGGCGTCCCCGGGGGCCCCGGAGGCCGCCCCGTCGCCCGTGGGCGCCTCCTCGGGGGCCTCGTCCACCGAGATGCCGAAGTCCGTCGCCAGGCCCACCAGGCCGGTCGGATAGCCCTGGCCGACCGCGCGGAACTTCCACCCGTCGCCCCGGCGGTACAGCTCGCCGCAGATGACGGCGGTCTCCTCGCCGGTCTCGGCCGTCACGTCGAAGAGCGCCAGCGGCTCCCGCTCGGGCGTGACCGCGGCGTCGTACAGGAGGATCCTCAGGTCCGTCACGGCACGGAAGGTGCCGCCGTCCGAGGAGGCGGCGAGCACCACCCGGTCGATGGACGGGTCGAGCGCGGCGAGGTCGGCCTCGACGGTGTCCGTCAGCGCCTCGGCGACCCGCTTCTTCGGCAGCCGCCGCACCAGCCCCGAGGGGTGACGCGGCTGGTTGTAGAAGACGAAGTCCTCGTCGGAGCGGACGCGCCCGTCGGTCCCGAGGACCAGGGCCGAGGCGTCCACGTCGGGGACCCCGGGGCCCGGGGTCCAGCGGAGCACGGCCCGTACGGCCGCGGTGTCGAGAGGGACGTTGGAGCCCTTCAGCATCGCGTGCGTCATGACGGCCATCCTGCCCTCCTGCCCGACCGGGGGACAACGCGGGGGCACCACGGGTAGCGGAGCCGCCGCCACCGCCCCGCCTCCGGACGCTCCTCCGGGCGCGCGCACCCGGCGTAACCGGGCGGCGCGCGGGGCGGCGCCCGGGAAGGGCAGGGACGGGAGGGGCGGGCGGGGCGGCGGGCGGGAAGGGCGGGGACGGGGGGACGGGAGAGGCGGGAGAACATGCGGGGACGCGACGGGGAGGGGTTACCTGGATTTCATGAGGAGTGGGAACTACGGACACCCGCACCTACGTACTATTACCGGCCACGTGTCATCAGGGCCCAGGCAAGCAGACGGGGGACTTACATGCGTCATTTCGGGCAGATCCCGTCCGCGGTGCGGACCGGGCTCTTCCACCGCGAGCCGGCCGAGTTCACCGCCGACTCGCCCGCCCGCACGCTCGCGGTCGCCCTCGGCGCCACCCTCTACAGCCCGGCCACCCGGCCCCGCCTCGCCGACGACATCCGCAAGCAGGCCGGACGCGGCGTCGTCTCCATGGTCCTCTGCCTGGAGGATTCGATCAGCGACGCCGACGTCGAGGCGGGCGAGGCCAACCTCGTCCGCCAGTTCCGCGACCTCGCCGACGGGCGCGCCGCGGGCGGCCCCGACGTCCCGCTCCTCTTCGTCCGGGTCCGCGAACCCCGCCAGATCACCGACCTCACCGCCCGCCTCGGCGACACCGTCGGCCTGCTGTCCGGATTCGTACTGCCCAAATTCACCGAGGCCCGCGGCGCCGCCTTCCTCGAAGCCCTCACCCGGGCCGAGCACACCGCCGGACGCCGGCTCTACGCCATGCCCGTCCTGGAGTCCCCCGAGCTCCTCCACCTGGAGACCCGGGCCGAGACCCTCGCCGGCATCGCCTCGATCACCGACAAGTACCGCGACCGCGTCCTCGCCCTCCGCCTCGGCGTCACCGACTTCTGCTCCGCCTACGGACTCCGCCGCTCGCCCGACATGACCGCCTACGACGTCAAGGTCGTGGCCCACGTCATCGCCGACGTCGTCAACGTCCTCGGCCGCGCCGACGGCACCGGCTTCACCATCACCGGCCCCGTCTGGGAGTACTTCCGCCCCGGCGAGCGCATGTTCAAGCCCCAGCTGCGCCGCAGCCCCTTCCTGGAGGGCCGCGCCGAGGACCTGCGCACCGCGCTCATCGAGCACGACATGGACGGCCTGCTCCGCGAGATCGAGCTCGACCGCGCCAACGGCCTCCTCGGCAAGACCTGCATCCACCCCACCCACGTGCTGCCCGTCCACGCCCTGTCCGTGGTCAGCCACGAGGAGTGGAGCGACGCCCAGGACATCCTGCGGCCGGAACAGGGCGGCGGCGGCGTGCTCCGATCCGCCTACACGAACAAGATGAACGAAGTGAAACCGCACCGCGCCTGGGCAGAACGCACCCTGGTGCGCGCCGAGGCCTTCGGCGTCGCCCGCGAGGACGTCGGTTTCGTGGAACTGCTCACCGCCGGCCTCGCCGGCTGACGAAAGGACTGCGGCGACGTGGTGTGGACCGGAACGTGGGTCGCGGAGCGGCTCGGCGTCGAACTGATCGGCGACGAGGAGCTGCCGGCCCTCTTGGGCCTCGCCCTGCGCCGCAACCCCAAGCGGGCCCACCTGCTCGTCTCCAGCGTGCTCGGCAAGCACGTGCCGCAGCACCCCTCCGTCGTCTACGGCACCGGCCTCGGCCTCGGCCTGCGGGTCCGCGAGCTCCTCGGCGCGCGGGAGGCCGAGAGGGCCGTCGTCCTCGGATACGCCGAGACCGCCACCGCCCTCGGCCACGCCGTCGCCGACGGCCTCGGCACCGCCCCGTACCTGCACTCCACCCGCCGCCCCGTCGCCGGCGTGGCCACCGCGGGCGGCTTCGAGGAGTCCCACTCGCACGCCACCTCGCACCTGCTGCTCCCCGAGGACCCGGAGCTCCTGGCCGGCGAGGGGCCGCTGGTCCTCGTCGACGACGAGTTCTCCACCGGCAACACCGTCCTCAACACCATCCGCGGCCTCCACGAGCGCTACCCCCGCGAGCGGTACGTCGTCGTCGCCCTCGTCGACATGCGCGGCCCCGCCGACCGCGAGCGGCTCACCGACTTCGCCGCCGAGATCGGCGCCCGCGTCGACCTGCTCAGCCTCGCCGCCGGCACCGTCGGCCTCCCCGACGGGGTCCTCGCCCGGGGCCAGGAGCTCGTCGCCCGGCACGAGCCCCCGCACGGGGCGGCCCCCGCCCCGCGCTCCCGCGGCGGCTTCACCGCCGTCGCCGCACCCGTCCGCGTCGACCTCGACTGGCCCGCGGAGCTCCCCGACGGCGGCCGGCACGGCTTCACCCCCGCCCACCGCGCCCGCCTGGAGGGCGCGCTGCCGGCGATGACCCAGGCCCTCGCCGAGGCGCTCGCCCTCGGCACGGCCGACCCGGCCCCGCTCCCCGGCCACGGCCCCGCCGGCGCCCCCCGGGTCCTCGTCCTCGGCTTCGAGGAGCTCATGTACGCACCCCTGCGGCTCGCCGGGGCCCTGGAGGACGCCGGGCTCGACGTCCGCTACTCCACCACCACCCGCTCGCCCGTCCTCGCGGTCGACGACCCCGGCTACGCCATCCGCACCCGGCTCGTCTTCCCCGCCCACGACACCCCCGCCGACGGCCCCGGCGAGCGCTACGCCTACAACGTGGCGGGCGGCGGCTACGACGCCGTCGTCGCCGTCGTCGACTCGGCCGCCGACACCCCCGAACTGCACGCCCCCGAGGGACTGCTCGCCCAGCTCGCCGCGCACATCCCGCACGTCGTCCTGGCGGTCGTCCCCTCGTACGCACCGCACCCGCAGGCGGCCGCGGAACCGGTCGCCGACACCGCATCGGAAGCGATCCGAACGGAACCGTTCGCCGCCCCCGCGTCCGGAGCGATCCGATCCGAAGCTCCCGAAGCTCCCGAAGCGATCCGATCCGAAGCTCCCGAAAGGAGCTCCATGCTGCCCGAGCCCCTCCGCGGCCCCGCCTTCTCGTCGTACGCACCCGAAGAGGTCGGCTGGCTGCTCCAGGACCTCTCGGACGCCGAGCTGGAGGCGCCCACCGAGGAACGCGAGGAAGCCATCCAGAGCGGCGGCGCGCACTACGCCGAGTCGCTGCCCGTCGAGTACCAGCCGAGCGCCCGCTACCAGGAGCTCTTCCACAGCGCCCTGGAGTCCTCCGCCGCCCGCATCGCGCACGCGGTCGGCACCGTCACCGAGACCGTCCTCGCCGAGAAGCCCGGCCGGCCCGTCCTCGTCTCCCTCGCCCGCGCCGGCACCCCCGTCGGCGTCCTCATGCGCCGCTGGGCCCGACGGCGCCACGGCCTCGACCTGCCCCACTACGCCGTCTCCATCGTCCGCGGCCGCGGCATCGACGCCAACGCCCTGCGCTGGCTCGCCGCCCACCACGACCCGGCCGACGTCGTCTTCGTCGACGGCTGGACCGGCAAGGGCGCCATCACCCGCGAACTCGCCGCCGCGCTCAGGGAGTCCGAGGAGTTCGCCGGCTTCGACCCGGAGATCGCGGTCCTCGCCGACCCCGGCTCCTGCGTCCGCACCTACGGCACCCGCGAGGACTTCCTCATCCCCTCCGCGTGCCTCAACTCCACCGTCTCCGGCCTGATATCGCGTACGGTGCTCCGCTCCGACCTGGTCGGCCCGGACGACTTCCACGGCGCCAAGTTCTACCGCGAGCTGGAAGGGGCCGACGTCTCCGGCGCCTTCCTCGACGCCGTCGAGGCCCGCTTCGACGAGGTCGCCGCCACCGTCGACACCGACGTGAAGGACCTCCTCGCCACCGACCGCACCCCCACCTGGGAGGGCTGGGCCGCCGTCGAGCGGATCAGCGAGGAGTACGGCATCCACGACGTGAACCTCGTCAAGCCGGGCGTCGGCGAGACCACCCGCGTCCTCCTCCGCCGCGTCCCCTGGAAGATCCTCGCCCAGCGCGGCGCCGGCGCCGACCTCGCCCACGTCCGCCTCCTGGCGGAACAGCGCGGCGTCCCGGTGGAGGAGGTCGACGGCCTCCCGTACACCTGCGTCGGCCTGATCCACCCCCAGTACACCAGGGGCGCGACGGGCGCCGACGGCAAGGCGGTGGCGTCCCGATGACCACGATCCCGACGACGACTCCGGCCACTCCGACGACTCCGACGACTCCGGCGGCGACTCCGGCCGGCGACGCGCTCCCGGACGCGGCTCGGGAGACGCTCCCCGCCGTGGCCCCGGAGAGGCTGCCCGCCGTGACCCCCGCTTCCGGCACGACCCTGGTCGCCAGCGACCTCGACCGCACCCTCATCTACTCGACCGCGGCCCTCGCCCTCGGCATGCCGGACGCGCAGGCGCCCCGGCTGCTGTGCGTCGAGGTCCACGAGTCCAAGCCGCTCTCGTACATGACGGAGGAGGCCGCCGAACTCCTCGCGGCCCTCACCGCCGAGACCGTCTTCGTGCCCACCACGACCCGCACGCGCAAGCAGTACCAGCGCATCCAACTCCCGGGCACCACACCCAGGTACGCGATCTGCGCCAACGGCGGGCACATCCTCGTCGACGGCGTCACCGACGCCGACTGGCACGCCTCGGTCGTCCGCAGGCTCGCCGAGGAGTGCGCCCCGCTCTCCGAGATCCGTGCCTACCTCACCGCGACGACGGACCTCTCGTGGGTGCGCAAGCACCGGGTCGCCGAGGACCTCTTCGCCTACCTGGTCGTCGACCGCGAGCGGCTCCCCGAGGACTGGCTGGACCGCTTCGGCGCCTGGGCCGGCGACCGTGGCTGGACGGTCTCGCTCCAGGGCCGCAAGGTGTACGCGGTGCCGAAGCCGCTGACCAAGAGCGCCGCCGTCCGGGAGGTCGCCCGCCGCACCGGCGCCGCGCTCACCCTCGCCGCCGGCGACTCGCTCCTCGACGCGGACCTGCTGCTCGCCGCGGACCGCGCCTGGCGCCCGGGCCACGGCGAACTCGCCGACACCGCGTGGACCGCCCCCCACCTCGACGTCCTCGCGGAGCGGGGCGTCGCGGCGGGCGAGGAGATCCTCCGCCGCTTCCGCGCGGCGGTCTCGGGCTGATCAGCCGCAGCAGCCCCCGCCGCAGCAGCCGCCTCCGCCCCCGCCCGGGGCGGGGCCGGCGGACGCCGAGCCCCCGACGGCCACGGCCGACAGCAGCTTCACGGTGTCGTCGTGCCCGGCGGGGCACGCGGCGGGCGCGGAGGACTCGGCCATCGGCCGGCTCAGCTCGAAGGTGTCCCCACAGGTCCGGCAGCGGTATTCGTAACGAGGCATGGCCCCAGGTTAGCGGCGGCACCCACCGAGGGAACCCCCGCTCCACCCCCTCACCTATCCCCTCACCGAGCTCACCGAGCTCACCGAGCTCACCGAGCTCAGTGGGCCCCCGCGCCCCGCTCCTCCCGGATGGCGGCGACGACACCGGCCGCCGAGGCCCGCACCGCCTCCAGCTCCATCAGGAAGTGCCAGTAGTCGGGGTGGCGCCCCTCCAGCCCGTCCACGGCCCGGTCGATCCGGGCCACGGCCTCGTCGAGGGGGCGGGCGTGGCGCGGATCGGGCTGGTTCCGGCCCTCCATGGCGAGCCGCTGCGCGTCCCGCACCGCGAACCTCGCCCGGTCCGTCTCCGCCTTGGGGTCCTTCGCCACCGCGTCCAGCCGCCGCAGCCGCTCGCCGGCGGCGGAGACGGCCTCACCGGTCGTGTCGAGCAGCGCGCGTACGGTCGACAGCAGGGCGGTCGCGTCCGGCCACCGCTGCTCGGCGCGGGCGGCCGACGCCTCCGCGAGCCGCTCCTCGGCCTGCCGTACGGCCCCGGCGGCCTGCTCCGACACGTGCTGGAGGTCCTGCCAGCAGGCGACCGAGTACCGGCGGCGCAGCTCCGAGAGCACGGGCTCGACGGCCTCGGCGCGGGTGGTCACCGCCTGTGCCCGGGTGCGCAGGGACACCAGCCGCCTGTCGATCTCGGCGGCGCGCTCCGGCAGCCGCTCGGCCTCGGTCCGCACCGCCTCGGCGTCCCGCAGGACCCGGTCGGCCCGCTGGAGCGTCTCGGCGACGCCGTGCCGCCCGGCGCCCTCGTTCAGCCGGGTCAGCTCGGGTCCGAGCGCGGCGAGCCGGGCCGCCAGGTCATCGGCGCGCAGCCCCTTCCCGCGGACGGAGTCGAGCGCGTCGCCCGCCCCGCGCAGGGCCTGCCGGGCCCGCTCCACCGCGGGCGCGAGCCGCGCCAGCTGGGTCTCGGCCCGCCCGAGCAGCGGCGCGAGCCCCTCCTCGAAGCGGTCGAGCTCCCCCTTGACCCGCTCCAGCTCCCCCCGGGCCCGGTCGAGCTCGCCCCGGGCCCGCACGGCGGTCCCGGCGTCGAGCTCGTCCCGGTCGAGGTCGTGCGCGTCGACGGCCGAGATGTAGGCGCGCGACACCTCGTCGATCCGCCGCCCGAGCGCCTCGAACCCCTCGACGGCCCGCAGGGCCTCACCGGTCCCGTCGACGGCGGTGATCGTCTCTATGGTGATCCGCAGCCCCCGCTGAGCCGTGTCGAGCTCGTAGAACGCGGCGGCCGCCGCGTCCTTCGCGGCCTGCGCCTCGGCCCGCTGGCTCTCCCCCCGCCCCCCGAACCACCGCCGGCCGCCCCCACCGGCGAACGACTGCGGCACCAGCACCCCGACGAGCACCGGCAACAGCACCGCCAGCCGCACCGCCGCCCCACCCCTGGACGCCACCCTGCCCCTCACGTCGCCAGCCGCCACGACCCTCTCCCGTGCTGTCTCCACCGCGCCCAGCCGCCCGGACGCCCATTCTCCCACCCCCTAGGGACGAACACACGGCCCCATCAGTTCGCCCCACCCCTCCCCACCCACACGCGTTTGCGATCCGCCCACCCCCTCCGTGTACGCTGTTGCCTCCCCCAGGGGTGCGTAGCTCAGGGGTAGAGCGCTGCTCTTACAAAGCAGATGTCGGCGGTTCGAAACCGTCCGCGCCCACCAGCAGGAAGCACGACGAAGGCCCAGGTCACCGGTAGCGAACCGGGAGCCTGGGCCTTGTTCGTTCCCCGGGGCGGGGAGGCGGGGAAGAGGCGTCGTGGCACGTACCTGCCAGATACATCGCCGGTCGAAGGACCGCTCCTCTTGGTCGAGCATCCGATGAACCCGGATACGCCCGTGAAGCAGTCCTCCAAGATCCCGACCGCGCTGGAACAGGGCCTGGCCTGCCCCGCAGATCAGCGACTACCTCCTCTGGAGCTCCGTCCCTCCGAGAAGGTCATCGACCGAGCCGCGCCGTGCAGCCCCATCGCCCTTCGAGGCCGGCGCGGTAAGAGTTTCCCTACTTCATTCAAGGCACCCGCCGCGCACGGCGCGGCGCGCGCGGCCCGGCGCCCGGGCCTGCGCTCCTGTCTCCGCCCCGCTCCAGCCCGACCGCCGGCCGCACGCCTGACAGCTCGGGTTGATGGGGGGGAACCCTCTGTAGCTGGGGCAGTTGGCTTCACGGCTTTGGGCAGTCATTTTGGGGCGAGCCTCTAGGATCATGGACTTCACGTCGTGATCGTGCCCGCTGTGCTGTGCGAGATCGCTTACGGGATCCCTGCCAACCGATGACAGGGGTGCGGTCAATTGGGGAGGGGTGAGGGTGGCGGGTGATCTCCAGTTCAGCTGGGAACTGAGCGGTTCGGGATGGGTTTCATACCGGATTGCCGACGGGGTTTCGGAGCATGAGACCCACATCGGCTATTGCACGGACGCGCTTGCCGACCTGCTGTACGCCATGGCGGGGCTCTACGGGGAATCGTCCGGTGAGCGCTTCTCGTTCGACCGCGAGCCCATGGAGACGAGGTGGCTGCTCCGGCGACAGGGGGCGGACGTGGCCATCGACATTTTCGAGTTCCCGGACGGGGCAACGAGCTGGGGCTCGCCCGACGAGACGGGCGGCACCCTTCTCTGGAGCTCCACCCAGCCCCGCAGCGTGCTGTGCCACGCGGTGAAGGAAGCGGCCGAGGCCGTACTGCGGGAGCACGGTGAGGACGGGTACCAGGAGAAGTGGATGCTGCACCCGTTTCCCATGGCCGCCTTGCAGGACCTGCGGCGCTTGCACCGACGAAACGACGACTGCCGGCACGAGCGGTGCCGGACCGGTCCCGAGGGCTGGTGACGGCGGCGGTATGCGCGATGAGCGGCTCGACGAGCCGCTGTCGGACGAGGAGCTGGAGCTGTTCGTCCCGTACCCGCACCGGTTCGCCCACCACGACGTGGAGGAAGGGTCCGTCGGCCTGGTCCTGGAGCGTAGCGGCGAAGAAGAGTGGCCGGGTTCCTTGAGGTTGTCGTGGGAGTGGACATCCGGAACGGACGTCCATGACGGCGGATGATGGCTGCCCTGCGTGATCGCCATGGCAGGGGAGTCGGCGATCCGACTGCCACGGGGGCCGTACGGGAAGGTCTGCGTCCTGTTCCCGCCCGGCTGCCGACCGCGGTGTGCGGCAGCTCGGGGTGAGGAGTCACTCACCATGATGCTGACGGGTCGGTCATCTTCTCTTGAATTCGACGGGGCCCGCGTTCATCTCGATGGTGCCGTCCGGATGGAGCACCGGGCGGCGTTCGGTCATGCGGGCGCTGTAGGCCTCGATGTGGTGGATCGTCGCTCCGTCGGCCGTGGTGAAGTCGACGAGGGCGATGGCCACCCAGTAGCGGGTCCTGGTGTTCTCGAAGAGCGGGACGGTGACGGTGGAGCCGCGCCCGTCCGTGATGACGACCTTCGCGCCGAAGCTGCGGAAGGAGCCGATGCCGTTGCTGACGGCGGAGTAGGCGCAGAGGAGGACGTAGCCCTGTTCGTCGGGACGCACGATGCGGAGCGACTCGCGCCCCGGAATGCGCGAATCGCCGTCGAGGCGAATGTAGGGGCGGCTCTTCACGGAGCCGAGGCGCTTGTAGTAGACGACGTCCGCGCCCTTGCCCTTCTTCGCCGTCCCCGGGGTGGCCGGGGCCGCAGCGGTTCCGGGGCGCAGCGGTTCACCCTGTGCCACGTACCTGGATCCGGCGAGGGTGCCGGGCGCGTTCGTTCCCCGCAGGGCTTGTGACGCGGGCACGAACAAGGCGTACAGATCGAGGTCGGCGCCCTGTCTGCGGCGCCGGTCGCTTCCGCCGTCCCATTCCAGGGAGGCGGTGACCACCAGCTCGCGGTCCTTCTTGTCCAGGCCCATGGAGACCCGGCCGCCCTTGTCGAGGCTGATCCTGCCGAGTGGAGGCTTGCGCAGGCTCATCGGGCTCATCGGGCTCCCGGCGGTGGTGGCCGGTGCGACCGGTGCGACCGGTGCGACCGGTGCGGCCGGCTCGGGGAGTGCCGTCGTCGTCGCGGTATCGCGCGTGGATCCGCTTTCTCCCGTGCCGGGCCGGTCCACCGCGGAGGGTTCCCGCGGCTCCTCCACCTGGATCCCGAAGTCGGTGGCGAGGCCGGCCAGGCCGTCGGAGTAGCCCTGCCCGATGGCGCGGAGCTTCCATGCCGGGCCCCTGCGGTACAGCTCCATCAAGAGCACGGCGCGTTCACCGTCGGTGAGGGCGGGCGGACGGAAGAGGACCGGATCGGCACCCTGCTGAACGGCGCTCACCCGTACCTCTCCGACGTCGCGGAACGTACGGGTCGCATCGTCGGGGTCGCAACTGCCGACGAGGACGACCCGGTCGACGTCCGCGGGAAGCGCGGAGGGGTCCACCTCGATGCGCTCGGGAATCCCGGCGTCCGCGGCGAGGTGCCGGACTGCACCGGCCTCGGCGGAGGGCTGGTTGTAGAAGACCAGGTCGTCGTCGGACCTGACCTTTCCTTCCGCGGTGACCAGCAGCGCGCTGAGGTCGACCTGGTCGCCCACCGCGCGCAGCTCGGCTGTCACGCGGCCCGATCCCACTTCCGTGTTCTCGCCCTTGCGGAGCTCTGTCACGCCGTCCACCTCCGCAGAATCTCCCCGTCCGCTTCCTGTCACCCTGCCACACCTGGTTCGGAAGGGAAGGGGTCTCACCCGGAGTCCCCTCGGCGGCGTTTCTGCGGATTTCTGCGGCATCCGGTGAGCCGGAGCCCGTGGGCCTTCAGGCTTCCGGGTGGTGCTGGAGCGTGGAGTCCAGGTCGGCCCGGAGGAGGGCGGCCGCGTGGAGGGCCTCTTCCAGGTCGCCGGCGGCGCACGGGGCGGCCGGCTCGGCCGCGTCCGCCCGGCGGATGCCGAGGGTGTCGCCCTGGATCAGGACTCCGGGGTGCGTGCGGCCCGGCAGGCGCAGGACGGCGTCGTTGCCGCCGTCCGCGAGCGGCTCGACTTCCACTTGTTCCCTTTGATCCTCGTCACAGTTCCGGGAGCTGACATCCGTGGCCGATCGGTGTATGCGGTGGTCGGAGGCGGTGTGGTGGAGGTGAAGGACCTTCGGAGACCGGAGCGAGGTGTCCTCGGCGGGTTTACTCGGTCGAGGGTGTCGGTGGGGGCGTCTAGGGTTGGTGTCATGTCCGAGCAGCTTCGCGCCGAGAACCGTACCGTCGACCCCGCCGTCATCAACTGCCGCATTCGTGCCCTGTGGGCGAGCGGTGAGCTGACGGTCGAGGGCCGCGCGGAGTACGGGCGGCTGCTCGTCGCGTGGGAAGAGGCCGTCCGGGGCGAGCAGCAGCTCGCCGCCTAGGGACCGGCAGAGGCCGGGGGAGAGGCGGAGACCGCCAGAGGCGGCAGGGGCCGACGCCGAGCGGGCGGGTTTCGTTGCCCGTTGCCCGTTGCCCGTTGCCCGTTGGCCGGCGCCCATTGCCCGGCGTGTGGTGCCCGGTGGGTGGTGGGGGCCGGCGGGGAGTCGCCGGCCCGGGGCGGACGTTCGCCGTTACTTGATCACTTCCACCTTCTTGTCGCCCGCCGACTTCGCGAGCGTCACCGGCTTGACCGTGCCGGTCTCGCGGTCGCCGGCGTCGGTGGTCGCCGTGGCGGGGGCCGCGAGGACGGCGGCGAGGGCCGCCGCCGTGGTCGCGAGGAGGGCCAGGGCGAGGCGGGTGCGGGTGATCGACGTCGTCATGACGGCTCCTGGGGAGGGGTGGTGGTGACGGGGCGAACGTATCGCGCGGGGGCCTGAGGGGGAACGGGAGCGCCGAGTTGACGTGCCCACTTCGGGGTCGGTGTACTTCGGGCATGGTGGACGTGGGGGACGCGCCCGAAGCCGGCGCCGGCGGTGGCGACATGACGGCGCAGGGGTATGTCGAGGGCCGTCTGGCGCAGTATCAGGAGTGGTACGACGTCAAGGCGACGCGGATGAAGGCCATGCACCTGCGGATGCGGACCGTGTCCGTCGTCGGCGGGGCGCTCGTGCCCGTGTTCGTGAACCTGGACGCGGGGTTCGCGCGGGTCACCGCCACCGTGCTGAGCGTGGTCGTCGTCGCCGCGGTGTCGCTGGAGAGCGTGTACCGGTACCGGGAGCAGTGGAAGAACTACCGGTCCACGGAGCAGCTGCTCGGGCACGAGCGGGTGTACTTCGAGGCCCGGGTCGGGCCCTACCGGGAGCTGTCGAAGCGGGAGGCGTTCACGCTGCTCGTCGCCCGGGTCGAGAGGGCCATCGCCAACGAGAACGCCGCCACGCTGAACGTGATGACGCTCGGCGGGCAGGTCGGCGCCGATCTGCAGGGGTCCGGGCAGCAGGCCAAGGGCGAGGTGCCGGCCGCGCGCGAGGGGTGAGCGTCCTACGCGTCGAAGTCGTACTCCAGGATGTAGGACGACGCGTCCAGGGTCATCTCGTTGAGCTCGACCGGCCTGCCCGGTTCCGTGAACGCCGTGCGGCCGATGAGGACCACCGGGGTGCCCGGGGGCAGCGTGAGGCGGTCGGACTCGTCCGCGGTCGGCATCCGGCAGCGGATCTCCTCGCGGAAGTGGACCGGCCGGTGGCCCAGGTCGGAGAGGCGGGCGTAGGTGCCGCCGGGGCCCGTGTCGGCGCGGACGATCGGGGTGCCGCGCACCAGCTCGGCGGAGAGGTACGAGACCGAGAGCAGCACCGGCTTGTCGTCGAGGACGAAGCGGCGGCTGCGGACGCAGACGGGGTCGTGCGGCGCCAGGTTCAGCGCGCCCGCCACCCGGGTGCCCGCCTCCTCCTCCGACACCACGATCTGGTCCACCACCAGCGTCCGGTTCTCCACCTCCGACGCCCAGACCGAGCGCCCGCCGCCCCAGCCCTCGCCGGCCAGGCGCGGGATGCCGCGGCGACGCAGCGGACGGAAGGCGCGGACGAAGACGCCGGCGCCCTTGCGGGCCTCCGTCAGGCCCTCGCCGCGGAGCACCGCGAGGGCCTGACGGGCGGTCATCCGGGCCACCTCGTAGGTGGACATGAGGTCGTTCTCGCCGGGGAGCCGGTCGCCCGGCGCGAAGGCGCCGGACTGGATCGCGGTTCTCAACTCATCTGCGATGCGCTGGTACTTGGGCCGACGAGTGCCGTCCTGGTCAGTCACGGATGGACCACTCCCTTCGTCTGCGGGACACCCTAAGGGGCTCCCCGCGGCCAGGGTGCACACGTGTGCGCCGTCCTGCCCTGGTGATCCATCCATCGGGGGACATCTCTAGAGATACGTTGACAGGGCGGAGTGTCCGCGTTTCCCTTGGTGTCCCCACGCAGGATTCGGGACGGGACGGAGGGGTTGCGTGCAGCCGGTGCCCGAGGTCGGCGACCTCGTCCGCGACACCGCCACGGGGCGGGTCGGCTTCTTCGTGCGGAGCGTCTCCGGACGTTTCCTGATCCGCGCCGTCCACGGCGGGGCCGAGTGGGAGGCCGAGCCCGGCGACGTCCAGCTCGCCACCCCCCTGCGCGAGCTCCGCGCCCGCGCCGCCGAGATCAACGCGCGCAGCCGGCGTGGCCTGAACTGAACCATGGCGGGGGCCGCGCCCCCGTCGGCACCCCCCTCCGTTGTCAGTGCTGCGCGTCACACTGGAGGCATGTGCCGCAGCATCAAGACACTCCGCCCGCCCGTCCTGCCGCACGACGCGACCCAGGACGACATCCACGCCGCCGCGCTCCAGTACGTCCGCAAGGTCTCCGGCTTCCGCGCCCCCGCCGCGCACAACCGCGAGGTCTTCGACCGGGCCGTCGAGGAGGTCGCCGACGCCACCGCCCGGCTCCTCGCCACCCTGGAGGTGAGGGGAGCGCACCCCCACCCCGTCAGGACGCCGGAGCCGGAGCCGCGCCCGGGCGTCGTATGAGATAGCCCGCCAGACCGCCCGCCAGCAGCAGCGCCAGGGTCGAGACCCCCGCGCTGAACCAGGTCGCGCCCAGCCACGCGCCGCCCAGCCAGCCGAGGCCCACGCTGTACGAGGCCCAGACCACCGCGGCCAGGGCCGACCAGGGCAGGAACTCCTCGGGGCGCCGCCCCGCCGCGCCCGCGCCCAGCGAGACCACCGAGCGGCCCGCCGGGGCGAACCGGGCCAGCACCACGATGAGGCCGCCGCCCCGGGCCAGGGCGGTGCCGAGACGTTCCCGCGCCACGGTCAGGCGGCGGGAGCGGGCTATCGCCCGGTCCAGACGCCGGCCGCCGCGCAGGGCCAGCCGGTACGCCAGGAAGTCGCCGAGCATGGAGGCGGCGGCCGCGGTGAGCAGCAGCGGCACCAGGGAGGGGACGTCCGCGGGCGCGGTGGCCGCGCCGAGCGAGGCGGAGGCGGCCGTGGCGGCGGAGATCACGAGGAAGCCGCTCGGCAGCACGGGCAGGAAGACGTCGAGCAGGATCGACGTCGCCACCACCGGATAGATCCACGGGCCCGCGGTCAGCGACCTCAGCGAGCCCATGCTGTCGAGCAGATTCACAGGGGCAGAGCCTACGCGCCGGGGCGGGGAGCCCTGGCGGGCGGGTCGGTGGGTGGGCGGCGGGGAGCGGGAGGGAGGAGGGTGAGCGGGGAGGGGGAGAGTGAGCGGGGAGGGGGGAGAGTGAGCGGGGAGGGGGGAGAGTGAGCGGGGAGGGGGGAGTGTGAGCGGGAAAGGGGGAGGGGGGGAAGCGAGCTAGGGAGAGAGCGGGGAGCGGGGGAGCGGGCGCCCCCGCGCCTGGATCGCGCGGGGGCGGCCGTCGGCCGTGACGCCGGTGGCGCCGGCGACGCCGATGGCATCGGCGGTCGGGTGGGGCGGTGCCGTGAGCGGTGCGGCGCCTCGTACCGGGTGGAGCTGCGGCGCCTCGGGCCGGGCGGTGCCGTAGTGCTTCGTACCGGGTGGTGCCGTGGTGCCTCGGGCCGGGCGGTGCCGGGGTGCCGGGGAGGGTCAGGCGGCGACCGGGGTGTTCTGCTTCTCCGTGCCCTGAGCGTCCTGGCCCGCCGGGGCGCCCTTCGCCCCGAACAGGGCGTCGAGCGCCAGGCCGCCCGGGCCTGTGAAGATGAGCAGGGCGAAGGCCCAGCAGAAGAGGGTGGCCGTCTCGCCGCCGTTCTGGAGCGGGAAGAGGGCTTCCGGCTGGTGGACCCGGAAGTACGCGTACGCCATCGAGCCCGAGGCTATGAAGGCAGCCCCGCGGGTGCCGAGGCCGACGAGGACGAGGCCGCCGCAGACGAGCTGGATCAGCGCCGCGTACCAGCCGGGCCAGGTGCCGGCGGGGACGGTGCCGCCGCCCATCGCGCCACCGAGGACGCCGAAGAGCGAGGCCGCGCCGTGGCAGGTGAAGAGCAGGCCGACGACGATCCGGAACAGGCCGAGCGCGTACGGCTGCGCCCGATCGAGGCGGTGGGTCAGGGTGCTCATGGTGGGGGGACTCCTTCGGCCGGCCCGCTCCGGGGGGAACGGGCGTGGGGGACTGGTACCGAACGGCCGCCAGGTTAGGCATCCCTGAGTAGTACTTGCAAGTTCAAACATCTCCTTCGGCGGGGGCGCGCCTATGGCTGGGGCCGTTCTGGTCTGGACCAGGGTGGCTCAGGTCTGGACCACGGGCGCGCCGATTTCACGCCGTTTCTCGCGGCGTCCCGGCGCCGCTCTCGCGCGGTGCCGGGACGCCCGTCCTCCGCGGTGTCAGGGGTCCGTCCTCAGCACCCGTTGAGGACGGACTGGAGGGCGCTCTTCTCCGCCGAGTCGACGCTCAGGCCGTAGTGGTGCTTCACGTGCACCCAGGCGCGGGCATAGGTGCAGCGGTACGCGGTGCGCGGGGGCATCCACTCGGCGGGGTCGAGGTCGCCCTTCGACTGGTTCACGTTGTCGGTGACGGCTATCAGCTGCGGGCGGGTGAGGTCGTTGGCGAAGGACTGGCGCTGGGCGGTGGTCCAGGAGTTGGCGCCCGAGCGCCACGCCTCGGCGAGCGCGACCACGTGGTCGATGTCGAGGTCCGAGGCGGCGGTCCAGGTGGCGCCGTCGTACTGCGAGTACCAGCTGCCGCTCACGGAGGCGCAGGCCGAGTCGGTGACGACGTTCGAGCCGTCCCGCTTGAGGACCGTCTCGCGGGTGTTGCAGGCGCCGGACTGGGTGATCCAGTGCGGGAAGAGGTCGCGGCTGTAGCCGGTGAGGGAACCTTCCGCCCTGACCGTGAGCGCGGCCAGGTAGGTGCGGGCGGTGGCGGCGCTGACCGGGGTCGGCATCGCGGCCTGCGCGGTGGGCGCGGAGGTGGCGAGGCCGGTCAGGGCGAGGGCGGCGGAGGAGGCGAGCACGGCGATTCGACGCGCGTAGACCTTGCCGACGGGCATGGGGGACTCCCTTGATTCGGTGGGACCGTGACGGTTCGGCCGGTCCCGTGCGGTACCGGGCTGCGGCGCCCGGTCATCGTGGCGGCGCGAGGTTTCTCCGGGGGGTGCGCCAGGTAACAGAGTGGCGACATGGACACGTCACATCAAGGGGTGTGACGTGTGCTGATGGAGCGTCGGATTCCGCCGGGCGGGAGCGAGTTGTCCCGGAGTGCGGTGGTTCGGCCTCGCGCTCCGGAGGCTGTGGGGCGAGGTGTACGACCTCCGGGGCGCGAGGCCCGGCGGAGGGGTCGTCGGCGGGACGGGTGGGGGGCGGGCCCCGGGTCGGCGGGGGTCGGGGCGGGGGGTGTGACGTCCCGGGGACGGGGCGGGGATGGGGCGGGGCGGGGGTGGGGGCGGGGTGTGGTGTCTCGGCGGGGCCGGCCTGTGCGGCGCCGGGCCGACGGGGTGCCGGGGGTGCCGGGGGTGCCGGGGGTGGGGGTGCCGGCGACCGTGGGGCGTCGAGGCCCCCCGGGTGACGGAGGGCCCCGGGAGGCGGAGGGCCCCGGGCCTGCGTCAGGACTGCCGGGCCTCCCGGTCCGCGGACCCGCGCGCCGGGTGCGGGACGTCCGGAGGGCCGCGCCGGGGATCCGGCGCGGCCCTCCGGGGGGTGGGGCTCGGGGGCGTCCCGGTCAGGAGGCCGTCGTGGTGAGGGTGATCGTTCCGTCCGGGGCGGCGGTGAGCGCGAGCGAGGTCAGGTCCTGGACGTGGAGGTCGGGGGCGAAGGCCGCCGCGCGGGGGCCCACGCCCACGACGCGCATGCCGGCCGCCCTGGCCGCCTGGATGCCCGCCTCGGAGTCCTCGAAGGCCACGCAGTCCGCCGGGGCCGTGCCGAGCTCGGCCGCGCCCTTGAGGAAGCCCTCCGGGTCCGGCTTGCTCGCGCCGACCAGCTCCGCGGTCACCCGCGTCACCGGCATCCGCAGGCCCGCCGCGCCCATCCGCGCCTGGGCGAGGCCCTCGTCGGCCGAGGTCACCAGGGCGTGCGGGAGCCGGGCGATCGCGTCCATGAAGGCGGGGGCGCCGCCGACCGGCACGACGCCGTCGAGGTCGGCGGTCTCCTCGGCGAGCATCACGGCGTTGTCGGCGTGGTTCTCGGCCATCGGGCGGTCCGGGAGGAGGGCCGCCATCGTGGCGTAGCCCTGGCGACCGTGCACGACCCTCAGTACCGCGTCGGCGTCGAGACCCTGCCGGTCCGCCCAGCGGCGCCAGCAGCGCTCCACGACGGCGTCCGAGTCGACCAGGGTGCCGTCCATGTCGAGCAGGAGGGCGCGGGCGGTGAGCGTTGCCGGGGTGGCGGCCATGGGGTCTCCAGGGGGGTGGTGCGGAGAACGAAGCGGTCCCGCCCGCCGGTCAGGGAGTGCGGGCGGGGCCACTTTGTTTCTTCACGATACAAAACGCGGAGCCGTCTTGGCCAACCCGCCCCCGTCCGCCCGGTCCGGCGCCCGTCCCGCGCCCGGTGCGGCGCTGGGGACCGCGCCCGGTCCGGCGTCCCCGCTCAGCCCGTGATGTCGGAGGTCAGCCGCTCCAGATTGCGCCGCGTGTAGGGGCCGTACACGCCCTCGGGGTCCTTCCGGGGCCAGAGCCAGCCCTGGTACGAGGCCACCGCGTCCCGCACCTCCTCGCTGTACACCCCGTCGATGTCGCCCCGGTAGACGTAGACGGCGGTGAGTCGCAGCTGGAGCTCCCGCACCTCGGGGCCCGTGTCGCCCATGGCCAGGACCGCCCCCTCGGGGGCCCCCGTCGGGGTGGGGGGAGGAGAGGCCGTGGTCGGGGCGGCGGAGGTCGCCGTGGCCGTGGCCGGACCGGACGCCGAGGGGGCCGCGCCGCCCGTCGCGGACGGCGGACCGCCGGCCGTCGGCGTCCCCGCCGCCCCGGTCGGCGCGGACGCCGACGGGGAGGCGGAGGTGGCCGTGGGGGTGGGGGAGGAGGTGCGCGGCGAAGGCGACTTCGAGGGGGTGCGGGTCGGCTCCGGGGTGTCGGAGGACGGCGACGGCTCCTCCGAGACGGCGATGTTCAGGGAGGCGCTGGTGGTCACCTCGGGGACCGTCGCCCGGTCGTCGGTCTCCCCGCTGCCGAGCACCGCCGCGGCCAGCGCGGCCGTGCCGACCACGGCCGCCGCCGTGACGCCCGCGACCAGCCCGCCGCGCCGCTTGCGCCGCCGCTCGCGGCGCGCCCCGGCCGCCGCCCCGTCGCCTCCGGCCCCGCCGAGCAGGAGCGGCATCGTCTCGTGCGCCCCGCCCTCGGCGCCGTACGCCCCGTCCCCGTGCGGGAAGGAGTCGGAGGAGGAGGGCTCGGAGGAGGAGGGGGCGTACGGGGAAGGGGGCGGGGACGGGGCGTACGGGGGTCGGTCGTACGAAGGGGAACCGTAGGAGGAGTCGTACGGGGAGGTCCCCTGCGAGGAGGCGTCGTACGGGGAGGCCTCCGGCGAGGGGGAGGCGTACGGGTCGCCAGGGGCGTGGCCGTGCGCCGCGGGGCGGATCGCCGCCAGCTGCGCCGTCGGCGGATCACCCGCCTCCGCCGCCCCGCCGGCCCCACCGGACGCCGAGGGCGACGCCGGCGGTGACCCCGGCCGCCCGTCCCGCCCCGCCCCGCCCTCCGCGTACGGCGCCTCCAGCGTCACGTACGGCCTGATGCGGAGCGGGTCGAAGTCCTCGGCCGCCGCCAGCTCCGCCCGGGCGCAGGCGCAGGGCGGTCTCTGGCCGCCGCATTCAGGACATGCCTGTCCGGTCATGATCTGTCCCCTCCCCAAGCAATCTGGCAGTGATTATGCAGGCCACCCCCTGCCGACGGGTGAACACGCGTGCCCCTCCGCAGGCCATATCCGGACATTCGACTCAGGATGGAGAGCACCCGCCCGAGGAACCCGAGGAACCCGAAGAACCCGAAGGACCTGGGGGACCCGAAGGACCCGAGGGACCCGGAGGACCCGGAGGACCCGGGGGAGACGTACAGGAGGCGCCCATGGCCCAGGAGACAAGCCCGCCGCAGCTCGGCGGGGAGCCCGCGCCCGTGCCGGGGGAGGGGCAGAGCCGCCGGACCGTCCTCGTCGCGATCGGGGCGCTGCTCCTGGGCATGCTGCTCGCCGCCCTCGACCAGACGATCGTCTCCACCGCCCTGCCGACGATCGTCAGCGAGCTCGGCGGCATGGAGCACCTCTCCTGGGTGGTCACCGCCTACATGCTGGCCTCGACGGCGGCGACCCCGCTGTGGGGGAAGCTGGGCGACCAGTACGGGCGCAAGAAGCTCTTCCAGAGCGCGATCGTCCTCTTCCTGATCGGCTCCGCCCTCTGCGGCATCGCCCAGAACATGCCGCAGCTCATCGGCTTCCGCGCACTCCAGGGCCTCGGCGGCGGCGGGCTCATGGTGCTGTCGATGGCGATCGTCGGCGACCTCGTCTCGCCCCGGGAGCGGGGCAAGTACCAGGGCCTCTTCGGCGCCGTCTTCGGCGCCACCAGCGTCCTCGGCCCGCTGCTCGGCGGGTTCTTCACCCAGCACCTCTCCTGGCGCTGGGTCTTCTACATCAACCTTCCCGTCGGCGTCGTCGCCCTCTTCGTCATCGCCGCCGTCCTGCACATCCCGGTCCGCTCCACCCGCCACACCATCGACTACCTCGGCACCTTCCTCATCGCCTCGGTCGCCACCTGTCTGGTCCTCGTCGCCTCCCTCGGCGGCACCACCTGGGACTGGGGCTCGCCGCAGATCATCGGGCTCGCGCTCCTCGGGGCGGTCCTGCTCGTCTGCTTCGTCGCCGTCGAGCGGCGGGCCGCCGAACCGGTCCTCCCGCTCAAGCTCTTCCGGATCCGGACCTTCACCCTGGTCTCGGTCATCAGCTTCGTCGTCGGCTTCGCGATGTTCGGCGCGATGACCTACCTGCCGACCTTCCTCCAGGTCGTCCAGGGCGTCACCCCCACCATGTCCGGCGTCCACATGCTGCCGATGGTCGTCGGCATGCTGCTCACCTCCACCGTCTCCGGCCAGATCGTGTCGCGCACGGGCCGGTGGAAGGTCTTCCCCATCGCCGGCACCGCCGTCACGGCGCTCGGCCTGCTGCTCCTCAACGAGCTGACCGAGACGACGCCCACCTGGGAGATGAGCGTCTACTTCTTCGTCTTCGGCGCCGGGCTCGGCCTCGTCATGCAGGTCCTCGTCCTCGTCGTGCAGAACGCGGTGGGGTACGAGGACCTGGGCGTCGCCACCTCCGGGGCGACCTTCTTCCGCTCCATCGGCGCGTCCTTCGGCGTCGCCGTCTTCGGCACGATCTTCACCAGCCGGCTCACCCACAAGCTGGAGGACGTCTTCGCGCAGGCCGCCCGGGACGGCACGGAGCTCCCGCCCGGCACCGGCGCCGGGCAGGTCGCCGCCGACCCGCGTGCCGTCGCCCAGCTCCCCGCCGAGCTGCGGCCGCAGGTCCTCCACGCGTACGCCACCTCCATCACGGACGTCTTCCTCTACGCGGCACCGGTCGTCCTCGTCGCCTTCGTCGTCGCCTGGTTCCTCAAGGAGGACCCGCTCCGCGCCTCCGTCACCGCGCCCGACACCAGCCAGACCCTCGCCTCCAACCCGGTCGAGCGCTCCTCCTACGAGGAGGCCGCCCGCGCCCTGTCGGTGCTCGGCTCCCGCGAGGGCCGCAAGGAGATCTACGAGACGATCACCGCCCGCGCCGGGCTCGACCTGCGTCCGGCCTCCAGCTGGCTGCTGCTGCGGATCCGCCGCCACGGTGCCGTGGAACCCGCCCGGCTCGCCGAGACCGCCCCCGTACCGCTCCGGGTCATCACCGACGCGGCCCGCGAGGTCGAGGAGCGGCGGCTCGCCCGGCGCGAAGGGGTCCAGCTGGTCCTCACCGAGGACGGCGTCGCGACCGCCGTCCGCCTCGCCGCGGCGCGCGAGGAGTCGCTCGCCGAACTCCTCGGCGACTGGTGGGGTCCCGACCGCCCCACCGACCTGGTGAAACTCGTCGAGGAGCTGAACGCCGAGCTCTGCGGCTCCGACGGGGAACGCCCCCGGTTCCCCGGACCGCCCCGCGACCACCGCGCCTGACCCCGCACCCGCCGCGTCCCCGTACCCGTCCTGTGGCCGTCCCCGTCCCGTACCCGTCCTGTGCCCGTACCCGTCCCGTGCCCCTGCCGCCCCCGTGCCCCGCTCCGGTCCGGTTCGGGGGACTCGGGCGACGTGGGGGAGCCGGGAGGCTCGGGGAACTCGCGCTCCCGGCAACCGGGGTGACGGACGTTCAGTGCCGATGGGTACCCTGACCTGCCGAAGATCGGATCAGAAGATCGATCACGGGTACGACGGGTACGGGGGAGCAGGCACGATGAGCAGCCATGAGCCGGGGCAGGGCTGGACGCAGCAGCACGGACAGCCGCAGCAGGGGTATCCCCAGGGCGGCCCGGGATACGCGGCCTACGGCGCCCCGCCGCCGCCGAGCACCCCGCCCGGCCGGCAGCCGTCGCACCGGGGCGCCTGGATCGGCGCGGGGGCGACGCTGGTGGCGGCCGTCATCGGCGTGGTCGGCACGTATCTGGTGAACACGAGCGACAAGGAGCCCGAGGCCGCGCCCGCCCCGGCACCGACCTCGGCGACCCCGACGCCGGACGACGGGCAGGCCGCGGAGAACACCCCGGGCACGGACGGCACCTCCGGCACGGACGCGTCCGGCGGGGGCACGACGGCCCCGGCGGCGCAGGTGACCACCAGCGCCCCGCCCACCGCGCCCCCGGACACCGTCCACTGGCAGGGCACCCTGGTCATCGCGTACGCGGACGACAAGGACCTCGACGCGGCGCCGCCCGTGGTGTCCGAGATCAACAGCGACAACGACTTCGCCGTCTACCCCTTCGGCGACCACATGCTGCGGCCCGACAACGGCTCCAGGGCCCTCGTGTGGAAGGGCGCGGCCAAGGTGCCGGCGTACGGGGACTGCGCGGGCGTGGTCGACACCCAGGCCACCTCGAACGACATCGAGATGAAGACCGGTCTGACCGTCTGCGGCCGCACCGGCGAGGGACGGCTCCTCCGGATGACCGTCAAGGAGCTGTCCGGGCTGGCGAGCGACACGGCCGCCACCTTCGACGTCGTCGTCTGGGGCGGCTGAACCGCCCGGGGCGGCCGGTCCTTCCGGGACGGGGGAGAGGGGTCAGAGCTCCTTGCCGTACCAGATCTCCATGTACGGCCCCGAGCAGTACGCGGGGATCTCGCCGTAGCCGTGCCGCACGTACAGCGCCCGCGCCTCGACCAGGTCGAGGCGGGTGTTGAGGACGGTCCGGCGGGCGCCGAGCGCGCGGGCGGCCCGCTCCAGACCCTCCATCAGGAGGTCGGCGCCGCCCTTGCCGCGGTACGCGGGGCGGAGGTACACCCGGGTCAGCTCGGCCCGTCCGCCGTCCAGGAGGACGATGCCGCCGCAGGCGGCGGGCCGCCCCTCGTACCGCCCGACCAGGAACTCCCCGGCGGGCGGCGCGAGCCGCTCCAGCCCCTCGTCGATCATGTCCTCGTCGTACTCGTCCTCGGACAGCACGCGGCCGAAGTAGCGGCCGGCGACGTCGCCGAAGTAGTCGCGGCGCAGGGCGGTGGCGTCCGGGGTGCCGACGCGCTCGGGGGTGAAGCTCCAGGTCATGCGGGCCATTCTGCGGCCCGCACTCCCTCGCCCGCCTCCGGATTGTTCCGGGGATCTCCTCCGGGGCCTCCCCCGGAACCTCCTCTGGAGACCTCCTTCGGGGTCTCCCCCGGAACCTCCTCCGGGACCTCCTTCGGGGATCTCCTCCGGGAGTCTCCTCCGGGACCTCCTTCGGGGACCTACTTCGGCGACGCCTGCTGCACGACCTCGAAGGACCACAGGGTGGAACCGGACGCGGCGGGCTTCGGACGCTCGCCGCCCTCGCCGCCCGAGGTGCCCTGGTGGGCGGCCTTCATGGAACCCTCCATCCAGTTCCGGAAGTCCTCCTCGCTGCGCCAGCGGGTGTACACCAGGTACTGGTCGGTGCCCTCCAGCGGGCGCAGCAGCTCGAACCACTCGAAGCCGTCGGAGCCCTCCACGGCACCGGCGCGCGAGGCGAACCGCTGCTCCAGGACCTCGCGCTGCTCGGCCGGCACGGTCAGGACGTTGATCTTTACCACACTAGGCACATGACACCTCTCAGGAAGCACAGGCCGGGCGCTGCGCCGAGCCTTGATCACGTACGTGCAGTCTCGTACATCCGGCAGTCAAAGCGGCGTGAGGACGACTCCCGGGCGTCGCCCGTGGCGCAGCGCGAACGGTGCGCCTCGCTGATCGCGTCGAAGGGGTGGAGCGACGCGGGCCACTTCGAGGACGTCGGCAAGTCGGGGTGGGACCCGAGCATCCACCGCCCGGGGTTCGAGGAGATGATGGCGGCCGTGCGCGGCGGGCACGCGGACGCCGTGGTGGTCTTCTCGCTGTGCCGACTCACTCGCCGTGGCGCGCTGGAAGCCACGCGGATCATCGAGGAGCTGGAGGCGCACGGCGTCCGGCTGGTGAGCGTCGAGGAGCCGTACCTCGACACGTCCACCTCGGTCGGTGTCGGCATCCTCGCCATCATCGCGGGACTGGCGCAGCAGGAGTCCGACATGAAGTCGGCCTACGTCTCCGCCACCAAGGACACGCTCCGACGGGCTGGTAGCCATGTCTCCGGCGTGGCCCCGTACGGCTTCACGGCCGAGAGGGCGACCAGCGGCGAGCTGTCCGTCGTCCGACTCGTCCCGGACCCGGCGGAAGCCCCGCACGTCCGTGACATGGCCGAGTGGGCGGCGGAGGGCGTGTCCGCCTCGCAGATCGCCAAGCGGCTCAATGAGCGGGGCGTGCCCACGAAGGCGGAGTCCCTGGGGGAGTCGGGGGCCAAGCGCCTCGCCTCGCGCCGTGCGCGGAGTCTCGGAAGCAGTGGAGCGCCCCGCGTGGGTGTCGTCCACCGTCCTGCGCATCCTGCGGGACCCGCGCCTTGCGGGGTACGCGATCGAGTGGCAGGGACGGGTACGGGCGACCAAGGACGCCGACGGCAACCCCGTCCCCGGCAAGGCGGGGAAGCGCGTCGTCCTGCGTGACGACGAAGGTCAGCCCGTCCAGTCGCACGAAGCGCTGATCCCCACCGAGGAGTGGTGGAAGCTCCAGGACGTGCTGGACGGCCGGACGCAGGTGGTCGTACGAGCGGCCCGCCGCGTCCCTGCTCTGCTGGCCGGGCACGGACTGCTGTTCTGCGGCGTCTGCGGATCGGTGATGGCGACCGACCGGCGGGCCGGGAAGCTCTACTACAAGTGCAACCGGGCCGGGGGAGTGGTCCCGGGCCACGGCGGTCTCGTCATCGGGCAGGACGCGGCGGACAGCGAGACGGCGGGGCGGGTGTGGGCCCGTCTCATGGCCGTGGACCCCGACGACCCGGAAGACCTCGCATGGCTGGCCGAGGCGTCACGGCGCTTCGCCCGCCAACAGGACACGTCCCAGCGAGACGCGGAACGCGCGGCGGCGCGAGCCGAGCCGGAGCACGTACGGGAGTCCCGCCGCATCCTCCACGTGGACCGGCTGGCCGGCGTCTACGCCGACGAGACCGGTGCGCGGATGTTCAGGGAGTCCATGGCGCGGTTGGCAGCTCATGAGGAGCGGACGGGCGAACGGTTGGCGGAACTGGAGGCGACCGGCAACCGAGGCATCCAGATTCCCGACGCGTGGACGAGCGTGGACGGGGATCCCATCGGGGAGGGTTCGACATGGGCGGCGTGGGACCTGGAGAAGAAGCGGGAGTTCCTGGCGCTCTTCATCGACTCCGTGAGGATCGCCAAGTCCGTCGGCAGGGGTCGGAACGCGAACACGAGGGACCGGGTGATCGTGCGATGGGCTGAGGCGCCTGATCCTGCGTGATCCTCAGCCGCCCGAGAGCCGCTGTACGGGTCCGCCGCTAAGAATCCGGCGGCGGGGCGCGTGGCGTTCCTGAGCCTCGCCGGTTTACGGGACGGTCCTTGGCGTCCTCGGCAAGGAATGCAGACGGACGGACCGAGGGGACGACGGCATGCCCGGCAAGGCTCGGGAGCGTGAAGCGGACGCACGGCAGGGGGAGTGGCTGGTCCCGCCCGACCATGTGCGTCGAGCGTGAGGGGGCAGGGGCCGACAGCGGGGGCCGACGGCTTCTAGGCTGGCCGACCATGGCGGCACCCACGGTGTGAAGTTCTCCGTGGGCGGCCTGCCCCGTTCGTTGATCTTCACGATGCCCTTGAGAGGCAGGATATGACCGACACTCCCACCGCCCTTCGCGCGGGCGAGCTCAGGGCGTTCGCGGAGCGGTGCCTGCCCCGGTCCGGGGACGCGGACTTCGTGTGGTCGCCCGCGGGGGCGTGGCTGGCGCTGGGGGCGGTGGCCTCGGGGGCCCGGGGCCGGACCGCGGAAGGACTGCGCGGTCTGCTCGGGGTCGCGGGGGAGGAGGCCGCGGCGGCGGTGACCGGCGTCGGGCGGGCGGTCGCGGGGGCCTCCGGGGTGGCCGGGGCCGTCGGGGTGTGGAGCCGGGTGCCGGTCCGCGAGGGGTTCCGGGCCGGGCTGCCGGGCGTCGGGTTCGGCGTGCTGGGCGCGGACGCGGCGGCGGAGCTCGACGCGTGGGCGCGGGAGGCGAGCGGGGGGCGCGTGCCGGGGCTTCCGCTGCCGCTGGACGGCTCCGAGGACCTGGTGCTGCTCGGGGCGCTCGCCCTGAAGGCGGCCTGGCGGAAGGCGTTCCCGGTCGGGGCGACGCGGCCCGAGCCGTTCACGGACGCGTCCGGCGCGGTCCGCCCCGTCCCCACCATGCACCGGCGGGTCCCGGCCGAGTGGGCCTGGCGGGTGCGGCGGGGATGGCGGGGGAGCCGGGGCGTCGTGGTGGAGCTGCCCGGCGCGGGGGAGCGGGCGGTCCGGGTGCGCTTCGTGCTCGGGGAGCCGGGCGACGGGCCCGCGGACGTCCTGCCCCTGGCGTGGGCGGCGCGGCGCGAGCCGGTGCGGGCCGGCGGCGTGGAGCTGGCCCTGCCCCGCTTCTCGCTGCGGACCCGCACCGATCTCCTGCCCTGGCTGGAGGCGGCGGGGGCGGGCGCGGCCCTGCGGCCCGGCGCCGACTTCTCGGCCCTCTCGCCGGTGCCGCTCTTCGTGGCCCGGGCGGTGCAGGAGGCGGTCGTCGAGGTCGCCGAGGAGGGGGTGGAGGCGGCGGCGGTCACCCAGATCGCGATGACGAGGAGCGCGGCCCGGCCGCTCCCCGCCGAGCGGATCGCCTTCGACAGGCCCTTCGGGGTGGTCGTCATGGACGCCGACGGGGAGCTGCCGCTGTTCGCGGGGTGGCGGGCCGGCCTGGAGCCCTGACCCGCACCCCTGGCCCGCACCCCTGGCCTGAGCCTCGGGTCCGTGCCCCCGGCCCGCGTCCCCGACCCGCGTCCCGGGGCCGTGGGGCCGGGGCGCGGGGCGGGTGCGCGTCCTAGCCGGTCACCCGGGCGATGAGGAGGCCGTCGTGGCCCTTGGTGCCGACCGTCTGGACGGCGGTGGCGTCGAGGCGGGGTTCGCCCGCGACGAGTTCGAACATCGCGCGGGTGCCGGTGACGGCCGGGTCCGACGGGTCCTCGGCGGCGACGCGGCCGCCCCGGATCACGTTGTCGACGACGATCAGGGTGCCGGGGCGGGAGAGCTCCAGGGCCCAGGTCACGTAGTGCGGGTTGTTGACCTTGTCGGCGTCGACGAAGACCAGGTCGAAGGGGCCCGCGCCCTCCTTCGCCAGCAGGGGGAGGGTGTCGAGGGCCGGGCCGGTGCGGACCTCGACCCGGTCGGCGAGCCCGGCCCGCGCGAGGTTGGCGCGGGCCACCTCGGCGTGCCGGGGGTCGTACTCCAGGGTGATCAGGCGTCCGTCGGCGGGCAGGGCGCGGCCCAGCCAGATGGTGCTGTAGCCGCCGAGGGTGCCGATCTCCAGGATGCGCCGGGCGCCCTGGGTCCGGGCGAGGAGGTTCAGGAGCTTGCCCTGGTTGGGGGCGACGGCGATCTCGGGGAGTCCGGCGGCCGCGGAGTCGGCGAGGGCGGCGGTGAGCGCCTCGTCGTCGGGGACCAGCAGGCCGGTGACGTACGCGTCGATGTCGTTCCACTGAGGGTTCGTCATACCGGTGACGGTACCCGGCGGCGGTTCGCCCGCATGGTCAGCACCACGGTCGTCACGGCGATCGCCGCCGCGCCCAGGAGCACGGTCAGCAGCCAGACCGGGACGCCGGCGAGGGTCAGCAGGCGGTCGTGGTGGACGACCCGGCGGTACGGGGTGTCGGCGACCGCGCGCAGGACGTGGTCGTCGTCGATGCGGGACGGTACGGGGAAGCGCTGTTCCAGGACGGTCAGGTGGGCGGGGGCGCCGCCGGTGAGCGCGGCGACGGGGCCGTCGGGGCGGTCGATCCGGCCGGCGAAGGTGACTTCGGGGCGTTCGCCGCCGATCGCCGAGCGGGGCTCCATGCGGTGGTCGGCGAGGATCGACAGGCCGAGGGTCTGCGGGGTGGCGGCGAGCCGGGAGAGCCGCATGGGGTAGACGAGTTCGGTGGAGGCGAAGGTGATGCGGAGCGGGGTGAGTTCGCCGTGGAGGCGTTCGCCGCTCTTCTCCGGCGCGAGGCGCACGGCGACGTACTCCCACTTCCGCTCGACGTACGGCCGGAGTTCGGGGGTGAGCCGGTCGGGGAGCTCGAAGCCGTTGGCGCGCAGCCAGGTGCCGAGGGCCCCGGGGTCGGTGGCGGTCAGCCGGGCGACGTCGAAGGGGCCGAGCCGCTCGCGGCCGACGACGCCGACGGTGCCGCCGGGGGCCGCGCCGGCCGCCGCCCCGTCGCCGCGGCCGGCGTCGAAGGGCCAGTCGTCCTCGCGGGGCCAGAAGTAGGGGCGTTCGCGCTCCTCGGGGGCGGCGAGCTCCTCCAGCCGGTCGAAGAGCTCCGGGTCGCCGAGGGTGACGTCGGCCCGGTTCGGCACCGGCATGACCCAGGCGGCCCGGCGGGCGTCGCCGTGGACGCGGAAGCGCATGACCACGGTCTCGGTCCGGCCGTCCCAGCGGACGGCGGACTCCTCGCGGTCGACGCCGATCCGCTCCGACCTGTGCGTGATCATGGCGCCGCAGCCGCAGGCCCAGGCGGGCGCGACGAGCGAGCCGAGCTGGAGCGCGAGCAGCGCGACGAGTGTGGTCAGGATCCTGTGTGTTGTCCCCCGCATGCCCGATCGGACGTGCGGGGGCGGTCCGCGGTTCCTGCGGGGCGGTCAGGCGGGGGTCGTCGAGCGGACCCGGAGTTCCTTGACGCCGTTGAGCCAGGCGGCCCGCAGCCGGCGGGGTTCGCCGACGAGGGTGAGGTCGGGCAGGACGTCGGCGACGGCGTCGAAGATCAGCTCGATCTCCTTCACGGCGAGGGACTTGCCGAGGCAGAAGTGGGGCCCGCCGCCGCCGAAGCCGAGGTGCGGGTTGGGGTCGCGGGTGATGTCGAAGGTCCCCGGGTCCTCGAAGACCTCGGGGTCGTGGTTGGCGGAGGAGTAGAAGAGGCCGACCCGGTCGCCCCGCTTGATCTTCTGGCCGCCGATCTCGGTGTCCTGGGTGGCGGTGCGCTGGAAGGAGACGACGGGGGTGGCCCAGCGGACGATCTCCTCGGCGGTGGTCGCGGGGCGCTCCCGCTTGTAGAGCTCCCACTGGTCGGGGTGGGTGAGGAAGGCGTGCATGCCGTGGCTGATCGCGTTGCGGGTGGTTTCGTTGCCGGCGACGGCGAGCAGGAGGACGAAGAAGCCGAACTCGTCGGAGGAGAGGTTTCCTTGGCCCTCTGCGGCGACGAGCTGCGACACGATGTCCTGGGCGGGGCACTCCTTGCGCGCGGCGGCCATGTTCATCGCGTAGCCGATGAGTTCCATGGCGGCCTCGACGCCGACCTCCTCGGTGATGGCGTACTCGGGATCGTCGTACGCCACCATCTTGTTGGACCAGTCGAAGATCCGGGAGCGGTCCTCCTGGGGCACGCCGATGAGTTCGGCGATGGCCTGGAGGGGCAGTTCGACGGCGACCCGGGTGACGAAGTCGAAGGATCCGTCGGGGTCCGCGGCCGCCGCGGCGCGTGCCTCCTCGGCGATCGCGCGGGCCCGGTCGCGCAGCGCGGTCTCCAGGCTGCGGATGGCGCGCGGGGTGAAGCCGCGCTGGACGATCTGGCGGACCCGGGTGTGCTCCGGCGGGTCCATGTTGAGCATGATCAGCTTCTGGACCTCGATCTGCTCGCGTCCGATGTGCTCGTTGAAGCGGATCACGGCGGTGTTCTCGTTCGAGGAGAACAGCTCGGGGTGGGTGGAGACGTACTTGACGTCCGCGTGGCGGGTGACGGCCCAGTACCCCTCGTCGTCGAAGCCGGTGACGCCGCGCGGCTGGGGGCACCACCAGACCGGCGCGGTCTGCCGCAGCTCCGCGAACTCGGGGAGCGGGACGCGGCTGCGCAGCAGATCGGGGTCGGTGGCGTCGAATCCTTCGGGGAGGTGGGGGCAGGTCATCGGCAACACGCTCCAATATCTGATGGACCATCAGAAGTTGCCGGGAAAGTTAGTAACGAGTTCTACAAGTGGCAAGAGGCGCGACCCGAATACGCCCCCGGTGCGCCCGGGGGAGCCTCCGGAGCCCCTTCCGGTCGGCCCCGTACGCCCCCGCGGCCCGGCGTGCGGCGCAACTGCTGCCTCCCGGACCCTTGCGTACCGGCGGTAGCAGTCATAAGACTTCAGTCAGAACTAGAACGCGTACTAGTTCTCCCGTGACGCCGACCGGCGGGTGCCGGGACACCCCGTCCGGTCGAGGAGAGGACGAGCTCATGGCCGCGGAACCCGTCATCGTCGAAGCCGTACGCACCCCCATCGGCAAGCGCGGAGGCGCGCTCGCCAACCTCCATCCCGCCTACCTCCTGGGCGAGACCTACCGCGAACTCCTCGGCCGCACCGGCATCCCCGCCGACTGCGTCGAACAGATCGTCGGCGGCACCGTCACCCACGCCGGCGAGCAGTCCATGAACCCCGCCCGCACCGCCTGGCTCACCATGGGGCTGCCCTACGAGACCGCCGCCACCACCGTCGACGCCCAGTGCGGCTCCTCCCAGCAGGCGAGCCACATGACCGCCAACATGATCGCGGCCGGGGTCATCGACGTCGGCATCTCCTGCGGCGTCGAGGCCATGTCCCGCGTCCCGCTCGGCTCCGGCTCCAAGCACGGACCCGGCAAGCCCTTCCCCGACGAGTGGAACGTCGACCTGCCCAACCAGTTCGAGGCCGCCGAGCGGATCGCCCGCCGCCGCGGCCTGACCCGCGAGCGGGTCGACTCCCTCGGCGTCATCTCCCAGGAGCGGGCCGCCGTCGCCTGGTCCGAGGAGCGGTTCAAGCGCGAGACCTTCGCCGTCCAGGTCCCGACCACCGAGGAGGAGCAGCGCGCCGGACAGGGCATGTGGCGGCTGGTCGACCGCGACGAGGGGCTGCGCGACACCAGCATGGAGGGGCTCGCCCGGCTCAAGCCGGTCATGCCCACCGCGGTCCACACCGCGGGCAACTCCTCCCAGATCTCCGACGGCGCCTCCGCCGTGATGTGGGCCTCCAAGCGCATGGCCCGCGCCCTCAAGCTGCGCCCGCGCGCCCGGATCGTCGCCCAGGCGCTGGTCGGCGCCGACCCGCACTACCACCTCGACGGGCCCATCGACGCGACCCGCGCGGTCCTCGGCAAGGCCGGCATGTCCCTCCGGGACATCGACGTGGTCGAGATCAACGAGGCCTTCGCCTCGGTCGTGCTCAGCTGGGCGCAGGAGTTCGACAAGGAGCTCGACGGCCTGGAGAAGGTCAACGTCAACGGCGGCGCCATCGCCCTCGGCCACCCGGTCGGCGCGACCGGCGCCCGCCTGATCACCACCGCGCTGCACGAGCTGGAGCGGACCGACAAGGAGTTCGCGCTGGTCACGATGTGTGCCGGCGGCGCGCTCGCGACCGGCACCATCATCCAGCGCCTGTAGCGGGGGCCGCGCGGATCCGGCCCGCAGCCGGTGACGGGGCCCGCGGAAACCGATCCGCTGCCGGCGACGGGCCCCGTGGAGAACCGGCCCGGTGCCGGTGGCGGGCCCTCGCGGGAACCCGCTCCGGTGCCGGTGGCGTGCGCCGCGAAGACCTGGCAGGGGTGCCCGGGAAACGCCGCAGGCCCCGCCCCTCCGAGAGGAGGGCGGGGCCTTGCGGTGCGCGGAGCGGCGTGGTGACTCTCAGTACCAGCCGTTGGCCTGCCAGAACGCCCAGGCGGCGTTCGGGGAGCCGTAGCGCTCGTTCATGTAGTTGAGGCCCCACTTGATCTGGGTCGCGGGGTTGGTCTTCCAGTCGGAGCCGGCCGAGGACATCTTCGAGCCGGGCAGGGCCTGGACGAGGCCGTAGGCGCCGCTGGAGGAGTTGGTGGCCTTGAAGTTCCAGCCGGACTCGTGCGAGACGATCTTGCTGAAGGCGGAGTACTGAGAGGCGGGCACGATGTCACGGGCGAGCTCCTGCGGGCTGGCGGCCGAGGCCGTGCCCGTCGTGCCGAGGACCGCACCCGAGGCGCCGAGCAGCACGGCTGCGGTGGCGGCGAAGGACTTCTTGCGGGCGGCGGCACGAGTGGTGATCGAGCGGAACAAAACGTCTACCTAACGTCGGGGACTGGGGTCGCGCCGGGCGTCACGGCCGTTTCCGGCCGGTTCCGGCATGCCGGAACCAGGGCCTGGGGAACCCGGGAGCTGGGGGGAACCGGCCTGCCGCGGTGCTTCGCTGAGCACCTGCTGCCTGGCGACGTCCACTACAGAACCAAATCCCCGAGGGCGGTGCAACGACCCCCTGTACGAGGAAGGTTCGGACTCGGGGCGGGAGGACCCGGGACCCGGGATGTGGTGTTTTCGCAGCTCATCGCCGGTGATGGGCCTGTTCGGGGGGCCGTTCGCTCCTACTATTTCCGGTCGTACGTGACGTGGGTCCTATGAGGCGCCTCACCCGCGGACCCCTCTGCGGGCCCCTCGAATGTGACCTGGGCCTCGAAGTTCGCCCGCCGCGTGGCCCTGCGCAGCGCCCGCAGCAGCGGCCCGCCGACCGTGAGGGTGAGGACCACCGTGAGCACGGCCCGGCCCAGGTCCCAGCCGAGCGAGGTGGCGATCACGAAGGCCAGGAAGCGGACGAGGTTCTCGCCCGGCGGGGCCCCGGGGACGAAGGAGATCCCCTGCCCCAGGCCGCCGACCGTCACCCAGCCGTACAGATTGGTGACCGTGCCGTACGCGAACGCCGCCAGGAAGCCGTACGCGGCGAGCACCAGCCGCTCCGGCCGCCCCCGGACCCCCGCCGGCAGCAGCCCCGCGCCCATCGCGAACCAGCCCATCGCGAGCATCTGCGTCGGCATCCACGGCCCCACCCCGCCCGTGAGCAGCGCCGACGCGAACATCGTGACCGCCCCGAGCACGAAGCCGAAGCCCGGGCCGAGGACCCGGCCGCTCAGCACCATCAGGAAGAACATCGGCTCCAGGCCCGCCGTCCCCGCGCCCAGCGGGCGCAGCGCCGCCCCCACGGCGGCCAGCACCCCCAGCATCGCCACCGCCTTCGCGTCCATCCCGCAGTCCGCGATGGTCGCCACGACGACCGCGATGAGGAGGGGGAGGATCAGCGCGAAGAGCCAGGGCGCGTCGGCGGCGTGGTCGGTGACGGCGGAGCCGGCGTCCGCGAAGAGCGGCCAGCCGATGCCGATCAGGCCGACGAGGGAGACGAGGACGAGGGCGGCGACCGAGCGCGGCCCCAGCCGGACGGGACGGGTCCTCACGGGCGCAGCGCCTCCTCCACCTGCTCGACCGTGAGCCACGGCTCGGGCGCCAGGATCTTCGCGACCTGCGGGGCGAAGGCCGGGGAGGAGACGACGACCTCCGCCGTCGGGCCGTCCGCGACCACCTCCCCGCCCGCGACGATCACCACCCGGTCGGCCAGCTCCGCCGCGAGCTCCACGTCGTGGGTGGCCAGCACGATCGCGCGGCCCCCGGCGGCGAGCGCGCGCAGCCGGACGACCAGCCGGGCCTTCGCCGCGTAGTCCAGGCCCCGGGTCGGCTCGTCGAGGAGGACCAGCGGCGGGGCGGCGGTCAGCACCACGGCGAGTGCGAGCGCCAGCCGCTGCCCCTCGGACAGGTCCCGGGGGTGCGTGGCGTCGGCGACCCCCGGGACGAGCTCCGTCACCAGCGCCCGGCAGGTCCCCGGCGCGGCCCCCGCGTCCGCGTCGGCCGCCGCGCACTCCTCGCCGACGGTCTCCGCGTACAGCAGGTCCCTCGGCTCCTGGGGCACCAGGCCGACCCGGCGGATCAGCGTCCGGGGGTCGGTGGCGTGCGGGACGAGCCCGGAGACGCGGACCGACCCGGAGGTGGGGGCGATCATGCCGACGAGGGTGGAGAGCAGGGTGGACTTCCCGGCGCCGTTGCGGCCCATGAGCGCGATGGTCTCGCCGGGCGCGACCCGGAGGTCGACCCGGCGCAGCGCCTCGACCCGGCCGCGGCGGACGGCGAGCCGGTCGACGTCGAGGAGGGGGGCGCCGGCCCCGTCCGGGGCCCCGGGCGCGGGTGCGCGGCGCCCGCGGAAGAGGGGGAAGCCCCCGCCCCGCCCCTTCCCGGAAGCAGGGGCCCCGTCCCCGGACCCCCGTGCCCCGGACGCGGCCGGGGCCGAGACGCGGGGGTCGGCCCCGGGCCCCCGCGTCCCGGCCGGGGCCGGACCGTGCGGCGTCCGGGGACCGGGGTCCGGGACGGACCCCCGGTCCGGGGAAGGGACGGGGCGGGGGAGAGCCCCGGCGGGGTCCCGCTCCTCCCGCCGCCGCTCCAGCCGCGCCTTCAGGCCTCCCGCCCGCCGCCGCGCGTCCCGCACCGTCAGCGGCAGCGGCTCCCACCCGGCCAGCCGCCCGAGGGCGACCACCGGCGGGTGCACGGGCGAGACGGCCATGACCTCCGCCGGCGTGCCGAGGACGGCGTCCGGCAGCAGCAGGACGCGGTCGGCGTACTGCACGACCCGCTCCAGGCGGTGCTCGGCCATCAGGACCGTGGTGCCGAGGTCGTGGACGAGGCGCTGGAGCACCGCCAGCACGTCCTCGGCCGCCGACGGGTCCAGGGCGGAGGTCGGCTCGTCGAGGACGAGGACCTTCGGGTGGGTGGTCAGCACCGAACCGATCGCCACCCGCTGCTGCTGGCCGCCGGAGAGCGTCGCGATCGGCCGGTCCCGCAGCTCGGCGAGGCCCAGCAGGTCCAGGGTCTCCTCGACGCGCCGGCGCATCACCGCCGGGGCGAGGCCCAGGGACTCCATGCCGTAGGCGAGCTCGTCCTCGACGGTGTCGGTGACGAAGTGGGCGAGCGGGTCCTGCCCGACCGTGCCGACCAGATCGGCCAGCTCGCGCGGGTGGTGGGTCCGGGTGTCCCGCCCGTCCACCGTGACCCGGCCCGACAGCGTCCCGCCGGTGAAGTGCGGCACGAGACCGGAGACCGCCCCGAGCAGGGTCGACTTCCCGACCCCCGAGGGCCCGACCAGGAGCACCAGCTCCCCCTCCGGCACCGTGAGGTCGACCCCCCGCAGCGTGGGCCCGGCGGCGTCCTCGTACGTCACCGAGACGTTCTCGAAGCGGATCACGCGGACGACTCCTCGCGGGCGGGCGGTACGGGGGCGATGACGGCGGGCAGCAGACCGGGGAGGACCGACAGGGCCGGCCACAGCGGGAGCTCCGGGGCGGTCAGGGGCACGACGCCGGGGTGCAGCGCGTCCGGCGCGTAGGCGTTGGCCCGGATCATGAGGACGGCCACCGCGATGCCGGAGGCGGCGACCAGCCAGGAGCGGGGGCCGAAGCGGTCGGGGCGGTAGCGGGTGCGGACGCTGCGCCGCCCGCCCAGCCGGAGCCCCCCGACGGCCGCGGCCAGCCCGGCGGCGAGCAGCGGCAGCCCGTATCCGGCGCCCTGGGCGGCGAGCAGCCCGTACGAGCCGGCGCAGACGCCGAGGAGACCGCCGAGGGTGAGGACGTTCGTGGTGCGGCGGACGGCCGGCGGGACCCGGGCGGTGCGCCCGTATCCGCGCGCGTCCATCGAGGCGGCCACGGCGACGGACCGTTCCAGGGCGCCTTCGAGGACCGGGAGGCCGATGTGGAGGACCGCCCGCACCCCGCCGGCGGGCCGGCCGCGCAGCCGCCGGGCGGTGCGCAGCCGCACCACGTCCGCGACCAGGTTCGGCGCGAAGGTCATCGCCACGACGACCGCGACCCCCGCCTCGTACAGCGCCCCCGGCAGCGACTTCAGCAGCCGCGCCGGGTTGGCCAGCGCGTTCGCCGCGCCCACGCAGATCAGCAGGGCGGCCAGCTTGAGCCCGTCGTACAGGGCGAAGACCACCTGCTCGGCGGTGACCCTGCCGCCGAGCCGGATGCCCTGCGCCCACGCGGGCAGCGGCACCTCGGGCAGCGTGAACAGCACGTGGGTGCCGGGGATGGGGGAGCCGAGGGCGACGGAGAAGACGATCCGCAGGGCGACGACGAACAGGCCGAGCTTGACGAAGGCCCCGTAGGACCGGGCCCAGGGCGCGTCGGTGCGGCGCGCCGCGACCACGTATCCGGCGACGCCGACGATCAGTCCGAGCACCAGCGGGTTGGTCGTCCGGGAGGCGGCGACGGCCAGCCCCAGCGCCCACAGCCACCAGGCACCCGGATGCAGTGCGTTCCCCCGGTCGGCCACCGGTGCGAGCAGGCGCGCCCGCCACCCGGCGCGTCCGGCCGGGCCCGCCGTGCCGGGGGTGCGGGGGCCGGGGGCTCCGGTGGGGTCCGCGGGGTCGGCGGCGCGCCGGAGGGCTCGCGCGCTCCGGACGCCGGCCGGGCCGGCGGTGGGGTCCGCCGGGGTCTCGCTCGCCCGGGTCATGCGCGGCGGCGGGACTTCCAGACGGCCGCGGCGCCGAGGGCGAGGACGGCGCCGCCGCCGACGAGCAGGCCGAGCGACGGTCCGTCGCCGTCCTCCTCGGCCGCTGCGGGGGAGGTCCCCGGGGAGGCGGTGGCGCCGGTGGCGGGGGCCGGGTCGGCGACCGCCTCGCCGCAGCCGGTGCGCGGGTAGCCCGCGATGCCGCAGAGCATGGCGGCGCTGTCGTAGCGCAGCGGCGCGGCGACGGCCGCGAGGGCGTCCGCGCCGGTGCCGCTCTCGGCGATCCGGGCACAGCCCGTCGTCGGCGAGTCCTTCGGCGGGGTCTCGCCCGCGGGGGCGTCCTGCGGGGTGCCGAAGTCGACGACGACCGCGATCCGCTTGGTGCCGGCCTTCTTCCCGACGTCCGCGCAGACCGCGCCGAAGTCCGGCGCGGCGGTCGGCCTGGTCGCGTCGGCGGAGTCCTCGCTCAGTGCGAAGCGGAAGCCGATCGCGGCGCCGTCGGCGGGCCGGTCGGTCGCCGGGCCCTGGGTGGCGTAGGTCCACTTCCCGGCGTCGGCCTGCCAGTACGACCAGTACCGGTAGCCCGCGGCCTGGGCGGGGGCGGCCGCGCCGAGGGCGAGCAGCAGCCCGGCCGTCCCGGTGGCGAGCGCCCCGGCGGCCCGTCCGCGGCGCGTCACTTCTTGCGGCCGCTCAGGAGGAAGCCGATGCCGACGCCGACGACCATGCCGATGCCGATGATCCACCAGACGTCGAAGCCGAGGAACGAGTCCTCGTCCTCGTCCTCGGTGGAGGCGGCGGAGGTGTCGGGGGTCTTGGGCGCCGGGCCGGTCGCGTTCAGCGCCTCGACCAGGTCGACCTTGCCGAACTCGCGCGGGTCGGCCTCCATCGCGCGGGCGGCGAGGATCAGCTGCGCGTAGGCGGCGGGGCCGGACTCCTTCGCCCACGGGGCCGCGTTCTGCTCCAGCCACTGGAGCGCGGGCTCGGCGAGCCGGGCGGTGCCGGCGGCGGCGAGGGCGACGACGGCGTCGGCGGTGTTGCCGAAGTCGGGCTTCGGGTCGGTGTCGGTGGCGCCCGGCAGCGGCGGGGTGGTCAGGTGCCCGGTCTGCACGAGCGCCTTGGCCAGGTAGGAGGCGCCGTTGAGGGCGGCCCGCTCGACGGTCGGCTCGGAGAGGTCGACGCAGGTCGGGGCCTGCGGCGGGGTGGCCTTCACGGCGGTGATGCCCTTGCCGAGCCCGGCGAGGGTGGCGGCGGCGGTCGCGTCCGCGTTGGCGAGCAGCTCGCCCTCCTTGTCCGGCTGGTACGCGAAGGCGCCGGGGCCCTCGTCCTCGGAGCAGGGCAGCGCGAGCGCGAGCAGCGCGTCGTAGGGGGTGCGGCCCTCGGCCGAGGTGTAGGAGCCGGGCTTCACGCCGGACGCGGCGAGGGCGCTGACGACGATCGAGGTGGAGTTGGCGTCGCTGGGGCCGCCGGGGGTGTAGCTCCAGCCGCCGTCCTTGTTCTGCACGCCGCGCAGCCAGCCGTAGCCGGACGTGACCGCGGTGTCGATCTTCGTCGGGTCGGCGGCCTCGCGGCGGACGGCGCCGAGCGCCTGGAGGGCGACGGCGGTGGCGTTGGAGTCCCGCATCGTCGTGGCGTCGCAGGGCTTCGTGGTGTCCGCGCGGTAGGAGGCGAAGGAACCGTCCGCGCACTGCTGGCCGAGCAGCCAGTCCACCGCCGTGTCGGCCGGCTGGTAGCCGGTGGCGCGCTGGGCGAGGAAGGCGAGCGACTGGCGCCAGACGCCGTCGTAGGTCGGGTCGCCCTTGCCGTACAGGCCGGGCGGGAGCGCGGCGGCGGAAGCGCTCGGCGAGGGTGCGGCGGCGGCGGTGCCGGTCGCGGCGGTGCTGAGCACGGCTGCCGCTGCGGTGAGCGCGGCGGCGGCGCGACGGACGCTGATCATGGTTGCCTCTCGTGCGGGCACCGGACACCGGTGCCCCCCGGGGGCCCGCGTCCGGCGCCGTATTCCTCGACGGTGCCGGCGCTCACGTCCCGGGGCAGGGCGTTCCGGCTCCGTGCACGGGGCACGTCACGGTTGCGGGTCAGCGCCGGATTCGCACCGGCTTTCCCCTGCTCGGGCATGAAGACGACCGGCCCACTGTACCGGCCTCCGGAGCCGCCGCCCCGGGCGTGCGAGCCGCGTCACACCGCCGTGCGCCCGGCCCCCGCGGCGGCGTGCGCCGCGGCCGTCCGCGCCTCGCCGGCCGCCCCGCGGCGGCGTGCGCCACCGCCCTCCGCGTCTCGCCGGCGCCGCGGGCCGCCGTCCCCCGTGCCTCACACGGCGACGTACGCCACCGGCTCCGTCCCCGTCAGGGCCTCCGCGCGGCCCAGCTTCACCAGGCGGCGGATGTGGGCCTCGGCCTCGCTGACGGCGATGTTGCGGGAGCCGTACGGGATGCGGTCCCAGGGCCGGTTCCACTCCATCCGCTCCGCGAGCTGCCACGGGGTGAGAGGGGTGGTGAGCAGGGCGAGGAGCCCGGCGAGCCGCTCCTCGTGGTGGTCGAGGAGCTCGCGGACCCGGCCGGCGGCGTCGGCGAAGGCGTGCTGGTGGGCGGGGAGGACCTCGGCGACACCGAGCCGGCCGATGCGCTCCAGGGAGTCGAGGTAGTCGCCGAGGGGGTCCGTGACCGTGGCGTCGTCGGGGTCCTCGTACAGCCCGATGTGCGGGGAGATCCCCGGGAGCAGGTGGTCGCCGGAGAAGAGCCGGCCGTGGCCGGCCAGGCCCGCCGGGTGCTCCTCCTCCAGGTGGAGGCAGACGTGGCCGGGGGTGTGTCCGGGGGTCCAGACGGCGCGGAGCCGCCGTCCGGCGAGGCCGAGGAGTTCGCCGGGGACGATCTCCCGGTCGGGCAGGGCGGCGCCGAGGCCGGGCAGGGTCCGCATCCGGCCGCCGGAGCGGGCGGCGCGCAGCGGCGCGAGGTGGTCCTCGGGAGCGCCGGCGGCGGCGAGCTTGCGGGCGAGGTAGTCGAGCCAGGTGCCGGGGTCGGACTCGCGGGTGCGGCGGACGACGGCGGTGTCGGCGGCGTGCATGGCGATCCAGGCCCCGGAGGCCTCCCGGACCCGGCCGGAGAGTCCGTGGTGGTCGGGGTGGTGGTGGGTGATGACGACGCCGTGGACGTCGCCGATGCCGATCCCCAGCGCGCCGAGCCCGTCGTTCAGCTCGGTCCAGGAGTCGGGGTCGTCCCATCCGGTGTCGACGAGGACCGGCCCGCGGTCGGTGTCGAGGACGTGGACCAGGGTGTGCCCCAGCGGGTTGTCCGGGATCGGCACCCGCAGCGACCAGACGCCTCCGCCGTGCTCGGTCACCTGCGTCATGAGCGTCCCCATCTCTCCCGCGCGGTAAGGCTGTTGCCCATCATAGCCAGAACTGACTATCCGTCAGAACGATCCGCGGTGCGCCGGATCGCCCCTCCGGCGGACCGGGTCCGGGAGCCGCCGCCGGTTGTCGCCGGCCACCCCCGGCCCCCCGTCGCGCGGCCGGCGGGCCGGGCGGGCGCGGTGCGCGGGTGCCCGCTCCCGGCGTTCTCGGCCGGCGCCGTCCTCGACGCCTCCTCGCAGGCCCCACTCGTCCGAGCCGGAAGAGACCAGCGCGGTGCGGCCCCGGGGGAAGGGGAGGGCCTCGGCCTCGCCCGTGTGGACCGCCACCGGCGAGTCGGCTCCTCGCCACCAGGTGTCGGCCAGTCCCCTCGCCTCGGGCACCGGCTCGAACCCGTCCGGCACGACGCCGCCGACGTCGTCGCCGGTGACCTTGACGATCCGCTCCGCCCACAGGGAGGCGTGGCGGGCCGGCGCGAGGGACTCCACCCAGCCCTCGACGGTGGCGCGGAGGGGCACCCACCGGTCCGAGCGGATGCCGAACTCGCCGGACGGCCCGATCCTGAACCCGTACGGGACCGAGCTCCTCTGCGTCCCGGCCTCGAACCACCATCCTCCGGATCCGGAGCCCTCGGGGGAGTCCGCGGCGAGGTGCCTCGGGCCGCCCTCGTACCGGGACGCGGGAGGGAGGACCAGGCCGCCCCGGCGTTCCTGGTGCGCCGCCATCCGGTCGACGACCGCCGCCGGGACGTCCCGTTCGAGCCACCACCGTCTGTGGTCCTCGGCGTGCCTGACGCCGACCTTGACCCCGTGCGCCCGGACGAAGGCCCGGGCGCGGCCGGTCAGGCCGTCGGGCACGTCGCCGAAGAGGTCGGGATCCACCGGAAGGACGCTACAGGGCGGCCCGGGCCGGACCGCTCCCGCCCGGGACCGCCCGCGCCGTCGCGGGTGCCGGTTCCCGTGCCTGTCCGGCGAGGCGGAGGGCGTCGTCGATCCCGTCGAGCTTCGCCGGGGGCAGGGCGGCCGCCCGCTCCAGCAGGTCGTCCCGGGACACCGTGGTCGGCCACGTGCACGGGGCGAGGCCCGGGCGCGGGAGCGCGAGCCGCAGCACGCCCTCGAAGGGCAGTCCCTCGGCGGTGCCGACCGTCACCTCGATGCCGAGGCCGGCGAGGTCGACGCCGGCCGGGGCGACGACCTGCATCACCCGGATCCCGGACGCGTCGTCCCCCGACAGCAGGACGACCGGCCTCCGCTCGTCGAACAGGACCCACCAGACTTCGCCGCGTCGCACAAGTCCTCCGGAGGCGGGGCGGCAGGGGGACGCCGTGCGCCCCTGCCGCGCTGTGGAGACGGGTGCGGCCGCCGTCGGTCACCGGTGTGCGAGGACCGGGACCGTGCGGCGGGCGCGGCTCACAGCGTAGGACCCGCCCGTCGGCGGGCGGGGTTCGGGGGCCGACGGCCCGGATCGCGGGCGGGGCCCGGAGCGCGCGGGCCGCCGTCCGTCCCGTCGGACGGCCCGGGCGGCCCGGGCGGCGTGACGGCGGGAAAGCCGCTGGTCGGGCCGGTTCGGTCCTGGGTATGGCCAAGTATAACTAGAACTGATATCAGTTCTGAAACATCGTCAGATACTCCCGGGAGGCGACCGGCATGACCGAGCTGGTGGAGCACGGAAAGCTGTTCATCGGCGGGGAGTTGACCGATCCCCTCGGCGACGCCGCCATCGAGGTGGTCTCGCCGCACACCGAGGAGGTCATCGGACGCGTCCCGCACGCCTCCCGCGCCGACGTCGACCGGGCCGTCGCGGCCGCCCGCCGGGCCTTCGACGAGGGGCCCTGGCCGCGGATGGGCCTGGAGGAGCGGATCGAGGTCGTCTCCCGGATCAAGGACGCCATCGCCGTCCGGCACGAGGAGCTGGCCCGCTCGATCAGCGCGCAGAACGGCTCCCCGTACTCCTGGTCCGTCCTCGCCCAGGCGCTCGGCGCGATGATGGTGTGGGACTCGGCGATCACGGTGGCCCGCGGCTTCGTCTTCGAGGAGCGGCGCGACGGGGTCCTCGGCCCGCTCCTGGTGCGGCGCGAGCCGGTCGGGGTGGTCGCCGCCGTCGTGCCGTGGAACGTGCCGCAGTTCACCGCCGCCGCCAAGCTGGGTCCGGCGCTGCTCGCCGGCTGCACCGCGGTGCTCAAGCCCTCGCCGGAGTCGCCGCTCGACTCGTACCTCCTCGGCGAGATCGCCGCCGAGGCCGGGCTGCCCGAGGGCGTGCTGTCGATCCTGCCCGCCGACCGCGAGGTCAGCGAGTACCTGGTCGGGCACCCCGGCGTCGACAAGGTCTCCTTCACCGGCTCGGTCGCCGCCGGCAGGCGGGTGATGGAGGTCGCCTCCCGCAACCTCACCCGCGTCACCCTCGAACTCGGCGGCAAGTCGGCCGCGGTGATCCTCCCGGACGCCGACGTGGCCACCGCCGTCGCCGGGATCGTCCCGGCCGCCTGGATGAACAACGGGCAGGCGTGCGTGGCCCAGACCCGGATCCTCGCCCCGCGCTCCCGGTACGAGGAGATCGCCGAGGCGCTGTCCGCCGCGGCCTCCGCGCTCGTCGTCGGCGACCCGCTCGACCCGGCCACCCAGCTCGGCCCGCTCGTCGCCCGCCGCCAGCAGCAGCGCTCGCTCGACTACATCGGCATCGGGCAGGCGGAGGGCGCGAAGCTCCTCACCGGCGGCGGCCGCCCCGACGGCCTCGACCGCGGCTGGTACGTCGAGCCGACCCTCTTCGGCGACGTCGACAACTCCATGCGGATCGCCCGCGAGGAGATCTTCGGCCCGGTCGTCTGCCTCCTGCCGTACGGGGACGAGGCCGAGGCCCTGCGGATCGCGAACGACTCCGAGTACGGCCTCAGCGGGAGCGTCTGGACCGGCGACGTCGAGCACGGCGTCGACTTCGCCCGGCAGGTCCGCACCGGCACCTTCAACGTCAACACCTTCAGCCTCGACATGCTCGGCCCCTTCGGCGGCTACAAGAACTCCGGCCTGGGCCGCGAGTTCGGTCCCGAGGGGCTCTCCGAGTACCTGGAGCACAAGATGATCCACCTGCCGGCCGGCTACGGGGACCACTGATGGGCGACCGCTGGCACGTGGAGGTCGACCGGGGCGTCTGCATCGGCTCGGGCATGTGCGTGAACCACGCCCCGGACGGCTTCCGCCTCGACACCGCCCGCCAGTCCCATCCGACGGCCCCCGAGGCCGACGCGGGCGAGCGCCTGCTCGCGGCGGCGGAGGGCTGTCCGGTCGAGGCCATCCTCCTCACCCTCGCCGACGGCGGGGAGCCGGTGTACCCGCCGGAGGAGTAGCCCGCCGGGGGAGCGCCCCGCCCGGGAGCGCCTCGTCCGAGGGGCGCTCCGCCCGGGGGCGGCCCGTCGGCGGCCGTGGCACCCTCCTCCCCTGATCGCGGGGCGACCGGCCCCGTGACCTGGGAGGGGGCGCGCGTGCAGGGCGAGGGACGGGCCGCTTCGGCGGCCCTGGCGATGGCGATCCCGCTCGCCGCCGGGTGCGGGGCCGCCGCCGGGGAGGCCGCGGGCTTCGGCCGGGACGCCGTGCGGAGCGAGATCCGGACGGCCGTCGACGGCGCGGGGATGCCGGAGTCGGAGCTGCCGGGGCCGGGGGAGGAGACCGGCACGGCGAGCCCGGCGACGGAGCGGGAGCGGCTCGCCGTGCGCGCCGCCGCCCGCTCCACCGGCCGGCAGTACGTCGGCCCTCCCGTGGACGGTGCGCGCGGGAAGTGCGACAGGACCCTGACGGGGCCGGCCGGTGTGGGCCGGAAGGAGTCGGGGAAGCGGTTCGAGCAGCCGGTCGGCGAGAAGGGCGACGGCACCGCGGTGCGGGTCGTGCTCGAGAAGGAGGGATGGACCCTCCGCGCCCGGTACAACCCCTCGCGTGCGCTGGGGGTGGACATCCTCTCCTTCACCGCCACGGAGGACGCGTGCGTGCAGCAGTTCACCGAGCAGGAGGCCGCCCTCCTCTCCGGCGACGGGGCCGAGGAGGACGCCGGTCACTGACGGGCGGCGGTCCGCTCCGGGGCCGTCAGGTCGATCAGGCGGCAGACCGTCTCGATGTCGATCTTCACCTGGGCGATCGAGGCGCGCCCCGAGAGCCAGGTGATGAGGGCCGAGTGCCAGGTGTGCTCGATGACGCGGACGGCCGAGAGCTGTTCCGGCGTCGGCTGCGCGGCACCCATCGCGTCCAGGATGATCGCCGTCGTCAGCCGCGAGACCGTGTCGACCTCGGGGCTGACGCTGCGGTCGGCGAAGGTCAGCGCCCGGACCATCGCGTCGGCGAGCTGCGGTTCGCGCTGGAGGGCGCGGAAGGCCCGCATCAGGGTCTCCGCGACCCGCTCGGCGGGGGCGGCGCCGCCGGGGGGCCGCTTCCTGAGCGTGGTGTGCATGTGCTGGAGCTGGTCCTGCATGGTCGCGACGAGCAGGTGCACCTTGGAGGGGAAGTAGCGGTAGAGCGTGCCGAGGGCGACCCCGGCCGCCTCCGCGACCTCCCGCATCTGCACCGCGTCGAAGCCGCCGCGGGCGGCGAGCTGGGCGCTGGCGTCGAGGATGCGGCGCCGGCGCGCCTCCTGTCGCTCCGTCAGCGGCGGCGTGGCGGAGGGGCGGTGGTCCGCTCTGCTCTCTGCGGTCATCGGGGTCCCGTTCCGTGCGGTGGGGAGCGCCAGTATGGCGGAGGACGGCCGTGGCGCGAACCTCCGCGGCCGGGTGGCGCGAATCACCTGGTCCGGCACTCACACGGAAGCTACCTGCCGGTAGATTCGGTGCCTCTCGAAGGTTCGAGGGGTGTCGAGAACGATCAAGTCTGTAACTTGTTCTACATTAGCGCGAGCGGTTACGCTCGCGCGAAACGCACGTTCGAAGGGGGTCGCGCATGACCGCTGAGGCCATAGAGGCAAGCCCCCGACAGGGTGCCGCCCCGTCCGGTGACGGTCCGTTGCGGATCGCTCTCCTCACGTACAAGGGGAACCCCTTCTGCGGCGGCCAGGGCGTCTACGTCCGCCACCTCTCCCGCGAGCTGGCCCGGCTGGGCCACACCGTCGAGGTCTTCGGCTCGCAGCCGTACCCGACCCTCGACGAGGGCGTCACGCTCAGCGAGATCGCCAGCCTCGACCTCTACCGCCAGCCCGACCCCTTCCGGACGCCGAAGCGCGAGGAGTACCGGGACTGGATCGACGCGCTGGAGGTCGCCACCATGTGGACCGGCGGCTTCCCCGAGCCGCTGACCTTCTCGCTGCGGGCCCGGCGCACCCTCGCCGCCCGCGCCGGCGACTTCGACGTCGTCCACGACAACCAGACCCTCGGGTACGGCCTCCTCGGCGGACCCCGCGCGCTCGGCGCCCCGCTGGTCACCACGATCCACCACCCCATCACCGTCGACCGGCAGCTGGAGCTCGACGCCGCCGCCGACTGGAAGCGCCGCGCCTCCGTCCGCCGCTGGTACGGCTTCACCCGCATGCAGAAGCGGGTGGCCCGCCGGCTCCCGTCCGTCCTCACCGTCTCCGGCACCTCCCGCCAGGAGATCGTCGAGCACCTCGGCGTCCGCGAGGACCGGATCCGCGTCGTGCACATCGGAGCCGACACCGAGCTGTGGTCCCCGGACCCGTCGGTCGCCGAGGTCCCCGGCCGGATCGTCACCACCTCCAGCGCCGACGTCCCCCTCAAGGGCCTGGTCTTCCTCATCGAGGCGCTGGCCAAGCTCCGCACCGAGCGGCCCGACGCGCACCTCGTCGTCGTCGGCAAGCGAGCCGAGGACGGCCCCGTCGCCCAGGCCATCGAGCGGTACGGACTCGACGGCGCCGTCCGCTTCGTCAAGGGCATCAGCGACGCCGAGCTCGTCGACCTCTACCGCTCCGCCGAGGTCGCCTGCGTCCCCTCCCTCTACGAGGGCTTCTCGCTGCCCGCCGCCGAGGGCATGGCCACCGGCACCCCGCTCGTCGCCACCACCGGCGGCGCGATCCCCGAGGTCGCCGGACCCGACGGCGAGACCTGCCTCGCCGTGCCGACCGGCGACGCGGGCGCGCTGGCCGCCGCGCTCGACCGGATGCTCGGCGACCCCGAGCTGCGGGCCCGCCTCGGCGCCGCGGGCCGCGCCCGGGTCCTGGACCGCTTCACCTGGGCCCGCGCGGCCCAGGGCACCGCCGAGCTCTACCGGGAGGCCCTGGCCCGCCAGGGCGCCCGCCGCCGCTGACCGCCGATCCCCCCGCGCTCCGCGCACCCCCCCGCACCCGCCACTCGGAAGGGCAGACCCCGTGCTGACCGTCGACTTCACCCGCTTCCCGCTCGCCCCCGGCGACCGCGTGCTCGATCTGGGCTGCGGTGCGGGCCGGCACGCCTTCGAGTGCTACCGGCGCGGCGCCCAGGTCGTGGCCCTCGACCGGAACGGCGAGGAGATCCGCGAGGTCGCCAAGTGGTTCGCCGCCATGAAGGAGGCCGGCGAGGCCCCGGCCGGCGCCACCGCCACGGCGATGGAGGGCGACGCGCTCAACCTGCCCTTCCCCGACGAGTCCTTCGACGTCGTCATCATCTCCGAGGTCATGGAGCACATCCCGGACGACAAGGGCGTGCTCGCCGAGATGGTCCGCGTCCTCAAGCCGGGCGGCCGGATCGCGATCACCGTCCCCCGCTACGGCCCCGAGAAGATCTGCTGGGCGCTCTCCGACGCGTACCACGAGGTCGAGGGCGGCCACATCCGCATCTACAAGGCGGACGAGCTGCTGTCCAAGATCCGCCAGGCCGGCCTCAAGCCGTACGGCACCCACCACGCGCACGCCCTCCACGCGCCGTACTGGTGGCTGAAGTGCGCCTTCGGCGTCGACAACGACAAGGCGCTGCCGGTCCGGGCGTACCACAAGCTCCTGGTCTGGGACATCATGAAGAAGCCCGCCCTGACCCGGGTCGCCGAGCAGCTGCTCAACCCGGTCGTCGGCAAGAGCTTCGTCGCCTACGCCACCAAGCCCCACCTCCCGAAGGCCGCCGCCACCGACGGTGCCGCCACCGCGGACGCGGCCCGGTGACCTCTCCCGAGCGGATCGCCGAGCACCTCGTCCTGCCCGGGGTGCTCACCGCCGAGCAGGCCGCCGGCACCGTCGCGGGCATCCTCGCCGCCCAGCGCGAGGACGGCGCCATCCCGTGGTTCCGGGGCCACCACCTCGACCCGTGGGACCACACCGAGGCCGCCATGGCCCTGGACGCGGCCGGCGAGCACGAGGCCGCGGCCCGCGCCTACGCCTGGCTCGCCCGCCACCAGAACGCCGACGGCTCCTGGTACGCGGCCTACCAGGACGGCGACCCGGACGACGTCACCGACCGCGGCAAGGAGTCCAACTTCACCGCGTACATAGCCGTCGGCGTCTGGCACCACTACCTGTCGACCGGCGACGACGCCTTCCTCGACCGGATGTGGCCGGTCGTCTACGCGGCGGTCGAGTTCGTCCTCGGTCTCCAGCAGCCCGGCGGCCAGATCGGCTGGAAGCGCGAGGCCGACGGCACCCCCGTCGCCGACGCCCTCCTCACCGGCTCCTCCTCGGTCCACCACGCGCTGCGCTGCGCCCTCGCCGTCGCCGACGCCCGCGAGGAACCGCAGCCCGACTGGGAGCTGGCGGCCGGCGCCCTCGCCCACGCGATCCGGCGCCACCCCGAGCGCTTCCTCGACAAGGCGCGCTACTCGATGGACTGGTACTACCCGGTCCTCGGCGGCGCCGTCACCGGCGCCGAGGCCAAGGCCCGCATCGACGGCCGCTGGGACGAGTTCGTCGTCCCCGGCCTCGGCGTCCGCTGCGTCGTCCCCAACCCGTGGGTCACCGGCGGCGAGAGCTGCGAGCTCGCCCTCGCCCTCTGGGCCACGGGCGAGTCCGACCGCGCCCTCACCGTCCTCCAGGACATCGGCCACCTGCGGGCCGCGAACGGCCTCTACTGGACGGGGTACGTCTACGAGGGGGCGGACGGCCACGAGCCGGCCGTCTGGCCCGAGGAGCAGACCACCTGGACGGCGGGCTCCCTCCTCCTCGCCGTCGCGGCGCTCGGCGGCGAACAGGCCACCGTCGCCGTCTTCGGCGGCGAGACCCTCCCGGTCGGCCTGGACCCCGACTGCTGCGGGGAGTGACCGGGCGCACCCGGTCGGGGCACCCGGATGGCGGGGCGCCGGGGGGCGGGTGAGGCTGGCGGAACCAGTCCCCAGGGAGGTTCCGCTGTGCCCAGAAGCCTGACCCGCGGCGTCGCCGCGCTGCTGATGTCCTGCGCGCTGCTGTTCACCACGGCCGCGTGCGGGGCCGACACCACCCAGAGCGTGAGCACGGCCTCCAGCCCCTCGGCGTCGAGCACCTTCGAGCAGCAGAAGCTCGCCAAGACCCGGTTCGTCGCGAACGCCGGGCTCGCCGCCGGCGCCGCCTACCAGTGGATCGTGAAGCCCTACCGGGCGGGCACGTTCAAGAAGGGCGCGGACGGGCGCACCTTCGCGCTCGTCAAGGCCGGACTCGCGGGCGCCTTCACCTACAACCGGCTCAAGGCCGCGGTGAACAACGCCAAGGGCGACCCGCTGCTCTCCAAGGCGGTGGCCCCGCTCTCCGCCGGCATCGAGTCCCTGAAGGAGCTGGGGACCAAGCTCCGCAAGGGCGAGATCGACGCCGCGGACGTGGGCGGCCTGGAGGGCGTCATCAACGGCATCAAGGACGCCGGGAAGTCGGCCGGCGCCGAGGTCGTCGACAAGGTCCCCTCGGCCTCCCAGCTCGGCGGCGGCTGAGCCGGCGCGCCTCACGCGGGGACGGCGGCCGGGCCGGCCGGCGCCGGGCGGTCCGCGTACCCCTCCGCGCCGCCGGTGCACACCAGGCCCCCGTCCCGCAGCGGGTTGAGCGGCGCGCCGGTGCGCAGCCGCTCCACCGCGTCGGGGTCGGCCGGGAACGGGCGGCCCGGCGAGGGCGCGACGGACACGCCCGGAGCGCGGTCAGCCGTTCAGTTCCGCCAGGGTCCGCAGGGTCTCCCGGTCGGGCGCGGTCACCAGCAGCTCCGTCACCGGGCCCGTCCGCCAGTCGGCGAGCCGTTCCGCGATCCGCTCGCGGGGGCCGACCAGGGAGATCTCGTCGGCGAAGGCGTCCGGGACGGCGAGGACGGCCTCCTCGCGGCGCCCCTCGGCGAAGAGGCCCTGGACGTGGCGGGCCTCCGCCTCGTACCCCATGCGCGCCATCAGGTCGGCGTGGAAGTTGCGGGTCGCGTGCCCCATGCCGCCGATGTAGAAGCCGAGCATCGCCTTGACCGGCAGCAGGCCCTTCGTCACGTCGTCGCAGACCTGGGCGCGGACCATCGGGGCGACCCGGAAGCCGTCCGGGAGCCGCTCCGGGAGGGCGTACACCTCCCGCCAGCGGGTGGGCGACCAGTAGAGCGGCAGCCAGCCGTCGGCGATCTCCAGCGTCTGCGCGATGTTCCTCGGCCCCTCCGCGCCCAGCAGCACGGGCAGGTCCGCGCGGAGCGGGTGGGTGATCGGCTTGAGGGGCCGGCCGAGGCCGGTGCCGTCCTCGCCGGCGTACGGGAAGGAGTAGTGGCGCCCGTCGAGGCGCACCGGCGCCTCGCGGCGCAGCACCTGGCGGATCACCTCCACGTACTCGCGGGTGGCGGTCAGCGGGGAGCGGGGGAAGGGGCGGCCGTACCAGCCCTCCACCACCTGCGGCCCGGAGAGTCCGAGGCCGAGCCGCATCCGGCCGCCCGACAGGTGGTCGAGGGTCAGCGCCTGCATCGCCGTCGCGGTCGGCGTGCGGGCGGCCATCTGGGCCACCGCCGTCCCGAGTCCGATCCGGTCGGTGTGCGCGGCGATCCAGGTGAGGGCGGTGAAGGCGTCCGAGCCCCAGGCCTCCGCCGTCCACACCGAGTCGTAGCCCAGCCGCTCCGCCTCGCGCGCGAGCTCCAGGTGGGCGGGGGAGGGGCCGCGGCCCCAGTAGCCGAGTGCGAGTCCCAGGCGCATGACCGGACTCCCTTCTGATTCTGACGACCTGTCAGATCGGGTTCCGGGGGACTGTACGGCAGCGGCCCCCCGACCGGAAGGACTTCCGGTCGGGGGGCCGCCGCGACGGACGGGCGCGGACCTAGCCGCGCTGGATGCCCGTGGAGTCCTGGAGGACGCCGCGGCGCCCGTCCTGCGTCTGCGCGATCAGCGCCTGGCCGCGCTGCTCGACCGCCAGGTACCAGGTGCCGGGGGCCAGTTCGGCGATCTGCGAGCCGGAGCCGTCCTCCGCGTACAGCGGGCGGGCGACCGGCACGGCGAACCAGAACGCGGTGAAGTCCGAACCGCCCTGCGCCGGGGCCGGCTGCTGCTGCGCGGCGGGCTGCTGCTGGCCGAACGGCTGGCCGCCCTGCGAGGCGTCGTGCGGGGCCGGGTAGGGCTGGCCCTGCTGGACGCCCGGGTAGCCGTAGCCGCCGCCGGGCACGCCCGGCTGGCCGGGCTGGGCGCCGTACGGCTGCGGGGTCTGCGGGCGCGGGGCGCCGACGAGCGGGGCCTTCAGGGCCGGGACCATCGGGGCGGCGACCGCGGCGCCGGCCAGGACGAGCGAGGCGATCAGGCCGAGGATCAGGCCGGCGCCGGCGCTGTTCGCCTCGAAGACCCACATGAGCAGGGTCCACGCCGCGGCGATCGTGAAGGAGGCGCCGACCTGGCCGAGCTCCAGGCCCAGGACCTTGCGCGGCTGCGGCAGGCCGTGGGAGACGACGACGAGCGCCGCGCCCGCGAGGCCGAGGAAGAAGGCACCCCAGCCGAGCGGGGAGGCCTCCCACGAGTTCGGGATGTCGATCTGGTCACAGATCGACGCGGGACCGTCGCAGCTGGAGGTGCCCAGGAACGAGGCGATGAACAGCACCACCGCAGCACCGATCAGCACGCCATCGCCTCGGGTGAGGGAGCGGATATTCACGTAAGGAGTCCTTCGTCGGGTCGTCGTCGCGTCGGGCAGGCGCCGGTTCTTGGCACGGGGGCGGCCCCATCGTACGGAGCGAATCTATCGCTCGCGGGTTCTACCCCTCGAGGTAGGTCACGATGCCGTCGGCGATGCCCTGGGCCGCCTTCTGCCGCCACACCCCGGACGTCAGCAGTGCGGCGTCCTTCGGATCACGCATATTGCCGCATTCGACGAAGACCTTGGGCACGGTTGAGAGATTGAGGCCGCCGAGATCGGAGCGGACGTCCAACCCGGTTCCGCCGCCGAGGTAGTTGGCGGGGGAGGTGCCGGTGGCCCGGCGGAATCCCGCGACGATCCGCTCGCCCAGCGCGCGCGACGGGCCCACGATCGGGCCGGTGTCCGCGGCGCCCTCCTTCACCTTCGCGGGCACGATCACGTGGAAGCCGCGGTCGCCGGTCGCCGAGCCGTCCGCGTGGACGGAGACGACCGCGTCCGCCGCCGCCTCGTTCCCGATCCGGGCCCGCTCGTCGATGCAGGGGCCGTACGGGCGGTCGGCGTCGTGCGTCAGGACCACGGTGGCGCCGCGCGCCTCCAGCAGTTCCCGCAGCCGGTGCGAGACGTCGAGCGTGAAGGCCGCCTCGGTGTAGGCGTCCCCGCCGCCCGGCGCGTTCGTCGCGGTCCCGGTGGTGTCGCACTCCTTGCGGGCGGTGCCGATGTCCACCTTCTCGCCGATCTCCCGCGCGTGCCGGAAGTTCCCCGGATTGTGCCCCGGGTCGACGACGACGGTCCGCCCGGCGAGCGGCCGCCCCGCTCCGCCCGCCGTGCCGGACGCGGTGCCGGCCGGTGTGCCCGAGGGGGTGCCGGCCGGGGCCGGGGAGGAGGCCGAGTCCGCCGCGGCGGGCCCCCGGGTGCCCTGCGCGGCCTCGGGGGAGGCGCCGCACCCGGCGAGGGCGGCACAGCAGACGGCGGCGGCGAGGGCGGCGGTCGCGGAGCGGGTCACGGGGTTCCTGTGGTCGTACGGCACCCCGCGACTCTAGGCCCTCCGCCGGCCGAAACCACGGACCGGATGTACCGGCTGGGTCACCGCTCCCGCAATCCGCTGGACGCGTGTCCGGCGCGGGGGAAGGGTAGGTCCAAGAAGCGGCGGTGGCGGAGTCACCGCGCCTGGACCACGAGGGGGAACCGTGGCGGGGGAAGACCCGAACGACGCGCGCCCGGAATCGACGACACCGCAGGACGCCCGACCCGCTGCGGCGGCTCCGCAGGACACCCGGCCGACCGTGCCACCGCAGGACGCGCGCCCTGCGGGAGCGGCCCCGCAGGACGCCCGGTCGGTCGAGGCGACACCGCAGGACGCGCGGCCGGTCGTGCCGCCGGCGCGGATCGACCTCGGCAAGCCGGTGGCCGACGCCGTGCCGCCGGCCGGCCCGCCCGTCTCCGACGGATCCGTCGGCTCCGCCGGGACGATCGTGATGCGCCCGAGCCGGGGCCGCGCCCCGGCCGACGGCGCGGGCGCCGCGCCCGGCACACCGCCCTCGGACGCGGGCGCGCCCGGCGGTGCCTTCGGCCCGCCGGGGCCCGGTGGTGCGGACGCCCCGGCCGTGCCGGGCACCGGTACCGGCTCGGCCGGTGCGGGGGCCTTCGGCTCCCCGGGGCCCGGCGGGGACGGCGCGCCCGGCGCCCCGGCGTCCGCCGGGCCGGGCACCGGTACCGCCGGCGCGGGTGCCTTCGGCCCGCCCGGGTCCGGTGGTACGGACGCCTCCGCCACCGGCTCCTTCAGGCTGCCCGCGCCCGCCGGCGGCCCGGCGCCCTGGGAGGCGCCGCAGAACGGCGGCTCCCACGGGTCCGCGGACCCCTCGGGAGCGGCGGGAGCGACGGGAGCGACGGGAGAGGCGGGGGCGACGGGAGAGGCGGGGGCCGCGGCACCGCCGGCTCCCGCCGGCTCCACGGCGTCTTCTGGCTCCACGGCTCCCGCCGGCTCCCTCACGCCCGCCGGCTCCACGGCTCCCGCCGGTGCTGCGGCGCCCGCGGGCCAGGCCGGACCGGCCGGCTCCCCGGCCGTGGGCGGCGCGTTCGGTGCCGCCGGCGGCCCGGGCGAGCCCGCGAGCCCCGCAGCCCCTGGAGGCCCGGCGGGCCCGGCGGGTCCCGGAGCCTTCGGCGGTCCGGCCGGTGCCGGGGCCCCGGGTGGTTTCGGCGGCGCCGGTGACCCCGGTGGTGCCGGTGGTTTCGGGCCGCCTCCCGGAGGGGGCGAGCCGCCTTCCGGAGGGTTCGGGGCGGGACCGGGGTGGGACGGGGCCGTGCCGCCGCCTCCCACGGGTCCGCCCGGGCCGCCCGGTCCCGCGCCCGGCGGAGAGGCGCGGCCGCTCCAGGCGGTCCTGGTCGCGCTGCTGAACCTGTCCTGCCTCGGGCTCGGCTACGTCGCGCTCCGGCACTGGGTGAGCGCGGCGCTCTGCTGGGCGGCCACGGCGGGTCTGCTCCTGGCGGCGCTGCCCGCCGACGCGGACGGCGTGCCCACGGGCCTGCTCGTCGGCTACGGCGCCTTCCTGCTGGCCGTCGGGGCCGACGGGGCCCGCCGCGGCCTGCGCGCCCGGATCTCCTTCGGCACCACGGTCCGCCGCCTGGCGCTGCCGCTCGCCGTCGTGCTGCTCGCCGCGCCCGTCGGCGGCGCCGTCGCCTACGCGGGGGCGCACGCGGACGCCCGCGAGGAGGCCCGCCAGCAGGCCCTCCTCGCCCGGCTCGCCGCCGCCGACGCGCTGGTGGCCGCGCACGAGGGCCAGGCCTACGAGTCCTCCCGGGAGGACTACCGCAAGGCCCTGGAGGAGTACGAGGACCTCGGGACCGCGCACGCGGCCTCGCGGGCCGGGAAGCTCGTCCCGGCCCGCCTCGACGCCTACTACAAGGCCGTCGCCGCCCCGTACGCGAGCAAGAGCTACTGCGAGGCCCTGGCCCCGCTCAAGCACCTGCACACGCTCCCGTCCCTCGTGGACGAGGCACTCCTCGGCGACCGCCCGGCGGGTGTCGAGGAGCCGTTGGCCCACTCGCTGTACGAGTGCGGCGCGGCCGCGCTGGGCCGGTCCACCGCGCCGACCGCCGAGAGCAACCTCGGCGAGCTCGCCACGTCCTTCCCGCGCTCGCCGTACACGGAGAAGGCGGGGACGGCCGTCGGCGACGCGGTCCGCACCCGCGTGGGCTCGCTCGGCGCCGCCGGCGGCGACCACTGCACCACCACCGAGCAGCTGCGCGCCCTGCGCTCCACCGCCGGGGCGCTCACCACCCTGAGGCTGGAGGCGACCCGGGCGGAGGCCGACCGGGGCGTCCGCAGGGGCGTCTTCGCCTGCGGCACCCAGCAGTTCGGCAACGAGCAGTTCGCCAAGGCCGTCGAGACCATGAACGGCTACGTCAAGGACTATCCGGACGGCGAGCAGGCGGCCCACGCCCGCTCCATCGCGATCGCGGCACAGATCGCCGAGGAGGAGCCGGAGGCGGGGAAGAGGCTGCCCGCGGCGTCGGCGCCCGGCGGCGCCCGCATGACGATGGTCATCAGCAACGACGCCCCGGACGCGGTCGAGCTCCTCTACACCGGCCCGGTCACCGGCAAGATCACCCTGAAGGCCTGCGGCGGATGCAGCACCTACCAGCGCGGCGAGACGCTCCGGGCGGGCTTCAAGCCCTGCTCCGGCGCGTCCTCGAAGTACCCGAAGGTGACGATCGAGCTGCCCGCGGGGACGTACCACATGCTCCAGAAGCGGGCCGGTTCCGGTTTCTCCACCGCCGGCGACACCAAGACCAGCAAGGCGAAGATCGAGCCCGGCTACGACTACACCAACTGCCTCTACGTGACCTCGGGGCTCTTCTAGCCCCGGCGTCCTACCGGTCCGCGAAGACGATCCGGTCCACGGCGGCCGCCACCAGCGCGTCCCGCTCCTCCTCCGGGAAGACGTCGGGGAGGGTCAGCTGCTCCACGATCAGCCAGTTCAGGGTGAGCATCAGCAGCTTGACGGCGGTGGCGTCGCCGGGGAGCCCGGACGCCTCGTGGAAGGCCACGTTCTGCTCGACGTCGGCGCGCACCCGCTCGGTGAGGATCGAGCGGAGTGCGGGCCGGCGGGTGGCCTCCAGGCGCAGTTCGAGCAGGGCGAGGTACCCGGTGCGGAAGGACGAGACGCGGACGACCAGGTCCCGCATGATCCGGGTGTAGGTCGCCTTGTCGCGGGGCGCCGTCCGGGTCTCCTCCACGGTCGCCTCGTCGGGCTGGAGCCGTTCGTAGACGCGGGCCCCGGCCTGGGTGAGCAGGTCGTCGCGGTTGGCGAAGTAGTTGGACGCGGTCCCGGTCGGCACCCCGGCCTCCGTGTCGACGGCCCGGAAGGTCAGCCCCCGCGCGCCCTCGCGGGCCAGCACCTCGATCGCGGCGTCCACCAGCGCGGCGCGCCGCTCCTCGTTCCGTCTCGCCATTGACACCACTCCATCCGTAGTACTACGTTCATGCCACTTCACTGAGAGTACTACGAATGGAGTGGTCACAAGCGTGCGGAAACTCGTCTATTACATCGGTGTCACCCTCGACGGCCGCATCGCGGGCCCCGACGGGCAGGCCGACTTCTTCCCCGTCGGGGACGAGGCGCAGGCCGCCTCCTACGCCGACGGCGTCAACGCCCTCTACCCGGAGACCGTCCCGGCCGGCCTCCGCACCGCCGCCGGCCTCGACGGCGTCCCCCGCCGGCGCTTCGACACCGTCCTCATGGGCGGCGCCACCTACCGGCTCGCCGCCGACGCCGGCCTCGCCAGCCCCTACCCGCACCTGCGCCAGTACGTCGTGTCGGCCACCCTCGCGGGCGGCGGAGCCGCCGATCCGGCCGTCACCGTCGTCCCCGGCGACCCGGTCGGCCTCGTCCGGCGGCTCAAGCGCGAGGGCGCCGACGGGGCGCTCGACCTCTGGCTCTGCGGCGGCGGCCGGCTCGCCGGCGCGCTCCTCCCGGAGATCGACGAACTCGTCGTCAAGAGCTACCCCGTGATCGCGGGCGCCGGCCTCCCCGTCGTCGACGGCGCCTTCGACCCCACGGCCTTCGAGGCCGCCGAGCGGACCGCCTTCCCGAACGGCGTCACCCTCACGCGTCTCCTCCGGCGATGAGTTTCCGGCGCCCGGGCGGTCATGACTCCGGAACACCCGAACGAGGAGGCATCCCATGACCGCCGGCCACCGCCCCCAGCTCCTGAAGGTCCAGAGCTTCAACGTCACCGCCGACGGCGTCGCCGCGGGCGAGGACCAGACCCTGGAGCGCCCCTTCGGTCACGTCGATCCGGACCGGCTCTTCGCCTGGTGCGAGGCGACCGCCGGCTGGCCCCACCGCACCGGCCCCGGCGGCAGCCGGGGCCTGGACGATCACCTGGCCCGCGACTTCCACCACGGCATCGGCGCCGAGATCATGGGCCGCAACAAGTTCGGCCCCCAGCGCGGCCCCTGGCGCGACGAGGAGTGGAAGGGCTGGTGGGGCGAGGAGCCGCCGTTCCACACCCCGGTCTTCGTCCTCACCCACCACGAGCGCCCGTCCTTCACGCTCTCCGACACCACCTTCCACTTCCTCGACGCCGACCCGGCGACCGCGCTGGCGCGGGCGAAGGAGGCGGCGGAGGGCAAGGACGTCCGGCTCGGCGGCGGCGTCACGACGGTCCGCGAGTTCCTCGACGCCGACCTCGTCGACACCCTCCACGTCGCCGTCTCCCCGGTGGAGGCCGGCACCGGCCTCAGGCTCTGGGACTCGCCCGAGGAGCTGACCGACCGCTTCCACCTCGACGTCGTCCCCAGCCCCAGCGGGGTCACCCACCACCTCTTCTGGCGCAAGTGACCCACACGGCCCCGGGGCCTCAGGAGACCCGGCGCAGCACCCGCAGCGAGTCCGTGACCGAGACCTCCTCGAAGTCCCCGGACTCCAGCGCGCGCAGGTAGATCCGGTACGGCGCCTGGCCGCCGTCCGCCGGGTCCGGGAAGACGTCGTGGATGACGAGCAGGCCCCCGGGGGCGACCTTGGGGGCCCAGCCCTCGTAGTCGTTCGTCGCGTGCTCGTCGGTGTGCCCGCCGTCGATGAAGACCAGTCCCAGCTCCCCGCCCCACACCCTCGCGACCTGCGGGCTGCGCCCGACCACCGCGATCACGTGCTCCTCCAGGCCCGCCCTCCGCAGCGTCCGCCGGAAGGTCGGCAGCGTGTCCATCGCGCCCACCTCCGGGTCCACCACCGTCGGGTCGTGGTACTCCCACCCCGGCTGCTGCTCCTCGCTGCCCCGGTGGTGGTCCACCGTCACCGCGACCGTCCCCGCCTCCCGCGCCGCGTCCGCCAGCAGGATCGTCGACCGCCCGCAGTAGGTGCCGACCTCCAGGAGCGGCAGCCCCAGCTTCCCCGCCTCGGCCGCCGCCGCGTACAGGGCCAGGCCCTCCCCGGCGGGCATGAACCCCTTCGCGGCCTCGAAGGCGGCGAGGATCTCGGCACTGGGCTCGGACATGGCGGTCTCCTACTGGCGAGTAGTACGTCGGTACGGGCGCCCATCGTGCCCTACGCGTCGCACTCGAACCACACCGTCTTCCCGTCCCGCCGCTCCTCCACCCCCCACCGGTCCGTCACCCCCTCCACCAGCACCAGCCCCCGCCCGCCCTCCGCCTCCGCCGCGGGCGCCTTCGCGTGGAGCGCGCCGGGCACGCCGTCCGCGACCTCCACCCGCAGCCCGTACGGCTCCCGCAGGATCAGCACCGCGCAGCGCCGCCCCGGCACGTGCCGCACGACGTTCGCGACGAGCTCCGTCAGCGCGAGCGTCGACGGCTCGCCCAGGTGGTCGAGCCCCCACCGCGCGAGGAACATGCGGAGGATGCGGCGCATGTGGCGAGCGGAGTGCTCACCCACGGTGAACCCCATGCGGTAGCCGGCCTCAAGTGCCTCGGGATGAAGGTCGGTTGCGTCATTCATGCCACCAGAGTGGGCGGGGGTGGTTACGCTCGGCTACGGCCCGAATGCAACGCCTCGCTCTGTGACCTTGGGGGTGACCTCGCCGTGGTCAACATCCGCAACCTGGATCCGAGTGCCTCGCCGCTGGACTACTACGGTTCGGAACTCCGCCGCCTGAGAGAGGAGGCCGGGCTCAACCAGGCGCAGTTGGGCTCGATCCTCTTCTGCACGGCGTCCCTCGTGGGCCAGATAGAGACGGCGAAGAAGGTTCCCACCCGCGAGTTCTCGGAGCGGCTGGACGCGGCGCTGATGACGGGCGGCCTGTTCACGCGGCTGGTGGGACTGGTGCTGAAGAGCCAGCTGCCGACGTGGTTCCAGGCGTACGCGGAGCTGGAGGCGAAGGCGACGTACATCTCGACGTACCAGTCGCAGATGGTTTACGGGTTGCTCCAGACGGAGGGGTATGCGCGTGCGGTGCTGGCGACCGGTCTCCCCGACAACTTGGAGGACCTTGTCGCTGCCCGGCTGGAGCGCCAGCGGATTGTCAGCAGGGCGAACCCGCCCTTGATCTGGGTCGTCCTGGACGAAGCGGCCTTGCTCCGCCCCATGGGTGGGTGCGCTGTCATGCGAACCCAACTGGACCGCCTGTTGAGCTTCGCCGACCAGCGTTGGGTCCGTGTGCAGGTGCTTCCCTTTGCGGCCGGTGAAAACGCCAGCCTCATCGGCTCGTTCAACTTGCTGCGCTTCGACGACGATCCCGACGTCGTCTACACGGAGGACCTCATCGCAGGGCACACTACGGCCAATCCGGAGACCGTCAAGGAAGCTGCACTTCGTTACGCTGGCTTGCAGGCCTCCGCCCTCTCCGTGGAGGATTCGGCGGAACTGATCTTGCGTGTGATGGAGGAACGTTATGGGGACCAACGCGGATCTGAACCGCGCGCCTTGGCGTAAGTCCTCGTACAGCGGCAACACGGGCGGCGACTGCGTCGAGGTCGCCGATCTCAGCGCTCACGTCGCCGTCCGTGACTCCAAGGATCCCGAAGGCCCCGCCCTCCTCGCCACCGCCGCCGCGTTCACCGCGTTCGTGCGGGCCGCCGCCGAGGGGCGCGTCGGGGGCTGAGCGGCGGTGACCCTCATAGGGATGGTGATCCTCGCCGTCTTCCTGCCGACGTGGGCGTGGATCACCGTCCGGGAGGCGCGGCGGGACCGGCGTCCGGCGGTCCGGCCGCCGCGCTCGGCCGCCCGCAAGGCCGCGTGGCTCGCGCTGCTCGCGTACCTGCTCGGCGGGGCGCTGCACCTGTACGGGCTCTCGTACATGCCCTTCCTCCAGCCGGAGGACGCCTGCTGGTTCAAGGCGGGGCACATGGCGGTGCCGGACTCCAGCTCCGCGCTGCCGGTGAGCCTCGTCTGCGCGGGGGAGGAGATCGTGCCCGCGTGGGTGAACCCGGGGCTGCTCGTCCTCGCCGTCGCCGCCGTGGGACTGACGGTCGCCTCCGTCGTCCTGGCGGTCAGGAACCGGCGCCGCGGGAGGTGAGCCGGAAGGTCCAGGTGTCGACGGTCCAGCGGGCCGTGCCGGCCGCGCGGGGTTCCGCGATCACGGCGACGAGGCGGTCGCCGTCCCTGCGGAGGGTGCGGATCGCGCGGGCGTCCTCGTGGGGCCGCAGCTCCGCGAGGACCGTCCGGTCGAGGCCGCGTCCCACCGCGTGGATCGCGCCGCCGTCGAGGACGAGGAGGGTGCCGTCCGGGAGGACGACCGGTTCCGGCGGCAGGGAGTCGCTCAGCTTCGGTCCGGGGGTGACGACGCCGCCGGGCAGGAGCCGGACGACCCGGTTGGAGGTCGGGGTCCGCCGGTCGGCCTCGACCACGCGGACGCCCGTGCCGACGACGTAGTGCCCGTAGGAGGCCCAGCGGTCCGTCTCGGTGCCGTCCCGGTCGTACGCGACGGTCTCGAAGACGTCGTACCCCTCCAGGCCCAGCAGGAAGCGGCCGCCGCCGAGGGCGGCCCCGGTCGCGCCGCGCAGGGTGGCGACGAGGCGGCCGTCGGCGAGGTCGAGGAGGAGCGCGGGGCCGAGGTGGCCCCACGGCGTGTACTCCAGGGAGTCGGTCGTGACGAGGACCCGGCCGCCGGAGAGGTGCGCCGCGTGGGGGCGGCCGGCGAAGGAGCGGGTCCACAGGGTGCGGCCGCCGTCGGTCGCACGGACCGAGCCCACCGCGCCGTGGACGGCGAACCCGCCGCGCCGGGCGAGGGGTTCGCCGGGGCGCGGGCCGCGCTCGTACGGCGGCTCCCCCTCGGTCCTCCGGTGGCCGACGGCCTCCGCGCGCCACGCTCCGCCGCTCGTCATGGGCGGGAGCGTAGCGCGCGGACGCCTCACCGTCCGTCGAACAGGTGCTCCAGGGTCGTCGGGACGAGGCGGAGGTCGTCGAAGCCGGCCCGGCAGCCCTCGCCGACGGGCGACTGGGCGGCGAGCCCGACCCGCACCGGGCCGGGCGCACCGAGGGCGAACTGCCGCACCAGGCTCCACCGCTTCCCGTCCTCGGAGGAGTGGAAGGCGAAGCGCTCGCCGGTCCGGCTGATCCGCAGCCACAGCGCGTCCACGGCGACGGGCGCGGCGATCGCGTCGTCGGAGCGGCCGCGGGTCACGACGGAGAAGACGCCGGGGGTCCCGTCGGGGGCCCGCTCGAAGGTGAGCTTGGCCCAGTGGTCGACGTCGGCGTGGACGACGAGCGCGCCGGCGTCCCACGCGTCCCGCAGCCCGGCCCGCACCCGGGCCGACCACTGCCAGTCCCCGTCCGGCGGCACGGTCAGCGCGAGCGCCGCGTCCTGCCGCCGGGTGCCGTCCAGCGGATCGGTGAACAGGTCGGTGCGGGCGCCGGAGGTGACGGTCAGGACGTCGTCCTCCAGCGACCAGGACGCGGGGGCGGTCACCCATTCCAGGGCGAGGGGGAGGGGCGGGGTCTCGTCGTTCATGGGGCCATGATCGGGTCCGGGCGGGGCCGGTGTCCCGCCGACCGGCGGAGGATCCAAGGATTCGCCCGGAAGTCCAAGAGGGGCGGGGCGCGCGGGGGTTGGGGCGCCGGACGGCAGCCGTCGGCTACGCTCGGGCGCGCCGGACGCGGACGTGACGGAGGGGAGCGGCATGGACGGCGGCGGGGAGTGGTGGATCCTGGTCGAGCGGACCACCTACGCGCACCGGGAGTGGGAACTCGTCGCCACGCTGCCCGTGGACGGCGGGCGGGAGCGGGCGATCGAGCGGGCCGCCGAACTGGCCCGCACCGGCACCCACCCCTCGGAGGAGCGGGGTCGCCGCGTCTTCCGGACCTCCCCGACGAACTGGCTGGTGGAGACCGGCTCCGCCTCCTGGGACGCCTCCGCCGGCGCCTCCGTCACCGAGACCTCGCACGAGCGGATCTCCGTCGCGGAGCTGGAGTACGCCCGCGAGACGCCCGCCGCCGGACCGCCCTCCAGGAGCCGTCTGCGCCGTGCCCTCGGCGGCGGCGCCTGACCGGACCGCCGGCGGTCCGGTCAGGCTCAGGACAGGTCGGTCCGGCCCAGCCACGCGGGCCGGACCGGTATCCCGTCGGCGTCCCGCGCGACCGGCTCCTCCACCGGCCCGGGATCCGGCTCCGGGGCGGGTGCGGGCGCGGCGGAGTCCACCAGCAGCTCCGCGACCGTGAACCGGGTGACGTACGACTGCCAGGCCCCGTCCACCACGAGCAGGAAACCGTCCCCCTGCCGGAGCAGACGGCTGCGCCGGGGGCTCAGCGGATGCGACGGCGAGTAGCTCCTCGCCCGGCGCTCCAGCTCCGCGAGGGCCTCCTCGCGCGAACCGGTCACGTGCGCCACCACGGTGGCCTCCACGTGCTTCCGCTCCCCGATCCCCACGGTCGTCTCCACGACCAGGCCCCACGTCGTCCCGTCCATCGGCAACCCCCCGTTCCCGTAAGGAACTCCAGCGCAGGCGCCCGGTCCGGACCGGGCTCCGGGTCAGGCGCCCGCGAGCACGCCCCGCAGCGCGCGCACCCCCGCCTTCCACTCCTCGCCGTCCGACTCCTCCCACAGCTCCAGGAGTTCGGACGGCTCGGCGAGGACCCGGTCGAGCGCGGCCACCGCCTCCGCCCGCAGGGACACCGGCAGCTCGCCCAGGGGCTCCTTCGGGCCGTACGAGGTCGTCACCGGCTCGCCGCCCGGGCACTGCGCCGCCACCAGCGCGGCCGACGCGATCGCCTCCACCGACAGGTCCATGTCCAGGTACTCCGTCCCGGTCCCCGTCACCTCCCGGAAGGCGGCGCGCAGCACCTCCGCCTTCTTCTCCGCGGGCGCGGCGTCCACCCGGTACGAGAAGTCGGCGGCGTGGTCGTTGTCGAACGGTCCGATGTCCCAGGTCCCCATGGCGTGCGTGCCTTCCTCGATCAGTGGCGCTCGGTCCCCGACATCGTGGCAGCGGCCACTGACAGCGCCCCGGGAACGCCGGCGGGGCGGCGCTTCCCGACGGTGGGTCGGAGGCGCCGCCCCGGGGGCGGGAGGCGGGTGCCGGTGGGGACCGGCACGCCGGTTACCCCGGGTCCTTGGCGAAGGTCTTCGTCGACCAGACGTAGCCGAGGACGGTCAGGCCGGCGCACCAGGCCACCGCGAGCCAGCCGTTGTGGCCGATCCCGGTGCCGAGGAGGAGGCCGCGGAGGGTCTCGATGGCGGGGGTGAAGGGCTGGTACTCGGCGATCGGCCGGAACCAGCCGGGCATCGAGTCGATCGGCACGAAGGCGCTGGAGATCAGCGGCAGGAAGATCAGCGGGAGGGCGTTGTTGCTCGCCGCCTCGGCGTTCGGGGAGACGAGGCCCATGCCGACCGCGATCCAGGTCAGCGCCGTGGCGAAGAGGACCAGGAGGCCGAAGGCGGCCAGCCACTCCAGGGCGGTGGCGTCCGTGGAGCGGAAGCCGATCGCCACGCCCACCGCGCCGACGAGGACGACGCTCGCCACCGACTGGAGGATGCTGCCGACGACGTGGCCGACGAGGACCGACGGGCGGTGGATCGCCATCGTCCGGAAGCGGGCGATGATGCCCTCGCTCATGTCGTTGGAGACCGAGACCGCGGTGCCGATCACCGTGGAGCCGATGGTCATCAGGAGCAGACCGGGCACCAGGTAGGCGACGTAGTCGGAGCGGTCCGCGCCGCCCGTGCCGGCGCTCATCACGTCGCCGAAGACGTAGACGAAGAGCAGGAGCAGCATCACGGGCGTGAGGAGCAGGTTCAGGGTGAGGGAGGGGTAGCGGCGGGCGTGCAGGAGGTTGCGGCGGAGCATCGTGGACGAGTCGCGGACCGCGAGGGAGAGGGTGCTCATCGGACAGCCTCCTTCGGCTGGGCGGGGACGGTGGTGGCGGTGAGGGCGAAGAAGACGTCGTCGAGGTCGGGGGTGTGGACGGTGAGTTCGTCCGCCTCGACGCCGGCCGTGTCCAGCCGGTCGAGGAGCGTGCGCAGCGCCCGCTGGCTGCCGTCGTTCGCGATCTGGAGCGTCAGTGCCTCGTCGTCCCGGGTCGCCTCGCCCAGCGCGTCGGAGGCGCTGCGATAGGTGTCGGGGTGGGTGAAGCGGAGGCGGACGTGGCCGCCGGGGATCCGGCGCTTGAGCTGGTCGGCGGTGCCTTCGGCGGCGATGCGGCCGTGGTGGAGGAC